>JANRLF010000013.1:0-76561 GCA_033762815.1 Chitinophagales bacterium | reverse complement strand
AAAAGTTCTTTTTCCTGACCCGTCTTCCAGTAAAACCTTTGTCATTTCCCTTCCATACAGGTCGTAAAGCACCAGTGAGCCCGCATTGCTGGGCGCATATTCCAGGGTAAGTTGCCCTGCAGTGGGGTTGGGGTAGAGTTTCGGTAGGCTAGGATTTACAGTTTGTAAGCTTGCCGTTGTGGCATCTCCCTTTTTAAGTGAGCCCTCCTTGTCCTCGAAAATCTGGATGAACGTGCTGTCCATGGCCAGGTTCAGCACGGCCTGTGCCTGGAAGGCGGCCACGGTGCTGTCGCGGTAAGCGATGTCGCTTATCGCGTCCAAATATTCGAGCGCCTCCGCGTTGTTCTTCAATTCCAGCCAGCTCCATCCGTTCTGCAGAAATTCCAGTTCTATCTGCCGCATATCCCTCAGGTTGCGCACTTCCCGCTCGCGTAGGGGCAGCAGGCTGTCGTATACCTGCGCTGCCAGGGTGTATTCGCCACTTGCAATGTACAGGTCTGCCAGCAGCAGCAACGGTGCCGGTTCCTTCTCGGCTTCGAGCAAGGCCGCAAGCTCCCCATAGGTATAATCGCCCCCATCGTGGGCAATATGCAGCAACTGGCCATAAAGGTCCTCCTTGGCGTAGCGCAGGTAATAAAGGCTATCCACGATGGGTTTTCTGGCGGAAGTGCTGTCCTGGTACTGCTCCAGTTTTTCCAAGCTGTCAGCGGGCAGCCCGAACCTCCTGGCCTCACCCATCAGCACGTTGCTGTGCGGTGAGTTTTGCATAGTTCCTATTACCTCAACACCTGCACCTTGCCAATAGCACCTCCCGCTTTATACAGGTACAGCCCATCGGGCAGGGAAGTGATGTCCAGCTCCGTGCGGTGGCTTTCCAGCACCGTTTCCAAGGCTTTGCGGCCCAGCAGGTCGTAAAGGGCGAAAGTAGTGGGCTGGGTGTAGGTTGATAGCTCTATGGTGAGGTGGTTTGTAGCCGGGTTGGGGTACACCCAAATTTTCGGGAAGGCCGTTTCGCCAATCCCCACCGTATCGCAGGGGGGCAGTTGGCATGGTAGTGTATCGCAGCCGGGTGTCAGGCAGCCGAGGCTGTCTACCTTTAACAGCCATACGCCCTGTTGACCGGAACCATTAGTATTTACTCCTTCGGTTGACCCTGTCAATATAAACCCACCATCTCTTGTTGGTGCAAAATCATAAAAGTAATTGAAATCTGAAATCTGAGAATCTACATGCCTATGAAAGTGCTGCCAAATTAAAGCACCCATACTGTCAAACTTTGCCATCCATCCTATTTCCCCCGATTGAATGGTATCGTAAAAACCTACGATATAAATATACTTTCCAACTTCCCTAGCTTGCAGAACTCCATATTGAGTACGATAATCTTTATTGAAAAAAAGTTTCCAAACAACCTCGCCATCACTATCAAGCTTCATAAGATAGCTAGAGCCATTGGCCGTAATAGTGTCCATTGAACCCCAAATTAAATAGCCTCCATCGTTTGTAGTCCTTACCCTGACTTCAGAGTCATCACCTAGTTTGCCGATGGTCTTTTGCCAAAGTAAACTGCCAGAACTATCTGTTTTGACTAAGTATCCGTCGATTGAACCATTACCAAAACTGGCGGTCAACCCCGCTATAATAATTCTACCATCCTCTTGTTCCCCTACCATTACACCAACATCTATGTCATTCCCTCCATAGGCTCTTTCCCATATCACTTGGCCTGTAGGGCTAAGTTTGACTAACACCATGCTGCCGCTAGCATTTCCCTTTAATCCAACTGCGAGGTAATTATTGTCAGTCGATAAATAGCTATCATTAAAATAATCCTCATTATGATTACCATAAACGTAAGTCCAAATTGTGTCGAAATGAGAATCCAGTTTTAGGAAAAGTCCTCTACTCACAACAGCACTATCATAGAACTCCACTGCTGCACCCAAAATATAGTTTGAATCAGGCAGCTTCTTTAATGCCCCATTAGGTCCCGGATAATGCCCGGTTTGAGAACGGCCAATTACTTTTTGTTGCAAGACATTGCCATAATTGTCCGTTTTAAAAATATTTATACCAGTAAACCCACTTAATTGATTCGAATAGCCCAACCCGCATACCGTATAGCCACTATCTTCTTCTATAACACTTGTGCCTGAACTATAGCTGGTCAAATAATAGACACTGTCAAAAGTAATTGTTTGTCCTTTACTTGAAAGGCAGGCAAAGATGAACAATATTATATGCCACGACCTGGTCATTCCATCACCACTATTTTGCCGCTAAATGAATGCCCGTCCGTCCCCAAGAATCGATACAGGTAGGTTCCTCTGGATATACCCGTTAGGGAAACATTGATTTTCTCGTTACTGAACAGCTGGCGGCTGAGCACCTCCACACCAAGCACGTTGTACACCTTAAAACTGCCCGCTTTTTCCGATTCGATGGACAGTTCATCTGAAGCGGGGTTGGGATAAACCTTAAATCCAGTGGTAATTGGTGCACTGATGTTTTCTTGCTGCATTGGAGGTGCAGTCTTTGGCACCGCTTTAAGTTCCAATATTTCCGTTATGGTGGAGTCGTAGAGCAAGTGTAGGATGGCCTGCGCCTCGAATGCGGCAATGGACGTATCGCGATGGGCAATGTCACTTATTTCATCCAGATATGCGTTTGCCTCCTCATCATGGAGGATGCTTCCCCAAGTCCAACCATTCTCTTGAAACTCAAGGGATATGGCCCTTAGCTCCTTCAGGTTGTTTATCTCCCTGTTGCGTACGGGTATGGCCTCAAGTACATCGGTTGCCTCCCCGGCCATGCCCTGGCCCATGTAAAGTTCAGCGAGCAGCCATTGCAGGTAGGGCTCTGTCTCTTCGGCCAATGCTTCTTGCAATTCTTCGTAACTGTAGGCAATGCCCTTTTTGGCAAGGTAGAGCAATTGGGCATATTGGTCCATCTTGGCATAGCGCAGGTAATAAAGGCTATCAATAATGGGCTTTCTTTCAGAAACACTATCCTGGTACTGCTCCAGCTTGGCCAGGCTGTCCGCGGGCAGCCCAAAACTTTTGATTTCTTTCCATGCAATATTGCTGTGCGGTGAGTTTTGTAGCAACAGGTGGCTATAACTCGCTTTATCAATGGAAGGCCTAATATACATTACATCCAACAACACCTCATCAGACAACATACCATCGGCAGAAGCCAATACTTCCAGCAAATCTTTATCATCCATATCCATATCCCTAACATTGGCCAACAATTCGGAAGTATTGCCCTTATCCAAGAATGTATACTGTTCACTGATATCAATTGCTAGCCCTGCAATTGTTTCTTCAATAATGCCGCTGTTAATGGTGGTATCGAAGCCAATGCCAATAGAGTCATCGTCATTAGCCAAACGGGATTTGCAAGAAATACCATAAGTTCCAAAATTAGCACACTTATTATATTCATTTACGATTGAACGACACAAACTATCGGGCTGTAAACCGCCAGCAGATGATATAAACGTATACTTAAACCAATCTGTATTTGGATTATTAAACACATGAGCCGAATTCGTATAGTCGCAACTATTATTAAATCGATTGTTTGCCGGAGTAAAGAATGTTTGACATGTTCCTTGTTCCTCCCTTATTCCATCTGAAAGCACCAATATATGGTCCATTTCATTTTGAATGTCGTTGCACTTGATGAATACCCCCGAATTGTCCAAAGAATTGGCAATTCCGTATCCGTCCCCTTCCCCGGAAATGATGTTTAGATAGACTTCGTTAGGAAAAGGGGAGGAATTAATGTTGTAAATACCGACGGAGAAGTCATCAGGGAGGTCAATGGAATTTTCCTCTATTTTATACATTAAATTGCCCTTATTCCTAATGCCGTTGGAAAATGCATACGGTGTTGTTCCGTTGCTGTTGTAAGGGGCAATGTTGTTATGCGTAGCTAGTACATACCCGTTGCCGGTAATGTCAATACCCACCATAGTTTGGCGGAATTCGTTGCTATCAATTTCAGCATGTTTAAACAAACTCCATCCCGTCGAGAGTGCCCTTATACCATAGGTAAGGCTGTCAAAGACATTGTGGCGTGCACGAAAGCCTGCATCAACGCTATAGATTCCATCACCACGAGATGCAATATAAACAGGGTTTTCTTCTTTATTATAACCAAATCTGTTACAGCAAATTTCAACTCCGTTAATGTTCCATAAGCTGATATGATGTTTCATGTAAGGCACAGCAAAGTTATTGCCTACTGTTTCAAATATACAATTTTTTATGTGGGAAACACTATTATAAGCTGCATTTGTGGTTTGATAAGTAGGATAGGCCATAAACTCTATTGATTGACCATTGTTCCTAAAATAAGAACTATCGGCTAAAACAATGCCCCCTGTGTAACTAAGATTGGCACTGCCCCCTTCCCGCTTGAACAATGAAACCGCATTATAGGCATTTGATATCAGGGAACCGCCTTTAATGATTGCAACACCATGGTCTGTAACACTATCTGGATATGCATTGGAAAGAATGCTATCCAAGCTTGGTTGCGGCTGCGGATTGGAACCATTAATACCCCATACCTCTATTCCTGACCACGCCTTACCTGCACATAAGCTGGTAATAGTTGCGCCATCAACAATTAATTTACCTCCTCTGTTTACCATTATTTTAGCTCCAGACCTCATAAAGACGTCACATGTAATGGTAAGGGTTGCTTCCGAATCTATAAATACATCTCCTTCAGGGTATCTGGAAACAATCCAGTATTGGTTGCCCGTTATGGTATCAGTAGGCCCAGTAATTTCGCATTCGTCGCCTCCCGCATACAGCCAGTTTGGCAAACTACTGTGTATTATATTTAATTGGCATGGTGTTATGCAGCTTTGCATATTATGGTATTCCATTATATTATTACCGACATTCCAGGGAAAACACCCGTCCGGCCAAGTAGAAAGATCATATGTATCGGCACACTGATCCACGGACGGAGGATTACAAAATGAAGTATGATGCAATCCTAGACAATGCCCGATTTCATGATATGTTACAACGTCTTTAGTCCAATAGTCATAATTGTTGGTTCGATAAATTAAATATATATTATCAATAATGCATATATTTGCGCCAATGCCTGCGGCTATTCCATTCCTTGTTTCGGTATCTGGTAAAGCCTCTGTATAAAAAATGTCTATTACCTTATCGCCATGCACAGAAAAATTATCTTTTAAATATGTCATATCTAAAGTATCGTATGCGATATCGTTTCTATGAAAATATATTCCTCTGTCATTGGAGTCATTTGGGTCAGTATATAACTGGAACTTGATTTTTGAATCTAAAGTTGGCACTGGCAATATGTTGCCTGCAACTACATATTGATTTGAACTGTTTGCTTGAGCTGTTTGGTTAATCCAATCAAGCATTTCATTAGCGACTCTATAACCATTGACATAGAATCCATGCACATTGTTTCTTATGCCGTCCCATGTTTCGTTGAAATTGCCTGTGCCATCTGATTTCAGCATAAAGTGTACGTTGATATATACGGTCCTTTCTGGCAAATAATAACCATAATTTTCGCAGTCGGATGGGCTTGGTAATCCTATAGTATCATTAATAGCGCAATTCCAATTTAGAGTTGAACGCTTGAACCCTATAATTTCTGTGGCGATACTGCCTTTGTATATCTTTATAAAATATGTACTGTCTTGTCTAAAATTTGTTAAAAGATTGGTATGTAAAGTCTGTTCGTTGGAAAAAGTAGCTATGGGATTAATTGTCAAACAGCTAGATCCCAAAAACAGTTTTATGCTATCAATGGTGTTGATGGTATCATTAATATCAGCAAGAATTGTATAATGACTCAAAGAATCCAAAGCCGTAAACTTAAACCACATTACCGTATCGTTCATTTCGTACAGGGTGCTGGCATGGAGGCTGTCGAGGTTGATGGCATCGGAGCAGGTGAGGCCCTTGTGGCCGCCGTAGCTACCGCAGTACAGGCTGTCGGTATTGGCCACACTGGCCAGGCTGCCCCCTGTGGCGGTGCTGCCCCCGGTGCCGTTGGTGGCGGTGAGCGTGGAGGCCGAAACGCTAATGGACCATGAGCTGCCCCCGCTGGACTGGTTGCAGCCGCTGTTGCCATTGGCGTCAATCTTCACCAGGTATGAGTTGGCGTTGCTGCCCGCCCCGAAGCTCTTGGTCTCGCCCACGATGTGGTAGCCACCGTCGGCGGTGGGGCTGATGTCGTAGCCGATATCGTCGGCCGTGCCGCCGTAGGACTTGCTCCATACCACGGAGCCGTTCTTGTCCGTGCGCACGGCTAACACGTCGTAGCCGCCCGCCCCGAAGCTTTTGGTCTCGCCCACCATGATGTAGCCACTGTCGGGCAGGCAAATCACCCTGCGGCCCATGTCCAGATTGTTGCCCCCATAGGCCTTGGCCCACAGTACCGCACCGGAGGCATCGAGCCTGATGAGGTGGGCATCGTTGTTGCTGCTGCCGTTGCTGTTGTACACGTGGCCGGTAAGGATAAGGCCGCCATCGAGGGTGCGGGCAATGTCATAGCTGCCATCGTTGGTGGCCACGTTGTAGGTCTTGCTGTGGTTGATGGTGCCATCGCTGTTGAGCCAATAGACCCCTATGTCGTCGTGCGTGGTGGAGAAGTTGAACTCGTTGAGGCCGGTAACTACCAGCGAGCTGTCGGGCAGCTCTATCACCCTACCTATTTTTTCGGTGCCGCTGCCGCCTATGTGGCGGCTCCATAGCAGGCTGCCCGAGGCGCTAAGCTTGAACAGGTAGTGGTTGTTGCCCCCGCCGTAGCTCTGTGTCCAACCCATAATCACGTAGCCGCCGTCGCGGGTGCGGATGCCGTTTTCCGTCACTTCCAGCCCACTGCCGCCCACGGCTTTGTTCCAATAGACGGTGGAGAAGTCCTTGCTGAGCGATACCACCTGTAGGTCGGTACTACCTATAAGGCCCACATGGGCGGCATACAGCACGTAGCTGGTATCGGTCTCTGCCAATAGGTTGATGAACTGCTGGGCGGAGCTATTGCCCCCGAAAGTTTTTTCGCGCACAATGTTGCCGAACGCATCAAGCTCCGCTATATAGGCTTCCTGCGCATTGGCGGTACTAAGGTTGACATGGCTCATGGCCAGGAAGTTACCGTTCGAGATGGGCGATATGGACTTGAAGAACTCGCTATTGCTGTTGAGGGCAAAGGTTTTTTGGAACTGTACCTGCGCCTTGAGGGATAGGGCAGCAAGGCAGCACAGTAGCAGCAGGCTAATGGAAGATATATTTTTCATGGTTGTGGTTTTAATGGGGGATATTGGAGACTAATTATTGGTTTGTAAGAAAGTGGTACCAGTGGCACCATTGCGCTTTTCGAGCTGTACGGAAAGGGAGGTTCCACCTAGCCCGGGCACGAGGGTGCCGAAGGGGAGGTAGTAGACGAAGCCCTGCGGGCTGGAGACGGTGCCCTTCTTCCAGG
This sequence comes from Chitinophagales bacterium, assembly GCA_033762815.1. Classification (GTDB taxonomy): domain Bacteria; phylum Bacteroidota; class Bacteroidia; order Chitinophagales; family CAIOSU01; genus JANRLF01. Next base: position 69,067 of record JANRLF010000013.1, on the reverse strand, counting down.
CGGTGAGACCGCTGGTGGAAAAATCCTGGGAGCGAATGACGGTGTTGGTGAGGCTGTTCTTAAGTACCACATGTATGGTGGCCAGGCCGGTGGTATCGCTTACGTTCACTTCCACCACCGCACTGCGGCTGTTGCCGGCTATGGGGGTAGAATCGACGGGGCTGAAATTGTCGGCGGAGATGTTCACGCTTGCCCCAGAAACGCTGGGCATGTTCAACTGTGCGTTGACATTGAGGCCAGGCATCTGGGCAAGTAGGGCAAAAGGGAAGAAGGAGAGAATGGCAACGATAAGAGATTTCATGGTTGTGGTTTTAATGGGTATTGTTTGCAATGCCAATAGGGCAACATGCATATTGTTAAATATAGGTAGATAAATTTAATAAACAAGCATTTTATCAATACTGATGCAAATAGCAATAACCAGCCTGGAATGCAGTATGTATAAGCAATTACGAATGAATTTTACTTTTACAACCTATTTATTTAACAAATCAATAACATGAAAATGACAAAGTGGGGGGCTTGCCAGTTTTGCACTTAGATACGCTGGGCTAATCTATGCGGAACAGTCCGGCACTTTTTTCGATTCCCAGTACTTGCTTTTGTGGGCTTAAGTATCTATAATTATGGTAGAGGTAGAAGGTAGAGTGTAGAGAGAAGAGCAAATTGATTTGAAAATTTGGTGATTTGGTAATTTGAAAATGGTTTGGACTGCAACTCCTGCAATAAGAGGGGCAGGCGTAAATCCCTCAAAAAAAAGCAAAAAATACACCAGTTTTCATATAAACTACAGATAATCAATAAATTAATCAAAACTGAAACACCACTGAACACCTACTGAAGTATCACTGAAGCACTACTGAAACTATACTGAAGTACTACTGAAGCACCACTGAAGCACTACCGAAATACTACCGAAACGACTTTTTTAGGGGCTAGTAGCCAGGTGCTTCAATGAATTTGGAAATTTGGCGAACACAATTTGAAAATTTGGTGATTTGGTAATTTGAAAATGGTTGGGGCTGCAATCCCCGCCATAAGCGGGGCAGGCGTAAATCCCTCCTCAAAAAACGAAAAAACACACACTTTTTCGCACAATTTATTGATAACCAACAAACTAACAGGAATTGAAATACCTGCGAGATACCTTTGAACACCCCTTGAAGCACCTGCGAGATACCCTTGAAGTACCCGCGAACACCCCTTGAAGTACCTGCGAAATACCTGCGAAAAAGCTTTTTTGGATATTGGTAGCTAGTTATTTTTCCTCGTTCATCACCTGTGTTTGCTTGCGGATGCTTTCCTGGTGGACCAATTGGAAAATCTTTAAAACAAATTCTTTGGAAAGCCCAAGGTTGTCGGCCCAATCCGTTCTGGTGGCAAACACTTCCGCCCAACGTTCGGGCTGCAAAATGGTAATGTTCTTTTCTTTTTTGAGGTGGCCTATTTTTTCCACTATTTCCATGCGCTCCCGCAGCTTTTTTACCAGCTCCTCATCTTGGCGGTCGATAATGGCCCTTAGTTGCTCCAGGCTGGTATTGAATTCTGGATCGTCAGTGCCTTGGTTGCGCACCACTAGTTCTGCCAGTAGCAGGCGCAGGTTGGCAGGGGTTATTTGCTGTTCGTTGTCGCTCAGGGCGTGGTCAGGGTCGGTATGGCTTTCAATCATCAGCCCATCGAAGCTGAGGTCGTAGGCTTTTTGGCTTACCTCTTTCAGCAGGGCCCTTTTGCCCGTGATATGGCTGGGGTCGCAGAAAATGGGCAGGCTGGGCATCAAGCGCCTAAGCTCAATGGGTATTTCCCACATGGGCTTATTGCGGTACTTGGTTTTTTCGTAGCTGGAAAAGCCGCGGTGGATGGCTGCCAGTTTGGTAATGCCTGCATGCTGCATGCGCTCAATGGCCCCAATCCATAGGTTGAGGTCGGGGTTCACGGGGTTTTTCACCATTACTGGGATATCCACGCCCTTCAAGGCATCTGCAATCTCCTGTACGGTAAAGGGGTTTACCGTGGAGCGGGCGCCAATCCACAGGGTATCAATACCGTGGGCAAGGCACAATTCCACATGGTGGGCGGTAGCCACTTCCACGGTGGTGGAGAGGCCATACGCCTTTTTTACCTGTTGCAGCCAGGGCAAGCCCACTTCGCCGATGCCCTCAAAAGCACCGGGGCGGGTACGCGGTTTCCAGATGCCCGCCCGGAAGAGCGAAGGCTGTAAGGGGGCAAGTTGTCGGGCTATTTCCAGCACCTGCTGCTCCGATTCGGCACTGCAGGGACCGCTAATGAGTATGGGCTTGGCCGGATGTGGCAACCAGTTTTCCAGCGGTTCTATATCGTTCGTCATGCCTGATTCAACATATTTGGCAAGGAAAGTGCTCCAAGCTCATCCAAATAACTAAACAAGCGTAAATTTACATTGTTTTAAGACCATATGGACAATTCCCGACCGTTACCCTCTTTCGACAATACGGAAGCGGCTTTCGCTAGCAAGAGCAACAGCCAACTAAAACACTCGTACCGCATTTTCAAGCTGCTCAGCTATTCCCATCTCTCCGACCTTGGCAGCAGGGCCACCCAGTTGGCTTTAGACCTGGGCCTGCCCATTGAGCCACTGGTAAGGGCTACGGTGTTCAAGCAGTTTGTAGGTGGGGAAAGCCTGCACTCCATAGAAGGGACCATTAAGAATTTGGCCAAATCCAATATCAAAACCATACTGGATTATGGGGTGGAGGCTAAATCGACCGAGGCGGATTTTGTAAAGACTACGGAATATAAGCTGCACAGCTTGGATGTATTGAGCAGCAATGCCAACGTGCCTTTTATCAGCTTAAAGATAACGGCCATCGCGCGGTTTGCCCTATTGGAAAGGATACATGCAGGAAAGGAGCTGAACCAACACGAGCAAGAGGAATATGAAAAGGTAAGGGCACGCATGCACCACCTATGCCAAAAGGCCCACGAAACGGGAAAATCCATCCTTTTCGATGCTGAAGAAAGCTGGATACAGCGGCCATTGGACGACCTTATCAATGAAATGATGCTGAACTATAATACGGAAAGGGCGGTGGCATTCAATACCTACCAACTGTACCGCAACGATAGGAGGGAGCACCTGATGCAGCACACGGAAATGGCCAAAGCGGGCAAGTATATTTTAGGGGCAAAACTGGTGCGGGGCGCCTATATGGAAAAGGAGCGGGAAAGGGCAGCGCAACTGCACTACCCATCGCCTATACACGTCAATAAGGAGGCCGTTGACAAAGATTACCAGGTGGCATTGGATTTTTGCCTCAACCATTTAGATTCCATTGTGCTGTGCATAGGTACGCATAACGAAGCAAGCTGCTTATATGCTTGCAAACGCATGAACGAAATGGAACTGGCCAACGACCATCCCAATATCTTCTTCTCGCAGCTATACGGCATGGGCGAACATATCACGTACAACTTGGCCAAGGAGGGCTACAATGCCACCAAATGGGTAACATATGGCCCTGTAAAGGAAGTGATGCCTTACCTGATTAGGCGCGCCCAGGAGAACACTTCGGTATCGGGCCAGGTGGGCAGGGAATTGTCTCTGCTGGGTAAAGAAATGAAGCGGAGGAGGTTGTTATAAATGCACCGCCTTTCCCTTTCCAAAGGGAATTGCCTAACTTTGAAGTATGTGGTACAACAACGTATTGGAGACGATTGGCAACACGCCATTGATAAAACTAAACAAGGTAGTGAAGGGCGTAAAGGCCACCGTATTGGCCAAGGTGGATAGCTATAACCCAGGCAATTCCATCAAAGACCGTATGGCCTTGAAAATGATTGACGATGCCGAACGGGATGGAAGGTTAAAACCCGGCGGTACCATTATTGAGGGTACGAGCGGCAATACCGGTATGGGCTTGGCTTTGGTGGCCATCGTACGGGGCTACCGCTGTATTTTCACCACCACGGATAAGCAATCGAAAGAAAAGGTGGATATTCTAAAGGCGGTAGGGGCTGAAGTGATTGTGTGCCCTACCAATGTGGCACCCGAAGACCCGCGTTCCTATTACTCCGTTGCCCGTAGGTTGGCTACCGAAATACCCAATTCCATCTACGTGAACCAATACGATAACCTCTCCAATAGGGTGGCGCACTACGAAACTACCGGGCCTGAGATTTGGGAACAAACGGAAGGGAAAATCACCCATTTGGTAGTGGGCGTGGGTACAGGGGGCACCATTTCCGGCATAGGTAAATACCTGAAGGAGAAGAATCCCAATATCAAAATATGGGGGGTAGATACTTATGGCTCTGTCCTGAAAAAGTACCATGAAACGGGCGAATTTGACAAGAATGAAATTTATTCCTACGTTACGGAAGGCATTGGTGAAGACATTATTCCCGCCAATATCGATTTCGGGGTAATCGACCATTTCGAGAAAGTGACCGATAAAGACGGTGCCGTTATGGCTCGCCGCATCACGAAAGAAGAGGGCATTTTTGTAGGCTATTCGGCTGGTAGTGCCGTTTGCGGTATTTTGCAGATGCAGAACCAACTGAAGCAAGACGACGTAGTGGTAGTAGTGTTCCATGACCACGGCAGCCGCTATGTGGCCAAGCTTTATAACGACGAATGGATGCGCGAACGCCAATATCTGGACAATAGGAGCGAAAGCATCAGCGCACGTAGCATAGTGGACAGGAAACAGCAGAAAACATTTGTCACCGTGCAGCAATACCAAACTTTGACAGAGGCCATACATATTATGCGCGACTTGGGTATCTCACAGCTACCTGTGTTGGATGGCGATAAAATGGTAGGCTCTATTACCGAACACTCCATTTTAAGTGCCCTGCTGAACGAGCCTGCCGATAAGGATGCCGCCGTAGAGAAAATTATGGCAAAGCCTTTCCCGATAGTGGAGGCCAACGAGAGCACCAGTGCCATTTCCAAGCTTATCAACCGCGACAACAGTGCCGTATTGGTAAAAGATATAGCCGGCAACTTGAATATCATTACCGAGTACGACTTAATACAGGCTATTGCGGGCTAAGAAAATTTGGGTAGAACCTTCTAAGACCTCTGCAAAAGACAGGTTTGTATCCATACCTCTTCTGAGTAGTGGCATTGTTGGCCAAGGCCTGCCTTAATAATTAATTAATCTTGTAGGCCTGCGCAGTAAGCAGCTTTTTGCTTAGCTTCCAGCAAAATATTCAGCGTATGAAGCCCATTATCAGCGTTTTCTGTGTGCTCCTGCTCCTATGCTTGCATCTGCAAGGCCAAACCTTACAGCAAATACAGCAAAAGCGGGTGATGCTGCCCAATGGCTGGGCACTGACCCCCACCGGCAAACAAGTGCCGCTGGGCGATTTGCCACTTAACATGGTGGGTTCCCCCTCGGGCAAGTGGCTGGCAGTGACCAATAACGGGCAAAGCGACCAGTCCCTGCAAATCATTGATTTGAGCGCCGGAAAAGTAACGGATAGCATGCCCGTGGGCAAGGCATATCTCGGTTTGGCCTTCAGCGATGATGAGCGCAGCCTGTACGCATCAGGCGGCAACGATAACTGGATCATGCACTACAATTTCAAAGGGGGCAAACTTAGACCTATGGATACCATTGTGATGGGTGCTCCCTGGCCTGAAAGGATATCGCCCACTGGCATTGCCCTGGACGATAAAAAGCAGGTACTGTACGTGGTTACCAAAGAGAGCAACAGCTTGTATCTGTACCATACGGGTAGCAAGCAATTGATAGCCAGATACCCCTTGGGCGGCGAGGCTTATACCTGTCTGCTTTCGCCCGACAGAAAGATGCTGTACATCAGTTGCTGGGGCTGCGACAAGTTGATACTGTTCAATACCGACAAGCAAACCATGGAGGGCAATATCCCCTTGGGCGATAACCCTAACGATATGTGTTTGGACAAGGCAGGTCAATACCTGTATGTCTGCAATGCCAACGACAACAGCGTTTCGGTCATCGACCTGAAACAGCGCAAAGTGATAGAAACCCTCAACTCCGCCCTTTACCCCGATGCGCCCAACGGCAGCACTACCAATGGCGTGGCACTGAGCCCAGACAATAAAACCCTCTACATCGCCAATGCCGACAACAACTGCCTGGCCGTGTTTGATGTTTCCAGCCCGGGCAGTTCCAAGAGCAAGGGCTTTATCCCTACTGGTTGGTACCCCTCCTGTGTACGTACGCTGGGCAATAACATATTGGTCGCCAATGGCAAGGGCCTTAGCTCCTTGGCCAATCCGCAGGGTCCCAACCCTCGCAGCAAGGCGCAAGAGGTGAGCTACCAAAAATCGGATGCGCAAGCCAAAAAGCAAAAAGTGCAATACATTGGCGGCCTGTTCCGTGGGGCGCTCAGCATTTTGCCCGCCCCTAATGCCGATTTGCTGAAAAGCTATTCGCAAGTGGTCTATAACAATACCCCCTATTCCAAGAAGAAAGAATTGGAAGCCGGCTGTCCCGATGGAAATCCCATACCGGGTAAAGTGGGCGCTGTTTCCCCCATCAAGCATGTGTTTTACATCATCAAGGAAAACCGCACCTACGACCAAGTTTTGGGCGACCTGCCACAAGGTAATGGCGATACTTCCTTGGTGCTTTTTGGCCGTAAGGTGACCCCTAACCAGCATGCCTTGGCCGAGGAGTTTGTGCTGCTGGACAACTTCTACGTAAACGGTGAAGTGAGTGCCGATGGCCACAATTGGAGTACCGCCGCATACGGTACCGACTTTTTGGAAAAGAACTGGCCCACAGCTTACGGTGGCCGTGGCGGCGACTATTATGGCGAAGGTACCCGCAGTATAGCCAACAACAAGAACGGCTTCATCTGGGACCTCTGCAAAAAGTATGGGGTCAGCTACCGTACCTATGGCGAGTTTGCCGATGACAACAAACCCAACATACCCGCCTTGGAAGGGCATCTTTGTACCTACTACACCGGCTGGGACGAAAGCATACGCGATACCGTTCGCTTCCGCCAGTGGCAGCAGGAATTTGATAGCTTGGTGGCTACCAAGTCGTTGCCACAGTTCAACAGCCTGCGCTTCATTAATGACCATACCGAAGGCTTGCGGGTGGGCAAACCCACGCCCATAGCCCATGTGGCGGACAATGACCTGGCCGTGGGACTCTTTGTGGAGCACCTAAGCAAAAGCCCCATATGGAACGAAAGCGTGGTGTTCATATTGGAAGATGATGCCCAAAACGGCCCCGACCATGTCGATGCCCACCGCAGTACCGCCTATGTGGCGGGGGGATTCGTGAAGCGTGGGTATGTTGACCATACCATGTACAGCACCTCGTCCATGCTGCGTACCATGGAGCTCATACTGGGATTGCCGCCCATGAGCCAATACGATGCCGCAGCGACCCCCATGTGGCGTTGCTTTGCCGATACGTCCAACCCTACTGGCTTTAAAGCACGGCCCGCCGAAGTAGACTTGGGTGAACTGAACGTAGCGGTGAACAAATGGAGCATCATGAGCGAGGGGTTCAACTTTGCCATGGAAGACCGGGTACCCGATGCCGAGTTCAACCAAGTAATATGGGTAGCGGTGAAGGGGGAAGACAGCCCTTGCCCCGCCCCGGTGCATGCTGCTTTTTTCAGCCCCGGCAGCATGGATATGGACAGGGAAGACGACTAAAGGCCAGCTTTGTACGATTATCGATACACACCAAGGTCTTAGGCCAAAAAGATTTATTGCCACCTAAATATCATTACCGAGTACGACCTAATACAGGCTATTGCTGGGTAAAGTTAACTGGCTGCTATTGCAACAAAAACTATGGTGAGATAGCTCCAAAGTATGGCGAATAGGACATGCACGAATGTTTCAAACCGCTTGCCTTTCCATAAAGTGGGGGAGTAAACAAAAAATTGGAATATCAACCGCATGCTCCAAAAGATGCCTAATCCAAATGCAATTCTTTTCCCAAGGGCAGTAGTAGTTAATTCATTAGCGGCAAACAGACAAAGCAACCCCATCAGCATTACCATAAGGGCAATGAAGAATGTATGTACATAGAACATTTGCCTAACAATTAGGCTTACGGGGGAAAGCTCTTTTTTCAAATCAAAATATCTTGGGAAAACCAAGTGCAATAAGCTAAGTAGTACTAATATTATTCCGAGGACTTTAAGGTGCAATTCCATTTTTACTTAAAATAAATACAGAGATAAAAGGTGTATGGGGAAGGTGGTGCACCATTTGGAAACTAGCTTCCTTAAATGTTTTAAGCCAAGTGTTTATGGAAAAGAAATGAAAGGCACCAATGTTATAGACTAGGAAATTAGCAAAATCTCTTCTATGCTCCATTACAACCAGAATGCCATCTTCAGCTAGAATCCGATTGATTTCATGGAAAAATGCTATCCTTTCTTTATCATTTCTTATTTCATGGGCAGCAAAGAGCAAACAAACACAATCGATGCTGTTGTTTCCAAGAGGCAGTTGATTGCTCCTCGCCGTGATGGAGGAAATAGATTGCGGGATTGCTGCTTGTGCTTGTCTTAAAGAAAACTCGGTGTGTTGCTCTTTATCAAAAATATTCAGCACGGTTAATTTGGATGATGGAAACCTTTCTGAAAGTAGACCACTGGTTTCGTCATAACCAGCATGAATGTTTACAATGTTTTTTGGATGCCGTTCCGGCAAAACGTCCATCCATCGATATTCATATAAACCAGATAAGTCATAAATGTACCAAGAAGTAACCACTGAGAGCACAATGGACATAAAACCCATAAGTGCAATTGACACTAATACTTCACGCAGTGGTGATTCAATAGAGAATAAAAGACTAGGAACCAATAATAGCAATACCACTCCAACTCCCAATAAGTAGAGATGCCAATTGAAACGTATTATATTGCTTAGGCCTGTAAAGTAACCCCTTGATTTTGCCATGGTATTAAACGCCCCCGCTTCCAAAAGTAGGGCACCTCTTTAATTATGAATGCATTAGCTAACTTAATGTCTTGCACTCCCAGTGAATTGATAAAATCGCTGTGATAATCCAATATTTGAATTGGTTGAGGCACCCATTGTTGTCTCACCCCTTCCACTAATAATATTGCTTCTTTCTTTGGGTCATAACTAAAAGTAAATGGCAAGGGACCAGAAAATCTCCTTGCTTCTTTCAAATCAGAAAATGGGGAAGTTTGAGGTAAACAGTGATTGTCGGCAGTTTCTTTATACTTCACCATAAGCCCGGAAGATATGGATCTGATAGTTTTACTTTCATCGTTTTCAGAAAATTGAATATCGATGGTAGAGTATCTGTATTTCGTAAAGAGATTTCCCAAAAACTCCATTCTCTTGCTATCAGTTTCAGATTTCAAGATATAAAGCCCTCTTAATCGTTTGCCTTTAGGAGTATTGAACCTGACAAATATCCTGTACCCAATCAAAAAGAAATCGTTGCCGAAAAGTTTGGGAAAACCTTTTGGCCTTAACTGTTTTGTAGACACCATTGCCAAGGCAATGAATGCCGTTTCTTTTTGGTATAAGTCCAATTCAAGGCATCTTGGTATAAGATGGCATAATTGGTCCTTAGGAGCTGAAAATGTAAGTACTATTGAGCTTTCAAAAAAAGCTTCAACTGCGAATGGATGATTTTTTAAAATCCTAATCATGGAGCACCATTCGCCTTCTATGCATTTCATTCCATCCAATCCAACAAGAAAATAGTATCGCAAAAATCAGATTTGCTCTACCCCATAGCAACAAATCAGGCGCTAGCAAAAACTCCAATATGTTCATGCAGATAATGATGGTTATCTGGGTAATAGCATTTATTTTAGGATAGAAGCCTGAAATTATCCAAACGGACATTAAGCATTCAGAAAATCCTATAAGCAGGGTCAGCTCATGTGCCCAAGTATTGCCAAGAATTCTGGCTACTATCAATTCATGTCTTGGTACCATTCCTAGTACCTTAGCTATCAAACCATTAATAAGCCAAACTATAGCAAACAAGAAGATTGTGAGCTTATAGCGAATGGAATAATCCATTACATAAAATTACTACAATTATTAATACTGCCCAGTCGAAAGCATGACTAAGGTGCAGCCTTCAATGGGTTCTATACCATTTTTGTAGGCAAGGTCAATAAGCTCGTCGTTTTCGGTACCTGGGTTGAAAATAATGCGCTTGGGGTTCAGGCCGATGATATAATCCAAATACTCTTTTTGGTTGGAAGGACGCAAATATAAGGTTACGGTATCCACTGCATCGAAGGGCAACTTCTCCGTTTCAATGGCCACATTTTTTACGGCACCTTTCTCTTTGCCAATGGCCACCACTTCATGCCCATAAGATAAAAGGCGGTTGATGGCTAGATTGGCATAACGGGAAGGGTCTTCGGTAGCGCCCAATACCAAGGTCTTTTTGCTTTCCATGCCTTTTTAACCGAGGTTTTGCTGAAAATGTTCAAGAAGGAAGGTGCAAGGCACAGTGATAGGTACGAGGTACAATTTACTTGCAATTTAGGCTTGCCGTGCTTATTGCGGGGATTTATAAGTACCGACAAAAGCAATCTTCAAATCACCAAATTTTCAAATTGCCAAATTCATCAGCAAATCTTGCTATCCACTATTCCGTACTATAAAAACTTTTTCCTTCCGTTGCCGTACAAGGTCTTGAACTGACCATTCACCCATGAAAAATCTTGACCCAAGGCGGGGCGATATCCGCAACCGTGTACGTGCCCATTTGATTGAGGCTAAGCTGAACGCCAATTTTTTGGAAAACTACCGCAAAATAGAGCAGTTGCAAAATGCTGCATTGCTGTGCAAGCTATTTAACAAAAAGGTGAAATTGACCGTCAAAAAAGGGGATGCCTTGACCGAAATGCTCATTTCAGCCTATTTGGTAAGCCGCAATCTTTTGGTATTGCGAAACGGACAAAGTATTTCCCTGTCCAATATCCAGAGCATAGAAATGGTATAGCGTGCTGCTTATACCAGCATCCTTACGGGGTTTTCCAATAAGGATTTCAGTGTTTGTAAGAATTGAGCACCGGTAGCCCCGTCCACTACGCGATGGTCGCACGATAGGGTGACTTTCATAACATGGGTAGCCTTGAACCCACCATTGCCGTCGGTCACCACCACTTCTTTAATACCCCCTACCGCCAATATGCAAGCATCGGGCGGATTGATAATAGCCGTAAATTCCTCGATACCGAACATGCCCAAGTTGCTAATAGTGAAGGTATTGCCCTGCATCTCTTGGGGCTGCAATTTTTTGTCCTTGGCCCTGCCAGCAAGCTCGCGCACCTCGGCGGCGATATGCGACAACGGCTTGTTATCCGCAAAACGGATAACCGGCACCAATAGGCCCTCTTCTACCGCTACGGCCACCCCTATGTGAATGTGGTGGTTGTACCTTATTTTATCACCCAGCCACGATGCGTTTACTTTTGGATGCTTGCGCAGGGTAGCGGCAACGGCCTTGATAACGATATCGTTGAAAGAAATCTTTACTTCTGAAAATGCGTTCATCCCTTCACGGGCAGCCATGGCATTGTCCATATTGATTTCCATGGTAAGGTAAAAATGGGGCGCGCTGAATTTGCTCTCCGATAGGCGGCGGGCAATGGTTTTGCGCATTTGCGATACCGCTATTTCGTCATAGCTTTCTTCCCCTACCACGTTTGGCAATTGTATGGCAGGCTGGCTTTCCTTGGTAGGTTTTGCAGCAGGTTGGTAGCTTTCTACGTCTCGCTTCACAATTCGGCCCTCGTCGCCGCTACCCTTTAGCTGGCTCAGATCAATCCCCTTTTCCTTGGCGATACTGCGGGCCAATGGCGATGCTTTTACCCTATTGTCGTCACTGGTTTCGGCGGGCGGCTGTATTTCTTTTGCTTGATTGGGTTGTGCGGTATCAGCTACAGGTTGCTTGCCTTCTTTTTGCCCCACGGGCTCCTCTTTTTGGTCAGCGGGCACCACGGTTTCTTTCACTTTTTCCGCATCTGCATTGGCCGATGGGCCAGCTTTCCCTTCTTTTTCCAACAGGGGTTTGTAATCCTCTCCCTCCTTGCCAACAATGGCCAACACACCGTTCACTTTTACGGCTTGGCCTTGTTCCACGCCAATGTACAGCAAGGTGCCATCCTGATAGCTTTCAAGTTCCATGGTGGCCTTGTCCGTTTCCACATCGGCTAGCAGGTCGCCCGCCTTAACTTTGTCACCTACTTTTTTGTGCCAGGCGGCTATAACGCCTTCTTCCATGGTATCGCTCATGCGCGGCATCCTGATTACTTCTGCCATAATTTAGCCTTTGTTGGGTAAGATGATTGCTTCCATGCCAAAGATAATTAAACGCCATGCAAAGTGTAAGCGGAAAATGACCTGAACGAAACTTAAAACAACAGGTATTGCTTAGCTCTTACCCTCCAAAAATCCTTTCAGATATTTGAACCGTTCTGCCAGTTGGCCATTTTCTGCAATGGTAGCACGGCTTATCATGTTTCCCTCCTTTGCTCCCAGCAATTCATCCAACACGTGGTCGCCCAACATTTGACCAAAGGCCTGAGAGGCATCTCGGGGCAGTTCATTGGGCAGGTTGTCAATGGCCATGATATCGATGGAATTGGAGGTAAAGGGCTTTGTTTCCTTGCCGGTATGCGGGTCGTAACCCATTATGGGCTCAGCAATAGTGGTAGAGCGGATAGTAGATGGAACGGAGCCCTCGATATCGCAGGTGATATCTGCTATGACCTCTATACGGAAATCCGGCGAATCCATTTCTTGTTTGGTAAAGAAACGAGGAGCCTTTTGATCCCAATAAATGGCGTTGATCATCAAATCGGCCGATTCATAGAATGGCCTGAACATGGAATGGTACTCTTGGGGATGGCTGAAAAAATGTTTGAAGGTAAAGGGCATGCAGTAATTATGTGCATATAGCCTATCGGAATCCACTTGGGTGTATATGGGCTTATTCACCTCTTCTATTTCCAAAAAATCATCAGGGTCTATCCGCTCGATGTTCATCAGGTCTAAAACCTCCACCACACCTTTTGCAACACGGCCTGCACCCGTCACCACAATTTTCATAGGAGGCAGTTTTAATGATTGGTAAACTTGTTTCAATTCCTCAAAATCATGATAGGTATGGGCCCTCCCTAATTCAAAACCGCCTTTCCGCTTGCCCCAGGTCATAATTGCATTGTGCGCGCCAACCAATCCGGCATAATAGCCAAAGGCTATCACACGGATTCCCTGTTCATCGGTTAACAGTTCGTAGTCAATCAGGTGAATATTTTTGTCTAAAACAGCCTGTAGCAGTTTACGGTTATGAGCTTGCTTTTTGTGGGTGTGCGAGAAAATAAGATAGGTTTTATTAGCCACCAACTTATCTACAGGAACTTCCTTAATGCCGATGAGCACATCACAATCACTTACATCATCTACCACTGCAATACTTGCCGACCGGTATTCGTCATCAGTATAACAACGGGTAGCCGAGGATTGTACTTTTATTTCTAAGCCAGGATACTTTTTGAGCATTTCGGCGCATTGCTGTGGGGTTAGTGCCACCCTTGAATCGGGAGGGGTTTTCTCTTCCCTGATAATGCCAAGATGTAAATTACGCATAAGCGGCAAAATTAAACAAAGGGCTTACAAGTTTCAAAAAGTTGTAGTTTCCTTATTTATCGAGCCTCCAAATTATACATTGGTTGCATTAATAGAACTATCTTCGTCCTTGATTGGTTCTTTTGGTACTGGGTTAGGAATTTGTACCTCGTACCTTTTACCTTGTACTTTTAATGCGTTCTTTAACATATTGGGGCTGACTGGAATTGACAGCGGGATTTGCGGTCATACTGGCATGCCGGGCCTTGTGTATTAGCCCGTTAATCTGAATACATGACAACAATTTTACCTGGCGAATATAACTACGCCATGGCTGCCTAAGACCAGGTCTTAGCTAGCCTTTGTCCCCTGTAGACGCTGTACGGTACGTACGCAGCGGGGCATCAGAGATACCGTGCTGGCCGAGGCGTTCGCTTTAACGCCGAGGCGAGACCCTAAGAGCTGAGGAAACGGTTGGTGGGTACCCTGACCTGCCGTTTTCCCGACAATGAACAGGATGCTACGCATGTAGAAGGTATGTTCACAACTTGTCTGGACGAGGGTTCGACTCCCTCCAGCTCCACTAATTGATACCAAAGTATCGCTTCACCGCGCCCATTTGCAGTTGGTAGCCCAGCCAACGGCGGACAAACCAAAACTGCTTGGCATCCTTACCGGCCAAATAGCGCAGCGTATCCTTGCCATCAGTAGCGGCAGTATATATTACTCCTGCTACCATTTCAGGGCTACCGAAATTTTTGGAATATTTCGGGTCGGTGAATTTTTCCACAATTTTGGCACTGTAGGCCTTGTATTCCGGAAATTGCGATAAATCAAACTGGTTCAGCGAGCGGCCTGCAAAATCGGTTTGGATACCGCCCGGCTCCACCACCTTAACTTTAATGCCAAACGGCTTCAAGTCGAACCATAGGCCTTCGGACAATCCCTCCAAGGCAAACTTGCTGCTGTTATACACCCCAAACAGCGGAAGGGTCATCAATCCCCCAATGGAGGTGATATTGATAATAACGCCTGATTTGTTGGCTTTGAAGTGTGGCAGTATGGCCTTGATGCAATCAATGACCCCGAAAAAGTTAACATCGTACTGGCGGCGAATTTCTTCATCCGTTCCAGCCTCCAAAGGGCCATAGGCACCATAGCCCGCATTGTTGAGCCAAACATCTACTTTCCCAAATGCCGCTATACTTTCTTTTACCGCCGCCTCTATGCTCGGCTTATCTTCTACGTCCAATCGCACTATCTTCAACCGGGCATCTGGCTTTAAATCTTTCTCGTTTTCGGGTTTCCGCATGGTGGCAACTACGTTCCATCCTTTTTTGTGGAAGTGCTGGGCAGTAGCTTTTCCTATACCACTACTGGCACCGGTAATAACAATGGTTTTTGACATAATGTGGTTTTATACATTCATAGATGACGCTCAATGAAAGCAAATATTGTTGCTACTAACAATTTTAAATACTGGAATTTAATAAACAGATAAGAAATAAGATTTTCTCCCTATATTGAGTTCAGCCAACCACCATCTTATGCGCATATACGCCTATCTGCCCCTGTTGCTTTGCCTGTTACTTTTTACCACCTGCAAACCTGACGATGAAGAAAACACCGACCCTGATGGAGTCGATTTGTTGGTGTCCACTGATTTGTTGGACCAATCTCGGGAAAAGCTATATGAACTAGGTGCACAAAACAATAGTACCCCGCAGGAAGCCGTAATGCTTACAGCCGAATGGCTCCGTACACAGCCGGGCGTCGCCAACATATATGTGTGGGACAGCACTTCCATTAAAATTGTAACTACCGATGGTGTAGAAACTTACCTGTCAGTAGTATTGACTGATGCCAATGGGTACAGCATCTATCGTGGTGGCGGTGGCGGTAACAAGCTAGCGGCTTTTAGTGCCATAAGCGGCAGCACCTGCAGCGACCTAATTGATAATGACAAGGTACTGCTGTTTGCCCCTGCGGAAAGTCAATTTTATGCGTCTGGTGAGTTACAGGCAGTGGCTAACAGAATAGGCTCCACTGATAAGCGACTGCAAGTAAGTATTGTAAAAAATGCTGATTGTACACCCGAAAAGTCTAATGAGTTTAAAAACTACGGCTTAGTGATAATTGATACACATGGCTTACCCGATGGTTATATGAGCGGGCTTAATTTAACCTACACAAAGAACACCAAACCGAAAAGCAACAGTCAATTGCAGCAAAACATAGCTAACAGGCTGGGGACAAGCAGATTAGCCATGCTTAAAGATGGTAGGTTGGCCTGTACGCAATTGGTGACCATACAGAATGGTAACATCACTTGGCATGCAGCCGGTTTAGATACTGCTTATACATATGATTTATACATTACCAGTAAATACATTAAAACCATGCCGCAGATGCCCAACACCATCCTTTTTGGCAACATGTGCTATAGCGGCTATGGTAAGCCCAATGCTAATTCTGGTGTTACCAACCCCATACGTACGGCATTTACTGACCTGAACCCCATTACCTATTACTGCTTTACACAAAGCAATGACTATTCACGCGTAGTGACGGATTGGTTTGCCAAACGTATGGAAAGCCAAATAGTGAACAGATTGGTAGAAAACACGGACAGCACAGGCATAGCCCACCTAAAGCCCGATAATATTACCGAATATGAGGATACCGTATTTCAAGGCTGGAGTCGCTTGTTTTTTAAACAATACAAAAGCAGAAGCCATTGTTACGGATGCGGGGGCCAGATTACTGACAGCCGCGATGGGCAGAAGTACAACACCGTATGCATAGGCGACCAGGTGTGGATGGCTCAAAACCTGAACTACAACGCACCCGGCAGCCTATGCTATGATAATAGTGCCGCCAACTGTACCAGTTATGGCCGCCTGTATGACTGGAACACGGTAATGAACGGCGACTCTGCCAGCAGTGCAACTCCCAGCGGACGCCGTGGCATTTGTCCTCAAGGATGGCATATTCCAAGTGCTAATGAATGGACTGCATTGATTTATAACTTGGGCGGTACCCAAATTGCGGGCGGACACCTACGCGACACCATTGGCTGG
Organism: Chitinophagales bacterium; assembly: GCA_033762815.1. Taxonomy (GTDB): domain Bacteria; phylum Bacteroidota; class Bacteroidia; order Chitinophagales; family CAIOSU01; genus JANRLF01. The sequence continues at coordinate 52,408 of JANRLF010000013.1, read as the reverse complement.
GACGCCCCTAACACCGGTGCTACCAATAGTGTGGGTTTCAATGGAAAACCTGCAGGATATTATAATGGAACTGACTTCATGGGCAGGGGTAGCCAAACGGCGTGGTGGACTGCTTCAGACTATACCACTACCCCCAACTACTCCTATTACATCACCACCGGCAGCCAGTATGCTTCCGTGGCAACATACTCGCAACCAAGGACGGCTTACAGTTCCTGCAGGTGCATAAAGGATTGGTGAATCACTCTATCCCAAACACTGTAGAAATGCTATCGAAATTAGGACATCCAGTTGATTCCAAGAACTTTTCAGGCAGGTACTTCCAGTAACGCTTAGGTACATGCCTAATATGAAGTTTCATATTTTTTCGTTCAGGAATGTTTACTGCATCGAAGTAGTCCTTCCACAACCGTTGGTATTGGCGCTCGCCCTCCATTAACAGATAATCAGGGAGGTCTCTGCCTTGCAAAGGCAAATCCAACTCCACTTGGCTGACTTTTTCCAAATCATAGTAAATGCCATACTGCCGTTTTTCATCATAAATAAGCCATTGCTGGGCTGGATAGCGCCGCTGGAAAAAACTACCCAGTAGTGGCACAACATTAGCAGTTGGGGCTATGGCAGCGAAGTAAACATCATCCTGTGTTCGCTGAAACCGTACGAAGGCATGCATCCTATGTTCTTCACGCCGTACCAATTGCGCCATTTTCATTACGTCCCTTATGCAAGGTTCCAAGTGGTTTCCGGAAATATCCCTTTTGCTATCTACCATCAGCCGAATATAAGCTGCTATCTGTGTGTCGGCATTAGGTTGTTCAGATAGATATGCATGATACAGCTTCTCCAAAATAGCCTTACCACCAATTTTGATAATGCCTGAGCGTACTCTATTGGCTTTTTTGCTATCCTCCTCTACAGTGATCGTTTCATCAAACAATCCAATGTTAGAGCACCCCATAGGCATAACATTCAAGTTTTTCGGCAGCTTTAGCCTATAGGTTTCAAATACTGCCGTCAACAATCCCCCAAAGCCCCCACTATACCGTATGCTAACCATCAGAACAAACTCAATTGTTGCCTTTCACCTAACAAAATTTGTTGTTTTATCAGCCCTGGCTGTTCTATCATTTTTATAAAAGGAGAACCATGCTTGATGTAATGTTTTGCCCTATTCCAGGCTACACCCATGGCTTTCAAATGTTCAATGCCTACTTTCCCAAAACGACGGGAAGAAACAATACGCTGAGCTGACCGCACTCCAACACCCGGTATGCGCAGTATCATTTCATAAGGGGCAATATTTACATCTATTGGAAACAGGTGTGGGTTTCTTAAGGCGTATGCCAGTTTTGGGTCAACATCCAGCTGCAAATCAGGGAATGCTTCGTTCACAATTTCATGTACCTTAAAGCCATAAAAACGAAGCAACCAATCTGCCTGATAGAGTCTGTTTTCCCTAATCAATGGTGGAGCGGATAACATGGGCAGACGGTTATCAGTGCTTACTGGCAAATAACCTGAATAGTAAACCCTCCTCAATTTTTGCTGGCTATAAAGTACGCTGGAAAGCCTTAATATATGCAAGTCTCGCTCAGGAGTGGCTCCTATTATCAATTGCGTACTTTGTCCTGCAGGGGCAAAAAGCGGCTTTTTGCGCATCCGTTCCTTTGCACGACCTTCAATTTCATCCTTCAACACAGCCATTGGTACTAAAGCATCCCTATGGTTTTTTTCAGGCGCCAACTTTTTCAATTCAGTTTCCGTGGGTATTTCTAGGTTCAGGCTCAAGCGGTCGGCATAAAGTCCCGCCTCAATTATCAATTCTTTACTGGAGCCCGGAATCATTTTAAGGTGTATATAGCCATTGAACTGATGCTTAGTACGCAATTCTTTGGCAACCCGTACCAATCGTTCGGAGGTGTAGTCCGAATTTTTGAATATACCAGAGCTCAGGAAAAGCCCCTCTATATAATTTCGCTTGTACAGGTTAATAGTAAGGTCAACAATTTCTTCCACCGAAAAGGCCGCACGGCGTACATCATTGCTTCTTCGGCTGATACAATAGGCACAATCGTATATACAGTAGTTGGTAAGCAATACTTTCAATAACGAAACGCACCTGCCATCTTCGGTATAACTATGGCATATACCCATTCCCTCTGCATTGCCCAAGCCTGTTTTGCTATTTTTTCGTTGGCTGCCACTGGATGCACACGACACATCATATTTTGCCGCATCCGCTAGTATCCTCAACTTTTCCCTTACACGGTCCGTCATACTTAGGCCACAATATACTAACTTTTGTAGTAACTAAAAAATATAGTGATGGTGATTCTTTAAAGAAAGCAAAAAAAAAGCCCCTCCATTGCTGGAAGGGCCAACCATATTATTAATTAGCGGATTAAGCTATCTTAACATTCACGGCATTAAGACCTTTACGGCCTTCTTGTACCTCAAAAACCACTTGGTCATCTTGACGGATTTGGTCGATAAGGCCTGATACGTGTACAAAAAGTTCTTGGTTTGTACCGCTTACTGTGATGAAACCAAAACCTTTGGATTCATTGAAAAATTTTACTGTACCTGTTTGCATAAAATTGATTAGATATAAAATGATTGGTACAAAGGTACAACAAATTAAATTGTGAAACCGACTAATTTACCAAGGCACCAAAAATTAACAAATACTAGAGTTATAAAGCCCCAAGGCTAAACATTAGCAAAGGCATTTAATTTCCTTGATAGCCGTTGGTTGTTTCCATGCTGTAGCAACCTGGATATACCTGCAAAGCCTTACCCAACAAGCTTATCGCATCTTTCAAGTCATCGGTATTCAACACATAGGCTATGCGCACCTCGTCCGTACCTTTGCCGGGACTTGAGTAAAATCCACCTGCTGGGGCCAACATCAAGGTTTTGTTATCGTAAGAAAACTCCTCTAGTAACCATTGGCAGAAGTAGTCGGCATTATCAATGGGTAGGCGGGCAATAGCATAAAAAGCCCCCCCGGGATTAGGACACAGCACTCCGGGAATTTTGTTTAACTCGGCTACCATTAAGTCGCGCCGGCGCACATACTCTTCCTTCACTTGTTGAAAGTAGGAAGGCTTAACCAGTAGTGAAGCTTCGGCGGCTACTTGCTCAATGGTAGGCGGGCTTAAGCGGGCTTGGGCAAACTTCAGTGCAGTTTGCATCAATTCCTTGTTACGGCTAATTAGGCAGCCAATCCTAGCTCCACAGGCACTGTATCGTTTGGAAATACTATCAATCACCACCGCATGTTGGTCAAGCCCATCAAGGGTAAGAATAGATATGTGCTGGCGGCCATCATAACAAAACTCGCGGTACACTTCATCCGCAAACCAAAACAAATCATACTTCAACACCAATTGCCGCAAGCTTTCCAGTTCATCGGCGGAGTAAAGATAGCCAGTAGGATTATTCGGATTGCATATCAATATGGCCTTGGTACGTGGACCAATCAGTTTTTCAAACTCGCTGATAGGTGGTAGGGCAAAACCATTTTCAATGGTAGAGGTTATAGGTTTTACCACTATGTCTCCTGCTGTGGCAAAGCCGTTATAATTGGCATAAAAAGGCTCGGGAATAATGATTTCATCTCCAGCATCCAAACAGGAAAAGAAACCAAAGGTGATGGCCTCCGAACCTCCTGTGGTAACAATCAAATCGTTATGGTCAATTTCGATGCCCCATTGGCCATAGGCGGCTGCCAGTTTTTTACGATAGCTTTCAAAACCTGCAGAGTGGCTGTATTCCAAAACAGGCACCTTAAAATTTTGTACTGCTTCCCACATTTCGGCGGGTGTAGCAATATCGGGTTGGCCAATATTTAGGTGATAAATACTTTTGCCTTCCCTTTTCGCTTTTTCAGCAAAGGGCACCAGTTTTCTAATAGGGGAAGCGGGCATCTTCTGCCCTTTATGAGATATGGATGGCATAAAGGCTATTTAAGTATAGTAGTGCAAAGATAGCCAAAATGCGGCGGCGGTGGTTACTTCCGCTCTTTTACCAGGCCTTTAAAAAATACGCGCTTGGTATTATCCGCCTCGTTGGTGGTTATGGTGATTACCTTGTTTTGGGTACCCATTTTACCTTCTGACTTGAAAGTAGCTTTTATCTTGCTGCTTTCGCCTGGCTTAATAGGCTGCTGGGGCCAGTAAGGAGTGGTACAACCACAAGAGGCTTGCACATTGCTGATAATCAAGTTGGATTTACCGGTATTGGTAAATACGAATTCAAAGCTGACAGAATCGCCTTCGGTAATGGTGCCGAAATCGTAGGTGTCAGTCTTAAAAGTCATTACAGGGCCATTTTGGGCTTGTACGGCTAGGCTGAATGAAAGGAAAAGGACAAATAGTGCGGCTAAGTTTTTCATTTATCGGTTTTTGAAATGTTCATTGATATTGGTACGTCAATTTTGTGCTGTTATTGCCAGCTTAACACTCGTTAACGGTAAACAACCGCAATGATGCTGCCAACTTTAAAGTTACATATCTTATACCTTCAGAAAATTTAAACCGTTGCATCATCTGAAATGTTTAACAACATTTAACCCCCGCTTTATTCATTGGTTGATGTGGGGACATTTGGAAAACAAAGTTTAATTTTGCAAACAAAGCAAACAATATGGAAGTGCTAACCGAACAAAGAACAGGATTTGATTTTGAGCTGAACGAAAACCAGCGCATGATTACCCAGATGGTGCGCGACTTTGCCGAGAAGCATATCCGTCCTGATATGATGAAATGGGACGAGACCCAAGAGTTTCCCCGCGAAGTTTTCCGCAAATTGGGCGAACTGGGCCTAATGGGTGTATTGGTGCCCACAGAGTATGGCGGTTCGGGCTTTGGCTACTTTGAATATGTTACTGCTATTGTTGAGGTTTCCAAAGTTTGTGGTTCAATAGGCTTATCGTTGGCGGCGCACAATTCACTTTGTACTAACCATATTTTGCAGTTTGGCAACGAAGAACAAAAAATGCGTTGGTTACCTAAACTAGCAACTGCCGAACACATTGGTGCTTGGGCTTTGACAGAACCCAATACGGGGTCAGATGCCATGCGCATGAAGGTGACCGCCAAGCCTGATGGTGACTATTGGGTATTGAATGGTGCTAAGCGCTTTATTACCCACGGTATTAGCGGTGATGTGGTGGTAGCCATTGTTCGTACTGGCGAGTTGTTGGATTCTAGGGGCATGACTGCCTTTGTGATTGAAAGGGGAACAGAAGGATTGTTGGCCGGTAAAAAGGAAGATAAGCTGGGTATGCGCGCTTCGGAAACCGCCGAGGTGATTTTTGACAACTGCAGGGTGCACAAAGACAATATTTTGGGCAAAGAGGGCGAGGGCTTCATCCAAGCCATGAAGATATTGGATGGAGGCCGAATCTCTATAGCTTCCTTGGGCTTGGGCATTGCAAAGGGTGCCTATGAAGCATCTATTAAGTACGCTAAGGAACGCGAGCAGTTTGGTCAATCCATCGCCAATTTCCAAGCTATTGCCTTTAAGATAGCTGATATGGCTACTGAAATTGAAGCTGCCGAACTTTTGACCTTCCAAGCCGCCGACTTAAAAAATAGGGGCGAAAAGGTGACCACCCAAGCTGCCATGGCAAAATATTATGCATCGGAAGTAAGTGTGAAAGTAGCCACTGACGCCGTACAGATTTTCGGAGGCTACGGGTACATCAAAGAATACCCTGTGGAAAAGTTTTACCGCGATTCCAAGCTGTGCACCATTGGTGAAGGGACTTCTGAAATACAGAAGTTGGTGATTGCCCGCGAGTTGTTGAAATAGGGAACAACCTTCCTATTTTTCTTACATCCAATTTTTATAATTTAGCCCAAAAGGTATGCTAGTCAGGCATCACCCGGTTTTATTATTGCCATGGACGTGAATACCCATATTGAAAAGGTTGATAGTTTGCTTAGACGTTTTAATATCCGCTTGGATTGGAACGAAGAGGAACTGAAGTATTTACCCAAAGGCCCGTATGTAGCAGTGGCCAAGCATCTTTTTGGAGAGATTGACCACCTGATGATGCTGAAGCTGTTGGGTACTAAATCAGCCCAGGTAAAGATGGTTACATCAGAACAGAACTGGGTGACACGCCAACTGAGGGAGATGATTTTTCCGGTGGAGTTGAACGATGCCGACGATGACCTTTTCAGCCAACTGAAGCAATTTGATATCCAAGCCTATTTGGAAGAGGGTGGGGCATTGGGCGTTTTTCCAGCAAGGCATGGCAAGATTTTCAGTACCCAAGAGGGAAAAATCATCGATCGAAAATGGGAGCCTCCCGTTATCCGTATGGTTCGTGATTTGCGCATCCCTATTATCCCCATTAGCTTCCACTCGCGCGAAAACCGCTTTCTTTCTTTTTTGAAATTCAATAACCCCGAGTACGGAGCTGCCGAACTATTGGCACGCTTTACGGAAAAGGAGAACGTAGTAACGGTGCGCATCGGCCAGGCCATTAGTGTGAAGGACCAAGACTATTTTGTGAATAATTCCAGATTGGGCCGTTTTCTGCGTGCAAAAACCAATGTGCTGGGTACCAAGCTGGAGGTGACACAATTCTATAATCCCTTCCGCCGAATTGAGAACGTACAGGATATTGCCCCTGCCGTAAGCAAAGAGATAATTGAGGAGGAAATGGAAAAGTTGCGGGAGCGGGGTGGGCTGTTGTTGACTCAAAACGAGTTCGAGATTTACATTGCCCGAACCTCCCTTATCCCAAATGTAATGATGGAAATAGGCCGGTTAAGGGAAATCACTTTTCGCGAAGTGGGGGAGGGTACCAACAAGCCAAGGGACGTGGATGAGTATGACCTGTACTATGAGCAATTGATTATTTGGGACAAAGATGCCAAACAGATTGCCGGCGGCTACCGTATTGGCAAAGGCGATGAGATATATAAAGCCTATGGCATAAAGGGTTTCTACATCTCCAGTCTATTCAAGATTGATAAGGGTTTTGGTATTTATCTGTCAAAGGCCGTGGAGTTGGGTCGTTCATATATCATTGGCGAGTACCAAAAGAAACGCTTGCCCCTCTTTCTTTTATGGAAAGGCATAGTGGAGTTTTTGAGCCGCAACCCGCAATATCGTTATCTGATAGGCCCCCTCAGCATCAGTAACCAATACTCTAATGTATCAAGGCATCTGATGATAGAATTCATTAAACGGCATTATTTCGATTATCGATTGGCCAAGTACATCAGCCCCCGTAAGCCCTATAAGGTGAAAATGAAGGATGTGGATACGGAAATCCTTATCCAAACCATGGATGGGGAGATTGCCAAGCTGGACGATATTGTGGAAGAAATAGAGCCGGGGCATTTTCGCCTGCCGGTGTTGATGAAAAAGTACATCAAGCAGAACGCCCGCATCATCAGCTTCAATGTGGACCCCAACTTCTCCGATGTGCTGGATGGGCTGATGATACTTGACCTACACGATGTACCAGACGAAACCATTGAAAATCTGAAAAAGGAAAAGTAAACCATGGGTCGATTAAGGGCTATAACCAGGCTCGTATTGTTTGCCATCGTAAGTATCTATTTCTTTTGCCTGCTCTTGCGCAACGTCGCTTTAGGTATTAAGGACATGCAATCGGCACTGCGTATTCGCCACCGTTGGGGCAAGGCCTGCATCAAGGTGCTGGGCATTAAGGTGGAGTTACTAAGCCCCGTGCCTCAGGGTACCCATCTTTATTTGGCCAACCACCGCAATTATATTGATGCTGCCTTGATGATCAAATTCGTTTGTGGTACTATAGTGGCAAAGGCCGAGGTGGAAAAATGGCCCGTCATTGGGCCGGGTTCTAGGGCATCGCATGTAATTTTTATTGATAGAAAAAGCAAGGATAGCCGCATGGAGACCCGTTTGGCTATTAAAGAGCATTTAAGCCAAGGTTCGCCTGTAATCATTTTTCCTGAAGGCACTACCCACAAGGCACCGGGTGTAGGCCTATTGCGCCCTGGACCATTTCAAATTGCCTATGATGGTGGCTTTTCCGTAGTGCCAGTGGCTATAGAGTATGAGGACGTAGACGATGCCTGGGTAGGCGATGATACTTTCCCCCGCCACTTTATGCAATGCTTTAGTAAAAAAAGGGTCGCCTTAAAAATCAAGTTCGGCGACCCTTTCATTGTTACAGACCCTGAAACCGATTGCGAGCGCACCTACCAATGGATGCAAGAAAGCACCCTAGCCATGCGCGCTGCTTATGATGGCAGGGTGACCACTATGGTTACTTCCAATTGATATCCACATATCCCGATTGGATATAGGTATCATCCTCGTTGTAAAACTTGAAGGTATAGTTGCCGGTACTATAAAATGTATATTTGAACTTGAACCATTTCCAGTCATCTTCTACATCATACTCCTTGGTTTCATATACATCTTCAGTATCCGAACCTTTGTAGATATCTACATATATTTTGTTGGTCTTAAATTGCTTGGTGTGCTTTAATAGCACATAAACATAACCTCCACTGGAGGAGATATTGAACACTTCAGATGGCGTAACCGCACTACCTGAGCTGGTAACATCTTCGCAGAACTGTACTGTGGAACCTTCATAGTACCAAGTATCTACGCCGCTACCTGAGCCGCCGCCACTACCCCCGCTGCTACTACTGCTGGAGGTGGTGCTGCCCTTCATACTGATGGTAACATAGGCGGTGGCCAAGGTATTGCTGGCATCCAAAAACTGTACTTTATACTCACCAGCTTCAGTAAACTTATAATCGTACAGCATCCAGTTCTTATACTTATCTGGAACTAATTCTTTGGTTTCAACCGGGCTATAGCTCCCTTTTCTTAAAATATCTATGTAAACCCATAGTTTACTAGCGGTAATGTTCTTGCCACCGTTTTTGTACAGGATGTACACACTGCCCCCACCGGGTTCAATGGTCCATGAACTGGATGAGCCTATACAATCGCCTGAGCTACTGTAATCGGAACAAAAGCTAATGGACTGGGCGTGAATAGCTTGAAGGCTAAATAGCGCAAAAAGAAAGGAGATAAAAAGTTTTGTTTTCATGATGAGATAGTTAGTTTGCACCTAAATTAAAGGATACGCCACAATAAAGAAAGTGCCGCACTGGAGAGGGTAAGAATTTTTGAATTTTGGTACGGTTCCTGTTAATATGTGTGCCCATTATATTCCAGCCATTTTTCGTCATCTTTCCGTTGACAAGTAAAATCGTCTCAATTCATACTGAAAAAATACCCAATTCATACCCAAAACATACCAAAAACAGCTCAATTCGTACTCAAAGAAATTAAATGACGTCTTAAACTAAACGGTGTAAAGTAGTTTGTTTTTCAGTTAGTTATAATAAGAGTTGCTTGTTTTTTGTGTTTTTTCTCCGCTCTCTTTGTTTCGAATTAGAGATACCATAAATGAAAGTACTTAGTACCACATTTGCAAGTAAACGGATATAGTTTTTCTTCTCGAAGGGGAGGTACGAAGTTTTCGTCATGCTGTCTTGCCTTATGCTAGATCAGCATCTCCCAGCAAGTACTTAAAGATTTTCGATGCCGTTTAAAACGGACTTCGGAATGACAAGGATTTCTTTCCGAAGGAAAGCAAAAAACAAGTCTCACCACTCATATCTACCAAAAAGAAAGCCGCCCAAAAGTGAGCGGCTCCAGTTGATATAGGAAAGGTGCGCTTAGCTGTACAAGAACTGGTTCAGTTCGTAGATACTGCTTTCGAAGGTGAAGGCATCGTTTACCACAAAGTAGCGGTTTTGGTCGAGCACATAGGGGTAAGCAAACTTGGCTATCTCCAATCGGCTGCTCTCAAAGGTAAACAAGCACATTAGTTGCTTCACCTGAAAAGAGGTAAAGTAGTTTTGGGCGATGACCTGGCGAGCAATGGTCAGCTTAGTGCTTTCAAAGCTCTTGCTGGAGATTACCTGCATTAAGTCATTGAAAGCGGCATCGCACATGGGCTGTGGGCCAATAGGCTGCACAGGTACGGGAGCAGGCTTGGTACCGCACACGATGGGGCCTGTCACTACAGGCTGGTAGCCATAAAGAGCCACTTGATCAACCACTTGGTAAGCCCCGCGGTTGATGACCAAATCGGTCAAAAAGCCACAGTCAACATTCACCTGCCCATCGTAAATGGTTTGGGTCATAGGGAACATTCTATAAGGGCTGCTGTACTGGGCTATGACCTGCATGCGGTGTATGCCGCCTGCCAAGTTGGTCAGCTTATGCCTGTTGCTGAAGGGGCCGTACTTAATACCGTCCATCACCACAACAATCGGCGCATTGTCAAAGGAACGGATTTGCAGCCTTGAGGTTTCTTGATATGCCATTGCCGATTGTACAGCAACCATCAAGAAAAAGATAGAGAGTAAAAGTGTACGTTTCATATAGGTACGTTTTTGATTTGATAGGCACAAAACGACAACTGTGCCAATTTGTGAAAAACAAAATACTTGCAGTAGCGCATTGTATTTAGAAATGAGGCTGCACAAGGTTTTAACCCTGTTTTACGATATTTTATGCCATGAAAAAACTACCTTTACCAAAGTGATAAGTCGGGACACGATAACCAAAATACTGGACACTGCCCGTATAGACGAGGTGGTAGGCGATTTTTTGACCCTGAAGAAGCGGGGCGTTAACCTGCTGGCCAACTGCCCCTTCCATAATGAAAAAACGCCCTCGTTCACCGTATCGCCGGCAAAGGGAATCTACAAATGTTTTGGCTGCGGTGCTTCCGGCAACTCGGTCAACTTTGTAATGGAGCATGAGCATTACTCATATCCGGAGGCTTTGCGGTATTTGGCCAACAAGTACCATATTGAAATAGAAGAAACCGAATCCCCCCGCAACGAAGACCAAGAAGAGCGTAATCTGCACGAGAGCCTTTACATCGTAAATACTTTCGCGCAAAAGTACTATAGCCAGCAGTTGCTGGAAACGGAGGAAGGCAGTATCGGACTAGCCTATTTTAAAGAAAGGGGTTTTACGAACGATACCATCCAAAAATTCCAGTTGGGCTATGCGCCAGCGGCCTACGATGCCTTTACGAAAGAGGCTTTGGCCAAGGGTTACCAATTGGAAATATTGCAGAAGGCGGGGCTTACCAGCACCAAGGAAGAAAGGCATTTTGATTTCTTTAGAGATCGTGTTCAGTTTACTATACACAATTTTGTGGGCAAGGTGGTGGGTTTTGGCGGCCGTACCCTGAAGAGCGATAAAAAGATACCCAAGTACATTAATACTCCGGAAAGCGAGGTTTACAATAAGAGCAAAATCCTTTACGGTATTTTCTTCGCAAAAAATGCGATAAGAAAGCAGGATGAATGCATACTGGTAGAAGGTTATACTGACGTAATTTCACTGGTACAGGCGGGTATTGAGAATGTGGCGGCATCATCGGGCACTTCATTGACGGTGGAACAGATTAGGCTCATTAGGCGCTTGACCACCAATATTACCATACTATATGACGGCGATGCTGCTGGTATCAAAGCTGCCCTACGCGGGATAGATTTGGTACTGGAAGAGGATATGAACGTAAAGGTGGTACTGCTGCCGCCGGAAGATGACCCAGACTCTTTCGTGAAGAGGGAAGGGGCATCGGCATTTATCCGCTACAAACAGCAGCAGGAAAAGGACTTTATCCTATTTAAAACCGAGTACCTTTTAAAGGATGCACAGAATGACCCGGTAAAGAAAACGGAGGCGATAAAAGATATCGTGCACTCGGTATCGTTGGTGCCTGACACTATTAAGAGAAGCCTTTATATTAGGGAATGCTCGCAATTGCTGGACATGGACGAGCGCATCCTGATAACCGAAGTAAACAAAGAACGGCGGAAGAGGGTAAGCAAAACCACGGGCATTGAAAGGGAAGAACTGCTGCCCGTAAGCAATGAAACGCCAGAAACGCAGGAGCCACAAGAAACCATAGGGGAAGACCCCCTTACCGCCCAGGAAAAGGATATTATCCGTTTGTTATTAGAATTTGGCAACGCCCAATTTGACGAGGGTATATATTATGCGCAAATCATTTTGAATGAGTTGGAGGACCCGAATCTTCAGTTTTCAGAAATGGTCTGCAACCAAATTCTGCAAGAATATAGAGAGGCCCTGCAAAACGGTATCATTCCCGAGCAGTACAATTTTACCCACCATAGCGAACAGGAAGTGCAGAAGTTTGCCATTGACATACTGCACAGCCATTATGAAGTAAGTGGCAACTGGGAAAAAATGCACGATACTTTGGTGACCCCCAAAATGCAGTTGGCAAAAAAGGATATCACTTCCTCCATTAGCCGATACAAACAAAAGCAGATAGCCAAGCTATTAAAGCAGAATCTTTTGGAAATGTCGAAGTTGGGGCCTGAGGATGAAGCTCACAAAGAAGAATTGCTAAGAAAGCATGTGCGATTGAAAGAAGCCGATAGGCAACTGCACCAAATAACAGGCACGGTAATAAAGCCCGATTATCGGTTTAAAGATATGGAACCAACACCTACCGGGGGCAATTTGAACCGTCGGAAGGACAATCCAGTAAATATGCCTACGGACAGCCCTGCCAGCAAGCCAGATGACACGGCTGAGACCATAACGTAAGCAATGGTCGTATGCTCATCAGGCCAAGTGGCACCAAACATAATGATGCCCATACCGACGGTCCAGCCCAGGGCATTGGTCCATATCCAGATTCCAGAATGGGCTACGTATCTTTTTAAGGCTAGCCATTGAACAAAACCCATAAAAGTGCCCAATATTGAACCAAGGCCAGCGCCCATCAAAACAATTATACCCATAGGAGGTATGGATGCCGCTTCGCCACTGCCATTGTTTAAAAGCAAGTTGGGCAGCATACCCAGTGCCCAAGCCATTGCCGCCGCGGCAATGGTATAGGTTGCCCAGTGTTTAAGGCTTAGGCTGGGGATAACCTTATGTAACACCCGCCACTGAAAAACCGAGATGAAAAAGCCCTCCATCATGCCCCCAGCCACCATCAGCAAAAGTAGGGTGATTTTTGCCGCCAATGATTGCGGCTCACCTAGCAATTGGTTAGTGAATACGGCTACTGAGGCTGCACAGCCCAAGCCGATAAATTCCCCTATGGCACAGTTAACTATCCAGTTGCGGTACAAGTGTGGGTGGTTCATTCGATTCTATTGACCAAGTCCAATACAATCCATTCAGCCGCTCAAAGCCAATGGCATATTGTTTGGACAAATTTGACAACTGCAACCGTACCGTGAAATGACCTTGGTCAGTACTTGGCAAAGCATTGATCATAATAGGGTCTTTAAAAGCCACCCCCTTTTTGCCATAAGCTTTATATACCGCTTCTTTGGCTGACCATGCCAAAATCATTTGTTGCACTTCATGGCCAGGCTGCAACATTTGGTGCTCCCTTTCTGAAAGAAAGCGGGGCGCAATACGGCATACTTTGTCATCTATTGGCTCCACGTCAATACCACAATGGGTATTGGCTATAATGGCAGCCGCAAACCCCCTGCAATGCGATAGCGATACATGTTTCGATAGGTTGTGCACTGTGGGCCGGCCATGTTCATCCTTCAGCAGGTGTTGCTCCTCATCCAAGTTGATCAAATACCTGAGGGCGTACCTGCTCGCCAAAAACTCCAGCATTTTTGATGCTACCGTTATCTGCTGCATGGACAACAGGTCGTCTGCATCCAAATATAGCCTGTCCAGAAAAAAGCTGGGCGGTTCGGTAATGTGCCACAAGCAAAGGTGGGCATGTGGTAATTGTAGCTCTCTTATAATGGGCATGGCTGTGAACTAAAAGCCTTTGTTAAGACTTTATAAAGTTACAAAATGTGCCATTCGGACATTCATTATCTGCATCAATGGACTTGTCGATTTATTGCAATAATTTCCATACTAAGTATGTACCTTTACCAAGCACTTATTGAGCGTAATCAATTGACATGAACGGAGCAACACCTGTAAAAATACTGATAGTAGACGACGAGCCGGATGCGGAGCTGATGATGCGGCAACGGTTCAGGCAAAAAATCAGGTCTGGCGAAGTAGAACTAGAGTTTGCCGATAACGGTGAAGTGGCCTTGCGTAAGTTGCAAGCCATGCCTGATATCAGAATAGTACTGACCGACCTGAATATGCCAATTATGGATGGATTAACCTTGCTCGACCGCATCAGGGAGCATGGCCTGTTGGTAAAGGTGTTGGTGCAATCGGCTTATGGGGATATGAACAATATAAGGGCGGCAATGAACAAGGGAGCCTTTGACTTTGTGACCAAGCCTATCGATTTTTCCGATTTGGAAATCACGCTACAGAAAACGATAGAAGAAGTAAAACTGCTGGTAGAAGGCAAGCAAGCCCAGCAAAACCTGAAATCGGCAGAACAGGCAAAAGAACAGGCAGAGCAGAGCAAAAAATTCAAGGAGCAGTTTTTGGCCAATATGAGCCACGAAATACGCACCCCTATGAATGCCGTGGTGGGTATGACCAACCTGCTATTGAATACCGAACTGACCCCGCAACAAGAAAAATACCTCAAGGCCATCAAGCAATCAGCAGATAACCTGATCGTCATCATCAACGATATACTGGACATCTCTAAAATTGAGGCTGGTAGGTTGGAGTTTGAAAAAATCAATTTCCGCTTGTCCGAGGTCATCAATGGTGTGTTAAACACCATGATGTTTAAGGCAGAAGAAAAGCAGCTTCATTTGGAGGCACATTTATCGGAAAACCTTCCCCAGGTGCTGGTTGGCGACCCTGTAAGGTTGAACCAAGTAATTCTTAATTTGGTGAGCAATGCAGTAAAGTTTACTGAGCAGGGCAAAGTAACCATTGACTGCAGCCTGATAGAAAACAAAGATGGAATAGCCAGAATAAAAGTAATGGTAAGCGATACGGGCATAGGCATACCTGCCGATAAGCTGGATAGTGTTTTCGAAAGCTTTTCACAGGCGGAGAGCAGCACCACGAGAAAGTTCGGAGGAACGGGCTTGGGGCTCACCATTTGCAAGCAGTTGGTAGAGTTGCAGGGAGGCCATATCAACGTAAACAGTATATTGGGCAAGGGTACTATTTTTTATTTTGATATTCCTTACCCGGTAGGGCAGGAGGAGAGCACACAAAAAGAGGCGGCACAGGCACAAGGGGCGTCGTTGGTGGGATTAAGGATATTGCTTGCTGAAGATAACGAGTTCAACCAAATGGTGGCCAAGGATACCTTGGAATTGCTGTTCGAAAAGTTAAGCCTTGATATAGCCAACAATGGGAGAGAAGCTGTGGAAATGGCAAGGAATGGTACCTATGATTTGGTTTTGATGGATGTAAATATGCCCGAATTAGATGGTTATGATGCTACTAGGGCTATCCGTTCGCTTCCTTCTTCAAAAAATGCCGTCCCTATCATGGCCATGACTGCCAGTGCCACTAAAGAAGAGGTGGACAAGTGCTATGATTCGGGAATGGATGCCTATATTGCCAAACCATTTGACCCTGAAGAGCTTAAGGCTATAATAGAAGAAACGATTATTTCCAAGTCGCGAAGTAAGCTGCCTACGGCCGAAGAGTTGGGCCCTATCCGCATTCTATTGGTTGATGATAACGATTTCAACCAAATGGTAGCAGTGGATACCTTAGAGTCACTACTTCCCTTGGCAAAGATTGAGACTGCCTCCAATGGAAAGGTAGCACTGGATATGTTGAAGATGCGCTTGTACGATTTGGTATTGATGGACATACAAATGCCCATTATGGATGGGTATGAAGCTACACGTGCCATAAGGAACGAGCTGCCCCCTCCATTGAGCGAGGTGCCGGTATTGGCCATGACAGCCAATGTAGCACCTAGCGATATTGAAGCGTGCCTAAAGGCTGGAATGAATGGACATATTAGCAAGCCTTTTGTACCAGAAGAGCTTTTCCGGCGCATAGCCACTGCCATTTCAAAATCAATAAATGTATAATTGACCCCTACTAAATATGCAATCAGGAACCACCCCTATTACCAATCTCGACTTTCTAAAAAGCTTTACCGGCAACGATAATGAGAAAGTAAAGAAGTATGTGAACATGTTTTTGTCAAAAGCCCCTGAACAGTTGGATGCGCTTAAAAAGCATACCGAGGCCAAAAACTGGGAAGAGGTAAAAATAATAGCCCACTCATTGAAGCCACAAAGTGGCTATATGGGCATCAAGTCATTGGAGCAAGACCTACGGACCATTGAAGATTATGCGGGCAACCAAGTGCGATTGGAGCTCGTGGCTGGTTTGGTAGCACACATTGAAGTGACTTTGAACCAGGCTTTTGCAGAGTTGGAACAATATGTTAAACAATCGTAAATGTGAATCTTCTAGGATTTTTGCCAAGAAACTATATATTTGCCCCAAACCATCAGTATGTCAAAGAAAAGCCACTCCGTATTTCTGGTAGATGACGACCCTATGCAAATTCAAATGCTGAAAGACCATTTGAATGACAAGCTTGCCGTAAACATTACCACATTTTCTACAGGCGAGGATTGCCTTAGCAACTTGGACAAAAACCCTGACATAGTAGTGCTCGACTATCATCTAAACAGCGTACAGAAAGAAGCTAAAAATGGTTTGGAGATATTGCGTACTATTAAAAGCCGCAATCCATCTACCGAAGTGATTATACTTTCCGGTCAAGATAAGATTGAAGTGGCCGTGGAAACCATGAACAACGGTGCTTTCGATTATGTGGTGAAGAACGAGAGTGCCTTTGTAAGGGTAGAAAACAAAATCAAGAATATCTACAAGAACTTCAAGCTACAGGACAATAATAAAATGCTGAAAACCAGTCTTTATTTTGTAATGGGCGTTATTGTTATTCTCACTATTATTATAGTGTACTTGTGGAAAGTGGGGGTGGTAACCGATACCAATAATACCCAATTCTAGAAAAAATAATAGAAGCGCATCTGTTAGATGCGCTTCTTGTTTTTTGCTTATAGGCTATCCAATTCTTGGCGAATTTCGTCGCCGGTTTTGCCCAACCGTTGTTGCAATCTACCTACCAACTCATCGGCTTGGCCTTCGGTATAGGTTAAATCATCATCGGTCAGTTGGCCATACTTCTGCTTCAGTTTGCCCTTAAGGACATTCCAATCGCCTTTTAGTTTGAAATCCATAGCTTGATTGTTTTAGTTCAAGCGGGTAGTGTAACAATATTGTGCCAAATTGGATATTGCCGTTAGCTTTTGGAGGGTACAAAAACATCTTTCAGTTTTTCCACCACATAGTCTAGCTCTTCTTGAGTGTTGAATTTTGAAAAGGAAAATCGCACCGAACTTTTGCCATTGGCGTGCTTAAGCTCCTTTAATACATGAGAGCCTTGCTCCGAGCCCGACGTGCAGGCACTGCCGGCAGAGGCAGCAATGTTGTTGATATCAAGGTTGTAAATCAGGTAATCCGCATGCTCGGTAGCAGGAAATGCTAGATTCAACACCGTATAAAGGCTGTCGCCGCTGTAATTGCCATTTACAAGTACTTCCGGAATGGCAGCCTGTATTTTCTTATAAAAATACTCTTTTAGGCCCTGAATATAAGCACTATGTTCTTCCAGGTTCTTATAGGCCAATTCCATCGCTTTGGCCAAGCCTACTATACCGTATATGTTTTCGGTACCCGCCCGCATGTTGCGTTCTTGGCTGCCGCCGTGGATAAGGGGGCATAGTGCATGGCTGTTGCGGATATACACAAAACCAACACCTTTAGGGCCATGGAACTTATGGGCTGCACCAGATATAAAATGTACCTTAATCTTTTGCAGGTCAATAGGTAGGTGGGCAATAGTCTGCACTGTATCTGAGAAGAAAAGTGCCCCATAGCTTTCACAAAGCTCGCCTACTTTTTCGATGGGCAGGATGTTTCCAATTTCATTATTGGCATGCATCAGGCATACCAGGGCATCTTTGTGGGTTCTTTGCAGCAAAGTCTCCAAATGTTGTAGATCTACATTGCCGTGTTCATCCAAATCAACAAAATGCAGTGTAACATTCCCCGCCTTAGCCAATTCCTCTACGGGATGCAACACACAATGGTGCTCTATTCTGGATGAAATGATATGCTTTACCCCCAACTGTGCCACGGCACATTTAATGATAAGGTTGGCAGTTTCGGTGCCGCCTGAGGTAAAGAAAATTTCCCCTACAGATGCATTTAGATAGCCCGCTATGGTTTTTCTTGACCGTTCTATTGCTGCTTTAGTCTCCCTACCATAAGCGTGGATGGAGGAAGGGTTGCCAAACTTTTCGGTGAAATAAGGCATCATTGCCTGCAATACCTCATTGTCCAATGGGGTAGTGGCGGCATTATCTAGATAAACGTTCATCTTTCAAATGGTTGTAAGTACCTACAAAGCCAGCCTGCTTAAGGTTCAGAAATCGGACACTTTGCCATTGGTCAACTCCTTGATATCGCTCATGATTTTCCTGGCTAAGGTATCGGCTGTAGTCTCATGCTGGCTTTCGGCATAAATCCTTATGATAGGTTCCGTGTTCGACTTGCGCAAGTGCACCCAGTTTTCGTCAAATTCTATCTTTACCCCATCAATAGTGCTTACCGGATTTTTCTTATACTTTTTGTGGATGCTTTTTAGCACTTCGTCCACATTCACTTCAGGCGTAAGGGTAATCTTGTTTTTCGATATAAAGTAATTGGGGTAGTTGGCCCGCAACACCGAGCTTGATTTGCCAAACTTAGCCATATGCGATAAAAACAGCGCAATGCCTACCAGCGCATCGCGCCCATAGTGTAGTTCGGGGTATATGACGCCCCCATTGCCTTCGCCCCCTATCACTGCATTTACTTCTTTCATTTTGGCTACCACATTTACCTCGCCCACTGCGGCACTGAAATGTTCACCTCCACGCTTCAATGTAATGTCTTTCAAGGCTTTGGTAGATGACAGGTTGGAAACCGTATTGCCTACCTTGTTTTGCAACACATAATCAGCAATGGCAACTAAAGTATATTCTTCGCCAAAGAAACTGCCATCGTTGCTTACAAAAGCTAGTCTATCCACATCAGGGTCAACCACAATACCCAAATCGGCCTTTTCCTTTTTTACCTCGCTACTAATGGTTAATAGATTCTCAGGCAGGGGTTCAGGATTATGCTGGAACAAGCCGTTGGGCTCACAAAAAAGCTCAACAATATTAGTAACTCCTAGTGCCCTTAAAAGTTTGGGCACAGCAATACCGCCAGAGCTATTGACAGCATCCACCACTATTTTGTACCCTTTGGCTTTTATGGCTTCCACGTCCACTAAGGGCAATGCCAATATTTGCTCAATATGCCTGTCAATATAATCATCTATCGTACTTGCCTTGCCTATTTTCCCTACTTCAGCATATTCTATTTGGTCATTCTCGGCCAGCTTCAACACGGCTTGTCCGTCCTTGTCAGATATAAATTCACCCAGCTCGTTCAGCAGTTTTAGGGCATTCCATTGCTTTGGGTTATGGCTAGCGGTAACAATTATGCCGCCACCGGCCTGTTCGCCAACAACGGCCATCTCCACCGTAGGAGTAGTGGAAAGGCCAAGGTCAACCACATCGATGCCCAAGCCAAGCAATGTGCCTTTTACCAAATGGGTTACCATTTCCCCTGAAATCCGGGCATCCCTGCCGATAACTACCTTGAGGTTAGTAGCCCTTTTTTTTAGCCATGTTCCATAAGCAGCCGTATACTTAACAATATCAGCCGGTGTCAAGTTTTCACCGCTCTTTCCCCCAATAGTCCCTCTAATGCCCGAAATCGATTTAATTAGCGTCAAAATTTTCTAAATTTGCTCGGGTTAAAAATAGTCATTTAAATCAAACCTTAAAGCCACCCAAGCTATATTAAATAAATGCTATTGGATTCAAAGCAAGATTGGTTTAAGCAATGGTTTGATTCGCCCTATTACGATGTATTGTATAGCCATCGCAATGAGCAGGAGGCACAATTATTTATTGATAATTTATTAGCCTATTTGAAGCCAAAAGAACATGCCCGGATGCTGGACATGGCATGTGGCAGTGGCAGGCACTCCATCTATTTGGCTAACAAAGGGTATAATGTTACAGGCATTGATTTATCGGTAAGAAGCATTGCGGCAGCAAGAAGTCATGAGTCCGGCAACTTGCATTTTTACGAGCATGATATAAGAAACTATTTCCGCATCCACTACTTTGATTATATCTTTAGTTTCTTCACCAGTTTGGGTTACTTTCAGCAACCGAGGGATAATTTTAAAGTAGTTCGTTCGGCTTATGCTGGATTAAAAGAAGGTGGAAATTTTGTAGTGGACTTTTTCAATGCCGATAAAGTGTTGGATGTAATAGTACCTAAGCATACTAAGACCGTTGGTGGCATAGAGTTTCAAATCGAAAAGCGGGTGGGAGGCCAGTTTATAATAAAGGATATAACCTTTGAAGCAGATGGTGCAAGCCAGCATTTTCAAGAGCGGGTGCAGTTGCTAAGGTTAAGTGATTTTGAAAAGTATTTTAAAGAAAGCGGTTTTCAATTGAAAACAACTTTCGGGGATTATATGTTGAACGATTTTAACCATGAGTCAGACCGTCTAATTATGATTGTTAGCAAATGATGGACTATCTAATCCATTTGGACCACCAACTTTTTCATACCATCAATCAAGGTTTAAAAAACGGTTTTCTTGATTTGTTTATGCCACTGATGCGCAACAAGTGGATGTGGCTGCCGCTTTATACATTTTCAGGCTTTTTTATCTTGAACAATTTTAAAAAGGATGGTTGGAAAATACTCTTGGGAGCGGTGATTGTAATCGTGCTTAGCGACCAGATGAGCAGTTCCATAGTGAAGCCTCTATTCGAAAGGATACGTCCATGTAATGACCCCTACATTAAAGCCTCCGTGCGTACCTTGGTTGCCTGTGGCAGTGGTTTTAGCTTTACATCGAGCCATGCGGCCAACCATTTCGCCATATCGATTTTCGCAGGTCTATTGTTTTTCTCAAAAAGCCGCTTTTTATTTCCCATCCTTTTGCTATGGTCAACCATAGTGGGATTTGCCCAAGTATATGTTGGTGTGCACTACCCGTCGGATATTGTGGGGGGAGGGATACTTGGGACAGTGATTGGAATTTCTTGTTTTTTCGCAACACGGTATTTTCTATCGCAAGAATTCTATAAGAGCAACTTGGATGAAAAGCTTAGGCCTGTTAGGCGACGTAAAAAGAAGAACTCCATTTTTGACCCAGATACGGAAAGTATAGTATCAACACCTGAATGATATGGAATACCGCAACATTTTAGTCGAATCAGTTGTGCAGCCACATGTTGCTTTGATAAGATTGAACAGACCCAAAGAGCTTAACGCTCTTAACTTGGAATTGATGGGCGAATTGCGCGATGCGATGGAGATGCTGGATAAAGATGACAGTGTAAGGGCTATTGTGCTTACTGGCAATGAAAGGGTATTTGCTGCTGGTGCTGATATTAAGGAGATGGCAGGTAGGAATTCCGTGGATATGTACAAGATTGACCAATTTTCTACTTGGGATAGAATCAAGAAGGTGAAGAAGCCCATCATAGCTGCAGTATCGGGTTTTGCATTGGGTGGGGGCTGCGAGCTGACCATGTTATGCGACATGATAGTAGCCTCGGAAACAGCCCAGTTTGGTCAACCCGAGATAAAGATTGGGGTGATGCCTGGTGCTGGGGGCACCCAACGGCTTACCCGAGCAATCGGCAAGGCAAGGGCGATGGAAATGGTATTGACCGGCAAATTCATTGCTGCCCAAGAAGCTCTCGCTGCCGGCCTTATCAATAGAGTAGTGCCTGTGGAATTGTACTTGGAAGAAGCGCTAAAGTTAGCCTCGGAAATAGCGAAGCTTTCCCCCATAGCGGTGCAACATGCCAAAGAGGCGGTATTGCATGCATTCAATAGCGATTTGGACCAAGGCCTTTTGTTCGAACGTAAGAATTTCTATGCCCTCTTTGCTACGGAAGATCAAAAAGAGGGAATGAATGCCTTTGTTGAGAAAAGGGCAGCTTCCTTTAAGGGCATTTAAGTAAACTGATAAAGCCAACCAGCTTTCATTGTTTTTTCTGCAGCAATTATCCCTTAGTGCTGTAACCCCTTACGGTTTTTTGCGTACAAGGTGATGGATACAAGTAAGGCTTGCCGTACGTGTATCCCGACCGACCAAAAAACCAAACCATGAAAAGTACATTGCTAAGCAGGTATTTACAAGCATTGGCTATAGCTATTTGCCTTTTTACTGCTTCCTCTCTGTCAGCGCAAACCACCTTTTATTCAGAAACGTTTACGGAATCTAATGGCACCACAAGCGGCACCAATTGGTACCGCGACGTAAGCGCATGCTCTTTTGGATCAAACAGGTACTTTCAAGTGCAGAGCAACCGTATGGAAGGTCGTGGCACCAATTGCAACGCCGTGTGGTACAGCGTACCCATTGATATATCCAATTATTCGACCATATCGCTTTCGGCGGCATTGAGCGAAAGCGGTTCATTGGAGTCGGATGACTATATTCGTATCCGCTATCAAATAGATGGCGGGCCTTGGAACAACTTTTCTACCAACGGCAACCTTTATGACGATTTTACCAGTGCTACTGCCAGTCAAAACAATCTTTCTGGAAGAATTTTGGTGTTAAGCTTTATAGCAAATAATGATGCTACTGATGAATACTATCGTGTGGATAATATTACAGCTACTGGTACATTGAAGAATAACTTCAGCCTGGGCACCTCAGTGGTGAATGCCAGTTGTATATCTGCCGGCTCCATAGACTTGACAGTGATACCAGGTACGGTTGGCGGCTCAATTGCATCGCCATATAACACCAGCTCATGCAGCGTAACGCTTACAGGTTCAAGCAGCTATACCCTTAACGCAGGCCAAACGGGTTGCGTTACGGGCAGTTTTACGGGTAACCTTACTATGAACGGCGGAACCTTGGTAAATGCTGGCTCGGCCAGTATATCGTCATTAAACTTCAACACCGGGGAAATTATCAACAATGGCAGCATGAGCATATCCAACCTGTCATTGAATGGCAACACCTTCCGAAATTATGGCACCCTGTCAGTCTCAGGCACCATAAGCATTAACAACACATCCACCCTTTACAACCATGGGTCCTTGACAGCAGGCACTGTCGATGTTAACTCTAGTGCAGCACTATACAACACTAATGAGATAACCGTTTCAAGCTTCATCAACAACAACATTACCCTTAACAGCGGGAGCATTGAAGTGAGCGGCACTTTTACCAACAACAGCTCAACTACTTTCACTAATAACGGTAGCTTATCCGCCAATGCCATTCAACACAACGGGCTCATTAACAACTATGGCAGTATCAGCACCACCTCCCTCACCACCATCAACTCCAGTGGTACCATTACTATGAACCCAGGGGCAAACCTAAGCACTGGCAGCATTACGTTGAACGGCACCATTAATAACACGGGAAGTGCTTGTGCCAATGTTTCGGTAAGCGGGAGCACCACCATTAACAGCTCAGGAAGCATGAGTGGCAACGTGCAGCTATGCGATGCCAACGGAGTAGAGACCAACTGGAGCTCAAACTACAGTGGAGGCGCAGCGCTGAACTGTAATTGTAGCGGCCTTGGCTACACCTATCTATGGAGCAACGGTGCCACTACCCAAGACATAAGCGGCCTAGCAGCAGGTACCTATACTGTTACTGTTACGGGCCCTAATGGTACCACGGCCAGCACTTCTGTTACAGTTACGTCTTCAGGCGCAGCTCCTTCCATTACGTTGAGCAAGACAGACGAGACCGCCTCGGGGGCTAGCAATGGAGCTGTCACTTTGAGCCGTAGTGGAGGGACATCGCCATTCACGTATAGCTGGAACAACGGAGCTACTACACAGAACTTAAGCAACATACCCGGTGGCAGTTACAGCGTAACTGTTACTGATGCTATTGGCTGCACCGGCACTGCGGCCATTACGGTGAATACCACATGCGTGGGCGGCGGATTCAGCTACTACCGAACCATCACCATTGATCATAACGACGTGTTTGGATCTGCTGACTTGGCAGATTTCCCCTTTTTGATAGATATTACCGATAACACCCTGCGCATGGTTGCCAATGGCGGGCGCATGCAGAACAGCAATGGCTATGATGTCACCTTCACGAATAGCGCAGGGACGCAACAACTGAGCTTTGAGATAGAAAGCTACACAGCTACTACAGGTCGGCTGGTGGCATGGGTAAGAATACCTACTTTGTTTGCCACCACCAATACCGTTATCAGGTTGTACTATGGCAAATCAGGGATAACCATTAACCCCAGTACCAGCCTGACCTGGGCCAATGATTACAAGGGTGTTTGGCACTTGCATAACAGCAGCTTCCTGGACGCAAGCTACAACAACAACGATGGTAGCAACAATGGATCAACTGACTTCAGTTCAGGAAAGATCGCTGGCTCTCGCTCCTTTGATGGCAATGACCATGTAGCTGTATCATATAGCTCTTCCCTAGCGTTGGGGGATGAGCTGACTGTCTCTGCTTGGTTCAGGGAGAGCTCAAGATCTGGTGGGCATGCATCCATCGTTGCCAAAAATTACAGCAATGACTGGAGAGATCATTTCAACATGAACCTGAATAATGGCACTCCCACTTTGAACACGGGTTGCGATGCATCTGGCGGCACTATATCCACAAGTACCTGGAATCATATTGTGGCTACTGGAACGCCTACGAATAGGTCAATTTATGTGAATGGCATATTGGTAGATGCTGAATCTTGCGGCAGCAGCTTCTTAACAGATAATAATCCCATAGGCTTAGGTGCCCAGATGAACGGTGGCTCTTGGTCGGAGTATTTCAACGGACAGATTGATGAGGCCCGGGTACAAGATGTAGCCCGTTCTGCTGACTGGATTCGTACCGAGTATACCAACCAGAACAATCCTAGTACGACTTATACAGTCGGCTCAGAGACCAGTAATGCAATATCCTTGACTACCACTTCAGGAAATGCCTGCAACGGACAAAACGATGGTGATGTTAACATCACAGCCGTGGGCGGAACTTCGCCTTACACCTTTGCCTGGAGCGGCATGTCGCGCTCCGGAGGAGGCACTTCAGCCACTAATCAATACAATATTACGGGAGTACCTGCTGGTTCTTACAGTATCACTGTAACTGATGCATGCGGCACCACCGGCACCGCCAGTGCCAGCGTTTCGCAATACTCCGCTATTAATCCCTCCGTTTCGGCTACCAATGTGAGCTGCAATGGTGGAAGTAATGGTGCAGTCACCCTAACGGTAACGGGAGGTACCTCTCCATATACTTATAACTGGGGAGGCGGTATTACCACGCAAAATAGAACCAGTCTAGCAGCAGGTACTTACACAGTCACCATCACCGACAATAACGGTTGCAGTGCCACAGCATCAGCTACTATTACCCAACCTACCGCACTCAGTGCCTCAATTAGTGGCACTAACCCTACTTGTGCGGGTGGCACGGGAGCTGCCAACCTTACCGTTTCGGGCGGAACTTCACCATATACTTACAACTGGGGCGGAGGCATTACCACTGAGGACAGGAGCAACCTGTCAGCCGGTACTTACACCGTTACCGTAACTGATAGCCGTTCATGTACCACTACCGCGTCCGTAACTTTAACATTATCCGGCGCAATAACCGCCTCCGTATCGGGAACCAACACCATTTGTTCCGGAGCTTCGTCCACCTTTACCGCTAGTGGCGGCACATCTTATGTTTGGAGTACTGGTGCTACCACGGCCGCCATTACCGTAAGCACTGCAGGAACCTACTCCGTAACAGCAACTGCAAGTGGCTGTACCGCTAGTTCCAGTCGTACCCTTACGGTAAATGCCGCTCCTACAGCAGCCATCAGCGGCACACAAACAATTTGTTCTGGTGGCTCATCAACCTTTACTGCAAGTGGTGGTGGTACCTACTTATGGAGTACTGGGGCTACCACGGCTGCTATTTCCGTTAGTACGGCTGGTACTTATACCGTTACCGTTACTGGTAGCAATGGTTGCACCGCTACTGCTTCAAGGGCGCTTACTGTTAACTCCGCCACTGCTTCTATTTCAGGTACGCAAACCGTATGTGCAGGGGGCACCACAACCTTTACCGCTACTGGGGGAGGGACTTATTTGTGGAGTACTGGGGCTACTACCGCAGCTATTACTGTGAGTAGCAGCGGTACTTACAATGTTACGGTCACCAATTCAGGATGTACCGCTAGCGCGAGTAGGACAGCAAACATTAGCAGTACAATATCACCAAGTATTGCAGGAACGAACGTGAACTGCTTCGGGCAGAGCACTGGTGCAGCTACCTTGACCGTTACTGGTGGCACATCACCTTATACATACAATTGGGGCGGTGGGGTAACTACTCAAAACAGAACAGGACTGGTAGCGGGCACCTATACCGTGACCGTAACCGACGCCAACGCTTGTACAGCAACAGCTTCCGTTACCATTACCCAGCCATCAGCTGCATTGTCAGCGTCGATAGCAGGAACGAACGTGAACTGCTTTGGACAGAGCACTGGAGCAGCTAACTTGACCGTGACTGGCGGAACATCACCGTACACTTACAACTGGGGCGGGGGTATCACCACGCAGAACAGGACAGGTTTAGCAGCTGGTACTTACACCGTAACCGTTACTGATAGCCGTTCATGCACCACCACTGCCTCAGTGACCATCACACAGCCTTCTGCTGCCTTGTCAGCGTCGATAGCTGGAACCAACGTCAACTGCTTTGGACAAAGCACCGGCGCGGCCACCTTGACCGTTACTGGCGGCACATCACCGTACACCTATAACTGGGGCGGTGGGGTAACTACCCAAAACCGCACTGGCCTTGCAGCGGGCACCTATACCGTGACCGTAACCGATGCCAACTCTTGTACTATAACTGCATCTACTACTATTACGCAGCCCACGGCATTATCGGTTACCACCACGCCTACCAACGTTACCTGCGGCTTTTGTACCGATGGTACCATTACCACCAGCGTTTCAGGCGGTGTTTCTCCATATACCTATAACTGGGGCAGCGGTGTCACATCTCAGAATAGAAGCAATCTTGCCCCAAATACTTATACCGTGACCGTTACTGATGCGAATGGCTGTACCGTGGGCAGCAGTGCCTTGGTTGGCTATCCCATGCGTGTGAACATAGCCGGTGGTAGTGCTTGTAGCCCAGGTGCGGGAAGCGCCACAGCTTCTACAACTGGTGGTGTTTCACCTTACAGTTATGTATGGAGCACAGGAGCCACTACTGCTACCATCAGCAACCTTAATTCCGGAACCTATTATGTGACGGCAACCGATTCACGCGGAACGACCGCCACCCAATCGGTAATCATTTCCAATACTAGCTTTACGGGTGCATTGACACCGGCCAGTGCCAATATCTGCCAAGGGCAATCCGTACAATTGACTGCAACGGGTGGTAACGTATTTACCTGGAGCCCATCAACAGGCCTGAGCAATGCCACTATTGCCAACCCTGTGGCAAGCCCTACCGTCTCCACAACCTATACCGTATCTACCGGAATCACATCCGGTGAGTTGGTGACCAATGGGGATTTCGAATCGGGCAACACCGGATTTACCAGTGCTTACGGCTACGTATCACTTCCCAGCGGAAACCTATATCCGGAAGGTCTTTATGCGGTGGGAACGAGCGCAGGGAGTTATCACGGCAATTTCACCGGCTTAGGCTATGGTGGGACTGGTAACTTCATGATCATCAATGGTGCCACCGTACAGGGTCAGGATGTTTGGACCCAAGTGGTAAGCGTAACACCCAATACCGACTATAACTTTTCCACCTGGATTACTTCTGTAAACGAAGCCAATCCTGCACAACTGCGTTTTGAGATAAACGGTACTATAATAGGCCCTGTTATTACTGCTCCGAATGGGGTAAGGGGTACTTGGATACAATTTAACACTACTTGGAATTCAGGAAGCAATACCTCTGCGACTATTTCTATAGTGAACAACAATACCGTTGCTGGTGGTAACGACTATGGTTTGGACAATATATCATTCACTACCGTATGTACTTATAATGGAGGCAATATTCCCATTACGGTTAGGCCAACACCAACCGTAAATGCTGGTACTGATAAATCTGTTTGCCAAGGTTCATCTACTACCCTTACCGCTTCCGCCACGGGTTCTGGTATTACTTATGCTTGGTCATCAGGGGCAAGCACTGCCTCAACTAGCGTGAGCCCGTCCAGCACTACCAATTATGTAATTACGGTTACCAACAGCAGTAGCTGTAGCGCAAGTGATACGGTGGCTGTGGTGGTGAATACAAGGCCAACTGTAAGTTTGAGCGGTACCAATATCGGTTGCTTCGGTGCTTCCACAGGAGCCATTACTACTACTGTTACCAACGGTACCGCACCCTATAGCTATAACTGGGGAGGTGGGGTTATTACACAAAATAGAACTGGCCTAGCAGCAGGTACTTACAATGTAACCGTAACAGATGCCAATGGATGTACTGGAACAGCAAGCATTACTTTGACCCAACCAAGTGCCTTATCAGCTTCCATAGCTGGCACCAACGTAAGCTGTAATGGCGGCACTAATGGGGCAGCTACTTTAACGGTTTCAGGCGGTACTTCTCCGTTTACTTATAACTGGGGCGGTGGCATCACCACCCAAAACAGGACAGCCCTTGCCGCTGGCACCTACACCGTAACGGTGACCGACGCCAATTCATGTACAGTTGCGGCTTCAGTTACTATTACACAGCCTAGCATATTGAGTGGAAGCATAACCGCAACGAATGTTGCCTGCTTCGGAAACTCGACAGGGACTGCGACTTTGACGGTAACAGGCGGCACCTCGGCCTATACCTACAACTGGGGTGGTGGCGTCACCACCCAGAACCGTACCGCCCTTGCCGCTGGAACTTATACCGTAACCATTACGGACAGCCGCTCTTGCACTGCAACCGCTTCCGTGACCATCTCACAGCCATCGGCAGCATTGACCGCTAGCATAGCTGGCACCAACGTGGCCTGTCGTGGCAACTCTACCGGAGCAGCAACTTTAACAGTTTCAGGCGGAACAAGTCCCTACACCTATAACTGGGGCGGTGGGGTGACAACGCAGAACCGTACCGGCCTTGCCGCGGGAACTTACACGGTAACCGTTACTGATGCCAATGCATGCACTACTACTGCTTCTGTTACCATCACCCAACCAGCCGCAGCATTGAGTGCGAGCATAGCTGGCACCAACGTAAGCTGCAATGGCGGTACTAACGGTGCAGCTACCTTGACAGCATCAGGCGGTACAAGCCCATATACTTATAACTGGGGTGGTGGGGTAACTACCCAAAACAGAACAGCACTTACAGCCGGTACTTATACCGTGACAGTCACAGACGCCAATGCTTGTACAGCAACGGCTGCCGTTACCATAACACAACCTGCCGTGGTAAGTGGTACTATTTCGGTTACAAATGTGGCCTGCTTCGGCAACTCTACCGGAGCTGCGACTTTGACACCTGCTGGTGGTACCGCGCCATACACCTACAACTGGGGGGGCGGCATCACTACTCAGAACAGGACAGGCCTCGCCGCTGGAACTTATACCGTCACCATTACGGACAGCCGCTCTTGCACTGCCACCGCTTCCGTGACCATCACCCAGCCATCGGCAGCATTGAGCGCTAGCATAACCGGTACCAATGTGGCCTGTCGTGGCAACTCTACCGGAGCAGCAACTTTAACAGTTTCGGGCGGAACAAGCCCCTACAGCTTCAACTGGGGAGGCGGCGTTACTACGCAGAACCGTACCGGCCTTGCCGCTGGCACCTATACCGTCACGGTGACCGATGCCAATGCATGTACTACTACGGCTTCCGTTACCATCACTCAACCTGCTGCGGCATTGAGCGCGAGCATAGCTGGCACCAACGTAAGCTGCAATGGCGGCACCAACGGTGCGGCTACCCTGACAGCATCAGGCGGAACCAGCCCTTATGCTTACAACTGGGGCGGTGGCATCACCACCCAAAACAGGACAGGCCTTGCTGCAGGAACTTATACTGTAACGGTGACCGATGCCAATGCATGCACTGCGACGGCTTCTGTGACCATCACTCAGCCTAGTGCGCTTAGCATAGGATATACCCGCACCCATGTAACCTGCAACGGTGCGGCAAATGGCACCATCAACCTCAGCGTTGTCAATGGTACCTCACCTTATACCTATCTATGGAACAGCGGTGCTACCACCGCCAACAGGACAGGATTAGCGCCTGGCAACCATTCCGTAACCGTAACGGATGCGAACGGTTGCACCGCCAGCAATACCATTAACATCACCCAACCCGTAGCTGCCCTGAGCGCACAGGTGCTGGGTAATAACCTGAGCTGTTATCAAGACAATAGCGGCATGGCCTATTTGAACTCTGCTACTGGCGGAACTGGTCCTTATGTTTATACATGGTCTAATGGCTCCAGCAGCAGTGCTATATATGATTTGGCAGCCGGTACATATACCTTGACCGTGACTGACGCACAGGGTTGTTCAATCAGTAAATCAGTTACCCTTACTGAGCCTACTGCCTTCACTATTTCTGCATCTGCTACCGATGTAAGTTGTAATGGTTCTGCCAACGGCTCAGTAAACCTAACTGCAAGCAGCAGCTACCCGCCGTATACTTATACTTGGAGTTCGGGAGAGATTACAGAAGATTTATCGGGCAAAGGGCCTGGCACCTATTCTGTAGAAGTGATGGATGCCAACGGCTGTACTGCAACCGCATCAGCTACTATCACACAACCGAGTACTTTGACGGCTTCTATCGCAGGCACAAATGTTAACTGCAACGGTGGCACCAATGGCGCGGCAGACCTCACTGTGAGCGGTGGTACTTCACCATACAGCTACAATTGGGGTGGTGGTATCACATCAGATGATAGGACAAGCTTGGCAGCGGGCACCTATACGGTAACAGTATTGGATGCCAACAATTGCTCAGCTACAGCATCAACAACACTTACCCAGCCTACGGCAATGAGTGTATCCCTTTCAGGTACTAATATCAATTGTAACGGAGGAGCTACGGGGGCTATTACCACAACTGTTACTGGAGGTACTTCCCCATATACCTACAACTGGGGCGGTGGCGTAACTACACAAAACAGGTCGGGCATTACCGCTGGTACTTATACGGTCACTGTTTCCGATAGCCGTTCATGTACTGCCACAGCTTCAATCACAATTACCCAAGCTACAGCATTGACAGTAGCTGTTACAGGAACCAACATCACTTGTAATGGAGCTAGCACTGGCTCTGTAACCATGATGCCAAGCGGTGGTACACCTAGCTATACCTATCTATGGAATACCGGAAATACTTCTCAGAACTTGACTTCGAGAGCCGCAGGTACATATAGCGTAACGGTGACCGATTCACGAGGTTGTACGGGCAATGGAAGTGTAACGCTTACCCAGCCTACTGCAATCAGTGCGATTCCAACAGCTACCAATGCTACTTGCAATGGTGGGTCAAATGGCAGTATCAGTTTGGCAGTAACCGGTGGTACAAGTCCATATACCTATAACTGGGGTAGCGGCATTACTACCCAAAACCGTACAGGCCTAAGTGCGGGTACTTACACAGTCACAATAACAGATGCCAATGCTTGTACGGCAACAGCTAGTTCATCGGTGGGTCAAGGTACATCTATCAATTTGAGCACATCTACTACTGCACAAACTAAAGCAAACTTGAGCGATGGTAGCGTAAGCCTTACGGTAAGTGGGGGCACCTCGCCCTACACCTACAACTGGGGTGGTGGGGTCACCACGCAAAACCGCAGCAATGTGGTGGCAGGTACTTATACCGTAACAGTTACCGATGCTGCAGGTTGTACCGCTAGCACCAGTGCAACGGTAACTATTGGCCCATGTATCTGCGTGGCAACTGGCAACTGGAGCAATGGAAGCACTTGGTTGGGCGATTGCCATGGCGGTGGGGGTAAGTATGCTGGCGCACCTGACGATGTAGTAATTCAGGGATACAAAGTAACAGTTGACTCCACACATGCCGCAAAATCAGTAAGATTGTTGGAAAGCACAAGCGATACTACTAGGTTGACATTTACTAACAGCAATACTTTGGCAGTAACGGATAGCTTTGTCTTCAACACCAGTGCTACTGGTAAAAACGTGGAGGTAAAATTGGAAGACAACGCTGAGTTGAACGTTTCGGGAGATATGAGCATCATTCACTCTGGGGGTAAGGATATCTGGGTTTACCTTAACCAAAACTCTGGCAATAATGCCAAGCTAGCTGTAGGGGGAGATTTGGACATAACCTTGAACAATACGGCCAATGATTTAGTATTGAAAGCCTTCGCCGCAAATGACAGTATAGTTATCGGTGGTGATTTGAACTTATACAATAATAGCAGCAACTCAGGCAAAACATTGGATGTAGTACTAAACAGCACTGCTAGAATGATTGTGGCTGGCAACATCAACCTGAATGCCGTGAGAGACGGCAATCTAGAGATTACCTTAAATTCTAACAGTACATTGGAGTTGAAGGGCAACTTGAATAGGGTAAGCGTTGGAGGGGCAAAATTCGGAAGTTTCACCAGCAATGGCAATGCTAACTTACTTTTGAACGGAAGTAGCCAACAGGTGTTGCCAGGAAACACGGGTAGCGGTAACGATGCATTTACTTATAAAGATGTCATTATTAACAATACGTCTTCCTATCCTCAAATCGTTACCAATGGTACTGTAACCATTACCGACTCCCTTATCTTTATGCAGGGTATGATACTTACTAACAATGACAGTATCATCTTCACGAATACTGCATCAGGAGCATTAAGGGGGCATAGTGCTAACAGTTATATTGTAGGCACATTAAGGAGATATATTGCCAGCAATACTGCAACTTATGATTTCCCTATTGGTAGAGGGGGCACTAATGGTTACTTCTGGGCTAGGATAAAGAACAATCTAATGATTGGGCCCTCGTACCTAACCGCAGAGTTCAAAGAGGTTCCTCAAAGTGAAGTTGGAAGACCAATTAATGTTGTAACAAATCTCAACACTTTTACTGAATTGAACACTACTGGTATGTGGTCCATTGAACCTAACGTTCAACCTCTGCTTGGAAGTTATGATATCTCCGTATCTACTGAAAACTTTACAGGCCTATATGACAATATGTTCGGCCTGATCAAACGGCCTAGGAGCAGCGGTACACAGTCATGGGGCATTGGTAATGGTTTAATCCCGCTTTGGGCTACTTTAGATAGGTTGGTATCAACCGGTAGCACATCCCTGTCCACTTTGGGCTCTTTCTCTGATTTCGGTATTGGGCAAAATGGCGGAGGAGGACTGCCTATTGAGTTGCTTTCTTTCGATGGCGAATACCAGCCTGAAAAGAACGCCGTACGCTTATACTGGAATACCGAAGTAGAGGTAAACAATGATTACTTCATTATCCAGCGTTCAGAAGATGGTGTGGAGTATACTGATATCTCAAGAGTTCCAGGTGCGGGCAATAGTACCCTGCCATTGAGCTATGAAACTTTCGATAACGACCCACTTAGAGGTACCACCTATTACAGATTGGTGCAGTATGACTTTGATGGTAAGTTTGCCATGTTTGATCCTATTGCGATAACAGTGGTTGATAGAACGGCTGATCACTTCAAAGTTTACCCTGTGCCATCCACTGGCGTTTTGAACCTTGAATTGAAATCAAAAGCTCACGATATCTCCGTTATTGTATATGATATGAACGGCAGCATCATACAAACATTTGGTTTTAATAATGAGTTGGAAGTATTTAAGGGTAAAATAGATTTAACCGGGAAGGTTGCCTCAGGGCAATACTTTATCAGGATAATGGCTGATGGAGAAGAAATGGTGAAAAAGGTAACAATGATACAGTAATTACGTAGAAAAGCGTATAAGTTAATGTCTTTTAACAGCAGAGGATGGATTGGAGCAAGGTGAAGAAGTATAAATGGCAGTTGTTCGTTGCTGCTAGTATTCTAAAAAAACTGGTGGTGGCAATTATTTTGCTAGTATATTCCAAGGATCTTTTTTCCCAAGTTGGCCGTGCTCCTATTTTTACCCCTTTGAAATCCTGGTCAGTGAACAGTGAGGGCCAGCATGTTGTTGTTCAATGGGAGTTGCTGCATTCCGATACCTTAGGGGCTTATGCGATCTATCGTTCCCAAGATTCGGAAACCTTCCAACTAATGGAAAATGTGAAGGGTAGCACTGCAAGCAAAGGTATCTATGCTTACACCGATGAGCATCCATATCTAGGATATTCCTTTTATAAGTTGGAACAGGCCGATGCTACCGGTACCGTGGTTTTTAGCGATGTTTTGGCTATAAGCGTTACCAGCGTTCCTACTACCGATTTCAGTATTAGGCCAGAAAATGAGCCTGGTTTTTATACGCTTGAGATAACATCGCAGGAAGCCAACCTGAACCTCGCCATTTTAGATATCATGGGCCAAATGGTTTATGCGGACAATATTGTGAACCCTACTGGAAAATCGCAGGTAACGCTAAGTCTAGCCGACCAATTGGCACCCGGCGTGTATTATGTGAAACTTGATTCGGGAAAAGATACTTTTATCCGACAATTGGAAATTCAGTAATTGGTTTGTGATTCTCCTATGCTTAATAAGTATTGACCTAACATCAATAGCTTAGCTTCAGTTTTTCATTTAGGTGAATCAGGTAATCGCGCAAAGGACGCTCTACATTTATCTCCATGCGGTCATAGCCCATGGCCAAGTCTACACCATCCATTAAAAATAGCTCTTCAATGAAGAGGTTATCCCCTGAGTTGCCATTGTTGTTTTCATGTAGTGTATATAAGTCTTTCAAAAGTTTTTCCACCACATATTTATAGGCCTTGCTCTTTCGTACCGCTGGTGTTACATCGTAATCGCCCATGAATAAACATGTTTCCCTTTCCACTAAATAGTTAAGGTCTAGTTCCACACCTGGTTCTTGCCTTTTATATTCGGTATAAAGCATCCTTTTTATCTCTAGCGAAATAGGGATTCCCCCTACGGTACCAATATGCAAAGCCCTTTCAAGCAACGGTTCCGTTATCTTTTCCGGCAATTGCAAAGTCTTGATAAAGCTACTCAGCAGATTTATCCAATCACGGGATTTCTCGTTATTCGGCAAGCGGTAATAAATGTACTCGTTTTTGTTAATGGCAAATTCATCCAACAAAAAGTGCAGACTATAGCACTTAATAGTGCTGTCAACTTTGATAGGGGTCATAATCTCAACTTAAACTAAATTGAAATTACGCACTCACCAGCAAATGATTAAAGGTATAGCTATTAGTAATGGTAATTCTAAGACAGCTTAAGAGCTAACAAAGTGCAGAAATACAATTGATTATCGAATGAAAAAATGGTATTTCTAAGGCTAAATGTTTTGCTGGTAGAAGTTTAGAATTTCGCCTCCTTGCAACACAATCAATGCATCATACTGATTGATATCGATACTATTGCTGCCCCCAATGTTTTTCACATAACCTTGGGTATCCATGGTCACGGTATTCCCATT
Source organism: Chitinophagales bacterium (assembly GCA_033762815.1). GTDB lineage: Bacteria > Bacteroidota > Bacteroidia > Chitinophagales > CAIOSU01 > JANRLF01. Next base: position 16,714 of record JANRLF010000013.1, on the reverse strand, counting down.
TAAGTCAACTGATGAGATAAATACATCATCTTCTTCATCACAACCTATAATGCCAAACTCGTCTGCATTGGGATTTTTGCTGACCTTCCCTTTTTTATTGTTCAGATTGACATCATCAAATTTTTGCCCGTCCGACCGTCGTTGTACATACAGATAACCGTTATCATCAATCATAATGGTATAATCTGCTAAGCTATAGTAAGTCATAATAAAAAAACTTTAGGTGAAAAACTGTTAAAACAAGTTATGGATCTTTGTTAAATCTGTCGTGTTAAATAATGAATTTTATCATCTTTGTTGATAACTTTCAATTTCGTTTTTCGTATCATTTTCCTACTTCATGCTATCATCCTAAAATAAAGGCCCTAATTTTCTAAGATTATGGATAGGGGATCTTCGCTATTTGAACTGATAAAATCATTGGACAAATCACAGAAGCGCTATTTCAGACTTAGCATATCCAGTGATTCGAATAACTATGCCCTTTTGTTCGATGCCATGGATAGCTTAAAGAATTATAGTGAAACGCAATTAAGGAAAAAGATTGACGATAAGACCATACTGAAGAATCTTGCTTCAGAGAAAGGCTATTTATATGAATTGCTGCTACGAAGCATGCGGGAGTACCATCAAAAAAAGGATCTAGATGCGTTGATCCATGGCTATTTGCAAGATATAAGGTTCCTTTATGAAAAGACCTTGTATAAAGCTTGTAAAGACCGTATTAGAAAAAGCAAGCAAGTAGCCATTGATAGTGAAAAGTACACTTATGTCCTCGAAATTTTGCACTGGGAGAGAAAGCTTATTAAGTATGCATCTAGCGATAAGTTTATTAACTCAATGAATAGAATTGTTGCCGAGCGTAAGGAGATACTGGAGATTATTCTAAACGAGGACTTTTATCAAAATGCCTATGAATTGGTTTTTTCCTATCAAAAATCAGGCATCAAGGATAAAGAAGGAATGTTGGAGGAAGTTAAGAAATTATTGACTAATCCTGTATTTTCTAGCGTCGAACAAGCAAAAACCCTCAGGGCAAAAACATTGTATTATTCTACCAAGGTGAGATGTTTAGGAATGATGAATGATCATGCAGGCGCATTTCTCCACAGTAAATGGCATGTTGAACTGTATCAAACCAATCCGGAGTATATAATAAGGGACCCCAAGAGGTACAAAACTGCTCTTTATAATCTGCTCAATAGTTTTATTGACCGAATAGGAGAGCAAGATTTTAACATGTACTATGCAGAATTGCAGGGTTTACCCAGCGAAAACATCAGTGATGAAGCGGACAGATTCGACAAGTTGATGTTCATTAAAATCCGTTATCATTTTAGTAGACTTGAAGTAAAGGCTGTATTGGACATGAAGGAGGAACTGGAAAGTGGATTTCAAAAGTATTTGCCATATATGGATAAGACCAAGCAAATTGCTTTTTACTACAATTTGGCCATTGCCCATTTTTTAAATGCCGATTATGCCAATGCCCTAAATTATGCCGAACGAATAGTTGATTTAAAAATGGATTCAAGGGTGGATATCCAGCACTTTGTAAGGATTTTGATTTTAATCATCCATTATGAGATATCTCCACCAAAGTTTGTGGAGCACATTTATGGTGTTACTTATAGATACCTTTACAAGTATGGCCTATTCAATGAGTTTGAAGGATTTGTTATTGCATTTATAAGGAAATTAAGGAAGATTCCGGATAAGCTTACTTTGCGCGAAGAACTGATTGGCCTTGACATTCAGTTAGACGAACTCAAAGCAAAAGGGGTGTCCACATTGGGGCTAGAGGAATTGTCATACTGGGTGAAAAGCAAAATCCAACGAAAACCCATGCTGGAAATTATGCGCTCAAAGCCACAGCAGGGGTTACCGCAAGATTAATGGTGGTTTTTGGTTGGCTGATTGGGAGGATAATGGTAAATGTAGTACCCTTTCCAAGGGTGCTGTTTGCTACAATTGTGCCGTGGTGGTTATCTATAATCTTTTTCACCAAAGCCAGCCCTATGCCGGTACCTTCATATTCAGAACGGCCGTGCAGGCGCTGGAAGAGAATGAAAATCTTGTCTGAAAATTTTTCATCAAAGCCGATTCCATTATCCTTAATGACGAGCTTGCAACATTTTTGGCTAGAGCCCAACCCCGTATCATATAGAATTTCTGAGGCCTGTATGCTAATTATTGGTTGCACATTCGCATCGGTAAATTTCAGGGCATTACTTAAAAGATTAGTGAACAATTGCCGCATTTGGGAAGGAATAACTTCTATTTCGGGTATACTGTCAGTATGTATGGATGCCTGTTTCTGTTGAATGCTAATCTCTAAATCGGACACTACCTCGTTTACTAGCGTGTTCATATCGGTAGGTTCAAAATCATCCTTGTTTTTAGATAATCTCGAATAATTGAGCAAATCTTCAATTAGCTTTTGCATCCTCAATGAAGCACTGTTCATCCTTTCCAAATAATCCAAACCTTTAACTCCTAACACTTCATGGAAGCCCTCAGATAGCCTGTCGGCAAAGGAGCGGATTTTTCGCAGGGGCTCTTGTAAGTCGTGAGAAGCGGCATAAGCAAACATTTCCAATTCAGCATTGCTCCTTTCCAATTCTTTAGCTTTTTGAGCCAGTTCAATTTCCGTTTCCTTTTGTTGGGTGATGTCTTGTATAGTACCTATCAGCAAATTGGGTTTGCCTGTCTTATCTTTTATGGTTTCGCCTTTACAAAGCATGATATGGCATGCTTGGGTATCTTGCTTGATGATTTTTACAGTGAAAGAATAACCCTCCCCAGATTGTAAGGAGTTTTCCATGGTTTCCCTAGCCATAGGTTGGTCATCAGGATGCACCAAGCCAATAAAAGTGTCCAAATCTAGCTTAGTAGTATTTTCAATACCTAGGTTTACATAAGTTTGATTGGAACAACTAACGGTGTTTTCATACAGATTCCACTTGAAACTACCTAGTTTGGCTATGGTTTGAGCTTCTTGAAGCTCATGATACTGTTGGGTCAGTTGTTTTTCTATCAGCTTACGTTGCTCAACCTCTGCTTCCAATTCAGCAGTGCTTCTTAGTGAGAATGCCAGGGGTAAATTTTTAATAAGTGCCCATACTGTAAACAGCGACACTATAGCGGTTGCAAATCTAACCAGGGCACTAAAACGATATACAGGCACCCAAAAAATCATAGCATCTATTAAGTGGGTGGCCCCGCATGCCAGTATGAAAGCACCAAACAACCAAAAAATCTGCAAAAAGGGAAGTTGCTGTTTCCTTTTAATTACATAGTAAATAATAATGGTAGGAATGGCAAAGTAGGCCGTGGCAATCAATATATCTGAAACAATGTAAAGCCATCCATGAAAAGCGGTCCACTCACCACAGTGCCAACGGGCTGGCCAACTTTCAGTACCAAAAAGTCTGCTCAGAAACTCAATAATAGTATTCATGCCAATCAGTTTTCAATGTCAAAAACTAACTTGAACTCAGTGCCCTTCCCAATTTCACTGGCTACTTGTATCTTTCCCTTATGACCTAAAATGATGTTTTGAGTAGTAGTAAGGCCTAAACCCATCCCGTTTTTCTTGCCGGTATAAAATGCATCGAACAGTTGACCCATATTTTCTTTACTTATGCCACAACCATTATCTGCAATACTTATCCAGCATTTGTTTCCACCAAAACCGGTTTTTATGGTCAATATTCCTTTATCGGTTTCCATTGCTTCTATGGCATTGATAATAATGTTTAGCAATGCTGTCTGCATTTTTTCCTTGTCAATAGGGAACAAGGGGATATCCTCATTCAGTTCGGTATCTAGTTGAATGTTTTGTAATTGTAGTCTATCTCTTGTTAGCTCTATGGTTTGTTCCAAAACCCAGTTAATATCTTCTTCTTCTAGATTCAGTTCGGATGGTTTGGCAGAATTCAGTAGTTCGGTAATTAGGTTATTGATACGAGTTAAGTTTCGGCTAGCAATTTTCACATAAAAATCAATCAATTCATCCTGGGGGCGTTCATTGGCCAATTGATCGATTGAAAGGGCAATATTGGTGAGTGGGTTGCGCACCTCATGGGCAATGGTTCGTGCAAGTTTGCCTGTTATGGCAAGCTTTTCAGCCCTTCGTAAATCTTCTTCCGTTTGTTTGATTTTCGATATGTCCCTTATGATAATCTGTAAGCTTTTCGATAAATTGACTGAGGCGGGCAGCTCAACAGCAGAGATGCTACAGATGATAGGGAGACCATCTTTTGACTTTAGGCTGACATCCACATTTTTTACTACACCCGTTTTCTTTAACTCGTTCTCAAACTTGAAAAGCTCCGCCTTGTCAACAAAAAGCGATGATAGATGATTGCCGTTGGGGGCGATTTGTATAGAGCCAAACAAATCAGCAAATGATTGATTGCAATCGCTTATATTTCCTTCTAGATTAGTGATGCAAATGGCATCGATTGACCTTTCAAATAGGGTTCGGTATTTCAGCTCTTGTTCCTGTAATATTTTGGTATTCCGCGATTTTTCAACTGAATAACGGATGGCGCGTTCCAGTATACGGGCATCTATTTCTCCTTTTACCAAATAATCTGCCGCCCCTAACTGCATGGCTTCAATATCGATGGAGCGATCTCCCTTTCCGGTAAGTACAATGATAGGGGCTGCTATACCCAATGAGTTGGCATATTCCAATAAATCAAGGCCCGATTGGTTCCCCAAGCGATAGTCAATGAGATAAATGTCGTATGCGTTGCTCTTAAGAGCATTTTCACCTTGTAGGTAATTCGATGCCCAATTGAGGCTGAAAGCTGTATTGTCATAACTTGTCAATAAGTCACGTGTCAATACAAAATCATCCTCATCGTCATCTATAAGCAATATTTTGATAGGTGTCTCATCCATATTGCAAAACGACATTACATATTAGGAAGCTTTACTATCTCAAACCAATAATCTCCCAATGTTTTAGTAATGCGCACTAAATCATTAAATGTTACTGGCTTGGTTATAAAGGAGTTCACTCCTAAATCATAGCTCTTAATAATATCTTCCTCCGCCTTGGATGTGGTAAGTATTACCACGGGTATCCTTTTAAACTCAGGATTTGATTTTATTTCACGCAAAGCTTCACGGCCATCTTTTCTGGGCATGTTCAAGTCCAACAGTATCAAATCAGGTTTTGGGGCATTCTTGTCGGAAAATTTCCCTTGCTGCTTCAAATAGTCCATTAATTCTTCCCCATCTTGTACAAAGTGCAAATCATTTGCTAACCGATTTTCCGTTAACGCTTCTTTGGTCAACATTTTATCATCCTCGTCATCATCGGCCATCAAAATTGTTATAGGATGAGCTTGTTTATTGGCTACTTGAATCATTAGTTGTAAGGTATTTGTTTGTAAATTTACCAAAAAGTATCATTTGATTTTGCACTTTCAGCACGGTCGCTTAAAGAATAACAAAATATTTGCCAAAAAATGCTTTATTCGACATAATAATATATGACTTTAGATCGTATACAATGTAATTGATTAAATAGTATATTGACAGGGAATGCATTACAAATCAAATTTAGTACCTCTTGTATTTTTTAAGAGTCAAATTTTTTTTCTACTAAAGCGTATTTTGTCTGCTAAATGATTTTAAATTATAAGGTATCGGGCAGTGGTTTCCCCGTCGTTATCTTGCATGGTTTCTTGGGTTCGTTGGACAATTGGCAATCTATCGCCAATCAATTAAGTACGTACTTCACCACCTACACTTTCGATTTGCGGAATCATGGTCGGTCGGGGCATACAGACAGTAATAGCTATGAGGATATGTCCAATGATGTAGCCGAAACAATCCAGCAACTAGGCATTGAGAAGCTCCATCTTATTGGCCATTCCATGGGGGGTAAAGTGGCTATGCGATTTGCCTTGGATTTTCCCCATTTGGTTGAAAAACTTGTTGTAGTGGATATTTCCCCAAGGAAATATAATAGGCATCATGATAGCGTATTCGAAGCCATGTTTGCTGTTGATTTAAAGGCCATACATAGTAGGGGGGAGGCCGAGATACAAATGTCAAAAGTTATTGATGACAAACCCACCAAACAATTGCTGCTAAAAAGCTTGGAAAGACAACCTGATGGCAGTTACGAATGGAAAATGAATTTGGACGTATTGTACGAACAGTATGAAGAAATCGTAAAACCGATAGAAGCAGACCATGCGGTACCTATCGAAACATTAATAATTAAGGGTGGCAAATCAAGGTATATCAATGAAAATGACCTGCCATTGTTCAGTGCGTTGTTCCCAAAAAACCAACTAGTGACGATACCCGAAGCTGGCCATTGGGTGCATGCAGAAGCCCCCAGGGAATTCCTAGAGGCTTCACTTGCTTTCTTACAATCTTAGTTATTGAATAACAACTCTCCTCTGAATTTCTGTTTGCCCAAAAATGATTTTTGCTACATATAAGCCAGCCCCAAGGCCTGTAGGGAGTTGTATGCTGTTTTCCTGTCCGCTAAGGTTTCCGGTATAAATAACCCTACCACTTACTGATTCTATTATTTTAACAATGGCATCGGATTGGTTGGTGTTGATGTTAATGACACCATTGGTAGTGGTTGGATTTGGGTAAATGCTTACTTCTGGAGCCACAGCCACTTTTTGGCTGGTAACCGCAATCAATCCTTTGTATTCCGATTGTCCGTCAAAGTCGGTTTGCTTCAATCGATAGTATGCCGTACCCTCTATGGGTTGCTTGTCATAAGCTATGTATTGCGCCAATATAGTACTGTTGCCAGCTCCATCCACTTGGGCGATGGCTTCAAATTCTTTACCGTCAGCACTTCTTTCGATTGTGAAGTAATCGTTCTGAATTTCCGTGGCAGTTACCCAGTTCAGTACTACTTGTTCGCCATCAGCCTTTCCTTCAAAAGAAACCACCTCAACAGGCAACGGAAAGCCATTGCTGCTCTCGCGGCCTATACCGAATTCAGAAAAACTGGTCAATCCTTTACGAAGGGCGTAACCGTCAGAAACCAAACGGCCTGCACCATTGCTAGCATTCAGTGCCCCGCCACCATCTGTCCAATCGGCAGCGGATGTAGAGCCTTCAGGTCTTTTCAGTACTGCGAAAGTATTGTTGCTAAGGTTGCAAGTCATATTGGTAATGTACAGTTTAGCATCATAAAAACCTGATGAAGGCTGTGCATTGGGGGTAATATGCCAAGTGCCCGTACTGCACATGGAGCGATAAGTCATATAAGCATCAGTAACGTTCATGTCAGCATCCACATGGTTGGCCAAACCTCCGAAGTGCACCGAAATATATGAGGTATTGGTCATGTTGCCATTTACTAATTCTGCCAAATAATAGTTGCCAGTTGCGGTACCTAAACCTACTGGGAAAGCATATGTGCTGGTATTGGTAGCTATGTAACGTGTTAGGGTGCCATTTATAAAGCAGGCATTGCTGTGTCCTGTGATAGCTGATGCCGATGTGTTTTGTACAATGAATGAATAAGCGCCTGTTGAAACTATACCATCCGTTAAAGTAGCAATGTTGGAAATTGTAATGTCATCATTCAAAGTGATACCTGTTGAGGTATTGTTGATGGTTATATCGTAAAAACTGTTGCCGTTGCTTTTAATAGTTTGAGAAGTACTGCCAGTAAATGAAACACTTCCTGAACGTGGGGTAAAAGTACCCCCATTGTTTGTCCAATTGCCTTTAAGGTTAATAGAGTAATTGTTGCCATTGCTAGCATCTAATGTGGATGCAGTAAGCGTAAGGTTGCCATTCACAGTAATGTTGCCGCCTAAAGTTTTAGTACCGGTACCTCCAATTTCCAAATGATGGTAGGCTTGGCTGCTATTTGGGGCGGCCACGGTTTGGTTTCCGCCTACATACTTAATAACGGCCCCGCTGGCTATTGAGTGGTTGAATCCAGAGGGGAATGCGCTAGTGCCCGACAAATTAAAAGTAGCCCCATTTTGTACGGTAAACGTTTTTCCTGAAGCACCAGCAATGCTATAACCCCCGTTGGAAAAAGTGCCTGATTCAATAGTCATATTGTTAGCAACCATGGTAGAGGTTATATTACCTCCTAAAGTAGCACCTGACGAATGAGCGTTGGCAACAGTTAAGTTATAATATCTAATTTGACTATTGGCAGTAATAGTTTGTGCGGTGCTGCCATTAATTCTTACGGTGTAGGCATCACTAGTACTGCTGTAAATGCGACCATAAGTATTTAACACTATGTTTTTCTTCAGTTCAAGTATGGAGCCTGTTTTCATATTTATTTGGGCCTGGGTAGCAAAATCCAAACCTTCAAAATTCAAATCGCCACCAATTATTAGAGTACCCCTGCTAAAAATGGTAGCACTTTCATTAATTCCCGTAATGGTAACGTTGTTAGTCACAGTTAGGGTCATGTTTGAGTTAATGGTCAATACAATTGGATCTGGATCTGCATAAATAGTTAGGGAACTAACGGTAGCGTTCTGATCCAATACAATGTTATCTTGTATAATTACATCATCGCTAGAGGTAGGCACAGAACCGCTGGACCAACTTAGTGGGTCAGACCATAGTATACCATCGGGTGTAGAATATACCGTGGCGGCATTAACTGAAAAGGTACCTGATAATAAAATAGAGATTAAAACTACTAGCCAATTTCTATTTGTGCTAAAGGTTTTCATACATTTTGGTTCAGTTTGGTCAAAACATGACTTACCTATTCCTACGTGGAAAATGCCAAAATGTTACAAAACCAAAATGCTGGAACCTAGCCCTAGCAAAGAGTACGCATTAGAATTTTAACAACCAAATTTATTTTTAAAGTAACTGGATTATTTAAGGTTGAACTGAAGTTTAAGTAAATGGCTATAAAGGCCATTGTCGTTCTCCAATAGTTGTTCATGAGTCCCTGTTTCTATTATTTGCCCCTCATTGATCACGAAAATCCTATCCGCTTTGCGGATAGTAGAAAGCCTATGGGCAATGACTATGGACGTACGGTTTTCCATCAGTCCTTCCAATGCTTCCTGTACCAATACTTCCGATTCGGCATCTAAGGAGCTCGTGGCCTCGTCAAGTACTAGTATTGCAGGATTTTTTAGAATAGCCCGGGCAATGGCAATACGTTGCTTTTGGCCCCCTGAGAGCTTAACTCCTCTTTCCCCCACTAAGGTTTCCAGTCCGTCAGGGAAAGATTGGATAAAACTCCAAGCATTGGCTTTTTTGGCTGCTTCAATAATTTGTGCTTCTGTTGCAGAGGTATCGCCATAAGCAATATTCTCCCTAATCGAACCGCCAAAAAGACTCACTTCTTGCGGAACGATACCGATTTTCTTTCGTAGATTTTCCAGGCCCATATCATAGATGGAGATGCCATTCACCAATATCTGCCCGCTAGATACTTTGTAATAGCCCAGCAACAATTGGGTAATGGTAGATTTTCCCGCCCCACTAGGGCCTACCAAGGCAATTTTTTCGCCGTTGGCTATTTCGAAATTGATGCCTTTCATTACCGCTACATCAGGCCGGCTTGGATAGGAAAAGCGTACCTCTTTAAAGGCAATACTGCCGTAGTTAAAATGGCCATTAAGATGAACCTTTTGGCTATAATCTTCCTGTGGTTCATCCAATATTTCCAGTATCCGCTCAGTACCCCCAATGGTTGATTGTACTTTGGAATACAATTCACCCAGGCCAGCTAAGGAACCGGCAATAAATATGGTATAAAACACAAAACCCGTAAGGCCGCCAATGGTCAACTGGCCACTTTGTACCTGTAGGGCTCCCTCCCATAAAACGAACACAATACCACCAAATAATCCCACGATTAACAAGGAGATAAATGCCCCCCGATAACGTGCTAGCTTAAGGCCCTGAAGCACCACACTTTCAATAGACTTTGCATAGCGGCCTTTTTCATAGTTTTCATTGGTATAGGCTTTTACCGTGTTGATGGCATGGAATGTTTCGTCAACAATAACGTTGGTGGCGGCAAGGTTGTCTTGCACCTTTTTGCTAAGTTTTCTGATAAAACGGCCAAATACTAAAAGCAGCAAAACGATTAATGGGAAACTCAGCAACATCAAACCAGTGAGTTTGGGGGAGTAATGCAATAAAAAAGCAATGCCAATAATCAAGGTAGCTATTTGACGTAAAAATTCCGCCAAGGTGACTGACATTGTTTCTTCCAACCTAGAGATGTCAGAGGTCAATCGGCTAATCAATTCGCCTACCCTTCGTTCTTCAAAGAAAGGTACAGGTAGGTTCAATATTTTATCATACATCTGTTTTCGTAGCCCAGCAATCGAATTGGCGGTAACATAGTCGAACGTATAAATGCGCACAAAGGAAAAGGTAGCCTGCAAAATGACCAACCCTCCAATTAGTAGTACAATATTGTTCAGCCCTTTTACGTACCAACTGCCCTGTCCAGTAGCTTCGTCAATCAACTTGCTAATCAAAAAGGGCATCAAAAGGCCCGATGTAATGGAAAAAACCAAGAACAAAAGCCCCAATGCATAAGTCCATTTATAAGGCAACATGAAGCGAAAAACCTTCAAAGCGCGCTTTAAATCATTGGCTTTTACTTTTCGCTTGGCATCAAGGTTGGTAGATTCAATTGGCATATTGGGCTGCAAAATTACGCTTAATGTTCTTTTCTCGACGGACGGTGCCCCTTATTATTGTAATCATCATGTCATATTAGCTGATGCCACTTCAAAGGAAATAATTAGTTTTACTTTTCGTTAATGAGGCAGCCTAAACCATCCCTATTGAAACGTCACCTGCTAGCAACCCTCTGTCTGATGCTTTTGTTCTGGGGTAATACAAAGGCACAAGTAGGCGGTAACAGTGTTTATGATTTTATTGACCTTCCTGCTTCGGCACGTATAACGGGTGCTGGCGGCAACTTGATGGCCACCAAGGACAATGATTTGAGCTTGGCCTATCACAATCCCTCTTTATTGAACCCCAGTATGCATAATACCATCATAGCCAATACTGCGCTATATATGGGCGGCATCAAGCACGGTTATTTTGCTTATGCAAGAGATTATGCCAAAATAGCTACTTTCCAAGCGGGCATGCAGTTTATTTCTTACGGACAGTTTAACCAGACCGATGAAAACGGCAATCTAAATGGTCAATTCAGGGCGGGCGAGTTTGCACTCAATCTAGGAGCCAGCAAGCAAGTTGAAAAATACAGTTTCGGAGGCAACCTCAAATTTATTTATTCAGGTATGGAAAGCTATCATTCAGGGGGTATGGCTCTTGATTTGGCAGCTGCATACCATGATACCGCCAAAATGTTCACGGCCAGTATATTGGTCAAAAACATTGGTTTTCAGTTTAAGCCCTATGTCGATGGCAATAGGGAGCAGTTGCCCTTTGCGCTGGAAGCGGGTTTTAGCAAACGCCTAAAGTTTATTCCTTTCCGCATTGGTGTTATCATACATGACATACAGCAATTCGACTTAAGGTACGAAGACCCTAACGCAAATAGCAATGATGACTTATTGCTGGGAGATACCACTAGCAATGAGGAGGGCGGCAAGGTAGGCGAGGTGTTCGACAATATTGCCCGTCACTTCATAATTAATGGCGAGTTGTACATTGCCAAGGTAGTGCGGATAGGGTTTGGCTATAATCACCAGCGCAGGGCAGAATTGGCCGCCGATGCCAAAAAGGGGCTTTCAGGCTTTTCCTTTGGCCTTGGTATTACCATTAAGCAATTCCAGTTCAGTTTTGCTAGGGCCCGCTATAGTGGTAGGGCAGCCACCACGCAATTTACAGTCGGTATCGACCTGAATAAGTTCGTCAAAAAGAAGAAGGAATAGTTTAACGGTCATGTCAGAAAGTATCATCATTGCCATCGACGGTTATTCATCATGTGGAAAAAGTACATTGGCCAAGGCTTTGGCACGCAAGCTGCACTATGCCTATGTTGATTCGGGTGCCATGTACAGGGCTGTTACCCTGTATTTCCTCAACCATGAAATCGATTATACCAACCATCAGGAAGTAGTAGAGGCACTTGACCAAATTTCCATTTCATTTAAGTACAATGCCGAATTGGGCTTGAATGAAACGTATCTCAACGGGTTGAACGTAGAATACCCTATTCGTGAAATGCGCATATCGGAAAAAGTCAGCGAAGTAAGCAAGATAAAGGAAGTAAGAAAGGCATTGGTGCAATACCAGCAGGAAATGGGCGAACATCGCGGAATTGTAATGGACGGAAGGGATATAGGTACAGTAGTGTTTCCCGATGCGGAACTTAAACTATTCATGACTGCCGATATAGCCGTAAGGGTGCAGCGAAGATATTTGGAACTGAAACAAAAAGGATTTGAGCAAATTACCTTGGAGGAAGTGCAGAAAAACTTGGAAGAGCGCGACCTGATAGATTCTACCAGGGCGGAAAGCCCTTTGAAACAGGCAGAAGATGCCATAGTATTTGATAATACACACCTTACTGAAGTACAGCAGCTTGAAAAGGCTACAGCTCTAGCTTTGGAAAGAATTTACTTGAGAGAATCGGAAGTATAGATTACTTTGCCGATAAGACTGAATTCTGATGCCCACGCATAGGATATATATCGAAACACCCGTTGACGGCCACTATCCAGAGGTTTTCAAAAAATTTGACCGCCGCCTGTTTGAAAATCTGCAACCCAGTTTTCCGCCATCAAAGATTATTCGCTACGATGGCAACTCAAAAGGCGATCGGGTAATGCTTAAGGTTTGGACGGGTTTGACTTATGAGAACTGGGAAAGCGTGATTACCGAGAATGCCTGCAACGAGCATGAATGCTTTTTTATAGATGAAGGCACACAATTGCCGTGGTTTCTTAAGAAATGGAAGCATCGGCACATTGTAAGAAAGGCAGCATTCGGCAGTCTTATTATCGATGAAATAGAAATGGGCTTTATCAACCAAGCAGCTGGCTTGTTGTTTTACTCCTTCCTGAAAGGGACCTTCAAGGCCCGCCAATTAAAGTATCAAGCTTACTTTAGGAGCGAAAACTAAAAGCAGCAGCCATTATTGCTTTTGGGCAACATCAATCGTTTGCTCGGTTGGCACTTTTGCTTTTACGGAAGTATGTGCGGTGTCCTTAACGGCAATATGCGGAGCAATAATCAATGCAACGATGGACATCAACTTAATCAAAATGTTCATGGACGGGCCTGAGGTATCTTTGAATGGGTCGCCCACTGTATCGCCGGTAACGGATGCTTTATGGGCATCTGATCCTTTATATTGAACCACACCATTAATCATTACCCCTTTTTCAAATGATTTTTTGGCATTGTCCCAAGCTCCACCCGCATTGGATTGGAACATGGCCATTAATACGCCGGAAACCGTAACACCGGCCAAAAGACCACCCAATACCTCAGGAGCAGAAACACCCTCAACCCAGCTAGATTGCCAGCCAAAGCCAACAATTACGGGCACCAACAAGGCAATCAATCCAGGGGCTATCATTTCGCGGATGGATGCTTCGGTAGATATAGCCACACACTTTTCATATTCAGGCTTGGCCTTAAACTCCATTATGCCAGGTATCTCACGAAACTGCCTGCGCACTTCCTGCACCATTTTCATGGCCGCCCTACCTACAGCTGCAATGGCTAGGGCAGAGAAGATGAAAGGTATCATGGCACCAATGAACAAGGCCGCCAACACAGGGGCTTTGAAAATATCGATGGAGTTGATGCCTGCTACACCCACAAAAGCGGCGAACAGTGCCAATGAAGTCAAAGCGGCTGAGGCGATGGCAAAACCCTTGCCCGTAGCAGCAGTGGTATTTCCTACGGCATCCAAATTATCCGTACGCTGGCGTACTTCTTTAGGCAAGCCGCTCATTTCAGCTATACCACCCGCATTATCGGCAATGGGGCCAAAGGCATCAATGGCCAATTGCATGGCAGTTGTGGCCATCATACCAGCCGCCGCAATAGCTACACCATACAAACCAGCAAAAGCATAAGATAGAACAATACCACCTGCCAAAACCAATATAGGAAGTACCGTAGATTCCATCCCTACAGAAAGCCCGGCTATAATATTGGTAGCATGCCCCGTGGACGATTGTTGGGTAATCGACCTGACAGGCCTTTTACCCATTGCGGTATAATATTCCGTAATGATGCTCATCAATGTGCCCACTATTAGGCCCACTGTTACCGCACCAAATACACCATTCGCAGTAAAAGGAACCGCGCCCTGGCGATTCATCACCAAATCGCCGCTGGGTAACATCCAATGGATTAAAAAGTACGATGCTATGAAAGTTAAAATGACAGAAGCCCAGTTGCCAATATTTAAAGCTTGTTGGACATTGCTTTTTTCATCCTTTATGGTTACGAAAGCTGCGCCCACGATAGAGAAAATCAATCCGATGCCAGCTATCATCATGGGCAATAACACAGGGGCAATGCCACCAAATTCATCGTTCGAAACAATTTCGCGGCCCAGCACCATGGTAGCCAATATAGTGGCTATGTAAGAGCCAAAAAGGTCGGCCCCCATACCTGCCACATCGCCCACATTGTCGCCTACGTTATCGGCAATAGTGGCGGGGTTACGGATGTCATCTTCGGGAATGCCAGCCTCAACTTTACCTACCAAGTCGGCTCCAACGTCAGCAGCTTTGGTATAGATACCACCACCCACACGGGCAAACAGGGCAATACTTTCGGCACCCAAAGAGAAACCCGCCAATACTTCCAATGCAGTGGCCATTTCATCACCATTTACTCCGGCACCTTTGCTTTGTACAAAAAAGTAGTAAAACACGATAAATAAGGACCCTAAGCCTAATACAGCCAAACCTGCTACGCCCAATCCCATTACAGTTCCACCCGTGAAAGAAACTTTCAAGGCCTGTTTCAAACTGGTTCTTGCCGCATTGGTAGTACGTACGTTTGCCTTGGTGGCGATATTCATCCCAATATAACCCGCGAAGGCAGAGGAAATGGCCCCGATGACAAAAGCAATGGCAATCAACCAATGGGAATGTGGGTTTAGCGTGCCCGACCATGCCAAAAGGATAGCCGTGGGTACCACAAAATAACTCAATAGCTTCCATTCGGCCTTTAAGAACGACATGGCCCCGTCCGCAATATAGCCCGCAAGCTCTACCATGTTGTCCGCGCCAGGATCTTGCTTGGACACCCAAGCAGACTTAATAACCATTACTACCAACCCGATGATGCCGAACAACGGCACTAGATAAATAATCTGCTGCATGATACTCTAAAAGTTAACCGATTAGCTTTTTCAATCGAACGGCAAAAGTAAGAGGATTTAAGCATTGGTGCAAAGTTTATGAACTTTTGATGCAAAACTTTTGTATCCGTTTGCTGTTATTGAAAATGAGGGACTTAAAGAGCAATTGCAAGGAAGTTCTGAGAAATTTCTAATTCCATTTGCGTAATAAAGGTACTAATATTAGTTTTGTAGTCCGTTTTGCGGTTCTTGACCGATGGTGTAACTGGCAACACGTCTGATTTTGGTTCAGAAGAGTCCAGGTTCGACCCCTGGTCGGTCAACAATGGAAGCCCTGACATTTTTGTCGGGGCTTTTTCTTTGCCCATACCAATCCACTTTTAGCAGTCAATTTTTGTCACAATCGGCAATTTTTCTTGTCAACAGATAGAAAAAAAACTTTCTATTTTGCGCCCATTCTTCTTCCATCCATAAATAAATAATAAAATGAATAGGCTTTCCATCCTACTGTTTATTCTTTTCTGCCTGCTTTATTCCAATATCCATGCACAAGTTCCACAGGGTTTCCAGTATCAGGCCGTGGCAAGGGACATCAATGGGCAGTTATTGGTCAACCAGAACATCTCCATAAGGATTGCCCTGGAAAAAGACAGCATCGGTGGCACCGTGGTGTACCAAGAAGTACATAAGCCGGGCACCAACCAATATGGATTGTTCACCATCGTGATTGGGGGCGGATCTGTGGAGCTCGGCAATTTCAGTACCATTCCTTGGGGTAACGGCCCATATTTTATTAGGATATTTTTAGATGCCGTAGGCGGCACCAATTATGTTGACATGGGGGCAAGCCAACTTTGGAGTGTTCCCTATGCGCTATATGCAGAAAGTGCCAATGTGCCAGGTACGCCTGGCGCAACGGGTGCAACCGGTCCACAGGGTTTAACGGGAGCAACTGGAGCTGATGGTGCAACAGGCCCACAAGGACCGACAGGTGCTACCGGGGCTGACGGAGCAACAGGCCCACAGGGTCCTACGGGCGCCACGGGCGCAGACGGAGCCACAGGTCCACAAGGTCCGACAGGCGCAACCGGTGCGGATGGTGCCACAGGTCCACAGGGTTTAACAGGAGCCACTGGCGCCACAGGTGCTGATGGTGCAACGGGTACACAGGGTTTGACTGGTGCCACTGGCGCAACCGGTGCCGATGGTGCCACAGGTCCACAAGGTCCAACGGGCGCAACTGGGGCCGATGGTGCAACAGGACCTCAAGGTTTAACGGGAGCCACAGGAGTCACAGGTGCTGACGGTGCCACCGGCCCACAAGGCCCAACTGGCGCCGATGGTGCAACCGGTCCACAGGGTTTAACAGGAGCCACTGGTGCTGATGGCGCTACGGGTCCGCAGGGTCCTACGGGCGCAACCGGAGCTGATGGTGCAACGGGTCCACAGGGTTTA
>JANRLF010000012.1:0-147968 GCA_033762815.1 Chitinophagales bacterium | reverse complement strand
TTAATTTGCTGTTTATCAATCCTTTGTGTGAAAAAAGTGTGTTTTTTTGTTTTTTAGAGGGATTTACGCCTGCCCCGCTAATTGCGGGGATTTTCTTGTGTCTTGTGTCTTGCGTCTTGTGTATAATCTTGTTAAAAAATCGTTTCAGTAGTATTTCGGTAGTGCTTCAGTGATGTTTCAGTAGTACTTCAGTATAGTTTCAGTAATGTTTCGGTGATACTTCAGTGGTATTTCAGTAGTACTTCAGTTTAAGTTAATTGATTGTTTTTCAATGTTTTGCGTAAAAATGAGTGTGTTTTTTTGTTTTTTTCCTCTATTCGTAGAATGTAGAAAGTAGAACGACATTTTTTACTCTCACATCCCCCATTTAACGCCCAAATTTCCAAATCACCAAATTTTCAAATTGTGCTTCCATCAGCACATCAGCACACTAGCACACTAGCACACTAGCACATTACCAATGGTACGCACTTAGTGCGAATATTCCAAATCAAAAAACTGGTAAATGGGTATATGCTCAATGATGGCTTAGGATAGCTAGAAAGCCGAATAGTGTATCCACCAATATGGGCTGGGTGGGTGTACGGTGCGGTGTTTTTTTTGGGTGCTATTTGCTGGGGTTATTGTTACTGGTGGCAAACTGTTGGAGGCAAGACTAGGATGCCATGCCAGATGATGTTTACGGTTTATACGTATTTTTGATGTCAGAGATGGATTAACGATATTCAGTGGGCGAAACACCGCCCCAATACCGCTGTTGTGGTTTGATGTCAGAGATGGATTAACGATATTGAGCTCTCAAGCGGGATTTGGCTGATGGAAGTTGTGGTTTGATGTCAGAGATGGATTAACGATATTTGTGAACGATGTTAGGAAGGCATTGCCTTTGTTGTGGTTTGATGTCAGAGATGGATTAACGATATTTATCATGGCTGTCTATGTACTGAAGAATGGGTTGTGGTTTGATGTCAGAGATGGATTAACGATATTTGGAGTGCCGTAACGCTCGTAGAAGCCCACCGTTGTGGTTTGATGTCAGAGATGGATTAACGATATTCAGCATCATGGGCTATGCTATAGGCGATGCGTTGTGGTTTGATGTCAGAGATGGATTAACGATATTGCAGTACGGTGCTGCCAATCCCAGCACTGAGTTGTGGTTTGATGTCAGAGATGGATTAACGATATTGTGCTTTTTTTAAGGATATGAAAGCAAACGGTTGTGGTTTGATGTCAGAGATGGATTAACGATATTTCAAAGAATTGCTTGGCAAATACCCAAGCAGTTGTGGTTTGATGTCAGAGATGGATTAACGGTATTATCTATGCTGCGCTGGTCGGTCATCAGGTGGTTGTGGTTTGATGTCAGAGATGGATTAACGATATTACGGAAGCAGAACTAACGGGCAAGGCGGAAGTTGTGGTTTGATGTCAGAGATGGATTAACGATATTTATGCAGAACTATCGTAAGGGAAGCCACAGGTTGTGGTTTGATGTCAGAGATGGATTAACGATATTCAGCGAGCCCTTCTCACCCTGCCGCTTCGTGTTGTGGTTTGATGTCAGAGATGGATTAACGATATTAGGCACCATCGGGGCAGTAATACATAAATGGTTGTGGTTTGATGTCAGAGATGGATTAACGATATTTTCCACGCTGTCCATCTTCAGGTTGTGTTCGGTTGTGGTTTGATGTCAGAGATGGATTAACGATATTCTATGTAAATGGAGTTTATCAGTTACGGCCGTTGTGGTTTGATGTCAGAGATGGATTAACGATATTTTGTTGATTGGGTTCTTATCATAGAACCTGTTGTGGTTTGATGTCAGAGATGGATTAACGATATTGGATGGTATTTTTGCTATAATGGAAGATGGGTTGTGGTTTGATGTCAGAGATGGATTAACGATATTGTTTTGGAAATTCGCCGAATGGTACGTTGTGTTGTGGTTTGATGTCAGAGATGGATTAACGATATTAAGGATTGCGTTTTACTTACTACGTGAGGGGTTGTGGTTTGATGTCAGAGATGGATTAACGATATTGGACTGGAGAAGGTCGTGAAATTCGCCCTCGTTGTGGTTTGATGTCAGAGATGGATTAACGATATTCAGCAGCTGCATGGCTAGGTTGGCTTCATCGTTGTGGTTTGATGTCAGAGATGGATTAACGATATTCAAGCCAAACAACCA
This sequence comes from Chitinophagales bacterium, assembly GCA_033762815.1. Taxonomy (GTDB): domain Bacteria; phylum Bacteroidota; class Bacteroidia; order Chitinophagales; family CAIOSU01; genus JANRLF01. Next base: position 145,774 of record JANRLF010000012.1, on the reverse strand, counting down.
TAACCAAACACCATGGTTGTGGTTTGATGTCAGAGATGGATTAACGATATTAAGCCCTTAAATTTTATGCATTCTTGGAGGGTTGTGGTTTGATGTCAGAGATGGATTAACGATATTAGCTTCATGCTTTCATAAGTGCCATATCCTGTTGTGGTTTGATGTCAAAGATGGATTAACGATATTACAGCCGAAAAAAAGAAGCTTGGTTTGACAAGTTGTGGTTTGATGTCAGAGATGGATTAACGATATTATCATCTTATTGATGACTCGAACATTCTCCGTTGTGGTTTGATGTCAGAGATGGAAAATCCCTATAGCCCCCTAATGTTTTGCATTAGGGGTTTTTTCTTTTAGGACAATTTTGCCTGTTTTGCTAATGGTGGTTTTTACAGGATTGGCGGCTACCCATCCTTTCATGCTCCTTATGGAAAACTCCTGATTAGGATTTTTTAGGGTTGACGCTAAATGATGGCGGAATGTATAATACATGGAAGAAATCTTCTGCACCCTATACAAGTGGTCGCTTAGCTTGGGCTGGTTGTAACGCTGGTGTTCGAGTTCTTCATCGGACAGGCCGAGCAGGAACATATCGTTTTCCTGCAGCGATGCCACAAAGGTATGGCCATGCTTCATGTCCACTTCAATGGCGGGCAAGCCTTGCTTCACTCTTTCCACGGCCTCCCAAAAGGTGACTACCCTTTCCTGCAATTGCCCTTGCTCATCTTTATAAATCAGCACATGGTGGTTGTTGCCCGGCTTTACCCATTGGTTGGCGGCCTTGAGCTGCACTTCACCTGATGAGGTCTCTCTCATGCGTACCTTCAGCACCGGTATGGGGGGGCCGTTCCTATTTGGCAAAAACAGGCGGGGCAGGCGCTTTTTGCTGGCTTCATCGTAGGTGAAAAACGCCCCCTTGGGCACGGTGAAGGTTTTTTGCCCTGTATCGACCCCCAAGCTTTCCAAATGATGGAGTACCAGCCTGCGGATGCCTTCGTCGGCTATTTTGTCAATATGCTTACTGTCTTTGATTTCATCCAGCGACTTGCGGATGTGCAAAGCCGTTTCGCCGTCAGGGTGCCTGCGTTTTCCATACACGGTTTCCTTATGCAGTTGGCCGCGTGCGGCAATGCCCTTTGCATACAATTTTTGGCCAGCCTTGTTTTTCCGTGGTTTGCCATTATGGTCGAAAAGCTGCTTTTTGATAACGCTGATTACTTTATGGTTTTGCCTGTGCGACACGATGATTTGTTCTACCATCCGTTTGGCATCTGCCCAAAAGCTGTTCCATGGTGTTTCAATGGGGTAAGTTCTGCGTATTTCTTCATTGTCAAGCCCCTGTGCTGCAAATGTGGAGATGTTGTGCAAGTACCGTTTTTCGCAACAGGCAACACTAAGTGCGTCAATGGCATGGTGGCGATGGTCGTCGCGGTTTTTAAAGGGATAGAAAATGCCTTTGTTAATGTAGCCTTCCAGCACTTGGCCTAGCTTTTCCAACTGTTCGCGGTTCTTTTCGTTGTTGTCCGCCATCCACTTGCGCAGCTCTATGATTCCCCCATCTTGGTCAATGGCGGCAAGGTACTCCCCATCGTTGTATTCCAGTGCAGGGTACGTTTGGCTCAGTATGCCATCCAAGCCCCAATAGTGCCTTAAAAGGGAGGTTACGCCGCCTTGGGTAATTTGCACTTTCGTATCTTTCAGTTGGCTCAGGTATTCCTTCGTTAGCCTAGCAGTGTACCTGGTATCATTGAGTTGGCGCGATACGAAGTTGTCAAAGTCAGGATTGTCTTTGCTGATAAAGCGCAGGTACTTTGGATAATTGCCTGCGAATGCTTTTTTGGCCATTTCCTTTATGGCGTTCCATTCTTGTTCATTGTTCCCGAAGGCCTGATAGGGGGTGAGTTTTCCTTTCAGCAGGTTCTTTGGGGCTATGCACAGCGTTTTATTCCCCAAGCTATCATTTAGGGATATACTATAGGGTATAATATGTTCTACTTGTACATATCCATCATTGAACAATTGGGTAAACCCTATCTCAGTACCTGAAAATGGGCAGATGTGGCCACATTCATCCCACAACTGTACGCGCTGTATATTGTTGCGGGTATGGCGTAAGTTATACTCGTCCAAGCGTCGTTTGATTTCATCGTTCCTGTTTTCGTTTTCCTGTTGTTGCTGTCGGGTTTTCTCCCTGTGCTTTTTCGATGATTTCAGTTCGCGGGCCAGTTCCACTCTTATTTCATGTGGCCTGCCAAAATCTTTGTTCAACTGTTTGATCAGTTTGCGTATTTCGTGCAACGATTGTTGTACAATAGGGTTTCGGGCAGCGGGCGGGTCTCCTAGCTCGTCAGCGTCCTGCTTTACTTCTTTTTCGCTATGGTGATATAGTTTGTTAAGCTGCTTTTCGCTGAAATGGTATTTTTCACGCAAAAACTGTTGCAGCCTGTCCGTTACCCTGCCTTTGCTGCTGCTGGTAATTGCTTCAATGCCGTCCATCAAGGCAGCCTTTTCATCAGCCTCCATGCTATCGAACACTTCATGCCCAAAGGCATTGCGGATACCGCCCCATAGTACGGCCTTGTCAAGCGGTAATCCCATTTTCAGAAATGGCAAAATACTGTTGATGGCTTTTAAGCTAAGGCTGGCATAATCATCGGCCAGACGGAACGCCAGCAGTTTTTTGATTTGCTCATCATTCAATTTCCATTTCTCCCGCGCATACGCTTTTAGCCATTCGGCATCTTGTGCGGTGTATTTGATATGCCATATCTCCTCTTGTTCGTTTTCCGTGAATGCATCCCATCGCTCTTTACCGAAAATTGCCCTAAAATTTCTGATTGTTTTGGCACCGGGAAACTTATCTTCGGGCTTGTAATTATAATTGGCACCAGCAATATTCAACTTTTTAATAATTTCTTTGAATTCAACCTTTTCCTTACTCAAAAAAAGTTCAATCAATTGCTCACGCTGGTCTAATGTTAACTGGTGTTCACCATTATATATGCGGTTCACATCGCTGTATATTCTATACCATTCAAATGCGATGGCACTAAGTGGGCAGCGTCTTTTGCTAGGTTCAAAGGTGCATTTGCCTATAAGGTGTCGCTGTGAGCGCAAAGGACGCTGAAAGAAAAGAATACCCTCGTCTTTCAGTGGGTTTCCAATGGCTTGCTTTAAGGTATCGGTCAATACTTCAGGATAGAAATGCGCTTGGGAATTCCATATTAGTTCAAATTCATCCTTGTACATTTCCCGCAAAGTGTAGCGATTGCGTGCCCGCTCAAGCAAAGGCATTGCCTTACGATTTTCAGTATTTACAAGCGTGTATAGGTAATTGCCCAAGGTGCCATATTGTTTTGCTCTTTCCTTCGTTTCGTTTATCCCAATTTTCCCTTCCTTGGGTTTGCCTTCGAATATGGTGCCCTCATCATCTGAATTGGTTTTAAGGTTGCTCTTGTAGCCCCGATGCTGGGAAAACTGGTACAGCACCCGGCCTATTTCTGGCAAAGAGAGTTGCTCCCCCCGGTATGCTTTCGCTCTTGCTTCATAAGGGTTTATGGCAAAGAATGTACGCAGTTCTTCCTGCAGTTGTATGCGATTGATAACCGTCTTAAATTTTTCATCAAAATTGGCTGCCGCTTTTTTTGGGCGTTCATTGTCAGGTAGCTTGTGGTATAAGTCCTCTATATTAGGAAACATGCCTACGGGTATCAACACCTTGGCCAGCAATTGTTTTCTAAGTTTTTTACGAAATCCTTGTTTTCGCAGTTGGCGTTTAGCACGGCGGGTAGCGTTTTTTGCTTCTTCCTTTGAGCCTTTTTCTAGGTTTACGCCCATAGGAAAAATGCGCACACCCATACCTTCAATTTTTTTAGCGGCAGTGTCCACCACTGCCCAACCAATGGAGTTGGAGCCAATATCCAAACCTAATATTCTAGACATTTTAAGAACCTTTAAAGCAATAGAGAATAACAAATAAATTTACTCAATCATTTGTAATTGGGAAAATCCTTGCTATTTTTGTTTTAGAAAGATATCCATCTCATACATCTTTCCACAATAAGGCTATATTGCCGAAGGTCATAGACCTATAACCTGGCTTCGGTCGGGTTTTTTTTTGCAACTGGATTTTGCGGGGCAAGCGTACCTTGTAGCTCCACAATTATTGCCAAATTGTTAAACCGTTGTATCAGTAATAAGTATTGCGCAATTTAGCATTGCGTTAAGAATAACTTCACAAACCGACCGAACGCATGAAACGAGCGAAGATAACCGGAGTAGGCTACTATGTGCCCGAACAAGTGGTGACCAATGACGAACTGACCCAATACATGGAAACCTCCGACGAATGGATTCAGGAGCGCACGGGCATCAAGCAGCGGCGATTTTTCAAAGAGGGGGTAGATACGGTTTCGCAAATGGGCTCCAATGCCGCCAAGATGGCCATGGAAAGGGCAGGGGTAAAGCCTGCGGACATTGAAATGGTGATTTTTGCTACCCTGAGCCCCAACTATTATTTTCCGGGTTCGGGCGTGTTGCTGCAAAGGGAACTGGGCCTGCGGGAAATTGCGGTGTTCGATATCCGCCAGCAGTGTAGCGGCTTTATCTACGGGCTTTCGCTCGCCGACCAATATATCCGCACGGGTACCTATAAAACCATTCTGTTGGTGGGTGCCGAAATACAATCGAACATTATGGAGCTGAGCGACCGTGGGCGCACCATGTCCGTCATTTTTGGCGATGGCGCGGGTGCGGTGGTGATACAGGCCAGTGATGAGCCGGGCATCCTCTCCACCCACATTTACGCCGATGGCACCTTTGCCGAGGAGCTGATGCAGCAGCACCCCAGCAGCAACGGCAAAACAAGGCTTACCGCGGAAATGTTGACCGATGGCAGCATGCTGCCCTACATGAACGGTAAGCTGGTTTTCAAGCATGCGGTGGTACGCTTTCCGCAGGTAATACGGGAGGCATTGACCGTGAACGGCTTTACCGAAAAGGATATTGACCTACTGATACCGCACCAGGCCAACATTCGCATAGCCGAGGCGGTGCAAAAGGATTTGGGCCTTTCTGACGGGCAAGTGTTCAACAATATCGAAAAATACGGCAACACTACGGCGGCATCTATCCCTATCGCGCTGGCGGAGGCTTGGGAAGCAGGCAAAGTAAAGCAGGGCGATTTGGTGTGCCTGGCGGCCTTTGGCAGCGGTTTTACCTGGGGTTCAGCCCTGATGCGCTGGTAGCTTTTTGCCAATAGGCTTCGAAGTTGGTGTCATTAGCCTTTGCCACTGCCCATACCAAATAGTTGAAGGCATTCAACACTTGTGCAGATGTAGCTTGGGTAGCTTCCTTTTCCATCTCTTCGGCCAATTTTATCCAATCAGCCAAAACCGGTGTTTTCTTTTCCCTGCTGGCGATAAAGCGCAGTACCCTTTTGATAATGGGCGGGTGCGCTTTCTTCCACCGGCGGATGGATTTCAGCAAGCTTTCCAGCAACAGGTTGTTGTCCAATTCATAGTGGCAGAGCAATTCGAGCATTTTGGCGGCCAACTGGATATCCTCCGCTACCGAGGCCTCTTTTTCCTGTAGTATGGGGCGCAGCAGTTCCAGAGATTTTTCATATTCCTGCACCCCAAAAGCCGCATAGGCCATTAGATAGAGCAAGGTAAAGCGGTTGTGCTTAATGATACGGTCTCCGTACGTTGCCAAACCTGTTTCAATGGTGGAAATTTGTTGGAAGGCATCGGTAAATAGGCCATTATTGATAAAGTAATTCAGCTCCAACATATAGCCCAAGCGAAACACGTTCAATTCAAAGTTGGCCAGCTTTTTAAAGGAAGCCTCGCTGGATAAGCCCCTCAACTTGCTGATTCCCTGTTGCAGGCGGCCATATCGCTTCATTACCAGGCAATCTATCAGGTAATTGTTCAACACGGAGAAGTACCTATCCGCGTATTGCTTCAGCATTTTTGGTTTTCCGTCCAAAATTTCCAAAAAGCGTTGGTTGCATTGCGCTGCCTTTGCCGTTTCCAAATTGGTAAAATGGTAAAGTGCCTGCGCCTGTAAGTAATCAAGCTGCGCCTTGGTGCTTTGGAGCGGGGTATCCGCATAACGCAGATAACTTTCCATTTTGGCGGCCAGGGCTTTGCCTCTTAGCCCCGACTCGTACTGTAGCCGATATATATGGCTGGCCTGCCATTTAATTTCCAAAGCCTGCTGCAGCGATGAAGTTACCCCTTGGGTATTTTGGAACCATTCATCCAACACTTGTTCCCCCACATTTTTATAGTAATTGCGGGCCATAATGGTCAGCTTCAGTTCCTGCAGCAGTAGCAATCCTTCATAGTGTTCCATTTCAGCGGCTAGCTTGCTGTATACGTTAATGCGTTTTAGGCTTTGCTTTAGCAATCCTTTTTGTAGCAATAGCTGGCATTGGTGTATGCCCACCAGCAACTGTTGTTCTTGGTTGGAAAACAAGTCATATTGGTGCAGGGCATTGAGTATCAAATCATAGAGCTGGTTTTTTAGCACCGCGTAGTGGTTGGGCTTATCGCTAAAATTCAAGTGCCCTGCCGTGGCGGCACTGTTGTAGGCAGGCTGTTTTTTAAGGAAATGGAAGAGCTGTAAGTAGCGGTTGGTACCCGAACTGGTGTGCTTTGCTAAATACAAAGCACAGTATCTACGCTCAGAAAGTGTTAACTTACTGATAAGGGCAAACAAATCGTCGGTTGATTTTTTCACTGACTTTTAATTTATAAACAGCATGGCAATAAAACAATTTAACAATTAAACCCTTATAAAGTTACAAAATAGCAATATGCCTCAATAAGCCGTTTGCGGATAACCATTTAGTTCTGACCTTTAATTTAAGCCAATAAATTGGTTTGATATATAATAGAGTATGTAGTTTTTTTGAGGAATAAAATCGAAGCTTATGAAAACGCTTACGCAGATATTAACGACTATAGTGTTGGGCATGGCTGCCATTAACTTACAGGCGGAGGAATGGAAGAACTTTTCCAACTTCAACCAAATCAACCATATTACCGTATCGGGCAACCAAGTATGGGTGGCCGCACGGGGCGGCTTGGTAATGTATGACCAAGCCACCGGTAGCAAAACCTTTTATACCAGGGCTGAAGGCTTACCTTCATTAGAGGTGGAAAGGGTGCTGGTGGCCCCTAGCGGCGATATATGGATTGGTACCTATGATAACGGGCTGGCAGTAAAAGATATCAATAGCAACTGGTCGTACTATACCTTTCCTGAGCCGAAAACCTTGTTGTATGAAATGAAATTGCAAGGGAATGGAGATATGTGGTGCGCCACCAGTGAAGGTTTGTATAAGTTGCACAACGGGGTGTTTACTGCTTTTTTAAACAGCGGGCAAAGCCTGAATGCTACCAATACCTGGGATATTGATTTGTTCAGCGATGGACGCATCTTATGTGGTGGCTTCGAGCCCTTTATTTTCAATCCTACTACCAATGACACTACCTTCCTGAATACTACGCTGTTTGCTTACTCCAAGTCAACCGTATATATACAAGACGATAGTACTTTTTATTTTGCCAGCGATCATGGCACTTTGGGGAAATTTGTCAATGGCTATGAAATAGATACTTTCCATTTTCAGGACCGTACCCTTGATATTAAAGAGATAGATGGAAAACTGCTCTTACTCAACGAGGACAAGAACATCTACCAATACAACGGTAATGCTTGGGCAGCAACCGGTTTTGCTTTTGGCTTGTTGAACACTTTCAGCAATGGCAGCAGCGGCGATATTTGGGCCGGGGGCATCAATGCCGATTATGGGAAGCTATACCATCAAATCAACCCAACCCAAACAGAAACGATTGACCTTAGAAGGACGGATGCAGCCGGAAACTGGATAGTGGCCATGTCGCCTGCTAGCGACGGTAATGTATTCATCAGCCATTCAAAGGGCCTACAGAAGTATGACGTAGCAACGAAAGCAGTGCTGGAAAGCTATACCCTGCCCAACAATATCAGCGTATTGGATGCCATTGAACACAATGGAAAATTATATGTGGGTACCGCCTCGCAATTCCTGTATGTGTACAGTAGTGGCCAATGGTCGCAATTAGGTGTGGGGGCATTGCCCAACGGCAGTGTGAGGGATTTGTCAGTGGATTGGGAAGGTAATATTTGGATGACGGGAACTAACTATGTGGCGAAATACGATGGTAGCCAATTTACCTTGTTCAGCCACAATACGGACGCTGATATACCCGATAATCTTTATTCGCGCGATATCTATTGCGATAGCACCAATCAATCCGTATGGGTGGCCAGCTATGCCGGTATCAGCCGTTATCACAATGGCGACTGGGTACTATTGACCGATAGCAATACCGTGGGCATTGCCCAGTACTACGACGTTATCGAAACCATTGAAGAAGATAAGTACCGTAATATTTGGTTCGGCACTGTGTACGGCGCATTGATCAAGTTCGATGGTATCAACTTCAGCACCATGTTCCTGCCTATAACTGCAGGCAACCAAACCGTGACTGACATTGAGTTTACAGAGGATAAAATGTACGTGAGCGATAACCTGCATGGGGTGTACATATACGAGGCAGGTGAATGGGATAGCCTCACGATGAATAACTCCAAGATATCAGACAACATTACCTACGCCCTGCACATTGATAGGGATGGTAGTCTATGGATGGGCCACTTGAGCTTTGGGGTGGACGTGTATAACAAAGATGGTTTGAACCCTACTTCCATTAAAAACACCGAAACCATGTCAGTTAAAGTTTACCCCAACCCCTCAACGGGTGTATTTAAAGTGAGTACCCATGCGGGCGAAAATGGCAAAGTAGCCATAATAGACCTGAAGGGAGAATTGATTGAGGAAACCATATTGATGGATGGGGAGGCTACCATTGATTTATCGGGCAAGCCAACAGGTCTTTACTTTGGGGTCATTAATGGCGAACTGAAAACCCAGACCATTAGATTATTGCTTCAGTAAGTCGGAATTTTTCATAGCAGCGGTGAATGGCGTCCACTAGCGGGGCGTCATTCCTTTTTACCTACCTAGCAGGCTGGCATTATTTGGAGTTCAGCCCTCATCAGATGGTGAAATGCTAATACAGCATCAGCTTTATTGAATGCACTGAACCTTGCTGGTACAGCTTAGCGATGTACATGCTATTGGGCAACCAAGATACGTCCACCACATTATCGCCCCTTTGAAGCTGTTGATGCATCAGTAGTTTTCCTTCCATACTGAATACATTCATGTTCCACTCGACTTGGCTGCTCACCAGCAGTTGTTTTCCTGGCAACTGCAGAAATTGAAAAGCGTTTGCCAAACTGGGCAATGCAGTTGCAGTAAGCTGTATTTGATAACTGGCTTGCAGTTGGCAACCTAAGCTATCAAGCACGGTAAGCCTGTATTCGCCACTTTCCAATGCTAGCAGGCTCGAGCCGATGGTGCCGTTGCTCCATTCATAATGGTATGGAGGCGTACCTCCTGATATGCTATCAATACTAATCGTGCCATTATGAATGTCCACCTCAGCTATGCTCAAAGGCTGGGGTTCTTCTACCATAACGGTGCCTGATAGTTCACAACCGTTTGAATCGGTTATCACATAATAATAGCTACCGGCAGCTACTTGGTTGGCAGAAAATTGGGTGCCTAGTTGCCAATTGATGGTGTATGGGCTTAGTCCTCCATTTACGGCAATGTCAATGCTGCCATCGCTGCCATCGGCGCAGGATACAGGAATGGCAGTATGGTTTGCTTGTAAGGGCATACGGTCAGGAATGGAAATACTGGCTTGGCTTGAACAACCATTGGCATCGGTAACGGTGGCCTGATAGTTTCCGGCGGGTACAGCCACTAGTGCTTGTTGCGCTTGGTTGCTCCATTGGTACTGATAAGGAGGTGCTCCCGAAATGGCGACCGCCCGAATGACTCCATCGGCAAAGCCAGCACAGGTAGGAAGGTTTTCGATATCAAGCACCAAAGAGAGCCCGGAAATATCCGTCAGCGTATCCGCTGCCACGGTGCTACAGGCATGGGCATCCGTAATCGTGAGTTGATAAATGCCACCAGTGAGGCTATCAATGGCATTTGTAGTGTCGTTATTGGACCAAGCAAACTGGTATGGCATTGTACCCCCACTGACACTTGCTGCAATGGCCCCATCGGGCTGCCCGGAACAACTAGGGGCAGTACTTAAGAGCGAAACCAGCAGTATATCTGGCGCGGTTAAAGTATCAAGGGCAAACCCTTCGCAGCCATTGGCATCTATAACCGTAATGGCGTAAGTGCCCGCTGCCAGATTGGCCAACGTGGAACCAGTATCATTGCTTGACCAATGGTAGGAGTAAGGGGATACCCCGCCCATTGCCATTGCTACCATTTGACCATTGCTATCGCCAAAGCAGGCAGGGGAAGTTTTGCTAAGCTGAACGGATAACAGGCTCGGGGAGCTAAGCGTATCTGAAAGGGTCAGTTGGCAATTGTTGGTGTCGCTAATACTCACTGAATAAATACCCGCTGCCAGGGAAGTGATGGAGTTGGCGTTGCTCCCATTGCTCCATTGGTACCGATATGGGCTTGTTCCACCTGTCACCGTAAGGCCGATGCTGCCGCTGCTATCGCCATAACATAGTGCATCCTGTTTAGTTATTAAGCCAGTTAACAGGGGTGGGCTTGTCAAGGTATCAGCTGCTATATAGGTGCAATTGTTGCTATCCGTCACCGTAAGCCTATAGTTGCCTGCAGTAAGATTGGTGATGCTTGCGGTGGTCTGGCCATTGCTCCAAGCATAGCTGTAATTGCCCACTCCGCCAGATACCGTACTGGTAATACTCCCATCGGCCAACCCAAAACAGGTGGGGTTAGTGCCGTTTAAGTTTACTGATAAAGGCGAAGGTTGTGCCACGACAACAGTGTCGCTTAACCGGCAGCCATTGCCATCGGTTACGGTAATATAGTAAACCCCAGCGGCTAGGTTATTGACTTGGTTGCCAGTGCTACCAGTTGACCATTGATAGGAATAAGGCATCTTTCCGCCTTGAGCAATTACACTAGCCGTACCCGTACTTGAATTATAGCATAAAGCATTGCTTACTTGGGTAGAGATGGTTAATGACCCAGGGCAAGTGGTGCAGGCCCAGTTGGCACTAAAGCCCCAAGAATTGACCGAACAATCGGATTTAAAAAGCAAGGTGATGATTCCACTGCTTGCGGTCGCCGTTCCAGGGCTATTGGTACCCGTATAGCCACCTATCAAGGGGGAATTGATATTAGGGCCATCAAACAGGTACAAAGAGTCAAAGCCATTCTCCAAGCTGAAGGAGGCGAATTGAAGGCTGAGGCTGATTGCACCAGGCGGGGCAATAGTGGTGGTATAGGTGCTTAGGTCAAGATAGTTGCCAGTGCCGCCATTGTCGGTAATAGTGCCCGTACATGCCGTTAAACGGGTGTTGCTGATACTGTCATTAATCAAACTGTAATAGTAGGCCCAGTTCCAATTGCCGCCAGGGTCGGTATGGGTTTGGTTGGGGTAGTGTACATGCCCCTTAATGCGGTAGCAGCTACTGAGAACCGATTGGCTGGTACCTTTATAGCAAGATAGTGGATTGATGCCATAGCCACTCTGGCAAATGTCTTTCACCAAACTCGCAGAGCTTTGATACATGGCTGTGGTGTACCAAGCAGGGTTGTTTACATAACCTTCATGCTCGATGCCTATGGTATAGGGATTTTCACTGCCTACATGCCAAGCTTTATTGCTTTCGGCCACCATTTGTGTAACCTGACCATCGGATGATCGAATGACGTAATGCGCCGAAACCTGTGCCGAACAATTCTTGAACCAGGATATGGCACCCGCATAAGAGCCCTGAACGGTATGGATAGTAACGGCTGAGACAGCTACGCCGCCCCTAGTACTATAATTGCAGGTTGCCGCTGCATCCCAAATGGCCGGGCCATAGTCCATTGAGCGACCAGAACGTTGGTAGGCTTGTCCGTTGCCATATATTCCTTGAGGGCTCGCTAATACTTGGGGCGCGCTCAGGATGTTATAATTACTGCCAAAAAGACTAGGTAAGTTTATTTGATAATTGGGGAAGCTATAGTCCCTTTGCATGTTGCCATTGGCTAAAAAGGAATAGATGCCATAGAGCCACGAGTTAACCGCAAAATCGTTCAGCAGGCTGTCATTTTTCGGAAACTCCGACAGGGCTACCAGGGCTTTCATATAAGCCGCAGGCTCATTGGGGTGGCTACCTGCCAGTAACTGCAAGGCTTTTGCATAGGCCATTACATTTACGGCAGGGTACTGGGCTATGCTATCGGTGCTTATGCCTGAAAGCTGGCTAACACTAGATAGGTTGTTTTTAAAATAGCTCTTCCCATCAGCTACTAGGCCCATTAAGCCAAGGTATTTTGGTAGGCCCATGCAGCTTTCGGTTTCATTAGGGGTGAGGTGCTGCATGCGGGTGTTGGTGTACGATACCGCTTCCAGAAGTCCTAGGGGCAATTGATACGCTTTAGCGGCTTCGACAAAAACAGTTTGATAAGGATGAACCGGCTTTGCTACCAAAGCACCAGAAAGTACCAGCATTAAGAAAGACAGATATGCAGCGGGCTTCATGCCATGCAAAGTTACTTAGAAACAGGAATATTTTGGATGCGATTATGCCTGATTACTAGACTTTTGCTCCACCTTTCCATGAAAGTTAGGGCAATCGCATTTACTACCGGCACAACTGCCCAAGCCGATACAGGCAATAAGGAAAAGTGCGGGGAAAAATCGCAATTTGCGGGCAGCTAGGGACACGAGTGGCTTCATACACTTAAATTTACAGCTTTATTTGTTAAACGGAAAAATCGCTTCGGAAATTGGCAAAGCCACGTATTTTGATAGCCCCATTGGATTGGGGCCTGGGGCATGCCACCCGATGCATCCCATTGGTAGAATGCCTTATCGCCCAAGGGGCGGAGCCTATTATTGCCAGCGATGGCAGGGCCTTAAAGTTGTTGCAACAAGCATTTCCTGAACAAATAGTAGTGCCACTGAAAGGTTATGCGCCTTCTTATCCGGCCAATAGCAGCATGGTGTGGGGCATGGGCCGGCAGTTGCCTAAATTCGTACAGGCTATTTTGCGTGAAAACCAAGAGGTACAAGGGTTGGTAAAGCGGTATGCGTTGAAGGGCATCATTTCCGATAATCGCTATGGTCTATACCATGCCAAGGTAAGGTCAGTATTCATTACTCACCAACTAAACATACTGATGCCCCCCAATGCGCAATGGCTTTCATCGGCAGTGGATTATACCAACAACCGCTTTATTGCCCGCTTCCATGAATGCTGGGTGCCCGATAATACCCCGCCAAACCATTTAGCGGGCAAGCTATCGGAAAGAAAGGGTAGAAATGTCAAGTATCTGGGCATTTTATCAAGGCTAAAGCCACTGAAAGACGTTCCAAAGTTGTACGATATTTTGGTATTGCTCTCAGGCCCCGAACCACAGCGTACTTTATTGGAAAAGATTTTGTTAAAGCAATTGGGCCAGCTATCCTATTCCAGTTTGTTCGTCAGGGGTATCACCGAAAGCAAACAATCTAAAACAAAAGGTCAGCTGCGAATGGTAGACCACCTGGAGAGCAACGAGTTGGAACAAGCCTTAGCAGCCAGCGATATGGTCATAGCCCGTTCGGGTTACAGTACTATTATGGATTTGTTGGCCACGCAAAAACAGGCATTGTTAGTCCCAACCCCTGGCCAAACGGAGCAGGAATATTTGGCCACGCACTTGCACGAAAGGGATTGGTTCCACACGGTGGGGCAGCAGCAGATTGACTTAAGGAAAGATTTGCCCTTAGCTGCTCAATACAAACCCCCGATGTTAGCGGCTAACAACCACTACCGCGAAACAATCGCTCAGTTTTTGGATAAGCTTTGATTACTTGGCTCACCAAAGAAAGCCTTGATATCCTTTGCCAGTTTGCCCGAGACTTCCAACTGCGGTACATGCCCGCACTTTTCATATATGAGCATCCTGCTGTCGGGTATATCGCGTTTGAACCGTTGGGCATGTTCCACGGGCACTATACGGTCATCATCGCCCCAAACAATCAGCGTAGGGCAAGCCACTTTTTGAATATTGGCCGTATCGGGCAGTTCGGTACTGTTTGCCATCCTTGCCAGATTCTGGAAATTGCCTTCGCGATTGGTGAGCGCATTATGCAACATTACCTCCTCAGGGTTTACGTAAGCGTCTTTAGCCCTAATGCGGTGGGCATTGTAGTTGCTCATAAACATGGGAATACCCCTTGCGCTAAGCAATTTGAACAGTTTGGTATCCAATAATTCTAGCCTTCCCAAATTTTTCTTTACCCTATCCAAATCATAGCCGGCGCTGTTGAGCAATACCAGTTTCCTAACCTTATCAGGATGCGATGCGGCCAATTCCCAAGCCATCCAGCCGCCCATGGAGTTGCCTATTACCAAAGCACTGTCGATATGTAAAGTATCAAACAGCATATTGAAATATTCGTGGTACAAAGGGGCCAAAAGCCCTTCCGCCCGTGGTTGGTCGGAAAGCCCAAAGCCAGGTAAATCCACACAAACTACCCGATAGCTGTCAGCTAGCTTGGGCGCAAGACTATCAAAGTTGCTGAAGTTGCCGCCAAAGCCATGAATAAGCAATACCGTTGGCCCTTGGCCAGCCTCAGTATAATGCAATTCAGTGCCCTGCCATTGTATGAATTTGGAGTTAGGCCTTGCGTAGCGCTCCTTCGCTACCGCTTTCGGGATAATCAAATTGGGGCGCAGCCAAGCGAAGTAGATAAATACCGCTAGCAGCACAAACATTATAATGGCAACAATAATGGAAATCCTCTTAGTCCATGGCATGTTGCAAATTTATCAGGTTTTCAGGTAACCCAAGCACGAATATTTTAATAACAATATTGCTCTTTCTAAAGCAAGCATTAAACGCATTTTTCCAGTAACCAATCTTTATCCATTAACTCTTTTACGGATAAAATCTCATCCTTAATCCGTGACCTTTCCCTTTTGCTACAGCTATATAATTTTTCCGCATAGAAAAGCAAATTGAGGTAGTTGCGCTTATGATAATTAATGTATTTTTTGTTGCGCAATAGTGCCCTAAAGCTTTGTGTTAAAGAATAAAAGGCATCGGTAGCTTGCAGTTCGAAATAGGTTTTTAGTAAAAGCGCTTTTGCTGATAGCATCAAAAAGACATCATCATAGTCCACTTGGGCAAGTAAACCTACCACCTCCCGATATTCCCCTTTTACAAACCGGTAACGGGCCATATTGTATTGATAATTGCTAAGCCGTGAATGCTCAGGCAATAATGGGGTATATGTCTCAATAAATTGGCGGGCAAACTCATATTCATGCAGGCTGTAGGCTACCGTGACAATGTTTTTATAGGTGCTTGCAGTAATATGTTGCTTTTTTTGATGGCGGAGCTCAAATCGATATAACTCAAACACCTCCCTAATGTATGCCGAATGGCCCTGATTGATTTTTTTGATACAGTAGTTACGCGCTACCGTGTATAGATCATCCAAATCTTCCCCATTCAGTATTTTGTTATGTTCTTCTAAATTTTGCTTTAGCTGGTTGAAATGTTCTCCGTTTTCAGGCTCCAATAAAGTCATAAGGGCCGCATAGTGCAAACCGATAATTGGGATTTCCAAATAGCTTTCCTCTTTTATCAAACGCAGTATTTCCCCCATGAAACGGATATTATACTCCATGGTCACCAAGTTCTGGTAGTTTAGTGCCTCGATAAATATTTTTAGCTTGCCAACAACATACCATTGGTCCATGGTGTTGCTTAGCTGTTGCAGGTTGGGTTCAATGGTGCGCAATTGTTTGCCTTTCAAGTATTGGTTGAATTCTTTGTCAGTTAGTAAGGATGCTTCATAATAGGTTTCATCTCTGGTAGGGTATATCTCCAACTGCCCTTTGAGCTGCCTCAATTGCTGATCGAACAGCTTTGTCAAATTGCGTTTCCTGTATTGGCGTAACATAATTTTGTCGTGCAGAAAAGGTTCTATTTCAAGCGTTTGGCCAACAAGGTAGTTTTCGGCAAGGTTTTGCAACTCTGCCATTAAATGCCGCATACGCTGGTCGTTATAAGGTTGATGGGGGTACATTCGTTTGAAAACCCGCCTTTTATCGGTATTTTCAATGGAATAATTGGGATATAGCGCATACAGTTGTTCGAAGAAAGTTAATACATCTTTGTTATCTGCCTTTTGCATCACCAGTTTGCGCAATTGTTTCATTTCTTGGGCGGAAAAGGACTGCAGTAGTTGGAGCAATTTAGCCGTGTACATAATTTAATAAGGTGCTTTTTCTTTGAACAAAATTTTATCATAAAGCCAATTAAAATGGACGGTTTACTTATAACAAGGTAGTGTTTTTTTTGAACAACTGCCCAATTTTCTACTTGAACATGCTAATAATTGCACGCACCTTCGTATTGTGAAAATTTTTAAAACCCCACACTTAAACAAAAGGGTATGAAAACCACGATACGCTCTATACAACCTTGTTTTTGCTGCTTTTCTGTCATATTGCTGCTCACCAGTTTCCATTTAAGGGCGCAGGTAACCATACCCGATGCAGGTTTCCGCTATTATCTTAATCAAACATATCCCGGAATTTTACAGGGCAGCATTTTAGACACGACAAATCCTACGGTCGTTGGGCTCCGTAAAATGTCTATCACAAGCCATCCCTCCCAAAACATTACCAACATAACAGGCATCGAATACTTTCGAAATCTCGATACCCTCACCCTGGTTTACTCGCCTGTAACATATCTACCAGTGTTACCTTCCATATCTTATTTTATGATGCAGGCGGTGGATATCAATGATTCCATTACAACCTTGCCAAGCTCGCTGAAAAGCCTGGAAATTTCTTTTTGCCATGCCATTCCCTATGTTGGACTACCGGATTCTATTGAAACGGTGAATATTTATGAGTCTGATTCCTTAAGCAACTTTAGTCAGTTACCGGCCACTTTAAATAGTTTGTCCGTTTCTTACAGTAAATTGGATACCCTCCCCCCATTGCCCATGGGTTTGGAAGTATTAAGTATCGGCCATAGCCAAATCAGGCATCTTCCCATATTGCCCTCAGGACTTAAGCGTTTGGGATGCTCGGTAAACCCACAACTTGCCATGCCCGGTAGTTTGCCCCCCACGCTTGAATGGTTCTGGTGTAATGATAATCATTGGGGGGATTTGCCTCCGCTACCGAATACGCTAAGAGAACTGAATGCTAGGAACAACGATTTGACGGCCATTGCCTATTTCCCCGATTCGCTGAGAAAGATAACCCTCAACGATAATCAACTGACGGAATTGCCAACACTGCCAAAATATTTAACCCAATTATGGCTTCGTCGAAACCAACTTACCTGTTTGCCAGCACTTCCTGAAGGCATTACCAGTTTGACAATAGGAGAAAACAATATTACCTGTGTGCCTTATGCGCTTGAGTATGGCAACTGTGATTCGTGCAGGTACAAACCTAAATGCGACGATGCTTCCCCTTGCCAATATGCGGGCATTAGGGGGAATTTTTATTACGACGCACGCGGAAACTGCCATTACGATTCCTTGGAAACACCCGTTACAGGATATTTAGTGCTTATGGATAGCAGCTATGCCAATGCCTATCAGCATGATGTACTGCCTGATTCAACAGGATATTATAGGGTTGACTTGCCGCAGGGAAGGTACAGTATCGTATATACCTATTTGTGGCCGCCTATGCCCGATGTGTGCCCATACAACACCCTATTTGAAATTGACGATGACTCAACGGTGTATCGGCAAGACTTTGGAGAAGCCTTAATAGGTAGTGATACAGGACATTATTTAATGGTTGCCGTAGCGACTCCTTTCCAGCGGATTTGTAGCGGTACCAATACCTATTATGTGTACTATGCCAACAACGGTTTGGATACCGCTTTCAATACCCTGCTCCAACTTCGTTTCGATCCCGAAATTATTCCCCTTCAATTCAACACCCCAATAAGCGGTCAGAATGGCAACGACTATTATTTTCAATTGGGCAACTTGGAACCTTTACAGTACGGATTAATTACGATTACCGATTCCATTAGTTGTAATGCGGTACTGGGCCAAGCTGCCTGTGTAAAAGCCGATATCAATCCGCTGCCTGACACCATTCCTACAGGGTCGAACTGGGACGGGTCGAGCATAACAGTGGACCAAAAAGTCAATGCAAGCAACGATACGATATACTTTTACATTAAGAATACTGGTACTGGCAACATGGCCGATTCCAGCCATTTCAGGATATATGAAGACGATATCCTTATAGCGAGCTACAAATTTAAGGTAGGGGTGGGAGACTCCTTGAAGCAACCTGTAGTGGCCAATGGCAAAACCTTCCGTTTAGAGGCCGACCAAAGACCCGGTCACCCCGGAATGAGCCGCCCAAGGCAGTTTGTGGAACTTGCGGGCAATCCGCCATACTCGCTGCATCATATCGTTCCCGTGGGACAAGATGATTTAGACGATTGGCTGGATATCGATTGCCATGAAATCGTGGGCTCATTCGACCCGAATGACAAAATGGTTTTCCCTTCAGGTGTAGGAGAAGAACATTACATTACACCCGAAGATTTAGAACTTACCTATCAAATCCGCTTTCAGAACACCGGCACTGATACCGCTTTCAACATTTGGGTGATAGATACAATCGATATCCGTTATCTGGATATTAATACCTTAAGTAGTTTAGTGGCATCAGCATATTTTGAGTTGCAAGTGCAACCCAATGGTGTAGTTAGATGGTGGTTTCCATCTATTATGTTGCCTGATAGCAATGTAAATGAGCCTGAATCACACGGTTTCTTGCAATTTACTATCAAGCAAAAACCCAATCTTCTGCCAGGCACCCGAATAGAAAACTTTGCCGATATATACTTCGATTCCAATGCGCCCATACGCACTAATACCACGTTTTTAACCATTGAGACTAAAGACAAGGTATTTCCGCCATTGGTAATTGATGGGATTAAATCTTTTGGGAATTATGACATTCATGCCTATCCTAACCCCACCAGTAGCTTTGTAACGTTCCAACTAGACGGTTTGAAATCAAAAAACATAAAAGTGGAGCTAACAAATATGCTCGGACAAGAAGCAACCGTGCCAACCGCGAACAGGCTATCCGAAATCACTATAGATTGCCATAGCTTGCCAATAGGGATATACCTATTTCGGGTTATTGACGGTGAACAAATTTTGGGTGTGGGTAAATTGATAAAGCAATAAGCCACACCCTTCTTAGGTATTTACTTTCGTAGCAAAGGGATGTCGCATTAACATTATTGTTTGTTAGCAATTTCTAATTGCCAAAATACCAAAACAGGTAATAAAAACACTAATGGTAAAGTTTTCTGTGCATTTTCTTTATTTCTTCAGGGTATATGTACTCATAGTTATGAACTTTGATATACAATAACCCTTCTTGGAAGATAGGGGAAGCGTAAATTACCTTTTTTATGATATAAACTGTAGGGCTCAAAATGCATACCATTGATGATATACAAATAAGCTTTCTTAAGTCAGATGCTAGAAGATTTTCATGGAGATAAATCACGGCAATGGGTAGTAGCAAAAACATACACAAATGTGATTTTGTGGTGTCATGATTTGACACACCTGCAAGAAATAAAAACAGCAAGCCTCCAGTTATAAACAGAGCATTGACCCAATCTTTTTTGGCAATTAAAGCCACCATTAAGCATAAAACCAATAGCCAAAGTCCTTCAAAAGTTGACCATAACGACAATTGTAAGTTATTGTAAACATCAAACAAAATATAGATTCCCTGTTGATTTATAAGGCTATTCCTAAAGCCATATGCATGTACCAGATAAGCTCTTCCTAGGAAGTAAATTGCCCAGGCAACTACCACACTAATTGAACTAAGATTAAATAGCCTTTTTGTAAGTAATGACTTAAATGTAAACTTATTATCAATTACTATCCACCAATAGTATACTAATGTGCTGCCAAGTAACGCTCTTTCGTCAGACCATGCTGCAGTTAATACGCAAAAAAGTATAATTATTGGGTTTCGAAAGCATATAGCAAGCAATAAAAAGGTATACATGATTATAACTGAACCAGCCTGGACATCTAAAAAACCACAACATCCTAAGTAAGTACTAGCTACTCCAAGGGTGAAAAGAAAAGCAACCCTCTTGTCCTTTGTATGTTTATGGATCAGGAATAGAAATAGAAGCAATAGAAAAACATTAAAAATATTTAATAATATAAAAATTCCATGTGGATTCAAGTCGAAGATTTTTGCCATAAGGGGCAAACTCAATCTGAACATCATTGCATCCTCATGTTCCAAAAACTTATTGTTATAATAGTTTGGTTTCAGCAAGTTGGCTTTCTGGGCCATAAGGGTGGGATACTTATTTGTGCCCTTTGATTTGCCGGGTATATGAGTTTTGTATGAGGAATTTAGCTGGGAAAAATATTGATAGTTTGGAAACTGTAGGAAAAACGAGGTAATAATTACAATAACCAATGATTTTACCATCCATAACCGACCCTTCACTACCCAATTGATAGGTTTTAAGACAGTCTCATAAATTTTAGGGTTCACCTTGCCATTTTGGGCAAAGCTATTGATATTTATCTTTTACCCATAATTTTTCGTCTAATAAATGGTAAAATTTAATATTTATTTATTAAACATGAAACTAAAAATCATTATTTGGACACTGAACAGCTCATGTTATTATGGATACGGTAAGATACCATAGACAGCACAAAGTGGCTTTGTTTCCTACCCTTTATCACAATATCGTTGTTGGGGCCATTGCTACTGGTATATTCCTATTATTCCCTATTTTTGTACCAAATAGGTTGACAGCCTTCGTTGTATTGTAAAGCTCCCGATTATGCGTTTTTACCTGATTATTCCCTGCCTTTTTTTGATGGCCTTGCTCCACTCCTGTAAGGAAGATAAGTGCGAAGATGTATCGTGCCTGAATGGCGGCACTTGCGTAGATGGCACTTGCGATTGCCCAAGCGGCTTTACAGGTGCCGATTGCGGTACGGTGGATACTGTTCCTACCAGTGGCCCTCGTATCATTTTCAAGTTCCGGTTCGATTCTACCCAAACCCGACTGAACAACCTAGGCCAGCCCGCCACCATGCCTGCAGGCCATGCGGGCCAGTCGCCCATTTTCCGGAAAATGAGTGCCCATTATATTGAGCTGGCTCCTAATGCTTACACCCAATTAGGCGATGGCAAGGTGTTATATAAGGCCAAAGAAGTAATAGATGGCGGAAATCCGGCCATTGATTTTGATAGCTCGGTGTTTGCGGGCAATGAAGAAACCTTCTTTTCCATGCCCATCTCCAGTATGGACCCAGGCACCTACGAGTGGCTAAGGGTGTCATTGGCTTACCAAAATTACGATATCACCATGCAGGTCACTTCTCCTTGGTTCAATGGCCCCATGACCGGTCGCTTGGCATCTTTTGTTGGTTTCAATACTTACATCCGTTCCTACAATATCAAGGACAGTACCGTTACCGTCAATGGAAGCCGTCCCCAAGGCTATTGGGGCTTTGAGACCCCTTACACCGTTAGTTCAGGTCAGGCACCCGCGACTACCGTTCCTAACCCTATCGCTTCTACTTCGCCCATCCCTAATGGCTCTTGCGTGGTGACGGGGCAGTTTGCTAGTCCATTGGTCATTACCGGCAATGAAACCGAAGATATTGTTATCATTGTATCACTTTCTACCAATAAGAGCTTTGAATGGAACGATACCAACGGCAACGGCCTATGGGATGTAAATGCCGCCACCATGAGCATGGAACAGGTAGTGGATATGGGTTTGCGCGGATTGGTACCGATTATCGAATAATTATTCCGAAATTGTTTTAGCTGACGGCCATGTACGCAGGTAAAACACTCCATATTTTAAATGGCGACGCCACTAAGGACATCTTTCTCCGTACGGATTTAAAGACGGAAAGCTATACCGTATGGCGAGAAATGATGTGCGAAGGCCCTGCAGAGGAGTTTTTGCATGACCCTGCCTTTTGGAAAAAACGGGAGCAATATATCTGTAAGCACTTTGGCGAAACGCCGGAAGGTTACTTCGATAAAGTAATTATGGAGCAGATTCGCTTGGAAGCCTTTCTTTCAGATTATGACGAAATTATCCTGTGGTTCGAGCACGATGTTTTCTGCCAAATTAATCTGGTAGCCCTATTGGCTTGGCTCAATCGATTGGATTTGCGTGGGCAGAAACTGTATACGGTGAGTATTGGCAGCCATCCTGAAATAGAGCGGTTTAAAGGGTATGGACAGTTATCGCCCAGACAGTTGCACCAATTGCTGCCCCATAAGATGGAGTTATCCAAAGCCGATATCCACTTTGCGGAAAGTGCTTGGAAGGCTTATGCTTCCAAAACCCCAGCTGACATAGAGCAGTTGCTTAACAATATTCCGCCCCATTTTCCTTTTCTGAAAAGCGCATTGCAATTGCATTTACAACGCCTGCCCCATTTTCAAACCAGAATCAATCTTCTGGAGCAAAAGATACTTCAACAGTTACAGGAAAACGTTATGGAGAAGTACGAGCTTATGCGCTGGATGGTGGAAGACGATTTGGAGTATGGCTTTACCGACAGACAATTTCTGGCTATCATCCATCGGCTAAAGCCGTTTTACGATATCACGGATAATGGCTTGCAAATCAACCAAGCAGGCTTGGATATATTGAACGGCAAAGCTAATGGCTCTCTATTGCCACCACAAAGTGTGGGGTGTATAGCTGCTGGATATTATTGGGAGCCAACCAATGGGAAAACTGTAATGTGCTAATTTGCTATGGCATAAGCTGGAAAAGGCTAGTAAAGGTTGAGTAGGCTGTGAGCTGAAAGTCAATCTTTGCATACAATGCAATGATCTGCATGGAACATGGCCTTGTAAGAACGGTCAATAAGCTCGCGCAATACTTCCTGGTCCACGTCTCTTAAATTGTTAATGTATAGGCAGGCCTTGCTGGTTTTATATTTCCCTAGTTTGGGCATCAAATCATTTACCGCTTCATGGTTGGTGAGCACATACAAGGTAAGCGCTTGCCTGCGTGGCGAAAATGCTACCATCGGCATATCGCCTTCGTGGCCGCTATCATATTTGTAGTGTACTTTTCCAAACCCGATAATAGAAGGCCCCCACATTACGGGAGGTTTGCCGGTTATCTCCTGCATCATGGCACAAACCGCCTTGCCATCCTCGCGCCGTCTTGGGTGTTCAACGGCATCCAGAAAAGCATCAACACTTTGCTCGGTCGGTTTGGTTTTGTTTTCGGGCATGGAGAAAAATTAGTATCAAGTAATCAGTATCAAGTAGCAAGACTACTGCAAAGTTAGCATCAAGTAATGAGTATCAAGTATCAAGACTGCTCCAAAATTAGCACCAAGTAAAAAGACCGCTACCCAATGTTTTATTAAATACAATAAAATATGTAGGTGTGCTAATGTGCTGATGAATCTCGAAGCAAGAACAACCATATGACAATAAAGCAATATACCACTATCTGGCATTCAGCAGTCAAATAATTTGACAATACAAACAATTATACCCCTTTCATTGTTTGGGCAAATAGGCTATCTTTACTTAACAGTTAATTAAAGGCTACTTACTTCTAATGCAATTCAAATCCCTTTTTGTGGGGGCGGCAATACTTATCGCTTCCCATTCCGTTTCCGCCCAAGTCAATCGTTGCAACACTACCGAAAAATACCAAGAGCTTTTGGCAAAAGACCCTACCGTTGCCGATAAGAAAGCCCAAGTGATACAACTAGCAAAAAATTATGCCGCGTCGCAAGGTGCCAACAAAAGCCAGCGGGCCTTGTTAGTGGTGCCAGTGGTAGTGCACGTAATGCATACGGGCGAAGCAGTGGGTACGGGTAAAAATATATCTGATGCCCAGATATTGTCACAAATTGAGGTGCTGAACGAGGACTACCAATTCCGCAATGCAGATACGGCCAGCATCCCTGCCGTGCACCGTCCTGTAGCTGGAAACGTGGGTTTTGAATTCCGATTGGCTACCGTGGACCCTGACGGCAACCCCACCAACGGTATCGACCGGGTGAACATGGGCTCAGGAGCTACCTGGAGTGATAGCTGGAAAGACCAAACCAGTTGGGACAACCAAAGCTACCTAAATATATGGGTGGCTGATATTGGGAATAGTTTGTTGGGCTATGCCACCTTCCCCAATACTACCAGCCCCACACAAGATGGGGTGGCCATTCATTATAGGTATTTTGGCAGGGCTCCTCAAAACCCATTCAATAGCGACTTTGACCTAGGCCGAACCGCCACTCATGAAGTAGGGCACTATTTTGCTTTGGAGCATACCTTTCAGGGTGCCTGTGGCGGCAACACCGCCAATAACTGCGGCAATGGTGGCGACGGAATTTGCGATACGCCCCCTACCAGTGCCGCCAATTATGGTTGCAATCTTTCCATTACCCGTAATACTTGTACGGAAACACCCGCCGATAAACCTGACCAGTGGATGAATTACATGGACTACATGGACGATGCCTGCCTATTCATGTTTACCGCTGAGCAAGCTGATGTGATGAACGGCGTACTGAATAGCTCGCGCGATGGCCTGTTAAGCAGCCCTGCCGCTCAATCGCAAAACTTTTTCAGTTATGGTGGCCAAGTGGTAAATGCTGTTACCAATGCACCTGTTGCCAATGCCAAAGTGGCTTTCTTCAATGGCAATGCTAAAGTAGAGTATACTACCGATGCCAACGGCAACTTCACTACCCCCAGCTTTAGGGAAGGAACCTACACGGTGTATGCTGGCAAATGGGGTTATGGTACTACCGAGTACGTGCAGAACACTTTGATCGATTCCAATTCTTCCGGTTTTACCATTCCTATTCAGCCCAACATTTATTATGACGATTTTACTTTTGATTATGGTTGGTCAGTAGCCACCACTGCTAGCAGCGGCGAATGGGTACAAGGGCGTCCCGTAGGCACCGATTATCAAGGCGAAGAAGCAAACCCCGGGGCTGATGTTAGTAATGACTTTACCGGATTTGCTCTTGTTACCGGTAATGGTGGCGGACAGGCAGGCAATGACGATGTGGATAATGGCGAAGCCAACTTGTTTTCGCCCACATTCGATTTGAGCAACTACAACGAGCCTTATTTGAGCTATTACCCATGGTTCTTTAACGGCGGTGGCCAAGGAGACCCCTTGAACGATACCCTTAGCATCAGCATTACCAATGGTATTGATACAGTATTGATTGAAACCCTTGCGGGTACAGGCAATAATGTGTGGGCTTATAGAAACTATAAGCTTAAGGACCTCATCAACCCAACCGCTACTATGCGCTTATTGGTATCCGTAGATGATGAAGGCGGGGGCCATATTGTGGAGGCTGGTTTCGATAAGTTCCAAGTGGTGGATTCCTTGCCAGACACCATTAGCAGCGTTAGCCAAATAGAGCGCAACCTATTTAATGTTTACCCTAACCCTACTAAGGGCAGTGTAACTATCAAGCTGGATCCATCCATCACTGGCGAAGTGGTGGTTGAATTGCTCGATGTGTCGGGTAGGCAGTTGCAGACCAACCAATTGCAGGTGCAAGGCAATGGGCACGTCCAGTTGAATCTTTCCCAGCAAGCTGCAGGCATCTACTTAGTGCGGGTACAAAGTGCAAGTGGAACCGCCATACGCAGGCTGGTAGTAACCCAGTAACCGGGTAAAACTGCCAGCTTCACGGGGGAAAGTACCTACCTTGAACTTAGTACTGCTTTTTTTGCCAATATCACCCCATTATTAAATTTGGCAGGGGCGTTTGTTTTACGCCACTATTTTTCCATATCTTACCCCTATGTTCACTATAGAGGAAGATTCGTTTGGCAGCTTTACCCAAATGGAGTTAAAGAATGTGCTGACAGGCGAATCGGTTTCCATCATCCATGATTTTGGTACCGCCATCAACGCCCTTACCCTGCAGTCCAACGGGCGTAATTACCAATTGTTGAGGGGGGCGGCCCTTTCAAAGGAAATGGTGGGCCAACGCTGGTACAAGGGCGTGAAGCTGTCGCCTTTCCCTAATAGGGTACGGGACGGCAAATACACTTTTCAGGGGAAGGAGTACCAATTGCCCATCAATGAGGAGGCAAGGCACAATGCGCTACATGGCTTTGTGTACAACAAGCCTTTTGAACTGATAGGCCATGTGGAGGGCCACACGGAAGCTTCCGTAGAATTTGAATACAACTATAATGGAAAGGTGGAAGGTTATCCTTTTCCTTTCCGCCTCAGCCTTACCTATATCCTTTCCGAAGAGGGTTTGGAATGCAGTACCACGGTGTTGAACACGGGCAAGGAAGCTATGCCCATAGGCGATGGGTGGCACCCTTATTTCAAAACGGGCACTTCTGTAGATAAGCTGCACTTGCTACTACCCCCCGGCGATTTGATAGAAGTTGATGAGCGACTGAACCCTAGTGGTAAGAAAAGCCCCTTTAGCAAGTTTAACCAATTGACTGTGATTGGCGACCATCAGTTTGATACGGGCTTTGCATTGAAGATAGTGGACGATATCGCCACTACGCAGTTGTATGACCCCCAGCAAAACTTGACCATCAGCCTATGGCAAGAGACGGGTCCTTCAAAGTACAATTTCCTACAAGTATATATTCCTCCCGATAGGCAGTCCATAGCCATTGAGCCCATGACCTGTTCCGCCGATGCCTTCAACAATGGCGATGGCCTCATTGTTCTTCAACCTGGAGAACATTTCAATGCCAAGTACGGCGTTACGTTGAGGTAGGGTTGGGTATGCTTTGTCCCTATTTGCCTTACTGTTCTTTAGTGGATGCCTGTAAAGGCTTCAAATGGAATACCCCAAACAACAATATCTGCAGCAAATGGAGGGCTTTAGGATAATGGCGGAAACGGGCTTGGGTCAAAAAGAGGCCGCATTCTACTACATGGGCAAATAGGGTGATGCCACCAATGATTTGGATATAGGGGATATACCAAGCCTGCATGCTTGTAAAAAGCGACCAGCCTACCAATATCCAAAAGAAGATGGAAAAGATTTTACCTAGTAAAGCGATGGACTGGGGCATAAGGTTTGGTTTTCCTTTGACAAAAATATCATATTTGTAAGGAAAGTCGCTACTTTTGGGGCTCGATTTTGATAATGCCCAGCATGAAAGAATTTTGGAGAGCTTGGTTCAGCTATTCGCGGGCTGAGCGATTGGGCATTATGGTGCTACTGGTGTTCATCGGCTTATTGACAGGTGCCAAATTCTTATTGCCGCAATGGATTAAGCCGCAGCTAGCGGCCGATTTCAGCCAATTCGAGCAGGAAATAGCAGCTTTTGAAAGCGATACCATTATCGAAATCAACGGGGCTACCATAGATGGCCTAACCAGGTTAAAAGGCATTGGGCCCGTGTTGGCAGAAAATATCATCATTTACCGCACCGCCTTGGGGGGCTTTATAGCAAAGGAACAGCTAAACGAGGCCAAAGGCATAGGCGATAGCAAATACGAGGACATTGCCCCTTTCATTACCGTGGATACCGATAGCATCAAGAAAATCGCCATCAACCGCTGGACGCTGGAGCAATTGGGGGCGCATCCTTACGTTGGTAAGGGCCTGGCAAAAGCCATCCTTAAAAAACGGGAAAAAGGCGGCAAAATAAAAAACGAGCAAGACCTGCGCACCCTGAAACAATTGAAGCCGGAAAAGTTGGAAAAGCTCAGGCCTTACCTCGATTACAAATAAGCCTTAAGCGGGTTGATGCTCCTGTTCTTTAATTTTATTAAGGGCACTGCCCGCTTTGAACCAAGCAATTTGCTGCTCATTGTAGCTATGGTTGGCCTTAATGCTTTCGGTGCTGCCATCGCTGTGGTGCAATACCAATGTCAAAGGTACACCTGGCGTAAAGCTGGTTAAGCCAACAATATCGATGCTATCGTCTTCCCTGATTTTGTCATAGTCGGCTGGGTCAGCAAAGGTTAGGCCCAGCATTCCTTGCTTTTTCAGGTTGGTTTCATGAATCCTGGCGAAAGAGCGCACCAAAACAGCCCTTACGCCCAAGTGGCGAGGCTGCATGGCCGCATGTTCGCGGGAAGAACCCTCGCCATAGTTTTCATCGCCCACCACAATGGAACCAATGCCAGCAGCTTTATAAGCACGGGCAGCAGTAGGCACTTCTACATATTCACCCGTCAATTGGTTTTTCACCGCATTGGCCTTATCATTGAAGGCATTAATAGCACCGGTAAGGGTGTTGTTGGCAATGTTGTCCAAATGGCCACGGTATTTCAACCAAGGCCCTGCCATGGAAATATGGTCGGTAGTACACTTGCCTTTGGCTTTAATCAACAGTTTCAAGCCACTTAGGTCAGTACCTTCCCAAGGTTTGAACCCTTCCAGCAATTGCAGCCTGTCCGATGCTGGGTCAACAATTACCTGTACGCTGGAGCCGTCCTCAGCAGGTTTTTGGTAGCCTGGGTCTTCCACTGCAAAGCCTTTTTGTGGCAGTTCCTCTCCACGAGGCTCTTCCAGCTTCACTTGTACCCCTTCATCGTTGGTAAGGGTATCGGTGATGGGGTTGAAGGTCAAATCGCCCGCAATGGCAAAAGCCGTCACTATTTCGGGCGATGCCACAAAAGCATGGGTATTGGGGTTGCCGTCGTTGCGTTTGGCAAAGTTACGGTTGAAGGAAGTGATGATGGAATTTTTGCGATTGGGGTCATCGGTATGGCGTGCCCACTGGCCGATGCAAGGACCGCAAGCATTGGCCAATACTACACCGCCCATTTGGTCAAAAATATCCAATAGGCCGTCACGCTCAATGGTGTATCGTACTTGCTCCGAGCCTGGGGTGATGGTAAACTCCGCACGGGCTTTTATCTTTTTGTCGATTGCTTGACGGGCAATAGAAGCTGAACGGGTAATATCTTCGTAAGAAGAGTTGGTACAAGAGCCAATCAAACCTACCTCCAGTTTTGCGGGATAGTTGTTTTCCCTTACCGCTTGCGCAAATTTTGACAAAGGCCAAGCCAAGTCGGGGGTGAAAGGGCCATTAATGTGCGGCTCCAACTCATCCAAGTTGATTTCAATCACTTGATCGAAATACAGGCTTGGGTTTTCATATACTTCAGCGTCCCCTTTCAGATGCTCCGCAATGGCATCGGCCATGCTGGCTACGTCAGCACGGTCGGTTGATTGAAGGTAACGCTTCATGGAGTCATCGTAACCGAACAGAGAGGTAGTGGCTCCTATTTCAGCACCCATGTTACAGATGGTGCCCTTTCCAGTACAAGAAAGGCTTTCGGCACCTGGGCCAAAATATTCCAATATGGCACCTGTACCGCCTTTTACGGTAAGGATACCAGCAACTTTCAAGATAACGTCTTTGGCAGAAGTCCAGCCATTCAATTTGCCGGTCAGCTTTACACCGATGAGTTTAGGCATTTTCAGTTCCCATGCCATGCCCGCCATTACGTCCACTGCATCAGCACCGCCTACGCCAATGGCTACCATGCCCAATCCGCCGGCATTCACCGTATGCGAATCGGTACCTATCATCATACCACCTGGGAAAGCATAATTTTCCAATACTACTTGGTGGATGATACCCGCACCTGGTTTCCAAAAACCGATACCATATTTATTCGAAACGGAAGATAGAAAGTCAAACACTTCTTTGTTGGCATCCTTGGCATGGGCCAAATCTTGCTCGGCACCATTTTTAGCCTGTATCAGGTGGTCGCAGTGTACCGTGGAAGGCACGGCCACTTTGGCTTTTCCTGCTTGCATGAATTGCAACAGTGCCATTTGGGCTGTAGCATCCTGCATGGCTACCCTGTCAGGAGCGAAATCGACATAACTCTTTCCGCGCTCGAATTTTTGCAAATGATCTTGGTCGAATAAGTGGGCGTACAGGATTTTCTCAGTTAAGGTAAGCGGCCCACCAATTACTTTACGGGCGGCTTCCACACGGACTGGAAAATTTTGGTACACAGTCCTGATCATTTCAATATCAAATGCCATAAGAACGGAAATTTTATTGTCATTAAATTGTGACGCAAAGTTAGCAAATACCGTACTAAAAACCTTTAGCACGACCTAAATAAAAATCAAAGGCCGCTTAAAAGCCAGCAGCTTAGAAATTGTAGGAAAACTGTAGCGTATAGTTTCGGGGCGAATTCATAATACCTGGTCGATTGGCATACTCCAGGTTGGTCAAATTCTTAATTAAGAAGGCAAATTTGACATGTTCGCTTAGCTTGGCCGATGCCCGTATGTCCATCACCAAATCGCCCCTCTTGCCTTGGCGTTTTTCAATATAGTCGGTAAGGCCTATCAGTTTAAACTTGTCGTCATAGTTGGCCATAAAACTGGTATAATTGAGGCTATAGCCTATGCTCGCCCATTTGTAGAGAAATTCTACGTCGAGCCTGATCAGGTTCATGTTCCGATAGCGCAGCACACTTTGACTTTCTGGGTCATCGTACTGGATACCACCCATGCCCCGGAAAAAATTCTTAAGGTAGGTGCCTATATTTCTTTGGCTCGAATCGTTGACAATATCGCCAGGATAGCTGTAGGTATATCCTATCAAACTGCGGAAGGTGACAGGGCCCAAATCGCCTTGCCCCACCAATGATACTTCATAGCCTGCTATGCGTGCCCTATCGGCATTATCGGGCCTGAAGCCAAGAAAGAAGCCGGAATCAGGCAAAGCCAAGTAATATTCTATCAGGTCTTTATACTCCATCCAGAAAATAGAAACGTCGAGATAGCCCAACCAGCGACTGATTTTAACGCCTTGCTTTAAGCCAATTTCCGCACTCCAGCCTTTTTCGGGTTTCAAGTCAGGATTAGGCAATATTTGCAACAGGCCCGCCAAGTTATCATCCAAAAAGCGTTCGCCCACCGTGGGGAAACGGAAGCCTTGGCCCCATGATGCCCTGATATAGGTGGTTTTTCCTGCTTGATAGTTTAAGCCTGCACGGAAAACAGGATTCGATAATTCCACCAAGGTATCTACTTTGTTTACCTCTTCACGTAGTCCTGCCAATAGGCTCAACTTGTTGTATTTGAATTCAAATTGCCCGAACACCGCTCCGTAGGCGGTCACCCTTCTGCCAGGAAATAAATTGCTGGTATTCACCCCTACGGAACCCGTGGTGCCCGTGGTGATTACGAAAGTCTTTTTGATATTGCGCTGGTACTGGTAGTCGGCATAAAACAGGTTGGAGATGGCCGGCTCCGTCCCAGAGGCTTTATCGCCAAATCGGAAGGTACGGTAGTAGCGGGTAAGCAGGCGTTGTTTGTTTCCCTTTTTATCGTAATAGGTAATCCAAGGATCCAGATTCATCAAAATGTACTTGTCGCCTGAGCCTTGGGAAATTTGATAAATGCCCGTATCGGCATCTACCCAAAGAAAGAAACGGCCGCTCCGCTCGAACATAATGTTTCCGTTAATGCCAAATGACAGCCCTTCTGATTTTACTGGGCGGTACCGAGTTTTGAAATTGCCCCTTATCCTAAACTCATCTCCTTTCTCCAAATAGCTTTTGGCACCGTGGAAGTTGGCGCCTGCCGTTAGATCAAACCGACCAAAACGTTGCTTATGCGAAATGAACCCACCGGTACTGAAAGGTTGGGAATAGAAATCCCACCACTTGGTTTCTTTCCGGGCAGGGTTGTCCACCAAGGAGGTATATAACTGGATGCTGGTTTCGGGGTCTTTCTTGGCATAGCCCGTACGCACATGGATAATGCCATTCAATGCCGATGAACCATACAATACGGAGGAAGCACCTTTTATGACCTCTATCTGCTCCGCATTTTCTATAGGGATAAATTTCCAGCGGGCATCGCCCAAAGCACCATCCAGCAATGGCTGGTCATCCACCAAAAGCAATACCCGGCTGCCTACGCCGTAGGAGAAACCAGTACCGCCCCTAATGGAGGCCTGTCCGTCCACTATATTTACCCCAGGTGTTTTTGCTACTACGTCAGATGCATCTACCGCATTGGTGTTTTTAATGAGGTTTTGGCTCAGTACCTCTACGGAAACGGTTTCTTGGCCTATTTTCTTTTCATAGCGGCTACCTGATACCACCACCAAATTGAGCTCCTTTAAATCTTCCGCTAGTTCAATAGTGATGCGCTTTACTTCCCCATCTTCCACCTTTACGGTTCTGTTGGTAGGGTAATAGCCAATAAAGCTGGCCTTGAGCTTTACCGTACCGGCAGGCACTTTCAGCACAAAATTGCCTAAAGAGTCCGCTTCTACCATAGTAGTAGTGCCTTCTACCATGATAGTAGCGGAAGGGATGGATTCCTTCGAATCCCTGGCAATTACCTTACCCTTGATGGTAGCTTCTTGCGCAAGGCATAAGCTGGCACAGCACAGCAAAAGCTGCATGCATAACACTCTAAATATCATAAGCTGGACGATGAATTGGAGTGAAAATAAACAAATCTTTAAGAAATGGTAAATTTTGTTGTATGCCTTACTAGTTGCTTCATGGGGTTTAGCCCCCAGAATCAAGAAACAGCTAATTAATCCGTATCTTGCAAGGCAAATGGAAGGTGTAAAGGAAAGGAAAATTGCCCCCGTCAATTTTTTGATGGAACCGAGTTCATTGGCCAACCAAGCACAACTTTTCAAGCTGTTGAGGGACAAGGAGGGGCAACCTTATTCCGATGCAGAGCTGAAAAAACTGCCTTACGTTCCTAAGAACCATCCACAGCAGTCGGAATGGAAGCATAGGACCCGTTCATTGAAACGCTTCCTGAAATATATCCATGACAATCCACGGCTTAAGACCGTTTTGGAAGTCGGCTGTGGCAATGGGTGGTTTACTTATTACATGGCTTCGGCCATTGCCGTAAACGAAACAGGCGCTAAAGTGACGGCGATGGATATTGACCAATCGCTGCTGGAAAGGGCAGCAAAGGTTTTTGCTAGGCCCAATCTAGAATTTGTACTGGGTGACGTGATGCAGGCACCTTTGCCCGAAAAGCACTTTGATTTGATTGTCCTGAACGGGTCCATCCAATTCTTGCCACCACTGCATGTATTGATGCCCCACTTGCTAAAACTATTGGCACCCAAAGGGGAAATACATATTATGGATAGCCCTTTTTATAGAAAAGCCAACCTGAACAACCGCGAAAAGCAAACGGAAAGCTATTTTAAGGGCTTGGGTCTGAGTGAAATCACCACCCACTACCAGCACCATACTTACGAGGACCTAAAGCAATTCTCTTATAAGCTATTGTACAATCCCCGCCGCAAAAGAAACTTTGTACAGCAACTGGCACTGTTGAAACCCGCTCCATACCCTTGGATTAGGATAGTACAGAGTAGCTAGTATTGAGTAGCAAGATAAAAAAGCTTCCCCTTCGAGTAGTTTCGACAAAAGTAGGCTTTCGGGCTAAGCCAAAATCTCTTCTTTAATCTTGAAAGCAACCCCCCTTTCTTGTAGGTATTGCAGCATCAGCTTGAAACACGAAGGCCTGGCACCGATAAATTCAGGCGGGTACACCCCCGGGCGGTCCATTTCGCCTTGCAGCACCAGGCTAACCGCCGCTGTGCAGGTATAGCCCGTGGTTCGCGCCATGGAGCTGGTTTTGGTTATAGGGTCGTATTCGTCGTACAAGTCGTAGGTGTAGCGTTTCAGTTGCCCATTTTCTTTGCCTTCTACCAATATCTTCATCACGGTAAACTCTTGTTCTTCTTTCTCTAACTTCCATTTTGGGAAGAGCAGCTTAGTGGTCATATCCAAGGGGCTCACCATCTGGCCGTTTACCATTATTGGCTCTTTATCGAAAAAGCCCGTGGCCCTTAGCACCTGCATATACTCTACGTGCCCTGGGTAGCGCAAGGTTTTTTCTTTCATATTGGGAATATCTACCGTCTTCACCAAGCTGCGCAAACCATCGGAATTAAACGCTTCCAACATGCCAGCGGGGCCAAAGTCCATCAGCTCGCATTCTGAAAGGGCTTCCTTTACCACTTCTTTGCCACCTACAATAATACGGGCTGGGCGGGTGTACTCTTCTATGACATCAATGGGAGAGAAAGGGGCTTTATATTGGTAGGGCCATTGCCTTGTTTTCGGCAGTCCGCCAACATAACATTCAAAATTCTGGATAATCATCGACTGATGGTGATAACCTACCACCAAGTTGCTTAAGCCAGGGGCTACACCGCAATCGAAAATGGCAATCACATTTTTTTCTTTGGCCAGCTTGTCCAGCAAAAAAATGTCTTCCGGGAAGAAAGAAATATCCACTAAGTTTTTGCCGGCCTCTAGTACGGTTTTTGCCATCTGAAAGCCCATAAAGCCAGGCACGGCACCCACCACCAAATCGGCGTCGGCCACCACTTCTTTTATAACATCGGTATTGGACAAGTCGGCTTGGCGGCCTTCGATGCCTTGTGCCGAAAGTTCGTCCAAAGCTGCTTGGCTGATGTCTGCCGAGCGTACTTGGTACATTTTGGCCAAGTCAATGGCAATGGCCTTGCCCACCATACCTGCGCCTAATACGGTAATCTTTTTCATAGCTCAAAAATAGAAAAGCGGTGTGTTTGGGAAAATTAATTTCTTTGGTCGGCGCCCCACATCAGTTTATTGCGGATGGTGCTTAAAAAGTTCATATCGTTGATACGGATAAGGCTTACCGTGAAGTTTTCTTTTTTTACGGCCAATTGGTAAGATGAATCGATGGCCTCATATCTAGAATCGAGGGTACACAGGAAGCTTTCATTCCGACCTTCCACTTCGAAAGACAGTACCGATTCACTGGAAACAATGATGGGCCTTACATTCAGGTTGTGCGGTGCTACGGGCGTTATCACAAAATTCTCGGATGAAGGGAAAATAATGGGCCCACCGCAACTTAAGTTGTAGCCAGTAGAACCGGTTGGAGTCGCTATAATCAATCCATCGGCCCAATAGGAGTTCAGCAATTCGCCATTAATGTAAGTGTGGATGGTAATCATGCTAGAGGTATCCTTCTTATGGATAGAAAACTCATTCAAAGCATAGTTTACCCCTCCAAAAATGGGTTTGTTGCTGTCCAAGTGCAAAAGCGTACGTTTATCTACCTGATAGGTTTTATAGTACAATGATTCTATGGCGGAGGTGATATCTTCCTTACCCGTACTGGCCAAAAAACCCAACCGACCAAGATTGATGCCCAAAATAGGGATATTGGAGTTTCTTACCAGTGTGAGCGTGTCCAACAAGGTGCCATCACCACCAAGGCTGAGCATATAATCTACCCCTTTGCGGATATCCTGGTGGGTTTTAAAGGTATCAATATCCTTTTTAAAGGTGACTTTGCTCTTTAATTGGTTGAAATAGTTTTTATGGACAAGCGCATCAATTTCATAGCTTGCCAGCAAATCGAACAATTGCTGCAAGTAGGGAATGTCTTCAGGCTTCAGCAGCCTTCCATAAATGGCTATGCGCATCTATGGCAAATATAAGTTTTTGGTATGGATTGTGAGTGAAACACCCTTCATCCATTTGGCAGGTATCTTATTGGATTAGAACATTTATATTAACCAGATGAAACGATTGTTGGTAACCATAAGATCTTTTTTCAGAGACCGATTCAATCTTGATGAAGATAAGGCGGAGGAACAGGAAATCATTGAGTCCATAAGAAGAAACATTTCCTTTCGTGGGGCTAGTTTATGGATTTTGATATTTGCCATTATCATAGCTTCCGTAGGTCTCAACGTCAATAGTACGGCAGTTATCATTGGAGCGATGCTCATTTCGCCGTTAATGGGGCCCATCATGGGTATTGGGTTAGGTATTGGTATTAATGACTTGGCCATGGTGCGCCATGCCATTAAGAATTTAATCATTGCCGCTTTTGTGAGTGTACTTACCTCTGCACTGTATTTTTGGTTGAGCCCATTGGACGTGGCCCAGTCCGAATTACTAGCACGTACTAATCCCTCTATATGGGACGTTTTCATTGCTTTTTTTGGGGGCTTGGCTGGTATTGTCGCCGGTACGCGAAAGGAGAAGACCAATGTGATACCAGGGGTAGCCATTGCCACGGCATTGATGCCCCCTTTGTGCACCGCCGGATATGGTTTGGCAACGGGCAATTATTATTACTTCGTTGGGGCTTTCTATCTGTTTTTCATCAATAGCCTGTTTATCTGCATCGCCACTTTCCTGATTGTCCGTTTTTTAAAATTCCCGATGAAAGCTTTTGAAGATGATAGGCGCAGAAAGCAGGTATCGCGTATTATTATATCATTGGTCATCATCACCGTATTGCCCAGTATTTATTTGGCTTATAGAATAGTAGACCAGGCTATTTTTGAATCCAATGCCGATAGATTTGTAAGGGAAGAGTTCAATTTTGCCCGCACCCAGGTAGTGAACAAGAAATTTGTTTGGGGCGGCGATTTTTGGAAAGGTAAATCAGATAAAATAGAGCTATTACTATTAGGCGATAAATTGCCGAAATCTACTATTGATAGTATTAGAGAGCAGCTATCGGCCTATAAACTTGCTACAGCTTCCCTAAAAATATATCAGGGTCTCGATGAGCGGAAGGAAATTGATTTTTCAGCCATCAAGGCCAGCATCATGCAAGATGTGTTTAGCCATAATGATTCACTGCTGGCAGAAACATTCCCGAAGGAAAATGGGGATACTTTGGATAGGCTGAAGGGCGAGCTTTCGGTACTTTATCCGCAATTGCAACATTTCAGTCTTCAGCAGGCAATTTTTTATCAAATGGACAGTACTGCAAAAGATACCTTAATGTTGGCAACCTTCAGGTTCCAAAAACAGCCTGATGCTACCACGAAGCTTCAAATGCAGCAATGGCTAAAACAGCGCTTGCAAGCCGATAGTGTAATGGTGGTGATACTATGATTCTATAAAACAAGCACAGCCGGCATAACCGGCTGTGCTTGTTTTATCTCACTACTCTGTACTCGCTAATACAACTACTCTCAGCTTCCACAGGCTTCACATGCCTCTGGGTTATCAAGGCTGCAAGCTATCTGTTCCAGTGCGCTATATTCGGTTGCTGCTTCTTCCACTTTGCTGGCGGGTATTTCTTCAGTTAAAGCGTAAGCTTTTTTTTCCTGCGTAACGGTGAATTTAATCGGGTCAACCGCTGATTTGCTGCGTAGGTAATACATACCCGTTTTCAATCCTTTTTCCCAAGCATAAAAATGCATGGAGGTCAGCTTGCCGAAGTTTGGATTTTCCATGAACAGGTTCATGCTTTGGCTTTGGCAAATGAAGGCACCACGGTCGGCAGCCATATCAATAATGGTTTTCTGCTTGATTTCCCATACGGTTTTGTATAGGTCTTTCAAGTCTTGCGGTATGTTCAGGTTTTGTACTGAGCCATTGGCGCGAATCAAGTCATTCTTCAACTGTTCGTTCCACAGGTTGCGCTCAATCAAATCCTTTAGCAAATGTTTGTTCACTACCACAAATTCGCCTGACAAGGTGCGGCGGCTGTAGATATTGGAAGTGTAAGGCTCAAAGCATTCGTTGTTGCCCAGTATCTGCGAAGTAGAGGCGGTTGGCATAGGGGCCACTAATAAGCTGTTGCGTACGCCGTATTGTTTGATTTCTTGGCGAAGCGTCTCCCAGTCCCAGCGGTCGGTCGGTTCGGCACCCCACATATCAAATTGGAAAATGCCTTGGCTAATTGGCGACCCTTCAAACGTTTCATAGGCCCCATCTTTCTTTGCCAAATCTTTGGAAGCTGAAAGGGCCGCAAAGTAAATGGTCTCAAAAATGTTCTTGTTCAATATGCGGGCTTCATCGCTTTCAAAAGGCAGCTTTAAAAGTATAAAAGCATCGGCCAAGCCTTGCACACCGATACCGATAGGGCGGTGGCGCATATTGGAACGCCTTGCTTCCGGAACCGGATAGAAATTGACGTCTATCACCTGGTTCAGGTTTTTGGCCACTTTATAAGTGATATCGTATAGTCTTTGGAAATTGTACTGGTTGCCCTCTACGAATTTGTTCAGGGCTATGGACGCCAAGTTGCACACCGCCACTTCTTCAGGCGAGGTATATTCCATTATCTCGGTGCACAGGTTGCTGCTACGGATAGTGCCCAAGTTCTTCTGGTTCGATTTCTCATTGGCGGCATCCTTGTATAAAATGTACGGGGTACCCGTCTCAATTTGCGACTCAAGAACTGCAA
The DNA here is from genome assembly GCA_033762815.1 of Chitinophagales bacterium. Taxonomy (GTDB): domain Bacteria; phylum Bacteroidota; class Bacteroidia; order Chitinophagales; family CAIOSU01; genus JANRLF01. The sequence continues at coordinate 107,402 of JANRLF010000012.1, read as the reverse complement.
ACCACAACTCCTGCGCCTTGATGGTTTTGCGTTGGCGGCCTTCCAACTCGTAACGCTCGTACAATTCGTCAAACTTTTTGCCGTAAGCTTCGTCCAAGCCGGGTGCTTCATTGGGGCAGAACAATGACCAGTTGCCATTTTCTTTTACACGGCGCATGAACAAGTCATTTACCCATAGGGCATAAAACAGGTCGCGGGCGCGCAATTCCTCCTTGCCATGGTTTTTCTTCATCTCCAGGAACTCAAAAATGTCGCTGTGCCATGGTTCCAAATAAATGGCAAAAGAACCCTTTCTGCGGCCGCCGCCTTGGTCAACATAGCGGGCGGTATCATTAAATACGCGTAACATAGGCACAATGCCATTGCTTTGTCCATTGGTACCTTTGATATAACTACCGGTTGCGCGGATATTATGGATAGCCAAACCAATGCCCCCCGCTGATTGCGATATTTCCGCACATTGCTTCAAAGTGCTGAAAATGCCCGCAATACTATCTTCCTGCATGGTCAACAGAAAGCAAGAGGAAAGTTGAGGCTTGGGCGTACCTGCATTGAACAGGGTAGGGGTAGCGTGCGTAAACCATTTTTCCGACATTAAGGTGTAGGTGGCCAATGCTTCTTGTATGTCGGTTTTGTGAATGCCAACCGCTACCCGCATCAACATGTGCTGTGGCCTTTCAGCTACTCTGCCATACAGTTTCAACAAGTATGATTTTTCCAGTGTCTTGAATCCAAAATAATCGTAGTCGTAGTCGCGGTCATAGATAATGGCCGAGTCCAGTTCGTCGGCATTTTCCAGTACAATCTGGTACACGTCATCGGCTATCAAAGAAGCCCTTTCACCGGTCTTAGGATCTATATAGTTGTAAAGGTCGTAGATGGTCTCTGAAAAGGACTTTTTCGTATTCTTATGTAGGTTGCTCACCGCTATACGTGCGGCTAATATGGCATAATCAGGGTGGCGGGTAGTCATGGAAGCGGCAGTCTCCGCAGCCAAGTTGTCCAGCTCGGTGGTGGTAATGCCGTCATAAATACCTTGTATCACCACCTTGGCAATTTCCACTGGCTCCACATAGTCGCGATGCAGGCCGTAGCTTAGTTTGTTAATGCGTCCGGTGATTTTATCAAAATAAACCGGTTCCTTTTTTCCGCTTCTTTTTATGACGAACATGGCAATAAGATTTTAGTCTTTGTAACTCCGAATATCTTTTAAAATGTAAATGGGGGCATGTGCAGATATGCACAGCAAAATGTTTACTTCCTTCCCAAGGACTAGAAATCCTCGTCCAGAGAGAAAACTTGATCTTCCTTATCGGCCATAACCCCAGCCTTCTGGTAGTCGCCCACCCGCTTTTCGAAAAAGTTGGTTTTGCCTTGCAGCGATATCAACTCCATCCAGGGGAAAGGATTGGTGGCATTATATACGTTACTACAGCCTAGGGCTACTAATAACCTATCGGCCACAAACTCAATATACTGCGCCATCAACTGCGCATTCATGCCTATTAATGAAACCGGTAGGGCATCGGTGATAAACTCTTTCTCCAATTCCACCGCCTCGGTAATGATTGCTTTTACTTCTTCTTCCGATGGTCGGTTTTGCAACATGCCATACAGTAGGCAGGCAAAATCGCAGTGCAAGCCTTCATCGCGGCTAATGAGTTCATTGCTGAAAGACAGGCCTGGCATCAAACCCCGCTTTTTCAGCCAAAAAATAGAACAGAAGCTGCCTGAAAAGAAAATACCCTCCACGGCAGCAAATGCTACCAATCTGTGTGCGAACGTGGGCGAGTTTTCAATCCAATTCAATGCCCAGTCGGCTTTCTTTTTTACGCAGGGTACGGTTTCAATGGCATTGAACATGCGTTCTTTTTCCTTACCGTCCTTAATATAGGTGTCAATGAGCAAGCTATAGGTTTCCGCATGGATGTTCTCAATGGCAATCTGGAAACCATAGAAGCAACGGGCTTCAGGTATCTGCACTTCGCGCATGAAGTTGATTACCAAGTTTTCATTCACTATACCATCGCTGGCAGCAAAAAATGCCAGTACGTGCGATATAAAATGGCGTTCGTCTTTATTCAGCTTTTCCCAATCAGTCAGGTCAGTAGTCAAGTCAATTTCTTCCGTAGTCCAGAAACTGGCTTCTGCTTTTTTGTACATTTTCCATACCGCATCATGCTGTATGGGGAACAATACAAAGCGGTTCTTACTTTCCTGCAAAATTGGTTCGTGCTGGCTCATGCTAATTGCTTTTGGAATTTGACTTATTCAACCGTGAAAGAGCCACTTTAACAGACAGCGATAGATTCACCTGCCCGTTATTCTGTACGGGTGGCAAATCATCCAAAATTTAGCTGAAAAAGTTAAAAGGGGCTTTAACTCGGTTGCACAACAATATTACTTCAGGAGCAAAGAATGATGAAATTTTCTTATCCACAAACCCCCTACATGGTGTAGATAAATTGCACAAATGCAAGCAGGTATTGGCTTACAAAATTAATGTTGGTGCAAGGCGCAACTACGTACCAAACGCATGTTAAAATAAACGGCCAAGGTGGCCAAAATAGCACCCATTACCGCTACTGGAATTTCTACCACATGTAGGGCAGGAACATGCGCTACGGACATTAAAGTATAGCCTGCCAACACGGCGCCCAAAATCCAAACATTGCGGTGGGTTTTACTAAACCCTTGCCAAGTGACATATATAGAGAAGGCCCCGCCCAGGGATATCAAAAGTAACTCAATCAAAGTACCATGAAAGTTTGCCGCCCCTACAAAAGGAAGGGCTATGGTAAGTATAGGCATGGCCATGCAATGAATGGCACAGGCTATTGATAGTATCATGCCTGCATTGCTTATCCGTTCCGTCAATAGTTTTCTCATCAGCGCACAGTGTAGTATTGCAAAGATAGCAAGAATCCCACCAAATGCAACAATGTTGCAAATTAATCGTTCGCTCTTTTTGCATCATTGCTTATTTTTAGCTGCTAAAGAATGCCACTACATGCTTGATTTATTGATTAAGATTGGCTTTTTGGAAATTTCGGTAACCGACTTGCTGGATATTTTGCTGGTCACCTTGCTGCTTTTCCAACTGTATAAACTATTAAGGGGCAGCCTAGCATTCAATATTTTTATAGGCCTGGTGTTCATTTACATTCTATGGTTCCTGGTCACCATATTGGAGATGCAGTTGCTCAAGCGCATTTTGGAGCAATTTGTGAATGTGGGGGTGTTGGCATTGTTGATTATCTTCCAGCCGGAAGCGAGGAAGTTCCTATTGTACCTTGGCCGGGGCAGCGTGGTAAACCGCACCCAGTTTTTGCGCAGATTATTCAACAAAGCAAGTGCAAAAGAGGCGGAGTATTTCCCGATGGTAAAGAAGATATCCCTTGCATTGGGCAACTTAAAAAAAACCAGAACGGGGGCTATTATTGTTTTATCAGAAAGCTCCCGATTGCAGTTTTATGCCCAAACTGGCGTATTGATGGACTCGATGATTAGCAGCAAGTTGATTGAGAGCATTTTCGAAAAGGGCTCGCCTTTGCACGATGGGGCCATGATTATTTCCGATTTGCGCATTGTGGCGGCTGGCTGCGTATTGCCGGTGTCCGACAATCCTGATTTGCCTTCCCGTATCGGCATGCGGCATAAAGCAACCGTAGGTATATCCGAATTGAGCGATGCCTTGGCGATAGTGGTTTCAGAAGAAAAGGGCTCGCTCAGTTATGCTAAAAATGGCCAGCTATTCCAAGACGTTCCATTGGCAGAGATGAACAAGGTTATCAGCCAGTTTTATTCGGCGTATTACTAGCTATTTAATCACATAGCCATGCTCAATGGCATCAATAATCAATTCGATATCGGGGTTGTTGGCAGGCACATATTCCGCCTTTAGGTCGTAATCGTACTTTTTGGCCATTATTTGGTAGAACATGGCCGTTACAGGATTTTTTAAATCCTTTATCAAAGCATAGCAGTTGTTGCCGGTTTCCCGGTTGATGAGCATAACCAGAATCTTTCCTTGCGTAACAGTCAGGTTTTTGATAGAATCCTCAAACTCGGCCCTCAAGTCGCGCTCCTGGTTCTTTTTGTACTTTTTCTTTTCACGGCGTTTGTCCATACCGTCTATTTCCGCCACCATATCCTTATAAATTTCCCCCGCCATTTTAGCATAAGGATATACTTTGGTTACGTTGCGCTTCAGTTTATTGAAGTCGGATTTTTCCTTGTTGTTGGCAAATTTTTTAGTGATGACCGTTACGGGCGTCAGTTCAACGAACATGGAGTCATAGCCCTGCAAAAGCATGCTATCGCTTTGGGCATTTGCCACAAAGCCTACCATTAATGCCAGTACCAGTGTAAAAAAAGTTTTCATTTTGTTCTATTGATAGCCTTTCTTTTGCAATTGATATGCCATATAAAGATAAAGATGTTCCTAGTAGAATGAAATACGTACATTTCCTGAAGATTAGAGAAATACCTAGATGGAGATTGCCTTCCATAAAGTGAATATGTTTTCGCTTACTAGGGAGGATTGGTGTAGCGAGAATTTCTAAAAGGACGTTCAACTTTAATTACACTTTTCTTTAACACATAATATCTTCCGCTTTGAGGTTCATTTCTTTGTAGGCCAAAGAAACGAACCAAAGAAAGCCCGCAGCGGGGTATTCTCGCCACCCATCACCCGTTCGGCTCTGCGTGTCGTAATGTTCGGCACCCACACAGGCCGCGCGAACGTACGACACCAAAAGCAGCCGCCTTCACGGAGATGGGTACCCGTCTCGAAAACCCCCATGCTGCATTTACGCCTGAATCATAACGCGTACAATTTTTCGTACAATGTTTGCTCAACTTTAGTACAGCTATCCCTTATTTTTGCGGTATGGCGGGAATTAGTAAGATGGAAAAATTTAGGTTGATGGACAGCTTACCGAATGTCTATCAAAACTTCAGTTTCCGTGAACCTAAAGTGAGAAAATCGACGGGTGAGTTTGTGGATATGAAGGGCAAGTGGGCCGAAGAGGTTTTTCTCAATTCGAACCCCATTGTACTGGAGCTGGCCTGTGGCCGGGGCGAATACACCATAGGATTGGCGGGCATGTTCCCGGAGACTAATTTTATAGGAGTTGACTTGAAAGGCAATAGAGTGTTTACGGGTGCCCGTTCGGCTATAGAAAAAGAATTAAGCAACGTGGCATTTTTGAGAACAAAAATTGAGTTGATACAGCATTTTTTTGCCCCGGGAGAGGTATCGGCCATCTGGATTACCTTTGCCGACCCATTTTTAAACCCCACCGATGCCAATAAAAGATTAACAGCCCCACCTTTTCTTGAAAAGTACCGATCGATAATGGCAAAAGGCGGTACCATACACCTGAAAACGGATAGCGAGGTTTTATATGAGTATAGTTTGAAAGTGGCTCAGGAGCAAGGCTTGAAGATATTGGAGCAGGACGACCACATTTATAAGAATGGTGAGCGAAGTGGCCCACTGTCCATAAAAACGTATTATGAAAAGATGCACCTGGCTAATCAGAAAACGATTAAATACTTATCCTTCGTCCTCTAGCGTTTCGAACAACCCATCATAGTCCGAAAAGTCTTTCTCGCCTAGCTTGTCCTCAACAGGCGGAATAAGGCAGATACCATAGGGCTGGACAGCTGCAACTGAAGTGGATAAGTCGGTTGCTGTAAATTTACCTGCGTATAGAATATTAGCTTCCTTGCTAAGGGCTTGTAGTTGGCTAACGGTTAAGGGCCCGTGTGCTATAAAGTTTCCCCAAGAGCCAAAGTGCTTATCGATATCGAACAAAAAAGCTGTTGCAACGTGGGCTAGGCCATTCACTATCTTTTGCAAGTCGGTAAAAACATAATAATCGCTCAGGGTGATTGCTATCATCTTTGGCAAATCAATGGATAGGTAGTCCTCCGTTACTGCATCATAATTGACAATAAAGCCATCAAGGCCCAATATCATGGTGGTTTCCCGTATTTGAGCAGGTGATGAGCCTCCAAAATGCCCATACACTTTGGGGCCACTCAACCATTTAATGATTTGCTGGGCTTCCTGTGGTGCCAAATATCTCTCTGACTGGGGGTCAAAATTAAAAATGAGGATATCCACGCCCTTCGAGGAAAAATAGCGGGCATCGGTAAGGGTTTGTACCTGGGCGGTTTTTATCTGCATTTTCCAAAATTACCATATCACCTTTAGAAATTAACTTTGGTATGAAAAACCCAATAATGGAGACCATTTCTTTTTTTGAGCAAGTTTACCAGGTGGTACGGCTGATTCCCCAAGGAAGGGTAACCAGCTATGGTGCTATTGCTCGTTATTTGGGTGCCGCAAGTTCAGCAAGAATGGTGGGCTGGGCCATGAACAATGCAGGTGCACAGGAGCCCCCTGTACCTGCGCATCGTGTGCTCAATAGAAACGGACTGCTTACGGGAATGGCCCATTTCGATTATCCGGGGCAAATGCAAGAGTTATTGGAAGCAGAAGGGGTTACCGTTATCGATAACCAAGTGCAACATTTCGATCAATTATTTTGGGATCCAACTGTGGAATTAATGTTGGATTAAAACTTAACATTGATAAGTGTTGCAACATTATTCCTTTTTATATTTTTATAGCCAATTGCATTTCTAAGGCAACGAAATGGAAGAAGCAAAGGAAATATATCTGCTGTTGGAGCGGAGTGACAATCCTATGGCAAAGGTCGATTTGCTGAATAGGCTGGTGTTTCTATTCCTGAACTCAGACCTTGAGCGAAGCGAGCAGCATTTGAAAGAGGCCTATGAGTTGGCAGTGGCCAATAATTATCGGAAAGGCATTTTAGAATATTACAAAGGATATGGGCGGCTGAAGTTTAAGCAGTCGTTATACAGTGCCGCCTTGGAATACTTTACCAAAGCCCATGAAATAGCATTGGAAATTGACGACCAGGAAATGCAGGCCATATTGATAGATAATATGGGCATGGTATGGTGGAGCCAAGGAAACATGGAAAAATCGTTGGAGCTTTCATCGCGAGCTCTGGAAATGCTCAGGCAACTGCCGGACAAAAATGGCTTAAAGGCATCTTGTCTGGCCAACATTGGCAATACTTATGAGCGCATGGGCGAATTGCATAAAGCCATTTCTTTCTATAATGAAGCCTTGGAAGTATTGGAAGCCAGCGGCAATAGAAGAATGTCTTCTTCCGTAATGGGCAACATTGCAGTAATTCATGCCCAATTGGGCGAGTACACTACCGCTATACCACTGTTCGAGCAGTGCCTAAAGGCATTCCAGGATTTTAACAACAAAAGTGGCGAGATTTGGACCCTCATTAATATTGCGGCGGCACAATATCAATTACGGGCTTTGGTAAGTGCCATGGATAATTACAAAAAAGCATTGAAGAAATTAAAGGAACTGGAGATAAAAGGGGCGGAGATTAATGCCTTAGTGGGTTTGGGCGAAGTTTATACCAGCTTCGGAGGGTACAAAGAAGCCTTGTCGCATATCAATCAGGGCCTTGAAATCGCTAGGAAAGTTGGACATATCACCGGTGAATGTAGGGGCTTAAGGGCTTTGGGCGAAATGTACCTGCAAATGAAAGAAAACGACCAAGCGGTTTACTACTTGGAGCAAGCCCTCCAATTGGCCAATCAGCATCAATTTGGAACAGAAGCCAAGCTAATCAAAGAGCAATTGCTGCTAGCCCAGCCTTCTAATGAAAGCACTGCAAAGGTGCTGTAGTATGAATTGTACATTGGGTGATTGCTTCTATGTACGATTATGGCAGCCGAATAGAATTTAAGAGTTGCTTAACCCGCTTTAAAGATAGGCTTAATACAGCTGCTGGTTTTTGGCACGATTTGCGTAGGGATTTGTGCAAACAAATACAAGTGGCAATGAAAGATTTTAGAGATCCCAGGGTAAGGCAAAAGTTTTTACAGGAGTCGGTCAATCGTAACTTATTGATACAAAAATTGAAGCGGATTCAAATGGAGACTTCCGCGAATAGATTGGTGAGTGACGCTAATTTGATTGGCAACTTGATTGATTTTTTTGAAAACAATGAGGAAGCAGAATATCAACGCCTGATGAAGCAGTTTAAGCTAAGGCGGCTGAATATCATTTAGTAATTCACCTACACAATAGTTATAGAGGCAATGCGAAAGCATTGCCTTTTTTATTATACTGGTATTGCCAAGTATAAAATATCGCTATTTTTATTGCAGTATGAACAAGTTGTTCATTAAGTACTTGGCTCCCTTGCTGGCCATCTCGCTCATTCCGATATTATTTACCGGGGCATTGGTTATTTTTCTCCTGAACAGGAATTTCAAAAGCTTAGAGAATAAGTTGGGTAAACAGGTGTCTACCGCGCTTACCAATGAAATCTCCAGCAAGGACGAATTTATTGCCAAAGCAGAAAGTAGATATGTAGAGCAGGAAATCGATAGGATTGGCAATAAGCTTTCTGCCATATCGCTCGCCCCAGCATTTTTGCGAACCGATATCAATCTGATTGATGAATATATGGAGAATATCGTCCGTACGGAGCCCAGTATATTGGATATTACCGTGGTGGACGCTTGGGGCGATATTATTTTTGAAAAAGTGAATTCGGTTTCAGTAGGGGGAGATGAATTGAGCCAATTCAGTAAGGATGAAGTTTACAAGGCTTTAAGGGAAAAAGAGCCATACGTATCTAATGTAAATATTTCTAGTCGCACACAACAGCCCTTTGTAACCTTGGGGCAACCCATAGTGGAGTTAAGCGGCAATTTTAAAGGGGGTATTATTGTCAACTTGAACCTATTCTTCATTTCGAATATACCCACTGATAAACCCGGTATTCTTTACATCGTGTCGCAAGACGGACAATTGATAGCCCACCCCAGTAGCCAAGAACTCAATCAGAACTCCGATTATTCCAAGTATGATTACATCCAGGAAATTCTACAGAAGCAAAGCGGAACTATCATCCATAACGACAATTTAATTTCTTTCCATACTAATAAGTACAATTGGACCACCATCATTGAAGCCCCTACTGAACAAGTACTGGCACCAGTGGCACAAAATAGAAGCTCCATGCAGCTATTCATACAGGGTACCATTAGCTCAGTAAGCATTAGTATAGGCATCATTCTTTTGTTAGTAATTATTGTCGCTTCCTTAAGCTCCATATATATCACCAAAAGGGTCATCAACCCTATTTTGGATTTAACGGCTGCCTCTCGGCAGTTGTCGGCGGGTGAAAAAATTGGGATTATACCAAGGAAAACCAGCGATGAAGTAGGAGAACTGACAGATGCCTTCAACAAAATGGCATTGGAGCTCAGAAAGAAACAAGACGAACTGGTAAAAACCAATGAGTACATTACCCAACAAGCAGAAGAATTGTTGGAAAGGTACAACTCCGATTTGGAACAGTTTGCTTATGTCACCACCCATGACCTAATAGAACCTCTAAGGATGATAACGAGCTACGTGCAGTTGTTGCAACGTCGTTATAAAGACGTGTATGACAATGATGCCAAGGATTTTATGAACTATATAGTAGAAGGAGTGGAGCGCATGCACCGTATCATCAATGACTTGTTCGAATATTCGCATATCCGTACCAATGTAAAGGACTTTGAACCCGTGGATACCAATGAGGTTTTTGAAGCGGTATTGAAAAAGTTGGATAAGGAAATTGGACAAAGCAATGCCATCGTTACGCATGGCAAGTTGCCAATGATAAAAGGGGTGCGGTCTAATATTGCCCAACTGTTCCAAAATCTAGTGGCCAATGCCATTAAGTTCAGGAAGAAGGATAGTGTTATGAAAATTGATGTGCAAGCAGAAGAAAGAGCCACTGAGTGGTTGTTTTCAGTGCGCGATACAGGCATAGGGATGGACCCTTCCTATCGCGATAAGATTTTCGAAATATTTAAGCGCCTGCATAAGCGCGATGAGTACCCAGGGTCCGGCATGGGGCTGGCCATATCAAAAAACATTGTAGAACGCCACGGAGGAAAAATATGGGTGGAATCGCAATTGGGCGAGGGAGCCACCTTTTTCTTCACTATCAAAAAGTATTGATTTCGGGCTAGTTTTCCTTTCGGTTAAGCCTTTTGGTCAAATGCTAAAGAATGCCGCTTTTTTAGTTATTTTGCGCAAAATGCCCTGATGCCCTCACTGAATCACAGGCTTTTCTATAGATTAGTTAGGATTTTCCATTTCCGCTGGCTTTTTCTTTTATGCAGGCGTTATCTCTATGATTACGTAACGATAGAGGTAATAAAGGATTGGGGCAAACCCCAGAAACCGTTTTTCTTCAAAAAGGAGGCCGACCTATATTCCTGGTATTACCGTAGCGCCGAGAAAGGCGTGGAATGGTTGGAGCAGGGGGTGTACGCCAGGCAGGTAATGACAAAAGACTGCAAGGTACTTGATTTGTGCACCGGCGACGGGTTCTTTCCCTACATGTTTTATGCTGATTTTGCGGCACGTATCGACGCGGTCGATTTTGATGAGTCGGCAATTACCCATGCTAAGGCCAATTACTCCGCTGCCAACATAAACCATGTACAAATGGATATTTTAAAGGGGAGTTTTCCGCTGAAAGATTATGATGTGGTGATATGGAATACGGCATTGGATTACTTTAGTAGAGAGCAGCAACTACTGGTGCTTGATAAGATTATTGACAGCTCCAAGCCAGAATTTGTCTTTGTAGGCGCAGTGCCCAAAGTGGGGGAACATGAGAAAAAGCACAGCGATAACCATGTGAAGCATTTCGCGAATACGGGCGACCTTCGGGATTTATTCTCGCTTCGATTTGAACAGATTGAGATTTTTCATACTGATTATAAGCATCGTTCAACGTTTTATTTTAAGTGTAAAGGCCCTAAAAGCCAAAATTTATGATAATACAAATACAGCCTTGGATTGACGAGGAAGAATTGATTCAGCTAAAACGTGTGGTTGATTCAACCTTTGTAGTGGAGCACAAGCTCACGAAAGAATTTGAAGAGATGACCAAGCAAATGGCAGGCAGCAAGCATGCCATTGCCATGACCAATGGTACGGTGGCCCTATACTGTTGCTTGAAAGCATTGAACATTGGCCCTGGCGACGAGGTGATAGTACCTGATATGACCTTCATAGCTACCGCTAATGCCGTGATTATGGCCGGAGCTACCCCCGTGTTTGCAGACGTGGAGCCAGATACTTTTTGCTTTTCGGTGACGGAGGCAGAGAAAAAAATTACTCCGCGCACCAAATGCCTCATGCCCGTGCACCTATATGGCCAAGCTGCTGATATGGATAAGGTTATGGCTTTAGCAAATAAGTACGATTTGAAAGTGATAGAAGATGCCGCGCAAGGGGTGGGGGTTCGCTTCAATGGCAAGCATGTAGGCACTTTCGGCCATTTAGGTATTCTATCCTACTATGGCAATAAAACCATCACCTGTGGCGAAGGGGGCGTGGTGCTTACGGATGATGACGAGCTAGCCAAACTTTGTTATAGGCTGAAGAACCATGGTCGTGACGTAAAAGGAACCTTTATGCACGAGCATATCGGCTTCAATTTCAGCTTTACTGAAATGCAAGCCGCGATAGGTATTGCGCAAATGATTAAGCTGGAAAGGATCATTTCAAGAAAGAAACAACTGGCTGACCGCTATTACCAGGAGTTAAGTGATTTGCCTCGTTTCAAACCAGCCTATATTGACCTTCGCTGTACCCCGGTATTTTGGTTTACTTCTTTCTTGACAGAAGACCATAAAGCCATATCTGAATATTTGCTCGAAAACGGCATTCAAACCCGCCGCTTTTTCTATCCCCTACATTTGCAACCTTGTTACAAGGGAATAGTAGATGTAAGTGGCGAGTATCCAGTTACGGAACGAATCTATAATCAAGGGATATCGTTGCCTTCATCGTATGGCCTTACTGATGAAGAGCAAACCTACATTATAGCTAAAATAAAGGCATTCTATGCGGATAGGGATTAACTGCCTAGCAATTGACCCCGACTATGCAGGAGGGGTTACCAGTTATACCTTTGGGCTATTGGATGGTTTTGTATCCGTAAATAAGGGTCATCGCTTTATCATATTCGTCAACAACCGCAATGCCTACCTTTTTAAAAAGTATGAGTCGGTAGCTAATTTCAGTATTGTACTCATAACCGGTTATGACAGCCAATTCAAACGCCGGGTGCTATGGCAAATGGTGAAGGCAAAAGCTAAAACTTTGTACGGGGCTTTTAGTTATTTCTTCTACAATGCCCTAAGCAGGCGCATGTCCAAGGAAGCGGACATTATTTATACTCCTACCACCGTTTCCTTCCCTATTTACCTAAACACCCTCAGCATGCTCTCCATGCATGACATCCAACAGGTGCACTACCCTGAGTTTTTTACGGCCATGGAGTTGAAAGACCGTTATATTACTTACAACTTAAGTGTAGAGAATATCAGCTTTATGCAGGCCAGTAGCTTGCATATGAAGGATGATTTTTTGGGATATTTCAAAGGTTTAAAGGAAAGTCAAGTAGTGGTGATACCCGAAGGGGTTGACATTCCCTTGTTCAGCGAAGAGCGGGATGTAGCCTATTTAACCCAGAAGTATCAAATACCTGAAGATTTCTTGTTCTTTCCCGCGCAGTTATGGCACCACAAAAACCATATCACGGTATTGAAGGCCCTTTTGAAACTCAGAAAGGAGCATCAGGTTAGTATACCTTTGGTACTAACAGGAAGTAGCTATTCTGCTTCTCAGTTCCTTTTTGATTTTATCGAGGAAAACAAGCTCGATAATGTATATTATCTAGGCAAAGTGCCCTTTATTGACGTGGTAAACCTGTATCAAAAAGCTAGTTTTTTGATTACAGCAGTACTATATGAGTCGAGCAGCATACCCGTGTTGGAGGCGGCGGCATCAGGAACCCCCGTCATTGCTTCGGCTACCCGCCCTAACAAGGAATTGGCTGAAAATCTGAAGATTAATCTATTTGAGCCACTGAACGAAGGGGAATTAGCCCAACTGTTGCTTCAAATATGGGATGATAGCGCTTTGCAGCAAGAACAAGTGAGTTACAACAAGGCCAATATACATAAGTATTCCTGGCAGAGCGCAGCCACCAAGTATCTTGACTTTTTTGAAAAGGTAGTGAAAACTAAATGATATGTTGCCCCTCAATGATTTTGAACAACTTATCCGCAACGGTGTTCTTATTGCAATTGATTTGATTTGCTACAACCCAGAGGGGAAAGTATTATTAGGATTAAGAAAAAATGCCCCGGCCAAGGGATTTTGGTTTGTTCCGGGTGGCAGGGTGCATAAAAATGAAACGCTCAATAATGCATTTCAGCGGATCACCCAACATGAACTGCACATGTCACTAGATTTGTCAAAGACCAAGTTGAAAGGCCTGTACGACCATATCTATGAGGAAAATTTCTTGGGTAAACCCGATTTCAACACCCATTATGTGATTATTGCAGTGGAGTATCATGGAATTGATAACAGTTTATTGAGTGCGAAGAATGCTCAGAATGAGGATTTTAAATTTTTAAAACCAGAGGAGATATTGGTTGACCCAATGGTGCATACCTTGAGTAAAAGTTATTTTCAGGCCCAACCAAATAACCATTTCGACATAGTATATTAACAAAGGCATAAAGGGGCTAGTGGTCAGAAATACAAGCCTCTAGGCGCATTTCAAAAAAAAGAGTAGTAGTTTTGCTTAGTTAAATTGAGTTATGGTTTCTACACGTTTACAAAAGTATCCTTATCAAATCGGCGTCGGCGGTTTGGTGTTATCCGATTATGAAAAGCAATTGGTCAATGAAGTGCTCAATAGCAACCAATTGACTTATGGACCCATGTCGAAACGGTTTGAGAAAGAATTCGCCGCCAAACATGATTGCAAGTTTGCATTGTTCATGAACAGTGGTACTTCGGCCCTGCACATTGCTTTAGCTGCCCTAAAAGATAGGCACGGTTGGGCAGATGGCGATGAGGTGATTGTGCCCGCTGTCACCTTTGTGGCTACGTCCAATATTGTGTTGCACAACAACATGAAGCCGGTATTTGTTGACGTGGAGTCAGATACCTATAATATCGATCCCCGAAAGATCGAGGCGAAAATCACCTCACGTACCCGTGCCATTATCCCTGTTCATTTGTTGGGATTGCCCTGCGATATGGATCCTATCATGGAATTGGCAAAAACTTACCGTTTGTCAATAATAGAAGATACTTGTGAGTGCATGTTTGCCAAGTATAAAGACCGTTCGGTGGGTAGTATTGGCGATGTAGGTTGTTTTTCCACGTATGTTGCCCACTTTTTGGTAACCGGTGTGGGCGGCTTTGCCACTACCAACAGTGCCGATTTGGCTACCGATATGCGCAGCTTGATGAACCACGGCCGCGATAGTATCTATATTAGTTCTACGGACGATGCGGGTGCCGAAGGCGAGCAATTGCAGGAAATCATGTTGAAGCGATTCAACTTCATACACGTAGGCCATTCCTTTCGCTGTACGGAAATGGAATCGGCGATAGGGGTGGGCCAGTTGGCTAAATCAGATGAAATCATACGTCGTCGTAAGGAAATTGCCGACAAGCTAACCGCTGGGCTTTCTGACCTACAGGATTTTATTCAACTGCCATCATGCCCGCCTGATAGGACCCATACCTTTATGCTCTATGGCTTGGTTACCAAGCAAGAAACGAAATGGGAGTTGTGCAAATTCTTGGAAAACCTGAACGTGGAAACAAGGGAAATGCTTCCGCTAATCAACCAGCCCATATACAAGCGTCTGTACGGTAATTTGGAAGAAAATTTTCCGGTTGCTAAATGGATTAACAGCAATGGTTTCTACGTGGGATGCCATTCCTATATGAAAGAAGCTGAGGTGGACTTTATGATTGATGCTTTCCATGAGTATTTCCGTAATAAGTAAGGCCTAACCGGAATGGTTATTTGTCACCACCACCGCTTTATTTTTCTCCACAATTATAAAGTGGCAGGCACCAGCATTAGAGAAGCCCTTCAAGTTTATACCATCCCTCCAAGAGAAACTTACCCTAATTGGATAGCACAGAAGTTGGGCATACTGCCCAAGTCAAGCGATTTTGAAGACCATATTTCCGCCCCCGAACTAAAAGCAGGGCTGAAAGCCAAGTACTTTAACAAGTATTACAAATTTAGTTTTGTGCGCAATCCCTGGGATTGGCAGGTATCGCTTTACCATTATGCCCGTGAGGAGAAGGGCCACCATCAAAGGGATTTAGTACTTAAAATGTCCTTTGAGGAATATATCCATTGGAGGGTGAACGAAGACCTGCACTTGCAAAAGGCATTTATGTACGATGCCGCAGGTAACTGCTTGGTGGACTTTATAGGCAAGCTGGAATCGATCAACGAAGATTTTAAAAAAATTACTGCACATATTGGTATAGAAGCTACCCTGCCCCACTCCAATAAGAGCAAGCATACCCACTACAGGGATTATTATAACGATGGCACCCGAGCCTTGGTAGCCGAAGCTTTTAAAGAGGATATCGAACTGTTTGATTATCAGTTTTAACCTGGCATCATGCAGCTACCTAAAATATCTGTTATTACCCCATCCTATAACCAAGGCCAATACATTGAACAAACCATCCTTTCTGTAGTCAATCAAGACTATCCCAACCTAGAATACATTATCATAGACGGTGGCAGTACCGACAATACGCTGGAAATCATACGACGGTACGAGCAAAAAATCAGTTATTGGGTGAGCGAGAAGGATGAGGGACAAAGTGATGCCATCAACAAAGGCTTAATGAAAGCTACGGGGGAAATAGTAGTGTGGCTTAACAGCGACGACTATTACGAGCCTGGCGCCCTGAATTGGGTAGGGGATGCATTTGTTAAAAACCCTGAGGCTGGAGTGGTAATTGGCAATGTGAACAATATGACCCCCGCTGGCAGTAAGCAGCTTTACCAAAACCACTTTGAGCTCTTTGACTTTTTGAAAAGGGTATCCATCCATCAGCCGGGTGTTTTTTGGAAAAAGGAGCTGTGCGAGGTATATGGATATTTGGATAAGAGCTTTTATTACCTAATGGACCATGAACTGTGGGTGCGCATTTTTTTCAATACGCAAATAGTGCATATCGAAAAAGCACTTGTCAACTTTAGGATACATGACCAAGCAAAGACTGGCAAGAACCCAGGCGGCCTTTATCTTGACTTTAGACGAATCATATCCCGATTCTTCAATTCCTTTTCCGACAAAAAGTATCGCAACCGTATGGAGGATTTAGGGATATACGATAATCCGACCAATGTTAAGTATATCATGAACCGCCCGTTTTCTGACGAGGAATTGGAAAAGGTGTTAAAGCTTAACCTAATGAATGCCATTGTGTTGGAATATACTTTGGGCAATAGGAAAAGCACCAATCAACTTATTTTCCATACTCTGAAAGATGGGAATATGCTCGAGAAACTGTTCATTTTGGTCAAGAACAATTTAGGCATCAGAAAGTACAAACCGACAGCATGAAGATGCCGCTCTTCTCCCTCATTATCCCGACCTATAATCGGGAGCAACTGATAGGCAAAACTTTGCAGTCGGTGCTTGCGCAAAATTTCACGGATTTTGAAGTATTGGTAGTTGACGATGGGAGCAAAGACAATACGGAATCCGTGGTAAAGTCCCTCAGTGATGAAAGGATAGTCTATTTCCGGAAAGAAAATGGGGAGCGGGGTGCGGCCCGCAACTATGGAATAGAAAGGGCCAAAGGCAGTTATGTTACTTTCCTAGATTCCGATGACTTGTTGTACCCTAACCATTTTGAAGAAGCTGAAAAGTTGATTCACGATAAAAATGCTCCTGCTGTATTCCATTTAGCCTATGAATACCGCGACGAACAGGGTAAGCTGCTATCGGTCAAGCAGCATGCGCAAGACTTGAACCGGCAATTGATAAAGGGCAATGTTATAAGCTGTATCGGAATTTTTGTCAAAAGGGAAATATTCGCCGATTTAAAGTTCTGTGAAAATCGAAAGCTGTCCGGTACGGAAGATTGGCTGCTTTGGTTAAGGCTAGCCAGCAGGTACAAGTTTGAATATAGTGATACCATTACGGCCTGCATGATCAACCATGACAGCCGGAGTGTACTGAATTATGACGAAAGGGAAATGCTGGACAGGACAAACTTGTTGCTTCAAAATCTAAAGGAAGACGCTATCTTTATGGAAGCCAATGGCAAAGATTTAGGTAGAATTGAAGCCCACATGCTTTCCTACATATCCTTACATTTGGCATTATCGGGCAAAAAGCAAAGGGCATTAAAGTATTTATGGCAAAGTGCTTTGAAGAGTTTGGCTGAGGTGATGACAAGAAGGACACTAGCTATCTTACGATTGATAATTTAGGCTAAGAGTCCCCAAACTCTTAGTCAAATAATTGGCTGATGATGCTTCTGCTTACCTATTTTTCAGTGTACCTGGTTACCATGGTGCTGTTTGCCATAGTGGGCATGTTATTATTGAAGTTGCTAGGAGTTAAATGGAACATTCTGCAAGCAGAGTCTTTATTTTGGTCTACCTTTCTCGGATTATTGATTTGTGTAATGGGCTTTTCATTGCTAAAGGCCCATGGAAAAACCATCCATTTATCGCTTCTACTATTAGGTGGGTTTTTATGGTTTGAATTACGTAAGGGCCAGAATCAAGCTCTTACATGGCCACATAACAAGCTAAGCTATGTTAAACTAGTCTCTTTTATGATAGGGGCTATAGGGATTACTTACCTATATCAAGCGGCCTCCGTTTATACGGGCCATGGTTTAGGCTTCATTGCCCAAAATGGCTTTGATTATACCTTTTATGCCATGATTGCCCAACAGCTTGGTATTACAGGCGTGGAAAGTTGGTTTGTGCCCGATGTGGCTATTGGTGCTGCCGGCACCAGTTTGGTACCTTACCATTATTTTGATTTGTGGTTAACCGCCCTGATTCAGCAATGTACGGGGTTGAACCACTTTTTAGTATACCAACTTGTTTGCCAGTCCATTTTTATCACGTTAGGCTTATTGGGCATCTTGGCATTGTTCCAGCGGAAAGGTTTGGTGCAATGGTGGGCATTGGCAATGATACCCATACTGTTTCTATTTGGGTACTACCATTTCTACTTTTATAATAAGTTCTCCTATTTAAGCTACGAATTGTATCGCCTCAATCATTTTGGTGAAAATGTACTAGGCATGCCCAAGTTGCTGCAATTGGTACCATTTGCTGCGGCAAGCATTTTGTTTTTTGACCGTAAAAATTACTTACCTGGTTTTATATGCATATTGGCTTTGCCTATGATTTATATTGCCACATTACCTGCCGTTTTTGGAACCCTATGGTTGTTGTTCTGTATTAATTGGCTATATAGATTATGGACGAAGCAAGAAAACTGGCGATTCTTATTATATACCTTCCTGACATTATTATTCTATGCTTTATTCTATTGGTTTTTTGGGGAAGCAGCCGGTGCCTTTAACTTAAAAGCACTCCGTTTGTTCGATATGGCAGCCCTTGCTACCCGGCGAAACATTATCATACTGTCCAGTCTTCAAACCGTGGCGCTTTATCTGCCTTTTTTGTTGATAGTTATTGCCTTGATAGTTGCCAACAAACTTTACCAGCAATTAAAGCATTCTTTGTTCTTTTTTGGCATGTTGGCAGTAGCTGTTTTTTTTACGGGCCTTAGTGCTTGGGCTTTGATGTTTGAGGACAAAGATGGTATGCAACTGCTAGGTAATGGCCTTGTAATATCCAATTGGGCATTTATGTATATCCTTGTCCTTGTTTTGGCGGCTTTGGCACAACAAGGCTTGTTTTCATTAGGCTCGCTAAGGAAAATATTCAACTTGGGTTTAGTCGCCGTCATGTTGGTTTTACTTGCCCATAAGGGTTATAAATTTAATGCCGACAACCAACAGTTTAAGGCCACTCTTAGCCAACAGTATTCAACAGCGTACCTTCAACAAATAGGTTCCGCATTTCAAAAAGAAAAGCACGTAAGTGGGGGTTTTTTAAAAGGTTGGGCAGAGTATAATGATCCGAAGGAGGCCCCCATGCACCGCATCTCTTTATCAGCTAAGTTGGGTTGGTACTTGGTGTTACTGCCACAATATTTATCCACTAGCCCTTTATCAGTGTATGATATTCCGTTCAATGATTTACCCCCCATTGAGCAACGCCGCCAAATGGACGCTTGGAATAAATCACCGTTCTATCGCTTTGTTGAAGCGCAAAAGGCGGCGGGCTCCTTTCGTACGTTGGAGGAAAGCCAATTGGACTTCATAAGGCAGTATGGGCTGAAGTTCGTTATTGCATCTGCTACAGCAAAGATTAGCCCCTTATTACAGCAAGCTACCGAGCAGGAATTCGTAGATAAAAATTCGGGCGAAAGGTTTTTGGTATTAAAAAAGTGAATTAAACCTTAATTAAAAAGGGAATGGACTTTACTTGTCCACCCGATAAAGTGTTTACTATTTTGAAAAATTTAGGTATTTTAACGCATTAGAACAAAAGGCTCTTAATTGCTTCTTTAACCTAAGACAGTCCCCCTTGAAAAAGTTATACCTTCCGCTACTGACATTTTTGTGCCTGTTATCTTTTTCTGCCTTTGGCCAATATACTTGGACCAATGGGGGCGGTACGGGCCTTTGGAGTACTCCAAGCAACTGGTCGCCAGCTGGCCCCCCAGTGGCTGGTTCCACAGTTACCTTCAATGGCACTAGTACAGCTAACTGTACCCAAGATGTGGGTACGGCAATTTTGTTAAACACCATCAATATTACTGCTGCATATACAGGCACTATTAATGGGGGCACTACAAATATTACCTTGTCCACTTTTTCACAGGCAGGAGGTACCTTTATAAATACCTCCGGCACTTTGGAAGTAACCTCCGCTTTTACGGTAACTGGTGGAACATTTAATTCGGGCATAGGATTAGTGTATTTTAATGGGGCTTCGGGCTTAACAATCAATACATGCAATACTACTATTCACCGCGTAACAATAGGTGGAGCGGGTGCACCAGGTGGTGGTTTTAATTTTACATTCACTTCTTGCGTCACTCCCC
Organism: Chitinophagales bacterium; assembly: GCA_033762815.1. GTDB lineage: Bacteria > Bacteroidota > Bacteroidia > Chitinophagales > CAIOSU01 > JANRLF01. The sequence continues at coordinate 87,257 of JANRLF010000012.1, read as the reverse complement.
TTACCATAGACAGTATATTGACCACAATTGGTGGAGCTGGCAATTTTTACTTTGGCGGAGCCGTAAATGTTACTGCTGATACTACCTATTTAAACAATACAGGAACTGGTGGCGGAAATACCAATACTACCGTTTTTACCTGGAACGGCAGCGGTACGCAAGTAATAACAGGATTCAACTCAGCAGGCACACAAATACAAACATCTTGCGGATTGGGTGCTTTCGCAAAAACCAAGATTCAAAAAGCAGCAACCGATACCCTTAAGTTTTTTGGCTATACTTCCTTTACCAATGATTGGGAATATGTATCGGGTGTTATTAATACGGTCGGTACGGTATGTTTTGTGAGAAACATGGCAGTGAGAGGTAGCAACCATACGATTTCCGACCTTGATTTTGAGGGATGTGATGCGGATTTAAATGGATTGACCCTGACCTCCGATTCGGCCCTAATAGTGAGCGGCGCATTGAATTTTATTAGAAATGGGAACATCTCTGCCAAAAAGGATTTGATAACTACCACGTTTTACTATGGTCAAGGTGGCGGTAATGCAACGATTAACATTGATGGTACGGGTGCCCAAACTTTTTACTGCAACTCCCCCATCGGTGCAAGCGGATTTCCGAATGTGGTCATCAATAAAACTAGCGGTACCTTAAACATTACAAAAACCGCCAATCCTGGAGCAAGTAAATGGTATCCTGCCGCCGTGGCCTCACAAACCGCGACAAGCATGACCAGCCTTTCTTGCCTAGCGGGAACTACTACTTTTCTTTGCAACGCCTGTGGTGTGATGGGCAACTGGACCTATACTGCTGGTACCATTACCGGCGATGGCATAGTGAGTTTTAATGGCTCCGGCAACGTTATTACAGGCAGCCATACATTGCCCAACATTGCTTTTGGTACAAGTACCAGTGGTGTTTCCACCAAAACCATTGCCAGCAGCACTACGCTTACAACAGGCGATATGTACACGATGGGCTGTCTGCCTTTGCAATTGGATAATGGTACCATCCAGGTGAACCAAGATATTGAAGTGGGCAACAAGGGTACTAGTGCTACCGGGACAGCTACGATAATAGTTGCCGCTAGCGTGACAGATACTATGCGTGGTCGATTGTCAACGCCTATTGGTACAGGGGCTTACCGAATCAGTCCAAATGAAGGCCGATTACCTAATATTATTATTAATAAGCCAAGTGCATCGGTCCTTCATATTATTGATACCATTAACGTATTCGGCAACTGGACCTATACAGATGGTACGGTTAGTGCCAGTTCGGCAAGTCCGCATACCAGTAGTGTATATTTTTATGGTAGTGGCAAAACCATAGACGGACAAAATGCCAGCACCACCATGGCTTTTTATAATATGCTATTGGGCGATGCTAATACCCGTACCTTACAAGGAGATGTGCAGCAGAACAACGTATTAGCTGTGGCTGATGGATGGCTGAGCCTGAATGGTTATAGAAATACTGTAAACAATACGGCTAATACGGCTATTACCCGCCTCACTGGAGGTATCATTAGCGAAACTAGTCCACCTTCCAATTATGGTAGGGTGCAGTGGAATGTTGGGTCTTCGGCCGCAGGTACTAGCTATGTAGTTCCTTTTACCCAAAATGCCACATCCACCACTTATGTACCCTTTACTTATCAAGTAACTACGCCTGGTACTGCGGGTGGCGGTTTTGCTGTGGCAACTTACCAAACCGATTGGACGCTCTCACCTAACAACAGGCCCTTGCCCACTGGTGTAACCAATATCAATAACCTATTTGGTGCGGATAACTCATTTAAAGAAGTTGACCGCTTTTGGATTATCGATACCGTCAGTTTTACAACAGCACCAACTGCTACATTCAAGTATAGATATCAGACTTCTGAATGGAGCATTGCGAATAACGCCATTACCGAGACTAGATTGAAGGCCCATCAATGGTCAGGTGCTACTTCCCAATGGAATTTGCCCACCAATAGCAGTACTAGGGATACGCTGAACAATGAAATTACCTTTACGGGACAAAAAGGCGGTATTTATGCTTTAGTTGATTCATCTACCCCTGACCTGTTTTTTAGAGCGAGCGATTCTACCATTTGTGCGGGAGTATGTATCAATTTCTTTGATGCTAATGCCACTGCTCCCTCAAGCTATCTGTGGACATTTAGTGGCGGCACCCCCAGCACCTCTACTGCCGCTAATCCCACTAATATTTGTTACAGTACTCCCGGTAGCTATACCGTTAAACTACAAGCAACCTATCCCGGTGGTACTATCACCGATTCTATAGTTGGTTTTATTACAGTAACCGCAGGGTCTACTTTAAGTACCACCAAAACGGACATTACCTGTAACGGCTCAAATAATGGTACCATCACGCTAACCCCTACGGGTGGTGGTGGGCCTTATACCGTGACATGGAGCCCTGGTACAGGTGGGCTAAGTAGAACAGGCCTTGCCGCAGGTACCTACAATGCCACCGTTACCGATGGATTGGGCTGTACCCCTACGGCTTCGGTTACCATTGTCAATCCTCCTGCTTTAACGGCAAGTATCACTTCCCAAACCAATGTAAGCTGTAATGGCCTTTGCGATGGAACAGTTACCATAACGCCAAGCGGAGGTACGGGTGCATACACTCACAGCTGGAGCGGCTCAGGTACGGGAACTGGCGCAACCCGCAGCGGCCTTTGCGCAGGCACTTACCGCGATACGGTAAGGGATGCCAACAACTGTTCTACTATTGTGGTGGTCACCATCACCCAGCCTACTGCGGTATCTGCCAGCATACCTACACGTACTAATGTTACCTGCAATGGACTTTGTAATGGAACGGCCACAGCCTCCGCTTCAGGCGGTAGGGGCGGTACCTATACCTATGTTTGGTCTTCGGGTACAGGTTCGGGCAATAGCGTAACGGGACTATGCGCAGGCGGTGTCACGGTCACTGTTCGCGACTCGGCTCTTTGTTCTGCTACGGCCTCTGTTACCATCACCCAGCCTACGTCAGTCACGGCAACTATTACTTCCCAGACCAACGTAACTTGTAACGGTTTGTGCAACGGCTCGGTTACGGTTTCGCCGAGTGGAGGAACATCGCCCTATACCCACAGTTGGAGCGGCACGGGTTCGGGCACGGGCGTAACGCGCAGCAACCTTTGCGCAGGCACGGTAAATGATACCATACGCGATGCCAACGGTTGCCAGTTTATCCTACCTGTAACCATTACCCAGCCTACTGCCGTTTCGGTTACCATTCCAACTACCACCAACGTTACCTGCAACGGCCTTTGCAACGGTTCTGCCACTGCTTCTGCTTCAGGTGGAAGGGGCGGCACCTACACCTATTCTTGGTCATCGGGCACGGTAACCACTGCTAACCCAGTGGTTGGCCTATGTGCGGGAGGCGTAACGGTAACTGTTCGTGACTCTGCCCTTTGTTCGGCTACGGCATCCGTCACCATTACCCAACCTGCCGCTTTAACGGCAAGCATCACTTCCCAAACCAATGTAAGCTGTAATGGCCTTTGCGATGGAACGGCCACCGTTACACCCGCAGGTGGCACTAGCCCATATACCCATAGCTGGAGCGGCTCAGGCACCGGTACTGGACCGACCCGTAGCGGCCTTTGCGCAGGCACTTATCGCGATACGGTACGTGATGCTAATAACTGTTCCACTATTGTGGTGGTCACCATCACCCAGCCCACTGCTGTTTCTGCTAGCATCCCTACCAGTACCAATGTTACCTGTAACGGGCTTTGCAACGGTACGGCCACAGCCTCCGCTTCAGGCGGAAGGGGCGGTACTTATACCTATACGTGGTCGTCGGGCACGGTAACCACTGCCAACCCAGTGACTGGGCTTTGCGCAGGCGGTGTCACGGTCACCGTTCGCGACTCGGCTCTTTGTTCGGCTACCGCGTCTGTTACCATCACCCAGCCAACCTCGGTTACTGCCACCATTGCATCGCAAACAAATATCAGTTGTAATGGTGTCTGTACTGGTTCAGTGACGGTTACGCCTAGTGGAGGTACCTCACCTTATACCCATAGTTGGAGCGGTGCTGGTAGCGGCACTGGCGCTACTCGTACTAATTTGTGCGTCGGAACGGTAAATGATACTATAAGAGATGCCAACGGCTGTCAGTTTATTTTGCCCGTTACCATCACCCAACCCACCGCTGTATCGGGCGCTATTACTGCCCAAACTAATGTTACTTGTTTTGGGCTTTGCAATGGTTCGGTTACCGTAACGCCAAGCGGCGGTACCGGAGCCTATACGCATAGCTGGAGCGGTGCTGGGACAGGTACGGGCGGTACCCGAACAGGGCTATGTGCCGGTACTTATAGGGACACTATACGCGATGCCGCCAACTGTTCCACTATTGTAGTGGTAACCATTACCGAACCGGCAGTGCTTGACGCTACTATCGGTTCGCAAACCAACGCTACTTGTTTGGGCAATAATAATGGCCAAGTAACCATTAATACCACTGGGGGCACTACACCTCCTGCCTACGCTTATGCATGGACACCTGCCAGCTTAGGTACCAGTGCTACAGCGTCAGGTTTAGCAGGCGGAACCTATACGGTGACGGTAACGGACGTAAATGGCTGCCGCGATTCGGTGACTGTAAATATTCTCCAGCCAGCCGTTATTACGGCTAGCATCATTTCTACTACCAATGTGTTATGTTTTGGCCAAAGCAATGGTACGGCAACCGCAGCGGCTGCGGGGGGCACAAGTCCTTATGGCTATGTATGGTCGCCCACGGGTGCCACTGGCACGGGTGCAACCCATTCCACAGGTGGATTTGCCGCTGGGGGTATTTCCGTTATTATCACCGATAATGCAGGCTGTAAGGATACTGCTACCGCAACTATTACCCAGCCAACAGTCCTAAACATTGATACTATTTTCGCTACCAATGCTACCTGTGGATGCAACGGTAGATTAATTGGTACCGCTTCGGGAGGTACCGCACCATATAACTTTGTGTGGAACCCAGGCTCCCTCAACAACGATACCATTACCAATCTTTGCCCTGGTACTTATATATTGACCGTTACTGACGGAAATTTCTGTACCAAACTGGATACAGCCACAATTACTGGCCCTACTCCTTTAATTGCCACTGTAACTGCTACCACCAATTTGTTGTGCAACGGCGTGTGTACTGGAAGGGCAACGGTTACACCTACTGGTGGGGTATCACCATATACCATTGTATGGCCTAGTGGCCGAACTGGCTTTACCGATACGCTGCTGTGCGCGGGTACCTACATTGCAACTGTGACAGATGCAGGGGGTTGTACGGATACTGCTGTGGCTACCATCACCCAGCCAAGTGTATTGACGGCTAGTTCAACCCAAACGAATGTTACTTGCTTCGGCCTATGTAACGGAACAGCCACCGTGACACCTGCCGGTGGAACAGCTCCATACACGCACGCTTGGAGCGGTGCTGGTTCAGGCAGCGGGGGTAACAGGACAGGTCTTTGTGCTGGAACTTATAACGATACGGTTCGCGATGCTAATGGATGCTCTACTATAGTAACGGTTACTATCACTGAACCTACTGCATTGACTGCTTCTTCGACCCAAACCAACGTAAGCTGTTTTGGGCTGTGCGATGCCACGGCAACGGTAACACCTAGTGGTGGAACGGCTCCATACACGCATAGCTGGAGCGGTGCTGGTTCAGGCAGCGCAGGTAATAGAACCAATCTTTGTGCAGGCACTTATAATGATACGGTTCGCGATGCGAACAACTGTGTTACCATAGTGGCAATCACCATCACACAACCTACGGCAGTCGATGCGGTACTCAGCACAACCAACGTAAGCTGCAATGGCGTATGCGATGGCAGGGCTAGGGTTACTACTACTGGCGGTAGGGGCGGCACCTACACCTATACCTGGGCGCCAGTAGCCTCCGCTCTTGATTCCGTAGTCGGCCTGTGTGCTGGGGGTGTCACCGTTATAGCTACTGACTCTGCAGGTTGTAGGGATACTACTATCGGTACCATCACGGAACCAACAGTTCTATCTGCAACTTTCACCCAAGTAAATGCAACATGCAATGGCGTTTGTAACGGCAGTGCCACCGTTACGCCTAGCGGCGGTACCGCGCCATATACGCACAGTTGGAGCGGCAGTGGAACAGGTTCGGGTGCTACTCGGACGAATCTTTGTGCTGGTGTCTTTAGGGATACCGTTCGCGATGCCAATGGCTGTTCTACCATTGTTGTGATTACCATAACCGAACCTACTGCATTAACTGCCAGTTCTACCCAAACCAACGCCACCTGTAATGGCCAGTGTGATGGCACTGCTACTATTACGCCAAGCGGTGGAACTCCACCATATACCCACTTTTGGACCGGCGGCGGTAGCGGAACTGGAGGAAACCGCACTAATATGTGCGCAGGTGCCTACCGCGACTCAATGGTAGACGCCAACGGTTGTTTTACCTTGGTAAACATTACTATTAACGAACCTACAGCTATTCAAACCAATATTGCCGTAACAGCTAATGTTAGTTGTAATGGTTTATGCGATGGCCGTGCCAGAGCCAATACTACCGGTGGTAGGGGAGGAACATATACTTATATCTGGTCGCCAGTGGCTTCCAGCCTTGATTCGGTGGTAGGACTTTGTGCAGGTGGCGTTACCGTGATTGTGGCTGATTCTGCAGGCTGCCGCGATACAGCTACTGCCACCATTACCCAACCAGCGGCTGTTCAAGCCGCTATTTCCGCTACTACCAATGTAAGCTGTAACGGTTTATGTGATGGTACTGCTACCTCCACAACCAGCGGCGGGGTGGGTTCATTCACCTATGTGTGGTCAAGTGGTACGCCTTCGGGTCAAAGCGTGACTGGTCTTTGCGCAGGCGGAGTGACCGTAATAGCAACAGATGCCGCTGGATGTAGCGATACGGCTAATACTACCATTACCGAGCCACCTGTGTTAACTGCCACAATCGATTCGTTCCGAAATGCTAGCTGCTTTGGTGTGTGTGATGGTTTTGCAAGAGTAATAGGCAACGGTGGCACACCAACCTATAGTTACTTGTGGAGCAACGGTGGCACTACTGCTGCCATTAGCAATCTTTGCGATACCACTTATATAGTAGCCATTACCGACGCCAATGGCTGCGTGGCAAACGATACGGTTATTATTACGGAGCCTACCCTGTTAACCGCCTCATCTGTTCAAACTAATGCGACCTGTAACGGCCAATGTAACGGCACCGCCACGGTAACTCCAAGTGGAGGAACAGCCCCTTACACACATTCATGGAGTGGAGCCGGTACTGGAACGGGAGCCATTCGTAGCAATCTTTGTGCAGGTACATACACTGATACCGTGCGGGATGCGAATAACTGTCAAACGATAGTAACAGTTACGATTACTGAACCAGCGGCTATCCAAGCCATTATCAATGTCACTGCTAATGTGAGCTGTTTTGGCTTATGTGATGGAGAGGCTAACGCTACCGTTACCGGTGGGGTAGGTGGTTACGTATTGAACTGGTCAAGTGGTACCGTCGCAGGCTTGGGCGTAACCGATCTTTGTGCAGGCACCCTTACATTGATAGCCACCGATACTGCTGGATGTGCTGACACTACTACTGCTAATATAACCCAACCGCCAGCCTTGTTTGCAACTATCGACTCTGTTCGCAATGCGAGCTGTAATGGGGTGTGTGACGGTTTTGTCAGGGTAGTGGCTACCGGTGGGCTAGGAGCTTACAATTATAACTGGAGCCGCGGTGATACCACCAGTTCCATTAGTACCGTCTGCGCTGGCACTTACAGCGTTACGCTTGCTGACGGCAATGGCTGTACCGCCGCCGATACGGCCGTGGTTACGGAGCCAGCTCCTTTGGTCATTACCTTGGTGAACTTAAGCAATGCTACTTGTAATAACCTTTGCAATGGCAGTATCGATATCAATGTAACTGGGGGCACCAGCCCGTACAGCTATGTTTGGAGCAACGGGGCGACCAGCCAGGATATCGGTAGCTTGTGCGATGGGCAATACATTGTCAACGTAACCGATGCCAACGGCTGTACAATAAGCGACACCTTCAATATCACAGAGCCGCCGGTATTGGTGGCCGATATAGACTCCGTACGCAACATTTCCTGTTTTGGGGTATGTGACGGATTTGTAAGTGTGGCAGCCAGTGGCGGCACGCCCGGTTACACCTACCTTTGGAGCAACGGCGGCACTTCGACTTCCATCAGCGGCCTGTGCCCCGGCACCTACAGGGTCACCGTTACCGATGCCAACGGCTGTACGGCCATTGACTCCGCCACTGTTACCCAGCCTCCATTGTTGACAGTGCGGGTGGACTCCGTGCGCAACGTGAGCTGTAATGGCCTATGCGACGGCTTTTTGCAGGTGAGCGGCCAGGGAGGCACACCTCCTTTTGCCTATGCTTGGAGCAATGGGCCGACCACGGTAACCAACCCCAACCTTTGCGCGGGTAACTACTTTGTGACCATCACCGACCAGAACGGCTGTACGGCACGTGACACTATAGATATTACCCAACCGCCTGTATTGACGGTAGTTATTGACTCCATTAGAAACGCAAGTTGTTTCAACGTTTGCGACGGTTTGGCCCGTGCCACGGCCAGTGGCGGCACCCCAGGCTACAACTATGCTTGGAGCAACGGTCCAATTAGTGCGCTTAATGGCTCGCTTTGCGACGGTCAGTATATCGTAGTTGTGACCGATGCCGCAGGATGTACCGCTTCCGATACGGTTGTCATAACCGAGCCGGCAGAGTTGGTGGCCAGCATCACCGCCTCTACCAACCTATTGTGCAACAATGTTTGTACGGGAACCGCTACGGTAACTGTGGTAGGGGGCACTACGCTATACACTTATGCATGGCCGAACGGGGATAACGGCGCTACTGCCGATAGTCTTTGTGCTGGTACTTTTGTGGCGACCATCACGGACGCCAACGGTTGCACCGATACGGCAGCAGTTACTATCACCCAACCTACCCTATTGACGGTTTCTATCACCTCGTCCACCAACATCAGTTGTTTTGGCGTATGTGATGGTCAGGCTATTGCTGCTGCTTCGGGTGGAGTTGGGCCATATGCGTTTAGCTGGAGCCCTGGCGCGTTGACCAATGATACCATCGGCAACCTTTGCGCAGGTACCTATATCGTAACCGCCACGGACGCCAACGGCTGTACCGCAAGCGATACGGTAACGTTAACCCAACCGCTAGCCTTGTTCGCTACTATCGATTCCGTACGCAACGCCAGTTGTAATGCGGTATGCGATGGATTCGTCAGCGTAAGCGGTAGTGGTGGTTTGGGTGCCTACACTTATCTATGGAGTAGGACCGACGTGACACCATCTATCAGCAACGTATGCGCAGGTACCTATAGCGTTACAATCACCGACGGTAATGGCTGTACCGCCGCCGATACGGCAACAGTTACCGAACCTCCTGTATTGGTAGCTACCATTACTGATTCGGCCAACTTAAGCTGTAATGCCAGTTGCGATGGTGGTGCCATAGTAGTAGCAACGGGAGGTACTCCAACATATACCTACTTGTGGAATCCTGGAGGCCTAACCAATGATACCGTCAGCAACCTATGTGCAAACACCTACGCAGTAACGGTTACTGACGCCAATGGTTGTACCGCTGCTGATACCGTGGTCATTACCGAACCACCGGTATTAACGGTGGATATCACTGCATCGACCAACTTATTGTGTAATAACGTGTGTATAGGTACTGCTGAAGCGCTAGCAAATGGAGGCACACCTACCTATACCTATACTTGGGATAATGGAGATGTGGGCACGATAGCCGATAGCCTATGTGCTGGCATAGTAAGGGTAACTTTAACGGATGCTAATGGCTGTGTTGCGCTTGATTCCATTGATATTACCCAACCGCCAGTGCTTACTGCTACCATCATAGATACCACCAATTTGGATTGCTTTAATGTTTGTGATGGAGGTGCGGTAATTCAGGCCGCAGGTGGAACGCCAGGCTACACTTATCAATGGAACAGCAACCCAGCCTTGAACAATGATACCCTAACGGGACAATGTGCTGGATTGTATATCGGCGTAGTGACCGATGCAAACAACTGTACTGCAGCTGATACCATCCAAATTGCGGAGCCTACTTTGTTGACTGCCACTATAACAGCCCAGACCAATGCAACCTGTAGCGGAACTTGTAATGGCAATGCTACGGTAACTGCTGCTGGTGGTACTGCGCCTTACACTTATTTGTGGAGTAATGGGGATGTTTCTACCACAGCCGACACGCTGTGCGCAACCAGTTATTCCGTAATTGTTACCGATGCTAATGGTTGTACCGCAACCGACACAGTTATCATTACTGAACCGCCAGTATTGATAGTCGATATCACTTCGTTTACTAATGTTACCTGTTTCGGTGCATGTAATGGTACGGCTTCTGCAACTGGCTCAGGTGGTACTCCTGGCGCAGGTTATACTTATAACTGGGGAACACAAACCGGCCCTAATGCTACCAACCTATGCCCTGGTTTCTATACGGTAACCATTACTGATGCCAACGGTTGTATTGCCGGCGATACGGTAACCATTACCGAACCATCACAATTGGTGGTATCGGTTATTGACTCCAGCAATACCAGTTGCTTTAATGTATGCGACGGAAGTGCGGTTGCCGCTGTAACGGGCGGTACGCCTAACTATACTTTCTTGTGGAGTAATGCTGCCGTCAACGACACTATAGTAGGTCTGTGCGATGGAAGCTATCGTATTACCGTTACCGATGCCAATGGTTGTACAGCCGCTGATACCGTTGTCATTACAGAACCCACGCAATTGATTGTAACGATTGATACGGTACAGAATGCCAGTTGTTTTGCAGTTTGTGACGGTAAACTATTGGCAATACCTACGGGCGGTACTCCTGGATATCTATACAACTGGAGTAATGGCTCGTTCATTGATTCGGCCACGGCATTATGCGCAGGTATTTACTTTGTAACCTTAACCGATGCAAACGGCTGCGAAGCCTTCGATACGGCAACCATTACTGAACCGGCACCTCTTGTAGCGGATATTACTGCATTTAGCAATGCTAGTTGCTTTAATGTTTGCGATGGGGAGGCCACTGTTACTGTTTCAGGTGGCACAAACCCTTATAGTTACCTATGGAGTCCTCCTAGCAATGCTACACAAGCCATTGCCACTAGCCTTTGCGATGGGTTCTACACCATTACAGCTACCGATAGTAATGGCTGTACTGCAACTGATACCATTACGATAACTGAACCTACTTTGCTTACGGCTGATATCGTAGCCTCTACTGATTTAAGTTGCAATGCTTCCTGCGATGGAACGGCTACTGTCGTACCTGCTGGGGGTACCGCTCCTTATACTTATCTATGGGATAATAATGCTATTGATAGCATTGGAACCGGTTTCTGTGCAGGGATAGCAAATGTGACGGTTACTGATGCCAATGGATGCCAGGCCCAAGATTCGGTATTGTTGTTGGAGCCACCGGTATTGACTGCCACCATTAACAGTAGTACCGATGCCAGTTGTTTCCAAGTATGTGATGGTACGGCTAGGGTAACACCATCTGGCGGGACGGCCCCATACACTTATAGCTGGAGCAATACGGCAACCACTGACAGCATCAGTGGTTTGTGTGCCGGTACCTATATTGTAACCGTAACGGATGCCAATGGCTGTCAAGCTTCAGATACTATTGTTATCGATGAGCCGCTGCCAGTGGTGCTCACTATGGGCCAACGCAATGTATCTTGTAATGGAGCCAACGATGGTAGGGCTTGGTACGCAGTTACTGGCGGCAATGGTGGTTTTGTGCCACAGTGGTCTTCCGGTTCACCTATCGGGGTAGGCGATACTACTACCGGTTTAGCCCCTGGGCAGGTAACGGTTACTGTTACCGATGCTTTAGGTTGTTCGGCTACAGGTAGTGTCAATATTACCGAGCCTGCGCCTTTAGTGGCAAATTTGACGGTGGTGGATGTACGTTGTTTTGGAGGAAGCGATGGTAGAATATTCGCTACCGTTACTGGCGGTACGGCTCCTTATCAATATGTTTGGTCAGGTGGTGTACCGATTGGCCAAGGCGATACTGCCGTTAATATGACTGCCGGAACTTATTGCGTAACGGTAACTGATGCCAATGGCTGCCAATTCAATATTTGCGATACGGTCAACCAACCCGCCGCTCCTTTAACCATCACCCTCACTTCTACTAATGTCACCTGTTTTGGTGCCTGCGATGGTACAGGAACGGTAACACCTGCTGGTGGTACATCGCCTTATACCTATGTTTGGAGTGATGGGCAGACGGGAGCTACTGCATCTAACCTTTGCCCTGGCGCATACGGTGTTACGGTACGCGATGCCAATAATTGTGTTGCCTTTAACACCATTGCCATCACTGAACCGGCACAGCTACAGGTGAGCATTGTAGTGGATAGCAATACCAATTGTAATGGCGGTGCAACGGGTGGACTGACCGTGAGCCTAACGGGCGGTACTGCACCTTATGACTATAACTGGAGCCCAGGCAGCGTACCTTCTACTACCAACTCTTTCGCCACTACAAATAGTGTGAATGGTTTGGGTGTGAACACCTACACTGTTTCCGTAGTAGATTCCAATGGATGTACCCAGCAGATATCTGCCACCATCACTGAACGGGAAGGGCCTGTATTCGGTGGTTTGGATGTGACGCCTACCACTTGTGGGCTGGACAATGGTACCATCATATTGGATTTTACTAGCAATGACGGTCCCATTAATTATAACTGGTCGCCAAGCCCAGGAGCTGGTAGCAATGGTAATGTCAGTGGATTGGCCAATACCACTTATACAGTAACCGTTACCGATAATGCCGATTGCGACACCATCATGGTAATTGATGTGCCTGCCGTTGACCAACCTTCAATAGATTCTATTTACGTGAAGGGAGCTTATTGCGACCGTGAGGATGGAAGGATTGAGGTATATGTTGGCGGCGGCGTTGCCCCTTACACTTATGTATGGAGCCACGATACTACTGCCACTAGCTATTTTGTAAACAACTTGGAGCCAGGTGATTATACCGTAACGGTAAGTGATGCTAATGGTTGTGATTCTACCTTGAACTTTACTATTGATGATGTATTGGCACCCGATATAGAAATTACACAGCCTGCATTGGATACCATCTATTTGGGCCAAAGTGTGGAGATATTCGTTACCGTAGTGAGCAGTGTGGATAGCATGACCTATGAGTGGGAGCCTACTTCAGGCTTGAACTGTACCGATTGCTTTAACCCTACTGCCAGCCCTGAGCAAACTACGGCCTATATGGTAACCGCTACCGATACTGCTACGGGTTGTATTGACACCGCCTTCTTTACTGTAATAGTGAAAGACGACCAAAACATTTTTGTGCCAAATGCCATCACTCCTAATGGCGACGGTATCAACGATGTTTGGGTCATTCGCGACTTGGAGATTTTCCCTGACAATGAAATCATTATTATGAACCGTTGGGGCGATGAGGTTTTCAGGGCAAGTCCATATATGAATAACTGGGGTGGTACCTATAACAACAAGCTATTACCTGCCGCCACTTACTATTACGTATTGAAGCTGAACAATATTTCCGAAGCGGTAACTGGTTCAATCACCATTGTTAAGTAATGATCATGAAGAAGCTATATATCCTTTTCATTATTGCACTATTAGGTAGCCCATTGTTGGCGCAACAGTTGCCATGGTATAGCCTATATAGGGAAAACAATTTCATGTTGAACCCTGCCATTGTAGGTGCTGAAAGGCATGCAATAGCTACCGTATCATACAGGCACCAATGGTTCAAAGTGCAAGATGCCCCCAAAACCATGACTGCCGGTTTTAGGGCGCCATTGCTTCGCAAGAGCATAGGGGTGGGTGGCAATTTGATTTATGACAAGACCGGCCCCACCGGCTTTATTGGAGGTACTGCTGCCATTAGCTATCATATCTCGTTTGCGAAAATCAATCCTTTCCATTGGGCCAGGTTTTTAAGGAAGAGCAAGCTGTCATTGGGTATGTCATTTTCTGCCTATCAGTATCGCTTAAATTCAAACGAGCTCTTGCTTGACCAGCCCAATGACCCGTCCATCAACCAAAACCAGAATGGAAAGATTATGCCCAATGCAGGAATTGGTCTTTACTACTACTATGACAAATTTTATTTGGGCTTTTCTATTCCTAATGTTATTCCATTCAATATCCAGTTCGACGATGTTAATACGTCATCGAACTTGAAACGGGAATTGCACTATTATGTGGTAGCGGGCGGAAAGATTCCTATTGGCCCTGCCTATAAGCCTACCTTTACAATAGAGCCTATGGTATGGTTCAAGACGGTGAAAAATGCTCCTTTCCAGGTAGATGCACATGTAAGGTTTAAGTACAAAGATTTTTTCTGGTTGGGTGCAGGCTACCGTACCAAACAAACTGTGGTGTTTGACGCATCGGTGTTGATCAAAAAGCAAATACAGATTTCCTATGCTTATGATCAGCAATTGTCTGATGTGAGGTCATATATCGGCAATTCGCACGAAATATTGATTGGCTACCATTTCCCTGAAAAGAAGAAGCGGTATAAGCGATATGATTGATAAGGTTTTGTAAACAAACGCCATAGCAGTGGCGCATTCATCAGGGCTGTTTATCTTTGCGCCATGGTTTCCGTCAATAATGCTGGTATTGCATGTGTGGGCTAGCTGGTTTTTTTTCTTCAGAACCCATTCTTGCTGAAGCCGACCTAAGAAGGATGACTGACTGCCTCTCGCACCGGGGGCCAGATGCAGGCGGTTATTATTTTGAAGCTAATATTGGCTTAGGCCACAGAAGGTTGAGCATTATCGATTTGAGCGAGAGCGCCAATCAACCGATGGTTTCCCATTCAGGTAGGTATCTCATTATCTTCAATGGCGAGGTGTACAATTTTAGGGAGATTGCCCAGGAACTGGACGTGCCCTTAAAAACCACTGGCGATACAGAGGTAGTTTTGGAGGCATTCGCAAAATGGGGCCCCGATTTTGTACAGAAATTGAATGGCATGTTTGCCATAGCCATTTATGACAAAGAACTTCACGAACTGCATCTTTACCGTGACAGGATTGGAATTAAGCCCATATATTACTTTTGGGATGGTGTCACCTTTGTTTTTGGTTCTGAATTAAAGGCATTGTTGGAAATAGACCTGGTCAACCAGTCAAAGGCAATCAACAAGCAAGCGCTTAACGCTTACTTGTATTTAGGCTATATCCCGCAGCCCTTAAGTATTTACAGCAATATCCATAAGTTTCCGCAAGGCAGTTATGGGCTGGTACAGCGAAGCCAGCTAAGTGTAAGGCCTTATTGGCGATTGGAAGACCAGATAGAACCCAATGTGGTTACTGACGAAGCCAATGCGAAGGCACGTCTAAAGGAATTGGTTTTAAGCTCGGTGAAATATAGGCTGATAAGCGACGTGCCATTTGGTACCTTCTTGAGTGGTGGTATTGATTCAAGTCTGGTTACGGCTGCTGCCCAGCAGGTGAGCAATTCACCTATCAACACTTTCTCCATCGGTTTTAAGGAGTCGCCAAAAAATGAATCGGAGCATGCTGCTAGGGTGGCTAAGTATTTGGGCACGCACCATCATGAGTTTATGGTATCGCACAGGGAGGCCATTGCTTTGTTTGAAGATATCATAGATGTATATGACGAACCTTTTGCCGATTCCTCCTCGGTCCCTACAATGTTGGTGTCCAAATTGGCCCGTCAACATGTCACCATGGCATTGTCTGGCGATGGGGGCGATGAAACCTATATGGGCTATGGTTTTTATCAATGGGCAAATCGCTTGTCGAATCCTTTAATAAAGCTCTTTCGGCGCCCTATCGGTGCATTGCTATCGACTTCATCATCCAAGTTCGAAAGGGCGTCGCACTTGTTCCGATATCCTGATGAAGCTCAAGTGAAATCGCATATATTTTCGCAGGAGCAATACTATTTTACGCAGCAGGAACTCAATATTGTACTGCAGCCTGAATGGCTGCAAGCATATCCGTTAGAGGAGGATTTCAAGGGTTTACCAAGGAAACTGCGACCCGCTGAAGAACAGGCACTGTTCGATTTAAAATATTACATGCCCGATGACCTATTGGTTAAAGTGGACAGGGCCAGCATGAAATATTCCTTGGAAGTTAGGGTGCCTTTACTCGATTATAGACTGGTGGCTTTTGCGCTCAATGTTGATGAGTCATTGAAACTGCGCGGCAAGGATAGTAAGTATCTACTGAAGCAGGTGTTGTATGATATGGTGCCAGCGGAGTATTTTGCCAGGCCCAAATGGGGCTTTGGTATGCCATTGATCCAATGGCTGAAAACCGACCTGCGGCATTTGATAGACGAATATCTTAATGAGAAAGTAACGCAACAGGTGGGAATTGTACAATGGGAAAAGGTGCAGCCATTGGTACGGCAATATTTAAACGGCAAAGACTATCTTTACAACCGTATTTGGTTGTTGATTATTCTACATCGCTGGTATTTAAAGAACTTTTAGCAGGTGGCCCCTTCCCAGAAAAGAAAAATATTGCTTACAGGTTGTGCTGGTTTTATTGGGTCGCACCTAGCAGAGCGTTTGCTGGCGTTAGGCAATCAGGTAACTGGCATTGACAATTTTGACCCTTTCTACTCGAAAGAGCTAAAAACAGCTAATCTCGAAGTATTGTTAGGCCATGCTGATTTTCAGTTTTTTGAGTTCAACCTTGCGGATAAAAGTGCCTATTCCCAATTGAATGGCAGCTATGATGTGGTGGTACATTTAGCGGCCAAGGCAGGGGTGCTGCCCAGCCTGAAAGATGCCAATGCCTATATTGAAGCAAACATTACAGCTACCAACCATTTGCTGGAATGGATGAAAGATAACGGATTGCGGAAGTTGGTTTTTGCCTCTTCTTCGTCCGTGTACGGAAACAACAAAAAGATTCCGTTCAGCGAAAACGATGCGGTAAGCGAGCCAATTTCACCCTATGCATTTACCAAGCGGGCTTGTGAATTGATGAATTTCAGTTACCACCATTTGTACCATATTGATATTCTCAACCTGCGGCTGTTTACGGTGTATGGGCCACGCCAGCGACCAGATTTGGCTATACACAAGTTTGTAAAATTGATAGATGAAGGGCAACCCCTAAATATGTACGGCGATGGCAGTACGGCCCGCGATTATACTTATGTTGCCGATACGGTAGATGGTTTTGTGAAGGCCATTGATTATATCATGAGCAACGATAAGGTGTATGAAATCATCAATCTAGGCAATAACAATCCAGTCAAGCTGAAGGAGTTGGTAGATGCGATTTATGGGGTAATGGGCAAACAACCCCAAATTAATGTGATGCCCATGCAGCCGGGTGACGTGGATATTACGTATGCAGATATTACCAAGGCAAAAGCCATGTTGGGCTATTCCCCTGCCACCCCTTTGCATCAGGGATTGAAACAGTTTATTGAATGGTATGGGGCCAAAAAAGCATAATGTCCTCTATCTGTCTTACGATGGCATGACGGACCCTTTGGGCCAGTCGCAAGTGCTTTCTTACTTGCGCTTACTTAGCAAGCAAGGTTTTTCTTTCGATATCATCAGTTTTGAGAAGCCCGATATATACGCTTCTAAAAAGCAAGGCGTGCAAGATTCGTTAGATGGGTTTGATATTACATGGCATGCCTTGATGTACACAAAAAAGCCACCGGTACTATCTACCTTGAAAGATTTGCGCGTGGGTTGGAAGAAAATAAAGCAATTGGCTGCCCATAAGCAGTTTCATATAGTACATAGTAGGGGCTACACCATTGGCAATTTGGCCATCAATACCAAAAAACGGTATGGGGCCAAAATGATATTTGATATGCGAGGTTGGTGGGCCGATGAAAAGCGCGAAAGCGGCCTTTGGGCCAACCCAGTGTACAGGCCCATTTACTATTACTTCAAGCAACTGGAAAGGCAATTGTTTGCCCTTTCCGACCAATCCATATCTCTTACCCATGTTGGTGGTGATGAAATTGAAAGGCTTGCTTTGAAAGAACGGCATAACATTTCTATTATCCCCACTTGTGTCGACTTTAACTTGTTCCCGCCCTTTAATGAAAGTGTTAGGGCAGCAGTAAGGGATGAATTGAATATTAACCCTGATGCCAAAGTATTGCTTTATAGTGGGTCGTTGGGGGGCAACTACGATATGTCCATGCTATTGGGTCTCTTCAAGCAATTGAAAAGTGTGGTGCCCAATTCCGTATTGTTGATTTTGAGCCGTATTGATAGCGGATATGTGGAAAATGAGGTGAGCAGCGCCGGAATGAATATGGCCGACGTAAGGCTTATAGGTGTTGACCTGAAAGAAGTACACCGATACCTGATGGCAGGCGATTATGGGGTGGTGAATTATGTAAGGAGTTATTCAACGATTGGACGTAGCCCGACAAAACTTGGCGAGTATTGGGCATGCGGCTTGCCTGTAATAGCTTTAAGCGGCGTAGGCGATTTGGATTACTTAATAGCTCGGTACCCCAATGGGGGCATGTTAATACCTGACAATACCGAGAGTCTCCACGCAAAGGTTGTAAGGGATGTTTTGGCCAAAGATTTCGACAAATCGGAATTGAGGCAATATGCCTTGGATTATTATGATTTGAACAAAGGGGCCGCCACTTATGCCAGTATCTATCGGAAAGTATTGGGCATAGCCGATTTGGTAACCGAACAATAGCGGGTATGCGGATATTGTTTATTGTTCCATATCCTACCGGCAGGGCCCCATCACAAAGATTTAGGTTTGAGCAATACTATCCTTTGCTCACTGAGAAGGGCTACCAGTATGAAATTGCCCCTTTTCTAAGCGAATCGACTTGGAAAATCCTATATACTCCTGGCAACAAGCTTAATAAAGCCCTAGGTATTATGGTTGGATTCTGGAAACGGTTTTTACTGCTCTTTGGCCTGGGTAAATATGATTGGATATTTATCCATAGAGAAGCGAGCCCTATAGGCCCGCCTATTTTCGAATGGATAATCGCCAAGGTACTCGGCAAAAAGATAATCTATGATTTTGATGACGCTATTTGGCTTCCTAATACTTCCGAAAACAACAGAATAGTAGCGGACATTAAGTGGCACTCAAAGGTGGGCAGTATCTGCAAATGGGCTTATAAAGTGTCCTGCGGCAACGATTACTTATGCGATTATGCCCGGCAGTTCAACCCTAATGTGGTGCTCAACCCCACAACCATCGACACCGAGCACCACCACAATAAAGTGAAGCAACATAGGGAAGGAGAAATACCTGTACTAGGTTGGACGGGTACCCATTCCACCATTCAGTATCTTGACATGGTGGTGCCCATATTGCAAAAATTGGAGAGCCAGTTGAATTTTAGGTTTGTGGTCATTTCCAACCGTAAGCCCGATATCCAATTAGCTTCGCTTGAGTATATCGAATGGAGCAAAGCGACGGAAATTGAAGACTTGTTACGGTTTGATGTAGGCATTATGCCCCTCACTGAAGATAAGTGGGCAAAGGGAAAATGCGGGTTTAAAGCCTTGCAATACATGGCTTTGGGAATTCCTGCCATTACCTCGCCCGTGGGGGTCAACACCAAAATTGTGGATGCGGGAATCAATGGTTTTTTATGCGACAATAGCCAAGAGTGGGAACAGGCCATCAACACCCTGTTGATGAATCCACAAATGCGCATATCCTTTGGAAGAAAAGCTAGGGAAAAAATCGAGAATCACTTCTCAGTCCGCGCTAATTCTTCCAATTTCTTATCTTTAGTTGCTTGATATCTAATAAGATAAAGGCCTGCAACATAAAAAGGCATCAATGGAATTTTATAGCGGACCAATGCACCAAAGTTAAAGCTTGTAAAGCCAACTGCGAAGCCAAAAATCATTGCGAAGAACAAGCAGAAGAAGATGAACGGATTATCTTTTGAGTATTTGAAGATTTTAGATATTCCAAAGCCCCGAATCAGTTTAATGGTAAATACTAAAAGCACTAAGCCTTCAATGGAAGCCAATAACATTACGGGGCTTCTTACTTCCCATAAAAATGGTCGGAACAGGCTAACCACCACGGCTTGAGGAAACGACAGCAATAAATTGCTAATACTAAAGCTGCCATCACCAATAGAATAAAAGGAGCCACCGCCACCTTCCGCTCCATAAATATCTTTCACTTTCGAATGCCACCATTGCATATCTTTGGCACGATCTTGAATCTGATCAAGTGACCAGTTGGAGTTGGCAGAACCTGCCTGAGCCATAAAGACATAAGCACCTCCAATAGTCATAACCAGTATAACAGGCATAATCAATGAACGCAGGAAAGAGCTTTTGATTCTGTAGCCATATGTAAAAAATATCCAAAACATTAGGGAAGGAATAAAGCACAGGGCTATATAGGCTTTTAGTTTAAAGGTGACGTAAAACGCAATAACAAATATGAAAAAATAATACGCTATGGATTTTCCTTTTATAAATATTTGGTATGATGCTCTGGTCATTAAGCACACGCCAAGTAATGTAATTGCATCTTTAAATACTCCAGAGCCCCAAAAGAAAACCGAAGGGATGAAGAAACAAGCTACCGCCATTTCTTTCGACTGCTCCGGATACATTTCAATTAAGGTACGATACAGCGCGCAAATCCCTAGAAAGGAAAAATAAGATATAAGAATAGCATCCGCCGCATATGAGCCAAAAGTAAAAATATTTAATACCCCAATAATGCGAACTAAGAACCAAGCACTAGTGTCTCTAGCAATAAGGTATTTGAAAAAATCATTTAGCTGTTGATCGTATTTGAAAGGGTCTTCGGTAAGCAATCTAAGAAAAATCGAAAAATCTCCCTGAAACACTTCGTAGAGTATTTTCGAGCGGTAAAAGTAAAAGACAGTGTCGCCAGTTTTGTAATAAAAAAAGTAAACGATACCGGCTGCAATCCCCCCAAAAAGCTTCAATGTTAATCCCCTTATATAGTATTGCCTCAAAGGGTCGTCTTTTTTCAACCGACTTCTCCCAATGAAGGCAAGCATGTACACCAATACCAAATAAATCGGTCCTAACCCAAGGTCAATTACGTCCATTCTTTATAACTTGTGCTAAAATTACTAACTCCCTTACGATATACATACATGTGCGGTATAAGTGGAATTTACGATTTCAATGATACTGCCCAAAAGTATACCGCCAACTTGGAGAAAGCCGCCTCTCTGTTATCCAAGCGTGGCCCTGATAAACAAGCAACTTATACTAACGGTTCCGTTGGTTTCGCCCATGCCCGGCTTTCCATTATTGATGTAAGTGATTCGGGCTCGCAGCCAATGAGCGATACCAGCGGCAGATACACCATTGTTTTCAATGGTGAAATATATAACTTTCAATTGCTAAAGGAACAGTACCTCTCTTCGTTTTCCATACATTTTCGTAGTGGTTCCGACACGGAAGTATTGTTGTACCTATTTATCCACCATGGAGAGAAAATGCTGGAATGGCTGGATGGCTTCTTTGGGTTTGCCATTTATGATGCGCTGAAAGATGAGTTGTTTATAGCCAGGGATAGGATAGGCATTAAGCCATTGCTATATGCACAAGATAAGAGCCGCTTTGTCTTCGCTTCTGAAATGAAGGCGCTGCTTTGTTACCCAATAAAAAGGGACATTGATGAGGTATCGCTGTACGAATACCTTATGCTTAATTATATACCTGCGCCCCATAGTATATTTAAGGGGGTAAAAAAGCTATTGCCCGGCCACTATGCCGTGGTTAACAAAAGTGGATTTGAAGTAAAGCAATACTTCCAAATCAACCCTAGTTTTCGTCAGGGCCAATCGCCCTACCTGTCTTTTGAAGAGGGAAAGAAAAAGCTATATGATTTGATGGAAAAGGGGGTAACCGATAGGCTGATAGCCGATGTGCCATTGGGTGCGTTCCTAAGCGGCGGCATTGATTCTTCTATCATAGTGGCTTTAGCTTCAAAACACACCCCCCACCTAAGCACCTTCTCGATAGGGTATAAAGACGAGCCATTTTTTGATGAAACAAGTTATGCTGAATTGGTTGCTAAAAAGTTCAATACCAACCATACCACTTTCTCTTTGACCAATGACGACCTCTACCAGCACCTTTTTGATATACTGGATTATATTGACGAACCTTTTGCAGATTCATCGGCCATAGCGGTTTATATTTTAAGCAAGCATACCCGTTCAAAAGTAAAAGTTGCCTTGTCAGGCGATGGGGCCGATGAGTTGTTTGCCGGCTACAACAAGCACCTTGCAGAGTTTCGAGCCAGACAGAAAAGCATCCCTAACTTACTGTTGAAACATGCTAATCCATTGTTTGCATTCATGCCACAGTCAAGAAACAGTAAGGCTGGAAACTTAATGAGGCAGTTGGATAGATATAGCGAGGGCTTGAATATGGGGAAGGCAGAACGTTACTGGCGTTGGTGCTCTTTTTGCAATGAGAAGGATGCTGCTAGTCTTTTAAAAGAAAGTGTTTCAGAAAGCCTGTACGGAGATAGAAAATCAGAAACATTGCGGCACATTACCAGCGATGATATGAATGAAGTGCTGTACACCGATATGCATTTGGTACTTCAAAATGACATGCTCACAAAAGTTGACCTAATGTCAATGGCAAATGGATTGGAAGTGCGCGTTCCCTTCTTGGCCCATCGCTTTGTTGACTATGTGTTTTCCCTGCCATTTGAATACAAGCTGCACCAAGGGGTACGAAAACATATCTTGAAGGAGGCTTTCAGACATGAATTGCCTGCTGAACTTTTCAATAGGCCTAAGCATGGTTTTGAGGTGCCCCTGCTGAAATGGTTCAGGAAAGAACTGCGGAGCCTGATTTTTGATGATTTGCTTGCCCCATCCTTTATTGAAGCGCAAGGCATTTTTTCGGTAGAAGGTGTCAATGCGCTGAAGCAACAGTTAGATTCAGCCAGCCCCGGTGATGCCCAGGCTAGAATATGGGGTTTAATTGTATTCCAAAATTGGTGGAAGAAGTATTGTGCATAAATTTTTGATAGCATGCCCAAGGTACTACGTATTATTAATAGACTGAATTTAGGGGGGCCTACCTACAATGCTTGCTACTTGTCAAAGTACATGGATGCCGAGTTTGAAACATTGCTTGTATCGGGCATGCACGATGAAACTGAGGCCAGTTCAGCTTTCATTGCCGAGGGTATGGGCTTGCAGCCTAAATACATTGCTGACATGCACCGAAGCATCAACCCCTTCAGGGATAGGAAAGCCTTTGCCGAGGTAAAGCAGATAATTAAGGATTTCAAGCCTGATATAGTGCATACCCATGCTGCAAAGGCAGGTGCCCTAGGTAGGCTGGCAGCACATCAATGCAATGTGCCTGTTATTGTGCACACCTTTCACGGCCATGTGTTCCACTCCTATTTTAATCCTATTAAGACCAGGGTTTTTTTAGAAATCGAACGGTATTTGGCTAGGAGGAGTACCCGTATTATAGCTATCAGCGAATTGCAAAAAGCCGAACTAACAGAAAAGTATAAGGTATGCAGCCCTGATAAAGCCGTAGTAATTCCCTTAGGGTTTGACCTCACTCGATTTCAGCAGGATATTGAGGAAAAGCGCCAAATCTTTAGGAAGAAATATGTTATTGATGATGATGAGATAGCGATAGGTATCGTAGGCCGGTTGGTGCCTATCAAGAACCACCCTTTATTCATTGATGCTATAACCATAGCCCAAGAGAAGACTAATAAAAAAATAAGGGCATTTATTATTGGCGATGGTGAAGACAGGGCTATGTTGGAACAATATGTGAGAGAAAAAGGCATAGCATATACCACCGAGGTGGATATTGAAAGAAAAGCCCTAATTACCTTTACTTCATGGATAAAGGATGTAGATGTGGCCTATGCTGGGGTAGATATTGTGGCGCTAACCTCATTTAACGAAGGAACACCCGTAAGCTTGATTGAAGCCCAGGCAGCGAATAAGCCTATAGTATCAACAGCAGTAGGGGGTATTAAGGATGTGGTGCGGCCAAATGTAACCGCGTTGTTGTCAGAAACCGGCAATACAGTGCAGTTTGCCAACCATATAATTACTTTGGTGGAGAATGATCAACTAAGGCATATTATGGGCAAAGACGCAAGTAAATATGTTATTGATAAGTATCATTTTATGCGTTTGGTAAGGGACATGGAATCACTCTACAAGCAGTTGTTGGCAGACAGAGCCAAAGCATAATCTTTACCTAAAATTGCCTAGTTTTACAGCTCAAACAGGTCTATGTTCAAGTTGCGCAATTGGCTATTGGTTTTGATAATTATAAATTTCAGTTCCTGTAAACTTTTTTACCCCAATTTCATATTAAGAGATAACGGTGCTGTAAAGTATCTTGAACTGAGAGAATCACAAAAGGAAGCGCAGTTAATTGTTCCAGGAGACAGGTTGTCATTCATTTTGAAAGCCAGGGATGGCTTTGAACTGATTGATATATTACATGCGGGTGGTGGTGCCGGTGCAGGGGGAATGGGGCAAGGTGGTGTTGCATTTGGGTATTTAGTAAGGCAAGACGGCATGGTAGAATTGCCTTTACTAGGCGATTTAAAAGTGGTAGGAATGGCTAGGAAGGAGTTGGAGGATTTGCTGGAGCAGAAATATAGTTCCATGTTCAACGACCCTTTCGTCATACTTCAAATCATCAACCGACAAGTCTATCTGTTTACGGGCCTTAATGGCGCACAGGCCGTGGCTTTACCAAGAGATAATATTAAATTGATAGAGTTATTGGCCATGGCAGGCGGAATACCCCCCAATGCAAAATCGCATAAAATCAAGATTATAAGGGGCGATTATGCCAATCCAAGTATTAAAAAGATAGATTTATCTACCATAGAGGGCTTGAAAGATGCAGGATTCATTGTGCAACCTAATGATTTGATCATTATTGACCCAACAACCAAAGTTGCACCTGCCATTTTAACGGAAATAACCCCGTTTTTAACCTTGATTACTACCGCATTTACCTTTTACATACTGTTTAAAAGGTAGCATACCGATGAGAAATGATACGTCCATATTAAGTACCCTGCAGTCATTATTAGGCGACGATTTTAATATCAGCCTGTTTCTTTCTGTAATAAAAAGGAGTATCATTTGGGTATTGATATTCATTTTGCTGGCCATAGCATTTGTGGTGCTTTACTTAAGATATACACCTGAGGTTTTCTTAGCAAATTCCACGCTAATGATGAAAACCGAAAAGACTGCCCAGTTATTGGGTACCAGCCAATTGCTTTCAGAGGACAATGATCAGCTTTTAAGGGAAATACAAGTTGCAAAATCAAAATTTATCCTTGAGAAAGCGTTGGCAAATCTTCCTTTGAAAGTGAGTTATTATAAAGAAGGAAGGACAAAGTTTGTAGCTTCCGAGCTATATACTTTAAGTCCCTTTACTGTTGATATTAAATCCGTTACTAATCTATTGATTTACGAGAGTGATATATACATGACCGTAAATGAGGATGGTAAATCGTGCACCCTAAAATACATTTTCGGGAATGAGGTGATAGTGGAAACTTTCCCGTTTGATAAATATATCCAATCAAGTACAGGCGCCTTCAATGTTCAAATTTCCATTAAGGACTATGTGAAACGGAACCTGCCCATTTATTCTAAACAGATTTATTATTTCAGAATTAATAACCCTGCTACTTATGCTGACCAGATTCTCTCGAAGCTAACAGTGCTTCAAGATGACCCTGCGCTTAAGACCATGATTATTAGTTACAAGGATAATAATAGGATAAAGGCAATAGATATTGTAAATGCAGTAACGGAGCAATTTCAGTTGTATGACATAGAGAGGAAGACCCAAAGCGCAAACCAAATTTTGGCGTTCTTGGCATCGCAAATCGATACGATGACAATTGATTTGGCAATATTTCAAGATAGTTTAAAGGAATTTCGGAGAGCGAATAATTACCTCGACCCCCAAACCGAAATCAGTTCCTTGGTAGCCAAAATAAATAGTCTTGAGGAAAAAAAGGTAGGTATTGAGCTTGATTCAAGGATTATCAACTGGTTCTACGATTACATTGAGCAAATAAAGGATTTGCGGACTATTTCAAGTGGTCTTGGAAAAGAAGGCTTGGGTAATTATGATGCTTTGATTAAAGATTTGCGCGCACTAGAAGACCAAAGAGAAGAATTTTTGCTTTCAGTGAG
Source organism: Chitinophagales bacterium (assembly GCA_033762815.1). Classification (GTDB taxonomy): domain Bacteria; phylum Bacteroidota; class Bacteroidia; order Chitinophagales; family CAIOSU01; genus JANRLF01. Next base: position 60,903 of record JANRLF010000012.1, on the reverse strand, counting down.
CCCCGAGCATCCAAAAATCAAGATGATTGATGAAAAAATTGTAAGGGTGAAGAATGATTTGGTAAATGACGTGAACAATATTATCAAAAGGCTGAGCTTTGAAGATGAAACCTTCAAAAAGCAATACAACGAGTATATGGGCAAAGTGCTCGAGCTGCCTGAAAAAGAGGCCGAGTATACGCGCTTGATTAGAAAGTACCGTGTAAAGGAAGAAGTTTACCTTAATCTTTTGGACAGACAGGCCGAATATTCAATTGCAAAAGCGGGTATAATATCCGACTACATTATTCTGAAAAAGGCCCAATCATCGAAGAAGCCAATTTCCCCTAACCGCAACCTGATTTGGATGATTTCCATGGGCTTTGCTATTATTTTAGGTGGTGTAGTGATAGTAGTACGCTTTATGCTGCACAATACCATTATTTCTTTGGATGATATTGGCAAGAAGAGCAAGGCAGCTGTTTTAGGTATGGTGCCTACGGTGTACAGCGATATTCCTATTTCTTCAATCGTAGTTACAAACAACCCTAAATCGATAGTCTCGGAGTCGCTGCGCTCTTTAAGGGCAAACCTACAGTTTATCAATACGAGCCCAGGGCCAAAAACCGTTGCCATTACCTCTACCATTTCTGGCGAAGGGAAAACTTTTATAGCAATCAATTTTGGGGCGATACTTAGTTTCCTAGGAAAGAAGGTTATTGTTATTGACCTTGACATGCGGCGTCCTCGATTGAGCAAAGTATTCAATGTGAATAACGATAGGGGAATGAGCACCATCCTTATTGGCAAGGATAACTATCAAGATTGTATTCATACCACCGAGCTGCCACATCTGTTTTTTATTACCTCAGGACCCATACCCCCAAATCCTGCTGAACTGATTCTCTCAGAGCAATTAGATGTCTTAATAGAGAACTTGAAAAAAGAATATGAATATATTATTTTTGATACACCACCATTAGGGTTGGTTACTGACGGTTTGGATATTATTAAAAAAGTCAATTATCCTATCTATATTTTCCGTGCAGACTATTCCAGCAAAGCCTTTATTGGCAATTTGGATAAATTGATAGATGAAAATAAGGTGACAAATCTATCGGTGATATTGAACGACGTTGGCCGTGGTGTTTCAGGATACTATTATGGCTATGGTGGATATGGATATAGCTACGGTTATGGTTATGGTTTTGGTTACTATTCAGATGATGTGAAGCCACAAAAAACATTCTGGGAAAAGCTTTTCAATAAATCGTAGTATTTTTGAACCACGCAAGTATGGAGTCCAATCCTTATTTCAATTATCTTTTTTTTGCGCTGTTCTTTATCATCGCCATATCGTTTTCGATACTCATCAATTTTTTGATTTTACGGTTTTCGAAGAACTTGGGCATGCGAGATGTTACTAGTACCAGTAATCTGGTGCGCTGGGGTTCTACTACCAAGCCATCTTTGGGGGGCTTTTCTTTTTACATGATTTTCTTGATTTCCGTATCGGTTTTGGGGGTAACGGGTGCAGAAGCGAGTGGGGGTTTCAATAAGCAACTGATTGGCCTCATGGCTGCCTCCAGCTTGGGCTTCTTGATTGGCTTAGCCGATGATGCTTATAATACCAATCCCTTAGTGAAGTTCATTGGGCAGTTGACCTGTGCTACCTTGCTGGTGCTCACTGATTTCATCATACCGGTTACGCCCATTGGCGAGCTAAACGCCATTTTCACCATTGTGTGGATTATAGGCCTGATGAACTCCATCAATATGTTGGACAATATGGACGCTATTACCAGCAGCGTATCTATTTCGGTATTGCTTGGCGGAATGGTGCTCATTTTGTTGAATGGTGCCTTCGAAAGCTTGTACCTCATCATCATACTGGGCGCAATTGGAGCTTTGGTTGGTTTTCTGTTCTTTAATTGGCACCCTTCCAAAATGTATATGGGCGATACTGGTAGCCAGTTTCTGGGGGTTTTGTTGGCCGCTGTCAGCATCCTCTTTTTTTGGAATTTTAGAAATCCTGCGGCTGGCTTTATTGAAATTCGACAGTTTCTTATTCCCATGCTGCTTTTCATTATCCCGCTTATTGATACTACTACCGTTGTGATACGTAGGCTGATGCGCAGGCAGTCGCCTTTTGTGGGGGGCAAAGACCATATTACCCACCACTTGGCCTATTTGGGCTTACCTGACCAATGGGTTGCTATCGTGTTGGGCACCGTTTCTTTGTTCTCTATCTATTTAACGGTACTTATTTACCAAAACTTTCCTTCCTGGAAGCCCATATATGATGCCTATGCAATAGGGTATTTCATTGGTATGTTCATCCTTTTCCAAGTACTGTACAATTTGGGTCAAAGCCGCCACCGCGCTCGGCAGAAGGCTTTGGGCAAATAGCCTTTTTGGGCTAACCCTTCGCACCGCATATTTTTGTAATTTGCCAGCCTATGGAGATAACACCGGAATTGGCTGAACGCCTCGAGCAATTAAAGCTGAAGTATGCCGCTATGGGGCAGGATATGCTGTCATATATTGATGGCTTATTGTATGCTGACTATTTGACCTATTGGGACTACATAAACCTGGATGTACTGCTTAACCTACAGCACCCCCGTACCCCATTCCCCGATGAACAGATTTTCATTATGTACCATCAGGTGACGGAACTGTACTTTAAGTTGTGCCTGCATGCCATAAAGCAAATTGCCGATGATGCCGAGTTGGATGCCCAAAAAATGTTGGTTCAACTGAGGCGCATCAATACCTATTTCGATGCATTGATTCGGTCTTTTGATGTGATGGTGGATGGTATGGACAAAGACCAATTCCTCAAGTTCAGAATGGCACTGTTGCCAGCCAGTGGGTTTCAATCGGCACAATACCGCATGATAGAGATTTGCAGTACCCCGCTTAAGTATTTGGTAACCTACGACGAGCGCACCAGAATGGAGGACGTGAGCAATTTGGAAGAGGTGTACGAGCATATTTACTGGCGTCAAGGGGCAACCGAACTGGCCAGTAAGCAGAAAACCCTTACCCTGAAACAATTCGAGGCCAAATACTCGAAAGATTTTGTAAAGCTGGCCACCGAATACCAAGACAAAAATATTTACCGCCGCTATTTAGCATTACCTGAAAGTGAGCGCAAAAACGATGCGTTGATCGACCAGTTGAAGCAATTCGATAGTGCGGCCAATATTGAATGGCCCATGGTGCATTTTAAATCGGCCGCACGTTACCTGATGCGCAAGCCGGAAGATATCAAAGCTACTGGTGGCACTAATTGGCAGCAATACCTTCCACCCAAGACCCGTCGTGTTACCTTCTTTCCCGTGTTGTGGACGGAAGAGGAGTACAAAAACTGGGGCTTAAGATCCTATCAAAAAGTTATGGGTCAATTATAGCGATACACTTCAGTTCGATGGCAATTGGAGTGGGCAGGCTCTTTATTTCCACCGTGGTTCTACAAGGCTGTGCATCTTTGAAATATTCGGCATACACGCGGTTATAGGTAGCAAAATCCGCCTTCATGTTGGTAAGGAAAACGGTCACGTCCACCAGATTTTCCCATTTGGAGCCACTTTCTTCCAATACGGTCCTTACATTCCTAAACACCGAATGGCATTCCTGTTCTATGTCGTACTTCACGATATTCCCTTGCTCATCCAGTTCCAAGCCGGGAATACGGTTGGTTTCCGGTTCGCGGGGGCCGATACCGGATAGGAACAACAAATTGCCCACCCGCCGTGAATGGGGGTAGAGCCCTACAGGCTTGGGTGCTTTATTGGTATAAGTACCTTTTTGATTATCGTTCATGTTCAGTATTTAATGCAGACATTTTTGGCTTCGGTGAAGAATCGAAGGGCTTCCCAGCCACCTTCACGGCCAACCCCCGAATTTTTTACCCCACCAAATGGTGTTCTCAGATCTCGTAGCAACCAACAATTTACCCATACTATACCCGAATGCAGGGCTTCGCTCACCCTGTGGGCACGTTTCAGGTCGTTGGTCCATACCATGGCCGCCAAGCCATACTCGGTACAATTGGCCATGGCAATGGCTTCCCCTTCGTCCGCAAATGGAATCAGGGTAGCTACGGGGCCGAATACTTCTTCCATGTTTATCTTACAATCGGCATCCAGCCCTTCAATTACCGTAGGTTGTATAAAGTAGCCCCCTTCGCACCTGCCGCTCAAGTGTACCTTTTCCCCTCCCGTTAAAATACGTCCGTCCAGTTGTTTAGCGGCGTCTATATAACCCAGTATCTTATCTTGGTGGGCCTGCGATACCACGGCGCCCATGGTAGTACTTTCTTCCAAAGGGTCGCCCATAACTAAGTCCTTCACTTTGTCAACGAAGGCGTCCTTGAATCGTTCGTATATTGAGGCTTCCACCAATATGCGCGAACCGCACAGGCATATCTGTCCTTGGTTGGTAAAAGCGGCCCTTACTGCTGTATCCACTGCTTCCTCAAAATCACAATCAGCGAAAATAATATTGGGGTTTTTGCCGCCCAGTTCCAATGACAGTTTTTTGAACATGGGGGCTGCGGTGCGGGCAATATGTTTGCCGGTTTGTGTGCCACCCGTAAAGGAGATTGCTTTTGTTTCAGGATGCTCTATAATTGCTTGGCCTGCTTTGGGGCCTACTCCATGCACAATGTTTAGCACTCCTGGGGGCATACCTGCTTTCTCGCAAAGCTGGCCCAGCAAATAGGCAGTCATGGGCGTAATTTCCGATGGTTTGGCGATAACACAATTGCCAGCCGCTAGGGCAGGGGCTATTTTCCAAGTAAATAGATACAGCGGTAGGTTCCAAGGCGAAATACAACCTACTACCCCCAGTGGCTGCCTAAGGGTATAGTTGAGTGCTATGCCCTCCGTGGGGTGGCTTTCCGTAGAGGTATGCAAAATAGCAGTAGCGAAGAAGCGGAAGTTGCTCGATGCGCGTGGAATGTCCATTCTTCGTGCCAAGGAGATGGGTTTTCCAGAGTCAATGCTTTCTGCCTTAGCCAAGTCTTCCAACTGTTCATCAATTAGGTCGGCTACTTTCAGCATAATCGCTGAACGCTTTTCCGCTCCCATGCCGCTCCACTGCTGAAAAGCTCGTTTTGCAGCCATTACTGCCTTGGCGATATCTTCATCATCCGAATCGGGAATAAGTGCATATACTTTGCCCGTGGCGGGCGCTATATTGTCCAGATATTTGCCGTGTACGGGCGGCAGGGCCTGTCCCCCAATATAGTTGCTGATGGTCGTTATATCCCCCATTATCATAAAGTTACATTATTCGGTTTATTCAGTGGCCAAGCTATGTTGGTAAAGTTTTTGCTACCTTTACCCCTAACGAAAAACCAATCAATGAAAATAGAAAAGGACACTGTAGTGTCACTCACCTATGAACTAAAGGCTGGAGATGCGCAAGGCCCAGTAGTAGAAAAGGTTGATGAGTCAGCTCCCTTTGTTTTTTTATTCGGCAGTGGCCATCTGCTAAAGGATTTTGAAGATAACTTAATGGGTTTGGAGCCTGGAAAAAGTTTTGAATTTACCATCAATAGCGACAATGCTTACGGAGCCTTTTCCGACGATGCAGTGATCGATATCCCCAAAAATGTGTTTGAGGTTGATGGACGTATAGAAGACGGGCTGCTGAACGAGGGCAATTACCTTACTTTGGAAGACCAGCACGGCAATCCGTTGCGCGGCAAGGTGACCCAAGTAGGCAATGAAAACGTGAAGATGGATTTCAACCACCCACTGGCCGGCCACGACCTACATTTTAAAGGCGGTGTAGTGGATGTGCGAAAAGCCACCGAGACCGAAATAGCCCACGGCCATGTACATGGACCTGGCGGTCATCACCATTAATTGATAGCCTTAGAATATCAGGGCTCCCAAAGCTCGATTTTATTGTTCTCAGGGTCGAGGATGTGCACGAATTTGCCATAGTCATAAGTGGCAATCTCGTCCAGCACGGTTACGCCTTCCGCTTTTAGGGTTTCCACTAGTGCCTCTATATTTTCCACGCGGTAATTGATCATGAATGCTTTGATAGAAGGCTCAAAATATTTGGTATCACTTTTAAAGGGCGACCACACCGTGTAAACCGCATTTTCCGGTTCGCCTGCCATCCGTGATTCGAACATTACGCCATGTTCATCGCCTTTCATACCCAAATGTTTTTCGTACCATTCCCTTACTGCTTGTGGGTCATTGCATTTAAAGAAAATGCCTCCCACGCCGGTTACTTTTTTCTGCTCCATAGAATATTGATGGTCAAAAGGTTTATGGTTGAATTGCTAAATCGCTAAACTGTTAAATTGTTAACTCGACAGCAGTCATATTCAAATTGCAAATTACCAAATTTTCAGTCCAACAGTGATGCTGATTGCTAAATGGCTGAATTGTCCAATTGCTAACTTGTTCGCAACTATTTTCAAATCTTTAAATTGGCAAATTTTCAATTAACTAGGCATACCGCATCTCCGGTTCCTCTATGAGGTCCCAGGGGCAGTTCCCTGTCAATCAATGCGTTTTGGACGACAAAAGTATTGGCTTTCGGTTGTTATGAGCGGTGTTGAATCCTATTAGGGGCGGTCATGGTCGTGGTGAGCGGAGTCGAACCACAGCGATGGCCTACGCTCCGGTTCGATAGCATTTACCCCGATGTAAATCGGGGCTCACCCCACAAGAAGCGGGGACGGCTTGCCCAATTTAGCCATTCAGCCATTAACAATAAAACAATTCAGCCCTTGAACAATGCAACCAGTCAATTGGAAATGATGGTTGACTGAGCTGCAAGATGGAATTTGCAACCAATTTTCTTTTTTTGACCTCTGTTAGATTATCTTTGAGCCCTACATATCAAAACCCCTATTTACAATGAGTTATACCCGTTTGATTGACCTATTGCCCTACCAATTGAAAACCTATCCGCAAGATGATTGCTTGGTAGCAAAAGAAAAGGGCAACTGGAGAAAATATAGCACCCAAGAAGTAATCGAACGTATTGACCAAGTTAGCAGGGCCTTGTTGAAAGCAGGCATACGGCCTGATGATAAAATTGCCTTGATTGCCAACAACCGCCCTGAGTGGAATTTCATCGATTTGGGGGCGCTGAATATCGGTGCAGTAGTTGTCCCCATTTATCCTACCATCAGTGAGGCGGAATATAATTTCATCTTCAATGATGCGGAAGTAAAACTGGCTTTCGTATCGGATGGCAACTTGTACAATAAGGTGAAGAACCTGAAGAACGTGGTGCTCACCCTTCAGGAGATTTACACCTTTGATATCGTAGAAGGGGCCAAAAATTGGTCGGAACTATTGGCTTTGGATACCAAAGACAACAGCCATGAGCTGGAACAATTCCGTAACAAGGTTAAGGCAGATGACCTCGCCACCATTATATACACCTCGGGCACTACAGGCACACCCAAAGGAGTGATGCTATCGCACCATAATATTGTAAGCAACATTAAGGCTACCACCACCATATTGCCCTTGAACAATGAGCATAAGGCTTTGTCGTTCTTGCCCCTTTGCCACATTTTCGAGCGCATGGTGACGTACACTTATTTTGCCATGGGTGCTTCCATTTACTATGCGGAGAGCATGGAAACCATTGCCGCCAACCTGAAGGAGGTGAAGCCCCATTTCTTTACCAGTGTGCCTAGGCTGTTGGAAAAAGTGTATGATTCCATTTATAACAAGGGCTTGGAGCTTACCGGTGTCAAACGCAAATTATTCTTCTGGGCTTTGGATTTGGGTCTGAATTTTGACGATAAGGGCAATAACGGCGCTTGGTACAACATGCAGTTGGCCATCGCCCGAAAACTCATATTCAGCAAATGGCAGGAAGCATTGGGCGGAAACCTGATAGGCATTGTTACCGGTGCTGCAGCCTTGCAAACCCGCTTGGCCAAAGTGTTCAGTGCGGCAGGTATAGCGGTAAGACAAGGATATGGGCAGACGGAAACCTCACCCGTGTTAACGGTTGATCGTTTTGAAGACGGGGAGTACTGCTTAGGCACAGTAGGACAGGTGATACCTGGGGTGGAAGTAAAAATTGACCCTGCGAACGGCGAAATTTTAGCTAAAGGCCCCAATATCATGTTGGGTTACTATAAGCGCCCTGACTTGACGGCCAAGACCATAGATGCCGATGGTTGGCTGCACACCGGAGACGTGGGCGAATTTTTGGACGGAAAATACCTTAAAATTACAGATAGGGTAAAGGAATTGTTCAAAACCAGTGGAGGCAAGTATGTAGCCCCACAGGTGATAGAGAACAAAATGAAGGAAAGCCCTTTTATTGAGCAGATAATGGTAATCGGCGAAAATGAGAAATTCGTTTCGGCACTAATTATCCCTACGGTACAAAACTTGAAGGAGTGGAGCAAAAGGCATGACGTGAACATTGACCGCCCATTGGAATCATTGTTAAATGACAGTAAGGTACAAGAGCTTTACCGTTCGGAGATAGATAAATTCAACAAAGAATTTGGCCATGTGGAGCAGGTGAAACGGTTCAAAATACTTCCTACCGAGTGGACCATCGATGGTGGCGAAATGACCCCCACCTTGAAAGTAAAGCGCAAGGTAGTGCTTGAGAAGTACAAGGATATTGTAAGCGAAATCTATTCCTTGTCCTAATTATTCTTTCTTGTAGAACTGCTTATCCAGAAACTTTTTGGCTTTGGCAAATGCATCGGCAGCTGCTACAGCATCATGCTTGGGGTTGCTGGGGTTGGCAAAGGCATGCACCGCATCGTAGTTATACAAGGTCAGTTTTTTATCGGCTACATCCATCAGTTCTTTGAATTCCTCTACCACCGCAGGGCTGATATGCTGGTCTTGGGTGGCAAAAATGCCCAACACCTCGGTTTTCAAGGTAATGAGCTTATCAAGATTGGTTTCGGGCATGCCATAAAAAATAACACAGCCTGCAGCTTGCTTTCCTGCCATCAAAGTAGCCTGCATGGACCACCCCCCGCCGAAGCACCAGCCCAAAGTACCAATATTGGCCTGCTTGCCCACATACTTAATGGCACCATCAATAATGGCGCGCGCCCTATCATCCTTTACTCCTTGCATGAGCTTAGCCGCCTCTTCCTGGGTAGTAGCCAGTTGACCATCATATAAGTCAATGGCTATTACGTTCACACTTTTCAGTTCCTTGAAATAGCGCGCCGCTTCTTTTTTGATATAATCATTCAGGCCCCACCACTCATGGAAAATGAACAGGTAATGGTCGGTTTTATAGGGGGTCAATATTTCAAAGGCATTGGCGGTTTTGCCATCAGGGGTTTTGTAGGTAATCATTTTACCCAGGTCCTCATTGTAGCGGTAATCTCCTGGTGCATCGTGCAGGGCTTTAAAGTCAGGGTCAGCGGCCATAAAGGCAAACTGCTGCGTGGCAGTGGTGTTGCAGCAACTAAACTGGTTTTGGCTTTTAGCTACCAGGGCGAAAGCGCATAGTAAAACAATAAGCAGGTGCTTCATGGGTTATTTTTTAACGGTTGTAGTTTCGAAGGCATCGGTAACAGGTTGGGCTGTCCAACACTCAGGCGGCTGGATGCCCAATACCCAAGCAATAGTTGCGGCAGTATCGTAGGTATTCACTTCGGTGGTTATCGTTTTGCCCTTAGTAACTCCAGGCCCATAAATTATCCAAGGCACCAGTCGTTCTGCATCGCTCCTTCCACCATGGCCGTGGCCTTTGCCGCCATGGTCGGCAGTAATGATTACTAGCGTTTCCTTGTCGATGCCCGCTTTTTGCAAGCTGTTCAACAAAACACCAATAAGGCTATCGGCTTTTGCTACCGCTTGGTAGTACGATGGGCTACCATGCCCATCAGCATGCCCGGCATGGTCTACATGGTCAAGGTGTAGGAAAGTCAGTAAAGGTTGATGCTGCTTAATATAGGCAGCCGCCTCCAAGGTAGCGCTATCTTCCGCATTGCAGTCTTTCTTTACTGTGCAGACGTTGTTCTCCACCAGCCTTCCGAAGCCATCCCAGTCATGGAAGACGGCTATATTTGCCTGGGGCTTAGCTTCCCTTACAATGCGGAATATGGTAGGCCACAATTCGCCTTTTTTGCCGCCACACAATGATTTCTTTCTGATTTTGCTTAGCTCCCAGTTGTTGGTATGCACTTTATGCTTGTTATGGTCGGCACCCATAATCATCGATGCCCAGTTGGGGCTGCTATTGGTGCGCAGTACAGCCTTGTCCTTAAAGGTGAAGGCTCCTTTTGCCATCAGACTATCCATTACAGGTGTAGGGGCTTTCATAATGCCATCTGGGCTCATGCCGTCCACCCCAATCACCAATACATGCTTTATGCCAGGAGTTTGCGCCATGATGATATGGCAGCACATTGCTAAACCGATAATGCTGATAAGGCGCATGAGCAAGTTTGAACGGACAAAATAGGAATTTGTTTAGTAATCGCCTTACAATATTCTTGTTGGAATGTTGTCTTACATTTTTGGGTTTAATCAAATTAGACCTTTATCTTTATCCAATGTCCACTACTATATTGCATACAAAAAAACAACTTCATGAGTTGATCGATGCTGTTGAGGATGCTGATTTGTTGGCCCTTTACCTTCAATTACTATTAAAGTATACTGACAGAAATACCTTTTCAGCAAAGAGCCTGGACGAAATCATGGCCATACCAAATGGCTCGGTGACATATGATGAAATGAAAGCTTGGCTCGATGCACCTGAAGGAGAGGAAATAGAAGCAGAGAAAGCCTTGAGTATGCTGAAAGAGAAATTGGCAGCCTATCAACGGAAGAATGCAACTGGTTATTAAAAAAAGTGCTTATAATGCATTGTTATCCGTTGCTATTTGGGTAGAATCCCAGAACACAACAGGTGCCGGTGAGAGGTGGCTTGATAAAACAATTACAGAATTCCAGACATTAGCTAAATCAGGAGTGCAACATGCCCCGTGTCAACATGCACTATTAGCAAAATACAAGTACTTATGTTTTCCGTATGGTGATTGGGTGGTAGCATACAGAATCGAAAAGGACAACTTTATTATCAGTCGTTTTATTTGGGCGGGTAGACTTGCCTGATACTAATATTGTTTGTGGCTTGTTTCCCTTCATATCAAACTCAATGGAATGAATTTTCCAGAGCCAATGTTGTAAGCATAAACCTTGGATATGAAAGCAAATTTTGAGGACTTGGTCGCTTCGGATACCCCTACCTTAGTCGATTTTTTTGCCACTTGGTGCGGGCCCTGTAAAATGATGACACCCATATTGCAGCAAGTTGCCAATGAAGTGGGCGAGCAAGCGCGCATCATCAAAATTGACGTGGACAAGAACCCCCAATTAGCCGGTAACTTTAACGTACGCGGGGTGCCGACGCTTATCCTTTTCAAAAAATGGACAACCCGTTTGGCGGGTATCGGGGGTAGTACAAGCCAACGATTTGAAACAAGTGATAGCCCAACATAGCAATTGAGCCAGAAAACCATTTACACGATCGGTCACTCCACCCGACCCTGGGAAGAGTTTGTGACCTTGCTCAAAACCCACCATATACAAGTATTGGCAGACGTAAGGAGCTTCCCTTCTTCAAAGCGGTATCCCCATTTCAACAAATTGAATATGGCGGAAAACTTGCCAAAAGAAGGGATAGCTTACCAGCATTTGATCGGTTTGGGCGGTAGGCGCAAGGTGCAGCCCAATAGCCATAACACCGCATGGCGCCATGAGGCTTTTAGGGGATATGCGGACTATATGGAAACGGAGGCTTTCAAAGAGGGTGTCCATGATTTACAAACCTTAGCGGAAAGCCAGCCAGTCGCCTACATGTGTTCAGAAGCCACTTGGTGGAGATGCCATCGGTCAATGATTTCAGATTACCTTAAAACCCAAGGTTGGCAAGTGTTGCATATTATGGATATGCACCAGCCCAAAGAACATCCGTTTACCTCGCCTGCCAAAGTGGTACAGGGAAAATTGTTTTATGGTGAAGAATAGGTTTTGCCTATTTTTATAGCAAAACCACCAAACATGCGCTTTTTCTTTTTTGCAATCCTTATCTCCATAGGTGTTGTCGCCTCTGCCCAACAGTTCAAAGTAATGTCATACAATATCCGCTACAAGAACGTAACGGATGGCATCAACCAATGGGACAACCGCAAGGAGAAAGTGGCGGAAATCATTAAGCGGGCTGATATTGCCGGACTACAAGAAGTATTGAATGTGCAAATACAAGATTTGAAAGCCTTGCTGCCAGCATATGATTATGTGGGCGTTGGCAGGGACAATGGCAAGAAGAAAGGCGAATTTTCGCCCATTTGGTACCTAAAATCGAAGTACAGCGTAGTGAAATGGGGCACTATCTGGCTTTCTGAAAAGCCCGACAAGAAAGGCAGCAAAGGCTGGGATGCCGACTTGCCCCGTATTTGCACCTGGGCAAGGATGAAGGACAAATCAAGCGGCACAGAATTTTACGTGTTCAATACCCATTTCGACCATAAGGGAAAAGTAGCCAGGGTTGAGAGTGCCAAGTTAGCCATTGAGAAAATCAAGGAAATAGCTGCTGGTAGCCCTGTGCTTTTTGTGGGCGATTTCAACATGACCAATGAAACGGAGGGGTATAAAATCTTGATGATGAAAGAGAATGGGGTGAACCTGAGGGATGCTTTTTACTTGGTAAGCACCCAAGGAGAAGTGAATACCAGCTATGGATTCAACGTAAGCAAGAAGGACGGGAAAAAGATTGACTATGTTTTCGTAAGCCCGCAGTGGAAGGTAATGAGCCATACCATTTATACCGATAACAATGGCACCTCCTATCCTTCAGACCATCTACCTGTATTGGCCGAGGTAGGCTTATAATAACCCTGTATCAGCTAGGGTTTCCAAACAACTCCCTTTCCACCAGTTGGCAGATAATGTGGCCAATTAGTAGCTGGGCTTCCTGTATGCGAGGCGTATCTTGTGAAGGCACCTTAATCAATAACTGGCAAAAAGCATCCATTTCAGAAGGCTTTTCGCCAATAATGCCAATGGTGATTAAGCCGAGTTTTTTCCCCTTTTCCATGGCCTTTACCATATTCGGGGAATTGCCCGAGGTGGAGAGGCCTATTAACACGTCGCCCGCTTCCCCTTTCGCCTCCACCAATCGGGAATAAACGGCATCGAAAGAATAATCATTGGCGGTGGCGGTAAGGTAAGAAGTGTTTACGTGCAGGGCTTCTGCATGGAGCGGTTTGCGGTCCAAATAAAACCGTGCGGAAAGCTCTGCCGCCAAATGCTGGGCATCGGCAGCACTACCACCATTACCGCAGAAAAGCACCTTTTTTCCTTCTTTAAAAGCCTTTGTCAACACTTCGACAGATTGCTCAATAAGCGGGGCAATAGCGGGACTTTCCAACAATTGCTGCTTTACGTTAATAGAACTGGCAATGATTTGCCGTATGTCTTGTTGCCTGTTGTCCATCAGCCTTTAAAACGAAACATTGCCGCCCTGAATACAAAGTAAATATGGTAAAAGACGGCACTAAAAATGCCATAGTGCTTTTTAAAAATGTTGAACCGCTCTTTCCAACAACGCTGCTGGTGTGTTTTGGAATACCCCCCTAATAAATAGCGGGTAAGCACCTGATGGGTATTTACCACCGTTTCTGCTTTTTTCAAGCAACGGATGCCCCAATCAACGTCGCTGCTGCATCGGTACTGCAAATCATATAGGGGTGCTATACTCCGCCTAACGATAAATGACTGGTGCGATACCACTTGGCCCATGCGCATGCTTTTCCAGTCCATTACTTCCGGCATTTTGCGGGTAGTAAGCTGGCTGCGCGTACCTAAAATGGCCCCTTTCTCGTCTACCAAATGCGTTTCGCCATAATAGATATCATGTTCCAGCCCGAATTCATTGTAAATGTTCTCCAAAGTCTCCGGTGCCTCAATCTCGTCACCTGAGTTGATGAACCATAAATAATCTCCCTTGGCCGCTTTGATGCCTTTGTTCATGGCATCGTAAAGGCCGTTGTCCTTTTCCGAAACATAGTAGGAAATATGCTCTTTATGTTCTTCTATCACGGCTAAGGTGCCATCTGTAGAACCGCCATCAATGATGACCTGTTCAATGGCAGGATAACTTTGCAAGAGAATGTTTTCAAGGGTGGTTTCCAAGCCCTTTTTGTTGTTGTACACAACGGTGATAATGCTTACGAGCGGCGTGCTATTACTGCTGCCGCTACTACTACTTCCGTCCATCGTTAGGGCGTTTGAGTATGATTCGTTTATAAAATTCGCCCATAAAGCCTATGCCGTAGGCCGTGAGCTGCACCAAGCTGGCCCCTACCGAGAGCAATCCGATTTTTACACTGCGGTACTGCCATGATGCATCAATAAATATAAGGGTTATGAATAGCAACAAAAAGGCATATAGCACAAAAAATACCAAAGGTGCTACCAACAAGCTTAAAGCCAATACGATTAGATATATGGTAAAAGCCGCGGGAAAGAAGTGCACCAGCTTCAATTCATCTTTAAAGAAAGTGTAGATATTGATGCGCGCCCTGCCAAAAAAATGCAGTTGTTTGTAAAACTGCTTTAAATCGGTGCGCCGCTTATGGAAGACATAGGCATCGGGAATCAAAGCCGTCTTGAAACCTGCCCTGATGATTCGGATACTAAATTCAATATCTTCCCCCATATAGGGAATGATAAAGCCGCCTACCGTTTCGTACACCTTGCGAGATAGGCCCATATTGAAGCTTCGTGGGTGGTAAGGCCCCAAATTCTTCTTTTTACCCCTGATACCCCCCGTGGTAAAATAAGAGGTCATGGCATAGCTGATGGCCTTTTGCGTATCGGTAAAGCTGGAATGTGCTGCATCTGGTCCACCAAATGCGTCCAGTTGCTTGGTGGTCACATCCCTATATACTGCTTCTAGATAATAGGGTGGCACAATGATGTCCGAATCAAAAATGACAAAGTATTGGCCGTTGGCCCTTTCAAAACCATAATTGCGGGCAAAACCTTGGCCGCTATTGGGCTTAAAATAGTATTTCACATCCAGCCTATCCGCAAAACCCATTACTATTTCCTCGGCCGGAATTTTAGAACCATCCTCCACCACAATCACCTCAAAATCCTTAAAGGTCTGTTCAGTAAGGCTCTCCAATAATTCCCGTATCTCGTCGGACCGGTTATATAGCGGCACTATCAGCGAGAAAAACATGGCTTATCCAATAGTTTTGCTGATGAGGTAATGGTTGCGGTCGTGGGCGCTCCGAGAAATCAATTCAGCCAAAAAGCCGGTGAGGAACAATTGGGTGCCTATTACCAAAGTAACTAGGCCCAAATAGAATAAAGGCCGCTCCGTCATGCCATAGCCTTGAAAAAAAAGCTTCGATACGGAAAGGTATACTAGAATAACAAAGCCGATAAAGAACATCAATATGCCCAAGGTGCCAAATAGGTGCATGGGCTTTTTGCCAAACCTGCTCACGAACATAATGGACATCAAGTCCAAGAAACCATTGATAAATCGTTCCCAGCCAAACTTAGTGACTCCATACTTACGCTCGCGGTGTTGCACCACCTTCTCGGTTATCTTCTGGAAGCCGGCCCATTTGGCCAATACAGGTATATAACGGTGCATTTCACCATATACTTCCACACTTTTCACCACATCGTGCTTGTATGCCTTAAGCCCACAATTGAAATCATGCAGCTTGATGCCCGATGCCCAACTGGTCACCCCATTGAAAAATTTGGAAGGGATAGTTTTTGAAATAGGGTCATAGCGTTTTTTCTTCCAACCCGATACCAAGTCGAAACCCTTGACCATTATCATATCGTACAGTTCCGGTATTTCATCGGGGCTGTCCTGTAGGTCGGCATCCATGGTGATTACCACTTTACCTGCTGCCTTTTGGAAACCTTCGTTCAATGCTGCCGACTTGCCATAATTTCTTCGGAAGCTAATGCCTTTTACATGTATGGGATGCTTAAGCGAAAGTTCCTCAATGATTTTCCAAGAATTGTCCTTGCTGCCATCGTCCACAAATATCACTTCCCATATGTACCCTTCTTTATTGCATACCTCAGCTATCCATGAGTATAGCTCTGGCAACGATTCGTCTTCATTGTATAAGGGTATTACGATTGATAAATCCATCAATTTGCAGTCGCTTCAGCAGGTTTATTTTCCTTAAAAATACTATGGAATGTCAATGCGGCGATAATGCTGAAGACAAAGTTAATTATTAAATAGGCCATGTACATCAAACTCAATGACCTAAACGAAAAAGGCTTGGACAACCTTATCAGCAACAGCCTATCTTGAATCTCCAATTCGCTCAAACCTTGGGCCTTTAGATTTTTATAACTGTTCAGTACCAATTTGTCAATAAACTTCTTCTGTAAATCTGTATCTACCACTTGGTGCAGTAATGCCCAACCCAAGATAAACAATAACAAAACCAAGGCGGCGGTGCCAAAGGCCCCCTTTAAACCGGTGCGGTAATCAATATAATTATGGTGCGCCTTGCGGTAAGCGTTTAGCGTAAGTAGCATGAAGGCAATGGCAAGTACATTTGGCGCAGCAAGATTGAACAGAGAATTATGTACTAAGCTAGCATCGACTATGTAAAGGATAAATATAAGCATGATGCCAAATACCCCACCTATAAGGCCGTTTTGCAGCAATAAACTATTGATATCATTTTTGCTTTCTGCCTGCTGCATATCAGTTCCAGTAGCTTTGGCCTTTGTTTACAATGCCTAGAACTTTTCCTTTCAACCGTTTGCCCACAAAAGGGGTATTGGAAGACTTAGAGCGGATATCTTTTTCGGTAAAGGTCCATTCTACGGAAGGGTCAAAGATGGTAAGGTTGGCTGGGGCATCCGTTTCCAGAGGAGCTATTTCAAGCCCCAACAATTTTCTTGGTTGAACACTGAGTGCTGTGACAAGACCTGATAAATCCAGTTTTTTACCAATGGCTGAATTTACTAAAGCAAAAGCCGTTTCAAGCCCAATCATGCCGAATTCCGCATGGTCGAACTCCACTTCTTTCGATTCAATATCTTGTGGTATGTGCACGGAGGAGATACTATCGATGGTACCGTCTTTTAGACCTTTCAATAAAGCAGCATTGTCAGTCTTGCTGCGTAAAGGGGGCATTACTTTCAGGTTGGTATCATAATCCTGCAAAACGCTATCGTCATAAGCCAGGTTATAAGCACTCACCGAACAGCTTACCCGAACGCCCCGTTTTTTTGCTTGACGTACAAGTTCCACCGAACCTTCGGTAGAGATATATGCAAAGTGCACTTTTGAGCCCGAATATTCCGCTAAATAAATATCTCTGGCAACTATCAATTCTTCGGCAATATTGGGTATGCCTGGCACGCCCATCGAGGTGCTTACCACACCTTCGTTCATCAAGCCGTTCTTCGCCAATGAGTATTCGTGTGGATGGCTAATGATAAGGCCATCAAAGGGCTTAACATATAGTAATGACCGCAACATTAAGCCCGGATTGAGCCAAGAATGGATCCCATCAGAAAATGCTACCGCACCTGCCTGGTGCAAATCATGCATCTCGGTAATATCATTCCCCTCACATTTATAGCTCACCGCGCCTATAGGGTACACCTCTACCATTTTATCCTTGGCCTTGTTGATGACATACTCTATTTCCGACTTGCTATGTAAGGCAGGCTTAGTATTAGGCATGGCGCAAATACCGGTAAAACCGCCGGAGGCAGCAGCTTTGGTTCCGCTCTCAATGTCCTCTTTCGATTCGTAGCCAGGGTCGCCCTGAAAGGTAAACATATCCAGCCAGCCGGGAGAAACACATAACTGTGGGCTATTGATTTCTTGGCAATTTTTATCTGCAGGCAAGCTATTGCCGATTGCGGCAATCCGTCCTTGAATAATGGAAATGTCTTTTTGCTGCAGGTGGTACTTTGAGCTGGGGTCGATAATGGTGGCCGACCGGAGGATAATGTTCATAGTATCTAGTAGCGGGCATTGGGCAAGTAAAGATGCTATTTCAAGAATCGCAACAGCAGTACTTCAATTGCTACAAATACCAAGGCAAAAATAATACAAAGTTTCCACAACACAATACCTTGGTCAAGCTCTTTCACAAGGCTACCGATATCGGAACGGGGATTATCGATTATCCTAACGTTTTTGGAAGCATACATTTCCTGAAGCTCAGCAAGGGTATAGTAAGCCAACTTTGATTCGCTGCGGTTATAATTGAATGCCACCAATGCTTCTGTCGCTTTTTCCGCGATTACACCAAAAACACCTGCCTGTAAGGTTCTATCGCCTACGCTCAGTAACATTTTTGAGGCCAATCGGCGCTGTTGTGGCACAAACTCCTCTTCTCCACTGCGCATTTTATACACGGCATCCGTCTTTTCAGGCACATTGGGGATAGTAATCTGTTTGTCCTCGCCCAGGGTATAAGCCACTGGTTGCACTTGCCCGCCCATTACCGACATTTTATATAGCAAGGGAGCAAACAATCCATGTAGGGGAAAATCGGTTACCTCTTTATCCAGAGGGCTGGCACAAACGAATAGCATGCCCGAACCATGGGTATATTGGCTTAAAAAAGTATTGCCATCGCGAAAGCCCAACAACTTCTGCTCCGTACTGCGGCTGCCCCCACCAAAAGTGAAATATCCTTTGGCTGTCGGCAAAGCCATATTATCGGGCACTTCTTCAAAAACATCTTTATAGATGCTATGTTCTTTGTTTAAGTAGGTGATGGGCTGTGCTTGGCTTTGATATCTGCTGATAGGGTTTGCTCCTATCAAGCCAAAAAACTGGTTGTAAGTGGCAATGTTTGCTTTTACATCGGGAAAAACGACCACTACCCCGCCATTAGCTATATAGTTCTCCAGTTCAGAAGCAGTGCCCGAAGAAATTTCCGGAAGGCCTTTAAGTACAATCATAGAATGATTGGCCAGTTTGGAATAATCAATTTGCCCAGCGGTCACATTGTTCAGATTGAATTTCTCGGCGGCAGCAAACAAGGCGTTCAAATAGGGGTCGGCTTGTTGGGGGCTTACGGCCATCACGTTGATTTGGCCAATGGATTTATAGGCCAAAAAATATTGGTCATCGAATGTGATAGGATTGTCTATCAAGTTAATTACCGCCTGCTGCCAGCCCGTATCCTGAACAGTAAAGCTTAGCATGTCAGTGATGGTGGCATTGGGTTGTACGCTGAAGTTGCCAAGAGCCTTTTCCTTGCCCGATATATTAAGGCTTAAACGACTATTCTCAATGGGCTGTTCACCGTCATTGGTAATTTTTACCATCAAGTTAACTGTTTGGCCAGCATATATTATGGGTTTATCGAACCAAGCGGTGTCAATATATAGGTTTTGCTGTTGTTCGGGTTGCTGGGGCACCAAATTGATTTCTGTAGTGGAGTCCAAATCAAATTTACCGGCATTCTTCTGAAAATCAGATACGATATAGGCTATATCATTGGCGGCTCTTGTTTCACTGAAACTCTTCTTTTGCAAGGCCAACACTTCCTTCAATAGGCGCACCTTGGGCGATGGCTTTACTTCATCAATCAAGCTAAGCACCTCATCTTTTGTAAGAAAGCGTTGGTGTCTACCTTCGAAGTCGTTGGTCAATAGCTGGAACCGTTCCGCAGCTCCGTAAGCATTCACTATTTGTCTGCTCCTTTGCTTGGCTTTGTTCAGCAAGGCCTCCCCCTCATTCTCTGCGCTCATGCTGAAAGAATTATCAATATAAACACTGATTGCCCTTGAGCCTTCCTTCTTCACTCCTGCCTGCGCTACGGGAATGTAGGGTTGAGCGAATGCGAGTACCAAAAAAAGCAAAGCCAATATTCTGGCGGCCAGCACCAGCAAGTGCTTCAATCTGCTACGGCTGCTGCTCTCCTCCTGTACCTCTTTCAGAAAGCGAACATTGGTAAAGTACACGGTCTTGTAGCGCCGGAAATTGAACAAATGTACGATGACGGGTACCGCTATCAGCGAAGCTGCGAATAAAAATGCCGGGTACACAAAGCTCATAGGAACAACGAAATTAACCATTTTCATAAACAAACGTTCCCGACCGTTTATTGCGCTTTTCACTAAATTAGGGCCATGGATCTTTTTGCCAGCTTCGACTCTTCCATTGTGAAGTGGATAATTATACCACTACTTATTTTTCTGGCGCGTATATGCGACGTTACCATTGGCACATTGCGTATCGTGTTTCTTTCAAAAGGCAATAAACGCATAGCACCGCTGCTGGGCTTTTTTGAAGTATTGATATGGCTGATAGCCATAGGGCAAGTAATGAAGAATTTAAACAGCCCTGCTGCTTATATTGGCTGGGCTGCTGGCTTTGCCACAGGCAATTATATTGGCCTTTGGTTGGAAGAAAGACTGGCACTGGGCCAGGTAGTGATAAGGTTTATTACCCCAATGGCTGCCGACGATATTGTAGAACGCATTCGGCATATGGGCTATCGTGTAACTTTGGTTGATGCACATGGCGCTTCGGGCAAGGTGAGCCTTATCTTTATGGTGGTGCATCGCAAGGATGTTGACCAGATTATCCATTTCATTACCCAATTCAATCCTAAGGCGTTTTATTCTATAGAAGATGTAAGGAGGGTTTCAGAATTTGAAGGACTTGCGGAGCCCAGTAGAGGCATATTGGCTAGATTGTTTACCAGCAAAAAATCGAAATAATTGCCCTTTTTAGGTAATATTTTGGCAAATAATTGGGTTGCTTAACCTCATAAAATATTGATAACCTTATCAGTATACTTTTAATAACTAGTTTTTAACCTCACAGTAACTTGCTCCTCTTTCCTTGAAAGCCCTATTAAGTCGGGGTAATTTGGTACCATCGAACTGATAAGCAAAAACTAGAAAGATGGAAGTAAGATGTATTCAGAAAGTTGACTTAGTAGCGTATCAAGTATCTAACTCGGTTAAGAGGCCCCGTAAAAGCGAAAATCAGGCACGCAGCCCTAATGCAGTATGTCGTAGCTTTTTAACCCTGATAGTAGATACTGCTTTTGAAAACCTCATTAAAGGGTATCCCACAGCGGATAAAGCCTATCTGCCTATTTGGTTGGTAGAACTTTATGACAAAATAGAAAGAGTGAATAAGTCAGAAGAGATGGGCATCAATGAAAAAATGAAAGCCTACCACAATATCTCTTTAGAACTGTACGCCCGTATAGAAGTGGTGATGGGGAGTTGTTATGCAAAAGCTATTTACTGGGATGCAATGAAGCATTATTTAAAGCTATTGCGAAAGTATCGATTGCCAAATATGCTTTCACCCATCAGATTCTGGAAATTATAATAGGTGAATTTAATATAGGAAACATAGCTATTGTATTGTCGTATAGCTTAATTGAACTTTAATGGCATTGAAATGGCATTTTCGAAAAGTCAGAGTAGCAATTAATAATTGATTATCAGACATTAATGCGGCTTTTAATCAATAAATAACAAACTAAAAAAGCCGCATTCTGTCCTAGGAGTGAAGAGATTATAACTATATATTACAAGAAATAAGTTCTCCCGAAAAAAAAGCTTATGAAGGGCTTAACCTTAATGCTAGTTCTATTTATCTGCAGCTTTGTAAAAGGGCAGGTAGGATCAGTGGGTATAGGCACTAGTGCGCCTAACCATTCGGCAGTGTTAGATGTATTTTCCAGTTCAAAGGGAATATTGATTCCCCGATTAACTATTCCCCAGATGTATGGCATAACAGATCCAGCCACGGGCTTGTTGATTTATCAAACAAGCTTAAATCGCTTTCAGTATTTCAATGGTACGGCATGGCGTCCGCTCGATCCATGGAACTGGAGCCGTAACTCTATTTGCTATACCGAAGGCAATGTAGGCATAGGTATCTGTAATCCTACCATTTTACTGCATCTTCGGTCAGATACTTCCGATGTACAGTTGGGCTTCTCCAATTCTTTATCAAAATATATAGTGGGCATAGATGAAACCGAGGGTTCGTTTTACATTGGTGAGGATAGTACCAATGGCTTAACCAAGGATTTAGTCATCCGCAATCATCGCATAGGTATCGGTACTGCATCGCCCAACAGTGCCCTGCACATAAAGGGTACTTCTTTCCCCGCCGTAATAAGATTCAGTCATAACAACACGACGAAACAATACATTGTAGGCATAGATGAAACGGAAGGGTCGTTCAGATTTTATTATGATTCTTTGGGTACTTTGAAAACTCGCATGTTGATTGATTCCGCAGGAAGGGTTGGTATAGGCATAGTGAATACTACCGCAAAACTGAACGTTGACGGCAAATTAATGGCAAAAGAAATAGAGCTCAATGACGGCTTAGGCAACAGTGTGGTGTATTCGGCAGCCAATTCACCAGCTATTATTGAAGCGGTTGACCTATACCGCACCGCAAACTTCAGCTATAACACTAGTTTTACCGACATTCAATGGAACAACAACCGTATTAGCCCTGCGGTTACGTCCATGAGTTTTTCGGGAGCAGTAGTCACTATTAATAAAACGGGGCTATACCAAATTACTTATGCCCTTACAGGTGAGGAAAGCAACAAATTGACTACTACCAGATTGATGAAGGACAGTGGATCGGGTTATGCGGAGGTGGCAAGCAGTCAGGGTTTTGCAGCCCATGAAGGTTCAAACAGTATCCGATATGGTACCGCAACCCGAACATTTATCATGCTATTGAACATCGGAGATAAGTTAAAGCTTCAGGCCAAGGCTGATAGCGGTAGCATAACCGGTGTACCTGAAGGCAGCTCGTTTACTTTGGTTAAGCTGAAATAATGTTTGAACCTGTTTTCTTAGATTGATGGGCAGCAACTTTGCTCCTAAACCATACGTCGAAACGAACAATCTCGAAACCAACGGGAGACCAATAGTAGTCATCCTTTCCTGATTGCAGTAGGCGAAAATGCTCCCCCATAGCTTCATAAGTTGCCTCATAATCATAGCCCTGTTTTTCAAAAGCAAGCAAAATTTGCAATATAGCCTTGATTCTGATTACGTGCTTGTTTTTCTGCCTTTGCAATAATTTCCTTAATGCTTCGGCCCGGAAGTAGATAAAATCATATTGGCCCTGTTCCATAAAGTTCATTAGTTCCAGCAGCTTGATCCCGAAAAGATAACCCGATTTGTCCTGTAAAAGAGTATTATCCTCATACAAGGCTTGCAAAGACTCATCGTATCGCTTTAAACAAAACAGCATACCTGCTTTCGCGAAAACCCATTTTGCTTTTGTCAATGCCGATGAAGGCAGTTTTGGGTGGTTAAAGGCTCTATCCAGTGTTTCTTGGGCCATCAAAGTATCACCGGCACGCAACTGGGCGTAGAACAATTGCTCCAAGGCTATCAATTCATTGCCCAAGCCAGGCTTAAAGTGTGCCACGGCACGCTTGGCATAGTCGGCAGCTCTTTTAAACTCATATCGGCCCATCAGAATGCTAGCAATTTGCAGGTTGGCGTTGGCCACCCGCCCCTCCGACCTAATGGCCGGTTCACGATCCACCAATTCTGCCAACCCCAAGGCAAGGGAAAGGGCACTGCCTGAATCTTTGATAAAATCGAAATAATACAGGCCCGAAAGGTGGTATAAGTAACCGATATTAGGCGACTTCGTTCTTTCATAAGCTTCACCTAGGTTCCTAAAGGTATCTTGGGCTAGCGCAATGTATTCCTGTTCCCTGTTGTTCTGAAAAATGTTTGGCAACAATATTTGGTTGTATAATTCCTTGGCCTTCAACATTTCCTGAAGCACCAGCAACTGCTTGTTTATTTTTTCAGTAATGATATTGTATTGCTTTATCCCATTTTTAAAACCGATATGGGTACGCAAAATGTCATCAATAAGTATGCTTTCCATGGGCAAATCATGCTCCTCGGCAATACGGCTTGCCTTTAGCAATATTTTCACTGCCGGCTGATATACCCCGCGTTTCAGCAATATATCCCCTTCTATGAGCAATCGCCTGCAATTCAGTTCTGCCTGTCTATAGGCGGAAGAGCTGTGGCTAAAGCCCTCATTCAAAAGTAGCAGGGTAAGTATGTCTTTCTTCAATCTTGACTTTAGGTGCGAAAAAGAGGTTTCTGTTTTACTGCCATAAATAGCAGTGGCTGCTTCGTCGTCAGTGATTGTTGGCTGCTCCATCGCCAAGTTAAAAAGCTTTAGGCGCTTCTTCTCCTCGTTACTGCGATAGTAACTTTTTATGAAGCGCACCTCTGAGGCACTCAAACTTTTACATATCTGCACAATATCTTTCATCGGTAGTGGGCAAACTAGCTCAACTGAATGGCCTATGTCAAATATTATTATACTCAAATTAAGCATTTAGCCGCTCATAATGAAAAGATATTGTTAGATTCAACAAACAACTAAAACTAAACTTTCATGCTGCAAGACCTTGTTACACGCAGAATTTTAAGCTTTTGCTTAGGCCTATCAATGATATTGTTAAGCTCGAGTGCTTTTATGTACTCGATTAAACCGGCAAAAGCCGATACTACCGCCAACCCAACCCCTTGGGACGATGTATTGCGTGGCGGAGTGGGCTTAGGTATTGTGAAGGATACCGCTTACTTCGTGGTGTTCACCTCACAAGGTAACAAGTTTTATAAAGCCCCAACCGACAAGGCAGTAAGTTGGTACGAGGATTAAAAAGCAAGCGCACCATATCCGGCAAAACCTTCCTTGGTGCGCTTTTGCAAATTAGGCTTTTTCAGCGGCCCATTTTCTAACTTCGGTGCGGAACCATTCGTCAGCTTCTTCAGTCCATTTGAAGTTTTCGCGAACGTAAGCCATGGTATCCTTTTCGATATCGGTGTACGAATCACCATCTTTTACAGCTTCCAGCAATTGGGCTGCATCTTCTTTACCAATCCGGCCGTCTCCACGTCCTTGGGTTAGCTTTTCAGCCAATTCAATGATAGTACCATCATACTTCTTGCCATCGATAGTTTTGTAATAAGCCATTGCGTAATGTTTTGATTTGGTGATAAGAATAGTACCTAAATTAGGTGAAAAGTATTAATTTCAAATTGGGCATTTAGTCAATTAACGTTTATTTAATCGCATGGCATCTTGTTTTGACGGATCACTAACATCCATAATTCTTTAAAGCGTTATTTACTTAAGGCAAACATTATATCAAATCCATAGCTATGATTGCTGTCATCTCTTCATTAATATTGGGCATTACTGCTTGGACTCTTGCAGAATACTTGCTACATCGTTTTCTTGGCCACGAACATAAAGGAAGGAATTTCTTTAAGGACGAACATGCTACCCACCATTCAGTAGCTAACTACTTTGCTCCTGCATATAAAAAAATCGTTGCTGCTTTGATTGCAGGTTGTGTTTTGTTTTTTAGTATTAGTATGGTATTGCCAGGCAGTTTAGTCCTGTCATTCTTGATTGGATTCTTCGGTATGTACGGCGTATATGAAATCACCCATTATCGGTTTCACACCGCCCACCCATTCAGGATATTCATTTTCCTGAGAAAACATCATTTTTACCACCATTTCCATAATCCCAGCAAAAACCATGGTGTCACCACCCGTTTATGGGATAGGGTTTTCGGCACTTTTCATGTACCCGAAAAAGTGAGAGTACCAAGATCGATGATGATGGGGTGGCTTGTGAAGGATAATGAGGTGAAACCAGAATACGCCCAGCACTTTCAACTTAGTGGAAGGCGATAATCTAGCGGCTTTCTGTATACGCTTTAAAGTTGTTCAATATCGCTTGCCAGCCAGCCTGCTGCATTTCTATTGGATTGGTGCTTTCCGCTTCAAACACTTCGGTAACTTTTACCCCATTGGCTTGTGGCTCAAAAGAAATTTCGATGGTTCTGCCATCGTCCATTACGCTCTTTATTCGTTCCTGAGGGGCAATTTCTAGGTATTTACCACTAAAGTCGAAGCCAAAGCTGCCGTCTTTTGCTTCCATGCGCCATACAAACTTGCCTTCTGGCATTAAGTCATTAGTAGCAATGGGGCAATGCCAATCAGGGCTGGCCTGGTTCCATTGGGTAATGTGCTCCGGTTTTGTCCAATAATCCCAAACCTTCTCCACCGGCGCATTGATAATAGTACTTACAGTTATCATCGTTTTATTCATTCCCATAGGGTTTCTTTTTGCCGCTAAGATACTCACTAAAACATGCACCTAACAGTGGGCACTTGCGACTACTTAATGTGCATTTTACGACAAAATTTGGTTTGTTAAAACAACAATGCCCTTATCCTATCAAAGAACAAGGGCATTGGTATTAGCAATGAAATATGTTATTCCACCCCTAGAAACACTTTCTGGCTGTACTTGCCTTTAGGACCACTTACCTGCACGAAATAGTAGCCATCCACTATATCGCCCATATCCATGGTATGTTTGGCAATGGTGGTGTTTACGGCTTTCTCGCTGGCAATCACCCTTCCTACCAAGTCATAAATGGTAACATCGACCTTATCATCAACATATTGGTTGAAACTGATAAATACGGTGTTGCCATAACCATAAATGTTCAAGGTACTTTCTTCATTGCCTTGGATGCCGGATGCAATATCTTCCACCTTCAATAGGGCACTATAGCTGTCTTGGCATTCTCCGTTAAGGGCTACTAAGAACACTTCGTACTCTCCTGCAGCAGAATAAGCATGTATCGGACTTGCATCGCTGCTAGTAGAAGCATCGCCAAAGCTCCAATCAAAGCTATTGGCACCTGAGGTGGCATTAGTAAACTCAATCGGTTCGCCAACCGTTGCAATCAGCAATGATGGAGTGAAGCTAGCATCTACCATGTTCAAATTATCTACTTGTACTTGCTGGCTGGTGGTGTAGCCATTTATTTCAAGGCTAATCGTGTAAGTATCCTCGGGCAAGTTGTTCAATGCTATCAGGTTGTTATTGATGGTACCTGATGCTACCACATTGCCATTGGAGGCGGTAACAGTATAATTGTTCCATACCACGTTGCCGCCATTTACTTGGTACTGGCCCATATCCACGGTTACTAAACCATTGTCGCCGTTACAATCGGCACCGCTCACCTCAAACTTGGCAGCAGGAACGAAATGTAGGATAAAGCGGGCGATATTGTCATTCACATCGGCTGTAAAGGTATAGCTGGGATTTACCATCAGGTTTTGTAGAGTGCCTTCTTTGGTATCTTCCAAGTAAATCAATGCTGTACTTGGGAAGGTCCCCAAATCATTGGCATTGATGGTATAGGTGCCATTGGTTCCTGGCAACAAACCCACGGGAATGTGCTGTACTTGCTGGTAAGAAGGCAAGGCATAAATAGATTGCAAACCTGCATTCACAATAGTGAACATAGTAGGCTGGCCTGGCCTGCTCTTCATTTTACGGGCATCGAAATCACTATCAAAACCATTGGTGAAGTTGGTTCCGAAAGCTACTTGGGTGCGGTCAGCATAGCCGTTGCCGCTCAGGTCAAGCGTCAACAGATTGTCATACACAGGTGCGGTACGCAGGTAAACGTTGGTACCAGTTGTGCGCATGGTATTGGCAAAACTGATGGTAGAACCGTTGTTCAATGCTTCCACAAAGAAGGCTTGGCCGGAAGCGATGTTACGGCTACCAGATACGCCGTTGACTGGAACATAGGTACCCATTAATGGACCTGAGGTTTGGTAAACATAGGCAGTACCCATTATTTGTGTATTGTTGGCAGTGGCCACATTAGCCCAATCGACTGGTGATGCGTATGGATTGGCCACTAAGTTGAATCCACTGTTGGTAGTGGAGTTGCTGGCAGTTTTTGTCAAGCTGTAAGGCCCTACAGGACCAGTAGTGTATGAACCGGTCAAGTCAGTCAAAGTACCGTTAGGGATACGACCCACAAAGCCTTGAATAGGCTGTATGTTGCCTGAGGTACGTACATGCCATCCATCCAACACACAACTGCCCACCGCATTTTCACGATAGTCGAACAAGCCACCATAAGGCGAACCTGCTTGCAACTGGCTCAAATCGCAGGTAGCTGTAGGCCATATTTGGCTGCCGTTACTAGCTCCGTTCATTGGTGCTACTGAAAAGTCAGCGCCCCAGTCGGTAATGTTGGCACCGCCCACTGGCGAACCAATGTAGTAGAAGCCATTGGTGCTATTGTTTACATAACGTTCAATGGTCACATCGCCGCTGATAGTACCGCTACCACCTGTAAAGTCGTCAATCAAACCTGTGCCGCTTGCTGAGGAAGTGATGCGTAGGTTACCATTGGTAGTCAATTGGCCTGCTTGTAATTTCAAGATACCTGAAACCCTTTGCGTTCCGGAGCTGATAGTTACACCATTTGAATTATTGATTTCCAAATCCTTGAAGTTGCTGGCCCCGCTGATGGTTTGTGCGGCACCCGTTCCTTTCATGATCAATTTACCATTGCCCAAGGAAGGAGTACCATTATTAACAAAGTTGCCCGATACTTCCAAGTTTACATTGTTCAGGCCAGCGATATTGATACTTGCATTGGCATCAATGGTCAAGCCCTTAACCGTAGCAGTTTGCCCCACAATACCCGATACAGTTGGGTAGCGGTTGCTGCCAGTTGATACGTTAGGGATTACCGCATCAGTAGCTGCAGTTGGTGCAGTGCCACAGCTCCAGTTAGCGTCATTGAACCAGTCGTTGTCCACCGCACCGGTCCATTGGTTTACCAAGCAATTGGTTTCGCCAAATATGAAGTCGCCATAGGCGTTAAGTCCTGTCACCTCGGTGGAGGTAGCAGTTTTATTGCCTACGGAAGGCGTAGACCAAGTACCGCCACTATAACGTGCAGCGGCAAAGTTTGCAGGTATTGCACTACCATCTACATCTGCGGCATCAAAGTTAAATACGGCTGAATAAGTACCGCTGCTGGTAAGCCCTGGGTTAGAGAGGGTATAATACCTGTTCACGCTCTTGCTGCCATTGATAGTGCTGGTCGCAATGTTTGGATGGTCGTTGGTAGTAGTGCTGGCAGTAAGGTAGCCACCTGCGGTTACATTGCTGTAGGTAAGGGTTACTGGTGTATAATAGGAAGCACCTATCTCATACGTCATGGTAGATGGGGCACCGCTTGCTATGAATTTCTCAAAGTCGCCCGATACCCAACCATTGGTCCTGTTCACGGTGCTGGTGCTTGTGGCAGTCAGTTTGTTTGAAACCCCAGAAAGGATGCCATTGGTCAGATTGATTGTGCCCGAAACCGTGGTGGGCTGGCTCAACACCACACCACCGGTGCCGCTGTTCACGGTAAGGCTGCCTGATATGCTCGCAGGCAAACCATCGCCACTGGCTTGTATGCCACCTATGTAGTTGTAATCAGCCCCAGCACTAAAGGTTCTGGTTCCAGTTGACTGAATGTTGCCAAAAGTGCCCGGATTGGCTTGGATACCTGCATTGTCGGTAATACCGATAGTGGCACCCGCGCCTAAGGTAAAGCTACCAGCACCAATCAAATAGGTTGGGGTACTGGCTGTACCGAAATTGAAGGTGCCATTATTGGCTACGGTCACCTTGCCGCTCATGGCCATGTTAGTGCCCACTAAATTGATAGTGGTACCGCTGCCCACCACGGTAAAGTTGTCGTAAACGTACACAGAACCCGTCAGACCGGAGGTAGTGGAGGTATATATCCTACTGAAATCTGGCAGTGTTTTGTTACCGGCATTGGTAGTAGTACCTGCAGCCAATATGGTAAAGTTATCTATTGCCAATTGGCTGTTGGTATTTAATGCGCCATAGTATCCGTATATACGTAACCTTAGATTAGGATTATTGTCCGCCAAAGAGCTGAACGTTACGGTTACTTCGTCCCAAGCCCCTTGAATTGGGGAAATGGTACCCAATTCGGTCCATGTGCTGCCATCATAACTTACTAGCAAACCGTAATCGGGCCATGAAGTACCTGTGGAAATAACGTTTAATTTTGCGGAAACTCCCACAAAACCAGTGGTATTAAGCGATACCTGCATGTAATGGGTAGCCGCAGTTCCAGGATTGGTGCTGGAAGTGGGAAATCCATATGCTATAATGCAAGTACCTTGTTGCGTACCGCCTTTATACACACCTGACCCAAATCCGCCAGCAGCATTTAAGGTAGTACCGGTTACGGTCCATGCCGATGCAGCAGCATTTACATCCTGTTCCCTTGCGTTCTCAAAAGTATTCACATTGCTGTTGCTCTCAAAGTCATAATAAATGATGGGCACTGCGCCGGCATTCATTATGGTGCGTGCACCTGTAGGGGCCGTTACCGTTGGTGTATAGGCCGAGCCTACCGTAATAGAGCTGATTTCAGCATCAATCACATTGCCAATCGTAGCACTACTGGGCACATCATATGTGAGCCAGAAGTAGTTGGTGCCACTGGCTAGGGTTTGCGAACCGGTAAAGCTCAAGCTGCCGTTGGGTGCTGCAATGGTGCTGCCAAATTGGCCCGTAGCAGAGAAAGTTGCCGTATTGCCGGTGTAGTATATTTTGGCATTGGTAATATCCGTGCTAGCCAAAATAGTACCATTGGTGCTGGCAGTTATGCTTGTCAATGAAAGCGGCGAAGTACTGCCACTGGTCACCACTTGCAAGCCAATTACTTGCTGGTTGGTAGTGTTGGGGGCCACGATAGCTGTATTTTGCGTTACGGTACTCGAAACATATACCATAGGAGTGGCGGAAACCACTGTAATATTAAAGTCTTTGGTTTCACCTTGGCTTTGTCCATTTGGGCTACAACCGTTCGTACCTGGGGCCGCAGAAGTATAGTTTACCATCACCCTTATTCGGGTGGTACCTGCAACGGCAGTAGAAGGAACGGTAAAGTTGCTCACGGTGAATGTATTGCTTCCGCCAGCAGCATTTGTCAAATTCATTATGCGCTCGTCGGTATCCAAAAAGTCCCCATCACTATTCCAGTCAGCCCATGCACTCATGTTTATTTGGTAGCTGTTACCATATTTTGTACCTACAAAATTGTATGACTGACCTGCGGTAACGCTGCCAGTAGCTGACATCAGTTGATAATACGGACTTGAGGATGGGGAAACTGCGGTGCCTCCTGTAAAATTGAGGGTGCCAAATGAAACCCCAGTTATCCAATAATCATTGCCGAAGGAATTGGCTCCAAAGGTGAAAGATGGTGTACAATAACTCAACAATATCTGCCTGCTGCCTGTTGGAGCCGTTACTGTAGGTGTTACATTGCTGGTGCCGGTATAGGTAGTTACGTTGAAAGAAGTAATATTGGCATCTACAACATTGCCCTGAGTTGCAGTTGGTATGGCGGCAATATCATAGGCCACCCAAAAGTAGTTGGTACCTACGGCTAAAGCTTGGCTGCCGGTAAAGGTATTAGCAGAAGTGGTAGGGTTGGCCACCGTACTGCCAAACTGGGTAGTGGTTGCAAAAGTACTGCTGGTGCCGGTGTAAAAAATACGCACATTGGTAATGTCAGCTGCTGAGGTAGAACCCAAAATACTGCTGGTAATAGAATTGACAGTAGCGGCAGGGTTAGTGCCACCAGCGGTAACAATCTGCAGCCCTATGATTTGTTGGTTGGTACTGTTGGGCTGTACCGAAGCAGTATTTTGCGTGGTGGTACTACTGGTAATAGTCATAGGGTTGAGTGTAGCCTGAGCTATGGTATTACCCCCGCTAGTAGAAATATTGTAGCAATTGGTGCTATTATCAAAAGTGAACACCGCAAAATTATAAGTAGTACCAGCAGTAAGGTTTTGTAAAGTAACAGAACTGCCCGTGCCGATATACAATACATAGTTGCCACTGCCTATTTGAGAACCAGCTGTAAAGGAAGTAACTGGGTTAGCGGGTGCACTAAAGCTATTGTCTTGTATTTGCAGCGCCGTTACGTTAACTGCTGCCGAAGCATTGCCTATTACAATAACACTATTGCCATTGCCATTGCCCGTCCAGGTAACGTTCATGGAGTTATTGGTAACCGATGCTGTAGCGATGCCACTGGCTTGGGTAGTAGGTGGTGTGCAAGCAGTAGGTGTGTTGGAAGTACTTTGTGAAGATACCCATGTAAAGTAGCAAGGACCGGTGCTGTTATATTCATACACATCGAAAGTGTAAGGCGTGTTGGCCGTTAAGCCCGTTACGGGTACGGTAATATTACCTGTGGTATTGCTATTATAAACTACATAATTGTCTGTACCCGTTAATTGGCTGCCACTTCCCGTGCCGTAAGTGGTAGTAGTATAACTGGTATTTTGTGAAGGAGCTACCCTTGCACTGGCTGTTTGCCGTGCAATAACCAATACACCGCCTGTACCAGTACCTCTTGTAAACGAAACATCTACTTGTGTGCCGCTAACAACATTTGAAGTGAGACTGGTAACCCCTGCTGTAGGCTGGGTGCAAAGCACGACATCTTGTTCATATAAAAATCTTCCTTGGCCCCCAGCTCCGCCGGCTGTACCTGGGGAGGTGCCGCCATTACCTCCTGCAATATTTACATTGGAACTAATGCAGCTTGCGCAAGCATTCATGGATTGTAACAGTATGGTGCCTCCTGAGCCACCACCACCACTTCCTGAGCGGGCATAACCAGCATTGCTCAACCCGTTGCCACCATTGCCTCCGTTTACCCTTAGGGCCGTACCAGAAAGCACTATATCATTTGCTGTAATCATTATGGCACCGCCGCCGCCGCCGCCGCCGCCGCCAGTTGCTCTTCCACCAGCACAACCAGTAGAGCCGCCGCCGCCGCCGCCGCCGCTACCGCCTAGCAGCACTCCAGTATATGAACCTTGGGTCATGGAAGTTGTAATAGTCGCACTACCATAAGTTAAGCCCCTAAATCCGCCAGTTGCCACGGTACCATTGGTTCCATTTACTCCTTGTGCACCATATCCTGCACCACCTCCTCCAGCAGCAGTTTGACTATTAAATACATTTCCACCTCCACCGCCTAATCCATTTCCACTGCTGCTCCCAAATGCACCACCATTAGCACCGGTACCACCAGTACCACATCCGTTTGCAGCAGTTCCGCCTGTACCTCCTGGCCTACCAAAACCACCACCACCACCTGTACCAGCGGTACCAACAGTGGTTGTCGTTTGTCCACTACCGCCATTACCGCCGGCAGCAGTAATTACGCCATTTATCGTAGCTGTACCTGTACAGCGTATGATTAACGGGCCTGTCCCCCCTGTAACGGTTAGGGTAACACCAGAGTTAACCGTAAAGTTGGCAAAGTTGTAAGTGCCTGCCGGTATGTTTCCACTTCCCGTAACGGTTACATTGTTGCCTGATACGGTCATGGTACCCGTTATGGTTGGGTTGCCGGTGATGATACCAGTACCATAATTAAAAGTCTGGGCCTGCAGATGGACGGTACTTGCCATCAACATCAACATCATCAGGAACAATCGGCCGGTGGTAAGTAAACTTTTCTTCATACTACAAACTATTAGGGTGAATGATTAAAACATGGTGATTTGGCATAAATTAATGCGCAAGCAATATCTTGTCAATAATTTTTTTACAATTCCTTAACCTTTCAGATTAGGAAATCTGCATATTAACGCCTGAAAGTACAAAATGGCGAACTAGCAATCAATACCAATTATTCGGTTAAACTATATTCGGAACATGGTGATAATTGATGAGAAGCTAGATATTGCTTAAAGTATTTTGCAACACTACCTATATATAATTACAAACCGAAAGTGGATGAAAGTATTAAAAAATCGTTAATGATACCGCAAGTCATTGATTATATGCTGGAAAAAACGGAGACGCCTCGCAACCAGCGAGGCGTCTTCAAAAGCTTGTAATGTTTTAGCTTTTACCTTACCAAGGTAACGCTACCTGTCTGTTGGCGCACTTCGCCATTGGCGTACACTATATCAAAGATATATACATAGGTGCCTTCTGGAGATTCATTGCCGTTGTATTTGCCATCCCAACCTTTACCTACCCCACTTGCTTGGTTAGGGTTGTAATATACCTGTGCCCCCCATCGGTTGAATACCCTTACCTCTACGGTGGTAGCACCAAAGGCATAGAAATCGAAATTATCATTGTTCCCGTCGCCGTTCGGAGTAAAAATGTTAGGTGCCAATACTTGGAAATCTTCATTTACGGTAACCGTTACCGTAGTGGTAGCCGTACAACCTTGGTCGTCGGTAATAGTTACGGTATAGGTAGTAGTTTGGCGTGGGCTGGCAACCGGTGCAAGGCAATCAGTGCAGCTAAGCCCATCAGCAGGTGTCCAAGAGGTGCTTACTACATTAATAGTAGTAGGGTTAAGCAAGGCAATCAATTGAACACTTTCGCCCAAAGTAATTTCTTGGTCGGCATAATCTATCGCAATAGCTCCCCCTTCAGAAATAGTTACGGAATTGGTAGCTACCACACAGCCTGAAGCATCGCGCACGAAGCCAGTAAAAGTGCCCGCACCAATATTATTGAAAGTATCGCTAGCTTGGAAGTTAAACCCATCAATAGAGTATTCCAACTGGCCTACCCCGCCATTGGCAGCAATTACTAATACGGCATCATTTGCGCCTTGGCATATTTGGCCTGAACTATTGCCTGTAAGGCTAGCAGTAATAGCGACAGGTTGGGTCAATGAATAGGTGTTTACCAAGCTACAACCATTAGCATCCGTTACGGTAACTGCATATGTGCCCGCTGATAAGTTGGCTACATCCTGTATGGTATCTCCATTGGACCAATTATAGCTGTATGGAGCATTGCCTCCGGTTACATCCAGGCGGAGGTAGCCGTCAGTTTCTCCCGCACAGCTGATATTGCTGCTATCTTCCAAAGTGACAAACAACTGGGGTGGAGCAGCAACCGTAAAGGTTTGCGTAGTGCTACAGTTGTTGGCATCAGTAACTACCAAGGTATAATTGCCAGGTGCCAAGCCACTGATATCTTCGTTAGTAAAGACACCATTGTTCCATGAATAACTGTATTGGGGGGTTCCGCCAGTTACCGTTACGGTAATAGCCCCATTGGCGGTGTTGAAGCAAGCGGCGTTGGTAATGGCATCAAGGCTAATCGACAACACTGCGGGCTCAGTCACCACCACGGTCGTATCATCAATACAGCCATTGTTATCGCGTGCCGTAATAAGATAGCTGCCAGCGCTTAAGTTGCCAAAAGTATTCACGTTGCCGAAAGCGCCATTATTAATGGAATAGGTATAAGGTGCTGCACCTCCGCTAACACTTGCAGTAATGCTACCATCGTTGCCCCCATTGCAGCTAACGGCGGTAACTTGTGCGCTTGCTGTAATAGCGGTAGTAAAGCCAACGGTAAAGGTAAAGACCTCTTCACATAGGTTGCGGTCGCGAACCGTAAACTGGTATGTACCAGCATCGAGGCCCGTAAAATTGCTATCTGTTTGGAAAACACCGCCCGCTTGGCTATATCTGTAAGGAGGGGTACCTCCCAAAGCATGGATCAAAATAGCTCCGTTGGCTATACCGTTGCAGGTAGCATCCATAATATCTGCCGTAGCCGTAATGGGTGCCGGGTCTAAAATTGTCTCGCTAACGATTGCGGTACAGCCATTGTTATCCCTTACGGTAATGGTATAAGTGCCGCCACTTAGGTTAGAGAATGCACCGCTCTGTTGATAGAAGATACCATCTATAGAGTATTCATAAGGCCCTGTGCCACCTGAAGCGGTAGCTACCACCAATCCATTGCCAAACCCATTGCAGGTAACATCAATTTTGAAGAGAATGGACGCTATCAGCACCGTAGGTTGGGTAATGGTTACAGTCACTACCTCTTCACAGCCATTGGCATCGCGTACAGTAACATTGTAATTGTTTGCGCTTAGGTTGCTAAAGGTTGAAGCAGGTTGGAAGTTAACGCCATCAATGGAGTAACTATAAGGGGCAGTGCCTCCGGAAGCCACTACGGTTACCTCCCCGTCGCTTCCACCGTTGCAAGAGACTGCGGTAGTGGATTGTACCAATAAATTCAAAGCAGTAGGTTGACCAATATTGAAGCTGGTAGTGACTTGGCAGCCCAAATTATCTTGAATAGTGAGGGTATGTGTGCCTAAAGAAATGTTCAGGAAGCTATTGGTGCTAACAAAGGGCAAGCCATCCAAGGAATAGGTATAAGGAGCATTGCCGTTGGTTGGGTTAGCAACCACAGAGCCATCAGCCAAACCGAAACAACTGATATCCGTAACAGTAAGGTTAGGCTGTATGCTGGCGGGTGGATTATTGAGCACAACACCTGAAAGTGAACCCTGGCAACCGTTTTGATCTTGAACAGTAAGCGTATAAGAGCCCGCGCTTAAATTTGAAAACGTAGCATTGCCCTGAAAATTGACACCGTCAATGGAGTATTGATAGGGAGGTGTACCACCGCTAGCGGATACGAGAATACTGCCATTACTTCCGCCATTACAGATGGGGTCAGTGGGCGTAGCGCTCACACTAATCGCTTGTGGACTACCTATAATGAATGTCTTTGCCAAGCTACAACCAGCACCATCGGTTACGGTTACTGAATAGGCACCTGCCGCCACATTGCTGATGGTGGAAGTAGTTGGGAAACTGCCGGGGCCCCAAGCATAGGTATAAGGTGGAATGCCCTGAACGATATTGACGGTAGCATCGCCATCGGCTGCTCCTGAGCAACTCACTGCGGTAGTGGTGACATTGAAATCAAGCAACAAGCTGGGGTTATCAGTCACAGTAAGGGTAAAAGTACCCTGTGCACCTGCATTGGCTCCATCTACCACAATGGTATAAGTACCTGCAGCACACAAAACAGTATTAATTTCAGATGCCGAACCACTACAAGCATTGTCGTTAGAAGCTATGATGGTATTGCAATTGGCATCCAAAAGGTATAAATAGGTGTCAAAATTAGTAGCATTGCAAGTGGAGATGGTAACACCAGTTGGTTGGGTTACGGTAAATGTATAAAACACATCATTGCCTGGGCTACCACCGTAATTGTTGGAATAGCAAATGTTGCTGTTGAAGTGGAGAACTGACGAACCAGCGATGGAAGCCAATGCAATAGCATCGGTACATGAGGTGCCTTTGGTATACCTCCAGTACGATTCAATATGGGGGCGATATAAATTATTGCTACAGCTACCAACTACAAAACCATGGTCGTACCATTGGCAGGGAGGCCCTAAGCGGTAATCTAAATCAGTTTTGAAAGGATTGCCATCGCAGCGGAAATCATCATCTTGACTAACACCCAAACAAGCACCGAAAATGGGGTCGATAACCCCGCAGCAAAAACCCTGATCGAAATCACAGCGGCCGCCACGGCATGTAGGGTCATCGCTATCATCTTCCCAAGCATCTATGCGCACATCAAAATACTGGGGCACTGCGGCACCCGTATAGTTTTGTGAGAACATGGTATAGTTGAAATCCTGTGAATTAAGGCCACCAGCAGAAGGGTTGAAGTTCTGTGTCAAACATTGCCCGCCTGTCCATCCCTGACCGTCCAAATCAGCAACATCACGGGCCCATAGCTTATAAGTCAGTTCATCAGGGTCGGCACCTACTATGCCCAAAGTGATATCAGTAGCATCGAAAAAGGTTCTGATTTCACGCACACGGACCTGCAATTGTATCGGACCATCATTGTACTGTTGTGCAGAAGCAATCAATTGGGATACCATAAGCATGGCAAGCACGGATAACTTCAAGTAAAAATGCCTCATACAGGTGGTTGTTTTTTCCAAAAAAGCCACTAAAAATAACTTTTTTTGCAAGAATAATCTATCGTTACAGTACCTAAATTCAAGGCAATTTCAAATAAAGCGAAATTACCTTACCACATGAAAAGAACCACGGGCAGAGAAAGGGGTATCATCCCTGTATTTTCCATCCACAATGTAAACATAGGTGTCAGGTGATACCAATTGGCCTTTGTAGGTCCCATCCCAGCCTTTACTAAGGTCATTTGTTTCATACACTTTGCTACCCCAGCGGTCATAGATTTGAACAGTGATTTCTTTAGCGGCACCAAAATCAATGGGCACCCAAACATCATTGAAACCTATAGAAACACCAGGGGAAAAAGCGGTAGGATAAAAAATTTCATATCCGTTTTTCACTACTACGGCAACTTGTTCTGATCGGGCACAGCCATTTTGGTCAATAGCAGTGATGGTATATGTAGTGGTTTCTAATGGGGATGCTTTGGGGTTTCTGCAGTCAATACAATTCAGCCCATCTGACGGCGACCAGCCATAGACGGCAATTAACAAGTTGCTATCAATGATTGGTTGCAGTTCAACATCCGCCCCTCGGGAAATGAACACATAAGGTTCCGCAAAAGTGACGGTCCAATCGTTAGGTGAGTTGATGGTAAAGGCCCTTGTAGCTATACATTCATTACTATCAATCAACACCGCAGTATAATTGCCAGATGCCAAACCGGTGAAATTGCCACTGCTTTGAAAATTATTGTTTTCGATAGCGTATTGATAGGGGGGTACACCTCCTTTGGCATCCAAGTCAATGGATGCAGAACTGTCGCCATAGCATGGGTTGGGTATTAAGGTATCAATACCAAGTTCCAACAACACAGGACCTTGAACAACCGCTTGAGCTGACACTGAGCAGTTGTTAGCATCAGTAACCGTTAAGGTCATTGTTCCTGGGTTAAGGCCAGTGGCCACATCAGTGGTTTGTCCATCACTCCATAAATAGGTATAGTTGGGGGTGCCGCCATTTAACAGTGGGCTGGCCAAGCCATCCGCATCGCCATAGCAGCGAACAGGGGTAGTCAACAAGCTCAATTGTAGGGCTGGTGGCTCGTTTACTTCAAAGGAATCCGTCGCCAAACAGCCATTGTTATCGGTCACGTTCACCGTGTACCAGCCTGCTGCCAAATTGCTTACTGTCGCGGTATTGCCTACGCTTGGTGTCCATAAATAGTTGTATGGCAAAGTACCGCCATTTACAGTCAAAACTATTTCGCCTGTTCTGGCTCCATTACAGAGTAAGTCAGTCACTTGGCCGCTTATAGTTACTGCACTGGCAGGGGTAAGGGTAATCGTATCAAAAACTTGGCAGTTATTGGCATCAGTTGCCAAAAGCGAATAAGTGCCGCCCCCTAGACCGCTAATAAAAGAGCCGGTAGCCCCATTGGACCACAAATAACGGTATGGAAATGTACCTCCCGAAACCAATGCCCCCACAGAGCCATCATTAACACCAAAACAGGATGGATTTACTGGGTTTTGCATGCTGTTTTGTAACACCGCTGGTTCGGTAATCGTGATGCCGTTGTTTTGCACAGTGCAGCCATTCACATCAGTTGCTGTTATACTATAAGTGCCCGCTGGGATGTTCAACCTGTCCTCGCCTGTGTTGCCATCATTCCAAATGTAGTTATACGGCGAGGTACCCCCGCTAGTATTAATGTTTATATTGCCACTGTTATCGCCGTTGCAACGTAAGTTGTTGCTAGAAACCAAATTAATGGACATTGCAGCCGTTTCAGTGATGGAGGTAGACACGGAATCAGCACAGCCATTTAAGTCGGTTACGGTCACGCTATAATTACCTGCCGGAAGGGTGGTAGGGCTGCTGCCCGAGGCTGCAGGATTCGACCAGTTGTAGGTATAACCGCCCGCTGCGCCTCCAGAAGTATTGAGTACTATAGCACCAGTACTAGCCCCATTACAATTGACATTGGTAACAC
The DNA here is from genome assembly GCA_033762815.1 of Chitinophagales bacterium. Taxonomy (GTDB): domain Bacteria; phylum Bacteroidota; class Bacteroidia; order Chitinophagales; family CAIOSU01; genus JANRLF01. The sequence goes on along the minus strand of JANRLF010000012.1, from coordinate 21,183 downwards.
TGACGACGCTCACTTGTAGTTCAGGATTGGTGCTCAGCGATTCGAAATCAAAAAAGAAACAGTTGTTGGAATCGGTTACCAATACACCATAGGTTCCGGCTGGAAGCGAAGCAATATCCTCAGAAGTAGCACTATTGGTCCATAAGAAACTGTAAGGCTGGGTACCCCCTGTAACAGTAATGTCTATACTGCCCGTGCTATCGCCAAAGCATGCAGGATTGGTGGGGGAGAAGCTGGCTAACAATTCCGCTGGTTCGTTAATAGTATGTGAAGCAGTGGCGGTACAGCCATTTTGGTCCGTTACTGTGTTGGTGTATGGCCCTGCCGGCACGTTCAACAGATTCTGGCTTTGGCTGCCGTTCGACCATTGATAGCTATAGGAGGGAGTTCCACCATTTACCAATACGGTAACGGACCCGTTACTTCCTCCAAAACAGGTCACATTAGCAGTATCGTCAATAGATATTGTTAATAGTGGCGGTTCTGTAATGGTATAGCTACTTTCCACGTTACAGCTATCAGCATCGTACACGGTCAAGTTGTAGGTACCGGGGCTAAGATTGCTTACATCTTCGGTAGTAGCCCCATGCGACCAATTGTAAGTATAAGGTGTTTGACCACCATTAATGGTAATGTTGATGCTGCCATCGGCTGCTCCAAAACAGCTGACGTTACTTAAGTTATCAAGGGTATTGGTAATAACGGTATTGGTACCCACTACTACTGAGTCGATATAAATACAGTTATTGTCATCAATCAAGTTGACCGTAATGCTACCTGCTGGCAACGCAATGGCACTTTGGGTAACTTGAGGGGGAATACCGTTCCAAAAGAAGCGGTAAGGCGGGGTACCACCTGTAGGCAAAACAATAGCAGTACCATCCCTGTAACCACTGCAAGAAACAGGCGTAGATGTAACATTGGCAGTGAGTAAAGGTGGTTCATTAATATTAGTACTGGCAACAGTAGAACATCCATAGAAATCAGTAACAGTAACACTCACCGGCCCAGGCGGCAAAGCCCCTATAGAATCGCTCGTAGCTCCTGTTGACCAGAGAAAAGTATATGGCGACACACCACCAGTAACCACTGCTTTTGCCGTACCATCATTATTGCCAAAGCACTGTACATCTTGTTTGTTGATGGTAGTAACAAAGGTAAAATTGGTATCTTCTGTGAGCGAAAGCGTGAAAGTGCCCAAATCATTGGCCGTTACAGCATCTACCACTATGTAATAAGTGCCTGGCTGGCAAAGGAAAGTGGAGATATTGGATTGGCTGCCACAGCCATTGTCGTTGGATGCTCTAACCTGGCAATTTTGGTCGAGAATATATAGGTAGCTATCAAACTGGGCACCGTTGGGGCCACACACATTGGCATTGATGCCCAGTGGGCCATTGATGTTGAATGAATAAAAAACATCGTTGCCATTGCTATTGGGCCATTGATTGCTATAGCATACATTACTGTTATAATGCAAAATGGAAGAACCGGATGCCATAGTACCAAGACTGATGGCATTGTTACAACTGGTCCCTCGGGTATACCGCCAATACGTTTCAATACGTGGCTGATATTCGGTGCAAGAACCGGTAACATAACCATGATTGTACCAAGCACATGGATCTCCCAAGCGGTAATCCAGAGTAGTCAAGAACGGATTGGCGTCACATCGTCTGTCATCGCTTTCATTTAAGCCTACACATACTCCAAAAACAGGGAGCCCACAGCATCTACCTCCATCGTAATCACAACGGTTTCCATTGGAGCAAAATCCCAAAAGGGCATCGCTATCAATATCATCCTCCCAAGCGTCAATTCGTAAGGAAACAAATTGGGGAACGCTATTGGTTGGATAGGTATAATTGTACATGGTATAATTAAAGTCCTGTGAAAGACCGGGGGGATTGAAATTTTGGGTAAGGCAAGCACCGCCCTGCCAGCCAATACCGCTTACATTGGCATTGTCTTCAGCCCATATTTTAAAGGTAAGCTCGTCAGGGGCAAAACCTACGCCCAAGGTACCTGCATCGGTAGCATTGTAATTCACCCGCCAGTCCCTTACTCTCACCTGCAATTGTATAGGCCCATCAATATAAGTTTGGGCATAGGCTGATGATATGCTAATCAACAACAACATGCAAATCGCAATAGGGCGGGGCATTCTCACATTTGTAAAAACCATATATCGGTAGCCGATTCCTTCTTGAAGTATGGAAAAATACAAAAAAAATCCATCATTCAAATGATTGCAATCAAGCCCAATGATAACTAGGTATCATTGCTACCTAAATCAGATAGTGATTTTGTATTGAATAACGAAGTTGACGGGTGGTTCCATCCTTGCTGGCCGGATAGATATTTCTTGGTTCAAAGCATTGTTGACGATAAAAGTTGCTTTTCCAAACTTGTTGAAATTGTAGGATAAACGAAGATTAAGCAAAAAACTGGCAGTATTGTTCTCAGTCCTATAATCTTTCAAACCTGGTATAAAAGCTTCGAACACTTGATCCACCTTCTCGACAAAGCCATATACTCGGGTATCCACGCCCAAAGTGAAATGCCAAAGGTCAAGCTCAATGTCGCTCTTAAACAAGTGCCTTGCCCTATATTTCAGCATAGGGTCTACCACATTGGCATCTTTTGAACCTAAGCTTTGTACAAAGCGGCTCAAATAATTGCCTACGTTTCTAAGGGTGGTGTCACTATTTAGGTCAACTCCATAGTTGTAGGTATAACCCCCTTGCCAACGAACAGGAATGGGTCCTAACTTTCCCTCGCCTAAAATTGATACTTCGTAGCCCGCAATGCGCGCTCGGCTCACATTGGTTGCCTTAAATCCAAGATAGTCCAAAGGGTTTGGGTTGGGTGGTAAAGTGTCAGGGGCATAATAATCAAAGAAAAACTCCGTCATGTCCCAATACTCCATCCAAAAGAAGGACACGTCAATAAACGCCAAAAATTTGCTGATTTTCACGCCTTGTTTTAGGCCTAATTCGCCATTAAAACCATATTCTGGCTTTAATTCTGGATTAGGGAAAATATTAATGCCCTCCACACTTTCATTTACGAAACGTTCGCCAATACTCGGGAATCGATATCCTTGGCCGAATGAAGTTCTTAAGTAAGTTTGCTTGCCTGCCCTAAAATTCAAACCAGCCGATGTGACGGGCCTGCCATTTCGGATGAGCTTGTCCAAATCAAATCGCTCATAGCGGAAGCCCACAAAGGCATTTAATCTGCCAATAGTGTAAGCTACTTGTGTATAGGCAGCGAACACTTTTCCGTAATGGTCGCCCAGGTCTTGGTCTTTTAGGGTATAGTATTGCCCCGTAGTACCTGCTATTATATTAAGGCCAAAGTTGAACCTGCGTTGAAATTGGTATTCGCCGAACAGCAACTGCGCATGTGGGTTTACTTCCGTAAACTTTAAATCGACATTGCTGAACCTTCCCCTGATGGTGTGCTTGTTGCCGTAGTTGTCCAAATAGGTAATATTGGGGTCAATAAGCACGGTGCGGCGGCGTTGTGCGCTGATAGTGCCCCTGTCGCGGGCACTGTTGCTGCCGAAAGGGATATATTTGCCATCTCCAGCATCTTTCCAAAAGAAATAGTCAGCCTCATTGCTGTCCATAAAGTTGATGCCCAAGCCGTATGACAGGCCTTTTATTTTGGTGGGGCGATGGCGGAATTTCAGCGTAAGGCGATGAAAATCAGTATCCAGCATCCTAATAAATCCAATCGTTTTGTTCATGCTGGCTGAAGCCACAATATCGACAGGGCCTATTTTCCTTTTGTGGTAAATAGAGCCTCCATAGCGAAAGGGTACCGTTGTAGTGCTGTCCCACCAAGCAGATTTTGGGTCTTTAGTAGGGCCAAAGCCATTGTAATAAAGAATGGCCTCCGTCTCCGGCTTTTCTTTTGGTTGTGCGGTCCTTACGTTTATCACCCCATTCAGTGCCGATGCGCCATATAAAGCAGAAGCAGCAGATTTTGAAACCTCAACCTGGTCAGTTATCTCTAATGGTATCAGGTTCCATTTTATTTCGCTTCTATCCACCGTTAGCAATGGCATGTCATCTAATAACAACAATACCCTACTTCCTGCCCCGAAAGCATATCCGCTTCCGCCCCTAATAGTGGCTTGGTTGTCGTAGATGTTTACCCCAGCTATCTTATCTACTGCTTCTGATAAGGTTACACTGTTGGTGTTCTTTATCAGGTCACCTTTTATGACCTCAATGGTTACGCTTTCATCGGTTAACTTGCGCTCATACTTACTGCCACTTACTACCACCACATCCAGTTGCTCGCCTTGCTCTGAAAGTTTGATGTCCATTCGCAGGGTGTCGCCATTTCTTACAAAACCCTCCCGTATCTGTGTTCCATACCCTGTAAACCTGAATTCAATATGATAATTGTTGGCTACCTGCACCAAATAAGCACCATCGGCATCGGTAGCAGCACCGGTGCTGTCTGTAATAGCCACATTTACGCCCGGAAGGCTTTGGCCGCTTTTTGCATCGGTAACAGTACCCTTAATGTATGATTGTGCGAAAATAGGATTACAAAAAGCAAGAAATATTGCCCAAAAAGTAGAGATACGCGCTATCACATAGTCGGTTTAGTGAAAAACTAAAGAAACACCCAACGTTTCCTGAAATGCAAAGTTAGCAAACTCCATCATTTAACAGGTTACTCTTATTCGAGTATCTGTAAACGTATGAAACGAGGGAATATGCTAATACAGCAAGCGATAAATTGCTAAAACCTAAATAGAGAGCACGAAAATCTTGAGACGGGCCGTTTTACTTCAGCATTTTTACCAAGCGGCAGTAGCTTTTACCGTCTTTGGTGTAGAATACTACCACATCCATGATGGAATAAATCAATTTCAGTCCTAGGCCGCCTTTTTGCTTTTCCTTGATGATGGCCTTCAGCTCCTTGTCTTTCTTATCCTGCTTGGTGATTTCATCAAAAAGGCCAATGTCGCTGATTTCGACAGTGAAGCTCTTTTTGCTAATGGAAATATCTATTTGTATGCTGCGACTATTGTCTTGCTCATTGCCATGTATGATGGCATTGGCAACTGCCTCGTCCACAGCTAGGATGATTTGGTTTTTCTCCGAATCGGTAATACTGATAGGTGCTAAGAAACTGCCAAGGAAAATCCTTATTTCCTCCTGGGTTTCCGTACTGCAAATCGTAGTTAAGTTAGCCTTCATCCATTAACATTTTCGCTTCCCCCCTGTTTTCAACAATCTCCATAATGGTATGCAAACCTAGGATTTTGAAAACACTAAACACACTCTCACTCATGTCATAAAAGACAAACTTGCCACCATAGCTCTTCATGTCATCGAGGTGCGAAATGAAAACCCCCAGCCCGGCAGATGAGATATAACTCAACCCTACACAGTTGATAGTGATTTTCGTTTTCCGCTGTTTGATAGCCTCTTTGATGACATCATCCAGCTTAATGGCTGAATTGGCATCCAGTTGTCCGGTGATGACGATATCCAAAACATCGCCTTCGTGCATCTGAACGATATCCATATTCGGTTTTTTTATACGTGAGCAATTCTAAAATGTTCTACTATTCTGTTTTTCATCGGCACTTAATCACAATCATGGTCAAATCATCCAACTCGCCATTACTGCCCACATGCCTGTTAAAATCGCTCAACATAGTACTCATAATCCCGCTCGCACTCATCTTTTCCGATAGTTGCAAACTACGCTTCAATCTATCGAAGCCATAGGCTTCTTTTGTTTCCGGACATATTCCTTCCTCCAATCCATCCGTGTATAGCACCCAAACATCATTGGGGAGCAATTGCCGCTTGGTAAGCTGTACATGCTCCCTATAATTTTCGCCGCGCACAATAGCTAAGCCAAGGCCTGTGTCATCCAATACTTTTACTTCCTGGCTTTCGGCATCGTATCGCATAATGGGGCAATGTCCAGCACGGTAGTAAGTAAATGTACGCTCTTTTTCATCAAAAACCATGTAGATGGCAGTGAGGAAAGCGTTTTTTTCAAAGCATTCCGAAATAGCTTGGTTGGCTTTGATAATCAGTTCGGTAATAGACAAATCCAATTGGTGCAGGCTTCTAAAAATACCTTTTACCTGCGCCATGTGCAGAGCCGCCGGTATGCCTTTGCCGGATACGTCGCCAATAACGATTGCCAATCGGCCGTCGCTTAAGGGAAAATAGTCATAAAAATCGCCGCCTACCGCTTTGGAAGGCTGGAAAATAGCGGCAATGTCCAAACTTTGCATACTTGGAAATTGAGCCGGCACCAAGCTTTGCTGTATTCGGCGGGCTATTTCCATTTCTTGCTCCATGCGCCCAGCTTTTTGGGTTACTTTTGTTTGCCAACCTGCCAAGCGTATGGAACGATAGGCCAGCAAAGCCAAAAGGCTGGCCAATAGTGGCAAAGCTACCAACCAAACTATTGATAAAGTACCAGTACTGTTACTCTCGTAATGGGTGCTTGTTTCAATGCCCCATCCTAATAGTATCAACCCCAGTATGAGCAGGGGCATCCAAGTCCGAGGGGCAAAAAATGGTTTCAAAAAGGGCTCCATCAAGGTTTTCAAAGTTATTACATGCTGAATACCAAAGCATAATAGCTATGCACAACAAAAGGTGAATGGACATGGGGAATGATTAATTAACTTTACAACTTGTTAAAATGAGCATTAAGAATTCATATCGGGAACTTACTGGCCTGTCCATTATCGATATTGACCCTCAAGGTAGGGGAGTCGCCTTTCACAATGGCCGCAAAGTGCTGGTGGAAAACTCATTGCCAGGCGAGCAAGTAGACGTAAAGATTGTCAAAAAAGATAAAGGGGTGTTAATTGGCCGGCCCTACCACTTTGAAAAGCAATCTTCCGCAAGGGTCAATGCCCCCTGTATCCATTTTGGGATTTGCGGTGGTTGCAAATGGCAAAACATTAGCTATACCATGCAATTGGAATGCAAGTCGCGCTTTGTAAGCGAGGCTTTCAAGTCGCTGGTAGGTATTCCCTTGCCTGAGCAGCAGCCCATCATTGCCGCTGAAAACACTTATTACTATCGCAATAAAATGGAGTTCAGCTTTGGCAACAAACGGTGGCTGACTGCCGATGAAATCCCCCATCGCGATAACATTGCCAGCATGAATGGCTTGGGCCTGCACCCTCCTGGCGCGTTCGACAAAGTGTTGGATATAAAGGAGTGCCTTTTACAACCAGAGCCCAGCAACAGCATCCGCTTGTCCATGAAGCAATTTGCAGAGGAGCAAGGGTATGAGTTTTTCGACCTTAGGGACCAAGTCGGTTTTTTGCGCAATCTTACCATCCGTACCTCCAGTACGGGCGAAGTATTGGTTATTGTCAGTTTTTTTAGGGAAGAAACCAAGGAAAGGGTGAAGGTGCTTGAGTTTCTAAAAAGCAAGTTCCCGCAAATCAGCTCCCTGCACTATGTGATCAATAGTAGCAAAAACGATATTATTACCAACGAAACGGTAGTACACTACCATGGCGCCGCCTTTATCACGGAGCGAATGGGAGATACGGTGTTTAAAATCGGGCCCAAGTCTTTCTACCAAACCAATAGTGTTCAGGCTAAAAAGTTGTATGATACAGCATTGGAATTGGCGGCCTTAAAAGGTGATGAGGTAGTATATGACCTTTATACTGGTATTGGTAGTATTGCCTTGTATGCGGCAAAGCACTGCCAAAAAGTGATTGGTATAGAGTATGTGCCCGAGGCTATAGCAGATGCTTGGGAAAATGCAAGGCTAAATGGGATCGAAAATGCCGAGTTTATGGCAGGCGACATGAAGGATTTGTTGACACCAGAATTCTTTCTCAACCGCCCTAGGCCCGACTTGATTATTACCGACCCACCCCGGGCGGGCATGCATCCCTCGGTTACACAAACCCTGCTTGCCATAGCAGCACCCAGAATAGTGTATGTAAGCTGTAACCCCTTAACCCAAGCCCGCGATTTGAAAGCCTTGTGCAGCAAGTACCAAGTAAAGGCTATTCAGCCCGTGGACATGTTTCCACAGACGTATCATGTTGAAAATGTAGTGCTACTGCAGCTTAAGTAACTATTTTCTAAGCAAGTATTTCAGCATTTCGATACTGCCATCAATATTGGGTTGGTTCACGCTGCGACGGATATCGCTTTTTTCTTTAGAAGTTAAGTGGAAACTCAACGAGGTTTCTTCCTCCCTTTTTTCAGGCCTATATTGGAATAGTACCACATTCAGAGGGGTGTTATCCAAAGCATCGCCCAAGGCACTCACCATGTAATTGTGGTCATAATCTTGTACGGCGGTAAGGTTTCCGTATAGGTTGGTAATGGGGGTAAGGAAACTGGTCAAAAGGGTTTCCGTTTCATAATCCTGCAATTCCCGTTCTTCGGTATATTGCCTTACCTGTACAATCACCACACCGCTGGTATTTTTCTTTATCCAATCTTTGAACACCTGTACAAATCTTACAGTAGCGGCAATACCATAGTTATCGCGCGAACCCGCATCCATTACTTTGATGAGGGGTTTTGTGGGCAGTGCTACGTAAGGTAGCACATAAGGATATGTAGCATTCATGCGTATGGCCGTGGTCAAATTGAGGTTGTAAGCATCATGTTCTTTTAAAAGTGCCCCCATATCCACTCCATCAATATCAGTCGAGTCGTTCTTGTAATGCTTTGAAACTGGCCGCATGAGATACGACACGGGCTGGGAAGACACATATAGCCTCCGCTGGTCGTTTACAATACTGGGGGTGAATAGCATCATGGGTATCACCCCTGCCTTTTCATATTGGTCATAAGCGGCAAGGTTTCTTGACATTAAATAGTCCGTGTTTTCATTCAATTGCTTTTCGAATAGATAGCCCCTATCTTTCCTGTAAGTATAGGGCCCCACCGAAAAGGTTTGAAATGGATAGAACATATCATTGGTCACCATGGTATATATGACCGAATTGAGCAAGTCTTTGGAGATATTGTCCACATATTTCGGGTCGTACAAATGGTATAATGTGCGCTCCTTTTTCCTGAGATACAATTCCCTAAAATAAGCCGCCCCTATCATGCCGCCTGACGCACCCGTCATCATCACCGTGTGCTTCATCAATTTTCCGTTCAGCATACTGTCGGCTTTCTGCAACACACTGGTGGAAAAGGTAGCAGCACTTGACCCGCCGCCGCTGAAGCACATGAGTACCAACTTTGGCTTTGCTTGTTTTGTATGGGCTTTCCAGGCTTCGAGAATACCGATGGTGTTCATTATATCTCGTTCCACATTTTCCTTACTGGCTATGCGGTCCAGATTGGTGTAGGTATATGCCGCCGGATTTCGTTGGTAGTTGATGCCATAAGCTTTGTTCTTATAGGATACCCCGCCCATTTTGACCAAAGTAAAATTGACCGCTATAACGGTTATGATGATAAAGAAAGTTTTCCAGCCTTTCAGCCAGAAATCGAGCATGCCGGAAAATGCCACCAAAATGGCAAAGAACAGGATAGCACTGGCAGCCGCAGGAATCCGGAACACCTCATAATCAATCATAAAACCAGAACCGATAACAAACAGCACCAGTGCCAACTCAATGGCAAAAGCATTGGCGTGATTTTGCTTAAATACTTCCCTTACCACCCTTTCGCCGTAATGTTTGATGCTGCGAATATGGCGGATGCGCAAGTTGAACGTGATATAATAATCTACCCTAAACTCGGTGATACCCATTTGGATGGCGCGCCAATTCTTATCTTCCTGCAACTGCACCTGCCTGCGCAGCATGCGTGCCTGTGCGGTCTTGTTGCTGAAAACATTAAAAATATTCCGGTTGGTAGTTTGAAAATAGACCCCCAACAGCACTATAATGATGAGCATGCCCATCAAAAACCCTACAATATGCAGGAAGGTATCATAAGGCCCAGCATTGGGTTGGGTTCGTTCAAAATCGAGCAGCAGGCCGATATAAGTGAAGACAAAACCTAATGGCAGCAAGGAATTGTTGAGGCAATAAACCGAAAAAGGTTGTTCAAAAGTAGCTAGAAAGGGAAACCGGTAGCTTTCCAATATGTAGGTAGTGATATGCCAAGTCATTACAAATACCCCAAATGCAACGCCCATGATACCGAAACTGATAAAATCAACCTTGCCCAAATACTCTGGGTCAAGCAGCAGATAATAGAAGCCAAAATCGCTGCCAATAGAGTTACTGATCATCAAAAACAAGATGAGCCAGAACACCATCAGCAAGTGATGCCTTTTAAAGTGCATCAACAGCAACTGTACCGGAAATGAAAAAAATATGTTGCGGAATATGCGCATCTACTTATCAGACCTTGGTTTTTAAAATTATACTATGCAACGCTCATAAGCAAAAATGTTTAAAATATCGGTTGGCTAGTTGGTGAACTGATTGCTAGGCAATGACGTTGACAGGGTTCCAGAAAATTGGAAAGGCTTTATGGAAAAGCCTATTTTTGTGGCTTAGTAACCGACAAGATGAGTGACACTATCAAACACGAATGCGGCATAGCCCTCATTCGATTGTTGAAACCACTGGAATACTATCAGGAAAAGTATGGCACTGCTTTATGGGGACTGAACAAGTTGTACCTGCTTATGGAAAAGCAGCACAACCGCGGCCAAGATGGGGTAGGCATTGCCACCATCAAGTTCGACCCGCAACCCGGCCATCGGTATATTAGCCGCAAGCGCAGCAACTCCTCCCAACCTATTAAGGACGTTTTCGCCGAAGTATTCGAGCCATTCCAAAAACTGGAAAAGAAAGACCCAGCCAAGTTGAAAGATGCCCATTGGATGAAGCATAACCTCAAATATTTGGGCGAGGTGATGCTGGGCCACCTACGCTACGGCACACATGGTAAAAACAGCATAGAGGCTTGCCACCCTTTTTTAAGGCAGAACAACTGGATGACCCGCAACCTGGTATTAGCGGGCAACTTTAATATGACCAATGTTAGGGAACAGTTCCAGCAATTGGTGGAATTGGGCCAGTTCCCAAAAGAAGAGGCAGATACCATCACCGTACTGGAAAAAATAGGCCATTTTCTGGATGCCGAAAACCAGCGGCTGTTTGACATTTTCAAACAACAGGGCTACGATAATATGGAGATAAGCCATATGATAGCAGAAGAGCTGGACGTGGCACGTATCCTTTCCCGTTCGGCCAAGGACTTTGACGGAGGTTATGTAATGACTGGCCTAATAGGGCATGGCGATGCTTTCGTGCTGCGCGACCCCAATGGTATACGCCCCGCCTATTGGTATATGGACGATGAAGTGGTAGTTGCTGCGTCAGAAAGGCCTGCCATACAAACCACTTTCAACATACACGTCGATAAACTGCAAGAAGTATTGCCAGGGCATGCTTTGATTATCAAGAAGAACGGCAAGGTGAGCATGGAAGAGTGCCGCAAGCCCGCCGAGAAACGGTCATGCAGCTTTGAACGCATCTATTTTTCTAGGGGCAATGATAAAGATATCTACCAAGAGCGGAAGAAGTTAGGGTACCTCATATCGCCCAAGGTACTGGAAAGGGTGGACCATGACTTAGAGAACACGATTTTCTCCTTTATACCTAATACTGCGGAAGTAGCTTATCTGGGACTGGTGCACGGCGTGACCGACTATCTGAAAAGCTACCGCAAGCGCAAGATCAGGGAGCTGGACAAAAACATTGACGAGAAGGAACTGGACCGCATTTTTAGCCTTTCGGTAAGGATGGAAAAGATTGCGGTAAAGGATATCAAGCTGCGCACCTTTATTACCGAAGATGCTTCTCGAGACGAGCTGGTATCGCATGTATATGATACCACCTATGGCGTAATCCGCAATGATATTGATACCATCGTGGCACTTGACGATTCCATTGTAAGGGGCACCACCTTGCAAAAGAGTATCTTAAGCATGCTCGATAGGCTTTGTCCTAAAAAAATCATCATCGTATCATCGGCCCCGCAAATCCGTTTCCCTGATTGCTATGGTATCGATATGAGCAAAATGGGCGAATTCATTGCCTTTCAGGCCGCCGTTGAATTGCTGAAGGAACGAGGGATGCAGTATGTAATGGACGAAACTTACGCACTATGCAAATCGTCTATGGAAAAGCCCCTCTCCGAAATTGAGAACCACGTACTGAATATTTACGCGCCATTCACAGATGACGAGGTTTCCGCCAAAATATCGGAAATCGTAAAGCCGAAACATATCTTCTCCGACGTGGAAATCATATTTAACACCTTGGAAAATTTGCACCAGGCTTGCCCCAACCATAGCGGCGACTGGTATTTTTCTGGCAATTACCCCACCCCCGGGGGCAACAGGGTGGTAAATCGGGCATTTATGAACTATTACGAAGGGAAAAATTCCCGAGCCTATTAATGCGACAGTGCAGTGCTGGGCATGGAAGGCACGTCGTTCATAATTACCACATAGGTATATAATGGCGTGAGGGTGTACAGTTGAATTACATCTTTATTAAGCATGCGGATGCACCCCTCACTGGCTAAAGAACCAACCAGCCCTTCCTCTGAAGTGCCGTGAATGTATATGTACCGCTCATGTGAATCGACATCGCCGCCGCAGTTGATGCCCTCTTCCAAGCCATATAGCCATAAAATACGCGAAGTGACCAAATCATATTTGGTGTCTTTTGGCTGGGTAATAAGTTTTGCCTTGCGTTTAGTGTTTACCCTACTGCTATAGATATAGGGTGCTTTCGACTTGTGCCCGATTTTTTCGCTAATGCGGTGGATGCCAAAGGGCGTTTGGTTGCTGTTTTTTACGCAGCCCAAGCCATTTTTACTACTGGAAATAGAATACCGTTTAATGATGGAATTGCCCCTAATTAGATATAGCTGTTGGCGAGCAATACTGATAAAGATAACCGTATCGCCAAATTCAAAATCCGTTTCCTTTTCCAACCTGTTCAAATATTCGGTCACCATCGGCTCCGTCATCAAGCTATTGTCATCGGGTGGGTATGCCCCCATCAGCAATGCCAACAACAATGGTAAAATAAATATGTAGGGCTTTATGGTCATGAGAATACGGGAGGACAATTTACAACGCTAAGTCATGAAGGGCAAATTATTTGGCCTCTCATTATATAATAGCACTATATTTTACAAAAATAAGCGGTTGAAAATTTTTTCGAAAATTCTTTTGCATTATGCAACCTTAATTTTACTTTCGCAGTCTTCTTTTCGCAAGGTCAATTTTTATAATCTGTTAAATTCGGAATCAATTGAAAACTTTAGGGTCAATCGCGCTATTTATGGTCACCAGTATCTGCATGTTTTTTGTAGTGCTTGCTATGTGGCTAATGCCTTCGTCCAAAGAATGATGGCGCAGTCATTTAATAGCACACATTACGTGTGAACGTATACGTTTGATAGACTGGTTGCAGTACAATACACCATCGAAAGCAAGCATATAATTCGTAGAGACCCCAAGGATAATTTTCTTCTTGATTTGATGGATGCCTCAAAGGCTGATTTTTTAGTTACTGGTGATAAAGACCTTTTAGTTTTAGACCCATTTCAATACACAAGAACATTCTCCCTGTTGAATTTGAACGGTTAAAAACTGCTAAATAACATGCAAACCTACATCGCCATACTGCGGGGCATTAATGTGAGCGGGCATAGACCCGTGAATATGAAAGCGCTGAAGGCCCTGCTGGAATCGGAAGGCTTTACAGACGTAACAACCTATATACAGAGCGGCAACTTGGTTTTCCGGCATGCCACAACTGCCGAGGATATGTTGGTGGCGCACCTCGAGGGCATTATCCAACACAAATTCGGCTTTGAGGTACCTGTCATTGTACGCACAGCTACAGATTGGAAACGGGCGGCATACCACAATCCTTTTCTTAAGGAAAAAGGCATCGATACCGATAAGTTGCATATCACCTTTTTGGCTGCTGAGCCCAGCCCGGAAAACCTGGGAAAAACCAATACCTATAATTACGAACCTGACAGGTTTATCGTACATGGGCGTGAAGTGTACATCTATGCTCCGGGCGGTTATGGCAATACCAAGCTGAACAACACCTTCTTCGAAAGCAAGCTGAAAGTAAGTGCCACCACCCGCAACCTGAAAACAGTGAATAAGCTTTTAGAATTAATCGATTTTTTATAAAGCTCAAACGCTATATTTTTTGATAATATTTTTTGCATATTTTTACTAAAGAAGTGTCTAACTTTTAAACCAGCAGCGTGGGAACAATACGCGAATTTGCCCTCCATTTAGGTACGGTAGAAGAGTTTGTTACATTTTTGAGAAATACCGAACAAACTGGAAACTTTTCCCTTTTGAACGATTTAGACCGCGCACCCATTAATTACAGGTATTTGCTTGTAAGAAGAGGTCGTACCCGGGTTATTGATTTCAAGCACTTTTTTGCAGCAATGGCCGTACGTTTGGGATTTCACGAAGAGCTACCATCATTACCCAGAGGATTGGTTTTATTTTTAGGAGATGGGAATGAGGCGTCTCAATGCATTGATGAAACATTAGAAAGTTTACGGCATAGAAGAAACATGTATGATTCCTGTATCTCTTTCGAAGACATACCATCAAATGAGCATGGTGCAACATTTGCTGATTTATTGGCGGAAGGGATGGAACATAGACTAGAACCTATCCCCCATTTGCCCACAATGTCTTTTCGTATGCCCCAAAGAATAGTTAAAACTCAAATGGAAATGGCAGTTAGATTAGAACGCTACTTATTCGCTCTTGATCCCATACCCAGTAGAGAAATTTTATGGATTAGAAGCTTGCCTGGTTCTGTTTATGAAAGAACCGATAGCATGATTCCAGTTCTGCATACATTTGTCCGAACTGGTAGCTGGGTAAGACCAAGATATTGAGTGGGTTAATGTTTCCGTTAGGCTGTTACAGGACAGTTTCTTTTGTTTTGCCTCTTTAGTAGCTAACCGAAAAGATTATACCTCAAAATACAGTAAATGGCTCTGAAGCCATCGCGCATACCAATTTTCTTTCCTTCTTCATAGGTGCGGCCATAATACGATATACCCACCTCATAAATGCGGATACCTTTGATTTTAGCGATACGTGCCGTTACTTCTGGTTCAAAGCCAAAGCGCTTTTCCTTTAATGGTAGGGACTGGACAATACTGGTCCTGAATAGTTTGTAGCAGGTCTCCATATCGGTCAGGTTCAGATTGGTAAGGGCATTTGACAAGAAGGTCAAGAATTGGTTGCCGATACTGTGCCAAAAGAACAAAATGCGGTGCGGGTTGCTGCCCATAAACCGCGAACCGTACACTACATCGGCATTGGCCTTCAATACGGGGGCTAACAAATCATTGTATTCCGCAGGGTCATACTCCAGGTCGGCATCTTGTATTATCAAATACTCTCCCGTGGCTTTGGATATGCCAGTATGCAATGCTGCCCCCTTTCCCATATTTACTGCATGTTTAAAGTACTGCAAGTCCATATCGGGATTGGCAGCTTTATAGCCCAATATAGCATCCTCGGTATTATCAGTGCTACAGTCATTGGTGATGATTACCTCTTTGGCGATTCCGTTAACCAATTGTACCTGCTTGATTTTGTCGAGGATAAGATGAATAGTCTTACCCTCATTATAGGCGGGGATGACGATGGAAAGTTTGCTGAAGGTGTACATGCAGTTGCTGGCAAAGCTAAGAAATTAGTAATTGTCCATTTCCACTAAGCCATTATCCGTTATTTTGTGGTCAATGAGCATTTGGGAGAAGCTTACCTTTCACGAACGAATTATCAATTGGCTGCACAGAAAGCTCAATAGGCACGAGTTTTTGATTCTAAGCAGCATATTGGTGGGCCTTAGTGGGGGCTTGGCCGCAGTAGTGCTCAAAAGTGCCGTGCATTACGTACACCAGGCATTGACCAAAGATTACCACTTGGGCATACAACCCTATGCGCACTTGATATTCCCCAGTATTGGCTTGTTGCTGTGTGTATGGTACGTAAGGCGCTTCCTGAACGGCAAACTGGGACGTGGGGTGGCGAATGTGCTTTACTCTATAGCCCGTAGGGCTGGCTTTTTGCCCCGCGACCAAATGTACTCCCATATCATCACCAGCGCACTCACCGTAGGTTTTGGTGGTTCGGCAGGTCTGGAAGCACCCATAGTGGTAACTGGTGCCGCCATCGGCTCGAACTATTCCAAGACTTACCATATCGGTTACCGCGACCGTACGCTGCTGTTGGCCTGCGGCGCAGCCTCAGGGATTGCTGCTGCCTTTAATGCGCCAGTGGCAGGGCTGCTTTTCGCTTTGGAGGTTTTATTGGCCGATGTGGCCATATCGGCCTTTATTCCGCTAATCATCTCCGCAGCGGTAGGGGCTTTGACTGCCAAGATTTTGTTGGGCGAAGGCATCCTACTCACTTTTAAGCATATAGAGCCCTTTGCTTACGAAAATGTACTTTTTTACCTATTGATGGGTTTGGTGGCTGGGTTTATATCGGTGCTTTACTCCAACCTTTATCTATATGTGGAGGGTATCTTCCACCAAACCCCCAAGAACCAATATCGTAAAGCCCTTGGCGCTGGCGTGGCTTTGGCCGGGCTCATTTTCTTGATGCCATCCTTGATGGGCGAAGGCTACGAAAGCATCAAATTTTTGGCCGATAACCGCCCAGCAGCAATATTTAAGGACAGCCTATTCGCCCCCTTTCTGCAACACCAGCAGTTGGTATTGCTGTTGGTAATAATTACCATGCTGGTAAAAGCGATTGCTGTAGCCATTACCATCGGCGGCGGCGGCAATGGGGGCAACTTTGCACCCTCGCTCTTTGTGGGAGCCTATTTAGGCTTCGCTTTTTCTTCCCTCATCAACCTTTCGGGCATTGCCCATCTGCCCATTACCAATTTCACCTTGGTGGCCATGGCCGGCATCCTTAGCGGTATTATGCACGCGCCTTTGACCGCTGTCTTTTTGATTGCCGAAATAACGGGCGGCTACGAGCTGATGATTCCATTGATGATTGTCTCGGCTATCAGCACGGTGGTGGTTAGGTATTTCAATCCACATTCCATGGATACGAGGCAACTGATCAAAAAGGGCCATATGCTCACGGAGGATAAGGACCAAAACATTCTTTTGTTGCTAAAGACCTCAAAAGCCATAGAAACGGGCTTCCAACCCGTGTCGATGAATGCCACCCTGGGCCAATTGGTGGATATTGTCGCACATTCGCAGCGTAATATATTTCCGGTACTCGATGAGCAAGAGAACCTGAAGGGCATCATCCTTTTGGACACTATTCGGGAGGTAATGTTCAAGCCGGAAATGTACCACAAAGCTGTTGCACAATTCATGCAGCAGCCGCCTGATTTGTTGCAGGTGAACGAAAACATGCGCTCCGTAATGATGAAGTTCGATAAAACGGGGGCTTGGAACCTACCCGTGGTGGATGAGGGCAGGTATATCGGCTTCATTTCCAAATCGAGCCTATTGAACACCTACCGCAAGTATCTGCAAGGTTTTGTTGATGAAGAAGAAATTGTTGGATAACTCCCTACCCATTAAGAAACCGTAGCTTTCTTTTAGTCAATTTAAAGAAATCCCGATATGGAGTTTTCAGACCGGGTACCCATCAAGCTGAAGGTGCCAGTAAAGCGTTTGTCGTTCGCCTAGCCTAAGCGGATTGCCGAACATAAAAACGCAAGGCACCGAGGCTTAGATGGGTGGGCTGAACACTCCGTCGGGGAGCTTTCTTTGCCAAGCTTTCTTTTGCGGAGAAAAGAAAGCGGGTGGAATGATGTGCCCGTTAATGTTAGGTTATTCTCAAAAAATAGACGTATACAAGTAAAATGGTGTGTCCTCCTTTTGTACAGAATATAGCTATTTTTATATCAGAAACCATGCCCGCCCCCACCCCTTTCCAAAACCAATCAAAGCCTTTAAAGATTTGGGTGCTGCTTATCCTCTTGGCTATCACATGGGGCAGTTCGTTTATACTTATTAAAAGGGGGCTTCAAGCCTTTAGTCCCATGCAGGTTGGGGCAATGCGGGTTTTCATCGCCTTTTTGTTCTTGTTGCCCTTTTGGTGGAGGGTAAAGAAGCACGAGGCAAAAGCAAGCAAGCTACCATATATTTTAATTGTTGGTGCCATTGGAAGTGCCTTGCCCGCGGTACTTTTTGCCATTGCGGAAACAGGCTTAAGTAGCTCCGTGGCGGGTGTGCTGAACAGCCTTACCCCATTGTTTACCTTACTCATGGGTGTACTGATTTATCGCAATACCGTGAAAAGCACCCAAGTGCTTGGCGTCATCATCGGCTTTGCCAGTGCGGCTTCCCTCATTGTCATGAACGGTGACGGTAATAACAACATGCAATTGGGCTATGGCTTGCTCATTGTATTGGCAACGCTCTGTTATGCCATCAGTGCCACTACGGTAAAAGCAAGGCTTGCAGGTATAAGCTCGGTCAGCATTACTACCATGGCCTTTTCCTTTACCGGACCATTTGCAGGGCTATATCTTTGGTACAGTGGAGCTTTCGGCCTAATCGTAAAGCAGCCACTGGCTAGGGAAGCATTGGTTTACTTGGCCATTTTGGGGGCCTTGGGCACTGCTTATGCCTGGTTTGTATATAATTACCTCATACAAAGCACCTCTGCCCTATTCGCATCGGCAGTGACATACCTCATGCCGATTGTTGCCCTGCTATGGGGCTTGGCCGATGGTGAAGCCTTAGGCCCCATACATGTAGCCAGCATGGCCCTCATCCTGCTGGGCGTTTGGCTTACGGGAAGGTAGCTTGTTTATCGACCATTTACAAAGAGGAATAATTCTTATCTTTAATAAAAAGGCCTTATGAAAAAGTTGCACTTGCTACTTATCGTTTTGCTATATCTATTAAGTAGCTGCTCCCATCGTTATTATGCTCCTACTTCTCACAATGTGCCTGTTTTCAAAGAGAAGAACGAAGCCCGCATTTCAGGCATGGCTTCGGCAATTTATGGATATAGTGGAGAAGTACAGGTCGCTTATGCGCCCATTAAGCACATGGGAATAATAGCCAATGCCGCTATCGTGAACCCAAGAGCAATTAAAGAGGGCAGCGATAATAGGGGTCATCTATATGAATTGGGTGCGGGTTATTTTAAGCCTTTCGGCGGGACACATACAAAAAGTCTTTTTGTATTTGAAACTTATGGGGTACTGGGTTTGGGCGGTTGCCGTGGTTACTATTTTAATAGTAAAGAAACCTTGTTTTATGATGCAAATGACCCATACAATCTGGCATATCCCAATAATTACATCACCACTCGGTTTGTAAAGGCATATGCCCAGCCCTCCATAAGTATTGGGCACGATGTGGTTGATTTTATTTTATCTGCCAAAATAGGCATGGTGCACAATTATCGCATTAGCAATACCATACCCGATTCCATCATGAACAACCTAAGCCCCTCCCAGAATTTAGATGAGGGCACCGTGGATGATGATTGGACCCTACTGAACAATCAGCGGACCGCTTTCGTTTTTGAACCCGCTATCACCCTAAGGCTTGGGTTCAAGTACCTCAAGTTCCAAACCCAATTATCGTTCTTAGTCAGGGATCCGAGCCGCTTTTTACAACAACTGGCTACCCCAGTGATGGCCAGTATGGGGGCATCCATTAATATTGCACCAAGATTTAAAAAGAAAGGCTGGAAGTTGACCCCTACCGATGCGCAATATTAATCTTAGAAAGCTAATGCCTTATATTATAGCACTACAATGTTTGGCATTATCCATCTTTGGCACAAAATTTTCGTGAGCTATCCGAAAAAACAAGATGGATAGCATTAACCGCCAACAACCTGAGGACAACCAAAAAGACTTAGTTAGCCAGGAAGCGATTGACAAAATAAAAGAACTGAGCGGCAAGGCGAAAACCTGCTTTTTCTGCACCATTACCGCCGAACAAAAATTTGAAACCCGCCCTATGGCCGTACAAGAAGTGGACGACCAAGGGAATTTGTGGTTCTTGAGCGCTATCGATAGCCACAAAAACCAAGAGATACAAAGGCACGACACCGTTACCTTGTTGTTCCAAGGTTCCGCACATTCGGATTTCTTGAGCCTTACGGGCCCTGCTGAAATCAGCCGCGATAAAGAAAAAATCAAACAACTATGGCAGCCTTTGGCCAAAACCTGGTTCACCGAAGGGCAAGACGACCCTCGCATCACGGTGATAAAGGTAACACCCGAAAAGGGTTATTACTGGGATACCAAGCACAACCAAGCCATTGCCTTCGCCAAACAACTGATAGGTGCCGCCATCGGAAAGACTTTGGATGATTCGGTAGAAGGCCAAATAAAGGTATAGCCTTTAAGGTTCAATGTTGTGAAGTGCTGGATGGCTGATTGGTTTGCTTTGTTCTATTGCTGCATTGCTAGATGGCTAAATTGGGCAAACCGTCCCGCTTCTTGCCGGGGTGAGCCTCGAACTACGGGCTCGAACCGGAGCGTGGGCCACCGCTGTGGTTCGATAGCGTTTACCCCGATGTAACTCGGGGCTCACCACGACCATACTCACCACGACCATGCCCGCCCCCTTTAGCTCGATTTTAATCCACCTACAACAACATGCCTCCCATACTTTTGTCGTCCAAAACGCATTGATTGACAGCGAATAGGTAATGAATCGAACCTAGGACCTGCTACTTTCGTACATCCCCGCAATAAGCGGGACAAGCGTCTTTTGACTCGTGTCTTGTCTCTAAAAAATACAAGCACCTCACAATCAAATATTTATAACCAAAAAGGCCATTCATTTCCCTTCGTTGCGTAAAAGTGCTTGGCTAGTTGCCTTTTATTGTTAGCATGACGACCGCAAACACTGCCACCCCCAAAATGGGCCGCCCCAGCAAGTTGAACCCCCGCTTCCTGGAGGCCATGAACGCCGTACTGGCCAAGGAGGACTTCGTGCTCGCCCTGACCGATGCCGAGCTGCTTTTCTACATCAACTACGGCCTGGAACCGGAGGAAAGGGTAAGCCTGCGCACCTTCCAGCGCTACAAAAGCTACTACAACTCTTGGTCAGAATTGCGGGCGCAGGAAGGAACGATGGTCGTGGAGGAGGTGTTCGCCGCCTTCATGAAGGCGATGATAGAGCTGAAGGTGAA
>JANRLF010000011.1:0-41863 GCA_033762815.1 Chitinophagales bacterium | reverse complement strand
GCTGCGCGACGTGGAGAAGAAACTGGAATGGCGCAGGCTGGCATGGCTGTTGGAGCGCAAGTTCCAAAACTGGTACCTGCCCAAAAAAGTCAGGAGCCACTGGAACCTCATAGAGGAGCCGGAGATGCCGAATGCCTAGTTGATGTGCTAATGTGCTGATATGCTAATGTGCTGATTGATTAGCCAACTTGATATTTCGGCAATTCTTGCAATTACCAACACATTGGCAATCTAACAATATGACCATATAGCAGTTCATCAAAACAGCGTCTTGCTACTTGATACTAGCTACTCAAATCTGCTATTCCGTGGGGCCTTCAGGTTTTTCTTCCGGGCGGGTTTTCTTGGCGGGGGCTTTGCCTTTCTTCACGCTGATTACCAGCTTCTGCTCGGGTACATCCAACTCCACGCTGAAAATATCGCCTTCTTTTACCTTGCTGCGCAAAATTTCCTCTGCCAAGGGGTCTTCCAAATATTTTTGGATAGCCCTATGCAATGGCCTAGCGCCAAATTGTGGGTCAAAACCTTTTTCGGCAACAAAGTTTTTCGCTTCCTCGCTCAACTGAACGGTGTAGCCCAGGTTTTCCATGCGCTTGTACACGTCCTTCATCACAATGTCGATGATTTGAAGAATATCTTCGCGCCTCAAAGAGTTGAAGATAACCACATCGTCAATCCTGTTCAAGAACTCAGGAGAGAAGGTACGTTTTAAGGCCTTTTCAATCACGCCTTTTTCGTACTCATCGGCTGATGCTTCGCGGGCCGAAGTAGAGAACCCGATACCTTTACCAAAGTCTTTTAACTGACGGGCTCCGATATTGGAGGTCATGATAATCAAAGTGTTCTTAAAGTCCACCTTTCTGCCCAAGCCATCGGTAAGGATACCATCATCCAACACCTGCAACAGTACGTTGTACACATCAGGGTGTGCTTTCTCAATCTCGTCCAACAGGATAACGGAATAAGGTTTGCGACGCACCTTTTCGGTCAATTGGCCACCTTCTTCATAGCCAACGTATCCTGGAGGGGCACCAATCAAGCGGGTCACGGCAAATTTCTCCATGTACTCGCTCATGTCGATACGAATCAAAGAATCTTCCGAATCGAACAGGTATCTGGCAAGGGCACGCGCCAATTCCGTTTTACCCACACCGGTTGGCCCTAGGAAAATAAAGGTACCTATTGGTTTCTTGGGGTCTTTCAAACCTACGCGGTTACGCTGAATGGCTTTGGTAATTTTCACGATGGCGTCATCTTGACCGATAACGGCACCTTTCAAGTCGGTAGCCATGTTCAGCAACTTTGTGCTTTCGCTTTGGGCAATCCTTTTCACGGGTATGCCAGTCATCATAGCTACTACTTCTGCAATATCTTCTTCCTCAACAGGATATTTCTTGTTGCGGGTTTCTTCTTCCCACTGGTCTTTGGCACTCTCCAAGTCCTCCAGCAGTTTCTTTTCATTATCTCTCAAGCGGGCAGCCTCTTCATACTTTTGGCTTTTCACCACTTGGTTCTTCTGTACCTTGATATCCTCAATTTTCTTCTCAAGGTCGATAATGCTCTCAGGTACGTGGATATTCTTTAAGTGCACGCGGGCACCCACTTCGTCCAACACGTCAATGGCCTTGTCTGGCAAGAAACGGTCTGTGATGTAACGGTTGCTCAAGCTCACACAGGCGGCAATAGCCTCTTCGGAATAAGTGACATTATGGAAGTCCTCGTATTTAGGACGAATGTTATTCAGGATATGAATAGTATCATCAGGCGATGGCGGATCGATCAATACCTTTTGGAAACGCCTATCCAACGCCCCGTCTTTTTCAATGTATTGACGGTACTCATCCAAGGTAGAGGCACCAATGCACTGTAATTCGCCCCTAGCCAATGCCGGTTTAAAGATATTCGATGCGTCCAAAGAACCAGTGGCGCCACCGGCACCTACTATCGTATGTATCTCATCGATGAAAAGAATCACGTCGCGGTTCTTTTCCAATTCGTTCATAATGGCCTTCATCCGCTCTTCGAACTGGCCACGGTATTTGGTACCGGCCACCAAAGCTGCCAAGTCAAGCATCACGATGCGCTTATCGAACAATACGCGCGATACCTGCCTTTTGATGATGCGCAGTGCCAAGCCTTCTACAATAGCGGTTTTACCTACGCCTGGCTCTCCTATCAATATAGGGTTGTTCTTTTTACGACGGCTCAGTATTTGCGAAACGCGTTCAATTTCAGTGGCACGGCCTACGATAGGGTCCAAGTTGCCTTCTTCTGCCAGCTTGGTTACATCGCGGCCAAAGTTGTCCAGCACCGGCGTTTTTGATTTTGCGGCAGCACCCTTCTTGCCTCCACCACCAGTGCCAAAGCCACGGGCCCTTTCCTCGTCGCCATAATCGTCCTCGTCATTCGAGTCGTTGGACAATTCATCAGTTATGTCGTGCTTCACGTAGTCCAATTCCGCCTTAAAGACATCATAGTCTATCTCGTGCTGTTTCAACAATTGGGTGGCGATATTGTCGGTGTTCTTTAAAATAGACAACAACAAGTGCTCCGTACCGATAATGTCGCTCTTTAAAACCTTAGCTTCCAGCACGGTGATTTTTAGCACCTTTTCAGCCTGTTTGGTCAGGGGCAAGCTGCCCATGTTATAGGTGGTTTTTGACACCTTGTCTTTAATAGCTTCTTCTACCGATTTGCGGAGCTGGGGCACGTCAACGTCCAATGATTTGATGACCCTCATAGCCAGCCCTTCTCCCTCACGAATCAAGCCCAACAACAAGTGTTCAATACCTATATAATCGTGTCCTAAGCGCAGGGCTTCCTCGCGGCTGTAAGAAATCACTTCTTTAACTCTAGGTGAAAATTTCGATTCCATATATGTCGTTCTACGGCAATTATTACGCCAAGCAAGCTAACACGCCATTTTGGCAATAAACCAATTTAACAAAGATAAAGGGTAAATAAAAGAAAAAATACTGACATAGCCCTTTAGCATAAATCCTTAACCAAGATTACGCCCAAATAATTGCTAATATCTGGCATAAATCGTGATTTTTTCCGATAATTACGCATTCATTACAAAATGTAGTATTTTAGCCACCAAGTGTAAACAACGCTAGCAACGATGAAGTTTTCGATAGAAAAGAAAGATAAATATTGCCTGTTCAAGTTAGAGGATGAAAAGCTGAATACTTTGAATGCACCGAAGTTGAAATCGGAGCTGGTGATATTGAATGCGGGCGGTGTAAAGAACATTATCCTTGACTTATCGGAAGTAAGTTTTGTTGATTCATCGGGCCTAAGTGCCATATTGATTGGCAACCGTCTTTGTAAGAATGTAAGTGGTTCTTTCGTGGTGACCCGCCTAAACGACTACGTTTCAAAATTGATTAAAATATCGCAGCTCGATTCCATTCTGAACATCATGCCCACCATTGAAGAGGCCGTTGATTTCGTGTTGATGGAAGAACTGGAGCGCGACTTGAAAGGCAACTAATAGATGCCCTTTGACGTAACTATCCTTGGTAGCAACTCGGCGCTGCCAGCACACGGCAGGCACCCAACATCGCAAATACTGAATATAGCGGAAGAGCTTTTCTTGATTGATTGCGGGGAAGCTACGCAAATCCAGTTTTCACGCTACAAAGTACGCATCAGCCGAATCAACAATATTTTTATTAGCCACCTGCACGGCGACCACTACTTTGGCTTAATAGGCATCATTACTTCATACAGCCTTAGTGGCAGAAAAAATGCCCTGCACGTGCATGGGCCTGCCGGTTTGCAAGATATTATCCATACCCAACTAAAGTACAGCGGCACCTCCCTGGGTTATGAACTGGTTTTCCATGCCTTTGAGCCGGAGAACGGAAAGGTGATTTTTAGCAATGAGCACATGACCGTGCAGTCATTGGAAATGAAGCACCGTATTCCTTGTTCTGGTTTTTTGTTTAGAGAAACAAAGGCTGAAAAGAATATCAGGAAAGATAAAATTGCGCAGTATGGGCTGTCCATCGCCCAAATAGTGGCAGCAAAACAAGGAGAGGATATTACCTTGGCCGACGGGCGCATTGTTCCTAGTAGCGAACTGTTGTTCCCGCCGCACAAGCCTAGAAGCTATGCCTTCTGTACCGATACCTTGTATAATGAGTCACTGTCGGAGTATATCAAGGAGGTAGACCTGCTGTACCATGAGGCCACCTTTGACCATTCGAGATTGGACAGGGCCATTGAAACTTTCCATAGCACTTCGCTGCAAGCGGCTGCCATTGCTAAAATGGCCAATGTAAAGCGCATGGTCATCGGGCATTTTTCATCGCGCTATCGCGAAGTGGAGTTGGAAGAGCTGCTACAGGAAACCCGCAGCGTTTTCCCCCATACCGACCTAGCATTGGAAGGTAGGACCTTTGGCATCGAACGGTCCTTCTAATTTTAGTGAAAGCCCAAACAACTTAATCTGCTTAAATCCTATCTTTGACAATATGAGTAAGGACTTGTATATCTATAACAGCATCACGCGAAACAAAGAGCTTTTTGAACCCCTTTCTCCGCCCTTTGTGGGGCTGTATGTGTGTGGGCCCACGGTGTATGGCGAACCGCACCTAGGTCATGCAAGGCCCTATATTACCTTTGACGTGTTCAGCCGATACCTGCGCCACCAAGGATACAAAGTACGGTACGTGCGCAATATTACCGACGTGGGCCACCTAGTGGGCGATGCCGATGAGGGCGAGGACAAGATAGCCAAAAAGGCCAGGCTGGAGCAGTTGGAACCCATGGAAGTGGTGCAGCATTATACCCTTAAGTTCAGGGAGGCGATGGATATGCTGAACAACCTAGCTCCCAGCATTGAACCGTGTGCCACTGGACACATACAGGAGCAAATTAAATTGATTGAAGCGATCATTGAGGCCGGATTCGCCTATGAGTCCAATGGCTCGGTATATTTTGACGTGCCCAGCTATGGTAAGCAACACCACTATGGTAAGCTTTCAGGCAGGGTACTGGAAGAATTGATTGCCAGCGAGCGGGACCTGGACGGACAGGAAGAAAAGCGCAACAAAGCCGATTTCGCCCTTTGGAAAAAGGCCATGCCCGAGCATATCATGCGCTGGGATTCCCCTTGGGGCATTGGCTTTCCGGGCTGGCACATTGAATGTTCCGCCATGAGTACCAAATACTTGGGCGAACACTTTGACGTGCATGGCGGGGGTATGGATTTACTGTTTCCGCACCATGAGGCAGAAATAGCCCAATCGGTAGCGGGTTGTGGCCACGAGCCGGTAAAATACTGGATGCATTGCAACATGATTACCCTCAATGGGCAAAAGATGGGCAAGTCATTGGGCAACGCCATTAACTTGAGCCAATTTTTTAGTGGCGACCATCCTTTACTGGATAGAGGATACACGCCCATGACTATCCGCTTCTTTATTCTGCAATCGCACTACCGCAGTACGCTCGATTTTTCGAACGAGGCATTGTCGGCGGCTGAAAAAGGCATGCGCCGCCTGATGAATGCTTATGCCAACCTAAAAGGATTGGCCTATGTAAAGGACTTGCAGCAGTTCAATAAGGACCGCGACCAAGAAATCATTGCCCTGTGCCAGCAGTGCGAAGACTCCATGAACGACGACCTGAACACGGCGCTGGTATTGGCGGCGTTGTTTGAGTTGAGCAGCAAGGTAAACGCCTTCAAAGAAGGGCTGGTACCCGTGGGCGCTATCAGCGAAAGCACTTTCCAATTGCTGCAAGATACTTTCAGGATATATATAGAGGAAATTCTGGGCCTGAAAGAAGAGAACCAAAGCAACAATGGCCTCACCGATGGTTTGATGGAATTGATTATCCAAATCAGGAAATCGGTCAGGGAAAAGAAAGATTATGCCACTTCGGATCAAATTAGGGATGAACTAGCGAAACTGAACATACAATTGAAAGATGGCAAAGAAGGCACCGGCTGGTCGCACATTCACTAATATGAAACTATCCTACTACATTATTGCTATTGGTTTGGTATGCTTGCATGCTTGCAGTGGCTGTGGTAACGGCAATGGCCCACAACCTATCGACAATACCAATGGCACTAGCGACACCAACACCATAGTGGACGTCACCGTGCCTGATTTTGTGGAAGATACCGCTTACCAGTTCGTGGCTAAGCAAGTTGCCTTTGGGCCACGGGTACCCAATACTCCCCAGCATGAGGCCTGTAGCCAATGGTTGCAACAGACCATGAAGGCGCTGGCGGATACCGTATATACACAACAGGTGCCGGTTACCGCTTTTAATGGCAAGGTGCTGAACTGTACCAATATCATCGGGGCATTTAATCCCAACAATCCTAACAGGATACTACTGGTAGCGCACTGGGATAGCCGCCCCTGGGCCGACCAAGACGCCGATGCCTCCAACCATGATAAGCCTATTTTGGGGGCCAACGACGGGGCCAGCGGTGTGGGGGTGTTATTGGAAGTTGCCCGCATACTGAAAGCCAATAAAGTAAATATAGGGGTGGACCTGCTGCTGGTAGATGTGGAAGATTACGGCAAGCCTGGCTATGAGAACAGCTATGGGCTGGGCTCGCAATACTGGGCCAAAAATCCGCATAAGTCAGGTTATCAGGCAAAGTTTGGTATCCTGCTCGATATGGTAGGCGCGCCCAATAGCACTTTTCTATTGGAGGCCAACTCCATGCAGTATGCCCCCGATGTGCTTCAGAAAATTTGGCCTTTAGCGATAGCCAAGGGATATGGGCAATATTTTCAGATGATACCGGGCCCAGCCATAGATGACGACCATGTGTATATCAACCGCTATGCGGGCATTAAAATGGTGGATATTATCCACCTAAGCGCCTCAAGCCAGAGCGTTTTCCATCCTTCTTGGCACACCATGCAGGACAATATGCAAGTAATTGACAAAAGCACCTTGAATGCCGTTGGGCAAACCCTGCTAGAAGTGATTTATCGGGAAGATAAGGCCGTTCTCTAACTTTGCCCCCAAACCACATGCTTTGCTAAAGAAAATAGGTCTTGATTGGTTCATACTGGCCTTAGTTGCCATGATTTTCTTTGCTTGGCTGTATCCTGATTTTGGTGCGCTCAAAGGGCCAGCATCCTTGAGCAGTGTTGCAGGCTATGGGGTTACGGTTATTTTTTTCTTCTATGGTTTACGGCTGGATTTGCAGCAGTTATTGGCCGATTTGGGCAACTGGCGCTTGCACTTGCTGGTGCAGCTCACTACGTTTATTGGCTTTCCGTTGGTGGTATTGGCAAGTTACCCCTTTTTTAAAGGTACCGTGCATGAACCGCTTTGGCTCGGGGCTTTTTACTGCGCGGCCCTGCCGTCTACGGTGTCGTCTTCGGTGGTCATGGTATCCATTGCCAGGGGCAATATCCCTGCGGCTATTTTCAATGCCAGCATTTCGGGGCTTATCGGGGTATTTGTTACGCCCTTATGGATGGGCATTTTTCTACTCCAACAGCCGGGCAGCATTGGGTTAGCACCTGTTTTTCTGAAATTGTTCCTGCAAGTGTTATTGCCGGTAGCATTGGGCTTGTTGCTCAATAGGCGCTTGTCGGCCTTTGCCCAAAGAACCAAAAACCAGTTGCGTTATTTTGATCAGGCCACCATCCTGTTGATTATTTACACCTCTTTTTGCGATTCGTTTAGCCAAGGGGTATTCCAGCATTTAGCATGGAGTACTTTATGGTGGCTATTTACGGCTATGCTGGGTTTGTTTGCACTTTCATATTTAATCATCGGCACTGCCGCTAAGTTGATGCGTTTCAACCAAGCCGATTTGATAACCGCCCTGTTTTGTGGTTCAAAAAAATCATTGGTACATGGTACGGTCATGTCCAAAATACTATTTTCGCCTGCCATGGCCATAGGTATTTTGCTGTTGCCCATTATGGTGTATCACGCCCTGCAACTAATTTTGGCAAGCCTGATTGCCAAACGTTTTGAAAAGCAAACCGTTTAAGCCTAAAAATGCTTATTTTTGACCCTTCGAACCAATCAGTATTAGTCTAAAGAAATGCTTAATATCATTCTTTTCGGCCCTCCGGGCAGTGGGAAAGGAACCCAGGCTCAAAACCTTATTGAGAAATACTTACTTCTGCATATTTCCACCGGCGATTTGCTGCGTCAGGAAATCAAGGAGGAAACCGTATTGGGATTGGAAGCCAAAAAACTCATGGATGCGGGCAAGCTGGTGCCAGATGATGTGGTAATCGGTATGATTGCGTCACGCTTGGATGCCAACCCCGATGCGAAAGGCTTTATTTTCGATGGTTTCCCACGTACCTTGGCCCAAGCAGAGGCTTTGGACACCTTGTTGGAAATGCGCTCTGCGCCCATTAAGATACTATTGTCGTTGCAGGTGAGGGATGAAGAGTTGAAAGTGCGGCTGATGAAGCGCGGCGAAACTTCGGATAGGCCCGATGATAAAGACCCTGCCGTAATAGAGCGGCGCATACAGGTGTACAAAGAGCAAACCTTCCCCGTGGCCGAATATTATGCCAAGCAAGGCAAACTGGCCAAAATATTTGGCGAAGGCAGTATAGAGGCCACTTTCGACCTTTTGGTAAACGAGTTGGAAAAGATAAAGCAACCGCTTGGACAGTAACTTTGTCGACTATGTGAAAATCCTGTGCCGCTCAGGTGCAGGAGGCGCCGGTTCGGTGCATTTTCATAGGGACAAGACCACCTCCAAAGGAGGGCCTGATGGCGGCAACGGCGGCCGAGGGGGGCATATCAAACTTAGGGGCAACGACCAGCTTTGGACCCTGCTGCACTTAAAGTACCGAAAACATGTAAATGGCACCGATGGCGTGCACGGAAGCGGTGCCAATAAAACTGGTGCCGACGGGGATGACGTAATTTTGGAAGTGCCACTAGGCACGGTAGCACGCGATGTGGAAAGCGGAGAAGTGGAGCTGGAAATAGTGGAGCATGGCCAAGAGGAAATACTGGTACCCGGCGGTAGGGGCGGCCTGGGCAATACCAACTTTAAATCGGCTACTAACCAAACACCGCGGTTTGCACAACCGGGTGAACCTGGTAAGGAAGAATGGAAGATACTGGAATTGAAAATACTGGCCGATGTTGGCCTAGTGGGCTTTCCCAATGCGGGCAAATCGACGCTGCTATCGGTACTAAGTGCGGCAAAACCTGAAATTGCAGACTATCCCTTTACTACACTAGTTCCCAATTTGGGCATCGTAAAGTATCGCGATTACAAGTCGTTCATCATGGCCGACATACCCGGCATCATTGAGGGTGCCCATTTGGGCAAAGGGCTTGGCCACCGCTTTTTGAGGCATATCGAACGCAATTCTCTCTTGCTTTTTATGATTCCCGCCGATACCCGCGACATTAAAGCAGAATACCAGGTATTGCTCAATGAACTGGAACAATATAACCCAGAACTATTGGATAAGGAGCGCATTTTGGCCATTACCAAGGCTGATCTGTTGGATAAGGAACTGGAAGAAATGCTAAAGCCACTATTGCCAGCCATTCCGCATGTATTCATATCGTCTTATACCAAGAAAGGACTGACCAAATTGAAGGATATGATTTGGCAGCGATTAAACAGCTAAGTATGTCTAAAGCACCTAAAACCCTCACCACCAGTATCGTTATCCATGCAGCACCGAGTAAGGTATGGCAAGTGCTGACTGACTTTGAAAAGTATCCCCAGTGGAACCCTTTTATTAAGTACATAAAAGGTGCTCCGGTAGTGGGCGGCAAAATAGAAGCACGTATAGAGCCCCCGGGTGCTAAGGGCATGGTGTTCAGGCCAAAAGTATTGGTATTCCAAGCCAATAAGCAATTTCGTTGGAAAGGTCATTTATTGGTACCAGCATTGTTTGACGGGGAACATATTTTTGAGTTGCAGGATAATGGGGACGGCAGCACTACCTTAGTGCATCAGGAGATTTTCACCGGTGTTTTGGTGCCTTTGTTTAAGAAAATGCTGGATGAAAATACCCTGCAAGGCTTTGAGGCAATGAACAAAAAGCTGAAGTCAAGGGTTGAAACTGGCGATTTGAATTAACTTTGACCGCATCATGAAAATAGAAATCGTTTCCAGTAGTCCCCGCCAAGAAAGCATCACCATTCGATTGGCTTATCATCTAAAACGCAAGCTGACCGAGGAAACCAACCATGAAATTGGCCTGCTCGATATGCGGGAAATCAGGATGCCGATGATTGAGAAAGTGTTTTCCACCCCCGACAAAGCACCTGACGAATTCAAGCATGCTGCGGAAAGGGTATTTGCCGCACAGGCATTTATTATCGTGACGCCGGAATATAATGGCAGCTATTCTCCCGCCATGAAGAATTTTTTTGACCATTTCCCCAAACAAATGCACAAAGCTTTCGGAATAGCTACTGCCTCCGATGGTATCATGGGGGGCATCAGGGCCAGCCAACAGGTGCAGCTACTTATCAATGGCCTTTTCGGCATTGGTAGCCCAAGCATGTTGATTACCCCTCAAGTGGACAAAAAATTTGATGAGCAAGGCAACTTGTTGGACGAAAGCTTCCAAAACAAAGTGAGCACTTTCTTGACCGAATTTCTATGGCTGGCGGAAAGAATAGCCGCCAGTTAAAGCACTACCCATAATATCCTAATTCCGAAGAATATCAATAGCACGCCTATTGCCCGATATACATGGCTCAAATGCTTGGGCGTCAGGAAACGGGTGATTTGCTCGGCCAATAATGCCCTTGTTGCGTCTAAAAAGAAAATGCCCGCCAAGCAACCAGCCAAATATAGCAGTAAGGTATTGCCCATGCCATATTGCTGGCTGCCATAAGCGATAATGCCCAGCCACACTACAAATACAAAGGGGTTGACAAAATTGACCAGAAAGCCCTTTATCAAAAAAATAGTTGTATGCGTGGAAGTTATGTTTATCAATTCAAAAAGCGAGGTGCCAGGTTGTACAAGGTATTTAATGCCCATTACCAATAGCATGGCAGCCGCAAGCAAGCCTATGTACAACCGGTATTCGGGGTGCGCGTGTAACAGCGTACTTCCTGCCAAACAGATGGCCACTGCGGCAATATCGCTGATAATAATACCTATGGCCACTGCCAGCCCTGCTTTTCTGCCGTATTGTAAACTTGCTTTTAATAGAGTGAAAAGTACTGGACCAATGAATATAATGGTACCTAGGCCGGTAAGGAAACCTTTGAAAAAAGCCATTGGGTAAACTTACAAAAAATAAAGGCACCCAATTTGGATGCCTTCATTTATCGAAGCATTAAGCAAACTTATTTGCTTTGGCTTCTTTTGGAAGATTGTTGTTGACCTCCTTTAGACTGTTGTCCGCCAGAGTTTCTTCCACCTTTTGCGCTTTGCTCTTTAGTTGGCATAACGAAAGTTTTTTTGGTTAATTAAATACAACCATACCCTTGGCAATATCATGCCAGCACCATTTGCAATTAGCCTTTTTGGCTTGTTCGGATTTTTTTATCTTGAATAGGTATGGAAACAATAACAGTGATGCATCTTTCTGTAAAATAGACACTATGAAATATTTGCTACCTATATTAATTTGTTTCACAAGCTGCATAAATGAACCGGATAAGCAGCAGCAGCAACAGTTGGAAGCCATCCACCAGCAGTTGGTAGAATTGAATGATAGCTTACAAAGCCTAAAAGACAGTATTCGAAAAAAGGCTGATGACCTGCCCACTATCGAAAAAAAGGATACTGCCGTAAAGATACCGCCACAAAAGGTGGAAAAAATAACACAAAAACCCAACCCACCTACTCCCCAGCAAACGCCTAAGCCCCAGCCTCAGGTGCCCTTGCCAAAAAACGATACTATCTACCATTATTACATTAACAAAAAGGTGTCGGTAATGATAACCCCTTGGAAAGACGGGGAGCGCAAACTCTATTTTTATGATCTGTATGGCAACAATACCTTCGATATTGATGAAATACGGCATAGCTATTCCCAGTCAGTGGACTTACATTTTGAAAAGAACGGCTCGGTTTCTAAAGCGGTAGTTGACTTGAATCCCGGTGCCAGCATGTATTGGTACAAATCGGAAATCACCTTTACCACTACTAATGAGCCCCTATGGCGCACCAGCCAACGCATGCCCTACGAAAGCGTAGAAGATGCGCTGAATAATAAGCCCGAATATTGGGACAAGCGCGAACGTATCTGGAAGAAACAGCAAGTTATGGAGTAGGATGACTTTAGTTAATATCTCCATATTAACTAAATAATGTTGAATCGAAGGGGTTTCATCGGCCTCAGTCTCTACTCGTTTACACCTTTTAAAGAGAAAGATGTTCGTGTCCTTAATGGCCAGCATCTTTAGGGCTGCTTTCCGTATAGTCAATGCTTTTTTGGAACTGATGGCATGTAATATCTCAAGTTCTGGTGTGCTTGATAATTAAAGCACTTTTTTTTGAGCAACTTGTAATAATTTGCTCACTGGTGTTACTAACATAGTAAAAAGCAAACTATGGATGACTCAACAAAAGTGCCTGACACTAAAGCCTATAACTTCAATAAGCCTGGGTATGCAATATTTGTGCTGGCAGGCTTAGTGTTTATGATTGCGAGCCGCGATTTCAATAATGGAGCTTTATTCTTCAGCCTTGCACTCGTTTTTGACCCATTTGACCCCAACGTGCCATGGAAAGAGCGCCCTTTGTACCAAAAAGTTTGGCTTATCGTGCATCTGCTTTTGGCAATAGCGCTGTTTTCTGGCTTCTTGATTAGCGAGATAAATAGTAAATGAGCGAAAAGTCGCAGGAGCATTTTTTGGAAATGGTAAGGACCCATCAGGGTATCATCCATCAATTGGCCTCACTTTATGCCGATGGGCAGGAAGAGCGGAAGGATATCTATCAAGAGGTGCTTTATCAGGCCTGGAAGAGTTGGCCCAAGTTTAGGGGCGATGCTGCTTTCTCCACTTGGCTCTACCGTTTGGCTTTGAACACCATCCTTACCCTACAACGGGCAAAGCGGCCCATGGCAGTTCTAGAGCAAGCACCAGATACAGCAGTGGAAGAGCATCTCCATTTGGAAGATAAAGAACGCTTGCATGCTGCCATTAAGCATCTAGCGGATATGGACAAAGCGTTGATTAGCCTACACTTGGAAGGTTATTCCAATCCAGAAATAGCCAGCATTTTGGGTATGGGCGAGAATAACGTAGCCGTAAGGCTACATAGGGCAAAACAACAGCTATCGCAAAAACTAAAACGAGTATAACTATGGTTACCGAACCGTTTGACAAAGACTTAGAAGCTGCCATAGCAATGGTACGGCAGGGGGGCATTCAAAGCAAACACCCTTTAAAGCGGCTGAAACGCAATTTACTCATCAATATCTGTTGGGCCATTATCATCTTTGCTGCCTTTTTTGCCGCGTTGTTTGTTTTCAACGATGTATGGATACGCATGGGCATTTTGCTTATGTTGTCGTTCACCTTGTGGGCCACATGGGGTAGTATCCGGCTTTATGTTGGGTTACAGCCACTCGTATCGGCAGAGAATAATGTAAAAGCGGAGCTCAATAGACAGTATGCACTGTTTACCCGATGGATGAAGGTTCAGCAAAATACAGGGCTTGTGTTTTACCCCATTAGTGCAGCTACCGGTTTTATGGCAGGCGGTATGGAGGGTTCAGGAAAATCGGTAGCAGAATTTATACAGTTGCCTTTCGTGATGATAGCGTTGTTTGTCAGCATCATTGTATTGGTCCCATTTTGTTATTTGTTGGCAAAATGGATGTTCAAGGTGGCCTTCGGGCAACATGTGGATAACATGAAGCAACTGATGGATAGCTTGGAAAATTAACTCCTTTAACCTTTATGGTGACTGTAAGCTTTATCCAAACTTGCTGTTGAAACGCTCCAGTAGTTTCATCAAATCTACTTTTTGGTCCAATATACCCTCCCATAGGTCGCCCACTTTGGCAAAACGTTCAGGGGCTGTTTTGATGGTGAAAAGCGAGGGGCTCAGTTTATCGGTCAGTTCGTCCCATTTTAGCGGGGTAGAGACGGTGGCCCCCTTTTTAGGCCTAACGGAATATACGCTGGCCATGGTTTTGCCCATGGCATTTTGCAGAAAATCAAGGTACACCTTGCCCTTTCGCTTTGCGGGCATGCGCTCTAAGCTGGTTATATCGGGCAATTGGGCATTGATATGCAATTCTATCAGCTTGGCGAACTGCTGGGTTTGGTCGTAAGTATATTGGGCACCTGCTGGTATAAAGGCATGGATGCCCTTACCGCCCGAGGTTTTAATATAGGCAGTGACGTCCAAGGCTTCCAGCACCTTTCTCAATTCGATGGCTACCCTCACCACTTGTTTGAAGTCAATATCCAAGGGGTCCAAATCAAAAATGATATAATCAGGATTTTCCAAATGCGGTACCCTTGAGCTCCAAGGGTTCAGCTCTATACATCCCCAATTGGCCATGAATAGAAGCGTTTCCTTATCCTGACAAAACATATACTCAATAGGCCCCTCCCGATGCTTGGAAGATATTTTCTTGGTCATAATCCAATCAGGTACCTGGCCAGCAACATCTTTTTGAAAAAAGCCTTCGTCCAATATGCCATTGGGATTGCGCCGCAGCGATTCGGGCCTATCTTTTAGGTAGGGAAGAATTAAGTGCGCGATGCTATCATAATACCCCACCACATCTTCCTTGGTGTAACCATCTTCCGGAAAATAAAGTTTATCCTTATTGGTAATATGGATGCGCTGGTTACTGGCTTCTTGCAACATTAAACCAGCATCGTGCGCATGCTCCTTTTTGATTTCAGCGGGCTTTTTATCGTCGCGAAGGCCGATGAATGATGGATGCCTCAAATGACCGGTTTCTGTCCATTCCGTAAACTGTACCTCGCATATCAGTTCAGGCTTTAGCCAAGTGACCCCCCGCTCGCTTTCGTCATATTTTTCCACGGTGCGCTGTTTCACCTCCAAGGGCTTGAAGCGTTCCTTCAGTTCTTTCAGCATCTTGTCATTGAAACCAGTACCCACATTGCCTATGTATACCAATTGCTTGCCTTGGTGAACGCCCAATATCAAGGAGCCGAAGTGCTTTCTGCTACCTTTTGGTGCGGAGTAGCCACAAATCAATGCTTCTTGGCTTTGTATATTCTTAATTTTCTGCCAAAGGTCGGTGCGCTTGGATACTTCATAATGCGAGTCGCATTTTTTTGCCATTACCCCTTCCAAGCCCATTTTTACCGCCGCTTGAAAAAAATTATTACCATCGCCTATTACGTGGTCGCTATATTTTATGCCTTTTACGTCTGGTAGCACTTTGCGCAATATTTGTTTCCTTCGCGATAGTGGCAACTGTCGTAAATCTTTTCCTTCGTACCAAAGCATATCGAATACGATATAGGTAAGCTCACCCTCAGGGTTGTCATCATAATTTTGCAATGCCTGAAAGCTAGGTTTGCCTTCTTTGTCGAATATCACTACCTCTCCATCCAATACGGCATCGAAGTTGAATGTTGAAAGACTATCCACCACGGAGGCGTACTTGTCATTGAACGGCTTTAGATTACGGGAGTAAAGGTTGACCTTTCCCTTCTGTATTTCGGCCACCGCCCGATAGCCATCCCATTTGATTTCGAATAGCCAATCATCGTGATTGAAGGGTTCATCGACCAGCTTGGCCAACATGGGCTTTATTTTCTTCGGCATAGGGCTTTTGGGGGCTCCTTTCAAATCGGCAGCGGTAAGCTCCTTTTTCAAATCGGCTGTGGGCGCTTCGGGCTTTACCACTTTACCTTTATGGCTGTGCCATTCGACATTGCCCTTGCTGATTTGCTCCAAATCCCTACCACTAAGTACGGAAACGTCTTTTTTCGGAATTTTCCTGCCCGTGTGTTCATCATCTACTTTAAAGAACAACCATTGGTCTTTGTCCTCGCCCGTACTTTTTATCCTCACTAAGGTAAATTCGCCTTTCAACTTACTGCCTTCTAAAATGACGGTGACATGGCCTTTTTTCATACCAGCAGCCATAGCCTTTTCCGATTGCTCCCGCGATTCGGTGCCCACATAATGGTATGTACCGGTGTCCCACACCATTACCGTTCCCGCACCATAGTTGCCTTCCGGTATGGTGCCTTCAAAATGTAAATAATCAAAAGGATGGTCTTCTACATGGATGGCCAGGCGTTTCACGGAAGGGTCATGAACGGGCTCCTTTGGTATGGCCCAACTAATCAAAACCCCACCAGCCTCCAAACGAAAATCATAGTGCAGGCGGGTGGCGTCGTGTTTCTGTACTACAAATACCAAATCTCCTTTTCCGCTCTTTACCTTGCCTGTAGGTTCGGCGGTTTGTTTGAAATTCCGCTTCTTGTTGTATTCCTGTAGTTTGGCCATATCTAGTTTTTCATACTTGCCAAGCTGGCTTTCAGCATCTTCATCAGGTCATTGGTTTCCGTAGGTTCAGGCGTTTTGGTTTTTTTGCTTGGCTTTTTGCCCTTCACCTTTTCGTCAATAATTTTCAGCAATTCCTCCTTAGTGGTATCCTTGTAGCGTTCTGGCTCAAAAGGTGCCGTCATTTGGTCAATTAAATTTAATGCAAGGTCCAATTCCTTGGGGGAAATTTTGTGGTCGGGAATATCAACGTCCTCGGGTTCACGTAATTCTTCCTTGAAGCGCATTTGGTTGAGATAGATAATATCATTCTCTACCATTAATGCCCCTATATGTTCCTTGCTGCGGAAAGCATAACGGGTCAGGCCAATTTTGTCCGCTTTCTTCAATGCCTCCCGTAGCAAAACATAGGTTTTCGCGGCTTCTTTCGTTGGTTCTATAAAATAGGGTTTTTCAAAGAACATGGGGTCCACCTCTTCCCGGCTCACGAAATCGACTATTTCCAAAGTTTTTGACCGCTTTGGGTTAGCGCGTTCAAAATCCTCGTCCTGCAAAATCACATAATCCCCTTTGCGATACTGGTAGCCTTTTACGATTTCTCCCCAAGGAACTTCCTCACCTGTGGATTTACATACACGGGCAAAACGGATCGGGCACTGGTCGCTTTTGCGCAGCATATCAAAATCAAGCCCGCTGTTGGATGGCGTGGCACTGTAAAGCTTTACGGGAATATATACCAGCCCGAAACTGATTCCGCCAGTCCAGATAGCTCTCATATTAACGCTTTTAAGTAGGCTAAAAGCTAATTATCGTGCCAAGCATTGCGGTTGGCACAGTAATTTCTTAGCACTTCGTATTCAAAAAACCTAAAAACCGATAACATGCCTAAGAAAATGAATAGCCTTGAAGAATTGTTGCACCACATGATTCAGGATATGTACAGTGCCGAAACCCAATTGATAGAAGCCTTGCCGAAAATGGAAGAAAAGGCGAGCAACAAAGAATTGAAAAAGGCCATCCGTACCCATTTGACACAAACCA
The DNA here is from genome assembly GCA_033762815.1 of Chitinophagales bacterium. GTDB lineage: Bacteria > Bacteroidota > Bacteroidia > Chitinophagales > CAIOSU01 > JANRLF01. The sequence continues at coordinate 24,420 of JANRLF010000011.1, read as the reverse complement.
AAAAACAACAACAGCGGATTGAGAAAGCTTGTAAGCTGTTAGGGATTGAAACCGAGGGTGAAACCTGTAAAGCCATGGCTGGCTTGATTAAGGAATCAGAAAGTTTTATGAAGCATAATGCGGACCCAGACGTAATGGATGCCGGTATTATTGCCGATGCGCAAAAAGTTGAGCACTATGAAATAGCCAGCTACGGTACTATTTGCCAATATGCATCGAATCTTGGCTTGGAAGAAGTAAAAACCTTGATGGGCGAAACTTTGGAAGAGGAAAAGGAAACTGATGAACTGCTAAATACACTGGCCATGAACATTAACGAAAAGGCTGAGAAATAAGCATTTCTGCTAGTGGACGAAAAAGCCTGCTTAAACACTAAGCGGGCTTTTTTATGCCAATTTCTTTACGATGACGGAGGCGTTCTTGCCCCCAAAACCAAAGGTATTGCTCAAGGCGGCCCTTACGGTACGCTTTTGTGGTTGGTTGAAGGTAAAGTTGATTTTCGGGTCAAGGGCAGGGTCGTCCGTAAAATGGTTGATAGTTGGGGGGACAATATCATGCTTTACCGCCAAAATACTGGCAATACCCTCAATAGCACCTGCAGCACCCAACAAATGGCCGGTCATGGACTTGGTAGAGCTAATGTTCAAATCGTACACCGCGGGTCCGAAAACATTGGCAATGGCGGTTACCTCACTTACATCACCCAATGGGGTAGAAGTACCATGCACGTTAATATAATCGATATCGCTGGGCTGCATGCCCGCATCGTTCAAGGCCTGTTTCATCACCATGTTGGCACCTAATCCTTCCGGATGCGGGGCTGTGATATGATAGGCATCGGCGGTCATACCCGCACCCACTACTTCTGCGTATATGCGGGCACCGCGTTTCACGGCATGGTCATAATCTTCAAATATCAATGCTCCAGCCCCTTCGCCAAGGACAAAGCCATCCCTGTCCAAATCAAAAGGGCGGGAAGCCGTGGCAGGGTCATCGTTCCTGGCAGATAAAGCTTTCATGGCACTGAAACCACCAATACCCGATTGGGTTACCGCTGCTTCAGAGCCCCCGCATACGATGATATCAGCCTTGCCCAACTGTATATAGTTGAAAGCGTTGATCATGGAGTGGGTAGAAGTGGCACAGGCCGATACGGTGGCATAATTGATACCCCTGAACCCATACTTTATGGAAATCTGCCCCGGGGCAATGTCCAATATCATTTTAGGGATAAAGAACGGGCTGAAGCGAGGGATCCGTTCTGGGCTGGTATAATATTGCTCCATTTCCTCTTCCAAGGTATGCAGCCCACCTATACCGCTACCATAAATAACCCCAACCCTGTCTTTGTTGACCGTTTCCAGGTTAAGTCCAGAATCTTTCAAGGCTTCGTCCACAGCAACCATGGCAAACTGCGTATAACGGTCGAGCTTGCGGGCTTCCTTTTTGTCGAAGTAATCGTGGGGGTCAAATCCTTTTACCTCGCAAGCGAAGGTAGTTCTGAAACGGGCAGCATCGAATTGGGTGATAGGGGCGGCACCACTGATACCCGCCAAAAGGCCTTCCCAGTATGCCTGTAAATTATTTCCCAAGGGCGTAATTGCCCCCATTCCGGTAACAACTACCCGTTTCAATACCATAAAAATGGATTAATTACTTGATATGCTCTTCCAAGTAAGCGATAGCTTGACCAACAGTAGTGATGGTTTCCGCTTGTTCGTCTGGTATGGAAATATTGAATTCTTTTTCAAACTCCATGATCAGCTCAACGGTGTCAAGAGAGTCCGCACCAAGATCGTTGGTAAAGCTGGCTTCGGGGTTAACGTCGGTTTCCTCTACTCCCAACTTATCAACAATAATCTTTTTTACTCTGGATGCTATGTCGGACATGATTGTGTTTTTTGTTTCGGATTTCAGCAAAAATAAACCTTTTGGAAAAACATAACCAAATTTTAAAGTTTTTTTCGGATATATCCCCTGAAATTGAATTTAGACATTTCTGGACTATTTTTACCTAACAAAGCAGATATATTTTGAGCCGGAAAAATCTTCTCCTTGATATAGGCTACGATTACGATTTTGAGCTCATCAGCATCATATCTTCCTGGCGCGATTACCGGCTTTGCTGGCTCTTGAACAAAACGTGCGGCATCGAACTGATGAAGCTGGAAGATTTGAAGATAGAATATCCCCGAAAGCAGGCTGCCTTCTTCCATCTTTACCATTACAACGACGAACTGAACTGGACCCAATATTATTTCATTGCTAATAAATCGGGCGGGGAAGCACTGATACCCGAACTAAAGCAGGTGGACTACTTTGTACAGATTGCCGGAGGGAATGCCAGCAATGAAAAAGACCGTATTTTAGGATTTCTGAAAGAAAACAGGGCCATTGAGGCGGTATTCGAAACCAAACCCATGGAGCTGAAATCGAAACAAAACCTAATTATTGAATGATACGCAACCACAACCGCACCAAGATAATTGCCACCACTGGCCCCGCATCCAACACCTACGAGATATTATTGGAAATGGTGAAGGCCGGTGTGGACGTGTTCAGGTTCAATTTTTCGCACGGCAGCTATGACGACCATAAGAAGCTGTTCGATATCGTGCATCAAATCAATAATGAGTTCGAGCTGAACATTGGCATCTTGGCTGATTTACAAGGCCCGAAGATTCGTTTGGGTGTGGTAAAGGACAATTTGGTACGATTGGAAACGGGGGATATTGTGCGCATTACCAATCAAAAGCAGGAAAGTACCGCCGAGTTGTTGTATATCAGCTATCCGCAACTGCCACAAGATGCTAAACCTGGCGATAAAATTTTGATTGATGATGGCAAGGTAGAATTGGAAGTATTGGAAACCGATGGCGATGAGTTTGTTACTGCCAAGGTAACTTATGGCGGTGCGATTTCATCAAAAAAAGGGGTGAACCTGCCCGATACCAAGCTTTCCATTTCCTCCATTACCGAAAAGGATAAAGAGGACCTGAAATTTGCCCTGGACAACCAGGCCAACTGGATAGCGCTCTCCTTTGTACGGTCTGCGGCCGATATCGAAGAATTGAAGCAATTGATCAATGCGCATATTGAGAACAAGCACAAGGTGAAAATCATTGCCAAGATCGAGAAGCCCGAGGCCCTAGAGAATATTGATGAGATTATTGAAGCCACCGATGCCATTATGGTAGCCCGCGGCGACCTGGGCGTGGAAGTGCCCATGGAAAAGATGCCCATTATACAGAAAGATTTGGTGCGCAGGGCCATCAATGCTTCCAAGCCGGTAGTAGTGGCCACCCAAATAATGGAAAGCATGATAGCCATGGCGCGGCCTACCCGCGCCGAAGTGAACGACGTGGCCAATGACATGATAGATGGTGCCGATGCACTAATGCTGAGCGGCGAAACGGCCGTGGGCATGCACCCCGTGAAAGTGATTGAAACCATCGTGCGCATCATGAACTACGTGGAGGAACAGGAAGTGGTGTACAACAAGAACATGCCCCCCGAGCCCAGTTCAAAAAGCTTCCTTTCCGATGCTATTTGTTACAGTGCCAGCAGGTTGGCTGAGGCCATCGGCGCCAAAGCAATCATCGGTATGACACGGTCAGGGTACACGGCATTCATGGTTTCCAGCTATAGGCCCCATGCCAAGATTATCGTTTTTACCGATAACAAGGACTTGCTCAAAATCATGAGCATCTCCTGGGGTACGCATGCCTACTATTATGACAAGTTCATCAGTACCGATGATACCATTAACGACGTTATCGGCTTTCTAAAAAGCGAAGGGGTACTGCAACCAGGGGACGTAGTGGTCAATACCGGCAGCATGCCCATACACCACCAAGCAAAAACCAATATGCTAAAAGTGACGGTGGTGGATTAATTAATGGCGGCTATCAAGTTGCCGTTATCGATGCCGTTCATGCACAAAAAATGACCCCTGGGGCATTTGGGGTAGCCCAATTTGGAGCAGGGCCTACAGTCCAAACCTTGTACTTCAAATATTTTGGCTCCTTGGGGCACTTCATTATAGGCGTAGTAGGGGTACATACCAAATTCAGGCACCGTATTGCCCCATAGGGAAACAATAGGCTTTTGGAAAGCCGCCGCTATGTGCATCAGTCCCGTATCGTTGCTTACCACCTTTTCCGCTTGTTGCACCAGTGATGCAGAGCCGTGAAGGGAATATTTGCCGCAGGCATTGTACACCTTATCACCCACAGCGCTTGCAATGGCATCACCGATTGGAGTGTCTTCCTTACCCCCTAACAATAAAATGGGCTTATCAAGCTGCAGGCAGGCTTCAATAATCTTTTCCTTTGGGTAGCGTTTGGTGGCATGTTGCGCACCAATAGCCCAAGCAATATAGCCCTTTGCGAAGTGGGGCGGTAGTTCATTGATACGCACCCTGTCTTGCTCGGGAATGAAGTATTCCAGACCTAAGTTATCGTTTTTCACCCCCAAGCTGCTGACCGCCTCAAAATAACGGTCGACAATGTGGACTTGTGGCAGTTTGTTGATTTTGAAATGCACCATCAGCCATTTCTCAAAGTTCAGCTTCGGAAACGAGGTAGTAGCAACATTAAGCATCAACTTGAGCATGAAAGTACGCTGGTTATTGTGCAGATCAATCACTTTGTAATAGCCTTCTTTGCGCAAATCCTCTACTGTACGGCTTAGGCTAGGTTGCAAAATCTTTACTTGGTCGATATAAGGATTAGCCTGAAGAATGGGTGCAAAAGCCTTTTTGGTAAGGTAGTGCAGCTCCACATTGGGCACTTGTTTCTTGATACAGCGCACAATAGGCGTAGTCAATACCACGTCGCCAATGGAACTGAAGCGGACAATCAATATTTTCGGATTGGCCTGTTTCATCCTGTTATCGACCTAAGGTAGTTGGCCGCTTCCTCCTTATACACTTCAGCACTGAATTGTAGTTGGGCAATAATATCTTCTGGTAAGGTTCGAATCACTTTACCCGGGGCACCCACAACCAACGAATAATCGGGCACTACCATGTTTTCGGTCAAAAGGGCGTTGGCACCTATCACGCAGCCTTTTCCAATCTGTACATTATTCAGCAAAACTGCTTTTATACCTATCAAATTATAATCGCCAATGGTACAGCCATGTATCACTGCCCCATGGCCAATGGTATTGCCAACCCCGATTTTTATAGGTGCGCCGTGGTCCACGTGCATAATCACCCCTTCCTGCACATTGGTTTTATCTCCTATAACAATGCTGTCGAAGTCAGCTCTTAAGCTGGCATTGAACCAAATGGATACCTCATCGCCCAAGGTGATATCGCCCAGCACCCAAGCCCCCGGTGCAATAAATACGTTCTTGCCTTTCTTGACTTGTTGCTGTAATTTATCCAAATAGGGATAATGCATGTAGCTACATTTTTTACCAAAATTAATATCAATTTTAATTCAAAGGCAATCAGTTGGCGTAAATGAGCTCTATGGCTTCGTCAGGGGTCATTCTTTTAAGACCCTGCAAGGCCAACACAAAAGCTTTTGCATAGCCCTTGGCTTTTACGGTTTCAAGATGCTCTTGAGCCGCAAAGTAGGTTTCAAACTTACCCGTAAAATACCGATAATACCCATCGGGAAAACGTATGGCTTCCAAATCGGCAAAATCCTTGAACTGTTGGTCGTTGGCCATTAAAGGTTTGGTGGATGCTGCTACTTGTACCCTGAAACAGATATCAACACAACTTTGAGTGTCTTGACCCTTTGCAGCAGGCAATATTGCAAGACTGATTAGCAAAAACAACAATATGCCCCTCATGGATGTGGAATACTTTATGCCAGCAAGTTAAGGATAATGGGCCATATGACTTAACGTTTTTTTAATTTTGAAATTGATTCGGAAAAAAATTAATACAGCTATCTTAAAGTGCAGGTATGAAGTATGGTAACGGGCAGGCGCAAGTAATGGACGCGCCTCCTTCGGCAATTGAACTAGGGAAGGGAATCATGTGGAGTTTAAATACAGCAGATATGGCCGCCAAGCAAAGAAAGGAAGAAAAGGGAAGCAAGGCAAGGCTGCTTGACGATAGGCAGGCCTTGAAGGTAACTGACCCCATGATGCTGGCTGAAATAGCTGCCTATCATCCTGACCATGAGGTTCGGAAGCATGCCATTAACAAAATAGCGGATAGGCATTTGTTGGAAAACCTGAAAACCAAGGCCGATGACCCTATTATTGGTTACCAAGCATTCCGACAACTAAAATACCTGCAACTGGCACAAGAAAGGCAATCAGCACAACAAGTGGCTTTTTCCTCATCAGTAGAAGGCCCGTATAGCGAACAGGCAATTTTGAAGGAAGTAGCCCTTACCGCCACTAAAAAGGAAGTGCGTAAGGCGACCGTGGAAAAAATCAAAAACCAAGCGGTATTGTATGCCATAGCTTTGAATGACCCCGCTGCGGAAGTGCGCTTGGCCGCCGCTTGGGAACTGAGGGATGAAAAGTTGCTGGCTAAGCTGTACCACTATAGCGCCGACAGGGAAGTACGGACGGCTATCCTTTTCCGCATCAATGACCAACATTTGTTGAAAGGGGTGGTGATGAGCGAGCAGGATGAGCACTTGCGCAATATGGCGCTGTGGCGCATATCCGAGCCGGCCTTGTTAGCAGCCATTGCTCATGTGGCGGAGGAGTTGAGCGTACGGAAAACGGCAGTGAACCGTTTGCAAGACCAATCGTGGCTGCTGCACATAGCCATTCGTGGTGCCGACCCCTACATTCGTAAAATGGCTGCCGATAAATTGTACGATGAAACCCTTTTGCTGCAATTGTTGCAGGAATCGGCAGATATCTATCTGAAAAAGGCCGCCATCGAAAAAGTCCATTCAAAAGATACCCTGTTGAATCTTGTCCGCAATGAATCCGTGGACTTTATCCGCAAGGCAGCCGTTGACCGATTAAATGAGCTAACTCAAGGCCAATCCTAAGGATTGCTTTTGTCCCTAGCAGAACCTGATATACTTTTATCCCTTTTGATTGTATCAGATCTATGGCCTATACCGCCTCCGCTATTAGGGGCATAGGATTTATCGTCAGCATCATACGTAGTAGGGGGCAGGTTGGTGGTATCTCCCGGCCGTTCAATATTGCCAGTACTCTCAGTACCGGTGCCTTGCGAAGTAGAACTATTGCTGCCATGGGTGCCAGTGCCCATGTTGCTGCCATCGGTTTGTCCGTCCGTGCCTGTCGAAACGGCGTTTATGCTATCTGCAGTACCCATTTCATTGGCGGTACCACTATTATCACGGTTGCAGTTACAACTGGCCATACCCAGTGCTAGCACTGCCATACTGATTGCTATCGATTTCATATCTCGGTATTTTACCGAAACATTCCTACAAACACTACACCAAGCTATTGCAATGCTTGCTCGTACATGGCCTTGAAATCGGCCTTACTAACTGGCTTGGGGTTGTTTGGATGGCAGAAATCGTTGATGGCCAACTCCGACAAAGCCTCTACATGCTCGGCTTTCACCCCTTGTGAGGCTAAATTACTTGGCAAACCGATGGCCCTGTTCAATTCATACAAACGGTCGACCACCGCTTGGCCGCTCTTTTCCTGCAAACCCATGGCATCGGCAATACGGGTAAACTTTGCCTCTTGGCCTTCTATATTGAATTGCATGCCTATCGGAATCATCAAGGCATTGGCCAGCCCATGGTGCATATCTAACAAGGTGGAAAGGGGGTGGGCAAGCGAATGCACAACGCCAAGCCCCTTTTGGAAAGCTACCGCGCCCATTAATGAGCCAAGCATCATATCGGCTCGCGACTGGGCATCGGGTTGGTTCACCGCTTTTTCGATAGCATTCACAATTAAACGAATTCCTTCAAGGGCAATCCCTTCCGCCATGGGATGATAATTTTTGGCCAAAAATGCTTCCATATTATGGGTCAGGGCATCCATACCGGTAGCAGCGGTAACAAACGGCGGTAAGCCATTGGTAAGGCTAGGGTCGGCAAATACCCTTTTTGCCAAAAGCTTGGGGCTAAAGAGTATGCGCTTGCGGTGCGTATCGTCTTCAGAAATAATGGCACTGCGCCCCACCTCGCTTCCCGTACCAGAGGTGGTAGGAATGGTGACAAAGTAAGGCACCTCATTGGTTACATAAATGTCCCCACCAATCAAGTCATCATATTTAAAGAGGTCTTCCCGATGGTTGATGCGTAAGGCAATGGCTCTTGCCACGTCCATGGCCGCGCCGCCGCCAATACCGATAATGCTATCGCTTCCGGCACCGTCATAAGCATCGCCACCTGCTAGTACATCAGCCTTTACGGGGTTTTTATGAATATTGGAAAAGACCGTGGGCGACAAGCCGGCGTCCTTTAAATCGCTAATCAGTTGGGAAAAGAAATCTAGACCGGCCACTAATGGATCAGTCACAACCAAAGGACTTTTCAGGCCTTGTTCCACCAGATGGGGAGCCACTTCTTTCACAGCCCCTTCACCGAAGCGGACCACCGTGGGAAAATTGAATTGATATACCATTCGGCAAAGGTAAAAAGACTATCTATTTTCTAGTAGCGAGTATTAAGTAGCAAGTAGAGAGATAAAAACTGCTACTGTGCAGGCACCATAAATCGTACTACAAATGATGCATTGGGAATGAGGCGTGTTAGGCCGAAGCGTTAACTTCAGTTTATTGTAAGAAGCACTAATATTGCAATAGATGGCAACCATACGTTTTACCATATTGATGGGCATCTTACTCACCTTTGTGAGTAGGGAAGCACCTGCCCAAGAGGTGCGCGAGTATCTTGATCTACAGACGCATCCTATCATGAATTTTCCCCACAAGCTTTTCGGTACCGGTTTTCAATATTTCGACCCTAAGCATCCTCCCAAACTGAGTTACAACCATCAACTAAAAAACGTAAACTATGCCAACTATTTGGAGTATAATGGTGGTGCACGCATATGGTGCTTTGGCCTGATAGTACAAGAATTTTGGATTACCAAAGGGCAGGCACGAAGAATGGTGCTACAAGAGATCGCTTATGTCGAAAATTTTGTGGCACAACATGCCGATAAATTTATCATTGCGTACAGCCCACAACAGGTACGCGATTATGTAAAAAATACGGACAAAACCATCATCATTTTTTCAGTGGAGGGGGCTGAAAAAATATTGCACAGCCAGCAAGATGCTGATTTTTGGGCTAGTAAAGGCATAGCATTCATCACCCTCATCCATCTTATTGACGGAAAGTTTGGCGGAGCTGCTACCTTACCTTCACTGCCTACCCGGCTTATCAATTTTCGAGGCAGCATTCGCAGTGTTTTTAAGCCCCACACCACTAAAGGATTGACCACTACTGGGAAGCAGGCCATCTTGTGGTTGGCCAATGCCGGTATTATGATCGATATTACGCACATGTCGCCGCAAAGTAAGCAAGACGCCTTAGACTTTATGCAGGCAAAAGGCCTAGCTCCAATTAGTACCCATGACAGCTACCAACCTATTAAAAACGATAGCCGCTCATTCACTGCCGAGCAAATCATACAACTCTACCAAAGCGGGGGCCTGTTTTCCTTACCCGTAACCATGGAAGAATATAAGCCCTATAAAGAATATCAGCAGCGGCTGGACACGATGAAGTGCCATTGCCCAGGTTCGGTTGATTCTTATAAGTTTGGGTACCAAGAGGTGCAACAGCTTATCGAGAAAAATGCTGGTAAGCTATTGGGTGATAGTACCTTGGCTTTTGACAAGTTAACGGAGGACCAAAAAGTACAGTTATCCATAGGCTTCCAAACTGATTTTAATGGCTGGACCAACCACAGCCGTCCTCGCTATGGCCCCAAAGGCTGCAGCGATACTATTGCCGGACACCACTATCTGCCAATAGAAACTGAGGGCCTTCGCCATCCCGGCCTTTTGTATTCCCAATGGGAGTTGCTGGAAAAAGAGGGCGTGGATTTACAGCCCCTATTGCGTTCATCCGAAAAATTTTTGCAACTATGGGAGGGTTTTTTGGAAAGAAAAGGAAAGCTATCCCTTTAAAAATTTCCGGGCATTTCGTTTGATGATGGTTTGCCCGCTAATACATTGATAATATTGGCTTTAAACTAGCTTCATCTATCGTATTTATTTTTGCAATTGATATGCTAGGCTATGCCAGATATGCCCATTCTGAAGGGGAATCACTCCTGAAGGGCTGCGTCACCTCTACCCATAGCACCACCACCTTTCACCATTTTAAAGCGGTTCCTTATGCAACCCAGGGAAATTGACGTATTGGTAATATCTGACGTGCATTTGGGCACCTATGGCTGCAATGCCGCCGAACTGAACGAATACCTGCGCAGCGTAAAGCCTAAAACCCTAGTGCTAAATGGCGACATTATCGACATTTGGCAGTTCAACAAAAATTATTGGCCCAAGGAACATATGGAGACCATCCAGATTTTCCTCGACTTCCTAAAACAAGGCGTCACGGTATATTATGTTACCGGCAATCATGATGAGTTGATGCGTAAGTTTTCCGGCTTTATAATGGGCAATCTACATTTGGTAGATAAAGTGGTACTGAACCTAGACGGCAAACGCGCCTGGATATTCCATGGCGACGTGTTCGATTTCTCCGTAAACTACGGCAAGTGGATAGCCAAGTTTGCGGGCAAAAGCTATGACCAGATTATTAAAGTCAACCGTTTCATCAATTTCTTGTTGGTAAAGATGGGTCGGGAGCGGGTTTCCCTTTCCAAACGGATTAAAAACAGCGTGAAACGTGCGGTAAAGTTTGTGAGCGATTATGAAATGGTGGCCGCCCAGCATGCTATTGATCAAGGATATGACTACGTGATATGCGGGCATATCCACCAGCCCCAGCAAAAGGTATTCACCAACGGAAAAGGTTCGGTCACTTACCTCAATTCAGGCGATTGGATCGAGAACCTGACTGCTTTGGAGTACCATAACGGCGAATGGAAGCTATACAGCCATATTGACGAGTTGGTGCACTCACTGGATGAAATTTTCCTGCCCAACGACCTGCCCAAAGTACCCACCGGCGCCGAGAATTTGGCGTATTTGTAGTTGAAATGAGGGGGGGGACACTCTTATGGGAAGCCCTAATATTGCAATAGCTTGATGGAACATATTCAAGCAAATTGCTGCCTTCCGTTTTGAGGTTCATTTCTTTGTAGGCCAAAGAAACGAACCAAAGCCTGACCCACCTCAGGTGGGGAAAGCCCGCAGCGGGGTGTTCTCGGCACCCGTCACCCGTTCGGCTCTGCGTTCCGTAATGTTCGGCTTCCGCAGGACTTAAGTAATGAGGCTTTGCCTCCAATGCCATTCCGCCCCAAGCCCCCCTCGAAACATACAATTAGCCTTTAGCATCACCAATTATGGGCGTAAGTTTCGAGGGAAGATACCGCCCTTTCACTGGGATGACAACGTTAGTTGTTATGTCGTCCCGATGTAGGAGGGACCTGTTGGAAGCCAAGCGATGCCCCTGTAATCAACCCACAGATTCCTCACTCCGTGCCTCCGTTCGGAAAGACAAAATGAATACTTTTGTCATTCCCCCAGGAGGAGTAACTAATTATCTTTCGCCCCTTAAAAAGCTTTTGTAATTTTAGTTGATGGAGTTATTGGAAAAAAACAAGAAGCAAATTGCGGCTTTGTGTGAACAGCACGACGTGATATCGCTTTCCCTATTTGGCTCGCTGGTAAAAGGTACGGCTAACCAAAACAGCGATGTGGATTTGCTGGTTACCTTTGGGGACATGGACATTCATGGATATGCGGATAACTACTATCACTTTGCCGTAGCACTAGAAAATCTTTTGGGCAGAAAAGTGGATCTTATTACTGAAAAAAGCATTACCAATCCTTACCTTTTAAAATCCATTAACCGTAACAGGGTTACCATATATGAGAGAGGAAATCCTAGTATGGCTGCATGACATTTTTACTGAAATCAATGCCATAGAGGAATACTTCCAAGCATCTGGGGGTAAATCATTTGCTAATTTTTCTAATAACCGGATGCTCAAAAAAGCGGTCGAGCGCAGCTTTGAAATAATTGGTGAGGCAATGAAAAGGGTATTGCATAAAGATGCAAACATATCGATAAGTAATGCCCAAAAGATTGTGGCTTTTCGCAATAAAATATCCCATGAATATGACCGCTTGGATGATGAAACGCTTTATAGCATCGTAATCGCTTATTTGCCCCAACTCAGAGAGGATATAAAGGTCATCTTGGAGAAGTATCAGCCATAATATGTTCTTGCAATAACCTAAGCCAACTTCGGATAGATTCTCTTATGATAGAAGTTATCACGTGTCTTTTGTCTTGCTTCTCAAATCTCAATACTCAAAACCCCAATCTCATATCTAATGTTAAGCCATCGTTTAGATTAACACCTGTTGAAAACTTGCTATTCACAAACCATTGTTTCTTTCGAGATTTAAAACTGTTTCGATAGCAACAACAGCACTATGGTAAAAGCCGCCGAGAAGAAGATTTTCGTTCTGGACACTTCAGTCATCATTTACAACCACAACGCCATCCGTACCTTTCAAGAACACGATATCGCCATTCCGATAACGGTACTGGAGGAGTTGGACAATTTCAAAAAGGGCAACGACACCAAGAATTTCGAGGCCCGGGAATTTATCCGAATCATCGATACCTTAAGTGCCAACAACAAGCTAACGGACTGGATACCCATAGACCCCGAGAGCAATAAGGGCCATTTTAAAGTGGTGATGAACGGCCATGGCGACGTGGATGCCGAGGAAGTATTTGGCGAGCGCAAAGCCGACCATAAGATATTGAACGCCGCATTGGGATTGGCGCGGGAGTTTCCTAAACGCAAGGTGTGCCTGGTAACCAAGGACATCAACCTGCGTTTGAAAGCCAAAGCCCTTAATCTGAATGCCGAAGATTACGAGACGGGCAAAATCAAAGACTTGGACAACCTGTTCAGCGGAAAGAATCTGGTGAACAATGCGGACAAAGATGCCATCAATAAACTGTACCGCGAAGGATTTGTGCCCTACACGGAGGTTTTCCCCGAAAAGCCAATGGCGAACAGTTATTTTATCCTGAAAAACGATAAAAATTCGGTACTGGCCTATTTCAACCCTTTTACGGACAACATTGAAAGGGTGGAAAAGGAAACGGTGTATAAGATAAAGCCCCGCAATGCCGAACAAGTATTTGCCATCCATTCCATCTTGAAACCAGAAATAAGGGTAATGACCCTGCAAGGTGTGGCAGGAACTGGTAAAACCCTGCTGGCTATAGCTGGTGCTTTGGAGCAGGCAAAACTATTCACACAGATATATCTCGCGCGGCCCATTGTGCCCTTAAGTAATAAAGATATTGGCTTCCTGCCCGGCGATGCGCAGTCAAAGGTAAATCCCTATATGGAGCCTATTTGGGACAACCTGAAATATATCCAATCGCAATTTAAGGAAACCGAGCGCACGCATAAGAAGCTGACGGAGATGGTGCAGCAGGAGAAATTGGTGGTTACGCCCTTAGCCTTTATTCGCGGCCGCAGCCTTTCCAATATTTTCTTCATTGTTGATGAATCGCAAAACCTGACCCCGCACGAAATAAAGACTATTATCACCCGTGCTGGCGAGAATACCAAAATCATTTTTACGGGCGATATCCATCAGATTGATACGCCATACCTAGATTCGCAAAGTAATGGTTTGTCGTACTTGATAGATAAGTTCAAAGGGCAGCCTTTGTACAGCCATATTACTCTGGAGAAAGGCGAGCGCTCGGAACTGGCTAACCTAGCCAATGAATTGTTGTAGGAACTAGCCGGCTACTGCTTCACTTCATAGAATGCCACTTGGCTGGTATCGGGGAATAGTTTTTCCAGGCGTTCCCGTTGGGTATCGGTGATGAATATTTGGCCATAGTCCTGCCCCTGTATGTGGCCCAACAGGTTGGCACAACGCTCCGCATCCAGCTTGTCAAAAATGTCATCCAGCAGCAGTAGCGGCTTAATCCCCTTTTGCTGCCTTAGCAAATGGTACTGTGCCAGCTTCATAGCAATCAAAAACGACTTCTGCTGCCCCTGAGAACCAAATTGTTTGGCCCCGAAATCATTGATTTCAAATAGCATATCATCGCGGTGCACCCCTTTATTAGTACGTTTCAATAGGCGGTCAATTTCTCTAGCACCCAATAGCAGTTCAGGAAGCGGCGCATCCAGCAAGTCCGATTTATAGGCCAGCTTCACCTGCTCGCGTGCATCGCACAGCATTTGGTACAATTGGTTGAACACCGGTTCCAATTCCTGAATTATCTCCTTCCTGCTTTTAAAGATATACATGGCAAATGGCTCCAGTTGGCCATCGTAGGTAGCCAATAGCGACGCATCAAAATAAGCCTGTTCGGCCATGCGCTTCAAGAAGCTATTGCGCTGCTCGATAAGCTTTAAATAGGCCTGCAGGTTATAGAGGTACTGGTTGTCCAATTGGCTCAGCAGGCTATCCAAAAAACGCCTACGTTCTTCGCTGCCGCCATTGATAAGCTGATTATCGTCGGGCGTGATAATCACTACGGGGAACTGCCCCACATGTTCGGTCAACTTTTCGTACTTAAGCCCATCTTTTTCCAATTCCTTGCGTTTCCCTTTTTGATAGACGCACTTAAGGGTATGTTCCTCTTTTTGTCGTTCTATTTTGGCATCGAGCCTAAAAAAATCCTCGCCATGCAAAATGTTTTGCGCTTCAGTGCTTGAAAAATACGATTTGCTGAGGCAAAGAGTATAAATGGCATCAAGTAGGTTGGTTTTGCCCATGCCGTTTAGCCCAGTAAAGCATACTATGCGTTGATCAAAGTGGTAGGCCGCCTTGCGATAGTTTTTAAAATTGACCAAGGACAGCGAGCGCAGGAACACGATAAATTTTTTTAGAACCTAATTTTAGATAATTTTGTGCGCAAATTTCTCCAGAAGGATGGCCGTGGCAAAAATAACAAAACAAACTTACCTGCAGTGGTACGAGCTGATGCAGCTACTGCGCAAGTTTGAAGAGCGTGCGGGCATGCTGTACGGCCAGCAGAAGATTAGGGGCTTTTGCCATTTGTATATCGGGCAGGAAGCCATTGCTGCAGGCCTTATCAGTGCCATCCGTCATGAAGACTCTGTGATTACCGCTTACCGCGACCATGGTTTGGCCATAGCCAAAGGCATTGAATCAAAAGCCGCTATGGCCGAATTGTATGGCAAGGCAACCGGTTGCTCTAAAGGCAAGGGAGGCAGTATGCACTTCTTCAGCCGCGAGCACAACTTCTTTGGTGGGCATGGTATAGTTGGCGGGCAGATTGCCCTAGGTGCAGGGATTGCATTGGCAGAACAGTATAAGGGTACCGATAATGTGTGCATCTGTTTCATGGGCGATGGGGCTGTAAGGCAAGGTGGGCTGCATGAGACTTTCAACATGGCCATGCTATGGAAACTGCCCGTAGTATTCATTTGCGAGAATAACTTTTATGCGATGGGCACTTCCGTGAAGCGCTCATCTAACGTGACCGATATCTACAAGCTAGGCTTAGCTTATGACATGCCTTCAGCCCCCGTAAACGGTATGAGCTGCGAGGCCGTACACAAAGCGATTGGCGAAGCGGTGGAGCGGGCAAGGAATGGCGAAGGACCCACTTTTCTAGAGATAAAAAGCTACCGCTACAAGGGCCACAGCATGTCAGACCCTGCCAAGTACCGCACCAAGGAAGAACTGGAAGAGTACAAAAAGCAAGACCCTATAGAAGTAACCCGTCAAGCCATATTGGAAAAGAAGTATGCTAAAGAAAGCGACTTGGAGGCTATTGACGAAAAGATAAAACAGATAGTGGATGAGGCAGTGGAGTTCGCCGAATCATCGCCCTATCCTGAACCGGAAGAATTATACGCTGATATTTATACCCAGCAAGACTATCCTTTTTTAATCGATTAATTTTACTAGCAGCCAATGGCACAAACACAGCAACTGGATACATTTGATAAATTTCAATTGTTTTTTGATAAGCACCAGCGTACTATTATCATCGTGGCTACCGCCGTTCTTTTGGTAGTGGCAGGTTTGTTTTATTTCCGCAACTTCTATTTGCCAAAGCAGGAAGAAAAGGCACAAGTAGCCCTCTTCAACGCTCAAAATGCTTTTGAGCAGGATAGTTTTCAGGTGGCTTTGAACGGTGCTGGCGAAAAGCTTGGCTTTCTACAGGTAATTAAAGATTACAATTACACCAAGGCTGCCAACCTGGCGCATGCTTATGCGGGTATTAGCTACTTGCGCTTGAAGGACTACGATAAGGCTATAGAGCACCTACAGGATTTTGATGGCGAAAACACCGTGATAGGTGCCGTGGCCATTGGAGCATTGGGCGATGCCTATTCACAAAAGAATCAAATGGATAAAGCCATTGAATCGTATAAAAAGGCCGCTACTTATAAGGGCGATGCATTCTCCGCGCCCATTTTCTTGCTGAAAGCAGCTTTGGCTTTGGAAGTACAAGGTAAATACAAGGAAGCGCAAGAGCAGTTGGAAACCCTGAAGGAAAACTACCCTGACTTCGAAAAGGAAATGGGTACTGTTGACAAGCATTTGGCAAGGGTGAGCCAATTGGCCAAGTAAGATGGCATCGCAACTGCATAATCTTTCCAGTTACGATGCGGGGACAGTGCCTTCTTCAAAGGGCATGCGGTTCGGTATCGTGGTTTCTGAATATTATCCCGAAATTACCTTTGCATTGTTGAAGGGATGTATGGATACGCTCCAGCAACATGGTGCCCAGCAAAGCGATTTGGAAGTAGCCTATGTACCAGGCACTTTTGAACTGCCTACCGGTGCTCTCTTGTTGGATGAGGCCTATGACCCTGATGCCATAATCTGCATAGGCTGTGTCATTAAAGGCGAAACCGACCACGATATTTATATCAATACCGCCGTAGCCAACAGTATAGCTGAATTGTGCATCCATCTGGAAAAACCCGTCATATTTGGGGTGCTTACCCCGAATACAATGCAGCAGGCGCAAGACCGTGCAGGCGGGCAGCATGGCAACAAAGGAGTAGAAGCTGCTGTTGCCGCCATTAAAATGGTAGCACTAAGGAATCAACTAATTTAATTTGGCCAAATAAGCCTGGCACTCCGCCTTAGATATCCAAAGCCATAGCTCACGATACAGACCTTCTTAGGGCAGGCACTAAAGAATTGATTGAATTCGTAATTTGCAATTCGTAATCTTGCTCTATTATGCAACTCTATACTATCGATACGGGATTCTTCAAATTGGACGGCGGTGCCATGTTCGGCGTAGTACCTAAAACGATTTGGCAAAAACTGAACCCACCTGATAATGACAACCTTTGTACTTGGGCTATGCGTTGCTTGCTCATTGAAGATGGCAACCAATTGGTATTGATAGATACGGGCATGGGCGATAAACAGAGCGAAAAATTTTTCAGCTACTACCAACCCCACGGTGATGCCACCTTATTGGGCTCATTGAAAAAGCATGGTTTTTCACCAGCAGATATAACAGACGTTATACTCACCCACCTACACTTCGACCACTGCGGCGGTGCCATTTACAGAGATGGCGAGAAATTGGTGCCTACTTTTCCCAATGCTACTTATTGGAGCCATGAAAGCCATTGGCAATGGGCCACTCACCCCAATGACCGGGAAAAGGCTAGTTTCTTGTCAGAAAACATACTGCCATTAGAAGAAAGTGGGCAATTAAGGTTCATGGGCCCCGAAGAACATTTGTTTGAAGGCTTTAGCTATTTATTGGCCAATGGGCATACCGAATCGCAAATCATTCCCCATATCCGCTATAAGGATAAGACTATCGTGTATATGGCAGATTTGCTGCCCAGCCCGGGACATTTGCCTATACCCTATGTAATGGGCTATGATACCCGCCCCCTCATTACCCTTCAGGAGAAGAAATCTTTTTTGGAGAAAGCCATGCAAGAAGATTATATCTTGTTCTTTGAACACGACCCGCACATTGAATGCTGTACCTTGCAAATGACTGACAAGGGCGTACGAATGGCTGAAGCATTAAGCCTAAAAGAAGCAATAGGATAACCCATCAATAAAAAGGCCGCCCACTGTGGGGCGGCCTTCGTTATCTAGTCCAGCAGAACGCTATTCAAAAATCACTTTCATTTCTACCCTACGGTTCTTTTGGCGGCCTTCGGCAGTATCGTTGCTGGCAATAGGCTTGGTTTCGCCATAGTATTCCACTATCAGCTTCTTACCGTCAACGCCCCTATCCATCAATGCTTTCTTCACAGCCTCGGCACGTTGTTGAGAGAGCTTCAGGTTCAATGCATCGCTGCCTACATTGTCGGTATGGCCGGCAATTACCAGCTTAGCACCTTCTTTGGTACGCAACATTTTAGCAAGCTCTCCCAATGATTCGTAAGAGGAGATTTTGATAATGGCCTTGCCAGTCTCAAATTCCAAGTTGTCGAATGCTGTTTTGATTACCTCCTGTTCTGCTCTTTCCAATTCAGGGCAACCTTTGTTGCTAGCAGGGCCAGGTGTTTTGGGGCAGTCGTCATCTTTATCCAATACGCCGTCGCCATCAGAGTCAGGGTATGGACATCCACCGTTATCCCTTGGGCCTGGGGTGTCAATACACTTGTCGGCTTGGTCAAGGGTACCATCGCCGTCTTTATCTCCGAACGGACAACCATTATTCTCGGCTGGTCCTGGCACATCTATACACTGGTCAGCGTTATCCAATACACCGTCTTTGTCTTTATCGCCGTAAGGACAGCCATTGTTTGCGGCAGGTCCAGCTACGTCAATACACTGGTCGGCATTATCCAATACACCGTCCTTATCTTTGTCGCCATAAGGGCAACCTTTGTTATCGGCAGGTCCGGCAATGTCTTTACATTCATCCACGTTATCCAATACACCGTCACTATCCCTATCAGGCCAAGGACAACCGTCGTTGGCTTTGTCGCCAGCTTCTTTAGGGCATTTATCCACGTTGTCCTGTAAGCCATCACCGTCACTATCGGGGCAACCTTCAAATGCCCATATTCCTGGGTCTTTGGGGCATTTGTCTTTCTTGTTGGACACGCCATCCTTGTCTTTGTCTTTTGGCTTGCCGAACGGTACTGGTATTTTCAACGCTACATAAAAGTCATTGCGTTGTACTTCTTTCTTAGCGAAAGAAATCAAATCATCAGTACCGATAACCAGTACGCCTAAGCGCAAGCCAACGCCCATACGGAATTCCTTATCAGTGGTATAGGATAAGGGCAGTCCGAAATCGAACCAACGGTGTTCAAAACGGGGGGTAATGCTGAATACGGATTGGCTACGCAATTTATCAGCATCGTTCTTTTGTTTAAAGGAAACAAAGGCGGTACCGTTTACATAAAAGCCTTTCCAAAGGTTGTAATCTACTTGCAAGCTAATGGAAGTTGGCAGGTTCATATGGTATTCCCTATCGTCGGTTGGGGTAAAGCCAAAGCGGCTGGCAATCGTATCGTTCAAGTCTGAAACCGATTCGATATCAAAATCGGAAATGTCCCAATTGCGAATGTCGGCCACGAAGTCGGCGCTTTGGTCGCCCTTGGTAAACTTCAGGTTGCCAATATCGAGCAACGAAAAGCCGACTTTCAATTTATACTTGTTTAAATCCCTGCGAGACAGTCCGGTTTCCCCGTCCAGATCATAAGTGTATTCGCTTTCGTCTTTCCTCCATTCATAAACCACACCCATATCAAAACCAACGGTAGGGCTAGCTTCAAACTTGTACTTTATTCTATCTGCAGCATCGTCAAATTCGAAATTATTGGAGTGGCCATATCTTACCTGCGTTTGGAAAATGGAAAGGGTATCGTCATTGGTAAAGTTGTAGTTCAAGTTATCGGCGTACATAAAGGCAGAACCCAAGCCCTGTAGCAGTTTCAAGGAGACACCGGCTTTCAAATAATGGTTCTTGATTTGGAAAATCTCCCTGCCATAAGTGATGCCATATTCCAGCCAAGACATGAACTGGGCGCTGAAAGCTTCATTGTTCAATTGTGTTCTCCAAAGGGGCGGATAATCCAAGCCTTCCCAGGCTAAACGTGCCAAAGCGGGGTCCACATTGTCCAAGTTTACATGTGTACGGCTCCTTACTGTAAAGGCCAAAGCGTTCTTTCTGTTGATATTGAACGAAATGGAGGGTAATTGTACCATATTGTTCAGGTATACATACTTTTGGTCGGTACCGAAGGTATCGATATAGGTATAATTGTCCTGAAAATCGAGGTCGCTGTTGTAATCTATTAACCTGTCCCTGTAAAAGGTGACATAGTTGTTGCTAAAGGTATTTTGAAAGCCAATCAGGTTGATATCCACTTTGAAGCGGCTATCCACAATGGATGCGGGCTGGAGAAATACACCATTTACCCCAGAATAATTGCTATTTACATAACCTAGATAATTTTGGGCTTTTGCCGCAAAACCTAGGAATAGCAAGAACAAGATGAGCAAGAGTCGATTTTGTTTCATTTCGATAGTAGTTTAGTTTAGCGAATTCTAATATAAGCACATCTGCTGAAAAGACGCATACGTTCTTTTAACGTATTTGCAAAGACACGTCCTAAATCAAGAACATTGCCAATTATCTGCCTGAACGTTACTATCTAGGCTATATCAGTACTTCGATATTTTCTCGCTCATAATCACACCTTTCCCAGTATTGATAATAAGCACATAATGCCCCGCATCCAATGGGCTTGTGGAAAAAGTGAAACGGTTTTGTCCCTTTTGGGCCAAATCATGAATGAAAGTTTTTACTATTCTGCCGCTCATGTCCACCAGTTCAATACGCACCATTTCACTGTTAGGCAACGAAAAGGTAATATTCACAAGGTCATCGGTAGGGTTGGGGAATAATTTCACAGTGTTTTCCTCAGGTTGCTCGGCTACCTGCGAAACCAAAGAACTGTCAGGACTTGAAAGTGCTGCTATCCAAGTGGCATTTACCCTAGTGCCTAGCAAGGGATTTCCAGTTAACACTTTGCCCCAATAACCCGACATCCATACGGTGCCGGGCTGGTCATACTTCCTTTGCGAGCCGGTATAATCGCCCCACCTTACGTAACTGCCGCCACGCGTAACGAAGGTTTCACCTTGCTTGATGGTGATTCTATCGGAATAGCCCGAATTGCCATTATAAAAAACAGCAGATATGCTGGCACTGGTGTCTTCCGAGGTATGAAGAAAGGTGATGATAGCCTCTTCATCGCCAGGGTAGCGGCCGCTATAAGCAATATTGGGATAGCCGAAATCCAAACTGTCATCACCAATAATGTATCCTTCTATATTGTTACTTATGCCCGGGTCATTGATAATGCCATGATAGATGGCTGAGCGGGCCGTATCTGAAGTAGGATTATAGCAATTCTGCACATAATGTATTCGGTTGTTTTCATAGTAGGCGGCCAATATGCGGGCATCATTGGTTTGCAACAGGCGGTTTCCTTTTTGGTCGGCATCAGGGGGCAGGCCGTAGGGTATATCGGTGCGGGCAAAATTGACCAATACCTGCAAGCCGGGCTGATTGATGGTACCCGTAACCTGAACCACAAATATGGTATCGTTCAGCAAATCGAAATTGCGGTTGCTGAGCAAAAACAGGTTGGGGCCTTGCAAATCGCTGCCGCCCCTTACCGGGCAAAGATTGCGAATGGGCTTGTTGTTGAAAAGGATATTATAATGGTAGCGGGTGATGAGGGAATCGCCCGCATATCCCCTGGCCTTATCTATCTGCCATATAAAGCTTTGCTGGAACAAGTACTTCCAACTATCGCTTACGGAAGGCGGGAAGGTATCGTTAATCAATGAATTGGCAGTAAGGAACAATTCATCTTCCGTAAGCGCCAGCATAGGGTAGTCCGTCCAAGTATTGTTGTTAAGGGCATCGCCCGGCAATCGGTAAAAATACCAACCGCC
Organism: Chitinophagales bacterium; assembly: GCA_033762815.1. Classification (GTDB taxonomy): domain Bacteria; phylum Bacteroidota; class Bacteroidia; order Chitinophagales; family CAIOSU01; genus JANRLF01. The sequence goes on along the minus strand of JANRLF010000011.1, from coordinate 2,414 downwards.
CATCAGTTGGTTGGATGCCGAAAAAGCCAAGACGATATTGCTCGTGGAGTCGGTATTACCGCTAAGGCAAACAAATATGAAACGGTCTTGCTGTGGGTCATACATTACTTTAGGGTCATACATGCTGGCAGTTAGGCCCAAGGTATCGCTAAAATCTTCCAAACTGATGCTGAACAGCAAACTATCGGTTTGGGTATCGAAGAAAATAATATTGGAGTTGATTACCGAAATCAATTGACCACCATTGGAAATGGCCAAATCATTGTCATTGGGCAGTCCGTCAGTATAGTTGCCCTCAAAGCTGCTGGTAATGATAGGCACTTCGGCAACGGAGCTGGGCGATTTTTTCGCAAAGCCTGGACGTGCGGGCAGGTGTTGCTTGGTTCGCATCAGCCACGAACGGTATGAGTTTCCATCGGGGCTAGGAGCCTCCAGGTTCACCAATTTTGCCTGCCAGCGTGTTTTTAAATCAGCGGGTTTCACCAGTACCGGTTTGCCCACCCCAATCATGACCGACTTAGAGCTGTTACTGTTTTGTCCAAAAGCCAGCAAGCTAAAACAGCAAAGAATCACCCATCCGAGAGCTTTCATAGTACGTCCGTTTGTTTAAAATTAAGCAAAACAGCGGAAGCAGCCTACTCAATCATGGAATGCGATGAGGGGAACATTGGTTTGAAAGGCCATTTTTTTGGTAAGGCTCCTATCAAAAATCTTTTGCAGGAAAGAGCGCTTGTGGGTCACCATTACGGTCATGTCCACATTATGGTAAGCAATATACTGTGCCAGTCCATCTACAATATCTTCTGCTTGGATATTTTCAAAGCTGATGAGCCCCATTTGCTCTTGATGCACATACTCGTCTTTGATAGCTACCAACTTGGCCGTCTCGTTCACTTCTTCATCCTTTAGCTCAATATGCACGCAGCTCAGCTTGGCGCCCAACGAGCGGGCAAAATCCATCGCTTTATTGATAAACTTAATATCGTCCACATCATTGTACTGCGAAGCGAAAGCAATATTCCTGATAGGATAGAAGCCCGTTACGTTGGCAGGTACTACCAGTACGGGCACTTTTGAATTGGTGAGTACCGCGCCCATTACGCTGCCTACCAATATCCTCTGCACGGTCTGCACATGGCGGGTACCCATTAAAATCATATCGGCGCCCAGCCGTTCAGCGGCACCAATTATCTCATCGGCTGCAAAGCCCATGGTACATTCGTAATCGATGGACACCTTATTGTCAACGTCTTCGGCTTTCAGCAATTCTTTCAGCTCCTGCATTTTGTCCAGCGCGTTTTTTTCCGCCGAGGTGGCCATTTCCGCCAGATACTCCGTAGGCACCAAGGGGTCGACCACGGGTATATGGTAGGTATGGAACAAAGTGATACGAGCCCCGTAATCCAAGGCAAATTTCAGCGCGTACTCCGCAGCATTATTGGCGTAATCCAAAAAATTGGTGGGTACTAGCAAGTGTTTCATACCGGTTGTTTAGTGGCGTTAAATTACTATTTTTTCCCCATTGGCAAGCTGGGCATGAGCAATATCATCATTCATGCTTACTGAGCTAAAAGGACGGGAGCGATTTTTCCGTTTCGGTGGTATTTCGGTGGTATTTCAGTGGTATTTCAGTGGTACTTCAGTGGTGCTTCAGTGGTGCTTCGGTGGTGCTTCAGTGGTATTTCAGTGGTATTTCAGTTTCAGCTATTTTGTTGATAATCATTATCTTGTGCAAAAAAGGTGCATTTTTTGCTGTTTTTTCTCCTTTTTTTGTGTCTCCCGGCAATTGAATATACCTGTTTCTCGTACCTTGTGCCTTTCGTTTTGTTATGCGTCTTGTGTCCCAAGTCTAATAAATAAACACATTCAAGCCGAACATTCCATCGAGCATTTGAAAAAAATTAGTAGCATTTAAGCTATGATATTATTAAACAATCGATTGTCTTTCCGAGTGCACAAGCCGTCCCCGCTTCTTGCGGGGGTGAGCCCCGATTTACATCGGGGTAAACGCTATCGAGCCGTAGCGCAGGCCGTCTCGGTGAGCGAAGTCGAACCGGAGCGTGGGCCATCGCTGTGGTTCGACTCCGCTCACCACGACCAAACGTTCATATAATGGAGATACTGCTATTCGTTCTGTCGGACAAAATTCTTGAAATGGCTATCGTTCTGGCAAGCAGCCAGCTCTTTAAACTTTTCCCAGTTTCTCTTTATCAAAGCTTCCTTTTTCTTCCTTGTCCAACCTTTGATTTGCTTTTCCAAAGCTATTGCCTGATTTGGGTCAGGTGCTTCTTGATAAAACACCAAATAGACGGGGCGCAACCGATAGGTATAACTTTTCTCATCCCTAGAAGAATTGTGTTCATAAAGCCGCCTGACGATATCGTTGGTGATGCCGACATAATAAGAGCCATCAT
>JANRLF010000010.1:0-146861 GCA_033762815.1 Chitinophagales bacterium | reverse complement strand
GCAACCCAGCCCCCCCGCCCCGCGAGCCCACCCATATTTACGACCACGACGCACTTCCCCTCGGCCCCTCGGCAGTAAGAAGGGAACTGGAGATAAAATCAAAGAAAAGCCGCCGTTACCTTGAGTACCTGATTAGCTCAGCTGGCTAGAGCGTCCCGAAGGCATTCGGGAAGGTCATCGGTTCGACTCCGTTATCCTCCACTAAAAGCCGCCTTATGGCGGCTTTTTCCTTTTATGGCCTATTGGTGCTACATTCTATATTCAGCCACGCGTGACCGCTATTATGTTGGAAGTTGTACGGACATGGAATTCCGCCTTGGCCAGCACAACAGCGGTCGCAACAAATCCACCAAGGGGGGGAGCCATGGGAGTTAAAGTACCAAGAGGCATTTGCAGACCGCCCCTCGGCAGTAAGAAGGGAGCTGGAGATAAAATCAAAGAAAAGCCGCCGTTACATTGAGTACCTGATTAGCTCAGCTGGCTAGAGCGTCTCGAAGGGATTACTCTCCCTCTTCACCGAAACCGGATTCGGCGGATAGGTCGTCTTCGTTCAATCCTAGGTCTTCCGTAAAGATATTGCCCCCAAAGCCTTGAGATAGCTTACCCTTTGCGGCCACTACAGCAGGATACGTCTTTTTGCCATCTTCCTTAACGTTAGGATTTTCTATCTGAATCAAGAAGGAGTATTCGGAAAACTCATCGTTGAAATAAACCAAGTGTTTTGCCGTGCCGGGTAAAATGCTTTCAATGGAAATCTCGAGCCCGTTCAGTGCTTTATCAAATACGCTGGGGTGCCCAAGGGTAATTTCGTTCAGCTTTTGCCAGCGGCTATTACTTACGAAGAAAGAAGCTTGTGCTTTTTTCTTGAATTGAAATGACTTGCTGATGGCTTCGTGCAGGTCAATGAACTTTTGTTCTCCCTTCACCTCTATTTCCCTAAATACATCTTCTACTTCGTCAATATAAACGCCCAATCGTAATATGCTCATGCTTCAGTGCTTTTGATATTCAATTGATTTTTTACTTCCAAGCCCATAGTGCGCGCCGTTTCTACCATAAAGTTATAAGCCGCCACCGCATTATTGGCAATCACTCCATCAAGAATTGCGTCCTTGATGGCGTTTTTTATACTGCCCACCTCTTTGGAAGGTTTCAAATCAAAGCAATACATTATTTCTTCTCCCGTTATGGGGGGCTGCCAATTACGAATATGGTCTTTTTCTTCTATCTCTTTTAGCTTTTCCCTTACGATACCGAAATTTTTCAGATAGCGCTTTACCTTGTCCCCATCTTTGGTAGTGATATCGGCTTCGCAAAGTTTCATCAGTTCATCAATATCATCACCTGCTTCGAACAGCAATCTACGGATGGCAGAATCGGTAATGTTGTCTTTGTTCAGCCCAATGGGCCGCAAGTGCAACAATACCAGTTTTTGCACGAATTTCATTTCCGGTCCTGTGGGTAGTTTCAGTTTCCTGAATATGTCGGGCACCATCCGTGCGCCTACAACCTCATGGCCATGGAAGGTCCATCCGTGGCCTTCTTCAAAACGTTGGGTCTTGGGCTTGCCTATGTCGTGCAGTATGGCACCCCAGCGGGTCCAGAGGTTGTCCGATGCCTGGCAGAGATTATCCAATACTTGTAGGGTATGATAGAAATTGTCTTTGTGTCCTTGTCCGTTCTTCCATTGTACGCCATGTAGTTTGGCCATTTCAGGAAAAATCAGTTTCAGCAAACCGGTATCAAACAAATGCTTAAAGCCGATAGAGGGCATGGGCGTTTCGATAATCTTGTTCAGCTCAACGGTAATTCTTTCCTGCGAAACGATTTCGATTCTATGGGCATTCTTAGTAATGGAGGCCAGGGTTTCAGGGTGGATACTAAAGCCCAATTGCACCGCAAAACGAATGGCCCTCATCATGCGCAAGGGGTCGTCGGAAAAAGTAATATCTGGGTCTAACGGGGTTTTGATAAGCTTTTCTTCCAGATGCTGCAAGCCTCCAAAAGGATCGACTATCTCCCCATAGTTTTGTGGGTTAAGGCTGTAAGCCAGGGCGTTGATAGTTAGGTCGCGGCGGTTCTGGTCGTCCTCTATTGAGCCATCTTCCACATAAGGCTTCCTGCTATCACGGGTATATGATTCTTTTCGGGCACCTACAAATTCCACTTCCATGTCCTTTATCTTGAACATGGCCGTACCGAAATTTTTGAAGAAGGCCACCTTAGGCACTGGCTTAAACTTGTGGGCAACCGCTTTGGCAAATTCAATACCGTTGCCCACGCATACAATGTCAATGTCCTTGGTAGGGCGCCCCAAAATCTTATCGCGTACATAGCCGCCCACCGCATAAGTTTCCGTGCCAGTTTCAGCAGCGGTGGCCGCTACTTTTTCCAGTATGCTCGCTTCTGGCGGCAATATGTTCAGTTTCAATGGAGGCACTATTCTATAAATAAGGTATTCTCGTCCGGCTTTGAAATCATTACGCAGTGTTGGTCTTGTATTTTACATATCAGCTTGATATGGTTGCTGGCATCGGTAAGGTCGGCATCCCACTCGGCACATACTAGCTTTATGGTCTTATAACTATCGATAAACTTATCCAAGCGGATGCCGCGCAAGTATATGCTGGTATTTTGTGGGTCTTGGCTCACTTCAATATCCTCATCATAGGCAAAATCTATATGTATGTCATCATGAATGATCAGCTTCAATACCTGGCCCTTGAATGGCAAAATAATACGGTTGTACAGGTAAAATCCCTTTCTGTTGTTCCTTACGGCTTCGGCAATGGTCAAGGTTTGCATGATGATTATTTTTCGGTGACTTAGGCACTGACCGCATGCTCTCTAAGGGCATCGTTCAGCGATGTTTTTTTATCTGTTGACTCTTTTCGCTTGCCTATTATCAGCGCACAAGGAACCTGGTAGTTGCCTGCTGGAAAATCCTTCCCATAGCTGCCAGGTATGACGACTGACCGTTCTGGAACCTCTCCTTTATATTCAATCGGTTCGCTACCCGTAACGTCTATTATTTTGGTGGAAGCGGTAAGCACTACATTAGCACCCAATACTGCCTCCTTCCTCACCCTTACACCTTCCACTACAATACAGCGCGACCCAATAAAGCAATTGTCCTCAATAATCACTGGGGATGCTTGTACGGGTTCCAGTACACCGCCAATACCCACGCCACCACTTAAATGTACGTTTTTCCCTATTTGTGCGCAAGAACCCACCGTGGCCCAAGTATCTACCATGGTACCCCCCCCTACATAGGCACCGATGTTGACATAGGAAGGCATCATGATAACGCCAGCCTCCAAAAACGCACCGTAGCGCGCCACTGCATTGGGTACCACCCGTACGTTCTGCTGGGCATAGTGGCGCTTTAAAGGTATTTTGTCGTGGTATTCGAACATGCCTACTTCTAGCGTTTCCATCTGTTGTATTGGGAAAAACAAAATTACCGCCTTCTTCACCCAATCATTCACCTTCCAGCCGTTATCCATTGGTTCGGCTACCCGCACCCTGCCTTGGTCAAGCAGTGCAATGGTTTCCCTTATTGCGTTTTGCACGTCCTTGTCATTCAGCAGGCCACGGTCGTCCCAACATTTTTCTATTAAATCCTTAATTTTGTCCATCCTTATAAAAAGCTGAATAAGCCTACAAAAGTCCGAATTTTTAAGCGTATGAAAAAGGTAATTTATAGCTGTTTGATGTTGGTTGCCCTAGTGGCATGCACCGACAAAGGGAAGAATGCCCCTGGCAAAACGCAAAAAGTACAAACCTGGTACGATGCCGAGAAAAAGCAATTGAAAGAAGAATACTTTGTAAGCCAACCCAATCCTGAGGTGCGTGAGGGCGAGTACAAGGAATTTTACCAAGACGGCAGTCTGAAAGAACAACGTAGCTACAAGGCGGGCAAGCTGAACGGTACCTTGATAGCATTTACCAAAACGGGCAAAAAAATAGAAGAAAAGGAGTATAAAGACGATATGGTGAACGGCCGCCGCCTGGTGTACAAGGATGGGATAAGGATAGTGGAAGAGCACTATGCCAGCAATAAATTCGAAGGACCGTATAAGGAATGGTTTGATGACGGCAAGACTTTGAAACAGGAAGGCCAGTATGTAAATGGGGCCATGAGCGGCTTGTGGAAATTTTACTACCCAAGTGGCAAGTTGAAAGAGGAAGCCGAGTTTGCTGAGAATCTAGAGAACGGCGTCTTGAAGAGCTATTATGAAAACGGGCAGATTGAGGGACAAGGAACCATGAAGAATGGCGATAAGGAAGGGCACTGGATATATTACCATGACAACGGGCAGATGAAGGAGCAGGGCGATTATGTGAACAACTTGGAAGAAGGGCCTATAGCGGTGCTTTCCCCCGAAGGAGATACGATAAAGAAAATTGTTTACCGCCAAGGCCTGCCGGTTGATTACAGGGAAATAAAGCTCAAAAAATCAAAAAAGTGAAACATTTGATCGCAATGTCCGTTTATGAGGGCATTCAACAAGCCTTAGGTAGAAAGTAAGGCGGCGAAGGCGTGGAAATTATTAAAAGATATTTGTAATTTGGCGGCAAATTAAAAACTGGTAAACCACATCCCCAATGGCTGGATTAGTATCGAATAGCAAGTTGTTTTCAGTAATCATGATTCTGGCCCTAAGTTTCATGGCCCAAGCCCAAGATGGCAACTATCCGCCCAATGCCGAGGTGGGCAAATGCTACTCGCAAATGTACGTGCCCAATGAATACGACTACAAAGAGGTAACTGAAATTGACCGTCCAAGCTATAAAAAGAAAATACAGATTCCTGCCATCTATGAGTATGTGTACGATACCATTATCGTTACCCCTGCACAAAAGAAATTAGAAGTGGTGCCAGAATCATATACTACCGTTATTGAAACAGTAATGGTGGCTCCACCGACAACCAAATGGGTTACTGGAAAGCGCGACCCTAACTGCTTGTCCGACAACCCGGCAGATTGTAAAGTGGTTTGCTTGGTTGAAGTGCCCGCTAAGTACACCACTTACAGCAGAAGGGTGCTGGACACACCGTCATATACCCGCGAAATCAATGTGCCCGCCGAAATAAAAATCAGCACCCGCAAAATATTAAAGAGCCCTGCTAGGGTAGAAGAGTATGAAGTACCTGCTACCTATAAAACAGTAATGAAAAGGGTTGTGAGCAAAAAAGGCGGCTACACGGAATGGAAAGAAATATTGTGCGACGACCAATGTGGCCCTGACCTGATTAAGAAAGTACAACAGGCATTGAATGCCAAAGGTTATGATGCCGGCCCAGCCGATGGCGTGATGGGCGCAAAAACCATTCAAGCATTGGTACAATACCAAACTGATAAAAAGTTGCCCCTAGGCAAGGAACTGAACCTGGAAACCGTAAGGTCTTTGGGTATCGATTATTCCCGCAACAAGAATTAATCTGCGATATCCTATAGCAGTTAAACTTTGTAAGGAAGTATTTGCTGCCTAGTCACTATTCTGATTCCTAGTCATTTCCTGCATACGACCCAGTGCGTACCCTGCCTGCTGGCCGATAGGTGTTGATGGCCACACCGGAGGGTGTCATCTGCGAGCTGAGCAGCGTAAGTTCCCTAGGGCTGTAGCCTTCAGAGCTCATCCTTTTGCCCTTACCTAGCAGAATAGGGTATATGAACAGTATCACCTCGTCAGCCAACCCATGTTCCAACAGCACCGGCGTTAGGGCTGAACTGCCCCATACCAGCAAGGGCAGCCCATCGCCCTCCTTTATTTTGCTGATGCCTTCCACCATATCGGCACCTATCCAAGCCACTGGCCCCCATGCTAGGCTATCTGGTCGGTGGGTAGCCACGTACTTCGTCGCTTTATTGATGCCGTCGCCAATGTTGCCCTTCGCAAAGGGCCAGTAAGCGGCCCATATATCGTAGGTACGCCGCCCCAGCAGCAGGTCAAATGGTTGTGCATGTATTTCCAGCACTTTGTTGCCTATGGCAGCTTCGGCAAAGGGCGCGCTCCAGCCGCCGTACTCAAAGCCACCGTCCAGGTCCTCCTCCGGACCGCCCGGTGCTTGAATAACCCCGTCCAGACTCATGTGCTCTAAAATCGTAATCTTTCGCATAGCAAGAATTTTTATTTTTCTTGTTAATATGTTGGGCCTAGGGATACACATAAAATATCAGGCCATTTCCCATTCTTTTGTTCCTATCCTAAAGGAAAGATAACTTTTTAAGAGGTAAAGCATTTTTCAACTCTCATCAGTTTCGGTGGTATTTCAGTGGTACTTCGGTGGTACTTCAGTGGTATCTCAGTGGTGCTTCAGTGATGCTTCGGTGGTGCTTCAGTGGTGCTTCAGTGGTATTTCAGTTTCTATTAGTTGCTTGATATCCAATCTCTTGTGCGAAAAAGGTGTGTTTTTTGTGTTTTTTGCGGTGTTTTTAGCTGCGTTTTATATAATGGTAGGTATTTAGTGCTACTGTTGCAAGTGTTTTGGAAAAAATAAATAGTCGAAGCCGTTGGGCTAAACTTCGAGCAGTCGTGTGAAGTATGTTTTGGAGTATGGATTTATGAGAATCAATTTTTTTTAGTTACTTTGTATCTCAAAGTGCTATGAGATATATAGTCGATTCATTTCTCTAATGCTCATACTATTTGTATGCATATAATAATATTTTGAAAGGTCTTTAAACTGCTATGCTATGACACAACTTGAAGCTCGTAACACACATTATTCCCTCATCTTGGCCCGACAAATGCTGGTAGGCGCTGCTATTGGGCTGGTACTTATCTCTATTTTTCTGATAGTGAATTGGATGGATGGTGACTTTGATCCGGAATGGCCGGCGTATTGGTATATCCGGCCTTTGATAGTTTTGCCTTATGCAGGTGCTATGGGCGGGGTGTTTTACCACCTTATGGATTTTATGCGACAAGCGGGAGGCTGGCGCAAAGTGTTGGCCAACATTCTTAGCCTGCTAGTACTGCTGGTTGGCCTATGGTTGGGCAGTGTTTTGGGTTTGGTGGGCACCTACTGGCATTAGCAAGATGCCAGTTTGCGCTTACTCGCACCTAGTTGACGCTTCGTGTGCTAGACTTTGACCTATGAGTGGAAGAATACACTCAACCCTATGAAAGCTGTATTGCCAATTCAGCCATTAAACAATTCCCTATCTCTCCCACATTTTTATTTTAGGTTTGTGGCTAGATGGCGATTTTGCAAACCGATATCTGCATTATAGGGGCGGGGCCAGGCGGAGCCACGGCTGCCATACAACTGGCCAAGCTGGGCTATGGTTGCCTGTTAGTGGATAAGGCTGTGTTTCCGAGGGATAAGATTTGCGGCGATGCCCTTAGCGGCAAGGTGGTGGAAACCCTACGCAAACTGGACGGGGGGGTATTGCAACGCCTACACGGTGACGTGCCCCAAGTAGGGTCCTGGGGCGTCAACTTCGTGGCACCCAATGGTAAGGTGTTGCGGGTGCCTTTCAAGCGGCAAATCGATACCCAAGCCATGCCCCCGGGCTATATCAGTAAGCGCATGGATTTTGACCATTTTTTGTTACAAGAGGCGCTGAAATACCCACAAGTGCAATGGCTGGGTAATACCGCCATTGAGCAATTTGAAAGAGTGGGAGAGGGCTATCGCCTAAGCAGCAAAGACGGCAACACGGTTATTAATGCCCGCTTGGTATTGGCTGCTGATGGTGCCCAATCGCAGTTTGCCCGGCAGATAGGCGGTATAAACATGGAGCGGGCTCATTACTGTGCGGGCATCAGGGCATATTATACGGGCGTGCAGGGGCGGGATGCGCAAAATTTCATCGAGCTACATTTTATCAAGGATTTGCTGCCCGGCTATTTTTGGATATTCCCCTTGCCCAATGGTGCCGCCAATGTAGGCTTAGGAATGCGCAGCGATTTTGTGGCCAAAAAAAAGCTGAACCTTAGCGCCATGTTGCCCCAGTTAATAGCTTCTCACCCAATATTGAAAGAGCGCTTTCAACAGGCTACTTTGGAAGGGCCGATAAAAGGTTTTGGCCTGCCCTTGGGCTCGAAAAAACGCCGCATCAGTGGCGACCATTATCTGTTGCTGGGCGATGCCGCCTCGTTGATAGACCCATTTACGGGCGAGGGCATCGGCAATGCCATGGTGAGCGGCGTATTGGCCGCCCAGCAAGCAGCCCAATGTTTGGATGCCAACCGTTTCGATGCAGCCCACATGCTCCACTACGATAAGGCGGTTTACAACAAACTGTGGAGTGAGCTATCATTGAGCCGCCGTATGCAGCAGTTGGTACAGGTACCCTGGCTGTTTAATTTGGTGGTAAATAAAGCTTTAAGGAACAAAACCCTGCAAGAAACCATTAGCTGTATGTTCGAAGACTTGGACATGCGGGCCAGGTTGAAGAAACCATCCTTTTACGTAAATTTGCTAATAGATTAAAACAACTAAACAATGACCCAACTGATACTTGCTTTCTTTTTGACCGGTGTTATTGCGGCTACCAGTGTAAATAGCGGGTTTGCCCATACAGATACCTTTGAAATGGCCGATACCACACTTAAGCGCGGCAAGAAAATTGATGCCAAGGGTGCCATATCCGTAAGCCAACTGGTGGAAAAGGTGAAGAAGGACGGCAAGTTTCAAGGCAAAGTGGAAGCCAAAATATTATCGTGCTGCCAAAAGAAGGGCTGTTGGATGATGGTGGACTTGGGCAATGGCGAGCAAATGCGCGTTACCTTTAAGGATTATGGTTTCTTTGTGCCCTTGGAAAGTGCCGGCCGTACGGTGGTGATGCAGGGCAAGGCCTGGACCGATACCACATCGGTAGAAATGCTGCGCCATTATGCCGAAGATGCGGGCAAGAGCAAGGAAGAAATTATGGCCATCACCGAGCCGGAAATCAAGATGGTGTTTGAAGCCGACGGCTTGATACTGAAGTAAGCAATTTGAGTTTTCTCGCCTGAGCAGAAAACTTTCCCCAAATCTGCATTTTTATTTTGCGAAAGCCTGCCAACGCACTATATTTGCAGGGCTTTTGAAAAAAGCAGCCTTTTTTATTGAATCCGTAGCTCAGTTGGTAGAGCAATACACTTTTAATGTATGGGTCCTGGGTTCGAGTCCCAGCGGGTTCACAAGCTCAACTAAGCCCTTGGAAATTATCTTTCTAAGGGCTTTTTTGTTGTAGTTGGTGCTCATCCTTTGCACTAACTTTTTTCTTGCTTTGGTGTTTACCTATTTTTCGGTTCACGGCATTAGCCTTAATTTGAGAACAAAATTTGGTAGCGTATGAACGCAGTGATTATTACCATTGGTGATGAAATATTGTATGGCCAAACGGTAGATACCAATTCGGCTTACATGGGGCAGGAATTGGCAAAATTGGGGGTTAGGGTTATTGAAATCCTTTCCGTTTCCGACCAAAGTGCCCATATTGTTGATGCTATTGAGCGGGCACGTACCAAAGGCGATTTGATATTGATGACCGGCGGACTTGGCCCTACCCGCGATGACGTTACTAAAGTGACTTTGGCCCAATATTTCCATTGCGAATTGGTACCCAATCAAGAGATTTTGGGCTTGCTGGAGGCTTTTTTCAGCAAAAGGGGCATTCCCATGCTACCGGCTCACCGCAACCAAGCCTTAATGCCAACTGCTTGTACGCCTTTGCGCAACAATAGGGGCACCGCTTGGGGCATGTGGTTTGAGGATAAAGGGCAGGTATTGGTCTCCATGCCGGGGGTGCCTAATGAAATGAAAGGCCTGATGGAAGAACAGGTGCTGCCAAGGGTAAAACAGTATTTTTCCTTGCCCACCATATTGCATGCCCATATACATACGGCTGGCATTGGTGAATCCTATATCGATGAGAAACTGGGCAATTTCGAAAACGAGTTGCCCCCCAATTTCAAGCTGGCTTTTTTACCGGAGACTGGTATGGTGAAGCTGCGCCTCACCGCCACAGGTAATTATGAACAGGCACTTCAAGAAGAAATGCAGCGGCAGGTTGGAAAAATCAAGGCGGCAATAGATAAGCACATTTATGGTTTTGATGGGGCTACCCTTGAGGGGGCTTTGGGCAATTTGTTATCAGAAAGAAATGCCTTTATCACCACCGCTGAAAGCTGCAGTGGTGGATACGTGGCTAGCCGTATTACCTCGCATCCGGGCAGTTCTAAATACTTTAATGGATCGGTAGTGGCTTATTCCGAAGATATGAAAACCCAAGTGTTGGGTATTCCCGCAGACTTCATTAAGGAGAAAGGCGTGGTGAGCGAAGCAGTGGCGTGTGAAATGCTGAAAGGAGTGTGTAAGTTGTTTAAAGCCGATTATGCTATTGCTACCACCGGCTATGCAGGGCCTGACGGTGGCGATGAAGAAAACCCTGTGGGCACCGTATGGATTGCAGTGGGCAGCCCTGACAGAATAGTGGCGAAGAAGTACAATTTCGGGTCAGAAAGAGCCCGCCACATGACCCTTACTACTATTAACTCCATAGAAATGATGCGCAAGTATTTGTTGGGGTTAATTGCATAAAGGGGCAAATTCACTAATTTTGGATATAAACCGAAAGCATGCCTACCGTTGAACTGATTATGCCCAAAATGGGCGAGAGTATTATGGAAGCCACTATTTTGAAATGGCTGAAAAAGGAAGGTGATGCTATTGCTACCGATGAATCGGTGCTAGAAATAGCTACCGATAAAGTTGATTCGGAAGTACCTGCCCCACAAGGAGGCGTGCTGAGCAAGATATTGTTTGCTGAAGGTGAAGTGGTACCGGTGGGCAAAGCGATTGCGTTAATCAATACAGGAGGTGCTGATGAAGCCCCCATAGTTGCTGCTCCTGCCAAAGAAGAAAAAGTAACTGCTGCTGCAAGTGCCACCGCCGTAAGTAAAGTAGCTGAAAGCATACAGGTAGCGGAGGGCAACAAAAACGGCGATAGTGGAAGATTTTATTCCCCACTGGTTTTGAATATTGCCCGTAGCGAGCAAATATCAATGGCAGAACTGGAGCGCATACCGGGCACTGGCAAAGATAACCGCGTGACAAAAGGCGACATGATGGCCTACCTTGAAAACAGGAAAGCACCAGCTTCGCAAGAAGTGCCTTTGAATCTACCAACCGGGAAGGCTGAAGAACCAGTACAACAAGTGCAAAAAGCCCAACCAGTTGCAGAAACCCCGGTAGCCAAGCCTAGCATATCAGTAAGCGGCAATGTCGAGATTGTGGAAATGGACCGTATGCGCAAGTTGATTGCCCAGCACATGGTAATGTCAAAGCATACATCACCGCACGTTACTTCTTTCGTGGAGGCTGATGTAACTAATATGGTAATGTGGCGCGAGAAGGTGAAAGATACTGTGCTGAAACGTGATGGCGAAAAAATAACCTTCACCCCCATTTTTGTAGAAGCCGTAGTGCGCGCGTTAAAAGACTTCCCTTTGGTCAATTCTTCCCTGGATGGTGAGAGAATCATCATCAGAAAGGATTTAAACATTGGTATGGCTACCGCATTACCTTCTGGCAATTTGATTGTACCTGTCATAAAGGCTGCCGACCAATTTAATTTGATAGGCCTAACCAAACAAGTGAACGATTTGGCCAACCGTGCCCGCAACAATAAATTGAAGCCAGAAGATACGCAGGGCGGCACCTTCACTATTTCCAATGTTGGCACCTTTGGCAATGTAATGGGCACGCCTATTATCAACCAACCACAAGTAGCTATTTTGGCTACCGGGGTCATCAAAAAGAAACCGGTGGTGATTGAAACCCCTACTGGTGATACCATTGGCATCCGCCATATGATGTTCCTTTCCTTGTCTTATGACCATCGCATAGTAGATGGGGCATTGGGTGGTTCGTTTCTGCGCCGCATCGCGGATTACTTGGAGCAGTTCGATATCAACAGAGTGGTGTAAAATTTGCCAAGCAGCTTGGCAGATAATGTAAGTTCGTCCATAAAAGCATTGTGGAGTTCTTCAAAATACTTCGTAGTTTTCAAACAAGCAGTTTATTCAAAGATAATACAGTTATAGTTTTAAATGAATGACACGCTTTCAATGAAGTGATTGGAGTGATGTGGATGGAATGTTTTCCCAATAGCAAAGCATTTTCTTTTTTATTCACCCAACTTGGCAAGGCTTTTCTTATATTTGTGCTTTAAGTATGCAGCCCAGGGTTATCCTCGACAGTAAAAAGTTCGCCCTTACCATTGATAGGCTGTGTTTCCAGTTGATAGAAAACCATAATGATTTTGGCAATACGGCCTTGATTGGTGTGCAGCCAAGGGGTACTAACCTCTCCAATCGTATCGAGGCACGATTGAAACAACTTGCCCCCAAGGCCATGTTCGACTATGGCAAGTTGGACATTACCTTTTACCGAGACGACTACAGAACCCGTACCAATCCGCCCCTGGCAAGTGAAATGGCCATTAACTTTTCCGTTCAGGATAAGAGGGTGGTGCTGATTGATGATGTGTTATTTACGGGGCGTACCATCCGCTCTGCTATGGATGCGCTGCTTGATTTTGGTAGGCCATCGTCAGTAGAACTGTTGGTGCTAATTGATAGGAGATTTACCCGTCATTTACCCATACAGGCTGATTATGTGGGGCAAACGGTGGATACCATTGCATCCGAATTGGTAAAGGTGGAGTGGCAGGAGTTGGAAGGCAATGATAAAGTTTGGATTCTCACCAATAAAAACCATCAATGAGCGCGTTAAGTGTCAATCACTTGTTAGGTATCAAGTTTCTCAACAACCAAGATATTGACCTCATTTTCAAAACCGCCGATAATTTTAAGGATGTATTGAACCGCCCCATCAAAAAAGTGCCTTCGCTCAGGGACGTGACGATTGCCAACCTTTTTTTCGAAAACTCTACCCGTACCCGCATATCTTTTGAATTGGCGGAAAAGCGCTTGTCAGCGGATGTAATCAATTTTAGTAGTTCTTCCTCTTCCGTTAAAAAAGGTGAAACGCTTATTGATACCGTAAACAACATATTGGCTATGAAAGTGGATATGGTGGTAATGCGCCATTCCAGCCCAGGAGCCTGCGTTTTTCTTTCCAAGCATATCAAAGCACAAATTGTAAATGCCGGCGATGGTACGAACGAGCATCCGACCCAAGCCTTACTGGATGCGTTTTCTATTAGGGAGCAGCTTAAATCAGACTTGAAAGGCGTTAGGGTGGCTATCATTGGCGATATCATGCACTCGCGGGTAGCTTTGTCCAATATTTTCTGCCTGAATAAATTGGGTGCTGAAGTAATGGTATGCGGACCGCCCACCTTAATGCCACGGCATATTGAAAGCTTAGGCGTAAAAGTGGGCTATGATGTTAAGAAAGCCTTGGAATGGTGCGATGTTGCCAATGTATTGCGGATACAGTTGGAACGGCAGGATATCAAGTACTTCCCTTCGCTAAGGGAGTACACCTTATACTATGGCATCAATAAAGAATTGCTGGATAGGCTAAACAAGAAAATTGTCGTGATGCACCCGGGGCCAATCAATCGCGGGGTAGAACTTTCCAGTGATGCGGCTGATTCCGATCAGTCCATTATCCTTCAGCAGGTTGAAAATGGGGTCGCCATCCGTATGGCGGTTTTGTTTTTATTGGCCGGTGGGGAGCGCAAGTAATTGGCAGCTATCCAATCCGTATTTTCCAAAAATTAGGTAGTGACCACTCACTCAGCCTATTTGTTAGGCGTACTGGCCTTTATTGATATCTGGAAAGGGATTACAAGTAGCAAAAAAAAAGAGGCTGTCTCGAAGGAGACAGCCTCTAAATAGTTTTGGTTTAGCGACAATTACTTGTTCACTACCATTTTGCTGTTCACGCTTGATTGGCCATTGCTCAAGCTGAAGAAGTAAACGCCAGATTCCAAGTTCTTGGCATCGAAAGAAATCCTGTTTTGACCAGGAACTACGTCTACAGTTTCAGTGTGCATAGTGGCACCCAAGATGTTGAATACGCGGAAAGTGTAAGTTTTTGCTTCGTTAGCAGCGAAAATGATTTCGGTGTTGCTGTTGAAAGGATTAGGGAAGTTAGAAATCTTTGAAACGTTGTTAGCAACTTCTTCGATACCATTAACGCAACTCCATTCTGTTTTACGACAAGAAGCAGTCAAGCCATTGCTAGTAGAATCGATATCAGGGCAGCTAGCACCAGCAGAAGCATTTACCCTAACATCGTAACGAAGACCCAAACCTTCAGCAGTGTATTGGATAGGGGTGGCAAGACCGTTAATCCAAGCAGAAACATAAATGTCCAATTTGTATTGGCCTACAGGGTCAGATGTAATACCTTGTACAGTGATGCAACCTGATTCACTATTGTTGAATTTTCTGTCATCAGTGTTGGTTTTCCACTCAAAGCCACATGGCAAATTGATGATAGAGTCGATACGGATAGAGTCAACAGTGATGTTGATACCGCTTACTGAAGTAGTGTTGTAATTCTTGAAGTTGATAACAATAGAAGTATCCACGTTTTGAGGGATACAACCTAAATCTTCAGGCTCAGGGTACAAACCTGGCTCGGTGAATGTGTCAATAGGTGTACAAATGCACTGAGCTTGGGCAGTGTTTACAGCAAATGCTGCAGTTACAACGAAAATGATGGTGAGTAATTTTTTCATGGCAATAAGTTGTTTGTTTTTGGTTTTTCGGTTAATAATTTCCGCTCGCTAATATATGACTATTTCTTGCGGATGGTGAATAAATAATGTCATTTTATTTCCACATCTGCAAGCCTTTGTGCAAAAAAGTAGACTGGCCTAAAAAGCCCAGCCACACATGTTAGTCAATCAGTAATTTTTTGGTGATGATATATTGGTCAGTTTGCAAGGATACTAGATAGATACCACTAGCGATGTCCAATTGTATGGGTAAGTTAAAAGTACTTTTTCCCGCACCGTTCAACTGCGTCACAAATACCTCTTTACCCATTAAATCATGTATGCTGATGGTAAGTAGCTGTGCTTGGATGCCCTGTATGTGCAAGTTGAATGTCCCTTTGTTAGGGTTGGGAGCTAATTCAATACTAGGCTTGGCGTTCAGTGAAGCAATACCACTGGTGGCGCTCAACAAGAATTCATCGGAAAAGCGCGAGCAGCCATATTGGTTGGTCAGTTCCAAAGTGTAAGTTCCGGTGTCAGGGTCAGCATAAGAGGTGGCATTGGCACCATTAATAGGGCTACCATTTAAATACCACTGAATTTGGAATCCCCCAGCGTTATTCGAGCTAAGCCTATCGTTGACAGCATCGTAACTAATGTTAGGCAATGGAGGAAAACCACTAACGAAAATACTGTCTGATGCTGAAATGGGAGAGCTACATGCATATTGCGAAACTACCCTTACAGCATAATTGCCGCTAGCAGTAACCAACAAGCTGTCGTCATTAGCTCCGGTTATTTCATTGCCATTCTGGTACCAAGTATAGCTATCCCCACTAGTGCTCATCAATACCACGGTATCGCCGCTGCAAATGCTGGTATCGCCACTGATGTTAGTAATGCTTGGCTGTGATGGCGATGGATATACATTGATGGTTACCGTATCATTATAAGTAATCAATGGGGTGGTGCCAATGGTAAAGGTTATAGTGGTACCGCTGCCGCTGCGGGTATTGGTACCCAAGTTAAAATTGCTAACGGTAAAACTACCTAAGTCATCGTTGGGGTTGCCCGTAAAATCTTCGTCCCACACTCTAATTATATAAGGACCGCTGCTCAATACTACTCCATTTCCGCTATTAATATTGTTAAAATTGACGGGGGTGTTTTGGTCAGTAACGGAGGAACTGGTAAACACCAAATTGTTGCTATTGTCATACACCTGTATGAAGATATCAGGGGCCGTGTTTACACAAAGCGGAATGCCCAAAAACGGATCTTGGTCATTGCATTCAACACCAGGAAACTCTTCCCAGTTGTCATTTACGGCATTCACCGTTACCGAAGTAAGTACATAATTACTGATAACGGTTTCCAAGGTAACGTCATAAGCACCAGGGGCGGTATAAGTTTGTGTAGGCGGAACGCTATCGGCACTGGTATTGCCATTGCCAAAGTTCCAATCGTATGTAATTGGGTTTCCCTGGCCGCCAATGGTTGCTGCAAAGGTAGCTGTTACGCTGTCGCAACCAGTCACGTTATCCACTGTAAAACTTCCACTAGATACTGGGTTGGCAATAATTTCATAGGGTAGATAGAAGGAAATGGGCAGTTGTTGGCCCACTGCGGAACCGATAACCGTAATTTTAACACTGTCCACTTTTGGTGCTGCTAAGGTGGTGCCGCATATCTTTACGGACCCATACTGGCTAGTTTGAGGGTAGTAAGTGCATCCTGGAATATTGCAGCTCCAAGTAATGCCCGGAGGCAAATTGGTGACTGAACTTACCTGAATTTGATCGATATCAACTACCCCGATTATTCCTGTGTCATATTCCTTGGGCATTACAAATGTTACGTCTTGCTCGTAAAATACCCCTTGCGTAATTGGGGGCAGTGGTCGTGGGCTAAACCCTCCGGTAGGATAATTGGATGCAGGGGTTAAGCTAGCAGAATCGACTGTAAATGTGGTGCTACATGTTTGGGCGTTAACTAGTTGCCCAAATAATGCAAACAAGATAAAGGTAAAAAATGGCCTCATTAGTTTTTGTTGTTTTCAGAAAGGCTAAAATACCATTTACTTTCAACTTTCTAAGAAAAAACCTTGTATGGTCTGCATTGTCGTGCTTTTTTTGAAATGGTTGCATACAACTTGTTACCAAATAGTGTTTTTACCAAAAAAAATTATCTTTGTGCACGCCAAATTTTTGAGTACCAAACCACCACACTGCACTAAGACAGGTATATTTCAACAACCAACCCCCTAACTTCATGAAAAGGTTTTACGCAATTCTTACTTTGCTTCTTGTCGTTTTTGCGACCCTGGATATGATGGCCCAAGGCACATTAAAAGGCATAGTACGTGATTTTGACACCAAGGAACCAGTAGCTTTCGCTACCATGCTTGCCGAAAACAATAACGGTACAGTGACCGATTTCGAAGGTGCCTATGCTTTGACTTTAAGTGCAGGTAGCCATCAGGTGAAATTTTCTTGCTTGGGTTACATGGACACGATTTATACTGTAAACATTAACGACGGGGAGACCCTGACTTTTGACATTGAAGCCATGCAGCAAACTGTAAGGCTGAATATCACTACGGTAGTAGGTGGTAAGTTTGAGAAAGAACTGGGCAAGGAGATTGTGACAGTGGACGTGTTGAACAAAGACATTATAGCCAATAGTAACAGCTACAATATGGCAGCGGCCATGGAAAAAGTACCCGGTGTTTCTATTGTTGACGGTCAAGCCAATATCCGTGGGGGTAGTGGCTGGTCTTATGGTGCGGGTAGCCGTGTATTGGTGCTGGTGGACGAAATACCCTTATTGACCGCAGATGCGGCAGACGTAAAATGGAGCTTTATCCCTACCGAGAATGTAGAACAGGTGGAAGTTGTGAAAGGTGCGGCCTCCGCTTTATATGGCTCTTCTGCTTTGAACGGGGTAATCAATGTACGTACAGCTTGGCCCAAAAATGAGCCGTACACCAAAGTGGTGATGTACACTGGTTTCTATCAAAATTTCAAGGAAAGTTCTTGGAACTGGTGGGGTAAGAACCAACCATTGTTCGGCGGAGGCAATTTTGTTCACCGTCGGAAGATTGGGCAAGTTGATTTGGTTTTCAACGGAAACTACATAGGCGATAAGAGCTACTTGGATGGTGGAAGTAACCAAGAAGTGCGCGCTGGTGCCAAGTTGCGCTGGAGGCCTAAGAAGGTACCAGGTTTGTCATTGGGCGTAAACTTAAATGCCTATAACAGTACTGGTAGCACTTTCTTCTTGTGGAACGGTATTGATAGCTCCACACTTCGCCCCTTGCCAGGCTCTATCAGCAATTACAGCACGCTTAGGCTTACCATTGACCCGTTCATCACCTTCTTCGACAAAAAAGATAACAGGTATAAATTGAACCTCCGCTACTTCAATGCGCGCAATAAAAACGATACCGGCCAAGGTTCAGTGCCTATCCAATACTACGGCGAGTTTCAGTACATGCGTCGCATCAAGAAGATTGGTATGGATATAGTTGCTGGTGTAGTTGGTCGTATTGACGATGTAAGCAGCCCTGATGGAGTGGATACCGCCTCATTGGTAGGTACCCATTCAGGCAACAACTTGGGTGTATATGTCCAAATTGAACAGACCCTATTCAAAAAGCTTTCTTTGGCCTTCGGCGTAAGGTATGAATACTTCCGTATCGATACCTTTACCAGCGATGCGAAGCCATTATTGCGTTTCGGGTTCAATTACCAAGCTGCGGAGGCAACATTTATCCGTGGTTCAATTGGCCAAGGTTACCGTTTCCCTACCATTGCTGAGAAGTTCGTAAATACCAGCATTGGCGGAATAGGCATCTATCCTAACCCTCAATTGGAACCAGAAACTGGCTGGAGTGCCGAATTGGGCATCAAACAAGGCTTGAAAATTAAGAATTGGTTGGGCTATGTGGATTTGACGGGTTTCATCAACCAGTATGATAATATGATGGAATTCACTTTCGGCCAATACGGTGAATTTACCATTGAGAATTTGTTAGGTCTTGGATTTGCTTCGCAAAATATTGGTAAAACAAGGATATTGGGTGCCGAGTTGACATTGATTGGCCAAGGCAAGATTGGTAAAATACCTTTAACCATTTTGGGCGGCTATACCTATATCAATCCAACTTCATTGAACTGGGATGATACCTTGCAGATATTCAATGCAGATGGTGCCAATGCGTTGGAAACCGCTGCCAACTTAGGGGGTACTCGCGGTGGCGGACAAACCTATGCAGCCACATCCACTTCAGAAGACAATATTCTGAAATACCGTTTTGAGCACACCGTGAAATTGGATGCGCAAATTGAAGTGAAGAAGTTCGAGTTCGGAGCCAGTGTGAACTTTACCAGCTTTATGAAGAACATTGACTACTTGTTCGTAAGTGACCTTATCATCGGCTTCGAACCGCAAATTGGTACCAATGCCTTTTCAGGCTTGCGCGAGTATCGTGAACAGTACAAAAGAGGCAATACTGACTTGGGGGCTAGGGTAGGTTATAATGTTAACGATAGGATCAAAATCATGATTAATGCAAAGAACTTGCTGAACCAAGCAATCATGAACAGGCCAGCATACCTAAGTGCCCCTCGTAACTTTAGTGCCCAATTGTCAGTTGTGTTTTAACACCGGGTTATCCGGATGTTAACAATTGTGGATTCCATTATTGCCGTGCTCTAGGGATATATCCTATCTTTGTAAAGTGCGGTTATGAAGAAGTGCTTTTTTCACTAAAGCTATTCTATGAAAAAAACGATACTAACTATTTATAGCATTATAGCCCTCAGTACCATTTTTGCCCAAGGGGTTGATACTACAGCTATTGCTATCGATCCTATCAGTGTTGATTCTTCAAAAATCCTTCAACAAGGAACCGGTTATCTGAATGGAAGCGTGTACGACGAAAAGACTTCCGAAAAGATTCCTGGTGCTTCTATCATTATTGACGACAATGCGGCTGGTACCATTTCTGACGAAAATGGTTTTTATAAATTAGAAGTGCCTGCCGGTTGGCATGTTGTTACTTATAGCTTTGTGGGTTATGAAGCAAGGCAACTTCGTATTCGCATATGGGATGGAAAAACCCATACCGAAAATGTAGCCATCTCCACTGAAACTAAGCAATTGGGATTGGTGACCGTTACTGGCAGCAAGTATGAAAAGAAGATAGGGGAAGAGGTGGTATCGGTCGAGGTTTTAACACCTCAGTTTATTGAGAACACCAATGTAGTGAATATGAACCAAGCACTGGACAAGGTGCCGGGAGTAAACATGATTGGTGAACAAGTGAACATTAGGGGTGGCGCTGGCTATGCCTCAGGTGCTGCCAGTAGGGTATTAATGCTGTTGGATGGTTTGCCAATTCTTACCCCTGATGACGGCAACATTGAATTTCAATCCCTGCCATTGGAAAATGTGGAACAAATAGAAGTGATTAAAGGCGCTTCCTCCTCCTTATATGGTTCCTCGGCATTGAACGGCATTATCAATTTACGCACTGCCAACCCCAAGAATGAGCCGTACAATAAGATTACCCTTTTCTATGGCTTGTACAACAATCCTTTTTCAGGCAAGAAAAAGCAATTGTATTTTACCGATAAGCGCCCCATGTTTGGTGGCGGTAGTTTTGCGCACCGCAAGCGCTATAAGCAAGTTGATTTGGTGTTGGGAGGTGGATATAATGAGGATGCGGGTTACCTGAACGACAATAGTTCAAAAAGGGTAAGGCTGAATGTGAAAGTCCGCTATCGTCCTGAGCGAGTGCCAGGGCTTACTATAGGCTTGAATACCAATATGTCGTCGTTTAAAGGAGGTTTTTTCTTTTTATGGAGAGGTTGGGGCGATTCGCCGGAAGATAGTATCGGTCGACCAGGCTACATAGCGAAAGATAGCTTGGCATATATCACCAATACTCCAGGCGATTTCAGGAGCATACCGGTTAATCTTGACCCTTACGTAACCTACTTCGACCAAAAGAACAATATGCACAGCTTTAAGGGCAGGTGGTACTTTGTAAGAAACCTTAACAGTAATGGAGAAAATACCGATGCCCAGCAATATTATGGTGAGTATACCTTCCATAGCGCATTGAAAAGACTGGGGCTAAACTTTGTTACGGGTGCCTCTATGACCTATGGCTATATCAATAGCGAAATATTCGATAAAAGAAAGAATCGCAATGGGGCAGTTTTCTTACAAATCGATAAGAAATTCTTTGATAAACTAAGTTTTACAGTAGGTATCCGTACCGAAATGATCAAATTGGACACACTCGATTTTGTAGCAATACCCGTGGTACGCGCCGGCGTTAATTTCCAAGCTGCGGAAGGCACTTATATCCGTGGTTCGTTTGGGCAAGGCTATCGTTATCCTACCATTGCCGAAAAGTATGTGCAAACCATAAGGGCAGGTGTGCAGGTTATTCCAAATCCTGATGTAAAACCGGAAAGTGGATGGAGTGCGGAATTGGGCCTGAAGCAAGCCATGAAAGTAACCGACGATTGGATTGGCTATTTCGATATTGCTGGCTTTATCACCCAGTATAAGGATATGATAGAATTTGCTGCGGTTTCCAGTGGTGTAGGTCTTCCTTATTTTCAAGCGCAAAATGTTACGAATGCCCGTATTTCGGGGTTTGAGATTTCTACATTTGGTCAAGGCAAAATCAAAGCGGTTACCACCAATTTCCTTTTGGGTTATACTTACCTGCAGCCCGTTGATTTAAACTTTGATGATAGTGCTACGCCTGATAAGAGCAATATGCTCAACTATCGTTTCCATCACTCCGCAAAAGCCGATATTGAAGCTATTTACAAGGGCTTGGCCATAGGTACTACCATGACCTATATCAGCTTTATGGAAAACGTGGACAAGCAGATAGAGCAGGTGAACAACATTGGAAAATTTAGGGATGCCAACAATGGTGGTACTTTTGTTATTGATGGTCGTATTGCTTATAACCTGGCAAAAGGTACCAAGGTGGCCTTCATCGCCAAAAACTTAGCCAACAAGCAATATACCTTGCGCCCAGGCTACATGGAGGCACCAAGAAATTATACGGTGCAACTATCTTATCAATTTTAGTATCTTTCATTGAAAGAAGTTTTTTAAGCGATGTATGAAATAGGTACCGGCAAGGCGGAGATTACCGCTTTTAAGAAGGGCGTGGGCATGATGGGGTATGGGGTATTCCCAAACAAGGTAGAGCGGGTGGAAACCCCTTTGTCCGCAAGGGCTTTTGTTTTCAAAGACATTTCCAGCAATAAGAAAATCGCTTTTGTCAATTGCGAAATCTGCTTTATTACCATCAGTATAAAGCGCGGTGTACATAAAAAACTGAAACGCCACCATGCGGAGTTGGGATATGAGTTGGATAACTTGTTCCTTACTGCACAGCATACCCATAGCGGCCCTGGGGGCTATTCGCATTATGGGTTTTACAATATCTCTACTCCAGGCTTTGTGCCTGAAGTATATCAGACAATTGTGGAGGGTATAGTGGCAGCCATAGTTCAGGCGGAGAAGAATATGAAGCCTGGCCGTATTTTGGTAAACCGTGGAGCGTTTGCCCCTGATATTGACGTCGCTTTCAATCGTTCCATTAAAGCCTACAATAGTAATCCGGAGGTGAAAGTTAAGCTTAAGGATAGCGAAGCTAATATTGCCATTGATAGGGAAATGCTGATGCTTCGTATGGAGGGCTTGGATGACCAACCCATTGGAGCTATCAATTTCTTTGGCGTGCATACCACCAGCGTACACAATGACAATCGCAGTATTTGTTTCGACAATAAAGGATATGCGGCACAGTACCACGAAGAGGAACTAAAGGATAAATCGGGCTTTATCTCCATTTTCGCCCAAAAGATAGCGGGCGACGTAACCCCCAATTATGTTTGGGACAAGAAGAAAAAGTGGACGCGTGGCCCCTTTGAAGACAATTTTGAATCGGCTAAATACAATGGCAAGTTGCAGTACAATTTGGCCAGTAAGCTGTTTACCGAAGCGTTGGGCAAGGAAACGGTGAACATGGGCATTGACTATGCCCTGTCATATGCCAACCTTTCCAACATTACCGTCGATACTGATTTTGCCAATGGCAGAACCGATGCCCGCACTGGGCCATCCTGTCACGGTGTGGCTTTTTTCAAAGGTACCAAAGAAGGTCCTGGTATGCCCCCAGCACTTTCCACCATTTGCTCCGTGGCCTCTGATTTGGTAAAGACCTACGAACAGATTCGAATGTTGTTCATCAATAAAAAGGAAAGGGAAAAAATTAAGGACAAATATCGGATTCAAGGCAAGAAGAAAATACTTGTTGAGACGGGGGAAAGGAGGGTATTGGCTGCCCTGAACATAGGTAGGGTAGTGGTACCAGCATTTGTAGACCCTTCCATCTATTACTTTAAGTATTTCTACAAAACAGGCGGCCTTGACCATAAGCCTTGGATACCGCAGACATTGCCCCTTCATATTGTTACTTTAGGACAAATTGCCTTTGTGGGTATACCGGGGGAGATAACTACCATTGCAGGTAAGCGCCTTCAACAAACCATTCATAACGAGCTGAAGGAGAAAGGTATCACTGAGGTTGTGATATGTTCTTATGCAAATGCTTATTGCGGCTACATTACTACCAACGAGGAATACCAATTACAGTGTTATGAAGGTGGGCATACCGTGTATGGTGAGTGGACATTGGCAGCCTTCCAAACCAAGTTTAAGCAGTTGGCAAAAGAGATGCTCAAACAACCCAACGAGCGATTTG
Organism: Chitinophagales bacterium; assembly: GCA_033762815.1. Classification (GTDB taxonomy): domain Bacteria; phylum Bacteroidota; class Bacteroidia; order Chitinophagales; family CAIOSU01; genus JANRLF01. The sequence continues at coordinate 123,416 of JANRLF010000010.1, read as the reverse complement.
TGGACACTTCAGAACTTCCGATAGAGTTCACGGAAGAGGAATTGAAAAAGCGGACTTTCTCCGAAGCGTAAGGTGGCTGAATATAACCGTTCATACCAATATTATAAAGGCGTTTTCAAGGGCCAGCAAATGCCTTTTGCCTTTGTCGATTTGGATTTGTTCGATGAAAATATTCGACAAATCATTCCCAGGGCGGGCAACAAGAAAATACGCATTGCTTCAAAATCCGTGCGTTGTGTATCGCTCTTAAAAAGGGTATTGGATGCCAGCCCTGTTTTCCAGGGATTGATGACCTACAGCTTGCCTGAAACGGTATTCCTTAGCCAGCAAGGTTTTGATGATTTATTGGTGGGTTATCCTTCTTGGCATCAAGACCAGGTGAAGGCTATATGTCAAGAACTGCAAAAAGGAAAGCGCATCACTTTGATGGTTGATTTGGCTGAGCATGTCCAGCATTTGAACCGGATAGGGAAGGAAGCTGGTACGGTTATCCCAATTTGTATGGATTTGGATATGTCATCTGACTTTCCGGGCCTGCATTTTGGTGTTTGGCGGTCGTCTATTACCAACGGGGAAAAGGCCTTAGCACTTTATAAAACAATAAGGGCAAGTGAGTACGTGCGCTTGGATGGCCTGATGGGTTATGAAGCGCAAATAGCTGGCCTTGGCGATAATGTACCCGGAAAGGCAGCCATGAACAATATTGTGCGTTTGCTAAAGGGGCGGTCCGTGAAGGAAATTGCCAAGCGCAGGCATGATACCGTGAAGGCTTTGATAGCTGCGGGTGCGGAGCTGAAGTTTGTTAACGGGGGAGGTACCGGCAGTTTGGAATGGACGCGTGAGGAAAGTGTGGTAACTGAAGTGACGGTCGGTTCTGGCTTTTATGCCTCTGGGCTGTTTGATTGTTACAGTAATTTCAAGCATTTGCCATCCGCTGCATATGCCATTGAAATTGTTAGAAAACCCAAGCCTGGCTTATATACCTGCCATGGTGGGGGCTATATTGCTTCGGGGCAAATTGCTTTAAACAAGCAACCCTTGCCCTATTTGCCGGTGGGGGCAAAATTGATAGGGCAGGAGGGAACGGGCGAAGTTCAAACACCAATACTTTATACAGGGGACGAGCAATTGCAAATGGGCGACCCCATTTTCTTACGCCATAGCAAGGCAGGCGAACTGTGCGAGCGTTTTAGAACCTTGTTGCTGGTTAGCAATGGCAAGATTCAGGGCGAAACACTTACCTACCGTGGCGAAGGCCAATGCTTTGTATAATTTCAATCCTTTAACAGCTTTAACAACATTTTGGCATTCTTAATGGCATAGCCATTGCGGTCGTTGTTAAAGTAAACCCAAACATGTTTGGCATCACTGTTTTTGATTCGCTGTGCCCATACTTGCAGTTCTTCACGGCTGTAATCATGCCTATACCATTGTTTGGTGCCATGGAAACGGATATAGATATCATCCGCCGTTTTAATCAATTCATCCGGCAGGCGTGGGCCGCTACATGAACAGAAGATGACGCCCATCTGCCGGAAGACATCATATACCTCCTCGTTCCACCAACTGGCATGGCGAAACTCTACTACATTGCGCCTATTTGGCTCCAATTGTTTTACAATGTTCTGAAGTCGGGCAGCAGTATAATGAAAGCTAGGCGGCAGTTGGAACAGGAAACAGCCCATCCGCTTGCCCAGAATATCGGCTATTAGTCCAAAATCCTTTACCAGTTCTTCAGTACCCTCAAAGCGTCGGGTATGCGTTATCAGCTCGTTTACTTTTACGGTGTAGGTAAAGTGCCGCCTTCCGGCCTGCTTTATCCAAGTCTTTATGGTGGCAAGGGTGGGCCAAGAATAAAAGGGCGCATTCAACTCTACCGTTCGGAAGCGGGAGGCGTAATGGTCAAACCACTTATCGCGTGGCAAAGTATCGGCATAAAAAATACTTTTCCAATGCCAGTAATACCAACCGGAACAGCCAATGAAATATTGCTGCTTGAATGACGGCGGCTCCATCATCGGTGGCTTTATGGCCACCCGCTGCTCGTGCATTTGCTGTGCCCTCACTACATTCTGTTGGCGTTGCTTCTCCCTGCGTTCCTCCCGCTTCGCCTTTCGCAACAGATACGCTTCATCCTTTTGCTTTGCCATAGAAGCAATGAAGCAAATTAGATACCATGGTTATTCTAAAGTGTGTGTGAAAAAATGCAATTTTTCTTTACAAAGAACTAATAAATACATAGCTATGTTGCTATCTTTGTAATGAAGACAATGGAAACGCCCATTTTACCAAAAAGGATAGCGCTGGAGAAGCTGGAAACCGTAATAGGCATGCTGAAAGTGGCCGCCCACCCACAAAGGATGGCTATTTTGGATGTATTGGCACGGGAAGGCGAAATGAGTGTAAGCCAACTGCAGGATATGCTTGGCATGGAGCAGGCCATCGCTTCACAGCACTTGACCTTAATGAAAGACAAGGGCTTGTTAGGCTTGAAACGACAAGGTAAATTCAGTTTCTACTTCTTGCGCCATCCTGACTTCGTGCGAATTATTGATTGTGTGGAGCGTTGCTGTAACGATATTTAAAATTTTTTACCAAAATAGATAGACATATAGCTATATGAAAAAACCCACCTGTTCCACCAATTCTTGTTTTAGCGGTACCCGATTGTTTACTTGGTTGATAGTGATGATTGGCTTAATTGCCGTAAGCCTAATGGGCTGTACCAACGGCAATAGCCAAAATGTGCAACAAAAGAAAGAAGGTATCCGCATGATGGAGCCGGCCAAGCTTGCCGCCACCATTACCGACCCAAAGGCTGAAAAGCCCCTGATATACTCTCTGGGCCCATTCCCAGAATTGAAGGGAGCTATTGATATAGGCCCAGGGGCTGATAAGGCCAATATGGAAAAACTAAAAGTGGCCATACAAAACGTACCTAAAGACAAGGCCATTGTGATATACTGTGGTTGCTGCCCTTTTGACCGCTGCCCGAACGTATTTCCAGCTATGAAAATGCTTACTGATATGGGCTATACCAACCATAGTTTATTAAACCTGAAAACCAATTTCAAAACGGATTGGATCAATCATCAATATCCCCTTAACAACTAATTTCTTTACCTATGAACCAAAAAGTAAATATTATCGATGTAAGGAGCCCAATGGAGTATATGAGCGGCCATGTGCAGGGCTCCGTCAATATTCCCCTTCCTGAATTGCACGCGCACATGGATGAAATCAAGCAAATGGAGGGCGACATTGTAGTTTGTTGTGCATCGGGTATGCGCAGTGCCCAAGCCCAGCGCTTATTGCAGCACGAGCAAATCAATGCTTCCAATGGCGGCTCTTGGATGGATGTTCAATTCGCAATTCACAAGGAGGAAACGATATGATAGCTACACTGAAAAAACTGTTGGGAATAGAGCCTGCCCCCGATTTCGGCCAACTGATAGTAGCAGGTGCCACAATACTTGATGTACGCAGCAAAGGCGAATACGCACAAGGCCACATTAAAGGTTCGGTAAATGTGCCACTTGACCAGTTGAAATCGTTTATCGCAAAACAAAAGGGCAAGGGCAAGGACAAGGCCATTATTACCTGTTGTGCATCAGGTATGCGCAGCGCCAACGCTAAAAGCATCCTAAAGTCAAATGGATTTAGCCAAGTGTATAATGGTGGTGGCTGGACTTCCCTAAACAGGTATTTATAATCTTCAAGTTTAAAAAATGGAAACACATTATTACGACGTCACTGTGGAATGGACCAGTGATAGGAAAGGCACCATGAGTTCCCCAGTGTTATTCGATAGCATTGAGGTAGCAACACCGCCCCAGTTCAACAAAGGGATAGAAGGTATATGGTCGCCGGAACATTTGCTAGTGGCTGCTATCAATAGTTGCCTTATGACTACCTTTTTGGCTATCGCTGAAAACTCCAAACTGGAATTTAGCAGTTTTAAATCGGAAGCAATCGGTAAATTGGAAGCTATAGAAGGCAAGTATATGATAAGTGAAGTAACCTTGAAACCAGAAGTATGGGTAACAGATGGACAGCTAGTGGATAAAGCTTTGCGCCTATTGCAAAAGGCGGAAGCAAATTGCCTAATTTCCAATTCCGTGAAATCTAACATTCTTTTCGAGCCGAGGGTGAAGATTAGCGAAACGGCTAACCCCTGATATGTAAATGGAAAATCCCGATACAAATTCGAGCTGTATCGGGATTTCCTTATTTTCTAAATTGCCACTATTAGGCAATTCCTTGTTCAAAATTTACGCAGCCAAAAGCTGATTTGGTGTGCAAAGCCACTTGCTCAAAGGTGAAGGCTCCGTGCATCCGTTTATTGGCAGGTCCTCCGCCAACTTGCTTGTGCATACATTTTCCGTAATCATCTCCTTCTTTGCCCCAAAAGCGGCATTCGCTGCAATGTCCGATATCCATAACTCATGGTTTTTGTTCAAGGATGGAAATTGCAATTGCTGTGCCAAATGATGATGCAGGGGTTTTGTGTAATTTTACATTCCTGCGATGGCTACCCTTTTGAAAACCAACAAATGGTTCTTTTTACCTTATGCCGTGTTATTGGTATTGGCTGGCATATGGCTGCTTCAATACAGTAAGGGCGATTTTCTCTTGCTGCTCAATGGCCACCATAATCAATTTTGGGATGGGCTTTTTCATTTTACCAACAATTTCGGCGAAGCTGGTTTTTACGTAGTTTTCCTTTTATTGCTGCTTTTCTATCGTATTAACTATGCCTTGCTGGGGGGCATAGTGTTAAGCGAAACTGCATTAGTGGTGCAGTTGCTGAAGCAAGTGGTTTTTCCTCATGTGGATAGACCTTACAACTTTTTTCAAGCTAAAGGCATCAGCCTGCATTTAGTTGATGGGGTTACTGTACATAAACATTTCAGTTTTCCCTCGGGGCATACCGCTACCGCATTTGCCATGCTGTGTTTATTGGCATTATTGCTCCACAACAAATGGTGGGGCTTTCCTTTGCTTCTCTGCGCTGCCTTTGGCGGTTTGGCTAGGATTTACTTGGCCCAGCACTTTCTGGTCGATGTTTTTTTCGGCTCTTTGATTGGGGTAGCTTTGGCCCTTATCAATGTTCAATGGTTGGCACCAAGGGAATGGTTTACGACCACCTTCCACTTGCCGCTTCACCATAAGCTGCGGAAAAAATGAAGTGGCTGCTGAAATATCCTTATGCCGCGCTTTTGCTAATTGGAGCTGTATTGTTTTTGCCCTATTTAGGAGGAGTACCCCTTTTTGATTGGGATGAAATCAATTTTGCCGAGTCTGCCCGAGAAATGCTGGTTACAGGTAACTACAGCCGGGTGATGATTGATTTTCAGCCATTTTGGGAGAAGCCGCCCTTATTTTTTTGGTTACAGGCAATAGCGATGCATCTATTTGGAGTGGGCGAATTTGCTGCCCGATTGCCCAATGCATTAACAGGAATTGCCACTTTGTTAATCATTTTCCAGCTTGGCAGCAGGTATTTTGACCCAACGTTTGCCTGGTGGTGGGTACTGATTTATATAGGGAGTTTTTTACCCCACTTTTACTTCAAGAGCGGCATTATAGACCCAGTTTTCAATTTGTTTGTTTTTTTGACTGTTATCCAGTTGTTCCACCTATCTAACCATCAGGGCAGGGGGATAATGCATAGTGCTTTGGGCGGACTTATGCTGGGCTTGGCTATCCTCACTAAAGGGCCGGTAGCATTATTGATTGTGGGCCTGTGTTGGGCGATATTTGCTATTCTAAGAAGAAAGCTCTTTTTCATACCCGTCCCATTTTTGTTCATCGCACTATTCGTCGCATTCTTAAGTTCCTTTGTTTGGTATGGGCTTGAACTAATCCATAATGGGCCTTGGTTTTTCAGGGAATTTATCGCCTATCATATCCGTCTGTTCACTACCGGCGATTCTGGTCATGGGCAGCCGTTTTACTACCATTTTTTAGTGTTATTTATCGGCTGTTTTCCTGCGTCCCTTCTGTTGTTTTTTGCCAGAAAGAAAGAGGGCTTTACTGAAGAACAGGTCGCATTGCGATTATGGATGTTGTTATTACTACTGGTGGTGCTGATAGTATTTTCGATTGCCAAAACCAAAATCGTCCATTATTCATCCTTATGCTACCTGCCACTCACATTTCTAGCGGCATTGGGTATCAGAAACTATGGGCAGCAACCTGCAAAATGGCTTTATCGTTTGACGGTAACAATACTTATTGTTTTAGGCCTTGTGGTGATGGCTTTGCCCATTATCATGCATTATCAAAGCCTATGGCTAGACCATGTCCATAGTGTTTATTTGCAGGCTATACTTACCATGCCGGTTCACTGGCCCCTTGCACTAGGATTTATTGGATTCGCATATCTTATTGCCATTATCATGGTATGGCTACAATTTTATCGAGCAAAAACCAACCCAGCTTGGGTGGGAGTGTTTGTTGCAAATTTATTTTTAGTGCAGGCTGTATTGTATGCCTTTCTCCCCAAAATTGAACCCTACTCACAAGGGCCGGCAATTGAATTCTATAAAAGCCTACAAGGAAAGGATGTGTATGTAAATGCCTTGGGCCAGAAAAGTTATGCGCAATTATTCTACAGCCAAAAGCCCCAAAGCGCCATTGAAAGTCCTTTATTGAAAGCCTATGTTGCACAACGTCGAAAGGAGGGGAGCGAAGCACCATTTATAATATTGGAAAAAGATTGGCACTTGTACGGTACTATCGACAAAACCGTGTTCTTTTGTTGCAAGGCCGATAAAACCGGTTATTACGCCACTTTGCCCCAGTTGAAGGAAATTGGTAGGAAAGGCGGCTTTGTATTTTACAAGCGGGAGCCATAGCGTATTATCTTTGTTGCAAAATGATTGCTGGTGCGCATTGATATTCTCACAGTCTTACCCCGCTTGCTGGACAGTTTTCTTTCCCATTCCATTCTGAAGCGGGCTCAGGAGAAAGGCTTGTTGGAAGTAGTGGTGCACGATATACGCGATTACAGCACCATGAAGCACAAGCAGGTGGATGATTATCAGTTTGGTGGCGGCGCGGGCATGGTGTTGATGATTGAACCTATCGCAAAATGCATCGAACAGTTAAAGGCTGAGCGGCAATATGATGAAGTAATCTATATGACACCAGACGGGGAGTTACTGGAACAACGGACTTGTAACCAACTTTCCATGATTACCAATATTATCATTCTTTGCGGGCATTACAAGGGGGTGGACGAAAGGGTGCGTCAGTTGTACGTTACCAGGGAAATATCCATAGGCAGTTATGTATTGTCAGGGGGCGAATTGCCAGCGGCGATATTGGTGGATGCATTGGGCCGATTGCTACCTGGAGTACTGAATGATGAAACCTCGGCCCTGTTCGATTCTTTTCAAGATAATTTATTGGCACCGCCAGTGTATACCCGTCCGGCCGATTTCAATGGGCACCGGGTGCCTGAACTACTGTTGGGGGGCAATACTAGGCTCATCGAAGAATGGCGTCATGAGCAAGCTATGGAGCGTACCAAAAAACGGAGGCCCGATTTACTGAAAGATTAAATTTCTTTGCTTTTATTATTGGAAAAGCCTTATCTTTGCAAGCACTTTAGAAAAACAGCATAAATATTGCGCCATGAATTTCCTTGAAACCCTTACCAAAGAGCTTGTACAACAGAAGGAACTTCCTGCATTCAAAGCAGGCGATAACGTGACCGTTAACTACAAAATCATTGAAGGTGAAAAGGAAAGGATACAGCCTTTTAAGGGCGATGTCATCCAAATGCGTGGCCAAGGCACTACGGCTACCTTCACGGTGCGCAAAATGTCTAATGGCGTTGGGGTGGAAAGGGTTTTTCCTTTTTATTCCCCCAATATCGAAAGCATTGAAGTGAACAAAACCGGCCGCGTACGTCGTGCCAAGTTGTTCTACCTTCGCGACTTGCGCGGTAAGAAAGCCCGTATCACTGAGAAGAGGAGCTAGTCTATAGCTTAACATAAAATCAAGAGCGATGCCCAATGGTGTCGCTTTTTTTTTGCTTTCATTCATAAAGGGAAATGTTTACTTTCATCATATGAAAAAAGTTGTTGTATTTATCTGTTGGTGCCTGTTCTTGTCCTCTTATGCCCATGCACAGAAACGGCTTAATAAGCGGGTGCTGGTCATTGGGGTGGATGGGCTGAACGTATATGATTTGGAGAAGGCCAACACCCCAAACATTGATTCTTTGCGTAAACAGGGAGCTTGGACCTATGCCGCAAAAACGGTGATGCCTTCCTCCAGCAGCCCCAACTGGGCCTCTATGACAATGGGCGCACCGCCCGACCTTACCACCATACACGCCAATGGATGGGACCGCCAAACCTATATTGATAGCCCCACCTGTGCGGGCAGCCCTAAGTTTTTCCCTTCCATATTTTCCGAAATGAAAAGGCAGAGGCCAAAAGATAAGGTGGACATTGTGCACCAGTGGTGGAGCATGCGCGCCCTACTCCAAAGAAAGGATTTCAATAGGGAAAGGGCTACCTTCCTTAGTCCCAAGCGGACAATGAAAGTGGCAAGGCGGTATTTTGCCATCCACAAACCGGCTTTGCTTTTTACCCATTTCGACCAGTGCGACCATGCGGGGCATGAGTATGGCCATGGCTCGCCCGAGTATATTGCAGCGGTGGAGTTGATGGATAAAATGGTGGGCAAACTGGTGAAAAAATTGAAGAAAAAAGGGCTGTATGAAAACACCTATATCCTCCTTACTTCCGACCACGGGGGCATTGACCACGGCCACGGCGGCGATACCCCTCAAGAGCGCAATATCCCCTGGATATTGACCGGCCCCACCGTGAAAAAGGACTACGAACTGAAATCGGCTATCGTAACTTACGATACGGCCCTTACCATCGCAAAAATCTTGGACCTGAAGCCCCACGCCTGCTGGACCGGCAAAGCCGTAGAAGAAGCTTTTCAGTAAGGTACAAGGTAAAATAAGGTACGAGGTACAAGGTAAAAGGTAGAAAAAGGTACGAGGTACGAGGTACAAGGTACGCTTGTCCTGATTATTGCGGGGATTGCAGTCTAACCATTTTCAAATTTTCAAATCTCCAAATTTTCAAATTCATTGAAGCATCTTGCTATTAGCCTCTAAAAAACTGTTTCGCAGGTATTTCGCAGGTACTTCAAGGGGTGTTCGCAGGTACTTCAAGGGTATCTCGCAGGTGCTTCAAAGGGTGTTCAAGGGTATTTCGCAGGTAGTTCAATTCTCGTTATTTCTTTGTTTATCAATACATTGTGTAAAAATGAGTGTGTTTTTTGTTTTTTTGGCTTCATTCGTAGAGGGTAGAATGATTTACGATTTACGATTTCAGATTTACACCTGCCCCGCTTATTGCGGGGATTGCACTTTACCATTTCCAAATTTTCAAATCAGCAAATTTTCAAATTGTGCATACATCACATCCCAAAACACACTACCCAAGGCTATTAAATAAACGCATTCAAGGGGTGCAATGCTATCAAATCCTTGAAAAGGTGATGTTTTGTGTTGTAAGTTATTGGCGACTAAAGATTTGTGTTTCCGAAAGCAGGCAAGGGTGCGGTTAATCATTTTTCCGCATTTAAGCCTTTTAGAGGCAAAGCCACTTTACTTGAGTGCTGCGGAAGTGCAATTTTGCAGAGAAAGGGTGGTATATTTCATAAACAAAAATGGCCATAAACAAACACCCCCGCCATTTTGACGAGGGTGCTGTGTAGCCCGTAGGGGAATCCCTGTCTACCGCCAGGCAGGCCTGTCTACCGCCAGGTAGAGAACCCCTGTTAAAGAATGAAAATCTCAAGCGAGCTTACTTTTTAAGAAGGTTTTCCCTGCATGGGACTTCAGTTGCTTTTCCCTCTTCCTGCCTTCGGAAAAGTTGGCAAACTCTTCCAAATGAAACAAGGTCCATGGGCGGTAAGATTGTGTAAATTTTGATTTCCCAGCGTTATGCTCCGTTAGCCGACGCTGATAATCCTGAGTCATCCCGACATAAACGATGTCATGGGACGGAGAATATAGCGCATACACAAAAACAGCCATAAACAAAACACCCCCGCCATTTGACGAGGGTGCTGTGTAGCCCGTAGGGGAATCGAACCCCTGTTTAAAGAATGAAAATCTCTTGTCCTAACCCCTAGACGAACGGGCCATCGTTAGAGTGGTGCAAAGATAATACAATCGTAAAAAAGAAAAAATCCCTTTTTGGAATTTTTTTTGTTGGGTAAATGCGCTTTCAGAAACCTAAATTTGTAATGCCTAAAAGCCCATATTATGGATAAGATAACGGTTGCGATTAACGGATTTGGTAGGATAGGGCGCTTGGTTTTCCGCATTTTGATGCAGCGGCCCAATGTAGAGGTAGTGGCCATCAACGACCTGGCGGAAATCAATATGCTGGCGCATTTACTCAAGTACGACACGGCGCACCATAAGTATGAAGGAAGTATTGCGGTGGAAGGGGATCACTTGGTGGTAGACGGCAAAAAGATACGTACGCTAGCCATTAAAGAGCCGCAGGCGTTGCCCTGGAAAGAATTGGGCATTGACTTGGTGTTGGAATGTACGGGGCTGTTCCGTAAGGCCGAACAGGCGGCATTGCACTTAGAGGCGGGGGCAAAAAAGGTGCTTATATCCGCACCTGCCAAGGGCGAGGGAGTGAAAACGGTACTGTTGGGCGTGAACGAAGAACAATTGAACGCAGAAGATAAAATTGTATCCAATGCATCCTGCACCACCAATTGCCTCGCGCACATGGTAAAAGTGCTGAACGACCATTTCAGTATCGAAAAGGGTTTTGTGACTACCGTACATGCCTATACCGCCGACCAAAAATTGCACGATGCCCCGCACAAAGAAGATTTTAGAAGGGCACGGGCCGCGGCCATGAACATTATTCCCACCACTACCAACGCGGGCTCCGCTCTGGGCGTAGTGATTCCGGAAATGAAAGGAAAAATCCACTCTACCGCCATGCGCGTGCCGGTAATTGACGGTTCCATTACGGAACTGAACGCCATCTTGAAGCAAGACGTAACGGTGGAGGCTATTAATGCCGCTTTCAAACAGGAAGCGGAAGGAAGGCTAAAAGGCATTATGGAGTATACCGAGGAGGAACTGGTAAGCTCCGACATTATAGGTAATCCCCATTCTACCATTTTCGATTCAAAGTTGACGGCCGTGGACGGTAATTTCGTGAAAATCACCGCTTGGTACGACAACGAGTTTGGCTACTCCACCCGCCTTGCCGATGTGGTGGAATACCTTAGAAAAATATCTTAAAACCACCTACCCATATGACCATTGACCAGTACAACTTTAAAGGGAAAAGGGCCCTGACGCGTGTTGATTTCAATGTGCCCTTGGACGAGCAGCGCCAAATAACCGACGATACCCGCATTAAGGCTGCATTGCCTTCTATTAGAAAAATTCTCTCCGATGGCGGTTCGGTGGTGCTGATGTCGCACTTAGGGCGACCCAAAGGTGGCCCCGAGCCAAAATATTCCTTGGAGCATGTAGTGGACCATTTAAGCCAATTGCTGGGCACGGAAGTGTTCTTTTGCGATGATTGTGTAGGAAAGCATGCAGAACAGATGGCCGCAGCCTTGCAGCCTGGCCAAGTGTTGATGCTGGAAAACACCCGCTTCCATGCAGAAGAGGAGAAAGGAGACCGTGCCTTTGCCGAGCAGCTATCGAAGCTGGGCGATGTGTATGTAAACGATGCCTTTGGTACCGCCCATAGGGCGCATGCCAGCACCACCATTGTGGCCGATTTCTTTAATGAGGGCGATAAATTGTTCGGTTACCTGATGGATGCCGAAGTGGCCAATGCCGATAAGGTATTGAAAGCAGCCGAGCAGCCTTTTACCGCCATTATTGGTGGAGCCAAGGTATCCGATAAGATACTGATTATTGAGAATTTGCTCGATAAGTTGGACAACTTGATTATCGGTGGGGGCATGGCTTATACTTTCATTAAAGCTACTGGCGGACAAATTGGTAAATCTCTTGTAGAAGAAGATAAACTGGAACTGGCCAAAGAATTAATAACCAAGTGCAAATCAAAAGGCGTACGGTTGTTGCTGCCCGCAGATTCCATTATTGCGGATAAATTCGATGCCAATGCCAATGCAAAAGAAGCGGATAGCAATGCAATACCCAATGATTGGATGGGCCTGGACATTGGCCCCAAAGCAGTAAAAGTGTATACCGATACAATACTTGCTTCAAAGACGATTCTATGGAACGGCCCCATGGGAGTTTTCGAAATGGAGCAATTTAAACAGGGCACGGTGGCCATAGCAAAGGCTGTGGCAGAAGCAACTGATAAAGGAGCCTTCTCATTAGTTGGTGGCGGCGATTCTGTGGCGGCGGTGAACGAATTTGGTTTGGATGACCGCATGAGTTTCGTCTCAACGGGGGGCGGTGCCATGCTCGAATATTTTGAAGGGAAGGAATTGCCCGGCATCAAGGCGATTAGGGGCTAGGCTATATGGTAATCGAAAGGGCCAGCCAGCTTTTAAAACAATATTACGGATACGCTAGTTTCAGGCCTTTACAAGCCGACATTATCGAGTGTGTTTGCAATGGCCAAGACACTTTGGTGCTGATGCCCACTGGTGGCGGAAAGTCCATTTGCTATCAAATTCCGGCATTGATGAATGCCGGGTTGTGCCTAGTAGTATCGCCCTTGATTTCTTTGATGAAAGATCAAGTGGAAAGCCTGAGAGCCAATGGTATATCGGCTGCTTTCTTAAACAGTAGTTTAAGTGCAGCCGAGCAGGCCAAAATAGAAGGGCAGGCATTGAGCGGAAGCTTGAAATTGCTGTATGTATCCCCTGAAAAACTTAGTGCCCAATCATTTTTGAACACCTTGCAGCACTTGCACGTGAGCATGGTGGCGATTGACGAGGCACATTGCATTTCTTCCTGGGGCCATGACTTCAGGCCTGATTACACCAATCTGAAACAAATAAAGCAGTTGTTTCCAAACATTCCTTTCGTTGCTTTGACTGCTACTGCCGATAAGCTTACTAGGCAGGATATTGTGGCACAGTTGCATTTAAACAATCCGCAGGTTTTTATTTCTTCTTTCGATAGGCCTAATCTCAATTTGAAGGTGCTGCCAGCAAGGAATCGGCTAAAAAGCATTGTCGATTTCATCCACAACAGGCCCAACCAATCGGGCATAATTTATTGCCTGAGCCGAAAAGGAACTGAGGAACTTGCCCAACGCCTGCAAAAGGCAGGAATTAAAGCCGAATATTACCATGCCGGCATGGGCAGTGCGGAAAGGGATAAGGTGCAGACCGATTTTCTGAAAGACAAAACCCCCATTATCTGTGCTACCATTGCATTCGGAATGGGTATTGACAAGAGCAACGTACGCTGGGTGATACACTACAACCTGCCAAAGAATATTGAAGGCTATTATCAGGAAATTGGTCGCTCCGGCAGGGACGGGTTGAAGGCGGAGGCCGTATTTTATTATAGTATGAGCGATTATATCACCCTCAGGGAAATGTTGGCGAAAGGTACAGGTAGCGAGGAGCTAAAAGTGACCCAGCTTTCCAAATTGGACAGAATGTGGCAGTTTACGCAAACCCGCATTTGTAGAAGGACCATATTGCTTAATTATTTCAGCGAAAACTGGAACCGCAACTGCAACAATTGCGATGTATGCGCCCAACCTCCCCGTACCTTTGACGGTACTATTCTTGCCCAAAAGGCACTGTCGGCTATTGTGCGCACCAATGAGGGTGTGGCGGCAGGTATGTTAGTGGATATTCTAAGGGGCAGTACTAGGCAGGAATTGGTGGAAAAGGGCTATCACCAAATCAAGACCTATGGGGCAGGCAAGGATAATTCCATAGAAGAGTGGCAGGATTATTTGCAGCAGATGTTAGCAATGGGTTTGGTAGAAATTGCCTATGACCAAAAGCAGGTACTGTTAATTACGGAAAGCGGGAGAAGCACGCTTTTTGGCAACAATAAGGTGGACTTGGTAAGCTTCTCCGCCATCAAGAAAGAACCCGAAACCTTGTATGAAAAGCGCAAAACCAAAACCGAAGTATTTGAAGAGGGACTGTACGATGCATTGGTAAAAAGACGACAATTTTTGGCACAAAGGGAAGGCTTGGCACCGCACCAGGTGGTGGGCGACCCAACGCTGAAGCAAATGACCACCCAAAGGCCTTGTTCGTTGGCAGAAATGTCGCAGATAACGGGTATGAGCGAGCGGAAACTGGAAATGTATGCTGAGTCTTTTATAGAGGCCATTCTGGATTTCATCAAAACCAATGCTTTCAATGGTATCAAAGGGAGAGGAACCTCCAATTTGGTGAGCTATGCTTTTTATCGGGAAGGTTTGGATTTACCATCCATCGCACAGCGGCGACAATTGCATGAAAACACCATCATCTCCCACCTCATTGACCTTTTTGAGAAGGATTATCCCATCGATTTGAAGCAATATGTTTCGGACGACGAGATAAGGGATATTCGATTTGCCATGATACAACTGGCGAGCGGGAACAGGCAAAACCGCTATTTGAGTTTTTGGGCGAAGTAATTCCTTATTATAAGATAAAGATAGCCATTGCTTTATCACATATAGATTCAACAATGAATTGAAGAATAGTAGCTGCATTCCCTCTATTGCACTTTATCTTTCTTCCATATCGCTTTAAAGCAAAATATGGCTAGTATAGCAAACACCTTAGCATAAATTAGGACAGTGTTATGGATTGTCTAATCTGTTGAAGTGTATTGATTTACAATTGCTTAGCTTAATTAAGAAGAACGATATTCTACTGGTATCCGATTTGCCTATCTTTGGAAAAATAAATTGTTATGAAAGCATTTCGACTTTTCTTCTTCTGTGGTCTTATCGCTGCATCCTTGCCATTGTTTGCACAGAAAGTACCTACAGGAACTGGCTCCACCGGGACTACCACCACTAATACCTCCAGCAATACCAGCAACATTAGCGGCGATAAAGTAGTAGATGGCCTTAAAGAAGCGCTGAATATCGCAACCAAAACCGCCGCAGGTAATGTGTCGAAAACAGATGGCTATTTTAGGAACGTCTTGATAAAAATTCCGTACCCTGCCGAGGTAAAACCAGTAATGGATGTGGCCGCCAAGGTTCCTGGTGGGCAAAAGTATGTGGACGATTTTGTGAAATCGCTTAACCGCGCCGCTGAAGAAGCCGCTAAAAGTGCCGCACCCATATTTGTGGATGCTGTAAAGCAAATGACTATTACTGATGGAATGACCATCTTAAAAGGCTCCAGCAATGAAGCCACCATGTATTTGAAAAGCAAAACCCAAGAGCAGCTAAAGGCCAAATACAAGCCCATCGTTAAATCGGCTTTGGCCAAGGTTCAGGTAACTAAGTATTGGAACAAGGTGGCCAGCAGTTACAATAAGTTGCCATTCGTAAAAAAGGTTAATCCTAATTTGGAAGATTATACTACCCAAAAAGCACTGGACGGCCTGTTTTTAATGATTGGAAAAGAAGAAGAAAAAATCAGGAAAGACCCTGCAGCAAGGGTTACAGACATATTGCGTACCGTGTTTGGCAGGTAGGCTTTGGCATGTTTTGTGTGCCCTAAACACACAAAAACTTTGCTATGGTCAGTTTCAACGAAACAGGAAGGGATGATACTATTGCAATTGCCATGTATGGCAAACTTACCAAAGATGATTACGATGTGGCGTTGCCCATCTTTAAGGAGTTGATAAGGCGGTATGAAAAGATAAGAGTGCTCTTTTTGCTAGAGGGGTATGATAGCATGACATTGGGAGCATTTGCCAAAGAAGTAAAGTTCGACCTGAGTCACCGAGATAGCTTTGTGAAAATTGCATTTGTAGGCGACAAGGAAAAGCTTTCAACCGCTGAAAAGGTCGCTAAGGCTTATTTCACTGCAGAAGTGAAGCTGTTTGGGCCCGAAGAAAGACAGCTTGCCCAGCAATGGGTAGAAGGGTAGCCTAAAGAGTAGATAGACAAAGAAGAATGCTACTTCTTGAACTAATTTTGACAATTATACCTTGCAAACAAGTAGGGTATTAGCTAACTTGTCTCAAACTTTTACCATTAGTATTTTGCACAGTATGCGGTTGAGGGTATTTGCAGTGTTGCTGTTGTTGGCGGTTATCAGTTCCTGCACAAAAGATCCTTTGTTCAATAATGGCGATGAACCTATCGTCAACAACCAGGGCTGGGTATATAATCCCACCCCGCAGCCTTTAATAGCCCCTCCCAATTTCCCACCCATACCGGAGAATGCGGATAATCCTCAAACCAAAGAAGGTATTTTATTGGGCAGGATGTTGTTTTATGACCCAATTCTTTCCACGGACAGTACCATTTCCTGTGGCTCCTGTCACAAGCAAGCCAATGCCTTTGCAAGTACCGACAGGTTCAGCACGGGTGTAAGAGGGCAATTAGGGGTACGTAACAGTATGCCCTTGTTCAACTTGGTGTACAATTCCAGTTTCTTTTGGGACGGGCGCTCCCGCACTTTGGAAGAGCAAATTTTGGAACCTGTAGTTAATCCCATAGAAATGGACAGCAAGTGGGGCGATGTAATTGTAAAGCTTCAGCGCAGCGAACGGTATCCAAAGTTGTTCTATGAGGCATTCGGTAAGGAAAAAGAACAAATTACCCCCGAATTGACCGCAAAGGCAATAGCCCAGTTCCTGAAAACCATAATTTCTGCCGATTCAGATTTTGACAAGACTCGTGCGGGGGGGCAACAAATGACCCAAGATGCCCGTGATGGATTCGAAATATATTTGGACATGATACAAGGTGGCGATTGTATCCATTGCCACGGCGATGGCGACGGCAACCGGTTGTTTTTAGATAATAGCATCACCAAGCAGTTCCGTAACAATGGGCTGCAGAATGCACAGACTACCGCCGATTTCAGCGACGTGGGCAGGGGAGGCATCACTAATGTGGCCAATGATTTTGGCAAGTTTAAAGTGCCCTCTTTGCGCAATGTTGCCCTTACAGCTCCTTATATGCACGATGGCCGTTTCCAGACTTTGGAGCAGGTAGTTGATTTTTACAGCGATAGTGTGCATGCCACACCCTTTACTGATGTTTCCATGGAATTCGCTTCCCAAGGCGGTGTCCGCTTAACGCAAGATGAAAAGTTTAAGGTGGTAGAATTTCTAAAAAGCCTTACCGATTATAGCCTTATCAACAATCCTGATTACTCGAATCCTTTTGAGTAAGGGTATCTGCTATCACCTTAAACGCTAGATAGTCTTTTCGATAGATTTTATTTATCGTGTTATTGAAAATATCGATTTGATTGATAGAAAAGTTTGCTATTACTTTACTATAAATCTGCTATCACCAATAATACAAATTATGAAACCCCTATCTATTTTCTCAATGCTCCTTATATCATTGGGTATAAATGCCCAACATGATATGTTCTATGCCAGTGACGATTCAAAAGGCGGTTGTCCTTTTGGATACGATAAGGCCATCCAAGCTCAGGTCGATTCCACCAAGGATGAGTACCCGAAGACCACTTCGCCTTCCAGTAAAGGCAGCCATACCTGGTGGCCTAACCAACTGGACTTAAGCGTACTGCGGATGAACTCTAATTTGAGCAGTCCCTTGGATACTAATTTCAATTATCGAGATGCATTCTCAAGCCTTGATTACAATGCACTCAAGAAAGACTTGACCGATTTGATGACCCAATCGCAAGATTGGTGGCCGGCAGACTGGGGGCATTATGGCGGGCTGTTCATCCGTATGGCCTGGCACAGCGCAGGCACCTACCGCACGGGTGATGGCAGAGGAGGCTCAAGGGAAGGACAGCAACGTTTTGCGCCCCTCAATAGCTGGCCTGACAATGCCAACCTGGATAAAGCACGAAGGTTGTTGTGGCCCATCAAACAGAAATATGGCAACAAGATATCTTGGGCCGATTTGATGATTCTTACCGGGAACGTAGCACTGGAGTCAATGGGTTTCAAGACCATTGGTTTTGCCGGCGGGCGGGAAGATGTTTGGGAGCCGGCCAGCAATGTGTACTGGGGGAAAGAAAGCAAATGGCTGGCCGATGAACGCTATACTGGCAACCGCGAATTGGAAAAGCCATTGGCCGCGGTGCAAATGGGCTTGATATACGTGAACCCCGAGGGGCCTAATGGCAATCCTGACCCTGTAGCCGCTGCAAAGGATATCCGGGAGACCTTTGGCCGCATGGGTATGAATGACGAGGAAACCGTGGCATTGATTGCTGGAGGGCATACCCTGGGCAAAACCCACGGTGCTGCCCCGGGCAGCCATTTAGGGCCAGAGCCTGAGGGGGCTGCCATTGAGGAAATGGGTTTTGGTTGGACCAGTAATTACCAATCGGGCGTCGGAACAGATGCCATCACTTCAGGTTTGGAAGTAATCTGGACCAAAACGCCTGTCAAGTGGAGCCATGGTTATTTCAAAACACTTTTTGGCAATGAATGGGAATTGACCAAAAGCCCCGGTGGCGCCAATCAATGGGTGGCAAAAGATGCGATGGCGGTGATACCCGACCCATTCGATACCACCAAGAAACTAAAGCCTACCATGCTGACAACGGATTTATCCCTGCGATTCGATCCGGAGTATGCCAAAATATCCAAACGTTTCTTGGAGCGTCCTGATGAATTCGAAGCAGCTTTTGCAAAAGCTTGGTTTAAACTGACCCACCGCGATATGGGACCCAAAACATTGTATTTAGGCCCTGAAGTGCCAAAGGAGTCGTTTATTTGGCAAGACCCTATACCAGCCTTAAACCATCCATTGATCGATGCCAAGGACATTATTGGTTTGAAAGCACAAATACTCAGCTCGGGCTTAAGCATTCAGGAAATGGTGGAAACGGCCTGGGCCAGCGCCAGTACTTTCCGTGGGTCTGATAAAAAAGGAGGGGCTAATGGCGCCCGCATTCAATTGGCCCCCATGCGCACCTGGGAAGTGAACAACCCCAAGCAACTGGACAAAGTGTTAGCTGCCCTAGGCAAGATACAAAGTGCATTCAATACCAAGAATAAAGAGAAAAGGGTTTCCATGGCAGATTTGATAGTATTGGCGGGTAATGTAGGTATTGAAGAAGCGGCCAAGAAAGCAGGCCATAAAATTGAAGTGCCCTTTTCCCCAGGCAGAATGGACGCTCTACAAGAGCAAACCGATATTGCCTCAATGTCCGTTCTGGAGCCCATTGCCGATGGATTCAGGAATTATCAGAAGGCCCAATATGCTTATTCTACAGAAGAGTTGTTGGTTGACAAAGCCCAGCTATTGACCCTTACGGCCCCTGAAATGACCGTACTGGTAGGCGGTATGCGCTCCCTGGATGCCAACTATGACAATTCTAAGCTGGGTATCTTGACCAATAGGCCTGGCACCTTGAGCAATGATTTCTTTGTGAACCTGTTGGACATGAGCTTGAAATGGAGGGTCTCTTCTTCCAATGCAACAGTGTATGAGGGCGTTGACCGTAAAACTGGCGCAGTGAAGTTTACTGCAACCAGAGCCGATTTGATTTTCGGTTCTAATTCTGAATTGCGGGCGCTTTCAGAGTTTTATGCCTCGTTCGATAACCAGCAGAAGTTTATAAATGACTTTGTGGCCGCATGGACGAAGGTGATGAACCTTGACCGCTTCGACCTGCAATAATCATAGCATTTATCTACACGGAAGCCGGCCCTGAAAAGCCGGCTTTCTATTTTTACCACCTTTTGCCGCCGCCCCTTTCTACGGGTGGGTTTTGTTCGGCGTCGCGGTTGTAGGCAATTACGATTTGTTTCACCAAGCGGTGGCGGATTACGTCGCCCTCATTGAGGTACACTGTGCCGATGCCTTCAATAGGGCTCAGTAAATCCACTGCCTTTCGCAAGCCCGATTCCTGATTGCGTGGCAGGTCAATTTGAGTAAGGTCGCCAGTGATAATGCACTTAGCGGAAGGCCCTATACGGGTAAGGAACATTTTCAGTTGCGAATGGGTAGCGTTTTGCGCCTCATCGAGCAGAATGAAAGAATGGTCCAAGGTACGGCCGCGCATAAAAGCCAGCGGTGCTACTTCGATTACCCTGTTCTCCATGTAATAGTTCAGCTTTTCGATGGGGATCATATCATCTAAGGCATCGTACAGGGGGCGCAGATAAGGGTCAATCTTCTCTTTTAAATCACCGGGCAGGAAGCCTAGGTTTTCTCCTGCTTCTACAGCTGGGCGGGTAAGGATGATTTTGCGCACCAGCTTATTCTTCAGTGCCCTAACTGCCAAGGCTACAGCAGTATAGGTTTTGCCCGTACCCGCTGGGCCTATGGCAAACATGATATCATTCTTCTCCGATACCTCTACCATCTTCTTCTGGTTAGCGGTGCGTGCCTTTACCTGAAGCCCGTTGCGGCCATGTACCAATACATCACTGCTGTATTCCGATGCGGGCGGTTCTGCCCCATCTTCGCCAGATAATAAATCTTCGACTTGTTTATCGCTCAGGTGGCTGTCCCTTTCCAACAGGCGCATCATCAGGTTGATTTTCTCCTGTATCAGTTCAATATCTTCCTCGCTGCCTGCCAGCTTGATTTTGTTGCCGCGGGAAACGATTTTCATTTTTGGGAAAGCCCTTTTCAGCAAAGCCAGTTTGGAGTTGTTCACACCATAGAAGGCAACTGGACTAACACCTTCAAGGTTAATAATGATCTCGCTCAATGTCTATGGGTATATATCAGGTAAAACTACAGTTTTCCATCTCAAAAAATAATGCCAAAACGTATAAAATAATATACGCCAAGTGTGCACACGTTAATGAAAACGCAGTAGTGGCTTGAAAAATTCAAGTATTTTGGCGGTCAAAGACCGCATTGTACATGCCCATTGTAAGCCTGATTACCGATTTCGGTTACCGCGACTTTTATGTTGGGGTGCTGAAAGGGCATCTGTTGAAGGCAGCACCGATGGCCCAGTTGGTGGATATATGCCATCAAGTGGAACCTTTCAATATCTCCGAGGCTGCATTTGTATTGCGCAATGCCTACGAGGCTTTTCCTGAAAATACCCTGCATATTATCTGCGTAAACCAGTTAGAAGGCAGCGCGCAAAAGCAGGTAGCCGTGCGGCACAATGAGCATTTTTTCATTGGGCCGGACAATGGACTGTTCAGTATGGCATTCGATCAAGAGCCGGAACTGGTGTATGAACTAGAGCTTTACAAACAAACGAATACTGATTTTACTTCCCTCAATCAACTGATAGCGCAAAGTGCAGGTCATTTGTTGGCTGGTAAGGAATTGCAGCAACTGGGTAGGCCTGTATTCCAAGTGCGCCAATTGGCCAACTTGGCCCCCGTGGTGCAAAACAATGTGCTAAAAGGCTCCGTGATTTACATTGATGCTTTTCAGAATGCGGTTCTGAACATCCATCGCGATTTCTTTGAGCAGCAACGCGCTGGGCGCAATTATGCTATTTTCTTTAAGCGCAGCGAGCGCATCACTGAAATCAGCCGATATTATTATGAAGCTCCTGAAGGGGAAAAATTATGTATCTTCAACACCAACGGCTACCTGGAAATAGCCATCAATAAAGGTAAAGCCGCGGGCCTGTTGGGCCTGCACATAGGTGATACCGTGCAAATAGAATTTGTATGATTGTACGCATTGTAAAATTGACCTTTCAACCAGATAGGGTAGATGATTTTTTGGGCATCTTCAATGAAATGAAGGAGCTCATCTCCTCCAGCCCCGGATGCCTGAGCCTTACCTTATTGAGAGATAAAGGCCGCAATAATATTTTCTTTACATACAGTACTTGGGAAGACGAAGCATCCCTAGAGGCATACCGCCAAAGCGAAACATTCAGCGATGTGTGGAGCAAGGCCAAGGTAGCGTTTAGCGACAAACCTGAGGCCTGGACGCTACAGGAGCAAGATTGAACTTAATACCCTAATTATGGTATTATCAATTGCTGGATTTGCGAGCCATTTTGATGTATTTTTGCACATTAATCAGTAGTATAAAGTGAAAGTCCGCCATATTTTCATTTTGATTCTATCGGCAGCCACTATCGGTATTTTGGTACAATGGTCTGCTGGCGAAAAAGCATTTGTTCCACTAAAAGGTAAGGCCCTGTTGGCCGCTAAGCAAAAGTTGGGCAGGCAAATGTTTTTTGACATGAGCATGTCCGACCCTATCGGTATTTCTTGCGCTAGCTGCCACCACCCGTCACAAGGCTTTGCTGACCCCACCATGGCTGTGGTGTCAGAAGGGGCTGTTAGCGGCATGTTTGGTACTAGAAATTCTCCTACTGTTGCCTATTCCGCCTTTGTGCCTCCTTTGCATTGGGACGAGAAAGAGGAACTTTATATAGGTGGTTTATTTTGGGACGGCCATGCCAATACCTTGGCAGAACAAGCTGCTATGCCCATGATGGCCAGCAATGAGATGAATAATAAAGACAAGGCAAGAGTAGTGGGAGTGGTAAAGAAGGCATCCTATAGCAACCTGATGCTTGAAATTTATGGCCCTAATGCCTTTGATAATGTCGATAGTGCTTTTTCCCATATTACCGAGTGCATTTCTGCTTATGAGAGAAGCCCTGAGGTGAACCCCTTTAGCAGTAAGTATGACCACTATTTGAAGGGGAAAGCAAAGTTGACTGCTCAAGAAAAACGTGGCTTAGAGTTGTTTGTGGATGTAAAAAAAGGCAACTGTGCTGCTTGCCACCCAACAGAGCCTGACCCCGCTACCGGCAAGGTATTGTTTACCGATTTCTCTTATGATAACATTGGAACTCCTGTAAACAAAGAGTTGCTAAAGAAAACACCTACTTACCAAAAGGATTTGGGTTTAGGTGCATTTGTTAAAAAGGATAGCGAGAATGGTAAGTTCAGGGTGCCTACTTTAAGGAATGTGGCTGTTACCCCTCCTTACTTGCACAACGGTATATTTAATACCCTAGAAGAAGTAGTAAGGTTCTACAATGAGCGCGACCATGGCAAATTTGGTGAACCTGAAGTAGCAGAAAATGTGAACCAAGAAGAATTGGGCGACCTTAAACTTACCGAGCAGGAAGTTCAGGATATTGTGGCCTTCATGAAAACCCTTACGGACGGCTACCAACCTTAACTCAATAGCTAGTATTGGTAGTAAATATATCTTTTCATAACTTTCCCTTTTGCTACTTAATGCCCCTGTTTGCTTATCTTTGGAGAATAAACAAACACCATTTATGTCAATAGAAGCATTGTCAGCAAGCAAGATAGAAAGCCTACTGGGTGATAAAGCAGCCTATTTGTTAAGTTATGAGAGCAACTCTATTCCAAAAGCGGAATTACAGTTGCCAGGGGCCGATTTTATTGACCGTTGTTTTAAAGATAGCAACCGTACTCCCCAAGTTTTAAGAAGCTTGGCTGCTATTTATAATCATGGACGACTTGGGGAAACTGGGTATATGTCCATTCTACCCGTAGACCAAGGGATTGAGCATAGTGCGGGTGCATCATTTGCCCCTAACCCTATTTTTTTTGATGGGGAAAACATTGTAAAGCTTGCCATTGAAGGCGGTTGCAATGCGGTAGCTTCTACTTATGGTGTTTTGGGCTCAGTGGCTCGAAAGTTTGCCCACAAAATCCCTTTCATTGTAAAAATCAACCATAACCAGTTTCTAAGCTACCCCAATAAATATGACCAAATCATGTTCGGCACCGTAAAGAGTGCATGGGATATGGGTGCGGTAGCTGTGGGTGCGACCATTTATTTCGGTTCCGATGAAAGTAACCGCCAAATACAGGAAGTAGCCGAGGCATTTGAGTATGCGCACGAATTGGGTATGGCAACCGTATTGTGGTGCTACTTGCGCAATGGTGCTTTCAGTAAAGATGGGGTTGACTACCACCTTTCAGCCGATTTAACGGGTCAAGCGAACCACTTAGGGGTTACGATACAGGCAGATATTATTAAACAAAAGTTGCCTGAAAACAATGGCGGTTACAATGCTATCAAGTTTGGCAAAACGCATCCAAAAGTTTATAGCCAGTTGACCACAGAACACCCAATTGACCTTTGCCGCTACCAAGTTGCCAATTGCTACATGGGCCGTGTTGGCTTAATCAATTCTGGTGGTGCTTCAGCAGGGGAAACTGATTTGCAGGAAGCCGTTACTACTGCCATCATCAATAAACGTGCAGGCGGTAGTGGTTTAATTTCTGGTCGCAAGGCTTTCCAAAAGTCATTTAAAGAAGGTATTGGTATCTTGAATGCCATTCAGGATGTCTATCTTTCTCCAGAGGTTACTATTGCTTAATTAGTACCTCTTTGTCGAAATCGCTTAAGTAGTCATACTAATTTTTGTGCAGGGATTTTCAGCATCGCTTAAAAAATCCCTAATTTTAGCTTAATATGCCCATAAAGGTATATTGAATAAGGAGAAATAGCATGGGATGGTTTACCAGAATTAAGGAAGGTATCACCACATCCACTCGGGAGAAGAAAGAAGCCCCCGATGGGGTATGGGTCAAGTGCCCGGGCTGTAAACACGCCCTTACGCAAAAGGAACTGAAAGAAAATTTCTATGTATGTCGCCACTGCAATACCCATCATAGAATAGGCTCATCGGAGTATTTTCAAATCTTGTTCGATGACAATCAGTATGCGCTCCTATTTGACAATTTGCGGTCGAAGGACTTTCTTGAGTTTACTGATTTGAAACCTTATAAAGCACGGCTAGCCGAAACCGAGAAAAAAACCGGACTTGGCGATGCCATACAAAGTGCCGCGGGCAATGTGAATGGAAAGCCGCTAATAGTTACTGCCATGGATTTTAGCTTCATCGGTGGTTCAATGGGTTCGGTAGTAGGCGAGAAGATTACCCGTAGTATCGATTATTGCATAGAGCACAAAGTGCCCTTGTTGATTATTTCCAAATCAGGAGGTGCCCGTATGATGGAAGGTGCCTTTTCTTTGATGCAGATGGCTAAAACTTCAGCCAAGCTTACCCAACTAGCAGATGCCCAACTGCCCTTTATTTCCTTATTAACTGACCCTACCACTGGGGGCGTTACGGCCTCGTTTGCCATGCTGGGCGATATCATAATTGCTGAACCTGGTGCCCTCATTGGCTTTGCTGGCCCAAGAGTGATTAAGGAAACCATTAAGAAGGATTTACCAGATGGGTTTCAACAATCCGAGTTCTTATTGGAAAAGGGCTTTTTGGATATGATTGTTGACCGAAAGACCCTTAAAGAAAAAATTAGCGAACTGCTTACTTATTTCCAGCATTGATTAGAGGAATGGCTTGGCCAGTTACTTTGTCAAAGAATTTACCCACCAATAGGAATAAAAAAAGCCCATGTACAAATGTACATGGGCTTTTTTGCTACAAGCTTTGTTGTTACTGTTTAGCTATCCGCTTAGTGATAGTTTGTTTCTCCGTTTTGATAGTTACGAAATAAACACCAACTGCTGCTTGGCTCAAGTCAATCGAAGTCTTCATTTTGCCTTTCTCCATTCTAGCTTCCCTGCTGTAAATCTCTTCACCCAACATATTGGTCACGCTGATGCTTACATTCGATGTTTGCCTCAATGCACCCTCAATATTGAAGATTCCGCTTGATGGGTTAGGATAGATGTTCAAAGCTGCCAAGGCAATTTCTTTGATACCCGTTACACAAACATCTTCGGCTATCTGCAAGCTTGCAGGGCATTTGTCGCCACCGGCAGTATTGAAGTTGTTGGATATGGTAAAGCTGTATGGGAAAGAGTTGACCGTAACATCAAAAGAGTAAGTATCTTCTGATGAGTTGTAGGTAGCGGCTGCGGGGAAGGCATATTGTTCACCGCTAATCACATCAGGTGCACCGCCTTGCAGGCCTCCAATAGTAATGGTGTACAAGCCTGCAGAACTATCGGTACAAGTAGCAAAAGCAGTATCGGCAGTGATGGGGTCAAGCAGTACAATTTCCACTGGAGTTCCGAAATCGCTACAAGCCGTATCTACTGAAGGGAAGTTGGCGGGCAGCGGTGGTATGGCAATGTTGATTTGCTGTTGGGTTCCACCATTGATGGTGCCCGATACTGCGCTGATGGTCGTTACTTGGTCCTGACCGTTCAATAAGGTACAAGAACTGTCTGCTACAACAATATTGAATGCAGGTACACCAAAAGTAACCGCTCCTGTACCTGTGTTATTGATAATTACTGACCATGTGCCATTAGGGTCGCCAGGGTAAATATCATTCAATTTAATACAAGGCAGGCCGCCAAATGCCGCCAAAAGCTGCTCTGTCAGCGGTAAGCCAAATGCCAATGAGTCGTTTACATTGAACTGGCTACCATCAGGGAACACCAAAATCAATGGGTCAAGTGACCAACCCGTGCCGGTTACGGTAGGGCAAATCTCGATATACGGTTTACATCCATTAAGGGTGTCATACAGTACCGAATCAATCACAGGACTTTGTACAATCATTGGGGTCAGATAATAAGTGCCCGCAATAGCATTACTGCAATTTTTCGAGAAATCGATACTGTTGTCAGGATTTGCCAAGAAAAGATTACCCGCATTGTTGGCTGCTTGTGCGCCTGCCAAGTTGGTTACAGGTTGGGGACCAAATGCCCAGGCAATGGTATTGTTGCCACCTATAGCTACACCGTTAGTAGTGATATTGATGGTATCATCGCAGCACAGGGCATTATTGGCAAGTGCCACGCCCGCACCAGCAGAGCATACTAAACAGTTGGCATTGCCGCTCAAGGTATCCGCACAGCCAATATCATCCACATAGTACACCCTCCAAGTGGTACCGTTTGCCAAGGTTTGGCCGTTGGTATTTGGGGAATTTGGTGCTACCGTATAGCCTGCACCTGAGCCACCACTAGCGTTGCTAAGGTTTACTACCAATTGGTTCAAGTTACAATCATAGCTGGCCGTACCACCTGTTACTGGAGCAGCAACATCAAAGGTGGTGTTTTCAAGTGCCACGCAACCTGTATTTGCATCAGTAAACTGAACATAGTAAGTAGAGTTGTCCGCAGGCACCAAGTTGGTTAACAAACCACCAGTTACCTGTGTACCACCTGAAGTAGGATTGCCCAAATACCATTTAAAGGTTCCTGCGGCGGAAGTAACAGCAGTTTGATAGCTGCTCAAATCAACTGATTGACCAGCACATAACAATCCAGGATTGGGGATTGGGTTAAGTACTGGGCTGCTGTTTACAATGTAGCTAAAGCTCAACTCGGCAGTACAAGCACTTGGGAAGGCCAAAAACTCTAAATAGTAAGTTTCTGTGCCTGTTGGGGTTTGGTTAGCAGCTTGTGAAGGCGTTAGTTGCACGCCGCCACTGTCAGGGTCACCTAAATACCAGGTAAAGAAGCCGGTAGCCAAAGTAATGTTTTGTTGTAGGTCGATTAGGCTAACACTTTCTCCTGAACAAATGGTTTGTTGCGGTACAGGATTCAATACAGGGCTTGGTATCACATTATAGGTGAAGCTGGTGCTGCTGTTACACGATGTAATGGAATTAGTAAAGCTTACATAGAAAGTGGTTTGGCTGTTCAAAGTATAAGCTTCAGGTTGTGCCAGTGCTTGTCCACCTGTTTGTGGGTTGGCATCATACCAAGCGAAAACGCCTGGAGCCGAGGTGATACTGCTTTGTAAGGCAGTTAAATCCACAACTGAGCCACTGCATATTGCACTTGGTGTTGGTGTATTCAACACGGGCAATGGATTTACATTGAATGTAACATTGGTACGTGCGCTGCAGCCAGTGGTAGCATCGGTAAATACTGCCACATACAAGCTACCGGTATCAGGTTGAACAGATGCAGCTTGGGTTGGTGTTAGCAAGGTACCACCGTTGTTGGGGTCGCCATCATACCACTCGAATGTGCCAGTAGCAGAAGTGATATTGGATTCTTGCGAGGTCAAATCATAAGTAGCTCCAGTACAGATACTTCTTGGTGGCAATGCAGTTAAAGAAGGAAGTGGTTTCACGGTATAGGTAACGCTCACTTTCTCTGTGCAGCCAGTCAAGGCATCTTGGAACACCGCATAATATGCTTGGCCGCTGATAGGTGATAAGTTGGTCGCAAAGGCGTTAGGTAATCTTACGCCAAAGTTGGCAGGGTCGCCTTTATACCAAGTGAAAGTTCCAGCATCAGTGGTAATGCCTTGTTCCAGTTGGGTCAAATCCACCGTTTCGCCCAAACACAAATCAGGTTGTGCAGGAATTGGGTTCAAACTTGGAGGGGTAACGGTAGAAAAAGTGATACTGCTATTGGCAGAGCAAGTTGTGTCAGCCGATGATAAGAATTGAACGAAATACTGGGAGCCGTTAACGGGGCTCACGCTATCAGGTCGCGCTATTAATTGGCCCCCTGTGGCTGGATCGCCGTCGTACCAAGTAAAGCTGCCATTAGTATTGGCTGTGGGAAGGTAATTGTTCAAATCAATCACCTCGCCAATACAGATAGGAGCCGGAGTCACCGGGCTTAAAGTAATGGCTGGCAACAGGTTAACCGCCACGGGCGCGCCAACATCGTTGCAAGTGGGGCATACGGTGCCAAATGGTATGGAAGTTTGGTACCTCAGGGTGAAGTCGTAAGTCACGGTACCAGATAAAAATGCTCCTGCAGATGCTTCAATGGTAATAGTTTGGCCGCTTGGATTGGCTGTGTAGTTGTTGCGGTTTAGGTTTAAACTTGCTGTTGCCCCCCCACTATAGGTTAGTAGCCCAGTTACCCTGTCTATAGGATTGAGTGTACTACCTGATTTGGAGGCCGTCAAGGTCATATCAAATACGGTTAGGCCAGAACAATAGGGTACTTGAGGAATAGTAATGGTGGCTGAACCAGAACTTCCTGTAAAGGAGAACGGTAAGCTGATGCTTCCATTGGTTTGATAGGCAGGGGTAGAGGCATTAATAGCCTGCATAGCAACAAAAGGAATAAAGAAGTATTCACCAGGGCCGTATTGAGTACCATTGGTAAATGTAAAGCTGCCCGTACCAGAGCTATCGCCAAAATAACTGTTGGCAGCAAAAGCCGATAGTACAGCCGAGCCAAGATTATTGTAAGGGTCGTTAGTAGTTACTCCCCATAACTGGGTATAACCTGCACCTAAGCTTGAACCAGTAGAAGTTATACTGAATTGTTCGCCATCGCAATAGGTATTTGGAGTGGTGTTAACCCCTTCTCCAGCCCTATTGGTACAGCTAGGACAACTTACTTGATAAGTGCCAGTCGCGGAGCAGCCAGTGGGGGCACCGGTAACAAAAGCAGTATAAGTAACTTGAGTGCTGCTAGTGCCGGGGCCTGGGTTGGTAACAGGGCTATAAGAAATGTTTAAGCCACCGCAGTTATCTACTGGTGCCACTACACATACTTGCGGATTCTGAACAAAATCTTGTCCTAAATCAGGTTTTGGATAAACTACCAAAGTACCCGCTGACAAGAAATTGGTTAGTGTCGGCCTTCCGCCTGAGCGAAGACATTTTAATGCCACTGTATATTCCTGTGCTTCAGGGCTACAGCCTTGAGTAGTGCTAAATGTTTGTATTACAGCTAGTGAGTTACCATTTGGAATAGGTACACCATTCATATACCATTGTACTGAATAGTCCACGTTAATAACACCACGGTCAACAGTAGCCTGCAATATTGTTTGTTGGCCTTCGCATACGTCACCATTTACGGTAGTAACAGCGGAAACAAGGTTCGGGCAAACAATGGTATTGCAGTCACTGGTAAAAGTACCCAATGGACGGTTACAGTTGGCATCGTCAGGGTTGTCGACCGATATGCTCACCGTGCTACCATTGCTAAAAGGACCTACACGGTACCTGCCGGCATTGGAAACGGCTACTGCACCACCGGTGTTATCGTTGATGAAATAAGTAGCTGCCGAACCGGGGGCAAAATTTACATCAACATAAAAGTTGAAAGGGTCATTGGGGTCACATGTATCGTTGGCCGAAACAGTAGGAGGGGTACAGTTGCCACTGCAACTTACAATTTCTTGTACCACCTGGTTACAAGCGGCAAGGCCATTAGAGATAATGAAGTTTTGGGTGCTGCCGTCATCGGAAAAATTGGCAATAAAATTAGAAACCCCAGGGGTGCCGTTAACAGTAAAAGAAGGGCAGCGGGTGGCTACTGAAATCAAACAAGGATTGTTTTGAACGGTAACATTGCCAATTTCAGGATAAACCGTAACAGTAATGGTGTTGGTAGTGCCTTTGCAACCAGCTACAGCAGTAGTGCCGTTATCTGATATTACGCCTTTGATGTAGTAAATTCTAGGTGTACAGCCTGTATTGGCGGGCAAGGCAAAGGTAACGTTTGATGTACCTGACCCAGCATAAGTTCCTCCCCCAGTGTAAGGGTTGAAAGTAAGGCTATTGCTGTAAAACCATGCGATGTTTTGACCGCAGCTAGCACTGTTGGGCAATACAGTGCCAGTGGTGCCCACTGTTACTGAAGAGCCTGAACATACGCTAGTGTTGTTCTGCTGCGAAGTGGCAGTACCTACTGAGGGTGCCACATCGGTAACGTTTACGCTCAAGGTAAAAGTTGGGCGTTCTGACTTGCCAGAAACTACAATATAATATTCCCCGGCAGGTACTGGGCTACAAGCAGTGCTGGCCGGTCCATTACAAGCTGAGCCAACAATGGCTGCACCAGGTTCCAAGGTTTGGCCAGGGATAAATGTAGGTGCTCCGGTAATTGGGTTGGTACCTGAGTTGCCAGGGCAATCAACTCCGCTCAAAATTGCAATATTATAAGCATCGCTTCCTCCCCAGTTACTCAAGCTGGCCGTAATATTATTACAACCAAACGGTACATTTATCTTGAACCAAGCAGAAGAGGCACTTTCCATACCACAAGGCACAGGCAGGTTGTTATTGGTATTGCCCAACCCACCATACAAAGCCGAACCACAAAGACAAGTTGCCGCAGAAGTTCCGGTACGGGTAGCGCCGCTTCCAGTCAAGTTAATAGTAGTGGCATCGCCACAGATATACCCTGATTTGTAGGGGGAAGCCTCAAAACATATTGGGCCTGTGGCACCATTACTAGTAGCTATATTGATCCAAAATGACACATCGGCAACTGTAACGTTTACACCAGCAATGGCATCTACAATTGGCTCCAACTGGGCCAAAGTGGGGATGGTACCTGCTGGCGTGTAAAATTGATTGCCTTCAACCGTATCCAAGCATATGGCATTTTCCAGAGCAAAACCATCCGTGCAGTCAATGCTTTGTACGGTAATACCAGCCAATGTGGCCCTTACTTCACCATGTACCGCGAAATATGGGGGCAGTACACCATTAGCCTTACCAGGCCAATCAACCCATCGGAAAACCAACGAACCATCATATCCTGGTATTTGGGCATAGGGATTGTTGGCATATAAAAACAAATCATTGGCAGGTTGAACACCACCCGTACAGCGGTGGTCGTTTACTTGGTTGCTTGGCCCTGCGTTGGTATTGTCCATACATACGGTACGGCATTGGTTGAAAAGGGGCACAATGTTGCCACTGTTCACGGCCGTTTGGCACCTATTGGGCTGTGGGCTCAAGTTCAGTATTGGCAATTGCGTACATTGGGCATTGGCTTGTTGTACCACGCACATACTAAACATGCATAGCATGGCAACTAGTAAATGTCTAAAATTCATGATTTGGGTAAGTTTTGCTTGGTTAGGTTGGTGTTCTTATTTAAGCTAAGGTCTAAAAATAATGAAATTTTTCACATGACAGTCAATACCTTATTGTCAAATTCTATTGATATTGCGTTCGTTTTAATCAAAGTTTAAGTTTGGATACACTACGGAACTATACCGCTACCACCCTTTTCGGCTTGGAAAATACATTAGCCACCGAATTGAAACAGTTGGGCGCAAAAGAAATTAAGGAGTTAAACCGTGCGGTAAGCTTTGTCGGTGATAAGCATTTGATGTACAAAGCCAACCTATGGCTTCGGACTGCATTAAAGGTTTTGCAGCCCATTCATCAATTTACAGCCACCAATGAAGAACAGTTGTACAATGGTGTCAAACAAGTCGATTGGTCGGCCTACCTTTCAGCAGATGAAACGCTGGCATTGGAAAGCGCCGTAAATTCTACTTTTTTCAACCATTCAAAATATGTCGCCCTTAAAGCCAAGGACGCTATCGTTGACCAATTCAGAAACCGATACGGCCGACGCCCAAATGTGGATTTGGAAAACCCTACTGTGCGAATCCACTTGCATATTTTTAAAGACCAATGTACCCTTTCGTTAGACAGTAGCGGTGAATCGTTGCATAAACGTGGTTACCGAACCAGCAACGCTTTAGCTCCGCTCAGCGAGGTGTTGGCAGCGGGCTTGGTATTGCTTTCCGGCTGGGATGGTCAATCGACTTTTATTGACCCCATGTGCGGCTCGGGTACGATTGTCATAGAGGCGGGTTTAATTGCTAAGAATATGGCACCAGGTATGCAACGCTCTCACTTTGGCTTTATGAACTGGAATGATTATGATGAAGATGCCTGGCAAGAGTTATTACAAGCAGCCATCAGTAATCAAAAAGAAACGGAGCTGCAGTTGATTGGAAGCGACATAGCCGCTGGGCCAATAGCTTTGGCTAGGGAGAATGTGGTGAAAGCAGGGCTTGATGAAGACATTAAAATATTGAAAAGGCCATTTGAAGAACTAGTACCTCCGGTTGGCGGTGGCACGGTGGTCATCAATCCGCCTTATGGGGAACGGTTGGAACTGGCCGATGTGATGCAGTTTTACAAATCCATTGGCGATACTTTGAAGAAAAATTTTGATGGCTATGATGTATGGATTCTTAGCTCGAATAAGGAAGCGATGAAAAATATTGGGCTGCGCACTTCAAAAAAACTGACCTTATACAATGGGCCACTGGAGTGCAAGTTTCACCATTTTAGTATGTATCGTGGTAGCAAGAAGGGCCAAAACGAAGAGAGCTAGTAAACACTAGCTCCCATTAGTAAAATTTTTTGTCGTAGAGTCTTACAACATCGGGCAATAAGTAACCGACTTCTTCTTATTGGGCCAGTTGCCTGCATAAATGAATGATATCTCAGGCCCACCATTCATATTGCTGGCAGGGGTCAACTTTGAGATGTTCAAATCATAGCTAAGGCCAATATTAAAACCTCCAATATCAATACGACCTGCAAATATCAAAGCATCTTTCACCCTATATGAAGCACCGATATAAAATGCAGTTTTTTCATTAGGCATAGTGGACTTCTTGATTTTCAGTAATGAACCGAAGTTGTATTCCCAGTGTGGGCCTTGATTCAAAATCATCAAGTTGGGCAATAGATAAAGCTGTTTACTCAAGGCGAAATGCGAACCACCATGGATGGTGATTTTGATAAAAAGCTTTTCATTTCTATTACCGGTAAGCGATAAATTGGGTTGATTCAAATGACTCACCGCAAAACCCCCATAGAAGTTAGTGTTGTTATCCTTGGTGTAATTCCACAATAGGCCCGCACCAATATCGGCGAACAATTTATTTGTCGATACAATGTTCTCTCCAGTAGGTAGATTAGGATTATATCCTTGGTCGCCAAATTGGCTATCAGTAGTCAACTTGCTCAAGTTAATGGAGCGGCTGCCGAACCCGCCCATAATGCCACCGGTCAAAGTTTGAGTGCCCTTGTGGTTCAGCAATACGGTATATGATAAGTTCAAATTGGCCTGATTAGTAGAAAGCCCTAAATCGCCAGCACGGTCAGAGAAAAAAGAAAGCCCTATACCACCAAAGTTGGATCTAACGGTTTTCCTAAACACTGCCATATCGTAAGATGCGGCAAAGGTGTTGAATTTGCCGATATTGGCCCATTGAGATTTATAATTGGCCACAAAACGGAAATCGCCTCCATTTACGCCAGCTAGAGCTGGATTCAGCATCAATGGGGCCTGATTGTATTGTGAAAAGTGAATGTCTTGTCCTTGTACCGTATTCACGGTTACTCCTAGTCCGAAACAAACCATCATCGCGCACAGTAATCTTCTCTTCATAGTCGGTCTATTTAATCAAAGTAACGTTTCCCGTTTTAACGATGGTCTTTCCGTTAAAACATTCTGCCTCGACAACATATACGTAAACTCCTGAATTAAGTTGCTGTCCATTTTTATTTTTTCCCTCCCAACCTTCACTTTCGTTGCGTGTCTCGAACATCAATGCCCCCCATCTATCAAAAATCCTGAAGTATTTCAAGCCTTTTAGCCCATACAACCTTGCATACGCAACATCGTTAATGCCATCGTTGTTCGGTGTAAATCCATTGCCAACAAATATTTGGTCTTCAGAACACTTGCTATCCACGTTTACAGCCACTTGTTTGGTATTGGTGCAGCCAAAAGTATCGGTTACCGTTACCGTATAAATGATGCTCTCCAAAGGATTGGCAATCGGGTTGGTGCAAGTGGTGCAACTCAGGCTATCAGCAGGTGTCCAAACGATGGTGTTACCACGTTCTATCCCGGCGTTCAAGGTAATGCTGCTGCCCCGCAAAATATCGTAGGTATCATCGATAGTCAATAGGGGAGTGGGTACTACTTCCACTACCGCATGGGCCGTATCATAGGGGCATACTCCATTGGTCAAATGAGCTATATATATTGTTGAGATAGAAGGCGAAGCCACTGGGTTATAGGTATTGGGATTGTCCAAACCGGATGGCGGCCACCAATATACCATTTCGCCCCCACTGCTAAAAAGCTGCACGCTATTACCAAAACAGACAATAGTATCAGGCCCAGCAATTGGCAATGCCGGATGGTCAACCCTAATCGGCTGGGCCAAAGTGTCGGTACAACCATTAAGATCGGTCAGAATCAATTCTACCCTATATATTCCGGAGTCAGCGTAGAAGTGGCTAGGGTTTCTATCAGTTGACGAGTTGGCGATGCCGCTAGTGGGGTCGTCGAAATTCCAATTCCATTGAGTAATGGGAAAATCGGAAGCGGTGCTAATGTCCACAAAATCTGTGGAGTCGCCCAAACATACCCTTTCCCCTTCCCAATAGGTATGGAATACGTTGACGTGTATTTTTACCGTATCAGTAGTGTTGCAGGCATTGGAATCGACTGTATATACTTGATAAGTAATGGTACGCCTTGGAGATGCTAGTGGATTGGGTATAAACTCATCGGACAGCCCCTCATTTGGGCTCCAGAGATAAGCAATACCCGAACCTGTTGCACTTAACTGGATGGTATCGCCGAAGCAAATGATAGTATCCGGAGATGGGCTAACCGTAAGTGTAGGTAATGGATTTACAATAATCGTTATACTGTCCAAGGTCTCGCATCCATACCTGTCTCGTGTCAACAAAGTGTACATGGTGGTCGCCTGCGGATATGCCAATGGCTGCGCAATGGTAGAGTCGCTCAACCAAATACCGGGTGTCCAGTCCCAAAATACATAACTGCTATCGCCTTGTAGGCGGATGGTGTCGTATATACATATCTCAATAGAATCAGCCCCAGAAATACCATTTGGATTCGGATACACCCCAATCAGTCTGGTTGAAGTATCCCGACAACCATTATCATCCTCCACTATCAGGGTAGGGTAATATATGCCAGTATCCCCATAAAAATAGGCACCGGGGTTTTGTAGCAAAGAAGTATCGTTGGTTGCCCGATAATCGCCGAAATCCCAACGCCAATAATCCACCATACCGTCGCCAGCAATAGAGGAATCTCTGAAAATAGCGGTTAGTATTTCACAGCCTACGGAATCATCGACGGTGAACAATGCTTCCGGTCTTTTCAATACAAAAATTGTTTTTACCACTTCCGAAAAACAGCCATACTCACTATAAGCCCTCAGGGTCACATTCATAGTCCCATCCTGATAGTAGAAATGTACGGGGTTCTGTACGGTGTCAGTCTGCCCGTCGCCGAAATCCCATTCCCAACGCACAATATCTTTACCAAGTAAGGTATAAGAACTATCGTTGAACTGGACCGGCGCTACTTGGCAAACGGAATCGGACGAGAAGGTAAAATTGGCAAAAACGGTATCTACCCATATAGTGTCATCATAAGGTAGTATATATTGGCAGGCAGGGTTTTGGCCATCTACCAATATTACACCAGGAAGATAATAGCCAGGTTGATTGTAGGTATAACAGACGGAATCGCATATCAATTGGCCATCACCATTACCGAACAGCCAATAACAGGAAGTGGCAGAACCATCCGTATTTGCATCAAAACAAACATCTAGGGGCACACAGCCCGTGTCAGGCACTACTGTAATGTTGCCCACAACACCACCTACATTAATATAATCGGGATAAATTAGGCTGTCGATACAGCCGTTAACAAATTCAACTACCACTTTAACCGTGAAAAGCCCGGCTTGATTATAGATATGGGATGGGTTGAACAAGGTGGAATAACTGTTGTCGCCAAAATCCCAATAAACCCTACGAACGTTCACTGTATCCAGATTGGCAAAGTTGCTAAAGTTGACGATGTGCGGAGGGCAATACCTGAAAGTATCGTCGGCCACAAACCTGAGCGAGGGAATATCAATCCGGATGGTGGGCACCAATGTAAAAGAATCTCTGCAACCGTATGCGTCTGTAACCCAAAGCGTGGCATTATATAAGCCAGTATCATTATATACATACTGGGGATTGCGCAATGCAGAAGTATCGGCATTTGTATTAGGGTCACCAAAATTCCAACGATAAGTGAGGTTAGCGCCAGTTGAAGTATTGCTGAATTGGATAGGCTGACCGGGGCAATATAAATTGAGCCCAGTATTGAAGGATGCTCTTGGTTGGAAAATATTGATCAGTTGGGGTTTTGTCCTACTCGTTACGCAGCCAAGGTCATTGGTTACGGTCAGCTTTACATCATACGTACCCGCAGTTACATAATTGTGGATGGGTGATGGCCCGAATCCGTTGGGTAGGGCACCAAAATCCCAAACCTGACTAACAATGGCTGCAGCTCCCACTGGGATGGAAATGTCATTGAACTGAACGGGTACTGAACCTAAACCACTGGAAGGCAAACAACCAGCATTAGGGCTTGCAGTAAAGTCAACTGCAGCTCCGGAAACGTTAATCGTATCAACCCTTACTTTGGTAGCCGTACAACTATCAGCATCTACTGCAAACAAGCTTACCGTATAAGTTCCAGGCTCAGTATAAGTATGGGCAACATTGGGTTGGCGAGAGGTATTAGTACCAGGGTTATAAATATCTCCAAAATCCCAAAGCAGTATTAAACCATTTCCTGTAGCGAGTGATGAAAAGTTAACGGTTAGTGGAGCGCAGCCATTATATCTATTGGCTGTCCAATCGACATTAAATACAGATACGGTCAGTGTCACAGTTTTTACGGCAGTACAACCTGTTGTGAAATTGGTGACTGTTAATGTTACCGTATATGTACCTGTTTGCGTATAGGTATGCAAAGGGTTCTGCTGTGTGCTGGTCTGGGAGTCGCCGAAATCCCAAAAATAGGTGTCCGCATTGATTGAAGCATCCGTAAACTGATAGGTGCCAGCATTTTGGCAAGAAGTGGTGTAAGTAAAATCTGCCTTTGGGTCATTTACTATTACCGCCACAGAGGTATCATCAGAACAGCCATTGTCATTTACTGTCAAAGTAATCGTATAATTACCTGGGTCGTCATATGCATATGGAGCAGGTGTAATGGAAGGGTCAGTTGTTGAATTGCCAAAATCCCAAAGCTGGCCGGTAATGTTGCCAGTGGAAGTATTGAAAAAAGAAATAGGTTCATTGACACATACCGTTAGTGGATTGGCGCTAAAAGAAGCCGTAGGAGCTAACCCGGTATTAATTTGTCGGCAAGCAAACCCCCTGCATCCAGTGGTGGTTATTATGCTTAGACATGCATTGTAAGTACCTGGAACGGTATAAGTATGGTTCTGATTGGGACCATTGGCAATAGGGGTGGCATCTCCGAAATCCCATACCCAACTAATAATAGGATCGGGCGAAGTACTAGTATTGGTAAACTGTATCGGTAAGGGGACGCAGCCTTGGGTGGTATCAGTCGAAAAACTAACAACAGTGGGTGCAATATTAATGTAGTTGGGCTTTACAATGGAATCCATGCAGCCATAATCGCTCACAACGGTTAATCTTACATCATAGGCCCCGGGGGCATTGTAAGTATAGCTAGCATTGGGTCCTGGGGTGCTATTAGTACTTCCAGGTGGATTGGCAGGGTAATCAAAAGCCCATACCCACCATACAATGGCACCATTGGACGTGCCCGTGAAATTTGCTGTAAATGGGGCCTGACAACTACTTGACTGTGAGGCAGTAAAATTGACACTTGGCCTAGGATGAACAACCAGTATATTAGTAAGCGTTGTATCGTAAACGCAACCCGCCGTATTGGTTCCAGTTAAAGTAATGGAGTAACTACCTGCCGTAGAAAAGGTTTGTCGCACTGTGTCATTGGACGGCCTTAGGCCTGATACCCCAAATGACCAAAACAAGGAGTCGATATTGCCTTCGGTGATGGCAAAAAAACTGGTCTGCTCTCCTGCACAAATACTGCTGTCGCTTAGAGAAAAAGCAACAGAACCCTTTTTTAACCTAATATAATTGGGTTTAATAATAGTATCGGCCAAGTTACATGAAGTGTCCGTCACAATCAAAGTAACCGTATAGTTGCCAGTGTCAGCATAAGTGTGCACGGGGTCTTTTAATGTAGAAATTCCGCCGTCGCCGAATTGCCAAGAATAAGTTAAAGTATTGATGGAATAGGAACTATCATGAAAAGATACGATGTAAGGCGAATCGCAAACAACGGCTTGGTCAGCATAAAAATCTGCTATTGGGGGCAAGTCAATACAGATAAAGTTGTTTCTAGTCAATGACTTACTGCAACCAAATGTACTGGTAGCAACCCAAGTAATGGAGAAGCAATTTTGTCCTGTTAAATTATTGCGGGTGAAGGTGTGGCTAAAACAAGAGTCAAAATAAAGGGTTCCATCGCCCATATCCGCTACGATACTGGCGGTGTTAGTGGAAGAATCACAGAAGTTTACTACCAAAGGATCACAGCCGTCCCTTACATCTACCGTGAAATTCACTACGGGTTCAGGGTTTACCGTTAAGGTCTGCACAACGGTATCATAATTGACCCCATTGTTAGTAACTACCAAGGTAATATTGTAGGTACCTGCTGTGTAAAGGTTAGATGGCCGGTATAAAGTGGAAACATTCCCGTTTCCGAAAAACCACTGGTGTGAATTATAGGCATTGCCACCAGAAATGCTTCTATAAGGTACGGGAGCGCCATTAATGGTGGAACTGTCCGATAAAAAAGTTATTAAGGGAGCGCAGCCAGAAGAAATCTCGGTATTGGAAAAGTTGAGTATGCCGAAATCGGCGACCAGTTGGGCTTTTGTTTTCAAAAAACCAAATGATAATAACAAGCTCAGCACTATTCCTAAATACTGCTTCATAGGCCAGACTAAGGGCAAATAAAAATACCTAAAAATACCGATAATAGGAAGGGGTGTTGGGGCACTTCAACAACAGAAATGATTAAAAAACGTTTAAATTTCAGGCTTAAATAATCGAAAAAGTCGATAAATGGCTAAAACCTTGGACAGAATAATAACAGGTCTGGCAATTTGCTGTTTGCTAAACGGGGAGTAATGATAAGCGACACTTCAAAACTTCCTGTAGAGTTAGGCGTGTTAATCAAAGGGGACAACGTTACATCATAGCTAAAGCCTAAGCGTATGGGCTGGAACTCAAAAGCGGTATAAGCAATCACGGCATCGGAGGCTCCGAAACCGCCATTCAATTTATTGGTAAGCCGATAGTATCCACCGCCATATAACACCACCTTTTCCATTACATCAAATCCTAACGAGAGTCCTAAGTTCAACTCGCTCATTTTTGCCTGGTTAAGGTAAATAACTGAAGGCAGTACCCTTATCAAACTTGAGGCTCGATACTCCAAACCTGCGTGGGCGGTATACTTTCGCTTCAATTCATATTCGCCACCCCCCAAGAATTGTTCCTTAGGTTGTAGTACATGTGCCAGCGCACCACCAACATAAGTATTCACTTTTTCCCCAAAACGGAAATTGCCCAGCAAACCGATACCCATATCGAAATACCCACTGTTGGTAGCGATATCCGTTTCACCGGTAGGTAAGTTGTTGTTGAACCCATTACTGCCATCTATCTGATTGAAAAAGCGCAGGTTATTCCTATCTAGGTTACGTTGGCTATACCCGCCTTGTAAGCCCAAGGTAAGCGAGTGCTTTTTGCCAATGGCTTTGTGGTAAGCAAAGGATGCATTGATGACTATATGGTTGTAGATACCGTTATTAGTACGGTCATTCACTATCTGTAGACCTATGCCCAAGGCATCCTTTTTAAGCAATATTGGGGCATCAAAAGAACCCGCATAGGTGATATAGGGTTTGTCCGCTACATTGAACCATTGGTTTCGATAGTTGAAAGCCACCCTAAAAGAAGCATCCACCTTGCCTGTAAGTGCCGGGTTCAGGTTCAGGGGGGAGTTATAAAACTGGGAAAACCTATAATCTTGGGCTTTAGATACGATGCAGGAAAAGATAAACACAACAAGCAGTAAAAATTGCTTCATGGGCGGTGGTTTCAGGTCGGCAACAATATACTTACTTGCCATTATGCATTTTTCGGCAAGGCAAACAAAAATGGGAAAAATAAATCAGAAAGGCAACCTACCTTGGTACACCAATCGCCTAGCGTTGCTCAAGCAACCATGCGTCAGGCCTTAGGCTTTGTTGGTACTCCTTGAGGCTGCCGATGGCATTATCAACCGATGTGCCGGCAAAAATGGCGACCCTATACCTGCCAGTTCCTGAATCCAAAAGGTTTGCTTGGGCATTCAGACCCTTCTTTTTCATGTAGTCCAAGGCTTTTTTTTCCTTATCGAACGATGCTACTACAATGTAATAGCCCTTTTTCCCTACCTTGTCTGCCGAACGGGGGGGCTCCATGGTCGATACTGGAAGTATTTGTTGCTTTGGTTGAGGGCTAGGTGCTGCTACCTTTTCTATAATGGGTTTCCTGGAGGGAGTTGTAGGTGGCGCAGCCACGTTGGACGAGCTGCCTATGGGCAGTATATTGAAGTGGTTGAGCGAAAGGGGTTCTATGTATATCCCATTCACCATTAAGCTTATAATGATGATGGCAGCCGCTGCAT
This sequence comes from Chitinophagales bacterium, assembly GCA_033762815.1. Lineage (GTDB taxonomy): Bacteria > Bacteroidota > Bacteroidia > Chitinophagales > CAIOSU01 > JANRLF01. Next base: position 82,128 of record JANRLF010000010.1, on the reverse strand, counting down.
TTAATGCCATTTTCGTCGCTAAGGAACGGCGGCGATTGATGGTAGGGGGCGCTTCCACTAGCTTTTCTAATGTTGCAGATATGGCGTCATCGGCATATGTTTTGTGCCAATGAACCGCTTTTAAGCCAAAAGAGCTTGCAAGATAGTTGGTGTTATGGGCTGGCGAAAAATTGATTTTGCCCTCTTGGTCAAGCGCCAATCGCCCGATTTCAGGGAAAATCATAATGCCCGAAGAATCCAAAAGACGCTTGGCATTTTGTACAAACTGGCGCACCTTCTGTTCGGCATCTGTGTAATTACAACTTTCCCGTTGCGCAACATGGTGTATCAGGAGGGCGTCGTTTTGCTGTAGCTTTCCGTTGAAGGCGATTTTTTTACTGGCAGGTTGTATGGTGTTACTTGCTTCATCAAGTACAGCCGGTTGAGCATGGGTGATGAATGCACCCAAACCTGGAACGATAACGCACTCGTGCCGGTATAGTAGTTCCCTTATGTACTTGTTTATCTCCAAAACCAGTTATGGTTGATAAGTTAAAATGATACCCAACCTTCCATTAAACCCATAAGTAGGATAATACAGGTAAGGTTCATATTTGATATGTGCCAAGTTATTCAATTCGGCGAAAAATGAAAAGTATTTTGAAAATTTATAAGTAGCTCCCAGGTTAATGTCAACGGTACTATTCAAGGTAGTAGCTGTGCCATTTGCCAAACGCGCCTTGGCGCCCCCAATGCCAAAGACGTCCATAGTGAGGAATATTTTCTGAACAATATTGTAACGCACGTTCAGGTTCACCAAGAAAGGGGATAGGTGCCAAGCTTCCGCCTCAAACTCAGGATTGTAGATATTGTAATCGCCGGTGAGGGTGAAGGCTAAATTGCTTAGGGCGCGGTATTCCAATTGGCCGTGGATATCAAAAAACCTAAGTGTACCCGCATTGTACACTATCAGGAATTTGCTGGGGTCAATAGTATCATTGATAAACAATGGCATCTGCCGCATGACCTTGTGGGCAAACTGAAAGTCATAACTTACTTTGCTGATGGTGCCTTTAAGGCCCGCAAAGCGGTCTTCGAAGCGGGTGTTTCTCAACAAGAAAGTATTATCCTTTATCCATGGGTTTCTGTCCGTGAGTTGTTTGTAAGTTAGGTTCCGTAACTCAAAATTCCAGCCACCGTACACAATCACTTTATCCTGTATAATGCCCCATTGTGCTTTTATATCGGGTAGTGGGTAAAAGGTTTTGTCATCCAAGGCAATGCCAATGGCACCCGAAACTTCCCAAGCACCCCCCATATAGCGATAGCCAGGCTTAAACAAGAAAATGTTGTTGCTTTGGCTGACGGTACGGTTCTGGAAAACGGAATAATCATCCTCCAAGTGCAACTGTACCTCATGCACGCTGTTGAACGTTTTCTTCAGTTTTGTAAAAACGTTGAATCCCAAATCGCTCTGGTCAAAGCGGTCAAAAAAGTAATAGGCATTGAAGCGGGTTTCATGGTCGATATCCATTTTGGTAGGGCGCGAATTGCTTAGCCCAATGTTGAAGTTGATATCGGTATAGTTTTGCTTCACGTCGTCTCGGTCATACGTGGTGTCGGCATGATTGTAGCCATAATAAAACCTTGCATCCCGCTCAAAATCGATACGGCTATCGATTTTCAGGGTTTTGCCAGGATAAAAACTGGCGAACAAAGCGGCATTGTTGTCGCTGAAATCTTGGTTGTCCAATTTAAATCCCCTACCGGAAAAGTGGCGGAAGAAAAGGCCATAGTTCATTTTTTCTTCCTCTCCTTTGAGCTTTCTGCCAGTATACAGCAATTCAGCCAAAGGACTTACTTGCGTTCCGAAGCCCAATTTCAGATAAGCGCCCGGATAGCTGAGTGGCCTTTCTTTGCTTACCGCCAAGGGCTTGATGGATACGGGAGGATAGTTGACCCTAAATAGTTTTACGGGAACATAATAGCTCAGTTCCGTTTTTTCGGGGGCAGTAACTATTTCTTTGGGCGGATAGCTCAGCTTTTCCGATTCGGCAATGATAGGTTGGAAGGGGTTGATAACGTTTACCACCGACGTGTCCAACCTACTGGTATCTACTTGTGCCAATAATGGCTGCGCTGCTATCAACAATAGAACAGCTACTATTCCTTTCCCTATGTGCATGGTGGTTGTCCTCATTTTTCGGGGCTGTTAATCTCAATCTGCATATTGGGGTCTTCCTGCAGGGTACCGCTGGTATCCTGTTCTATCTTGTAGCTGTTCTCTTTGGCCTCCCTAGCTTCCACGGCAGCTAACTTTTGTTTTACTTCTTGCACTATGCCGGCATCATCGCCCTCATAATTGTCCAGTATGCTTTGCAAGGTAGCTTTTGCTTGAAACAAATTGCCCAGGCCCGTATAATTATCGGCTAGTAATATGTAGCTGCGCACTATCCATTCGTCAAAGTTGGGCATATCATTGATTAGCTTGTAGGCCAAGGTGTTCGATTGCTCATAGTTGTTCTTTTTATGTTCTATTAAAGCCAGTAAATACCGTGCCTCTGCCGTTAGAGAATTTGACGGGCCATCGGCTACTTTTTTCAAGTAGGGGGTGGACTTTGCGTAATCGTTGGCAGCAAAAGCCGCTTTGCCTACATAGTAATTGGCTTCATGCAAATGGGCTGCCGTGGCATCCGGCGAGGCGATGACCCAGTTGGCATAAGGAACCGCATCGGCTAGTTTCCCATTGCGATAATATGACCGCATGAGGCCAACATTTGCCCTATAGATATTGGCATTGTTGCTGGCATTTTTCAACAGCATATCGTAATACTCCGCTGCCTTTGCATAGTCCTTATCGTTATAAGCCAATTCGGAAGCTTTACTGGCCGATTCTTCCAAATACTCATTGGGTGCCTTATCCAGAACGTATTCATAATCGGGCAGAGAGGCCCCATAATTTTTGCTATAGTAATTGCTTTCCGCTTTATAAAAATGGGCCTGCAAAGCGAAAAAACCCTTTGGGAAATCAGCAATATAATCGTTGAAATACTTGGCCGATTGGGTGTAGTTTTCGTCCCTAAATTGTTTTAAGGCTATTTCATACTGCAGCGAATCATCGGCCGAAATAGTATAATTGCTGCCCTTCCTGTCTGAAGCATATTTACTATTGCCAGATGCCACTGCAAGGTCTCGTTTGCGGCCGTAAGCCAAAAGGGCATCTTGTGAATTGGGCAAGGCATCTATCACTTTGTTGTAGCTTTCGTTGGCCTTATCCCAATTGCTTTGGTTGTAGTAGATAGCGGCCAATTTCAGGTAGGCTTTTGTGAAAAATGGGCTAGTAACAAACTCTTTGGTAATGCGGTTATAGGTGCTAATGGCTTGGGTGTTGTTCTCCAACAATTCATAAGCGGAACCCATTTGATAAAGCGCATCATCGGTATAAAAGCCCTTAGGGAAACTTTGAACCAGTTGCTGGAAACTAGTGACCTGTTGGCTGTAATTGCCCTGTAGGCCCAAAAGCATCCCTTTTTGGTACATGGCATATTCTTTCGCCTTTGTATTGCGGTCTATGGCCTGGTTGTATGCATTGAGTGATTTTTCATAGCTTTTCAGCATGAAGTAGCTATCTCCCATACGCAAATAGGCATCAGGAACGATATTGCTTTTTACCTCCGTATTGCTACTTTTTGATGCGGCATTTACCGTTTTTTCAAAATAGGTGGCCGCATCCGTATAGCGTTCCTGTTTCAGGTAGCTATAGGCATTGCTGTAATTGGCCGTTATGCTTAGCCATTCTTCATCCTTTAAGTTATTGCTACTGGCCAAGGTGAAGAACTGTGGGTACTGCCAAGTGGCCTTTTGATATTCCCCGAGTTGATAATAGGCCTCGCCTTTCCAATAATAGCAAAGTGCCTTTATTTCTTGATCAATAGGATTGGTGAGTGATACTTCAAACAATTTCAGCGCTTCATTGTAATTGCCTTCATTGAACAACTTGATGCCCCTGTTAAAGGCTACTGATTGATAGGCCTTCTTCACTTTGGGCGATTTATCAGGCATGGATTCGATGATTTCCAAGGCTTGCTGGTAATCGTTTGAGCTCAAAAACAAATCGGTCAACAACTCCTTCGCTTCTTGGGTATTTTTTGAATTGGGATAAGTTTTTACAAAGGCTTGCAAGGTATTAATGGCTTCATTGTCCATACCTGCATCGTAAGACAGTTTGCCATACTGGAATGTGGCCGATTCGGCAATGTAAGCATCCCACTTCATCTTGCTGGCCTTTTGGAAGGCGGCGCGGGCATTTGTTTTGTTTTTGGTCTGCAAGTAACTTTCGCCCAGCAAGAACAGCGCATTTTGGCCTAGGCTATCGCTTTGGTTATCCAAGGGCCGTAGCCGCTCAATCGCTTTGGTATAATTCTGTGCCTTATAGTAGGCATAGCTCAATTGATAGCTTTCTTCTTTCGTAAGATTCTTGCCTTTTGCATATACCTCCAAGTAGGGTAGGGCCTCTTCGTATTTGCCCAATTCGAACTGCGATTGGCCCATGGTAAGGTTCAGCTCGGCATAATACACCTGCTTGTTGTCTTCTACAATGGGGCTAAGGTAGCTCACCGCCTCATTGTATTGCTTTTTCTTAAAATAGATTTGGCTAATGTAGTAGGGAATGATTTTTTGGTACTGTTGTGATTCCTTTATCTTTTCAAAGCTAGCTAGGGCTTGGTCATAATCGCCATTGATAAAGGAAATGTAACCATAGTAGTAATTGGAGGGATAATAGTATTTGTTCGATATGTCCTTGGTCTGTTTGAACAAGGGCAGTGCTTCCTTAAATTCTTTGTTGAAGAAGTGGCAATAAGCTTTCTGGAAGTTGTATTCATTCCTTTCCTCTCGGCTCAGTTCCGAGGGTTCCACTAAATTGAACCAACTGATTGCATCTTTGTATTTACGGTCCCTGAAATAGTAACGGCCTAAATGATAGTAGGCTTTCCTTTTCAAGGGCGTTTCATGGCTATTTTCAGTGAAGTCCAGCAATAGCTTTTCCGCATCGGGCTGGTAAAGTTCCAAGGCGCTTACGGCTATATAGTACTGTGCATTACTAATGTAAAAGGCATCTTGCTCAAACTCCATTGGCTCCATGATGGAAACGTAATGCTCCAACATTTTACGGGCTCCTTGATAGTTTTGCATATCAAAAAGCAGTAGAGCATCTTTATATTCTTTGTCGGGCTCCCTGTTTTCCCAGGTTGTTTGGGCAAAGGCAGGGCAGGTAAAGCATAGTATTATCCAAATCAGCAAGTTCTTTCTATCCACCGAATCAACCTTTTTAAGTTAGAATGAAAACGAGAGTGCTAGGCTTGGCAGTATAGGCAGTTGGTTTACTCGTGAATAACTTACACGGTCGAAATAAAATACATTGTCACGATTGTAAACGTTGGAAACGCTCAAGTTAATATCCAAAGCCAGGTTTTCGTTGAAATTGATGGTTTTGCCAGCGCTTAAATCCAATCGGTGGTAATAGGGCAAGCGACCAGCATTCAATTGCTGCTCATACTGTATGCCCAAGGTGCCACCTTGGTTCACATAATTGGTGCCTATGCCGTCGACAAAGGAGACATCTTCATAGAATGATTGGGTGCGGGTGAATGGAAACCCGGAACCGAGGTTCCAACGCACATTGACTTCCCAAGTCTGTGTTTTGCCGAATCGATAACTGCCCACTAGGTTCACATTGTGCCTACGGTCGTAATGGGGATTATACGTTTGGTTGCCGTCAAATCTATCCACATAGGCCAATGAATATGCCGCCCATAACATTAGTCCCTTGTACTTATACTTTACCAAAAAGTCGATGCCATAGGCTTTGCCCGTCTCAATGGCAAAATCAGATTCGGTTACCAGCAGTTTGTTCCTGTTCAGGTTGATGAGCTGGGTGAAGTTTTTGTAATAAGGCTCTACCGATACCTCTATGGTTTTGGCAATATCCAATTCAATACCCGTTACCACATGGAAGGCTTTTTGCAGTTTATGGTCTGCCGCATCGCCATCTGGTCGGTTAAGTGTTTCTTCGGGCCCAGAAAGGAATCCGGTAAATAAATCCACTACATCCCTATCCGTACGGGTACTTATCAAGTTTTGGGCGTAGAAGCCCGTGGCGGCCTTAAAGCGTAGCCAATCGGTAATGTTCAATTTCAAACCCAAGCGCGGCTCAGGTGAGATATTTCCTAAAGAGGCGTAATAGTCAAATCGGATACCCGGTTCCAATACCAAGCGTTTGGCAATCACCTTTCTAAATTTGAAGAAGGCGCCTATTTCCGTGGTGTTTTGGTCTTGCTTTACAATGGTGCCCAAGCTGTTAAAGAATTCAAAGTTGGTGGAAAAGCCGTTTACATTGATGCCGTAGTTCAATTCGCCGGCAGTAAGGAAGTAGGTAAAGTTAAGGTTGATATTAAAGCCACCTACCGAGCTTTTCCTGGGCTGGTTGTCGCCCTCCTTCATTTCCAAATCATAACGGGTATAACCAATGGTACCGCTCAAAATGGTATTGCTACCCCCTGGTACCAATATATAGTTGGTACCTATGCCCAAGGTTTTCCAGTTGAAATCGGCAATATTCTGGAAGCTGGCTCTGTCATTATGGTGCATGCCGAATACACTGATTTTAGACCCATTGCCGGCATTGAAAGACAACTTGCCATAGAAGTCGTTGAACGCGTATGGCAGGTTGCCGCTATCAACATAGCTGTATAGTTTTTCCGATGTTTTGTCCAAAAAGGAGTTTCGACTATTTAAAATATAGGTAAGGCTGCTACCATTTTCTTTTTGCTTCACCAAAGGCCCTTCTAGCAAAACCTTGGCAATAAAAGGACTTCCGCTTACTTTGCCTGAAAACTTCTTTTTGTTGCCATCGCGGGTGGTCACATCCAATACGGCTGATGCCCTGCCGCCATATTGGGCATTGAAACCACCTGTATAAACATCTACGCTCTTGATAATATCCGTTTCGAACACAGAAAACAAGCCAATGGAGTGAAAAGGATTATAAAGAATCAACCCATCCATTAAAATCTTGGTTTGTACTGGTGAACCACCCCTGATATACAACTGCCCGCCTTGGTCGCCGGTAAAGATTACCCCTGGCACAACTTGTAAATATTGGGCTATATCAGGTTCACCACCTACTGATGGCAGGCGGGTAATTTCTTCCTTGGTCACTTGTATGGTGGAAATCTGAACTTCCGTTTTCTTCTCTTCTTTACTAGCAGTTACCTCTACTGCTTTCAACTCAATAGGAGTACGGTTTAGTGTCAGGTTTTGGTTCACCATCTGATTGTCCTTACTGATAGTGACCGAAATGGCTACCGAATCATAACCCAGTGCCGAACTGACTAAAGTATAAGTGCCCAAGGGAACATTGGGTATGGCATAGAAACCATTGATATCGGTTGTGGTGCCGTACTTGGTGTCCTTTAAATACACAGTACTGAAAATTACTGGCTCGCCGGTCTTTTGGTCGAACATGCTGCCCCTGATGGTGCCCTTGGCCTCCTGAGGCTTCTGTGCCCAGGCTGCCAATGAGGAAATGACCAACAGCAATATCCATAGTGAGGGGCGAGATAGCTTCATTGCTTGCTTTTATAGAAATGAACAACGAAAATACTAAAACTATCTAGTATCAAGTAGGAAGAAGTAAGTATCTGGGAAAAGCTTGCTCTCTTGTTTCAATGCGTTATTTTTGACGGATGAGGAGCATTGTTTGCTTGTTCTTGCTTGTGGGATTCACCAGCCAAGGCCAATCTATAAAGCAGTTGTCAATTAAGGGCGATTTTACGCAATTACCCAATGGGGGTCATTTGCAAGGGGTACAGTTATTCGAAGCCAGCGGAAAACAATATATGGCTGTTTCGGGCAGTTCCGCTAAGTATGCATACTATTTGGTGGGAGTGGCCACTAACGATAGTAGCTTCCAGTTATCTTATATCAGGTTGATGGACAGCATTCCTTTCAAACATGCCGGTGGCTTTCAAGTGACAGAGCACTTTTTGGCAATAGGGATTGAGGACGATGAAAGCAAAGATTCCTCGAAGATATTGGTTTATGATGTTTCCCATCCTGGCATTTCCGATTCATTGCCCATTGCGGTGCATTATCGCGGGGGTATCGTAAAGGAAAGTACCGCGGGTGCGGTGGCCGCTATGTGGATGGCTAATCAGTTAAATGTTGCCATAGCCTCCTGGGACGCCAATACCCTAGATTTTGTCAATTTCCATTTCGATAAAGAAGGTAGCAGAGTGCTTTCTCAAAAACATTTGCTGAAGTGGAGCATGCAAGAAAAGAAACAGCAATGGCCTAGTAAGGTCTGGAACGCATACCAGTCCATCAATTACTTCAATAGTAAGGGTAAATGGTATTTGTGCGGTACTGGACGCACCTCTGCTGGGGATGTGGCCGATTTGTTTATCATCGATACAACAGGTGGAATTCTCCAGATGGCAGAAGCGGGCAGCTATGTACTACCATTTCAAGAGCAAAGTGTTCGTAACGGGGGCGGTATTCATTATGACCGCACCACAAACACTTTCAGCGTTTTGGCCACTCCGGCCCACCCAGGCAAAAATGAACTGATTATTGGTGCGTGGGGAATAGTCATTCCTTAACAAGAAATATAAGCGTAAATGACCTTTGCGCACAAGTGGTTTTACATGCCAAGGTGGCCAGAATGACAATGAATCAAGCACAGGATTTTGTCATCCCAAAGGAACTAGCATAGCACCTAAATTGAGTCAAAATTGCCACGTTTCTTGCGTCAAAAAGTTTAGGTAGGGGTTCGAAGTCCTAATTAACTCGATTTTCTTTTGTCTAGATAGTAACTTGATTTCCTTTTCTCTTGCAATAGCTCCTATTATGTCAGGATATACTTCATAGTGTACCAGATTATAACAGAAGTACTTTCCAGCATGAGTAGTTGTTTTTCCTCTATTTTCAAAGTGTTCTTTTAGCCGTCTTTCTATATTGTTCGTTACACCTACATAGAAAACAGTTTTCCTAGGGTTAGTAGTTATATATACTACGTAATGATTGCCAATAGCTTAGTGTAAGATTTTCACGTTCCATTTAAGAAAAATTCTTTGACAGATAATGTAAGTTTAGCAAAACTGCCCAAAGTTTATCGAATATGCCAAGGTGGTTTCTTCCAGAATGACAATGATTAAGTACAAGAATCTTGTCATCCCGTAGGGAACTACCTTGGCAGATACAAAGAGCAAGCCAGCGTGAACTATATGGTATACTTTAACTAAGTGATTTCATGCCAGCATCTCTAAGTAAGCTTTTAGAATGACCATTTTTGTATTGTATATTTGGGTATGCTAAGGCGGCTAATTGTTGTTTTTCCATTATTGGTGCTTTTCGCTTCTTGCGGTGATGAACTGCCGGATTTTCCAGTGGAGTACCAAGCAACTTTTATCCCGCTATGGACAGTAAGCACCCATCCTGTGGATTATCCGACTGATGCCGCTTTTTCTGCATTTGAGGTTTATTCTCATAAAAGCGGCAGTGAACTGTTTACGGTCGGGCTCTCAGCTACAGAAGCCATCAAGCAATTGGCCGAAAACGGCAATGTGCGCCAACTGGAAGAACAAATAGACCTGTTGAGGAGTTCGGACAGGGCATTGGACAGGACATTTGGCGACATGGTTACTTACCCAAGAAATAGTGCGGTGGTGCTTGGTTTTGACGAAGCCCACACGCAAGTATCGGTTTTAGCTAAAATCATCCCAAGCCCTGACTGGTTTGTTGCGGTGAATAATGTACAGCTTTTTCAGAATGGCACTTGGGTAGATAGTGTTTCCGTCAACTTGGTAGCTTATGATGCAGGTACCGATTCGGGTAACACTTTTTATGCTGCCGACCAACCTACCACACCGCCCAATGCGGTTCAAATCATCAATACAGCACCCTTGGCAGAGAACGGCACGGTTGCCCCAATGGCAAGAGTAAGTTTTAAAAGAGTGAAATAATATGAAAAGGATTGCCCTAGTTACCTGTGAGGAAATGCCCGACCTGTACGAAGATGACCGATTGTTGCAATTTGCTTTACAACAACGAGGTGTCGATGCCGTGCCGGTGGTATGGGACGATGACAAAGTCGACTGGAAATCCTTCGATGCAGTAGTTATCCGCAATACTTGGGATTACTTTAAAAAATACCCCGCTTTTTTACAGTGGATGGATTATTTGGAAAAAATAGAAGCCACTGTATGGAATCCCATAAAATTGGCAAGATGGAATACGAATAAGAGTTATTTGCAGGAGTTGGAACATGCAGGGGTAAACATTGTACCAACTTTTTGGGTGGAACAGGAGAAACGGCCGCCCTATTTACTCGATATCATGGAAGCGCAGGGTTGGCTGGAAGCGGTTGTAAAACCTACTATTTCAGGTGGTGCTTATTTAACGGAGCGGGTACACATTACTGAAGCCGAGGCCAAGCAGGAAAGCTTGGAGCTTATCTTAAGGCATGGTCCGGCCATGGTGCAGCCTTTTTTGCCCGAAATCGAAACTGAGGGAGAATATTCCTTTATTTTCTTTGGCAATGAGTTTGAGTTCGCCATACTCAAGAAGCCCGCTAGCAATGATTTTAGGGTGCAATTGGAGTTTGGTGGCTCCGTTGAGGTTATACAACCAAGTGAGCATTTACTGAAACAAGCCTCGAAAGCTATTCAGGTGTTGGAATATCCTTTACTTTTTGCACGGGTGGACGGTGTTTTGCTTAATGGCAACTTCCATCTCATGGAATTGGAATTGGTAGAGCCATCCTTGTCATTTGGGTACCATCATGGTGCAGCGGATAAATTGGCGGACGTTTTGCTGGCATACATGGCTTAGAAGGCCTAGTGTTAAATCATATATTTTGTTCAATTTCGTGGTATGCAAATACCCCTGCATTATCCGCATGTGGCGGTAGTAATATTGTGCTGGAACGGCAGGAAGTTTCTGGAGCAGTTCGTTCCCCCTTTGCTTAAAACTACTTATCCCAACGTCAGCTATTATGTGGCAGACAATGCTTCCACTGATGACAGTTTAGATTACCTGCGCCAGCATTTTCCATGGGTAGAAATCATCGCCATAGATGAAAACCAAGGTTTTTCAACAGGTTACAACATTGCTTTGAAACAAGTACAGGCTGACTATTATGTATTGCTCAACCAAGACGTGGAAGTAGCCCCTGGCTGGATAGAACCCGTTATTGCTGCCATGCAACAGGGTAAGCATATAGGTGCTGCTCAGCCCAAGTTGAGGGCTTACGATAGCAAGACGGACTTTGAGTATGCCGGAGCGGCAGGGGGCTATACCGATAGCTTGGGGTACATGTTTTGCCGCGGGCGGATATTTGATGCCGTTGAACCCGATACTGGCCAGTACGATACCCCGGCAGAGATATTTTGGGCCTCTGGGGCGGCCATGTTTGTAAGGGCGCAACTGTACCATCAAATAGGTGGTTTGGACGATACTTTTTTTGCCCACATGGAAGAAATTGACCTCTGCTGGCGCATCAAAAGTGCTGGTTATAGTATTGTTTATTGCCCCGATAGCGTGGTGTACCATGTGGGCGGTGGCAGCTTGCCCCAAGGCAATCCTCGAAAAACATACCTCAATTTCCGTAACAATTTATTTTTGCTCTATAAAAATTTACCAGCGTACCAGTTGTGGTATAAAATGCCTGTAAGGCTAGCACTGGATTGTTTGGCAGCATTTAAAAGCCTGGCAGGCGGCAATAGCAACGATTTTTGGGCCATCGGTAGGGCCCACCGGCATTTCTTTAGGGCTTTGCCTTCCTTGCGCAAGCGGAGAAAGGAAAACTGGCAGCTCATTAGGGGGGCTTCCGTAGCAGGTCCTAATCGAAATGGCAGCTACAAGGGGCTCATCATTTGGGATTTCTTTTTTCGAAAGAAGACCAAATTCAGCCAACTGGATAGCAGCAAGTTTATTGGCGCAAAGCAGTGAGATAAGCTATGGCTTCAGCATATCCTGCCAAGCCTTTCCCCATAATGGCATGGACACACACTGCGGTAAGATAGGAATGCTGGCGATATGTTTCCCTTTTGCTAATGTCAGTAATATGCACCTCTACCACAGGGCTTTCAATAGCACTTACCGCATCGGCCAAAGCAATGGAAGTATGGGTATAGGCACCTGCATTTAATATAACACCGTGGCAACTAAAGCCCACCTCATGCAGCTTGTCAATTAGTGCCCCTTCATGGTTGCTTTGGAAATATTCCAAACGAATGGCGGGAAATTGTTGCCTTAACTCAGGTAAAAACTCCTCGAAACTTTTACTGCCATACATTTCGGGCTGCCTGCGCCCCAAGAGGTTCAAATTAGGGCCATTGATAATTACATGATGCATGTTGGAAAGATAAATTGATTTTTCGGGCGAATGTTTACTTTTATCACACAAATGTTACTATGCTTAGAAAAATAGCAATTGCACTGGCCGTGGTGCTAGGTTTAGTCGCAATACTCGTCTTCAGCCAATATAGAAGCGACCTACCAGTGGAGCAATTGAAGGCCAAATATACCGATGCGCAATCGAAGTATTTGGATTTGGACGGCATATCCGTCCATTATAAGATAGAAGGCACTGGGCCGGTTCTGGTATTACTGCACGGCACTTCTTCATCGCTGCATACTTGGGATGGATGGACCCAAGATTTGAAAGATAGCTTTACAATCGTCCGTCTCGATTACCCTGGTTTTGGTATCACTGGCCCCTGTACGGATTGTGATTATTCGGTGGATTATTATACCGATTTCATTCATCTGTTTATGGAAAAGTTGGGCATTCAGCAGTTTTACCTTGCTGGAAACTCATTGGGAGGCCTTATTGCTTGGAAGTATGCCCTGCGTTATCCACAGCAGGTACAGAAACTAATATTGGTAGATGCCGCTGGATATAAAATCGAAAAAATTCCCTTTGCATTTAAACTGGCCAGGACACCCGGCTTGAAAATGGTTGCCCGCTACATTACTCCCCGTTCTTTAATAAAGAAGAGCATTTTGGAAGTATATGGTGACGACAGCAAAGTGACCGATAGCCTAATTGAGCGCTATGATGAATTGATGTTGCGAGAGGGCAATAGGGCCGCATTTCTAGCCCGTGCCAATGGCAATTTCGAATACAATACTGCTGAACTCCGCAGTATCAGCATGCCGACACTTATCATGTGGGGCGATGGTGACAAATGGATACCAGTGAAAAACGCCTACCTTTTTGAAAAGGACATTAAGGACTCGGAGTTAAAAGTTTACAAGGGCATCGGCCATATACCCATGGAGGAATTGCCCCAGGAAACCGCTAATGATGCTAGGGCGTTTTTGATTAAATAGAAGGTGGGGTAGGGGCGTGATTGCCTGCCTTATCCTGTTGTTTCCAGTATTTACGGGCATACTGCAAGTGTTGCTCGAAAGTCTTGGCAAAGGCATGGTATCCTGGTGATGTTATGTCAGCGCAAAAGAACATGTAATCATGCTTTTCCGCATTCAACACCGATTCGATGGCATTGATGGAGGGCGTACATATTGGCCCTGGGGGCAGGCCGGTATTTAAATAGGTATTGTAAGGTGATTGAAAACCCGTATGGGCGCTGTTGATACGGGTAAGGCCAAAATCTTGCACCGCATATTTTACCGTTGGGTCGGCTTGTAGCAGCATGCCTTTGTTGAGTCTATTGAGATATACCCCGGCAATGGTAGGTCGCTCATCTTTCTTTTGGCTTTCTTCTTCCACTATGGATGCCAACACAATTACTTGAATGGGTTCCAAGCCCTTGGCAATTGCCTGTTGCTTGCGGGTGTCCGTCCAAAACTTTTGGTACTCGCTAGCCATTTTGCCTACAAACTTCTGCGCACTGGTGTTCCAATAGAATTCATAAGTATTGGGTATGAACAAGGCCATTGCAGTTTCCGGCTTCATGCCCATACTGTCCAGATATACTTCATCGTTCAGCAATTGGGTCAATTCAACAGAGTCCATTTCCAATTTTTTGCCGATATATCCTGCCAAATCGGCCTTAGTTCTAAATTTATTGATGACAATTTTGACGGGTGTCTGTCTGCCAGAGCGCAGTATGGAAAGTAAATCCTTATTGCTCATGGGGTAGTTCAAAATGTACCGGCCTGGTTTTATCTTGTTAGGATAATCCAATGCCTCTGCCAGCATATCAAAGCTCCATTCATCTTTCAATACCTCTTGGTCCTTTAATAATTGCTTCAGGTATTGATAATCAGCACCAGTTGGTATTAGCAGCTCAAAAGCAACCACGTCTTTTGATACGTTATTGCCCATCACTTTCCAATAGGCATACCCAGCCAATACCCCAAGTAGAATTAGGGCCGCCAGTACCATATTTCTTATCTTCTTCAATTCAATACTGTTTTTCCAGCCAGTTTTTGTAACAGTGATTTTGCCCTTTCGTCCCCGGGGTGCTTTTTCAAAATCTTAAATACCATATCAGCCGATTGTTGGTAATCGGCGGTATAAAAATACAATTCAGCCCGATTTATCAATGCCAAATCGTAATCAGGATTTAAGGCAATGGCTTTGTCCAATAACTTGGCGGCTTGCTGCGTTTTGCCATCCGTCATGTATATAAAACCCAAACTGACCAAGGCTGGTTCATAAGCGGGCTGTATGCGCAATATGCTTTCGTAGGTTTGTTTTGCCCCATTTGCATCTTTCTGGCCGAATTGCACCGCGGCTTTTTTATTGAGAAAATCTAAATTGTATGGGTTTACCGTTACCGCTTTATTGAAGTATTGACCGGCATTGGGCAGGTTGCCCAAGCGGAAATAGGCTTCCCCAATCCTGTATAAAGTCCAGGGGTCGTTTATAGTCTTAATGTCATACTTAGCAGCATATTCCACAACTTTATTGTAGTTTTCCTTCAAGAAGTAAAGGTGTACAGCTGTCAATAGTTTTTCTTGGCCAAAATTGCCTCTTAACAACCTGTTTTCAGCAGAGTCCAATAGATATGGTCGGCTGCTATAGCTTTCATAAAAATGCAGGAACCCATTGGCCATATCTGTTTCCGTTGGGTTTTCCTTGGTCATGCACTGTAAGCCCAGGAATTGTTTCACTTTGGTGGCTTGGTCAACGGAAAGGTGTACGTCTGGCTTTTCGTAATGTTTGCGGATATAATGGTCGGAAATGTTGACGTGTGGTATGTCGATACTGCCCGATTTTGGCATATGGCAACCGGAGCAGTCATCGTTCACGGCTTTCCGCTTTGCCATATCTGCTGAGCAAGTAAGTTTGGTTACCGCTTTTGCCCCACCATGGCAATTAGTACATGCTGTATTGAACTGGGCATGGCTGGTTACTTTTACACTGATATGCGGATTGTGGCAAGTAGTGCAGGTCATGTCCGTTTTTTGGTAGCAAGGGCTCATGCGCAGCCTGTCCGCTTGCGATGCCATAATAAAATCATTTTCCGCATTACTGAAACGGGGCAAAAACACGTTCATCACATCCGAAAGGTGCATGCCCGGTTTAAAATCGTCAAACTGTTTGCCTTCGTTCAATACCGCCACCCCTTGCAGGTGACAGCGTTGGCAGATGCTCATTTTTTCCTCTTTACTTAGGTGGGCAGGGTTTACGATAGTGTAGTCGGCATGTTTGCTGGTATCTACCAAGTTGCCCGCAAGCTTGGCCTTCACGTGCAAGCTGCCGGGCCCATGGCAGCGCTCGCAATCAATGCCAGTAGGGACGGCTTCATACTTGTTCACTGAACCTTGCACAAACTTAGGAAGCGCATTGTGGCAAGTCATGCATTCATGGCCAATAATGCGGCCGAAACGGGTGCTGTAGCCACCCTCGAAACCGGGGGCCATGTCCCACTGTTCCCGCTGGGTATAGAAGGTAATTGGTGCCTGATAGACGAAGCCGTGCAAGTTAGTCAAATGCGAATTGGTATGCTGCCCCGAGCCGATAACATAACTCACGTATTCTACGCGGTTGTGCACCGTATCGCCGTCCTCTAACCTGAACTCACGGATAAATAATGAATCGCCTGCCCAAAATGGGAAGTAATAATAATTGTTCAGGCTGTCATATACCAAGGAGTGGGGCCCGTACTGTGCTGCGCTCTTTTGACGAGTGGCCATACCGAACGACTGCCCCATGCCCGTTTGGATATAGGTATCGTAAATATTCTGGTGGCAGCTTTTGCATTGATCCATGCCCACATATTGGGCGGAATCGCCCAAATTGAGGAAGGGCGACTTTTCCCGCTCCGCAGTACCGTCTTTTGTGCCGCAATGCATCCATTGCAGCCCCAGCAACAAGGCCACCGCTATCGTTAGCCATTTCCATTTTCTGCTCACTATCCAAAATTAACGAAAAGCTGGAAAGCATAGTTAAAGGACGACTTTTACCATATCGCTTCTAAATATGTTCTTTTCTATTATGAAATGTGTATTTAGCCTTAAATTGGTAGCATGAAATTGAGTTTTTATGGGGCGGCAAGAACAGTAACAGGCAGTAAACACTTGCTTGAACTGGATAATGGTAAGCGAATATTGCTTGACTGTGGTATGTTTCAAGGGCGTGGTGAAAATACTGATCAGCACAACCGCCATTTTGGCTTCGATCCAGCTTCCGTGGACCATGTGATTCTTTCGCATGCACATATTGATCACAGCGGTCTAATACCCAGATTGGTGAAACATGGATTTGCGGGTTCTATTTTTTGCACGCCCGCCACTGCTGAACTGTGTAGTATTATGCTGCTGGACAGTGCACACATTCAAGAAGATGATGCACGCTACATAAATGAACGCAGGCTACGCAAGGGAAAGCAACCAATACAGCCACTTTATGAAACTAAGGACATACCGCCTGTATTGCCCTTGTTTCATGAAATTGAATACAACACACCCACCCAAATAATAGAGGGCGTTGAACTTACTTTTACTGATGTAGGGCACATTTTGGGCAGTGCATGCGTAAACTTAAGCATCCATCATAAAGGGAAGACCACTAAAGTTGTGTTTACCGGCGATATTGGCCGTTACTCCAATAGGTTATTGAAAGTGCCTTCCACGTTTCCACAAGCGGATTATATTATCTGTGAATCGACATATGGCGACCGAGAGCATGAACCGGTTAGTAAGGTAGATGAACGCTTTTTGCAAATTGTTAAAGAGACATGCATAGCAAAAGGAGGAAAACTATTAATACCTGCTTTCAGTATCGGTAGAACCCAAGAGGTAGTGAATGTGCTAAATGATTTGGAGTTTAAAGGTTTGCTGCCACCAATAAAAGTTTTTGTTGATAGCCCGCTATCTTACAACGCCACGGAAATCATCAAGAAATATACACATTGCTTCAATGAACGTGTACAAAAGGCCTTGAACCTAGACCCTACTCCATTTAACTTTGATAAATTACATTATATACGCGATGTAGCTGAGTCCAAAGCTTTAAATCAGTTAAAGGAGCCCTGTATCATTATTTCCGCATCGGGTATGGCAGAGGCGGGGCGTATTAAGCACCATATCAAAAACAATATAGAAGACCCACGTAATACATTGCTCTTAGTTGGTTGGTGCACGCCCAATAGCCTTGGAGGGAGATTGAAATCTGGGATAAGAAAAGTAAGCATTTTTGGTCAAGAGTATGATGTTAATGCCGATGTGCTAAGTTTAGACCCTTTTAGTGCGCATGCTGATAAGAATGAAATGATTAAGTTTTTAAATTGCCAGAACCCTTCCAAAATTAAAGGCATCTTTTTGGTACATGGAGATGAAAAAGTATTGCCAGTTTGGAGACAACATTTGGAAAATGAAGGTTTTAGCAATATTGAAATACCCATGGAAGGGCAAGAGTTTCAATTGAATTAATACCATAATCATGGTATTTGGTCTAACTTCTTTAGAATTAGTCTAAACAAACTTATCATTGTCATATCTTTGTCAAAACAAGGTATGGAAACAAAAGCCCAGTCAATGAAGAAGGAGAAGGTATTCCAATGGATAAAAAAGTTTGGTGTTTGGGGCTTTTTGTTCTTTCTAGCGAAGGGTATCTTTTGGCTTATTGGGGGTGCCTTTGTTATTGACCAGCTTAAAAAAATAATCCCCTAAGCTCAGCCTAGGGGATTTGCTAAAGTCAGCTTACTGGCTAGTTAAACAATTTTGACATTGATGGCATTCAAGCCTTTTCTGCCGTCTTTCACCTCGAATGTAACACTATCATTCTGGCGAACTTGGTCAACCAAACCAGTAGCATGAACGAAGATTTCTTCGTCAGTTCCTTCTACTTTAATGAAACCGTAACCTTTTGATTCGTTAAAGAACTTAATTTTTCCTGTTTGCATGGCAATTCGAATATTTAATAAAATAATACCCCAATATACCAAAAGTACAGCCAGTTTAAATCATATGTAAAATATTTTTTTAACTATAAATTATAGTTAAAATGGTAAGTCGTCAAAATCTTTAGAGTTGTCAGCAGCAGCATGTTCTTCTGTATATTGAGGCCTTTCTTGACTGTAGGCATCTTGGCTATTGGGCTTACCAGCACCTGCTGATTCAATTTTCCATGCCTCCAAGTTGGTGAAATAACTCACCCTGCCATCTTTTTCCCAACGGTTGCCGCGAATATTGAAAGTGATTTTGATTTGTTCGTTAAGGTTGATCCTGTCAAGAATATCGCATTTATCGTTAGTAGTCTGAAATTTTACATAATTGGTAAAAGTCCTATCGCCACTGTTTTCGTTGGTTTCTATCACAAATTCCCTCTTGCGGAAACGTTCGCTCTTTTGTTCGGTTGGAAATTTCTCCAACAGCCTGCCCGTTAGCTCGTAATTCATATAATTATTTTTTCGGTGATGTGAGTGGGTAAAAATACACTTTTTGCCTTGGGAAGAAAAATAGCTTTCTGCTTTTGATTAATAATTTGGATTGTATTTTGTGTTGCATTGCTAAAATCCATAAAATGCGTATTGTTGCATTATTCATCACATTGTTTGCTTTGGACCTTTCCCTTTTTTCACAAGATTCCATCCCCAAGGGCATAATGGAATTGGAAGTTTTGCAAAAGCCTCCCTACAGTAGTTGGTTTGTACCCGAATACGATCATTATAAGTTGAATGTTAAGGCACTTAACCGATGTAGGAAGCGAGTAAATGATAAACTGCGTGTTATCATCTTTATGGGTACTTGGTGTTCTGATAGCAGAAGGGAAGTGCCACGCTTTTACAAAGTGTTGGATAATTTGGTAATACCCGAAGTGCAAACCAAGCTGATATTTGTCGATAGAAGTAAAGATGATGGCAATGGAGAAGCTACTAAATACCAAATAGTGAAAGTACCTACCTTTATCATCACCAATGAACGGGGCAAGGAACTGGGCCGTATTGTGGAGTCACCGGCACAAAGTTTGGAAAAGGACATCTGCCGAATATTGAACGGGGAAGAAGGAAAGTAAAAGCGATTAAGATTTTACACTCGCTAGACGAAGGCGGTAAAAGCCATAACAGGCCAGACCGAAAGACAGAGTTATGAATAGATGCCAGACTAAATGCGCCATACCTTGCACCGCACTAATACCGAAATTAGGTGCCCCGAAATGTTCGTCATTGAATTGTTGTATCTGCCCGCCCAACCAGAAATAATTGAGATTATTCATAAATGCATAAAGCAGAAAGTTGTAGACAAAGAAAATGGACTTTCCGTGTAGGTATTGAAGTAGCAAGGCACTAATCAGTCCGAAAACGAATATTGTGTTGGAGAAATACTTGATATAGGGTTGCCAATAAAATGCCACAGCAAACGCTTTGTCGAAATCATGTTCATGCTCAATTCTATACCAGGCAACCAAAGCAATAATAATAATACCAACTACACCTAAAAAGCTTATGAGAGCAAAGGCAAACCTTAATCTTAGGTAACTAAACTTACCAAGCATTGCTATTATACCATTGCTCAATATCCCTTACCAATGCAGGTTGCGGCAAAATGAGCAGTTTTTTTGTGCCGGCATCAGGCGTAAGTTCTTTTGAATAATCAAGAGTAGAGTTGAATGCCGGATACCAGCCTTTTCTATAACTGTCAATCATCAGCATTGCTTCTACGCCAACTGTACTTTGTACATTGTTGGGCGGATATATATTGCTTGATTTAAGAATCAATCCGGCGCAAGGTTCTTTGGAGCGAATTAACTTAACCAGTGAATCGATATCATCAGGCTTAATCCATTCATATGGAGCTTTGTCCACCATTACCCAATGGCTATCAATATTTGCAATTAATAAATCCAACAACTGAATGGCCGACATACTGTCATAACCGACATCGTCAATCAATAGGGTAGGAGTCGATGGAATTGGAGCCAGATAAATTGGCTCATCCTTTTTTTCTGGTGTTTGCTTATTGCCTTTTTTCTCGGAACAGCTCGCCAAAATTAGCAAAGCAAATAGTATTGGTAAAGCTAATCTCATCGTACCACATTCACCATTTTACGCACCGAACTGCCATCTTCCATCTCCAACTGTATTACATATATGCCCTTTTCTAACCTGTCGGTATTGATACGCATTCTATCCGGGGCTTCTATTTGCTCCTGATACTTTACTTTTCTGCCATCTAATGTCATTAACGTAGCTGAATGAATAGGTTGACCATCGTTTGATTGGATAACAAAATAATCATTAACAGGATTGGGATACAAGGTTAAGCTTATGGCATCTGCTTCTTTTACAGAAAGGATTAAAGTATCGCCAAATGATATATCGTCTACTAAAAGGGTTGCACCAGCATTTAAAGCAGCATTGGAATCGGAAAAGAACATAATCAAAAAAGAATCAACTTGGATATTTACCGTATCTACTAATAGCACTTGGGTTCGTGCCTTCGTGTAGTTGCTGGTCGCAAACAATAGCTTACTTGCCACCGCCACGGTATCCCTTTGTCCATCGCCATTGGTGTTTCTGAAAAACAAGGTTAAGAAAACACCTTGATTAGCTGACCCGTTTTGAGGGGAATATTTAAAATAAAAATCAATACTGTCAGGTAAGTAGGAGATAGGCTCTCCACCAGTAATGGTATCGCCAAACTGATTAATGGTACCATTGGTCAAAATACCTGAATATGGCTGTGCTGAAATGCCTAGGAAAGTTGTCTTAACAGAAGCAGCATAGTTGCCAGAATGACTATCATTACTTTTTTCAATAGCAATGCCACCAGGTATACCAGCGGTTACTTGGTTGGATGAATTCCAATCAACAGGCTCTTCATAATTGGCGGTGGAGTCCCAGTTTTCGAATCCTGCATTGGCTACCTGGGCATGCAGTGAAAAACTAGTTGCTACAACCAATATTAGAAATAATTTTTTCCACATGCGGTAAATATAAAAAATATTGCGAAAACCCTCTTTTGTTTGGCTTGTAAAACATTTGCGTATCTTTATCACACAACAAATATGTGCTTGGCACGTTTCTTATTTTGTTTTGGCATGCGCCCATTATTTTTCACGCTTCTAATTGGCATATTGGCCACCACCGTTTACGGGCAATCACCTGTCTTCAAAGAGATAAGGGGCAACATTTATAACGTAAGCGACAGTACCCCTTTAGCCAATATTAATGTTATCAATATCCGTAACCGAATCGGCTCCATGTCTAATAGCAATGGCCTGTTCAGCGTATATGTTTTTCTGGGCGATACCATCAAATTTTCCGCAACCAACTTCGAAACCCGTTTTTTGGTAGTTGATGAAAAAATTTACAATTATGGCAAGCCGCTAATTATTTATTTAAGGCAAGCCAATTATCAATTGCCATCTGTTTCTATTAACCCACTGCCGAAGAATTTAAAGGATGCTATACTCAA
Organism: Chitinophagales bacterium; assembly: GCA_033762815.1. GTDB lineage: Bacteria > Bacteroidota > Bacteroidia > Chitinophagales > CAIOSU01 > JANRLF01. The sequence continues at coordinate 60,255 of JANRLF010000010.1, read as the reverse complement.
CCTTCAACTGCCCCCTGACCCTATAGCACTTAACCTGCCTAAAGACCCTTTTCAGGCACCTGTTCCGCTTGACCCGCCAAACCGGGCGCCACAAACGGGCGGTGTACAACCCGCGGGTACTACATTTACATTTGGTAGCGATCCTTATGCCGCCTCCATCCGCCGGCAGAAAACCATTATTGCCGAATGGGAAGAAAACCAAAAAAAGCAAGAGTTGGTAGCTCTTAAGTTCAATCCTAAAGTAGTGAAAAGGGTGACCGGTATTTCCGATGAAATGTTAGAAGCATTTATGCGCTATTGCAAATTAAGCGACACCTATGTGCTATACGCAACCGATTATGAGATAGGACTGACCATCAAAGCCCGTTATCATGCCTTCATGGCACAGAACTAGGTTATAGTTGATAACCTGATTTTTTCCAAAGTTCCCAAATTACAATTCCGGCACTAACCGCAATATTGAATGAATGCTTAGTGCCGAATTGTGGAATTTCTATTACCGAATCGGAAGCGTTTATCACTTCTTCATCAATCCCCATTACCTCATTCCCAAAAACAATGGCCAGGCTTTGTTCCTCAGGCCACACAAAATCCTGCAACCAAACTTTGTTTTGGGCTTGTTCAATGGCCGCTATGTGCCAATTTTCTTGTTTTAACTTATTTAGGGCTTCAATCGTAGTCGCGAAATACTGCCATGTTATTGTTTCCGTAGCCCCCAAAGCAGTGCGTGCTATTTCACGGTGGGGCGGGGTGGCGGTGATACCGCATAAATAAATGGCCTGCAATCGGAAGGCATCGGCCGTGCGAAAAACGGAACCTATGTTGTTAAGGCTTCTAATATTATCAAGCACCACAATCAGGGGCAATTTACCTGCTTGTAGGAATGCCTGCCTATCCAGCCGGCCAAGTGCTTCGTTAGGTGTTTTTGAAGACATAGTAGTGTGCAAAATTAATTGATAGATATTCTACAAAAAGAATCTAATTTCGAAGGCCATAAAAGCCTATGAAAATTATTCCCACTATTATTGCCTTACTGTTATGCTGCTTGGCTAGCCATGGCTCAAGGTTATCTCCTGATGCGCAGGTAAGCCTTATTACATGCCAACCGGGCAAGGAATTCTATGAAGCTTTTGGTCATACGGCCATTCGCATATATGATCCCGTTAGAGGCTTCGACAAGGCATATAACTATGGCATTTTTGATTTTGATAGGCCTGATTTCTACACCAATTTCGCTAAAGGTAATTTGATTTATATGCTGGGCGTATACAGCTATCCCCGTTTTGCCAGCTCGTACATTGGGGAAAACCGCAGTGTGACTGAGCAAGTGCTAAACCTTACCGTGGAAAAAAAACAAAGTATCTATGATTATTTGGAAGACAATTCGCAACCTTCCAAAAGAGAATACACATACCATTACTTTTTTAACAACTGCTCCACGAAGCCAAGAGACGTAATTGAAGCTGCGCTTGGTAATAAACTACATTACGATTATTCCTTTATTAAAAAGCGCATGACAATCCGTCAATTGGTGGATGAATGTACGGAAGAAAACTCCTGGGGCGATTTTGGTATTGACCTCGCATTAAGCCATGTGATAGATAGACCAGCAACAGACCATGAGTATCTCTTTATTCCTGAAGAATTGATGAAAGCGGTGGCTTTAGCTACTATTTCGGATAGTTCAGGAACAAAACCTTTGGTAGCAACTACTAACAAGGTGTATGTGGCTCAAGCAGAACCTCCTTTACCAAAAGATGTTTTCAGCCCTTTAACGGTATGCTGGGGTATTTTCCTAATCGTTTTGCTCATTACGATATTCAACGTCATAAAGGGGAAACCAGGCTTTTGGTTCGACTCCATGTTCTTTTCAGTTATTGGTTTACTAGGCCTGATTATGGCATTGATTTCCTTCTTTACCAACCATGAATCAAGTGGGAACTATAATCTTTTATGGGCTTTACCATTCCACTTGATAGCGGCATTCTTGCTTCCATTTAAGCGTGTAAGAAAATGGTTAAAATATTACTTCCTAATCAGTGGAATCATTTTATTGGTACTGCTTGCGTTTTGGTGGATATTGCCCCAAGACTTACATTATGCGGTAGTTCCAATTATTTTGGCTTTATTGCTTCGGTGCGCCAATGTTTGGTATTATGAAAACAAGGCGGTTAAAGCGGTTTTGCAAGGGTAAGCCGTACCAAATAGTTGAACCTATCGTCATCGTACACTACCTGAACATCGTAGCCGTGCTTGAAACAATAATCGGTCAAGGTAATGTAGTCGAGGTATAACCAGCCAAATTTTGGCCCTTTTATGTCCTTATATTCCATTTGGTAGGTCACCTGTCCATAATAAACATTGGCCAAATCGACCATTTTTGAACCGTCAGCTTCCAAGTAAAGATATTCGATATCGGAGGTGTCGAACAATATTTGCCCATCAGGTTTCAGTAATCGCTTGGCATGCTTTAAGAATTTCTCAAAGCCCCTAAGAGTCGCCACCAAGCCTACCCCGTTCATCATCAATAACAAGGTATCATACTGTTCATTGTCCACATCGAAGATATTGGCTTGTCGTACCTGTTTCAAGCCCTGTTGACGCATCACTTCCACTGCCCCAGGAGAGATATCGATAGCATGGACGTCCAGGCCTTTTCCTACCAATTGCAAGGAGTGACAGCCTGAACCCGCTCCTATGTCAAGTATTTTGCCCCTGCATTCGGATAATGCTTTCCTCTCCAAAAGGCTCATATCGGCTTCCTTTCTGAACAATAATTTAACAGGAATCACATCATCGTCTGCAACATCGCAATGTACCAATATCTCCCCATCTTTGTTCCCTGCCATATAATCGAGCATGGCTTGGCCCATAGGGTCCTTGTTGGTTGATAGGAGCATGTATTATACCCCAAATTGGGAAAGGTGATGATTTAAATGCTTATACAGCATATTGCTCCATTCTTGCTTGGTCAGTACTCCAAATGACAAGGATTCCCTACCATCGAAAGCTTCTGCACCGAGTGACTGGGTTTTTCTGATATAAGTTATTAACCTGGCCTTTTCTGTTTCAAAATCCCGAGTATTAGTAATCAGAAAAGCTGGGGCCGTATTCATGCTATGAGTATACGGTTTTTCGCTCACCACCTTAGGCTTAACCAAAGTTTTCAGTATAAAACGCATCAGTAGGTTGGGCTTGGGATGTATTGCATCATAAATCATTTCGTACGTAACGCAGCAATGCGCCAGCATTTGAGCCACGTCCATTTTACCCCACAAGGGCTGTGTGTCGGGCTGCAAGCCGTTAACCCGCTCAAGCAATGCCTCGGTAACATGTAGGTCAAAAATATTGGGAAGCTGATTTTGCATACTGCAAATATAAGAACAAAAAAGGCCTTGCTTTGTACAAAGCAAGGCCTACTTAAGTACCCAGAGCCGGAGTCGAACCGGCACGGGGGTTGAGCCCATCCCGTCTGAGACGGGACGTGTCTTCCGATTTCAAAATAATTGGATAAGGAATGAAGGCAATAAAAAGGGCCGCCCAAAAAAGGACAGCCCTCCAAAGTACCCAGAGCCGGAGTCGAACCGGCACGGGGGGGTGAGCCCATCCCGTCTGAGACGGGACGCGCCTTCCGATTTCAAAATAATTGGATAAGGAATGAAGGCAATAAAAAAGGGCCGCCCAAAAAAGGACAGCCCTCCAAAGTACCCAGAGCCGGAGTCGAACCGGCACGGGGGTTGAGCCCATCCCGTCTGAGACGGGACGCGTTTTCCGATTTCAATATAATTGGATAAGGAATGAAGGCAATAAAAAAGGGCTGCCCAAAAAAGGACAGCCCTCCAAAGTACCCAGAGCCGGAGTCGAACCGGCACGGGGGTTGAGCCCACTGGTGTTTGAGACCAGCGCGTCTACCAATTCCGCCATCTGGGCATTTATTGCCAAATAAATTGAAGAACTAAACTACTCATGTCCATTATTGGTTGAACCCATCCCGTCTGAGACGGGACGCGTCTACCAATTCCGCCATCTGGGCATTTAATGGGACTGCAAAGGTATAAAAAAATCAAGCGTAGCCAAAAAGTTGAAAGAATTTATTCTTCCTTTTTTGCCGGCTGGCTTTGATACTTTACTTCATGGTTGTTGGAATTACCATTACTGGACTTGATATGGCCTGGTAAATCTTTGGTCAAGTGGTCGGCAATGGGAGGGAAGGTTTCTTTGATGATAACTGCCATATCATTGGTGTTGGACGGGAATTTTATAATGGCCACATCTCCTGCCAGTTGTTTGCCGGTATAGTCGAAAATGGAGTAATGGATACCTATTTCCCGCTCAAAAGTATTCGTGGCCCGATCTAGGCAATGTTCGTAGTTAGTCACTAAATTGAACTGATTGACAAATACAAACAACTCTGTTCCATATTTTTGCTTGAGGTATTCCAACATCTTTACATCATGAATCTTAACGTTCATATAAGTATGAAGACCATCTTTATCGGTCTCTGTCAGTTTTGATTTGGTTTGGTCATTACCACTGGGCTTTTTCTTAAATAGTGATTTATTTACCGTTTGGCCTTGCTCAATACTTTGCTGCTGAGGCATACTCTTGTCTTGAAAATAGCTGATGCTTTTGTAAATCGCGTAAAGGTCTTTGGCTACATCTTTAGTAGTATCAGTCAGCATAGATTTTGTTTCATACTCCGATAGGATTTTGGCACTTAGGTTGGCATTGAAACCCATTCGGAACATGGTGCGTATTTCCTTAATGTTCTTTTGGTTGTATTTGGCAAGCATTTCATCCGAATCGTTGAAGTACATGTCCGGGTCAAATGGAATAATCATCACCTTTGGGTGGTCGGTCTTATTCTGTGCTATTACATTAGCAAAAGGAAGACAGGCAAGCAGCAAGAGCAAATATTTCATGTAGCGATTTTTCAGGTAAATATTTTTATCAAGTCATTGCCAAATGCAAAAACCATGAGTGCCAATAATATAACAATCCCCACTTTTTGGGCAGCTTCCAAAAACTTCTCGCTTACTGGTTTGCCCTGGATCAATTCAACAATAATGAACATGACGTGCCCACCATCCAATGCAGGAATAGGCAGGATGTTCATAAACGCCAGAATAAACGAAATAAGCCCTGTTAGGTACCAAAATTTGGCCCATATCCACTTGCCACCAAATATCTGTGCTATACCGATAGGACTTTGGATGGAATCTCGCGCTGAGACTTGACCTTGGAAAATTTTTCCTATTCCTAAGGCATTATAATAGATAGCCGAGAAACCATCCTTAGTGCCATATTTTAATGCTTTTCCAAAGGAGTAAGGAGTTGTAGTATAAGGCTCTTCAGGTCCGGGTTTGAAGCCAAGTGCCGCATTCCTAATAGTATCCGTGTTCAGTGTAACCAATTGACCATCCCGCTTTACTTGCAACTCTACCTTGGCACTATCGTATTTGGTAAGCAAAGCCCTGACATCGCCAAAAACCTTAACAGGCTCGCCTTGTATAGCAACAATTTCATCGCCCTTTTTAAGGCCAGCTTTGAAAGCGGTAGAGGCTATTTTTGGGTTTTCGTTTAAGTATGGATACACGGAATCGACATAAAATCGATAGTTATGAAGAGCAATGAAATCATCCTTAGCATCCTTCATTTTTTTGAACAGGGTATCGGGCAAGTCCAACTTCATCTCTTTACCTTCCCTTTGAATGGTTACCACCGCCCCCGAGAACACTTTTGCGGAAACCAAATCAATTGCTCTTTCGGGTTTTTTGCCATCGATGGCCAATATCTTATCGCCTGTTTTAAAACCTACCTCTTGCCCAGTTTTATAAGCATAGATGCCGTCAGTTACCGTGGTTGGGTCTACATATGCTTTTGAATAATAGCTGAGGTAAAAGGTAAAGATGATAATACCTAGAATGATGTTCATGGTGATGCCACCAATCATTACTATAAAGCGCTGCCAAGCTGGTTTGCTCCTGAACTCCCAAGGTTGTGGGGGCTGTTTCAATTGCTCGGTATCCAACGATTCATCTACCATACCGGCAATCTTCACATAACCGCCCAATGGAAACCAACCGATGCCATATTCCGTATCGCCAATTTTCTTACTGTAAAGCTTGATATTGTTAAAATCGAAAAAGATGTAAAACTTCTCCACTTTAATGCCAAAAGCCCTTGCCGCCAAGAAATGGCCCAACTCATGTATAAAAACCAATAAACCCAAGGCCAACAGCAACTGGGCTGCCATTATTAATCCATCCATCTATATGTAGTCTCTTTTCATTTTTTGAATTAGCAAAAATAGTCAAACTCGGTCAATATAAGGTTCAAGGGCATCGGCCACTCGGCGGTCATTGGAGAGCCTTGGCACTTTGTTTTGCCCGCCCAACTTGCCCTGCGTACGCATATAGGCTATAAAAGCATCTTTTTTCAACATAGTAATTTTCAATGGCTGCAACACTCGTCCCTCAATCAAATCAGCATAATAGATATTCTGTCTTTGCATGGATTGGTTTAGGAGGTTCGCAAATTTGTCTATATCACTTGGCATTTCATCAAACTCCACCAGCCATTCGTGGTAGGGCAGTTCAGCCTGTACTTCCACTTTTGGTGCTACGGTAAACTCGGTTACTTTGGCAGGTATTTGTGCCACGGCATCCGCCATCGCTTTTTCTACTTCCTCACCTATCACATGCTCGCCAAATGCCGATATAAAATGCTTGATGCGGCCAGTAACCACCAATCGATAGGGCTTAAGCGACACAAATTTTACGGTATCTCCTATACTGTAGGCCCAAAGCCCCGCATTGCTATTGATTATTAGCGCATAATTGACCCCCAATTTTACATCGGCTAATGAAAGACGGCTAGGGTTTTCATCATAGTACTCACTAGCAGGTATGAATTCAAAGAAAATACCCGAATCCACATTCAGCAATAAACCTTCTGCCCTTTGGCTATCTTGGTAGGCCAAGAATCCTTCGGACGCGGGGTATGTTTCAACAGAATCTATTGTCTTGCCGATACTGGACATCATTTTAGCCTTATAGGGTTCAAAATTGACACCCCCATACACGAGCACCTTGAAATTTGGGAAAACATCCTTAATGGGATTGCCCTTAATGGCAACAAGCCTGTCGAAATACATTTGCACCCAAGGTGGTATGCCACTAATGAGCGTCATGTCGGCCTGTAAGGTCTCCTCCACAATTTTATCAAGCTTTTGCTCCCAGTCATCGATACAGTTCGTGGTCCATGATGGCAGTTGATTGGTGCGCAGCCAAGAGGGCACTTCGTGGTTCACAATACCAGAAAGCCTACCGGTTGGAATGCCGCCTACTTTTTCCAATTCCGGGCTACCGGAAAGAAAAATCATTTTGCCATCCATGATATTGTAGTTGCCTGTTTCAGCCATGTACAACATCATGGCCGTTTGGGCGGAGAAAAAGTGGTTGCCGATGGAGTCGTTGGTAATTGGGATATACTTTGTTCCGGAAGTTGTACCACTAGTTTTGGCAAAATAGCGTGGCCTGCCTGCCCACAATACATCCGGTTCTCCTTTTTTTATCCTTTCTATATATGGTGCCAGTTGCTCATAGTCCCTAATGGGCACCTGTTTTTGAAAATCATGGTAACTGCTGATATCGCTGAAGCCGTGATCCTTCCCAAAGGCGGTATATTTGGCCTTCTCAACTAATTTGGTGAATAATCGCTCCTGCCTTTCAATAGGGTTTTGGCTCCAACGTTTTACTTTGGCGGCAACCCATTGGGCATATGGTTTTATGATAAAGGCCTTAAGACCCATGATAACACAAAATTACCCAATCGACTACCTTTTAATTCGGCAACTTGCCAACGCCATACTGTGGATGCCTGCTAGAATGACTACAGTGAAAATTCTCAAACTAAATTTTTAACTTTGCTATCCTTTTGCTATATTTGCACCCTCAAATAATACTTTAGTCCATGCACGCGATAGTAGAAATAGCCGGCCAACAGTTCAAAGTGACCAATGGTCAGCAGTTGTTTGTTCACCGATTGGAAGGCAATGAAGGTGATAGCGTTCAGTTTGCCAACGTATTGCTTACCAATATTGATGGAACTGTATCAGTTGGCACTCCCACACTCAGCAATGTAGTGGTTAAAGCTACCATCCAAGAGCATTTGAAAGGCGATAAAGTAATCGTGTTCAAAAAGAAAAGGAGAAAAGGTTATAAGCTGAAAAACGGACACCGTCAGTCATTGACCCGTATCACCATTGACAGTATCGCATAATCCATTTGATCAACCAGTAAGAAAAAAGATAAACCATGGCTCACAAGAAAGGCGCAGGTAGTACCCGAAATGGTAGGGATTCGCACAGCAAGCGTTTGGGCGTTAAATTGTTCGGTGGCCAACCAGCGGTTGCCGGCAACATCATCATCAGGCAACGTGGCACCAAGTTCCACCCAGGTTTGGGCGTTGACATGGGCAAAGACCATACGATATTTGCAGTTACTGATGGGATTGTTGAGTTCCGCCGTAAAAAAGACGAAAAGGTATTCGTGAACGTGGTGACCACAGTAGGCGATTCCAAGCCTGTGACCCGTACCAAGGTTGAAAAATCAGCTCCGGTTGAAGCTCCATCAAAAACTAAGCCTTCTAAAAAGGCCACACAAGTTACTGCTGAAGAAGTTGCTGTGACAGAGCCGATGGAATCTACTAATGAAGCATCTGCCGAAGAGCAAATGGCTACCGACACTCAGGTTGAGGCGTCAGCTCCTGAGGCAGAAGCCTCCGCCGAGGAAACTGCTACAACCGAAGAAACTACAGAGGAGTAAATTTCAGCTCACAAAATTTTTAAAGCCGCCCCAAAAGGAGCGGCTTTTTTGTTTCAATTTTAAGCCGGTATCAACTAGTAACTTTAGTTATGATTGCTGTTGACTAAAATCATTTTTTGGCTTTAAATCTTAAACTTATTTTGGGGTATCGTTTACAAAAAACTAAACCTATGAAACGGATACTGCTATTATTGACCATAGGGGGAGTAATGCTGCTCTCTAGCTGTGGAGTACACTTCCCTCTGTCGCACAACCTGAATCAAACTGTTACCAACGTTGAGCTTGGTGAAAAAAACTACACTGTTGTCAAAACCGTTAGCGGCGAAGCGGAGGCCCAATACATCTTGTTTTTTGGCGGCCTCAAGAAACGCTCGCTTATGGAGCTGGCCAAAAAAGAAATGATTGCACAAGCCGAAATGGAGGGCAAGAGCAGGGCACTCATTAATGTAACCGTAGAAGAATACGTAAAGAGCTATGTGTTTGTCGTTAAGCGCAAAGTAATAGTGACAGGGCAGGTAGTAGAATTCCAGTAAGAATAATTAGTAGCTATTAACTCAACAAAGCAGCAAATAAAAGAGTACTTCTTTAGTTTCTTTTGGAAAATTTGTTAACTTTGCCCTCCACATCGCGGGATGGAGCAGTTGGTAGCTCGTTGGGCTCATAACCCAAAGGTCGCTGGTTCGAGTCCAGCTCCCGCTACAAAAGAAGCCCTGCTAAAAGCGGGGCTTCTGCGTTTATGTTCACTGTGTACGTGCTATATGCTGAGGCCTATAACAAGATATACGTGGGTTATACATCCGATTTGCAAGGTCGGCTCACATCCCATAATCAATTGGCCACGAAAGGCTATACGGTCAAATTTCGTCCATGGAAGGTGGTTCACGCTGAAGTGTTTGGAACCAAGCAAGAAGCTATTGTCAGAGAAAAAACGTTGAAGTCATCGAGGGGCAGGGCGTTCATCCGAGAGCTGATTGGCAACGGGCCTTAGCTCGTAGGCTCATATCCGTCAGCCGACGGACGCTGGTTCGAGTCCAGCTCCCGCTACAAAAGAAGCCCTGCCAAAAGCGGGGCTTCTTTGTTTATGTTCACTGAGCATGTGCTATGCGCCGTATATTGACAAATAAAGCCGTTTCATTTTTGAAGCGGCTTTAGCATGTTTCGGAACCCTGAGGTTACTACCCCAAATAATGTTTCAGGCTATTGCTGCCAGATGTTTTGCGTAGGCGGCGAAGGGCACGCTCTTTAATTTGGCGTACGCGCTCGCGGGTAAGGCTGAACATTTGGCCGATTTCCTCCAATGTCATATAGCCTTCTCCTTTCAACCCGAAATAGTAAGATATGATTTCCGCATCGCGTGTTGGCAGTACGGCCATTACGCTGTTAATTTCTTTTGTTAAAGAGTCCTTCATCATCGCTTTTTCGGTATCGCTTTCGCTTTCATCTATCAGCACGTCATATAGGCTGCCTTCGCCTTCCTCATTGAAGGGAGCATCCATGGATACGTGACGGGTGGCACTTTTGATAAGGTCTTCTATTTCCTTGCTATTGATGTCCAATATTTCTTCCAGTTCCTCATGGGTAGGCTCGCGCTGAAACTCTTGCTCAAAGGCGGCCATGGTTTGGTTGATTTTATTGTATGAACCTACTTTGTTCAGTGGAAGGCGGATAATGCGGCTTTGTTCCACCACTGCCTGCATGATGCTTTGCCTAATCCACCATACGGCGTAAGATATAAATTTGAAGCCTTTGCTTTCGTCAAACTTTTGCGCTGCTTTGATAAGGCCCAGGTTACCCTCGTTCACCAGGTCGCTCAACGGCAAGCCTTGGTTTTGGTATTGCTTGGCCACCGATACCACGAAACGCAAATTAGCCTTAACTAAATGTTCCAAAGCATCTGCATCGCCATCCTTAATGCGCTTGGAGAGATCAACTTCTTCCTGGGCGGTCAGCAATTTTACTTTGGCTATTTCTTGTAGGTATTTCTCCAACGCTTGGCTGTCGCGTTGGGTAATCTGGTTGGTGATTTTCAGTTGTCTCATTCCCCGCATTATTTTATCCTTACCCTTTTACGCCATTTTGATACCAAGGTTGCGGGCTAAGGCAAATAATCACTACAAACTGGAGCGAAACATCCTGTAAGCTGTTAAGTTTTGTCAAAAAAATGTCATGGATTTTTTGCAAGCAACCCTTTAGGGAATGCTGCCGTCTATCAGTTGTTATCATTTCAACAATTCTTCGAGAGAATTTGGTGGAACAGGCGCAACTTTGTCGGATTAGTTGCGCCTGTATTTTTTTCTGCCCTCCTGTGCTATTTATCGTAATATTGCAGCAACCATATCCTCCAACATGCAAGATAAGATTGCTGTTTTCCCAGGTTCGTTCGACCCTATCACCATAGGACATGTTGACGTAGTGAAACGTGCCGCCCCTTTGTTCGATAAAGTGATTATTGCCTTGGGCAACAATACTTCAAAAAAATACTACTTCAGTTTTGAACAGCGCGAGAAATGGATGCGCGACATTTTCAAAGATTTGCCCAATGTGGAAGTGATGGCCTACCAAGGCTTAACGGTCAACTTTACACGTAGCGTGAATGCCCGCTACTTGATAAGGGGCATCAGGAATGCCGCCGACTTTGATTATGAGAAGACTATCGCCCAATTGAATAAATCCATGGCACCCGAACTGGAAACCATCTGTATTATCAGCGACCCGGAAATGAGCCATATCAGCTCCACCATTGTAAGGGAGATATTGATAAATGGCGGCGATGTAAGCAAATTTGTTCCGGCTGAAATCAACAATGATTTGAAGCAAGAAGGGACTACCAGCTGACCACTATAAAAATAATATAGAGGTAAATCCATAACAGGCCTACAAAATGCCAATAGGTTGCCAATAAGGAGATACGGTATTGCCTGAAAACGTCGGTTTCAAACATCAATTGGCCCACTGGGTTATTGAGCCTTAGCAGCGACCTTGCAGCCACCACCCCTAAGGCCAGCAAGCCAACCAGCAGGTGGAGGGCGTGAAGGCCTGATAGCAAGTATAGGTAAGATGCGGCAGTAGTGGAGGTAATATCGATGCCCCTTTGCAACAGCATTTGCCATCCTACAAATTGACAAGCCAAAAAGCAAGTACCCAACATAAATACGCCTAGTGCCATCAAGCTAAAATATTTGTTGTCGCCAGAAACCATCAGTTTCAGCATGTACTGCAACAATACACTACTGGCAATAATGACCAAGGTACTAATATGGAACACTGAAGGCAATTGGATAGATTGTGCAGGAGCCATTACCATATGGTACACAAAGGTGCCCGAAAAGCACAAAAACAAAACGGATATGGCGGCAAGCCCAAAATAAAGGAATAGCTTGCCAGTGGTTTTTATTACCTGCTCGCGTTTATTGATTGCTTGTAACGGCGATACCTTGCTGCTCTTCATAATACCTGCTACTACAACATCAACAAATATAGTATTTGATAGTTCTGCAAGAAAGGCCAATATTGGAGAAATATTATCCTCTATTCCTGATAACCAGTCTGCTTAAGGAAACGGCTATCATTGCGCCAGCCTTCCTTTACTTTTACGTGCAGCTCAAGGTACACCTGCTTGCCTACTAATGCTTCTATGGCAGCTCTGGCTTCTATGCCTACTTTTTTCAATGCTTCTCCATTCTTCCCTATCAGGATGGATTTTTGTGTCTGCCGTTCCACAAAAATGATGGCCCTTATTCTATCGATATGCTCGTCTTCTTTAAAGGAATCGATGACTACTTCAGTACTATAAGGCACTTCCTTCCGGTAGTTAAGCAAAATCTTTTCTCTAATAATTTCCGTGACGAAGAAGCGCTCGTTGCGGTCGGTTAGCTGTTCCTTGTCATAATAGGCAGGGTGTTCGGGCAGCAAGCTTAAAATGGTATCAGTTACTTGACTTATGTTCAAATGTTGCAATGCAGATATGGGAATGATATTTTGAAACACAGATAGTTGTTGCCACTTCTCAGTCAATTGTTCCAACTGTCCTTCTTTGGCCTGGTCAATTTTGTTGATTAGCAATAGTTTGGGCATATCCAACTTGTTCACCATGCCCAATATGTCGGCCATTTCCTCAGGTTGTTCATATATTTCGGTAATAAAGAGCAACACATCCGCATCCTCGAAAGCCGAGCGAACGGCACCCATCATGGCCTCATGCAGTTCGTATTGTGGCTTGAATAGTATGCCGGGGGTGTCGGAATATACAATTTGGTAATCTTCACTATTTACTATGCCCAAAATTCGGTGGCGAGTAGTTTGGGCCTTGGAGGTGACAATGCTCAATGATTCGCCGACCAGTACGTTCATCAAGGTAGATTTACCTACGTTGGGCCTGCCGATAATGTTTACAAAACCTGCCTTGTGCGACATCGATATTTTTTACAAAACTACCATATTAGGAGCGCAACTTCTCAAACAATGCTCTTTGTTCGGCAGTCAATTGCTCCGGTATTTGCGGGCGGATGGTTAGAATAAGATTGCCCGCTTCGCCAGGCTTGCCGTATACGGGCATGCCCTTGCCCTTAAGCCGTAACTGTTTGCCATTCTGTGTACCGGCTGGAATGTTCAGGCTAATTGTGGAGCCGTCAAGCAAATTCACGTTGGCTTTACCGCCCAGTACTGCCGTATATAGGTCAATGTTCAAATCGCGGTAGAGGTCATCAACCTGACGCTGGTACATACCATGTTCTTTTACGTTTACCGCTATAATGATATCGCCTGCTTCGCCGCCGCCGGCTCCAATACCGCCTTTGCCTTTTAATCGAAGCCTTTGGCCATTCTTAACGCCAGGTTTTATGTTTACGCGCAGTTGTTCGCCGTTCACGTTCAATATGGTGCTGGTGCCTTGATACACTTGTTCCAGGTTCAAATCAAGAGTTGCTTCGTAATCTTGCCCCTTTTGTTTGCGCCTGCTTTGGGTACGGCCGCCAAATCCACCACCCCCTCCAAAGATATTCTGGAAGAAGTCGGAGAAATCGAAGCTTTCCCCCTGCCCCCCATAGAATGTTTGTCCCCTACCTTGTTGGCCCTGTTGGGTATATTGCTGCCAAAATTCTTCACCCGCACCGCCAGCATTTTTGTAAGCTTGGTAGTTGGCCCCCAGCTGGTCATATTTCTTTCTTTTTTCCGGATCGCTTAATACCTCATATGCTTCGCTCATCTCCTTGAATCGTTCCTCTGCTTTCTTATCGCCTGGGTTTTTATCAGGATGGTACTGTTTGGCCAGCTTACGAAATACTTTTTTTATCTCGTCAGCGGTAGCTGTTTTGCTTACGCCCAATATTTGGTAATAGTCTTTGTAGTCCATTGCGATTATTAATTTTCAAAAATAAGACCATCTGGCTTTTATGGAAGGAGACATTCCTTATCCCCGAAAAATTGACACTTATTTATTTAATTAATATGACAAAAAGGCAGGCAAGTGTTGTATTGCCAAATCCCTTTATTTTGACTAATAAACCAACAATTTCAAAATCTTATGGGTTGAGCCATTGGCAATACTTAACAAGTAAATACCAGGATTTAGGTGGGATACATCCATTGGCAAACGATTGATGCCTGTATCAAAGGTGGCACTTTCTAATAATGAACCGGTTATGTTAAAAATACTGATAGATATAGTCCCTTTAAATGGCTGGTCAAAGTAAAGATAGGTGATGCTGTTTGTCGGGTTTGGTGCTAGATGGATATCCAAAGGCTGTATTTCAACCACTTGTGTAGTGGTATCTGGTAGCCAAGCCTGAAGGCTGTCTATCTGCCGATATAAGCCTAGTCCGCCGCGATAGTTGCCCACTAACATTTCCATTTTTCCATCATTGTCCAAATCGGTTATGGATAAAGCCGTGCGCTCTCCGCCATCGATACCAGAGTAAAAATCAAACACCTTTCTAAATCTGCCGCCCTTTAACTTGCTAGGGTCAATTAGATAAGCCAAGATGCGTCCTTCTTCATTGCCGCTCAATAGAAAAAGATGATTGCTACTGTCTAAGTGTGTAACTATTGGCGTGCTATAGCCATTGATAAATTGTGGATAGCGGGTATCTATTTCGCCCAAAGCGGCATTATCTGCTACGGCATTGAAAACGGCATTAGCAGCGGTACCTCGGTTCTCAAAATAAGCTACTGATCCTGATTTATTGCCGACAATGATATCTAACAAGCCATCACCATTCAGATCATGAAGAAAAGGCGTACTGTTAGTGCCTACGTCAATATTGAAATAATTAGGATTGGTTAAAATGAAGGCAGCACTTGCTCCAATAGCTTGATTGTCGAAATAGCGTAATTTGCCCGAGCTATCGCCCACTAACAAGTCATCATCCCCATCATTGTCCAAGTCGCCAAATGAAGGGGCTATATTCAGCATGGGCTTACCGTCAATCAATTGATTGAAGAGCCCCACGTAATCGCGTGTAACTAGTTTAAATGCTGGAAAACTTCCTGAACCGGTATTTTTGAATAATGCCAAGCCAGATTTATAGTTGCCTGGTGAGGAGTAATAGCCATAGTTGCCCACCACCAAATCTTTCAGCCCATCGCCATCATAATCAAAGAAAGCGGGATAAGCACCTTCGCCTAAATCAATCATGCCATCCACCAAAAAGCTGTCATTTTGAAACTGCCACCTTACAGTATCGTTGGTGCTTACATTACTATAAAACCATGCGCAATTGGTGTTAACGGATGCGCGGGTAATATTGGGGCTTACCAGTAAATCGCGCTTGCCGTCATTGTTTACGTCCAACATAAATGGGGCAGGAAAAATGTGCATATTGGCGGGCAGGTCATAGCTGGGGTAGGCCGTGTCTTGCGCTATCATGTGCGCTGTATCTGGTGTTCCTCCATTTACCAAACGAGTAAGGTTGTCGAAGGTAACGTCCCCGAGTACCAGTTCCTTATCACCATCGTTGTCTTCGTCAAAAGCCAATAGGGTAGAACCAGTATGTCTGGGGCCACCATTTTTAGGGGTAATGCTGCAGGTGTCCAACAATATGGTCTTGTTTAGGCCCAATTCCCAAACCTTTCCCCAGCAGAAGTCGCGGTATTCGAATAGAAGGGTATCACCGCAGGTATTGGTCAATTCTTGGGAAAGATTTTCAAAGTAGTCAATAGTAACTCCGAATTGCTGAAAAGTGACTATGTCCAAATCGCCGTCATTATTGATATCTTCAATCGCAGGGATATCCAACGAGGAGACATAAATGTTCAATGGTCCCGTAAAGGTATTGTAGGGCAGAAAACCTCGGTAATCAAACCTTAGGTTACCATTTACAAAGCTGCCCAAGTATAAGTCTACTTGCCCTGGACTAGTAGTAAAGATATCAGCCACTCCATCGCAGTTGTAATCTTTCATCAGCATCCATTGGTATAATGGGGGAAATGCCGCTTCATACTGTGGTGCATAAGTATATGCAATCTCACCAGGTGTGCCAGCATTCAGGAAAGTGAGTATTCTGCTTCCGCTATGGCCCAAGCCAGCTTCAAAAAAACCTCTTTCCAAAACCACTAAATCGGTGATACCATCATTGTTCAAGTCCGCTTCAGAGAACTGAGGGTTGTTGAAACCCCCTGCCCAGGCATTGATAAGGGTCTTTGCCCCATTGACCACGGGCGCATCCAAACGCTGAAACACCCATTGACCTTGGCTAACCAAAGCTATCAGCAATAGACCGATGATGAAAATGCTTCTCAAGCTATTGTACTACAAATTTTTGAACGGCTTTTTTATCTCCAATCTGCATGTGGCAGAAATAGACGCCTTTTGCCAAAGTGCTAATATCGATTGCAGTTTCTAAAGCGTTGGCTGGCAAATTGATGAACTTTAGCTGAACCCTTCCCAATAGGTCTTGTACCAAAATGGTACGATTGCCTTTATCCAGTACATTTGGCCTAATGAACAATACATCATTGGCAGGATTTGGATAAACCATGAACCCGAATTGCTGTAAAGCATTGTCTATGCCTGTGCTCACGTTGATTATCTGTCCTATTACAACGCCACCAAAATATACTTCGCCATTTGGGCTGATAATCAAAGTATCATTACTGCCGAAGCTAACCCCTGCAGTCGTTATTAAGATATGGATGGTGGTGTCGCCATTGGATATAGTTACGGTATCGCCTTGTGCAGGATTCACGCCATTACTGCCATTAAGCACCAAGGTGCTGTCGCCATTGAGGGTAAGGGTATCTCCATTTACCAAAATGATGGTATCATTGATAGTAGGCGCTATCCTGTCCGACTGGGAGTAAAAGGTCAAACCGCCCCGATAGTTACCCGTTACCATATCATACTTATCGTTGTTGGAAAAAGAGCCGATAGCAATGGCAACGCGTTCTCCTTCATCTATGCCTGAATAAAAATCAAAAACTTGGGGGAATGAACCCGACAAAATACTGTCTGGATTAAACTCATATCCAGCTATTTTGCCCTCTTCGTTACCTGCTAGTACATACAACTTGCCAGTTGAGTCCAAGGGAGCAATTGCTGGTGTGCACCAGCCGTTGATTTGCCCTGGATACCTCACATCAATGTTGCCAAAACTGTAATTAATGGGAAAGGCATCAAAATCAGGGCTTGTAAGTGTACCTCTGTTAGGATAGTAGTAAATTACCCCAGCTTTATTGCCAATCAATAAGTCAGGCAGTGAATCACCATTAACATCGAAGACAAAAGGTACGCTGTTACCGCCCGCATCAATACCCTGCCAAGTGGGTCCAGTTAATGAAAATACAGCTTGGTTTCCCGCACCCGCGGTATTGGTATAGTATTGAATTTCTCCAGTTTCATTTCCTACCAGCATATCCATATCCCCATCATTGTCCATATCGGCGAATGCAGGGGCAGCACTTTGTATATAGTTGTTGCCGATTTGCAAGCTGCTTACATTGGCCAAATCCCTTGTTACCAATTCAAAAACCGGCTTATTGATGGAGCCTACATTCTTGAAATACGCCAAGCCTGAACGCTTGGTTGTGCTATTCACAAAGTAATACCCGTTGCCAACTACCAAATCTTTCAAACCATCGCCACTGATATCCACTATTGCGGGATAGGCACCTTCACCTAAATCAACCATTTGATCAATGAGAAACGTGTCGGTCTGAAAATCGAGCCTTACCGTATCATCATTGCTGATATTTTGGTAGTACCAGGAGCAGCTCCAATTTTCAGAAGCCCTTGGAAGATTTGGTGCTACCAAAACATCCTTTTTTCCGTCGTTGTTTACATCCAGATTACAGAAAGGAGCTGGGAAAACCTCCATTTGTACGGAATAGTTGTAGGAAGGGTACATGGTATCAGCGGGAGGAACCATCAGGGCGTAGTTGGGATTTCCACCATTTGTCAAACCAATAATATGGAGGCCATTTACATCCCCAATCAAGAGGTCTTTATCGCCGTCGCCATCTTTATCATAGGCACATAAAGTTGATCCTGCATGCCTTGGTGAACCTGCAACTGGCCCTGAATTTGGTACCGATAATTGAAACAAACTGCAACCACTGGTATCATTGAATTTGATGGCACTGGAAGTAGGATTCTCAGAAAACACACCATAACAGTATGTGTTTAAATTGAATAAAAGGGTATCGCCACAAATAAATCCATTCTCTACGGTCATGTTTTCGAAGTAATTGACATAGGCATTGGCAAAATTGTCAAAGGCCAGTACATCCATATCGCCATCATTGTTTACATCCGCAAAGCCAGGAATATCAGAATACAATATCGGAATATCGGATAAAGGCGCCCCGTTATTGGTGGTGTATCTCAGCCGATTAGGACCGGTGAAATAGGGATGATTGTCGATATCGAACTCGCAAAAATAAACATCAATACCCCCCAAAGGCGATGAAGTAGCTATATCTTCCTTGCCATCGCAATTGAAATCGAACATTAGCATCCAATGGTTATAGCCCGGAAAAAATTGTTGGTAAAAGGGGGCATATTCGTAGGATACCTGTCCTGGTATATTCTTGTTAATAAAGGTCAATACGTGGTTGCCATTGTAATCCCTGTCAACATCAAAGGAGCCACGATTGAAGACAACTAAATCTTTTACCGAATCATTGTTCAAATCGGCTTCGGAAAATTGCGGGCAGTTTAAGCCGCCCGACCAAGCATGTTTAAAGGTATCGCCTTGGGCAAGAACAATGATACTATCATAACGATTGAATTCTAACTGTGCCCATAAAAATTGTGGCAATGACACCAGCAAAAAAATGATAGTGAGCGTATTATTTTTTTTCATTCTTTCCTTTTATATAAAGATAGCCCTTACAAGGCATTTGTGTATGCTTTAGCTAGATTGACTTTTGTCATAATATGCTTGCATTTTCAATCCCAAGGTTTGGGCACTGGGGTCATCGGTACCCATCAAACTGTGTATGATTTGTTGTTTTTCTTCTGGCAGCTTGTTTTGGCTCAGCTTATATTTACCTTGTAATTCTTGAACATTGATTTCGAGCGCTACAATTCCTTTCAACAAACCTTGCAAATACTTATTATCCAACTGCCCATACTGTTGTTTGAATTCTGCTTCAAATGCTGCTATCATCTTAAGCAAGACCATTTCATTTTCCGCTTCCTCCATTAACCGCACTTTACCATAGGCATGTACTGCTATGTAGTTCCAAGTAGGGACATTGTCTTTCTTTACATAATTGCTAGGCGAAATATAGGCATGGGGTCCTTGGAACACTACCAGCACCTCTTCGCCATTGAAGCCCTTCCATTGCGCATTCGCTTTTGCCATATGGGTGGTCAAACACAATGTACCATCCTCCTCATCTGCTACAAAGGGCAAATGCGTAGCCCATGGGCGACCCTGCACTTGAGAAACCAATGTAGCAAAAGGATGCTGCCTAATAAAAGCAAGCAATTCCTCTTTGTCCTCTTCCTTGAAATATGGCGGTATATACATTAGGCCACCTTTTCTTTTTTTAACTCCTGTTTCAGCAACGCAAGTTCCTGACTGAGCTCTTTGTTTTGTCTTTGCGTTTTTGACAACACTATAGATAGGTGCAATAAGTAAATCATGATGATAAAGATGGCACCCGTAAAAATCATGTTTGGCGCCTCATAGATACCTAAAGTGTGGGCCAATATCTCCAGCCCATTCCGCCAAAAAGAAAAGACGATTAAAACAATGGTGCTGAGTATCCACACAATGGAATACTCTTCGCGCAACTTGCCTTTCACAATCAGCCGTCCGATATAAAACAAAAACGAAAGGCTGGCCAATATTGCCAATAGTTGAATCTTTGCCATTATCTTTTGCTGTTGAAAGTAAAACGAAGGTAGGTGAACAAAACGGCCAAGGTAACTTTGGCCATGTAATACAATGGGCCAAACGCCCGTATGGACGATACTCCACCTTGCCGTTCGCGCATCTGTACGGGAAGTTCTCCTATTTTAAAACCTTTTTTTGCATAGAAGACAACGGCCTCGGGTTCTGGATATTCGTCAGGATAATATTTCACAACGGCCTCCAGCACGCTGCGGTCAATCATCCGAAGCCCTGAGGTGTTGTCCGTAATAGTTTGGCCAATCAATATCTTATTGAGCCATTTAAAATAATTAATGCCCATGCGCCTGAGGCCACTTGATTGAAAGCCCTTATTCTCCAAAAAACGTGAACCTATGATAACATTCAACTGCCGCTCTTTCATGGCAAGATACAATCGGGATATTTCCAAGGCTGGGTGCTGCCCATCACCATCTACCTGTACAGCATGGCTGAAACCATTGCGATAAGCATATTTGAAACCTGTCTGCACTGCTCCGCCAATACCAAGGTTGATAGGCAAGTTCAATGCCGTACAATCCAATTGCGAAATGATGCCCCAGGTGTTATCAGTGGAACAATCATTGATTACCACTGGATGCAGGGCTATACCGCTTTCCTTTGAAATTTGGTTGATTTCTGCTACCACTCCGGCGATGGCGGCCTCTTCATTAAAGGCGGGTATGATTACGGCTATTTTATCCATAGCGCGACAATATTAAACCATCTGCTTCAATAAATCTAATATGATAGTAAGACTTATAGCTTAATGGCTCTTATACCAAAACTTCGGTCGTTATTGTTTACCCTTAGATAATAAATGCCCGGTAGCAAATTATCCAAGCCTGTGAAATGGAAAGCTCCAAACCCTTCACCGTTTACTTCTTTTTCGTCAGAGGTCATCAGTGCGCCCTTGCCATCAAAAATACCGACACTAATACTGGCCGTGCCTGGGCTGGCATTATAGAGCAACAAGTGCAATTCGCTACTAAAAGGATTGGGGTAAACTTTAGGCATATCGGCTATCTCATACAATAGGTTATCGGCCATTAACTTCATAAAGGCATATTGGAAGTTAGGGATACCATACCCCAAGGAATCATTGGGGTGCTCCGCCTGACTGGCGGTTTGTTGCAATGCATCGATAATTTCCATATTGCTCTTATCCCTGATGCTTTGCCACAAGCAGGCCGTTAGCCCGGCCAATAATGGGGTAGAGTAGGAGGTACCGCTGCCGTAAGCTACGTTGCCATTCACGTCAATGTACGCCGTATTGAGACCAAAACCAGCAATGTTCGGTTTTACCCTACCGCTTGCCGATGGACCAAAGGAACTGAAACCAGCTTTTCTGCGGTTAATATCCACTGCCCCTACACATAGCACGCTATCGCCGTCAGATGGAGCCGTAAGATACCGCCAATCGGAATTGCCCTCATTGCCGGCACTGTTTACTACCAATATGCCTTTTCTGGCAGCTAAATCGGCCGCACGTGTTATTTTGGTCGTTTGTCCATCCATATCGGCATAGCCATAGTTCATGGTGGAATCATTGAAAGTGCTATAACCCAGTGAAGAGGTAATCATGTCTACTCCAAAGCTATCAGCCAATTCAGCTGCTGCTATCCAGTTGGCTTCTTCTATGCGGTATTCGCTGCCCCCTTCTTCGGTACGGAAAAGATAGTAGCTGGCATTGGGTGCACTGCCTATATATTCCCCAGGTAATTTGGCGGCAATAATGGAAAAAACATTTCTGCCGTGGCCACCTACCAAATAAACATTCTCCCTACCTTCCACAAAATCATAGGTGCCCAATATGCGTCCGTTTTCCCGTAAATCGTCGAATGCGCTAATGCTGTCAGCCCTCTCAAATCCAGCATCCATCACTGCTATTTGCATGCCCTCGCCCCAGTAGCCTAATTGGTGCAGATATTGACCGTTTACTTGGTCTATTTGCGGAAAACTGGCACCGTAGAAAACGTCATTATCATCCAATTTTACAATAGCTTGGCTTTGGTGCATCATTGATTGCCCTTCCATCGATTGGATGGTAGTGGCAGCCACCGGTTCTATGCCCAGCACAAATGGCATTTCCCTAATTTGCTTTAATATGCTGGTGTCCAGTGTTTGTATAGCAACGGCATTCAACCATTTCGATTTGAGTAATATTGTAGCACCAGTATTGGCTATAACTTGTACATAGGTAGGTGTAAGCGGAAGGTCGGTAAATTCTATGGGGATATTATAATGTTCCCTTCTTTCAATGGCCTTTTGGCTCAAAAATGATTCGGGTTGCCCTAAAGCGTAACCATTGTTGTTTTTATCGGCCAGTTGTACCCAGAATTTGTTGTACACCTTTTCCTGTGCCCTGGCATTGGCAAAGGTGAAAAGGAGGAGGCATAACAAAGTAATTCTGTTCATCGGTTATTGTTGACCATACTCGCGCAGGCGAATGGTGTAAATAAAGCCTGCTTTTGCACCAGCAGGAAAGGTAGCGGTAACGTCTTTTTCCAATTTCATTATCTGCTTATATACAAGACCTGCCCCCTTTGCATACACTTCTTCACTATAGGTTTTCTCGATAAGATTCTCTTCGTCATGCTGTATCACTGTCAGGCTTGAGTCAAAGTTGATGCCATTTATACTATAAGGCTGGTCCAATTTGGTAATCTGGTATTCCCAGCCTTCTAAAAAATCGTTGGTTTCATCAATCTGCAAATAGGCGTTACCGTCCCAAGTCTTCTCTACTTTAGGAGGAAACGATAATTTGATAAAACGCATATTGTCCTCATAACGTTCGGCAGTAGTAGTGGTACGGGTGGCCGTCCAAACGTTCCAAATAGTCCATGCTTGGGTAGAATCGGCCCTGCGGTATCGCTCAATGCGCATAGTAGGCCTTCCCTCGTTATCGTTGAAAATCGATTCCACTACTTCCTTAATTTGAAATTGTACGGTATCAACAAGGGGCGGATTGAAAAAGTCGTCAAACGTCACTGAATCGGCATCATAGATTGCATAGAGACCGGTATCCTGCGGGAAATATTCATACTTCAAATCAACCGAGGTGTTATCATCTTTTTTACAAGAGCTGATAGCCACCACCACTATTAACGCCAACAAAAGAGGGGAAAAATGCTTCATGCTTCTAAAATTAAACAAAAGCTATCTATCAACGGATATTCCCGAATAAATGATACCACCGCCCAATACGTCATCTCCTTCGTAAAACACAGCTGACTGGCCAGGAGCTATCGCTTTTACTTTCGAATAAAATTCAACTCGCAGCTTGTCGCCTTCATTGTAAATAGTACCCATCGCACCCGGGTCTTTGTAGCGGATTTTTACCAGTGCCTCCGTACCATCAGGTATAGGGTCGTACTTCAATAAGTTCAATTTACCGACGTAAAGCATGTTTTTTTCCAAATCCTTTTCCCTTCCCAGCACCACCGTATTGGTTTCAGGATGGATGGCAGTTACGAATACGGGTTCGCCAAATGCGATGCCTAGGCCTTTGCGTTGACCAATGGTATAGAATGGATAACCGTTGTGCTTGCCTACCACATACCCATCGGTATCTACAAAATTGCCTCCTGCCACTTCCGTTTCCAAAGTGGGAACCCTGCGCTTCAAAAAGCCGCGATAGTCATTATCGGGCACAAAGCATATTTCGTAGCTCTCAGCCTTTTTGGCCAAATCATTATATCCCCATTCGGCACACATGCGACGTATTTCGCTTTTATGGTAGTCACCAATGGGG
Source organism: Chitinophagales bacterium (assembly GCA_033762815.1). Classification (GTDB taxonomy): domain Bacteria; phylum Bacteroidota; class Bacteroidia; order Chitinophagales; family CAIOSU01; genus JANRLF01. The sequence goes on along the minus strand of JANRLF010000010.1, from coordinate 36,343 downwards.
AACAAGGTGCGGCTCAGGCATTCTTGGCTCACTCCCCATAATACGTATGACTGGTCTTTGCTGTGGTCGGGCGCTTTGGTGATAATGTAACGGCCATTTTCTTGTTTGATTTTGGCGTAATGCCCTGTGGCAATATAATCACAGCCCATGGCATCGGCACGGCGCAGCAAGGCTTCCCATTTAATATGGGTATTGCATAGCACGCAGGGGTTAGGGGTACGGCCTGCTAGGTATTCATCCACAAAATTGTCGATGACATAATCGCCAAACTCGTTCCTAATGTCAATAATATAATGGGGGAAGCCCATGTCCACGGCCACTTGCCGGGCATCGTTAATGGAATCGAGGCTGCAACAGCCAGTTTCTTTTTTTGAACCCCCGCTGGTGGCATAATCCCAGGTTTTCATGGTAATACCAATTACTTCATAACCTTGGTTATGAAGCATTACAGCGGCTACGGTACTGTCAATACCGCCGCTCATGGCTACCAATACTTTACCTTTTTTGCTCACTGGCTAGGGAATATGCAGGCACAACCGCAAAATTAGCGAGAATGTTTCAATGCCTTGAATTTTGCCGAAAACTATCGCTTCTCCGCATTGTTGGTCACAGGGTGTTTCGGGTACTTGGCAAGGTCTTGTATTACATTGATAGCCTCGCCAATGTACATATCCTTCCTAATATCCTCGTGCCATTTTTTGTTGGTCTGCTGACGGGTGGTGTCGCTGTTGATTATCACCAAATCATCCTTAGGGGTAGTAAAGGCTAGGGTACTATCGCCTTTCTCCAATTTGTCGTATTGTTTGGCAATGGCATCCAACTGGTTGCTGCGCTTATGGAATTGTTCCAAGTTCAGGGTCTGCACGGTGCTATCGCTTAAGGATTTCAAGCGTTTGGCATTTTCATCAATTTTTTGGAAATAGGCATTGGTCTTCACTCTATTCTTGCTCAATGCCGATACTTCCTTGATTTCCTTGCCATTGCTCCAACGTTCATACCTTACCGGGTTTATTTCATCCCACTCCAAAGGATAATCCTCTTCTTCCTCGCCGCTTTCAAAGTAAGCATAGTTGTCTGGTAGCACAACATCTGAACTAACCCCTCTAAGTTGGGTGGTTCGGCCATCGATGCGATAAAACTTCTGGGTGGTCAATTTCACGGTACCCAGTGGTTTGATGCCTTCCAGTTCAGAACCAACAAAATCATCCAAATCAAAAAATCGTTGTACGGTTCCCTTGCCAAAAGAGGTTTCGCTGCCTATGATTACTGCCCTGCCATAATCTTGCATGGCGGCAGCCAATATTTCGCTGGCAGAAGCACTATACTCATTAATCATAATTACCAATGGGCCATCCCATTTAACGCTGGGGTCGCGGTCTTCCATTACGTAAGGCGCGCCGGCACGGGGCTTTATCTGTACTATGGGGCCGGTGCCAATGAACAATCCGCCCATATCCACTACATCTTGCAAGGAGCCGCCGCCATTATTGCGTAGGTCAATCACAATACCATCCACGCCCTCTTGTTGTAGCTTGGCTATTTCCTTGGCCATATCGGTACCGGAGTTTCGCCCGCCTTGATGGCTGAAATCGGCATAGAACTTAGGCAAGTGTACATAACCCACCTTTACCTTGTTCTCCCCTTTTTGAAGGATGGTCGATTTGGCATAGGTTTCTTCCAGTTGCACCACGTCGCGGATAATGGAAATGGTCTTAATGATGCCATCCTTTTTCTTAATGGTCAGTTTCACTTCCGTCCCTTTTTTACCACGTATCAATTTTACGGCCTCGTCCACTGGCATGTCCACAATATCAACGGGTTCACCAGTTGCTTGGGCCACTTTTAAGATATAGTCTCCTTCCTTCAATTCGCCTTGCTTGTATGAGGGCGAGCCAGGCACTATGGAGGTTACTTTAATATAGCCATTGTCTTCTTGTAGGGTAGCACCTATTCCTTCTAGTTGGCCTGACATGGAGATATCAAAATTCTCTTTGTCTTTCGGCGGAAAAAAATTGGTGTGTGGGTCGAAGGTACTGGTAATGGCATTTAGATAAAGGCTTCGCTGTTCGTCCATATCGATTTTGCGCATACGGGTGTAGAAGTTGTCATACGACTTGCGCACTTTCTCGCGGGCATCTTTTTCTATTTCCGCCAATGAAAGGATTTTCACGGAAGTGTCCTTCTTTTCGGTAGCTTCTTCTTGCCTTTGCAACTGCTCGTCAATTTTCACCAGCACTTGATACTTCAGCGATTTGCGCCACAGGTCAATCATCTCTTTTTCATTCTTTGGATAGCTCCGCTTTTCGGGGTCGGTTTCAAAGGTCTCGTTTACGGTAAAGTCCATGGGCTTGTCCAAGATATCCTTATAATACTTTTCGGTCTGGTCGAACCGCTTGTTGAAAATGCCGATGGCCTTATCAAAAAAAGTATAGTCGCCTTTCTTTACCTGATCGTCTACTTGCATGCGGTACATGCGCAGGGCATCCATGTCACTTTGCAAAAAGAAGCGCTTATTGTAGTCCAATCTTTTTAGGTACAAGTCGTACACTTTGATGGAGAACTGATCATCGATGGGGATATCTTTGTAGTGATTGGTGGACAGCCCTTGTACAATCAAGTCTAAAATCACCTTGTTCTTGTCAATATCGGCAGGGGCGGGCGTATAGGAGGTAAAGGTGAAAAACACCAGCAACGCAGGGAACAGCACTCGCAATCGTAACATAGGTTTATTGGATATGGTGAACATATAGGGCTAATATAAAGTTAAACTCCGTCTCGACCTACAAATCTTCGTCCAAAGCATGGATTTGGTCTACCAGGGCTGTGTTAATAATTGTTTTTTAACGCTAAAAGTTTAGATACTAGTATCGAGTTGTGCAATCCCGAATCTATGAGTTACGGGGAACGTAAAATATAATACTGGTATTCAGCAGTAAGCCTATCTTTAGGTATCATGAAACCAACTTTTACCCAGATAAAGGAAACCTGCCTATATGTGGCAGACCTACAACGGACTCGCGAATTTTACGAGGGCAAGCTGGGCTTGGAATGCTTTGCCCTTTCGGAAAGCCGCCACGCATTTTTTAGAGCTGGCAGCTCCGTACTACTGTGCTTTATTGCCGAAGCCACCAAAACGGATACCAAGCTGCCCCCACACTTTGGCACCGGGCAGCAACACTTCGCATTCGAAACCGAAGTACAACACTACAGGGCTTGGAAGCAATGGGTAGCGGATGCTGGTATTGCCATAGAGCAGGAAGTAGATTGGCCACAGGGAGGAAAGTCCTTCTACTTTCGCGACCCAGACGGTAATCTTGCCGAAATAGTGATGAAAGGGATATGGGGTATTTAGTTTCTAGTAATGAGTAGTGAGACTATTGAAGGTACGATAAGGTACAAGGTAAGAGGTACAAGGTACAAGGTACAAGGTACGAGGTACAAAAAGGTACTAGGTAAATTATTCCCCCTTTGAAAGTTTATCACACTTTAGGGAAGAACAAATCAGTTCCCCCTTCGAAGGGGATAGGGGGATGTAACAAAAATGCGTGGGGTTGGGGGATATTAAGATACTACGGCTGCTTGGCTAAAAACCCTCCCAATTCATACTCAAAACGTACCCAATTCATACCCAAAGCATACCTAAAACAGCTCAATTCGTACTCAAAAAGTTTAAATAATGTCTTAAACTAAACGATGTAAAGTGACTTGTTTTTCATTGGTTTATGTAAAATGTACTGGATTTTCTGAGTTTTTGTCTCGTCTCTCACTTTTTACTCACATCACAAGTCTAACTTAAACAAAAGTAATTATAGTGGTAATTTCTATTCTAAAAAATGATAAACTAGACTCTACAATAAGATAAACTATAGTAAACCAGTTGTTTACTTTTAAAAAAATAGGTTTCACTGTATCTTTAGCATAGCGGCATAATGGGCAATAAATTGAATCAACTATGTAATGCCTCAATCAACAAATATTCATGTCGATTTTCCCTTAGCTGAAGCAAAACTCATCCCCATACTTAAGCCTAGTTGTTGAAGGGCATGGATACATGCCGTTGAATTTTTTGTGGAAAAGACCACAACACTTCCTTTTGTTAGATGAAGCTTTACTTGGGTGCTGCCCTCCATAATATAAGCAGTGGTTTTTGTAAAGGGAGATAGGCGGTAACCAATGCCATACGTCCACCAAGAAAGCTTGTTCACCTCGAAGCTTTCTATTTGCTCCATGGATATGGTATCTTGGAATATGCCAAACTTTAAATGGATTTGTTCTTCGGTTATCGTAACACGAAGCTTAGTGGTCAGTAAAAAGATATTCGATACGACTAAGCCAGCACCCATCAACAATATTATATTAGGCTTGCCTTCGAAAATACTTATCGAAAAGGCAAGAACCCACACAAGATTGATAGCTACTATCAACCACGGGTAGCGAAATCTCTGTATTTCTTTATAAATGGGCTGCATTGCTGCTATCAAAATATACTTTTTCAACTAGCTGGCAAAGTATTTGCAACGTCTTTCGGGCAAAAGCTTATGGCAACTACCATACAACATCCTAGCGTACCACAACGGGCGCTTATGACCAAGACTCCCTTCGTTACCGTTTTGGCCATTATCATGCTCTTGTTCAGTAGTATTGGCTTGTTAATCAGTTTGGCCTATAATGTTGCCATCCGCTTTTTCTTTACCCAAGATAAGTTCAACGCCATGCTTGACCAATATGGTATCAGTTTGCAAGCACCTACTTTGGAAAGCGTGTATAGTGCCCTAAGTACTATCTTGTTGGTTGCACTTATCTTTTATGTCCTCAGGTTGGCAATGGCCATTGCGTTGCTGAGAAGAAAAAACTGGTCGCGCATTGCCCATATGGTGTACTTCGTTTTCGCCCTTTTTGCTTACTTGTTCGTGTTTGCCATATTGGTGATTGCCTTCTTTTTCGGCGATCAGAGCCTGAACGAATTGAAAGAAGTGAGTTCCTCCATCCAATCTATTGGCTTTTTGGCAATGGCGTCCATTATTGTGTTTTGTGCTATATATATTGCGGGGTTGGTAAAACTATCCGGCGAAAAAGCCGCTATTGAATTCAAGGCCCAATAGTGTGGCCTATTCTGTATATTTCCAGTCGATCTCGGCTGTAAAAAATACGATTTAGCATGACTAATTTTTGGGAAAAGACCTATGATTTCATTACCAGACCCATCATTAATTTTGGCGATAGGATAGAGGTGAACGATATATCAGGCGATGTGGTGAAAATTTCCGCAAGGGCCACCACCATTCTTACCAATGATAATATAACCCTCATTGTGCCCAACTCGGAGTTTATATCGGGTACGGTTATCAATTGGACCAACAATGATAGCGTAGTGTGTTTCCGTTTCGATGTAGGGGTTTCTTACAACGAAGACCCAAAGAATATTAAGCAACTATTGCTGGAAGTAGCCGCCAACAATAAAGGGGTGCTGGATACCCCACAACCTCAGGTGTTGTTCGATTCCTATGGCGACAATGCCCTTAACTTCAAGCTGCGAGTATGGACAAAAGAATTTACCCATCGGCCATTTATTTTGAGGAGCGAACTGTATTATGAAATTTTTGAAAAGTTCAGCCAACATGGCGTGGAAATTCCTTTCCCACAGCGCGATATCCATATCCGCACGGAACAGACGAAGAAAATTGTATTGGAAAATGGCTTATTAAATGTAGATCAAGAAAAAAACTGACTTAGTCGGAAAACTGGGCGCCCACATGTGAGCCATCGCAATAAGGTTTGTTTTTGGATGCACCGCAGCGGCAAAATGCAGTGGTTTTATTCTTGATGCTCTCATTACCATTTCGGTCCTTTATATGTAGGGTGCCATACACTAGGAGTGGACCATTGGGCAATACTTCTACCTTAGCTTCCAAGTGTTCGGCATCTTGGCGCTCATTATTGTAATGATAGGATAAGGCCCCTGAAGGGCATTCCTTCACTTGTTTTACAATGGCATCGGTGCTGGCACCATCAATGGTTACCCAAGGGCGTATTCGGGGGTTGAAGACGCCCGGCAGCCCGCGAAAACAGATGGCTGAGTGGATACACTGCGAGGGTTTCCACACTACCGTTACTTCGCCATTGGTATAATGCTTTACGATTTCACTCATGTCAATAGATTCATTTCAGTATGAATATCGGTTTTTCCCATCAATATTTTATGCATGGGGCATAAATCTGCTATTTGGTGCAGGCGTGCTATTTGGGCTTCATCCAAGTCGCCCTGAAGTTCTATCTGTTGCTTGATATGCGTATGGCTGATGCCTTGTATGTCTGTACTTTCCAAGTGCAGTTGGATGGACACACCCTCCAAAGGCCATCCTTTCCTATCAGCATACATGCGCAAGGTAATAGCGGTACAAGATCCCAAACTGGAAAGCAGGTATTGACCTGGGGTAGGACCAAGGTCTTTGCCCCCCACTTCCTCTATCGGCTCGTCGGCAATTAAGCGGTGCGTACCTGCTTGTATATGGGTGGTGTAGTGTTCATTGCCTATCTGAACGGCTACGGTGGTTACAAATTTGCTCATAGGGGAAGGGGCATCAACAAAGATGCCCCATTTTTAATTTAGCTGCATGGGTACTTCAATGAAAATCAATTCCGCGCCAGTGCTGGTTTTTACCAGTATGCTGTCGGTTTCGCTGATGCCTATGCCATCGCGCTTTTCCAGTTGCTGGCCCTCAATATTGGCTGAGCCTTCTATCACAAATACGTATACCCCATTGCCCGACTTGTTCAAGGCATAGGTAATTTCCTGCCCAGCATCTAAATCGCTCAAGCTGAACCAACTGTCTTGATTAATCCAAAGTGCTCCTTCTTTCTGGTCAGGCCCCACTACGGTTTGTATGCGGTTTTTCCTGTTTTCTACCCCAAATTCCTTTTGGTCGTACCTCGGTTCTATATTCCTTTCTTTTGGCAGCACCCATATTTGTAGTAAAGTGACCGCTTCATCATGCGAAGCATTGATTTCCGAATGGTAAATGCCCTTGCCGGCAGACATGATTTGTACCTCGCCCTTGCGGATGATTTTTTCCCTGCCCGTGCTGTCGTTGTGCTTTAGAGCACCGGTTAATGGTACAGTCACGATTTCCATATTGTCATGCGGGTGTTTGCCGAAGCCCATGCCAGCAGCTACATAGTCATCGTTCAGTACCCTCAATGCGCCAAAGTGTACCCGTTCAGGATTGTGGTAGCTACTAAAGCTAAAAGTGTGGTAGGTGTTTAACCAACCGTGGTTAGCATGGCCCCTCGTGTCGGCTTTGTGAATGATGGTTTTCATTGAGTATTCCTCCTTGTTTTATTTTCGATGTTCAAACATTGATATAACTACTGGCACTCTCGGAAAGTTCGGTTATTTTTGGAAAAATGTAATTGATTGAATGAAAAGAATATTGCTGTTAGGGGCTGGCGAACTGGGCAAAGAGGTGGTGATAGCCGCCAAACGGATGGGACAGTATGTCATCGCCATAGATGCTTATGAAGGGGCACCAGCCATGCAGGTGGCCGATGAATGGGCATGCATCAATATGCTTGATGGCGAGGCTTTGGATAGGGTAGTGGATACTTACCGACCAGACTTAATTGTACCCGAAATAGAAGCCATCAGGACAGAACGTTTTTTTGACTATGAGCAGCAGGGCTATCAGGTAGTTCCCAGTGCCCGTGCAGCCAACTTCACCATGAACCGAAAAGCTATCCGCAACTTGGCAGCAGAGGAATTGGGCTTGCGCACCGCCAAATACCGCTATGCCACTACCTTATCGGAATTTGAATCTGCAGTTACGGAAATCGGCATCCCTTGCGTAGTGAAACCTTTGATGTCTTCCTCAGGTAAGGGCCAATCGGTAGTAAAAAGCAGGGAAGATATTGAAAAGTCGTGGCACTATGCCATGGAAGGAAAGAGGGGCGACTTGGCAGAAGTAATTGTGGAAGAGTTCATCCATTTTGAGTCGGAAATCACCTTGCTTACCGTTACGCAGAAGAATGGTGATACCTTGTTTTGTCCGCCCATAGGCCACCGTCAAGAACGAGGCGATTATCAGGAAAGTTGGCAACCTGCGGCTATTTTGCCCCATCAGTTGGAGGAGGCAAAATCTATGGCGGCCTCCATTATCCGCTCGCTCACCGGGCAAGGGCTATGGGGGGTGGAGTTTTTCCTCACTAAAGACAGTGTTTATTTTTCCGAATTGAGCCCACGCCCGCATGATACCGGTATGGTGACTTTAGCGGGCACGCAAACCTTCAATGAATTCGAACTGCATCTTAGGGCCATTTTAGGTTGGCCCATTCCTGAACTAAAGCTGGAGAGGGCAGGGGCTAGTGCCGTAATCTTGGCCGATGGAACCGGCATACCAGTTTGGGAGGGCATTGAAGAGGCATTGAATGTACCGCAGGGGGACTTGCGCATTTTTGGTAAACCAAGCACCCGTCCTTATAGGAGGATGGGGGTAGCCTTGGCATACGGAATCCCAGAGGAGGATACCTTTATCTTAAGGAAACGTGCCAAAATGATTGCCGATAAAGTAAAGGTGAACGCACAATAAACCTTTCCGATTATGGACATAGAACAGTTTAGGGATTATTGTTTGTCGAAGCGAGGTACTACGGAGGGCATGCCCTTTGGTGATGGGGAGCTGGTATTTAAGGTGATGGATAAAATGTTCGCCCTAGCAAGTTTAGATAGTGAAAACTTTACTGTCAACCTAAAGTGCGAGCCTGAAAGGGCAATCAATTTAAGGGAAGAATACGCCGAGATAACCCCTGGCTACCATATGAACAAGGTACATTGGAATACTGTGGCAATGGATGGCAGCCTAAAAGAAAGCTTAGTGAGGGAATTGATTGACCATTCTTATGATTTGATTGTGGCTAGTTTGCCTAAAAAATACAGACTGCATTGACAAATCTGTAAGCTTTAGTAGTCGAAGCTGCGGTAAGGAATATTTAGCCGCACTCCTGCAGCGTAAAATATCTCATTGGTGTTATAATTGGCATTGTCAGACACCGAACGACGGAAAATGACGTTGGCGTCAAAGAACAGGTTATGCCTTAACTGATAACTCAGCAATAGATTCAGCAGTGATACCCTTGCCTTAACCCCCTGGCCCAGTGAATTGCCAAACTCGCTATTGACGGCCAAGCTTTGTGCAGCATCAACGTTTGGCAAAAATATATTGCCGCCAAAGTTGGTGCCCGAGCTGTCCATTCCTTTTTGAAAGAAGAAATATTTCGCGGTAAGGTCCAGGCCTGGAATAAGCTGATAGCGGGCAATGGCCACAATTTCCCAAAAGTTGGCCCCCAGGGGATGCGCCAATGGCTGGTTGTAATGGGTATAGCTGGCGGTAGTATTGTGGGTATAAGTATAAGGCCTAATAATATTGAATTCACCCTGAAGATCTAGATTGGGGATGCGGAAGGCATTGATATATTTGAAGCCGGTTTGGATACCAAACTTGTTTGCCCACCAGCCATTGGCAGCAATGAGGTTGCGGAAGTTCAACTCATCGAACATTACTTGGCCATACACTTGGGCCGTGCGGGCGATATTAGCCTTAAAATCAAGACCAATTAAGGAGTTATCAGGGCTGCCAAGGGCTTGCTCCACCGCTCGATAGAAAATAATAGGGTTCAAGTATTGCAACTCGAAATCACGCTGGTAGATAACCCCTTCGAATAAGCCAATATCCAACCAATGCGCGCAGTGGATATTGATATGGTGGAATGCCCCATATTTTTTAGGGAGCAGTTGGTCAACGCCCCGATTATAATTGCCTATAAACTGCGTGAAAAGGTTGGTATAGCTGATGCGCCAAATAGTGGTTTGGAGCTTTAGGAAAAAATAATTGTTGCTGAAATCGGATAGGAACAAAGAACGATAGCCATTTCCCCAAAAGTTTTTATCATGGCCCACTTGTATATCTACGTGGTCGAGCACATTGAAGTTGACATAACCCCTTACGCTGAAATAGTCATAACCATCCGTTTTGTATTCTTTCCAATAGCCCTCTCCCGGTATTGCTTGCTCTGCCTTGCCTCTATTTTTGACATAGGTCATTGCCCGGGTTTGGTTATCGGTGAGGAAAGTGTAAAAACTGATGCGTTTTTTGATAGAACCCCTCAATTCCACCCCACGCGTGCTGATGAACAACGGGCGGTCTTCCACGCCATTTTCATCACCTAGTTCAAATCGTAAAACCGGGTTGATTTTTAGGATAAAATTTTTGGTGTTTACGCCAATTAATGTGGCAGGCTCCTTATAAAAGAAATTCCAAACCGCTTTTCGGCTAGGTATTACCGTATCGTTCACCCATTCGCTGTTATCGTTAATCAGGTACTTCAGTTCGAAAGACGTGCGCTTGTTGAGGGTAACATTAATTTTAATCAGGCTATCCACAAAATCGCCCACCCTTCGGCGGCTGTAGGGCTTCACATTGGTATGCACGTCATAGGGCAGCACTTTGCCATACTGGATGCTCAACCTATCGAAAACAGGATAGCTATATTGCCCTACTGGAACAAAGGTGGATTGGGAAAATGCATCGCCAAAAGCGAATAATAGTACAAACAGTATCAAATAGATAGCTTTCTTCATTTAAAGCTTAGCCTTGATAGCGTTCAATCAACATGGCGTGTCCGTGGGCACCGGCGGCACAGGCGGCCAGCAATCCATAGCGGCCATTTTCTTTTATCAACCTATTGGCGCAAGTGGTCAATATCCTAGCACCGGTAGCACCAAAAGGATGGCCCAATGCCAAGGAGCCGCCCCAGAGGTTCAGCTTGTTCATATTGATTTGCCCTACGGCACCGTCCCAGCCCAATTGGTGGCGGCAAAATTCTTCATCAGCCAATGCTTTGATATTCGCCAATACCTGGCCCGCAAAGGCTTCGTGCAGTTCTATCACATCTATATCATCCAAGCTTAGGCCAGTGGCTTTCAATACTTTGGGTATGGAATAAGCGGGCCCCAGTAACAACTCCTCATAAAGGTCTTGGGCGCTAAAGGCAAATGCTTTGATAACCGCTTTTGGTTTTAAACCCAGCTCCAATGCTTTTTCTTCGGTCATTATCAATGCGGCGGTCGCACCATCGGTCAGGAAGGAGGAGTTAGCTGCCGTTAAGGTGCCGTGTGGTTTGGAAAATGCTGGGGCTAGCCTGGAGGCTTTTTCCACCGTGCTATCGCCACGGATGCCGTTGTCCTTTTTGATTTCCTTGAACTTGGGTGGAAGGGATACGGGCGTAATTTCCGCTGCCAAATAGCCGTCTTGCTCCGCTTTGGCGGCCAACTGGTGCGAACGTACCGCAAACTCATCCTGTTCACGGCGGCCTACGCCAAACTTGGCGGCCAGTATTTCGCAGTCATCGCCCATGCGCCTGCCCGTAGTGTATTCGGCTACAGCAGGTGCCTCCGGCTTAAAATCGGATGGGCGCAAGGAAAATATAAACTTCAAGGTATCGCCAAAGCCGCGCAGCTTTTGTGCCGCCATCAGCTTTTTGCGCATCTTTTTGTTGAATAGGATAGGTGCATCGGAAACACAGTCCGTTCCACCCGCTATTACCACTTCCGCTTCTCTGGTTTGTATCATGTTATAGCCGCTGGCGATGGCCTGGTTGGCAGATATGCAAGCTTGCGTAACGGTATGGCAGGGCACTTTTTTGGGTACGCCCCCGCCCAGAGCCGCCTCACGGGCCACGTTGCCCGTCTTTACGTTGGATATGGTAGTGCCCATTACCACCCTGTCCACTATGTTGGGGTCGATACCGGTTTTGTCTAAAAGTCCTTTGATGGCAAAAGCCCCTAACTGATACGACATCAAGTTGTTATAATCAGTATTGCTTCTCAGGAATGGGGTGCGGGTGCCCTCAACAAACACTACTTTTTTAGTACTCATGTGCTTTACCTATTTTTTGGAAGGTGGAAAATTAAGGATTTTTATTTGGCTAGTAGCAAGTATTGGGTAGCAAGTGGCAAGAATGGTGCTTTGGGGCATAAACAAATCAATTAATGCTTACGGAATTTAGTTAACCCCCTTTCTCCAACAGCGCCATATAAAACCCATCGTAGCCAAACTGGGAGGGCCAGAGGTATTGCTCTTTTAACAGGGTGTATTCGGGCTGTTGTTGCAGGAACCATTGCACTTGCGCAGCGTCTTCGCTAGGGAGTATGCTACAGGTGGCATACACTAGTTTTCCGCCGGGTTTTAGCATGGTATGGTAGCTGGCTAGTATTTCCCTTTGGGTGCCTTCAATGCCTGCTATACTATCGGGGCTCAACAGCCATTTGGTATCGGGGTTGCGCTTTAGTACGCCCAAGCCGGTACAGGGTACGTCCAGCAGCACGCGGTCGGCTTTGTGCTTTAGGCTGGCCACTAGGTTTTTATCAATCAACTGTACTTTGGCAGTAGGCACTTGCGCCCTTTGCAGGCGTCTTTCCAAGCTTTTCAGTTTGATAGGCTCCACATCGCAGGCAATGATATTGCCCTTGTTCTGCATCAGGTTGGCCAGGTGCAGGGTTTTACCCCCGCCGCCCGCACAGGCGTCAATTACCGTCATGCCCGGTGCTACTTCCAAATAAGGGGCTACCATTTGCGAGGCTGCATCCTGTATTTCGAAAAGGCCCGTTTCATATTCAGGCAATTTCAACAAGTATTTGTTGGCAGGCAACTGCAAGGCATCAGGCACCTCTACAATGTTTTCTGTTACAATGCCCTTATCCGCAAGTAGCTTTCGTAGTTTTTCCTTGGTAGTCCTCAATGTATTCACTCTAATCACCAGCTTTGCAGGCTGGTTTAGTGCGGCCAATTCATCATCCCATCTTTCGCCCAATTGTTGTTTGCCGAGCTCATACAACCAATCGGGCATAGAATATTTATCTGTAGGTGTTAACGGCTCCAAGAGCGCGGAATGGATGCCCGTGATATCATACTTTTTCCACTCCTCCCAATCTGGCAATTCGTAGCCTTGCTTGAGTGCCCAAGCTGCTAGCACCAATTGCATATCGAGTTGGGCATCCGTATAGTTTTGCCCGCTAATGGTGGCCAAAAGGCGGAAATGCCGCAACACATCCTGCGTGGTTTCCACTACAAAGGAGCGGTCGCGCTTGCCCCATCGGCTTTGGCTTTTGAGCAAGGCGGCTATCAGCTTATCGGCATAAGCTTTTCCGAACACCACTTGGTGCACCAGTTCGCCCACCGCCATCAATAAGCCCCTATGCAGTTTCATAGGGCGAATATCGGGGGAATGGGGCATTAATGAACCTATTTGGAAAATTGTTTTGTTTAATTTCGCAGTGGAATGAGAGTATATCTTTTATTGTTAGCGGTAGCAGTGACTTTGCCCTTTGCATTGGTAGGTTGTAAGGGCTGTGGCAAGGCAAATCAAAGCGGTACGGATAGTTTAGATACCGTTCAAGCTATTCACACCCCTACGATTGATAGCCTATCCGCACTGATAACCGAAAACCCACAAGACCCCGAGTTGCTGCACCTTAGGGCACTGCAATATATCCAATTAAGTGCCTTTGCCCAAGCTGAAGCGGATATAGCCAAGGCCATTAAGCTTTCCCCCAACAAAGCCAAATATCATTTGGCCCTATCGGATTTGTATTTTATCCAAAAAGATATCGTAAGGTCAATCAATGCTTTGGAACAGGGAAAAAAATTGGTGCCCGATGATTTGGATATTTTGGTTACCCTAGCCCGGTACTACTATTACAAAAACGAATTCCAAAAGGCATTGGGTACCGTAAACGAAGCATTGAAGCTGCGCCCTGGACTGGCCGATGGCTATTTTTTAAAAGCACAGATATATAAGGAGACGGGCGATACGGCAAAAGCTATTTCCAGCTTGCAAACCACCATTGAACAAGACCCCCAATACTATGATGCCTATATTTTGCTGGGTGTGCTGAACAGTGCGAAAAACGACCCCATAGCCTTGCAATATTATAACAATGCCCTAAAGCTGGATACCAACAGCGTGGAGGCCAGATACAATATTGCCATGTACTTTCAGGAAAAAAAGGATTACAAAAAAGCTATTGAGTTGTACCGCGAAATAGTGGTGGATACGCCGCAATATGAAATCCCCTACTACAACCTGGGCTATATCTATTTCCAACTGGATTCATTGGATAGGGCCGATCGTAATTTTGAACTGGCCACCACCATGAAGCCTTCTTATACCGATGCCTATTTTATGCGGGGTTTGGTAGCGGAGGGTAGGGCAGAGATAGCTGGTAAAAAGGGCAAAGTGAAGGACGTGCAGGAAAATCTCAAACAAGCACAGTATTTTTACGACCAAACCCTAAAACTGGACGGGCAACATGCGGGTGCCATTAAAGGTTTTGGGCGCATCAGAAACCAAGAAAAGCAATGATCAACATTAGCCTACCTGACGGTTCGGTCAGGCAGTACGAAGCAGGGATAACCGGCATGCAAATAGCGCAGAGCATTAGTGAGGGCTTGGCGCGCAATGTTTTGGCAGCCAAAGTAAACGATGAAGTGTGGGACCTTTCACGGCCTATACAACAAGATGCGAAGCTGCAGTTGCTTACCTGGAACGATACAGAAGGCAAAAACACCCTATGGCATTCATCGGCCCACTTGTTGGCTGAGGCCTTGGAAACTATTTACCCGGGGGTAAAATTTGGTATCGGTCCGCCCATAGAGCAGGGTTTCTATTATGATATCGATTTGGGCGACCGCGTGCTAAGCGATGCCGATTTCAAGCGTATAGAAGAAAAGATGCTGGAATTGGCCCGCAACAAAAGCGAGTACTTGCGCAAAGAAGTTTCCAAAGCTGATGCGGTAGCTTACTTTACCGAAAAGGGTGACGAATACAAGCTAGAACTGATTGAAGGCCTGCAAGATGGCCAAATCACCTTCTATACCCAAGGTAACTTTACCGATTTGTGCCGTGGGCCGCACATTCCCAATACCGGCTATATCAAGGCGGCCAAGGTGTTGAGTGTAGCCGGTGCTTACTGGCGCGGTGATGAGAAGCGCAAACAGTTGACTAGGGTATATGCTATCACTTTTCCGAAGCAACAAGAACTGACCGATTACCTGCAAATGCTGGAAGAGGCCAAAAAACGCGACCACCGCAAGTTGGGAAAGGAATTGGAGCTTTTTACCTTTTCGCAAAAAGTAGGTATGGGGCTTCCTCTGTGGTTGCCAAAAGGTACCGAGTTGAGGGAAAAGCTGGTGGAATTCCTTAGAAAGGCACAAAGGAAAGCAGGCTATGAACAGGTGATTACTCCTCATATTGGCAACAAGGAATTGTATGTCACTTCAGGCCACTATGAGAAATACGGTAGCGATTCCTTCCAGCCTATCCATACACCTGCAGAAGGGGAGGAGTTCTTCCTAAAACCGATGAATTGCCCCCATCATTGCGAGATTTACAAATCGAAGCCGCATTCTTATAAAGAGCTGCCGATACGTTTAGCGGAGTTTGGTACCGTTTACCGCTATGAGCAGCATGGTGAACTGCATGGATTAACAAGGGTACGGGGTTTCACCCAGGACGATGCGCATATTTTCTGTAGGCCCGACCAAGTGAAAGAGGAGTTTGAAAAGGTAATCGATTTGGTACTGTACGTTTTCAAAGCCCTTGATTTTAAGGACTATACCGCACAAGTGTCCCTGCGTGACCCAGAGAACAAGACTAAATACATTGGCTCCGATGAAAATTGGGCCAAAGCGGAGGCCTCCATACAAGAAGCCGCAGCCGAAAAAGGTCTGAAAACAGTGGTGGAACTGGGTGAGGCAGCATTTTATGGGCCTAAGCTCGACTTTATGGTGCGGGATGCCATAGGCCGTAAATGGCAATTGGGCACCATTCAAGTGGATTATAACCTGCCTGAACGCTTTGAACTGGAATATACCGGCAGCGACAACCAGAAGCACCGCCCCGTGATGATACACCGGGCTCCATTTGGCTCTTTGGAGCGTTTTGTGGCAGTATTGATTGAGCACTGTGCCGGCAATTTTCCTTTATGGCTTACCCCCGAGCAAGGGGTAATATTGCCCATTAGCGAGAAGTATAACGACTATGCGGAAAAAGTTTCGGAATATTTAAAAAATAGCGATATTCGCACTTCTGTTGACTTGCGGAACGAGAAAATCGGTCGGAAAATCCGTGACGCTGAAGTACAGAAAATCCCATTCATGTTGGTGGTAGGTGAGCAAGAGGAGGCCAACTCAACGGTGGCGGTAAGAAGGCATGGACAAGGCGATATTGGCACGATGAGTGCAGAGGCATTTTGTGGCCTTGTAAAAGAAGAGATAGAAAAAGTATTACAATTTAACTAATAAATTAACGTTTGCGACCAAAAAGACCTTTTCAGCCGCGGGTACAAGAACCCCCGGCGCACAGAATCAACAGATATATTAGAGTACCCGAAGTAAGGCTAGTAGGCGATAATGTCGAAGTAGGGGTATATGAAACCCGAAGGGCGCTAGAAATGGCTGAAGAGCAGGGGCTGGACTTAGTAGAGATTTCCCCGAAGGCCGAACCGCCCGTATGCCGAATCATCGATTACAAGAAATTCCTTTACGAGAAGAAGCGGAAAGAAAAGGAGATTAAATCAAAAACCGTAAAGACGGTTATCAAAGAAGTGCGTTTTTCACCTGAAACCGATGACCACGATTTCGATTTTAAAGCAAAACACGCAGAGAAGTTTCTGCAAGAAGGTGCTAAGGTAAAAGCTTATGTACAGTTTAAGGGCAGGGCTATATTGTTTCAAGAAAGGGGCGAGCTGATGCTGCTGAAATTTGCCCAACGCTTAGAAGAGTTTGGCGCTTTGGAATACATGCCCAAATTGGAAGGCAAAAGAATGATGATAATGATATCGCCAAAATCACAAAAAAAGTAGCAGTATTCAATTTTTTACCCTATCTTTGCCAAACTTTTTTAAATTTTTTGGATTATGCCACGGATGAAGACCAACTCAAGCGCAAAGAAGCGCTTCAAAGTAACCGGTAGCGGTAAGATAAAGCGCAAGCATGCCTTTAAGAACCATATCCTTACCAAAAAGTCGCACAAGCGCAAGAAGGCTTTGGGGCAAATGGGCTTGGTAGACGATGCCGATGAGCAGAAAGTAAAAAGAATGTTGTTGTTAGCTTAATCAATCAAGGTAAAAATTTAAGTCATGCCTAGGTCAGTAAACGCCGTAGCCTCAAGGGCCAGAAGAAAAAGAATACTAAAGCTTGCCAAAGGATACTGGGGCAATCGTAAGAATGTATATACCGTAGCGAAGAATGCCGTTGAGAAAGGCTTGGTGTACAGCTATCGCGATAGGAAGAGCAAGAAGCGCCATTTCCGTGGCTTGTGGATAGTTCGTATCAATGCCGCCGTGCGCGAAGAAGGCATGAGCTACTCCCAATTCATCAACAAATTGGCTGCCAACAACATCAATATCAACCGTAAGGTTTTGGCTGATTTGGCACTAAAAGAGCCTGCTTCCTTTAAGGCTTTGGTTCAAAAGGTAAAGTAAATCTTTGTAGAAAGTATAATAGCACCTTTCCTGACGGGGAGGTGCTTTTTTTTTGCACTATCCCTAGCTATAACTCCCTTATTTGATAAAACCCTTCGGTGGGTGATAGGGCAATTTGCTTTTCAACTGCTACCTTCAATCCATAAGTTTCCTCAAGATAGCAAGTAATTAAGCCTGCTATGTATTCGTTGGTAAGTATGTACACTTTCTTGTTGTTGGTAGCGGCTTTGTAAGTTGGTTCCAATGGCTGTTGCTTGATGCCCAAGCGTACCGATTTTCTTTCATTGTTTGGCATATCCATCAACCAACCCAAGGGGTAAAAGCGATAATACATTTGATGGGTGGAGGGCTGAACAAATAATGGTGCATCTATAAAAGTCCAGTCCGATTCTGCCCCAATTATGGCAATGCTATCAGGAACACTAGTTAAAGCTTTACCTAGTGTTATAAGTTGGTTGTCCTTCAGAGCCTTAACTTTGTTGGCGTAAGTTAGTGATGAATAAAGGACATAGCTGGTGCAAATAAGAACAAGCAAGGTCCCCATTTGGGCCCAACGAATATGAGGCCGTTGCAGACTGTCCCAAAGGAAAATAGAGAGCAGGACAACCATACCCAGTATGAGGTACAACACTCTAAACTCCATCTTAATTTTTAGCGTAATAGCAACAATCATTAATGTCACCATTGTAATGAAAAGCAAGCTTCCTAGCCGTTTTGGTCTTGCCATGCTTAACCCCAATGATAAATAACCGCATAGCGCCACTAAATAAAACGGAAGGTATGTGGGCGTCAACAGTCTTGAAAATACCTTTCCAAGTTTTGACAGTAGGTTAGCCACAACTATTTTGGTTTTAAGGATGGTGCTAAATTCCAGTTGCTCAGGAGATAAACCCCAAAATCCGTAATAATCTTGCACTTTTTTCAAGGAGGATTCAGAAAACTTACCCCCACTTTCATGAAAAAAGCTAACCAGCGATTTAACGTCACACGATGACCAATTAGGGGGGATTGGTTTGCCTTCCAAACCTTTAGCATCCAAAAACCATCTTTTGGCATACAAATGTGAAAGGTGGTTTTCCCAATCAGTGCCTTGGAATTTTAAATAGAGCATATTGAACAACAAAACAAAAGCGGCAGCCCCCGCCATGGATAATCCTATTTTGATCCAATGCATGGAGCGATTGCTAAGTAAAACAACCCACACCGCAAAAATGCCGATAATCAATACTAAGCCCGTAAATCGGATATTGGCACTTAAAACAAAAAGCACGATGGCTATTGGAACCGCCCAGCCCCGCCAATACTGTTGCCCATGCATATACATCAATACCAACCCAGCCATACCTACCACGCCACCAACAATGGTGAAGTTGATGAACACCAGAGAATAAGCCGCTAGCGCTGAAAAAATGGAGAGCAAATAAAACCTTGCCGTATGCTTACTTATGGTCAATATGCAAAGCAGCACTATAAACCAACTGACTGCCAAAAGTCCAAATGATAGGAGGGAATACCAATCAAGCGGATAGAGCGCATAAAGACCTTTAAGAAACAAGCCATATAGATAACCCGAAAAAACTAAATTTTCGGTGCCCGAATCGAACAACGAGCCTTCTGCTATTAATCGCATGGCTACATCATCATTGGTCTCAAACTGGCACAAACCGCTCAACGATAGGGCTATAATTACAGCCCAGTAAAAAGAAATTAAAAGATAGTCGGTTGATTTCGTTACCATTTGCCACGTGTTAATCACAGGTGCAAGTTAAGCATACTTTGGTATTGAATTATAGCTGTATGGCCCAGCCAATAATGTGGAAAGTAGATAATTTTGGCTCAAATTAAATTTATTGTAATTTAGGGATTTAGAGGGTCAATTAAACCTTTCCCGATATTGATTATCAATAGATTTGTAAGTCCTTATCATGCGTATTGCCCAATTCCTAATTGTCACTAGTGTAATATGCCTTTTGGCAGCTTGTACCAAGTATGAGACACAATACATACCTGATAATACCATTCCACCAGATGAGACCGTTTCTGACGTAAAAGTGGAAAATTACGCCAATAAGGTGTATATCAGTTTGCTAGGCAGAGAGGCTACTGCCACTGAAATGGAAGCGGCAAAAGCCACTTTAAGACAGAACAATGTATCTGCCGATGACCGAAAGCAATTTATCGCCAGTGTATTGGCAGACAGTGCTTATTATTTTAGGGTGCTCACTATTGCTACCGATCAGTTAATAAGGCAAAGTATCGATACCAATTTTATTAATCTGCAGATTGACCTCTATACCGATAGACTCAATGACCCGCAGTATGCCAATTTTCGCGACCAAATCCTTTATGAAATTGACCGCTATACCGAGCTCAAGCGTCTTGAAAAAGATTATATCAATGGTCTCATTGAGTTGAAGGAAGTGCACCGTCGTTTGGTCAACAACCTTTTTTACGATGATATTAATATGGGCACCACCAATTTTGTAATTTCCTGTTTCGAGAACTTTCTGTTTAGAAGCCCCACAGGGAATGAATTGGCTGATGGAGAGAATATGGTGAATGGACTGTATGGTCAGTTTTTGTTAATAGAAGGAAGGTCAAAGGACGATTTCCTTGATATCTTCTTCAGTAATGATTTGTATTACGAGGGTCAGGTTCGAACGCTGTTCAAACGCTATCTGTTTCGTGAGCCCAATTCTGAAGAAAGTGCTTATTACACTGCCCGTTTCAGCAGTAATTTGAATTATGAAGAGCTGCAAACAGCTATTCTTTCCCTTAACGAATATGCCGAATTCTAATGCCGAACGTGAAACATTTTTTCATTGCACTTTTGCTTTCCTTGGCTACAATTGCCATTAGTTCTTGCAAAAAGGAAACGGACTACATCTATCAGGTGAACGATGTGGATGTTAAGCAAAATGATGGAGACAAAACCCAAACAAAATCGAAGGAGGAATTTATATCCATCGCATACTCAGATATAACTGGGCAAAGCATTACCCGCAGCCAACTGGAAAACCTGTTGCTGCCCTATGAAGCCTTTGGCGATTATAAGTTGGTGGAGGAAATGATTATCAAAAGTTTCCTGAACCTACCTGAGGCGCAAGTACCATCCAATACTGATATGCAGAGCGATATTCCAAAGTTTGTAAACGATGCATACAGGCGTTTCTATAATCGCGATGCCAACGAGTATGAAGTGTGGTACATTGAAAAATATATTAGAGAAAATAGTCTTGACCCAAAGTTGGTGTATTATGCCATCATGACTTCTAACGAATACCGATACTACTGATATGAAAAGAAGAGATTTCATCAAAGCAGCGGGTATAGCGGCGGCAGGTTCGTTCATTGTTCCCTACATATTGCCCAGTGGTAGGCTGTTCGCTGCATCAGGCAGCCGTATTGCCAACCATGTGATATTTTGCCTGTTTGCAGGTGGGGTGCGCAATATCGAGTCTATGCACTTTGGCGATGGTAACTTAATGCCCTATACCTTGCCGGGCAATGACCCTATCAGTGCAAGTATAGCTGGCAGCATGAGCAATCTTCCTGCTCCTAGCGGACAACCCCTATTAAAGTATGGAACCTTGTTCAAAGAGTTTAGATATAAGCAAGGCTCTACAGGACACACTAGAGCACATCAAACTGCTATAACAGGAAACTATGCAATCAATGACAATGCCCTGAACAATAGGCCGGTAACGCCCACGGTATTTGAGTATTACAGAAAGCACAGCAGCCCCACTAAACAAGCTATGAGTGCTTGGTGGGTATCTAACCAATTGGGGCCTTATCCTAATCTGAATTATAGCTCCCATCCCGATTATGGGGCACTATATGGCGCTAACTATATACAGCCCTATTCCATTCTTTCTACCTCTTACAGCAACCCATTGGTGCTAAGCGACCTTGATAGAAGCAAAACGGCAGGGTTGCGGGATTTTTGCGACAACAACTTCTCTGGAAACTATGTATCAGGTGATGCTGGTGTGACCAACACGCCTGATGATGCCAAGTTGATAGAAAGTTTTATCAACCGTTCGGTTGCTGAGGCTCAAGCGGGACAATACAATAGTTTTTGGGGTGTAAATGCCAATGTCATTAACAATGACATGCTCAATGTCTATTTTGCAGAAAAAATTATCGAGGAGTTTCAGCCAGAATTGTTGGTGGTAAACATGACGGATATTGATACCTGTCACCAAAACTTCACCCGCTATTGCGATAATATTAGAAAAGCGGACCTTGCCTTGGCCCAATTGTGGAATACTATACAAAGCACCCCTGGTATGGCCAATGACACGATATTGATAGCTGCTCCTGAACATGGCCGCAATTTGCAACCAAACACCATTGCCGACCAAAATGGCCGTTATGCCCTTGATCATACAGGCGATGACACTTCAAGGGAAATATTCTGCTTAGTACTGGGGCCATTGGGTAAAGTGAACCAAAATCAAACCATTGCCACGCAAGTAGGGGAGAGTATTGATATTGTTCCTACTATGGCTACCATATTGGGTTTCAATACAGAAATACCCTCCGGATTATTACCAGGCAGGCATTTAGAAGAAGCTTTCGTATAACATGAAGAAGTATTTGGCCACCACCATGTTTGTTGTTCTTGCTATTGCTGGATGCTGGAAGGAATCGCCCATACCGGAAAATCCATACGATAGTATTGTATGTCCTACAGAGCCACAACCTGTTGATACCCTTTCAAAAACGTCTTTGGTTAGTCTTCACAAAAGAATCTTTTCCCCCAGTTGTGCCAAAGCCAACTGCCATGATGGGCATTTTGAACCTGATTTTAGAACGCCCGAAAGTACCTTTTCAACTTTGGTTTATCATCGGATTATCAAAAACGATTCTGCCGGCAATTTTGCGTATAGGGTAATTCCATATGATACCTTGCACTCGGTATTGCATGAACGTTTAACCAATTGCTGCTTCGTAAACATCAATGACCGCATGCCGCAAGACCAAATCGGTACACCTTTGCCAGATAGTTTGCTACGTGATATCAATGCTTGGATTTTGGCCGGTGCGCCTGATATGCTGGGTAGTATCGCGGTTTTCCCCAATACTGAACCTATTATCAATTATTATATAGCTACCAATGCTAGCTATACCGCCGTATTGTCCAACAACCGAATTGATAGTGTATATTATAACCCTTTCATTATTGCCAATAACACTGATATGCGTATAGCCATACCAGTTACTGACGATAGCACAGCCGTTGCCAATTTGGTAGGCAAGCTGCGCATCTCCTGGGATATGGATGATTTCAGCTCCTCAGCACCTGGTTATGCAGAATACAGTACATTTTACGTAAATGGCGGTAACCAAGGAGAATTTCTAGTGGCAAGTATCAATACGGGTACATTGCCTACCGGTATTCCCATCTACATGCGGTTTTTTGTAAATGATGGCGACCATGCCCAGGATACTTATTTCCCAAGAAATGAATCGATTACCCCTTACAAAACCTATTGGGCATTCTATGTGCAACCTTAAACTATGCTGCGCCCTTTTCTTAGCTTTAGCGCTGGTGGTTTCAGCTTCTTGTGGTAAGGAGCCAGAAGAGGTAAGCACCACCCCTAAAATCGAGTTTGTATCCATCAGCCCCGAGCAAGTGGTAGAGTATCAAGATGCTGTGGTAATTGTTATTAAATATCTTGATGGAGATGGTGATTTAGGCGAAAACAATCCTTCTGCAAAAAACTTGTTCGTAAAAGATACCCGCAACAATGTGAGTTATAGCTATCGTATATCACAACTGGCGCCTGATAGTGCCAATATTGCCATCGAAGGACTATTGAATATAGATTTAGCAAACACGGCCGTTATTGGTAGCGGAAATAGCGAAGCAGTCACTTTCGAGGTGAGCGTGACCGACAGGGCTGGCCATGAGAGTAATACGGTAACTACTAGTCCCATCACAGTGAGCAAACCTTGATAAGGGCAATATTACACTAGGGTTGCTCCGATACCTGCTACTTCTATTATCTTCGTGCAATGGCTGCTGTTGAATTATATACGGATGGTTCTTCCCTGGGAAACCCTGGCCCAGGTGGCTATGGCATTATACTACGTTATGGGCCACATGAAAAGGAAATGTCGGCTGGCTACAGGCATACCACTAATAACCGTATGGAACTGATGGCATTAATAATGGGCTTAGAGGCATTGACTCGTCCTGGCTTAGAAGTAGATGTATATAGCGACAGCAAGTATGTGGTAGACAGTATCGAAAAAGGCTGGCTTTACGGATGGGCAAAAAAGGGATTCGTCGGCAAAAAGAATGCTGACCTATGGCAGCGGATGATACCTTTGTTGAAAAAACACAAAGTACGGCTTCATTGGGTAAAGGGCCACAATAACCATCCCATGAACGAGCGCTGCGACCGTCTTGCAGTAGCGGCGGCGAGTGGTGAGAACTTAATGGTCGACACTGGATTTAACAGCCCCGATTAAAAGCGGTTGCCCCACTTGTCGGGATTGCGGCGCCAATCTCGCAGTACTTCCAAATCACTTTGGCGTATCATGCCTTGTTTTATAGCCACAGGAAGCAAAGTATCATAATTGCTTAGGCTATAATAGGAATAACCAGCTTCTTTAAAATTC
The DNA here is from genome assembly GCA_033762815.1 of Chitinophagales bacterium. Taxonomy (GTDB): domain Bacteria; phylum Bacteroidota; class Bacteroidia; order Chitinophagales; family CAIOSU01; genus JANRLF01. Next base: position 12,177 of record JANRLF010000010.1, on the reverse strand, counting down.
TCTCTAGCGGTTTCGAATCCATAATCGAATATGGCAGCTACGCCCAATACCTCACAACCTACATTTACCAAAGGCTGTATGGCTTTAATACTGCTGCCGCCAGTAGAAATCAAATCTTCAATGAGTACCACTTTTTGCCCTGCTTCCACGGCACCTTCTATTTGCTTGCCTAGCCCATGGGTCTTTGGTTCAGGGCGCACATAAGCGAAAGGTAATTGTAGATAATCGGCAACCAGAGCACCTTGCGCAATACCTGCCGTGGCTACACCCACTATAATATCCACCTCAAAGAAGTTTTCCCGAACCAAATCGGCTAGTTGTTCTTTGATATAGGTACGAATGGAAGGGTCTGACAAAGTAACGCGGTTGTCGCAGTAAATAGGCGATTTCCAACCCGATGACCAAGTAAATGGTTGTTGGGGTTGTAACTTTATTGCCTTAACTTGCAACAGATATTCTGCTACTTTGTCGGCTATATTATCAGCGTAAATCATGGAGCAAAGCTATACAATATTTACGAATAACCGCCCGATAGAGGTTGACTTTGACCCCGCTTTGAAGGGCATTGTACGCATTGATGGTCCCAGTTTGAGTGGAGAATATATGAACAATGCCGAGCTGCATATTCCACTAGCAAAAGCCATACAACAGTTACGTGAAGGGAGTATACATGCACTAAGGTTGATTGCCAACGAGACAGACTTGGTAATGGATGCCATAGCAGCGGCTGCTGGCAACTATATCGCCGCTGCGGGTGGGGTAGTGTTTAATAAGGAGAATGAAATACTCTTCATCTTCCGGCGCGGAATGTGGGATTTGCCGAAAGGCAAGATAGATGCTGGCGAAACTGCGGAAGCTGCAGCAGTGCGTGAAATAATGGAAGAAACGGGTCTTGACAAAGTAACACTCGATTACCATTTGATGGATACCTACCACATTTATGACGAAGCCGGTAGAACCATTCTGAAACGGACGTTTTGGTACCGGATGCATGCCGATAAACAACCACTACTGGGCCAGTTGGAAGAAGGCATTACCGAAGCGGCTTGGAAAGCCGCAAATGGCTTGGACGAAGTGTACAACAATACCCACGAAAACATTAAATTGGTTCTGGAGGCGGCACTAAAGGTTTCAAACCCTTGACTCAGGAAATATTGCATATAGTCGGCTACTTTGCTGCAATCCTTATTGGCATCTCTCTTGGAATAATCGGCGGCGGCGGCACCATATTGGCCGTACCCGTTATGGTATACCTATTCCAAATTTCGCCCGTTATGGCTACTGGTTACAGCTTGTTTGTAGTTGGTATTACCAGTGGGGTGGGCACTATCCACAATATTCGTCAAAAAATGGTGGATGTCCGTATTGCCTTCCTTTTCGGCCTTCCTGCCATATTCATGGTGTTCATTACAAGAAGATACATTATACACGCCATTCCTGAGTTGCTTTTTGAAGTGGGGACGTATCAGTTTACCCGCGACATAGGGCTTATGGTACTATTCGCCGTGCTCATGCTACTGGCTGCTTACTTTATGCTCGGCAATCCTAAATGGAAAACCAATGAGGTGCTGGAAGCCTATACTTTTAAGCGAATATGGTGGCTAGTAGTGCAGGGTAGTGGCCTAGGTTTGCTCAGTGGTTTGTTGGGTGCAGGTGGTGGATTTTTGATAGTTCCCGCCCTTATCATCTTTTCCGGATTGGACGTTAAGAAAGCGATTGCTACCTCCCTGATGATTATTTCTATCAATCTTACCACCGGTTTTTTGGCAGTTGTGGCTGGCCCTTTCGAAGTACGCTGGCCATTTCTGCTTACCTTCACGGGCTTGGCGGTGATGGGCATATTGGCGGGTACCCGTTTTGCCAGGTTCATACCAGCGAATAAAATTAGGCCAGCTTTTGGTATTTTCATTTTATGCATGGGCCTTTACATTTTGATAAGGGAATTGGTTTTCCATTGATATGGCAATAGCTATCAACAAATTGACGACGCTGCAGGGGCATACCGGTGCCGTATATTCCTTGGCCTACGATGCAGACAGGCAGTTGCTGTATTCCGCAGGTGGCGATGGTACGGTAGCCTGTTGGCCGCTAAACAAAACTGGGGCACCTGGAAAGGCAATTGCGAAAGTAGCCGACCATATATTCAGTCTTTGTTTACAGTATCCGCTATTATGGTTGGGTACCATGCAGGGAAAGGTTTCGGCCATACAGATCGAAGATAACCAGGAGAAGCTGCATACCGCCTTTTCCGCCAAAGGGGTGTTTGATATCCAGTCGGTGAATGGGAATATATGGCTAGCTGGTAGCAACGGCATGTTGGGCATCGGCAATGCTGCCCAAGGCCTTACCACCCTGTGGCTTGGTGACGACAACTTGCGCTGTATCGCTTTTCAGGCCATGCAGGGGCACCTTGCCATAGGCAGCAGCAACCACCATATTTATGTGTTGCGGCAAGATGGTGAACTGGTAAAAAGAATAGAAGGGCATAAGGGATCGGTATTTACATTATGCTATTCGCGCGAGGGCAAATATCTTTTGAGTGGTAGCCGTGATGCTCAAATAATTGTTTGGGATGTAGCCAAAAATTATGAACTTTACCGCCACATACCCGCCCATCTTTTTACCGTCAACAGCATCGCTTATCAACCATCAGGTAGGTTGTTTGCTTCGGCTTCAAGGGATAAGACCATAAAGATTTGGGACGCCGATTCCTTTGACCTGCTCAAGGTAATTGACCATCAAAAATGGGGTGGGCATGTCAATTCGGTAAACAAGCTGCTTTGGCTGGGAGATGATTTACTGGCCTCTTGCAGCGACGACCGCAGTATCATGATTTGGCAAATAACAATAGTATGATTCTTTCTGACTTAGAAATTTTAAAAGAGATTGACAAAGGGAGCATTTTGATTGAGCCTTACCGGCGCGAATGCTTGGGAAGCAACAGTTACGATGTGCATTTGGGTAGATACCTAGCCACTTACGAAAACAGGGTGCTCGATGCCAAAAAGCATAACAAAATAGAGGAAATCATTATTCCTGATGAGGGCTTCGTGATACAGCCTGGCACCCTATACTTGGGCGTAACGGAGGAATATACAGAAACCCACAATCATGTGCCATTTCTGGAAGGAAAATCCAGTGTAGGGCGCTTGGGCATTGATATTCACGCAACTGCCGGCAAAGGCGATGTGGGCTATTGCAATACCTGGACCTTGGAAATCTCCTGCGTGCAGCCCGTGCGCGTATATGCCGGCATGCCCATAGGCCAACTCATTTACTTTAAAGTGATTGGCGATGTAGAAAACCTTTACCATTCTAAAGGCAACGCCAAATACAACAACCGCACTCTGAAACCCATCGAATCCATGATGTGGAAAAATAAGTTTTAGTGGTGTTTAGTGGTCGCTGTTTTTATGGTAGATTTTTAGAAGCAAGCAGCCCTTTTGAAAACCCAATACACCGTTACTGCTGTTTTTCACTGCCCATTGGAGCGGGCTTTTAAAGCACCTATATTGGGCGATGCCACTAAAATACTGCCTGGCTATGGCGTTATTCCGCCAGTGGTTGGTTTTGTGGACGATGCTACTTGGGGCCAAGTGGGCGGGCACCGAATACCGGTGTTCAAAGGCAGCTTGTTTAACCCCGCAGGGCCACAGACATTTGACCAGATATTGGTGCGCGAAGAAAACCGTTACTGGAAATGGCAGCTGGACCAACTGCCCTGGAGCATGCGGTTCATCACCAAGTGCCAAGGTGAATGGAAATGCAATGGCAACGATGACGGCACCATATCCGTTGTTTGGACTTACACCCTCTTTTCCGCCAATGCTTTGGTGCACCCTATGGCTTACCTGTTCACCAAAATTTTTTGGGCGGGTTTGCAACGTCAGGGTATCAAGGAGATTAAGGCAATAGCAGAGTCTGGCGAGGCCTTTTTGTATGCGTAAGCCCCAATAGTACGATAAAAAAAAGCCCGGCTTTAGGCCCAGGCTTTTAATGAATATCGTTGATGTAGCTTAATAGCCGCTGCAGTTGCTTTGGTTGGTAATTTTCAGTTTATTCACATCAAAGCACATGTCTTGGGCGGTAGATACAAGATTGTTGTAAATACCTTGGTTCAGCGTGCGGGTGCGGCTTAGTATAAATAGTGAGTTTTTGTTAGGGTCACCTACCAGCATATATTGCCCGTTGGGGTCAAACTCCAGTATCCAATAGTCCGCATCCACCGGAGAAACAGGGAAACGTACCTTGATTTTGCCAAATACATTGGGGTCGGGCACAGTAGCCGTACCTTGTATGTTATTGGGTATGCCAATAGTGGCACCGCCCAGGCGGCAGGAGTTCTTCACAATAATGTTGCTGCCATTGGCCACGTATTCCGCACTGGTGCACTGGCAGCCAATGTTGAAAAATTGGGGTATGCTGGCAATTTCGTACCAAGTACCCAAAAATTGGGCTTGGTTGGCATTGCTGTCCACGGTTACGGGCAGGCAGTTGTTGGTGTTACAGGTAGCTGACATCATGACGATGAGCGTAAAAACGGCAATCAAATACTTCATGGCAATTTTGTTTAAGGTTTAGGTTAAGAACATTAAACAAAGCAATTCGTATTTTGTTTTCTATAAAGTGCTTTTTCGGAAGTGAAAGGCCAAGCTAAATGTGTTTCGGTGACCTTTCGGTGGTACTTCAGTGGTGCTTCAGTGGTACTTCAGTGGTGCTTCAGTGATATTTCAGTGGTACTTCAGTTTCTATTAGTTGCTTGATATACAATGTTTTGTGTGAAAAAGGTGTGTTTTTTGTGTTTTTTGCGGTGTTTTTTGCGGTGTTTTTAGCTGCGTTTTATATAATGGTAGGTATTTAGTGCTACTGTTGCAAGTGTTGAAGGGGAAATATTTTTTCCGGTACCAGCGCCAAAATATAATCGCTGCAATGAGTACCCCTACAGTAATAGGTTGGGGCGCCATGAATTGCCAGTTTGTGTGCTCACCATGCCCGCTGGGTAGCCACTCAGTAACCATATTTTTTCTGGATGAAATAGGGGCCAGGATATTAAAAGGAACCGCTATGGTGGGAAGTAAGGGGATGCTTACGCTAGATGGGGGGCATGGTAGCTGCAAGCTACCGAACTGCTTGCACGTAGATACGCTTTGCTAATCTACGCGCAACAAGGGGGTTAATTATTACTATGCCATGCCCAGACCTTAAGTGCTTCTGCAGCTAAATCTTTTGATCTTTGTTCTATAGCATTTATATTCCATGGGCCAGTTCGAGACTTAACATCCCTTGCTAATGCACTTAATTCTGTATATGCATTTTGTTTATCGGTAAATGATTTTTGTCCGAAAGAACTATTTGCTGGTCTGCTGTTTAAACAAAGATTTCCTAAAGTATCTATGATAGTAGGAAGATTATATTGAGTCGCATCTTGACCTAGATACTTTCTCCAATCATCATTTAAGGTTTGCGGTAAGATATGTTCAATTGTATCAATCGTAGAATAATCGGGGTGCTCACCGAAGTTTTGCATTTTCTTATCTAACTCTTGCAAAACGTGCCGAGTGAAGTTAAGCTCCCTTTGGTTATATAGAGCTTTTTGGGAAAAAGCCTCACTAAAAATTTGATCTGAAACCCATAGTTGTTCTAATTGAATATGAGCGTGAAAGGCTTTGATTTTATCGGGTTCATATAAGATCTTATCGAGTAAGGAAGGGAAGAATGTATCATATTTTGTAACAGGTAAGCTAGTTATCTTTCTACGTACCAAAAGGATATACGTTTGGTTCAGAAGATTAATAGTTTCATCCACAGTTAATTTAGCTTCATTTAAGGCATTTAACAAAGCCATAAGGAAGGGGTAAATTGTGGTCATATTGGTTTCCGCAATATTCATTAATAAACGTCGAATATTGGGGTTGTTGTGAGGATGTTGTATTGGCTTGGCTATTTGATTGTATATCCCAGTAAAATTAAAAATTGTCTCTAAAGTTGCTTTAGCTCGTTCAGGTGTTAAATTTCTATTTTTTGTTTTGTAGTGAACATACATTCTTCTAGCTAGCCCAACTCGCTTTTTTTCTCCAATTGAAAAAAGATCTCGTAAGTAATCCTCAAAAATATGACTCCCTACGGCTCTACGTGAGGCTAACCACTTATCATTATGTAATTTTTCATGTTCATTAGTTGTATCATTAGTTATGGGTCGGAAAATATAATTGCATAATAATTCTGAAGCAGAGAGTGGCATTCCTGCATCATTTAGGCTCTCAAAAATAGCCTGCGCATCATCCTTTGTTTCATCTAGCGGAATCCAAACAATTTTCAAGGACTTGATTAACGATTGGTATAAGTTCCACAAACGGGGGACATCATAGTCCCTTAGCTGTCTTTTAGCAAACTTTAAAAATTCGTCAATTTTATTGTCGTTGGGATTATATAGAAGCTGATCTTCAGCCAAGTACGGACTATAGGGATTTTGGTCAAATACAGCCTTAAATGTAGGAAGCCTATCTCCCTTTGTGCTAAATACTTTAATTTTTAAATAATCGTCTTGTTCATTTAAGTCATTTTTTAACAAAGCATTTATCTCGTTAATGTACTTTTGGGCATCCGTAGATAAATGTGCTTTATTCTCCAACATGTTTTTTATTACGGCCAAAAGTAAATAAACGGTAGTAATCCGCTGTTGACCATCTATAACTAAAAATCTCTTGAGCGAAGGATGATTGGTGCGCTTTTCTAAAACTACAATTGGACCAAAAAAGTGTTCTTCGTCCTCAAATCTACTTTCTGTAACATTTTCAATTATTTGTTCATTTATGTCTTCAAAAAGTTTTTTCCATTGGCGCTGTTCCCAAGCATAGCCTCTTTGAAAAAAAGGGATTTCATATCGAACTGATTTAGAAGAAAACAAATCCCCAAATGTTCTATTTAATACATTTCCGGTAGGCATGAGTAGTTTCTTTGATTCAAGAATTTATTTCAATAGTTCAAAGTTAAAAATAAGAAGCATAAGTATATAATCGATATTATTGTCTACATGTGTTTATTTCCTATCACCATCTAACGCAAAAATGCGTCATCACTGAATATGCCTGCCTTCTTTTGCCTAATTTCCAACCCAACAAAAAAAGGCAGGAGCCCTAAAGCCCCTGCCTTTATCATTCGTTAAAGAAATCCCTTTACTCTTGCATCAGCAGTTTTAAGGTTATTACTTCTTGGTTGGTTTGCATACGCAACAGGTACATGCCTGGGGGCAGGTGCTGCAGCGCTGGGCTGTCGCTGGTGATGGTTTGCTCGTAGCTTCCGGCGGGGCTGTGGGTGTTCAGCAAAGTTATTACCTGCTTGCCGTCCATGCCCATGAGGCTGATATGCACGGGCCCATCAGAGGGCAATGTATATTGCAATGACAGGCTGTGCTGGAAGGGGTTCGGGTAGGCCTTCAGGCTCGCATTCCAGTCCGTAGAAACTTCCGTGAGTGTTCCATCGTTTTGTGGCGGGGCCATTTTTGCCGATGGCTGGCTGCAATCTGTGCCCATACCCGGCTCTGCTGCCAGTACCGCTACCTCGTTGGCGCTCAATGCCTGGTCGAATATCCTCACTTCGTCGATCAGCCCATTGAACCACTGCGTATTCCTTCCGCCGATTCTGAAAGCGGTAGGGACAAATGCCGTGAAGGTTGGCAGGGCCTGTTTCGCTTTCAGGGAATCGTTCAGGTACAGCCTTAGGGTATCTCCGTCAAAGGTGAGCGCCAGTGCCACCCAGTCGCCAACGGGCAAGGCAACATTGCTGTTGTAAGTGCTGGTGTTGGTGCCGTTGAAATAAGTTACCCTCACCTTTTCATCTGACCCAGCAAACAACGTAAGCACCTGGTTGCCATTGCTGCCATAGAACTGGGCCATCACCTTGTTGGCCGAGCTATTGTTCACTTTGAACATGCCCGTAATGCTGAAGCCTGCATCCAAGCTGGACTGGCTGATGATGCCCGGTGCGTTCACCTGCCTGTTGCTGCCATCAAACTGCAAGGCTTGGCCAGAGTAGCCTTCCTGCCATTCGGGGTTGGTCACTTTGCCGTTCTTGCCTGCTATGCGTTCTTTGGCGGTATCGCCAGCGCATGTGTCCAGCGGGAAATAGGCCAATGGCTCGGGCAGACAAGTTGCACCACTTGAGGCCTTCACGTTTTGCTTGGCCGCTCCTGTATGGTCGTTCCAGGTGATGCGGGTGGTATTGGGTCCCGATACGGTCTCTGTATAGAAGTAGCTATCTCCAGGAGGTGCCCATAGGGTATTGGTTTGCGCGGTACCTACCACCTGCCATGTGTATAGCACAGGGAACAGGTTAGGGTTGCGCACCCTCCAGCGGCGGTGCAGGTCGGGCCTATAGTTGCACATGCTGGTCAGGTTCAGGTCGGCAATGAAGATACAAGCATTGCCTACGTTGGCTACCCCATTTGCCACGCAGCCGTTGGCGTCGGTCACCTCATAAGGGTAAGCCCCTTGCGGCAGGTTGGCCTGGCTGTTGCCCACACCGGCCAGCGGTGCCCAGTTGTAGGCATAGGGGGCCTTGCCGCCATTCACGTTCAGTACGATGGAACCACTGGACGAAGCGCAGATGTCATCCGTCACCACAGGGTTCACCACGGGCGGAACAATCACTTTGTTCAGGTTCACGGTCAGGTTGCCCGTGCAGCCGGCCGCATCGGTTACGTTTACCACATACACGCCCTCCCTAAGCCTGTTGCGGGTGCGGCCTACAGCACCATCGGTCCAGTTATACGTGTATGGGCCCGTGCCACCTGCCACGTTAACAGTGATGGAGCCATCGGCAGCAAGGCAGGTAGGCGGCACGGTAATGGCATTCACCGCCAGTAAGTTGACATTGCCCACATTGGCAATGCCTTCCACCGTGCAGCCATTGGCATCGGTAACGGTCACGCGGTAAACGCCTTGTACCAAATTATTCACGGTGGCCGTATTGCGGTTATTGCTCCAGCGATAGGTATAGGGGCCTTGTCCGCCATTGGCCGTAGCGGTTGCCGAGCCATTGTTGCGGTTGCAGGTGCTGTTGGTTACGTTGATAAGCACTGCAGGCGGATTGTTGTTGTCTCTTGGCAGGTTCACGGTAGCGGTGCCGCTGCAGCCTGCCGCATCCGTCACAGTAACGGTATAGCTACCCGCAGCCACATTCCTCAGCCTATTGCCTACGAAGCCGGTTGACCAAGTGTAGGTGTATGGGCCGGTGCCTCCATTGGCCGCTACGGTGATGGAGCCATTGGCGGCATTGCAGGTGGGCTGTACCGTATTGGTAATGGAGATATTGGGGCTGGCGGTGTTGCCGATTACCGCGGTGCCCAGCGCGGTGCAACCGTTGGCATCGGTCACAGTCACCCGGTAAACGCCCGCAGCCAAGTTGCTGATGGTTGCGGTAGTACGGTTGTTGCTCCAGCGGTAGGTATAAGGGCCCGTTCCGCCAGCACCGGTCACCGTTGCCCTGCCATTGTTACGGTTACAACTGCCATCTTGAATAGCTACATTGGCGGTAAGGTTGTTATTAATGTTGTTTACCGTGAAACTGCCTTCAATGGTGCATCCCTTGCTATCGGTCACCGTTAGGGCATAAACGCCACCGCAAACATTGTTCAGTGCGCCCGTATTGGCACCATTGTTCCATTGATAGGTATAAGGTGCGGTACCCCCCGATGCCTGTGGGTCGACGGAGCCGACACAATTGTTGTTGCAACTGTTGTTGTCCTGTACAAATGGGTTCAAGGCCATGGGCGGGTTGCTTCCGGTAATGTAAACAAGGGCGGTTGCCATGCAGCCACTGCCATCGGTCACGGTCACCTCATAGCGGCCGGCGCACAGGTTGTTGCGTAATCCGGCATTGTTGCCATCGTTCCATTGATAGCTGTAGTTGCCGTCGCCGCCTGTGGCATTTACATCAGCCGAACCATTGCAATTCGCGCCGCAGCCGGTGTTGTTTTTCACGATGGGGCTCAAGGCAAGGTAGTTTGAAGGAGTTATCTGCACTGAGGTGGTGCCCGAGCAGCCATTGCCATCGGTGGCAGTTACATCATAGGTGCCAGGTGCAAGGCCGTTCTGGCTGCTACCGTTTAGGCCATTGCTCCAAGTGAACACATAAGAACCGGTACCGCCAGTTGCGGTTACTACGGCACTGCCATTGTTCTGGCCGCAAGTGGAGGCGCTGGTGGTGGCCTGTAGGGTTATTTGGTTCCCCACATCGCCCACGGAGAACGAACGGACCAGGGTATCGCAGTTGGTGGTGACGGTCACGGTGTAGGTGCCGGGTGTAAGGTCGGTCAAGAAGTTGGTGCCCACCCTTCCGTTCGTGGTCACGCCATTGCTCCAGGTGAGCGTTAAGCTGGTGTTCGCAAAAAGGTCGAAATCGATTTTACCGACACCTTTGGAGCAGGTATCCTTCCAAATCACCACGCCGTTCAGTTCTATGGTATCCTGTCTGTTCTCTATCTCGAACGATTGGGTGCCTGAGCATCCGCTCGCATCGGTAATGGTAACTGTATGAATTCCGGGGGGCAGACCATCCGTTATTGGGCGTGCCAGCAGACCAGGAATAGCTGTACGGCGGATTGCCGCCCGTGGTGGAATTAGCTATGGCAAAACCATTCGACCCTCCGCAGTAGGTGGGAGCAACATCGATGGTGGCAGATATTTGCGGAGATATGTTGCCCACCGTAAAGGCCTTTACCAGGGTGTCACAGTCGCTGGTCACCGTTACGGTATACTCGCCAGGCGTAAGGCCGGTCAGGAAGTTGGTGCCCACCCTTCCGTTTGTGGTCACGCCATTGCTCCAGGTGAGCGTTAAGCTGGTATTTGCAAAAAGGTCGAAATCGATTTTGCCGACGCTTTTGGAGCAGGTATCTTTCCAAATCACCACGCCGTTCAGTTCTATGGTATCCTCTTTGTTCTCTATCTCGAACGATTGCGTGCCTGAGCATCCGCTCGCATCAGTAATGGTCACTGTATGAATTCCGGGGGGCAGACCATTGCAAGCCCCGTTATTGGGCGTGCCGGCAGACCAGGAATAGCTGTACGGCGGATTGCCGCCCGTGGTGGAATTAGCAATGGCAAAGCCATACGACCCTCCGCAGTAGGTGGGAGCAACATCGATAGTGGCAGCTAACCCATTGCTGGTATTACCTACGATTGCTGTCTCCAATCGGGCGCATCCATTCGCATCGGTGATGGTGACGGAATAGTTTCCAGCAGGAAGGCCAACCGCATTCACATAGTTGCCGTTGATGACCCCTGAAATTGGCTGAATGCTCGTTCCTGAAATAATCGCAGAAAATGGGCCGATGCCCTGTGAGGCAAACACTTGTATACTGCCATTGCTACGGTTGCAGGTATCAGGCTTAACTGTGACGAGGGACGTGAAGCTCGTGCTATCTTGCTTCACGGTATCTTGTCGAACCTCTATGCAACCATTTGCATCTGTAAAAGTGATGGTATAAGCACCTGGCGGGAGGTTGTTGGCCACAAAAGAACTGCCATTTATGCTGCCGTTCCTGTCCTGACCCTGGCCTTGGATGCGCACCTGATAAGGGCTCCTCCCCAAAGCTGCATAAGTGCTCAAACTACCGCTGGAAGTGGTACATAGCGCGGGTGATGACGTAACACTGACACTGTAGGGCGGGCAGGTACTGTTCAAAGTTTGATTCAATTGTACGTTTGAGCCTGTGCCCTGCTGGGTATAGGTGACAACACAGTTGCCTGCCGTAAGGTCGGTAAAGGTGCAACTGACACTGTTGGTATATACTACCGAACTGGTTATCACCACGGAAAAGGAAGTGGTGGTCAGTGTGCTGGTGCTGAAGGTAACATTGCCCACCGTTGGCTGGCTGGCACTGGTGAATATCAGCGTATTGCTTTGGTCGAAGATGGTAACCGTGGAATTGGCCGGCACGTCGGGCAAGGTGATGTTGAAATTGAAGGGCAGGTTGGTCAATATCCCTCCCAGGCCCAAGTACTGCAAGGCCACGCTGAACTGGCTGCCCAGGTTAGATGCCAAAGTGCTGATGCTGCCATTGGATAGCCCAGCGGTTGGGTTGCTAAAGCTGGTGATGGTAGCTGTAGGTTGTGGGCAGGGGGCAGATACTACTAGTTGTTGCATTTCCCGACCGGGGCAACCGTTTGCATCGGTGGC
>JANRLF010000009.1:0-23441 GCA_033762815.1 Chitinophagales bacterium | reverse complement strand
GGTGGAAGCGGGCTCCCAGCGGTACACCAGTTTGGCCAGGGGAGGCGTACCTAGCCGTAGCCCGCTGTTGCCCGGGCAGAGCACAGTGTCCCTGCCGGCACCCGCCTTGTAGATGCCAATGGGACCTAGGTTGTAGTTGGGCATGTTGGGGAGGCCATAGTCAGTATAACTACTATCTGCCAATGAGAGGCTAAAAGGTTGAAAACTACAAGCAACGCCAGATGAATTGGGAGAGTTAATGACACTCAAACTCCGGTTTGGGCTATCATTTTGTGATATAAAAGAAACCGCCGTCAGAAAACACTTACCGCCCCCCGCTTCCAATTGTGCAAGATAAATTTGTTGATCAATGGTTGTAAACAAAGTCGTCTTTGTTGGAGAAACGTCACTAACGGAAAAATCATATTGCACTAAGCTTCTGTCCTCACTTACAACAGCAAGACTATCCAAGCTTTGTACTACGTAGAGCATTTTCCCATCAGGTGAAAATTCACAAGAATATGCTATTATAGTATCAGTATAAACTGACGTCAACAACCCAGTGCATCTATCTATACTAAATATTTCTAAAATGTCATCTCCAAAGCTTACCCTTGCCATTCTGCTTCCATTATCCGAAACGACCATTTCCCCCGCAAAACCGTAATTCTCACAACTAGGCCTGCCTACCTGCTGTATGAATGGGCCTAAGATTGCATCGGGTGTTATCAGATATCTGTAAAAGGTATCAGTACAAAGCCCATTCAGACCCCGGAATACTCCGTGTAAATAAATCCACCAATCATTGCCATTGGCGTGCCTTACAGCCGCTATTTTTTCTTCGATGTCGGATAAGCCCATACCTTGGTTCTTGCTAACTACTCCCATACCAGTACTGTCAACCAATATTTCGGTACGCATTAACGTGTAGCACGCTTGACAGGTAAAAAAATCATAGTATCCCAAATGGAAAAGTGTGATCACATTCTGGGAACGTGGCAAAAAGAGGGCCCCATTGGTTGCGGAAATGCCAACATTTATACTGTCTCCCCCCTGCAATGTATTACCTAAAGAATCCACCAATAACATCGGGTTCTGTGTAGGCTGGGAATAATCCGCTTGCAAGAAAAACAGCAACTTGCCTAAAAAATTCGAGAATGAGGCGCAGGTCTCAAATGTCATTCCGCTTTGCCTGAAAGTCCTAATATTTGCGGTATCGCTGAAGTCGATGCCCGCCCCGTTGCCGAAGCACCAGTTGGCGTCGAACCTTGCCTGCCCAACGCTGATGAACGGAACCAGGACAAGAACCGAAATGCAGCATATCCATTTCATTCTATAAATATAACAAATGGGGGGCAATTGCCCCCGCTTCCTTATCATTTCACGATTACCAACTTGCCATTGGTCTTTATTGTGTCCGCTACCCATATCTGGTACACGAACACCCCTGTGCCCATGTTCTGCGGAAGTTCCAGGTTGTTCGTACCGGCCGTTAAGCCATAACTTCCGACCAGTCGCCCGTCCATTGCGTAAATGTCCGCCCTGCCGCTTTCTCCGCCTCCCAACGTGACCCGGGCGCTCCGGTCATCTTTGAACAGGTTGGGCAAGAGCCTGTAGTCGTGGTGCTTGGGGGCGGGCTCATCCAGCCCCGTGCACACCCTTACTTCCACGTACACGCTGTCGGTGCGGCTTTGGCAACTGCCCTGTATGCTGGTATCGGTGATGGTGAGGTAGTACCACTGGCTGGTGGGCGGCTTTACGTACTGCCTACTGGCGTTGATGCTATCTATGCCCGGGCCGGGCCGCCACTCGTAGCTTACGCCCGGTATAGGGGTTACCCCTACGGGCGGGCCTTTGGTGGTAGTATCGCCCGCGCAGTAGAAGGTGTCCACCCCCGCATCTGCCTGGTATATGCTGGTAGGGCCAAGGTTGTAATTGGGCATGTTGGGGAGGCTTGCATATGTTATTACACTATCTCCAAGAAAAAAACTGTAGGGTTGAAAATTGCAGGCAGTTCCTAATAAATTTGGGTTGTCGATGACTCCTAGGTGCTTATTAAAAAAATTGGAAACAAAAGCAGGGCGCATGTTTGACCAATATATTTTACCATCAGGGGCGAGTTCCAATTGTCCTGACTCAAGATTAGAATTTAGCGAATCCTCGTATATTAAAGAATATGAAATAACGTTATTGAGTGAATCTATTCCAAATTGCATTAAGGTGGTGCCGTATCCAAAAACTCCTGTACTCACATAAATTTTTGTACCATCCTCTGAAAATGCACAACTATAGGGATTAAAACTAAGTGGCAAAATAACTTGTTTATAGTTCTCCATTAGTCCTACACATCTATTAAAGGAAAAAACATTTAACATTGCTGAATCAAATACCGTTGAAACAATTGTACGTCCTGAAAAAGAAGATTTTAGTTCACCAGTTTGACTTACATTACTGCAAGAGCTAGTACCAATTTTTTGACTATGGGATAATGAAATCCCATCCTTATTTAATAAATATATTAAGTAGGTATTCGAACAAATTGGTGCTTCATAATCAAGATGTAAAATTATCCACCAGTCAATACCATTAGCATGTTTAATAGCTGCTATTCTTTCTTCAAAAGGCCCAGAACCTACTAAGGTGTTTTTAATGACTAATCTCGGGTTATTGTTGAGAACGTCAATTTGCGTTAGGAAAAGTTTATTGACGAAAGTCCCAGAATCTCCTAAGTGAACTAAAAAATAGTGATTATCAATACCGAGTACAATGGCTCCGTTAGTGGCCGAAGCATTAACTTTAATACTATCGCCATTTGGAATCAAAGTGCCACTTAAATCAAATACACCGTATAAATCATTGAAAACATCATTGCCATCACCTGCTATATAGAACAAAAGATTACCTAATGAATCTGAAATAGATGCAGTAGCCTCTAGGTTATTAGATTTGCTTACAAAAAGCGTAGGGTTTTGGGGGTTGGAAAAATTTATTCCACAACCTTTTCCAAAACACCAGTTTGCATCATACTTAGCTTGCCCCACACTTATCAATGGGGCAAGCGCAAGAAGAACAATGTATAGCAACCATTTCACGGTTTAAATATAACAAAAAAGGGGCTTAATGCCCCCTTTTTTAGTTCACGATCACTAGTTTGCCCGTTGCCCTGTACTCATTATTTATGGTCACTTTATAGATATATACCCCTTTGCTCATACCCTGTGGCAACATGATGTTATTGGCTCCTTCCTTCAGCTTATAATCGTTTATTAAGTGTCCGTCCATAGCGTATATATCCACCGCCCCTTGTTCGCTGTTAGCTATTACTATTCTTGCACTGCGCTCGCCATTAAAGAGATTCGGTATCAATCTATAATCAGGTTTCGGCACTTCGGTGGTTAGGGGCTTTTGTTCTGTGGATGCCTCATAGTACAGTTTATAGCTGCCGCCCGTACAGCTATCTTCCCATTCGTAGCTGGCCAGGCTCAGGTCTTTGCTGATGGCATATACACGGGCGTCCAATACGCTAGGCCCCCCGTAAAAGGCGCATTCTTCGGCCAGTTGCTGTATCATGCCCTCCAGTTCGTTTACACCTACCCCCTTCAATACCTGTACATATAGGTCAAGGTAGGTTTTCATATTGTCCTCTATATCGTTCGCGGTTATCACCTTGCCTATCTCTGCCCTCAGGTCGTTGTACCTGTTCAGGTCAAAAGTATCTGCTTCCAATTTTTCCACTTCATAGCGCAGGCCTTCCAATTGAGCATAGGCGGAGTTGCCATAGGCTTTCATAAAGCTGTCCAATACCGGCTCGGCCTGCAGCAGCGAATCTTCGCCCTGTAGGGTCTGGTACAGGTTGTATTGGTCCCACCATTTGTAGGTTAGCGAATCCTCGTCGTAGGCAATGGTATCGGCCACTATGGCCAGCATATATTCCAGGGGCATGGTCTTTTGCACGGTGTTGGAACCGGAAGGGTTGCACATGGTGGCAGCCCAAGGTGACCATGATGCTGTGGTTGCTTGAGAGGGAATGAATAGACCCGCAGTAGGAACAGTAACAAAACTAGAACCCGGATCATAGTTCGACCCATACCCACCTCTCCTCCAAAATTTATTATTTCCTTGCGGTGCACTGCCATAATTGCGCAAGTGGTTGGTAATAGAGCCAAACCAACGGTTGTCAGTAGGTTGACCGGCACTGCCTTGGGGGCCTATGCTGCCCTGGGTGCCCAAGGCCAGGCCGGTGATGGTGTTAATCATGTCGTTGGCAATAACGCCCGCAATCTGCTGCTGCTCGAACAGGAAGCCGCGGCCGAGCGTAGCCACTTGGTTGAAACCGAAACCCGAGCCGTTGCAGTTGATGGTGCGCATGCCGAACATGGTGCCGTCAACAGAAGGCTGAGAAAGCCCAGTCACATCATTACAAAAGGTACTAGCATTCGCATTGCCTGACTGCCATATGCCAGTAGTAGTGGCAGAGCCCATATTGCGCAAAGTCACATTATTGAACTGGGTAAAATGCCTTCGCTTGTTGCCCACTATAATGCCAAGGGCGGCGTTGCTGACCGTATTGTTCTCCACCCTGCTCTCGTAGGGGCTATAGGTCCAAGGGAGGCCAGTTGATACCGCATCAAGCAAGGTAATACCAGTAGTGGTGACACCAGTACTTGGCATTACCACCAAATTATCCCTCACCAATGTTCTGACCTTGCTGTTAATGAGCGTGATGGCTTCCTGCGACTGTTCAATTTGGTTGCTGGTTATGGTAATCTGAGACGTAAATGCGAAGGTATTCACCACCGGGCTATTGGTTATCCTAATACCCGTAGGGGTACGCCCAATCAGGTTGCGGTCGACAATCAAATTTTGCTGCCCGGTTGCGCTGATACCCGTTATGCAATCGGTAAAATAGTTGCTGGCCTGGTTGGGGAGGAAGGTAAAGTTGGGGTTTAGCCTTCCTATCCGCACCAGGTCAACGGTACCCGTGCTGCAGGCAATACCTGTGACAATACCCTGTGGGCCATGATGGCCCAAGAACCAGTTGTTCTCTATATTGGCACCGCTGTTGTTGATGGCTATGGCGGTCTGTACGTTTTGGAACCTATTGGCCACCAGCATGTTGCTGCCGATGTTCAACGAACTCATATTGTTGGCCGTGATGGAGGCCAGCTTGGTTTGGCCGCTTCTAGGCGCTATAAGTAGGCTTGCTCCGTCGAAAATGCTGCTTTCTATTACAGAAGCATGGGGCCCTGGCACATTAAACCTATGGTTGTTGAATACCATATCCTGATAGTTGTTCAAGTAGGTGGCCCTGTTTCTGGAAAGCACTCTTCCGTTACGCTCTACCACCACTGCATTTTCAGCATCCTGAATGATAGCACCGTTCACAACCAAAGTTGCACCTGGTTCTACATATATACCGTCCCACATGGCACCGCAAGTGCTGCTTTCGAGATGCGTTTCCGGTGCGCATGACAATGTGTTATAGCCAAACGTACTCGACAAGCTCAGTATATGAGGAGCCTGAACGATAATTCTCGCATTCGGGGCAATCCTGAAAATATTGCAGTTGAGGAATTGGACATCATGGTTGATAATTAATTCGCCGTTTACCACGATTTCTTGCGAGGTATTTACTATCCAAATACTTCCAGTAACGTCCATTGGCAGCACATTGAAGGCATGGCTTGATTGATTGGGAATTGCATGGGGGGGGTTACTACCACAGGGAAAAAGTGCCTGTCTATTTTGGGCGATGGTGTTAATGTCCGTATCAAAAAGGATGTAGTCCCACAAATCCCAGTTCACAGCTTCCTTAGCGAAACAGCAGGGCTCAATGCTAAAGGTTACTGGATCAGTACAACCAGAACTTGAAGTTACCGTGACCATATAGGGTGGATTGTTAAGTACAAGGGTGACTGTGCCGTTGGAGGCTGTTCCTACACTATTTCGTAAAGTACCGTTCACATTGAAAAAATTTCCTGAAGAAATGTTCCATGTATAAGTGAAGCCGGCCACGCTGTTTGTTAAAGAAAGAATTACTGGCTGGGCACAATCAGTATTGGGGCCGGTTATAGTAAATCCATCGTCGCAACAAGTAGGTACTATAAAGGTGGCTTGCTGCTCGCAGTCTCCCCCTTCATCAGCTGTCACGGTAAAGCTGCCTCCTGCCCCTGACTGCCAAGTAAGCGAAAACGAAGAATTGCTAATAACCATGGGCATAGTTTGCGAGCAGCCTGTACAAGAAGAGACTACATAGCTAAACCCACTGTTATAGTTAGATAGTGTATAGGTAACCTGTGTGCCAGCGGTGCATGCGGGTTGGATTGCAGCAGTAAGTGCTGGAACTTGAATGGGGTGTATTGTAATATACTCGACAAGTGTTTGGCCACTGTACGTCAAGGTTATAGGAAAAGAAATGCCTCCGGTAATATTGGTATAAGTATGTTGTACTTGAGAACCGGTTACGCTTGGTGAACCGTCTCCAAAATTCCAAACCGGAGCCCCACAATTGGCTCCAAAGTTGACGGTATAACTTGTTGAGGAATTACATATTATTTCATATTCAAAGCCCAAGGGAGTATATACCACAGTGCCGCATCCTTGTCCTATGCCACATGCATTTTCCTCGCTGACGCATATTTCAAAAGTGTAAGGTGGTAAGCCAGTGATATAGTTATCCAAATCAATAGGAGTGGTTGGCGTACTATAATAGTTTAAGGGGATACCATTTATTGTATAATCTAAAATATAGGAGTAGTTTGGGTCGCAGTTTAGGCATTCAATTTCTATTTCTCCATTGCCACCGCATAATGGGTTTGGATTAATGTCCAGTAGTCTACTTACAGTAGTTGGGGCATCCAAATTGAAAGAAATTATGGGGCTACTCGCTATTCCATCGCCATTGGGCTCACAAAAATATACATAGGCATCAAAGCGACCAGGTATTGTAAAGCCAAAGGATAATAAATCAGCTAGGCTAAAGACCGTAGAAAATGTAGCGAATGCATAATTTGTACCGCTTGGCAAAGAAACAGTCCTAACCAAGCCGTAAGTAACATTTGCACCGGGAGTCGGACTAGTGCCATGGGGGTATATATAGTACTTTAATAACGTAGGCAGCTGAGGAATACGTGTATCACATGGAATATTGTAGCTCATTGTCAAAGGGTATTGACAATAATGCTGTTCATAATTTTCAATTGGGGGGTTGGTCGAAAAATCGTCGCCTGAAATATCACTGCCATCGCAAACAGCGCATATATTGATGGGAGTGAGGCAAAACACTCTAGGGGCAAAGGATAAGAACGAGTTCGCTCTATAGCCCTTTATTACTTTAAGATAGTAAACGGTATCTAAAAGCGATCCCGAATATTGGATTTGGAAAGCGCTATCATTTTGTGCCGCAGAAGCTAACAGAACCATATCATCGCAGTCTCCCTCATATAAAAGCATGCTATCAACATAAAATCCATATTGCTCAACTTGGGATAAAATCAAAGAAATTAAGGAATCAGTAGCTAGAAATTTAAACCATATAATGGAATCAGTTGCGATAAAAGTTCTTAACTCCAATGTATCATTGATCTCAATCGCATCCGCGCAGCTGGTGCCCGTAGCATAGGGGCTGGTCACACTATCGGAAAGGACGAAGATGCCGTAATCGGAACCAGCAAGGGTGAATTTGTTATCTCCGGCATCAACGGTACCCTGTTGCTTCACCCATGTGCTGCCGTTCCAGCGCTCGGCTACCAGGCTGTCCTCGCTTACCATGTTCTGCCCCAGTAGGTCGGTGTCTGTGTATCTCATTGTGAGGCTTGCACCAGGCTCCGTGGAGAAACCATTGGCCTGTAGGCTATAAAAGCGGTCAATGCTAAACAACGTTTTGTCGATGGACGCGGTATCGAACCAAGCTTGTGTTTCAGCTGGCACCGGTTGGTTGTTGATGGGGAAATAGTTGGCATTGGTGGCATAAGTAGCTATAAGCAGGTGGCCACTGCCTGTGCCCGTAGAGGTAACGTGGCAATCGATGCCAACATCCTCACCTGCAGGGGTACGGAAGGGCACGCGGAAAGTACCGCCGTGGTTGCCGATATCCCAGCGAAGGGGTGCCGAAAAGTCACTGCCCACCTGCAAGATGCCTGCACCGCTGCTGGCCGAGATGGCAAGGGTATCGCCGGAAGCGATATGCACGGGTTTGCCATTTGGAACAAGGGTGGAGGCATAATTCAGGCTAAGCCTATGCGAAACGGTAAGGGTATCTAACATTGATGCCCTTATGGAATCGGAAAGGGTAAGTGCGAAGAAAGCATCCCTAACATTGAGGGTGGCGTCGTTGTGCAACAGCACCGTACCGCCATTGGCTACGAAGGTGCCCGGTGTGCCTGTGAAGTTGGCGTATAGGTGGGTGGTCTTTTCCGTGGCGGTAAAACTGCCGCCGTTTATTTCCAAATTGCCATGTACATATACATAGGCACCTACACCTTGGAAGCCGCCGCCCGTTTGCAGGAAGCCGCCCAAGCATTTAAGGGTATCGGAACCGGCCCGCAGGGTACCACCACTTATAGATATGCCCCCTTTGATGGTAAGTACGGTGTCGCTGGTAATGAGATGGCCACCCGCTATGTTTAAGTCATTGTTTATCGTCAAAAGCTTTTTGTGTAGGTACAGGCTATCGGTATAGGTACTGTCCATGAAAAGGCCCTTCACGGTAGCATGCACATCCAAATGACAGGCACTGTTGCCGTAGCCGTCGAAGATAACGGTACGGAAACTATCAGGTATGCCCGCACCGCCCGCGCCGCCAGAGAAATATGACCAGTTGGCGGCATTGTTCCACAGGCTGTCATCGGCCCCCACCCAGTAAAGGGTAAGCAGGTTGTTCACATCGCCGATATTGGTTTTCAAATAGTCGAGATTGGGCTTGTTCGCACCCAAACTGGCATCTATGAACAAGGGGCGTGTAGCATTCACAATCGTGTTTTTGAGCACGGTACCATTGCGGGTGTAGCGGATAGTATCACCAATACGCTCTATCCTGATTTTGTCACCAATGTCCAGCTTGCCGAAGCTGCCCTTGTTCAGGCCGTTCTCGTAAATGGAAAGGGTGGCCTGGCTAAGGGCGAAGGCATATCCGATGCCCGAAGTGGCCAAGGTGGTGTCAATGGACGAGAAACCGAGATAGCTTCGCTCGTCGTGCAGTTCGCTGCTGGCCATGGTCATTTCCAGGTAGCCATTTGCCATTGGCTTCAGGTAGTTCATGGACGAACCGCCCGCGTTCCATGATATGGAAGGGGAGGTTTTGGTTATGCTGTTGCCAGTGGTGTTTACATTGGCCGTATTTTGCCAAAAGATACGGTAGCCCACTTGGTAAGCTGCTACTATTGAATCCCCATTATCATCGGTAGCGGTAACTGAATAGCTGCCTGCATTGATGCTGTCAAGCAACGAAGCGGTGCCGCCGGTGCTCCAGTTAAAGCTGTAGGGCGCTGTTCCTCCCTGTACCTCCAGTTGTATCGATCCGCTGGTTGTTTGGGTAGGCCATGCATCGGTAATGGTGGCTGACAGGCCGAAAGGTATGCCGAAGCTGCTTCGGATATTGGGGATAGTAGGCTCATTGGCACCTAGGCTAACATCGAGCCGTAGCTCTTCGTTGGCCCTATCCTTTGAAGTGTGCAGTAATGATCCGTTTCGGTAGTATTTGATGCTATCGTTATCCCTTTCAATCCTTAAAATGTCGCCCGAAGATACGGTGCCTGCTGAAAGGACAGCGCGTCCTGATTCATAGATGAATGCTTGGTCCTGCATGCGCGCGAAGGCATATTCTATGGTTTGTTCGTCCTCTCCGAAATTGTTTTCAGATAACCCAAAGAAAAACTGTCTGTCCGTTGCCTCGGTAATCCTGAATTCTACAAAACCATCCTCATTGCCTTTTAAATAATTGATGGACACTGCACCGGCATCGAAGTCGGCACTGGTGCTGGTTTTGGTAACGCTGTTGGGTGTAACCGAAACCCCCACCGTATCTTTCCAAAGTATCTTATAACCCAGGGTTGCGGTAGCCTGTACGGTATCGTTGGCATTGTCTATTACGGTGACGGTGTAAGTACCGATTGGCAATCCGGTCCTTGTTAATGAGGTGCTCGGGCCGTCGCTCCAATGTACGGTATAGGGCGAGGCGCCACCTCTAACCTTAACCGTAATGCCACCCGATGACGGAGAGGTCGGCAACAGGTCTGTCGAGGTGATAGCCAATCCAAGGGGATTCTTAAAAGATACCCTGATACTGTCGATGGTAGGGGAGTATTTTCCAAGCCCCGCGAACACGCCCAAGGTTTTGCCAGCATTGCCGGCCGTTGCCCTCATGAGCAGCGTATCACGATAATAATAAATGGAATCGGCCAATCTGGATATACGGAAGCTGTGCCCCAAATGGTTGCCATAGTTGCCAACTTGGTTGCCGCTTTCGTAAATATAAATGTAGTCTTCGTCCACCAGATAGCTGTATTCCATTTGTTGGGGGTCGGTAGCACTCTCCGTAAGGCCAATGAAATAGGTTTCCCCATTGGAGGTAGTGGCCGTAAACTCCAAGAAGCCATCTTGGTTGGATTGTAAGTAGTTGACGGAATTAACTATACCATCAAAATCGCTACCCGAATTCGTTTTGGTAATACTGTTGCCGGTAGTGGTCACATTCTGGCCAATCTCCCAAATGGGCTGATAAACTATTTCAACGGATGATTGCAGGGTATCCGAATTGGCATCGGTCACCGTAAAGGCATAGGTCCCCGCAGAAAGGCCGCTTCTTGTCAGTGAGGTACTGGAATTGTCCCATACCAAGTTATAAGGCTGCTTACCGCCGAAGATTTCCAATGTGACGGACCCGGTAGAGGGGGTTACGGTTTTTTGGTCGGTGATATGTGCCACAACCTTCAAGTGTTGGTACAAAGTGGCGGTACTATCTACCAATGCCCAAATACCAGATTTGTCAACATAATGAAGGGTAATCGTATTGTTGATAGTGTCCACGATCCCAGTTGGCGACTGCCAGTTGCTGCCGTCCCATAGTTGGGCTTTCAGCCTGCCTTCCTGTACCAATGTACCCACCAAATCTGTATCCGAATAGGTCAACACAACTGTTGATGATGGGTTTGCGGAGTAGCCCGAATAATCGATTTCCCAAAACCTGTTGGCAACATAGGATGATTGGTCAATCCCTTGGGCGTCGTTAAGGCTGATGCCAGGTACGGCAGGATACTTAGTCGAATCTACCGCATATATGGCAAACTCCAGTTTCCCGCTGCTACCGGTCCCCGCTGTTACGATATCCACCTCTATGGGAATATTGCCCCTTGCGAGATCTTTGAAAGGTAGAGTGAAAGTTTGTGTTGAAGCACCCAACTTCCATTGCGCCATTAATGGCAGATAAGCATAGCTTCCGGAAACATTCCCTTTTGTGTTTGCGGAGAGAGCGGTATTGGAGGAATCCAACAACAGCAGCTTGTTGCCTTTTGTTAATAGGGAGGCATCATTCAGGTCCAATGCGTTGGCAACTTTTAAGTCCTTCAATAATGTAACCACAATACTGTCTGTAAACTCCAGATTATAGAATGTATCCGTGATGGATACAAGGGCACTATCTTTGAAAATGACGGTTCCATTGTTGTGGGTAAACTGGCCAGAATCTTGAATAAACTCTTTGTATAGGGTTAGTATACCCGTTGTGGCATAGAAATCGCCCATATTGACGAAAGTGCTGCCATGAATGACAATACTATTGTTACCCCCATCAAATACACCACCCCTTTGTATATAATTTCCCAACATTTCAAAACCATTACCTCCCAAATAGAACTCGCCAAGACTGTCTATTTCAATATTAGTGACCTTGGTAGCGGTATCGAGATAACAGGGGTAAGTATGGGCATGGTCGAAAATTACCGTGGAGGTGCTATCGGGCATAATACAACCGCCCATGCCTCCTGATTTATAGGACCAGTTGGCCGCATTGTGCCACAGGCTGTCGTCCCTCCCGACCCAATACAAGGTATCAGTGCTAGGGACAAAAACGGTCAGAGTATCGGAATGGTCGCAGCCATTAATATCCAAAACAGTAAGAACGTAAGCAGTCGTACTATCAGGGAATACCAATGGTGTTGAAGATGTGGAATCATCAATAAATAAATTGGGAGCCCAAGCGTAACTGGGATAGGCTAACCCTACACCTAAAGAGTTGCTACCATCCAATTGTATGGTATCGCCGTAGCAGAGCATGGTATCCGCACCCGCAATGGCCGTTGGAATTTCCTTAACAGTCAAGGCAAATTCACTTGATACGGTAATACAACCACTCGAATCCAATACAACGGCATGACTGGAATAATCCGTAACTATGATTGTATCCTCCTCAGACCCAGTAAACCAAGTCAAAATATCAAAGGGTGCTGGCTCGACCCATAAATGGGCAGTATCCCCCTGACAGATTTCCGACTGGTCACCGATGGTTTCAAATCCACTAAATGGGGCGATCGGATATCCCAATGCGGAATCCCCTTCGTCAACTAGCGAGTAGTTATATCCATTAATCACCTCGAAACTACCATATCCCGTATATTTCAAGCCCTGCTCAAAGGTCATTTGGTCCGAATAGGCAGTAGCAACATACGGCACACTATCATGGAAGATTACCTGGCTATTGATAACCGGCAGATTGGACTTCAAGGGCAATAACAATAGACTGTAGCCTTCCAAGGTATCCGTAGTGGTCAATAGGGGGAAATAGTATCCTTCGGCGGCACACTGGGTAAACGCGCTTTCTATCAACTCAAACTGAAACTCATAATAGTCTTCTATCGCATCGGGCCCCAAGTCAATAAGCAATGTATCCACTTGCCTAATCCATGCTGCCAGATCCCTTTGGACCTCACAGCTAAACTCTATGGGATTGTCACAAAATGCCCCTGGTATCTGTTTGGAGATGTTATTGGGATCGAACAAATCAAGATAATCCGCAACCGTTGCGTTTTTGTTTAGCAACCAATTGAATATGGTAGCAACAACCTCTTGATTATATGATGACAGATCGCCATATTGGTCACTATATCCACTGTAAGGTACAGGGCCATTAAAAACTTTTGAAGAAAGAGCTATTGCATAATACAATTGGGTAGCCATCCGGCTAACACAGCCACAATTTGCACAAGATTTCATAAAACTTTGTGTGTAGAAATACGATTCTTCGGTCAATGAGTCCGTTACAAGCAACTCTACTGAACCTAAAGACCCAGAGGATATCGTATAGTTTTCATATTTCCAACGGTACCCATGCCTTAGACTCTTGATAGAATCAGTTGGGTCAAAAACAATACTTCCCAAATATTCAAAATAAGTAGTGTCCTCTAGCAAAAGGGTATCTTCGAACAAGACAGAATTTCCTGAAGATAAATCCCCTTCTGTAACCGTTGCCAATACACGGACGTTGCCAAGGTTGTTTTGTAGGCCGTTTGGAATAAAAATTACGGGTTTTCCGCATTCATATTGGCCAGATGCGACAATCATTTCGAGGAACGTAAAAGGTTTGGCTTGCAGGCTTGACAATAAGATACAGATTATCAAAAAAGCCTTTTGGTAGAAAAGGGTGGATTTAGCATCCATATTCGAAGTTTTAGTTTGTTTTGCTAATTATGTTGTGATTTACCAATACCTTACTAATGCTTTTAATGAAGCATCTTGGGGAAACAGTGCGATTAGGGCACGATAATTTGCGGTCAACTCAGTATTGGGCCCTATTGCTTGGTTAGCACGCAGTACAATCCCGTCCGAGGTTACAAGAATGTCCAAGTTGGGAGTTTGTGAATCGTTGATAAAGGAACCGAGATTGGTCTCCACGTAATCGAAACTAAACTTGCCCGTGCTGCCGGTTTTGTAAAAGGCGTAGCCCACCGATTGCCCACTTGTGAAGCTTGACGACGAATCGGTGAAAAGGCCTACCCCTGCTATTATGGAGTTGGCAACTGCAAACGGATAGTTGAGCCAATCAGTGTATCCCGGATAATTGGTACCTCCGCTCCAAAGCTTGTAACCGAACCTGGTGAGCATGGTATCCCTTGTAACATTTCCTGCGTCAGTATAAGAAAAATTCAGCTCATACTTTGGAATAGGATTTTGACCTTTGGCAATACCAATTGCAGACAGGCAGAAAATGGCCACTATGGGCAGCAAACGTGCTTTCATAAAAATAGATTATGCGGTAACTAAGCGATGTTATAGGCAAGCACCTATCGGTATTAATTATCTACTCCCTTTTTACTTATAATAATCGCTTAAGAATTGTTGTACGAATATGGGAAATTGTTTTGAAAAACCAAAATGTATTTAATTTTATTAACTTTGATTTAACAATGGGATTATTCTAAATAATTGATATTCAACATCAAATCATATTTTTCCCCCTATTTATTGATGTGAATGATAAAAGTTTAATAAGCAGTAACATTTGGCCAAATTTATATTGAATAAGAAATTACAAGCCGACAAAATGTCGCCTGTACAGCCATCACCGTCATCCGCGAAGAGGAGTTGGGTTATCAGCTTAGGTCCTTTTACAGTTTAAGTCTTTTGATGGCCCATTTGGTGACTTTTTGATACTTGCCCAGCGAGCTTATCAAGGTGAGTATAAACGGGAACCTGATCAAGGTTTTCATGATAAGGTAGCTTTTATTGAACCCGGGCCCAAGTTTTTGGTACACCTCTTGGTCGTACTGCTGCATGCTCTTAGCGCTGAAATCGTTGTCCTTGAAGCATTTCATGGCTTGCTTGGCTGCCCATATGCCGCTCCACATGCCCGTATCAATGCCATGGCCCTGCAATGGGTCTATCAATGAGGCTGCATCGCCACAAAGCATCCAGCGGTTGCCCGATATGGCCTGCTTGCCCGTCCAGATGGGCAGGGCAAAGCCTCGGGTCTTTTCCATCGGTAACGCATTCTTAAACCTTGGCACAAGATCAGGGGTACTGATGATGTTTTGCAGGGTGTCGTTCAGGCTTACGGCATTTGCTTCCTTGCTTTGCTGCTCTTTCAGTATGCCAAAGCCAACATTGGCCCAGCCGTTTTGTAAGGGGAAAATCCAGAAGTAACCCGCCAGCTCTTTTGATAAGTGAATTTCATTCACGCCGGCCTGCAAGCCTTCCACGCCATGATAGTAGGCCCTGAGTGCCACAAGTCCCTGCTTGGGTGCAAGGCTCGGCTCTTGAAGGTTTCGCCGAACTATGGAGGTGGCCCCATCGCAGCCAATGACCATTGCCGCCTGTAGCGTGCTGCCGTCTTTAAATTGGCAGCTTGCTGCTTCCAGATTAACCCTTACCTGCTGCAAACGCTTGTTCTCCAAAATATCGGTAGCGGTATGCTTGCGCACCAGGTCAAGCAGGAAACTATCGAAATCCCATCGCTTGCTGTTGTAGGAATACAGCGTCCAGGTATAGGATAGCAGTTGCTTATGCTGGGCATAAAAACTGGATGCGGAAATGTCCACTTTGGCGCTTAGCTGCCTCATGGCAAGGCCCCAGTCCTTATGGATGCTGTCCATGGCCTTAAAGGCAGGGCCAGGTATGGCATCGCCACATACCTTATCGCGGGGAAACGAGGCCTGGTCGACCAGCGCCACCTTTAGCCCGCTGCCATGCAAGGCCAGCGCACAGGCACAACCGCTGGGGCCTGCCCCAATAATGGCCACATCATATCGGGCATTCATAACCCTCCGAAGTTAAAGCGATTAATTAAATGTATAGGCCCGGGTGAATGGATGCTTATATAAGCAATTTCAAAGGTTGGCACCCGCTAAGCCAAGTAGGTTTTCTCGTTTCGGTGGTGTTTCAGTGATACTTCAGTGGTGTTTCAGTAGTACTTCAGTATAGCTTCAGTAGGGTTTCAGTGATACTTCAGTAGTATTTCAGTAGTGCTTCAGTTTCTGTTAAATGCTACATTATCAATGATTTATGTAGAAATGCTATGTTTTTTCTTGTTTTTTCCTCCATCAATAAAGCCGGGCCTGTTTTCTTGTGTCTAGTTTAACAATAAGCGCATTTAATCGGAATAACCCAATCAAGATTTGCAGTATTTGCTTTTATTTGACATAAAAGGGTAAGAATCATCGATTTGTCCTTTTCTCTCCTCTCGTCCCCGTCTACAGACGGGGATGACCGGACACCGCGTCTCCAGACGCAAGTAAAGAGCTTGTCATAACGTGGAGGAATTGAGGGTGCTGCATTGGGCTTAGTGGTAGGTATGCCTTTTCTGCATGGTAGCTACAAGCTACCAAAAAACTTGCACGTAGATACGCTGCGCTAATCTACGCGCAACATAAGGGGATGACCGGACACTGCGTCTCCAGACGCAAGTAAAGAGCTTGTCATAAACGGGGAGGAATTCGGGGTGGTGCATTGGGCTTAGTGGTAGGTATGCCTTTTCGGCATGGTAGCTACAAGCTACCGAAAAACTTGCACGTAGATACGCTGCGCTAATCTACGCGCAACATAAGGCGGACGCTTGCGGGAGGGGGGCAATGAGAAACACCAGATATTGAACGGAAATGATGCTGAAAAAATTTATAAGTTAATATGAAACATATGAAAATTACTGGTAGATTTGGTTAAAAATTTCGCGGCCCCATCGTCGCACAGCCCAAACTGAAGGGCAAATGGTGTGGGGTAAGTGTGAGGGCGAGGATGAAAAAAAGTTATCACTAAAACACCTACTTATGGCTACTATTATTGCATTGTACGGCACCCAAAACTCGGGCAAATCAAGCACTATCAAAATTCTCAGGGATTTGCTCCCTACAATGGGCTTTGTGCCCGTACCGGATACCTTGAAATGGTATGGTGGCGACTTTGTTGAAATTTATAGCAAAGCCGGCCGCTTGCTGGGGCTTACCAGTGCAGGCGATACGGAAGATATACTGGATGAACGGTTGCAGGAGCTTTTTGATGGCAACTGTGATGTGATGGTATGCACATGCCGCACAAAAGGGCAAACCACCGATTATCTGGAAGACCTTCACGACGACCACGATATAGAGTACATTGGCAAATCTTCGTCAGGAGATGGCCAAAAGCACAACTTTCTGAATGACAACGATGCCCATGCCACATTAAGGAGGGTAATCCAAGTACTATAAGGCATGGCAGCAGCGCTGGATGAGCACCCCGTTCCGCATAGATTAGCGAAGCGTATCTACGTGGACCGGCATGGTAGCTTGTAGCTACCATGCCGGTCCATTGCATACTCGTCTGGAGACGAGTACGAGTTTAAGAAAACCAAAACAATGAAAAATGTTTGTTTGTTCTCTTTAGTTTCGTTGATTTCGGCTTGTCAGAGTTCTCAAATCGTTCACGAGCATAAAAAGGTGACTTATACCGTATCAACGTCTAAGCCTTATGATCATGATTTAAATTTTAATCTCATTTTTCAAGATAGTACGATTGTGGTGGAACACGCTAGGTCTACCGTACTGATAACTCCTTTTGAAAATAGCATGGAGTCATTTACAATTGATGATACCTGTGTTAGTAAGACGTTTTTTCTTGCGGAGATGAATACTATCCCTATCATCATATCTCTGGAAGAAACGAAGCAAATACTAGGCTATGAATGTAGATTGTATGAAGTTCAATATTCTGTAAAATCGTCTGAAAATTATATAAAAAAAGCACGTGTATGGGTCTCAGATGTAAAAGTGCCAAAGCTAAATAATGGCAGCCAATTGTTCTATTATTCATTCCTTTTGGATGATGAAATCAAGGGTTTACCGCTAGAAGTAGATTATGAGTGGATAGTTGGATTTCAAGATCAAGTTGATACGATCACCCTAAACATTAAGGCTACCAAGATAGAACTTAATAGCAAGGGTACGTTCCGAACTATACCTTCTGATTTACCAATAATTGAGGTAGATAGCCGTGATAGACTATAGCCATTTTGTAGATTTTCAATTTATACCCCCCATTCCGCGTAGATTAACGCAGCGCATCTACTTGGAATGCATAGGGTAGCTTGTAGCTACCATGCCGTTCGGGCATTGCAAAGTATCATCCGCTTAACCGTCTTTGGGCAGTGTAAAACTGAACTTTGAACCTTTTCCTATTTCGCTTTCCAGCCAGATGCGGCCGCCTTGGGCAATGATAAAGTCTTTGCTGATGGCCAGCCCCAAACCCGTGCCCGACTGGCCGCTGCCGGGCACTTTGTAAAACTTGTCGAATATCTTGTCTTGGTATTTTGCATCAATGCCGGTGCTGTGGTCTTGTACGCTGAATGCCACCTCGGTGCCCATGCTTTTGGCCGACAACTCCACTTCACTGTTCTCCGCGCTGTAGCGTATGGCATTGGACAGGAAGTTGACCAATACCCAGGCCGATTTCTCCAGGTCAGCCTGCACCGTGGGCAGCTGCTCTGCCATATCGAGGCGGATGTTGATGTGTTTCTGCCCAGCTTGAAATTTTAGGGCTTCATAGGCATATTTTACAATCTCTTCCGGCTGCACGGCCTGCATGCTCATCTGTATGTTTCCGGTCTCTACCTGGGCCAGGTTCAGCAGTTCACTGGTTATTTTCAGCAGGCGGTCGGCTTCTTCCTTTATGGTTTGCACCAGTTGTTCTTGTTCTTCATTGATGCTGCCAATCCGTTGGTCCTTGAGCAGTTGCAGGCTCATTTTGATGGAGGTAATGGGCGTTTTCAGTTCATGCGATACGGTGGCAATGAAGTTGGTCTTGGCCAGGTCCAACTCATGGAAGGGGGTGATGTTTTTTAGGATAATGACATAACCGATAAAAATTGCCTCTTTTTCCGCGGTAAGGGTGGTGCTTATTTTCAGCACATCCTTCATAAAGAAGTTCTCTTTATCGTTCAGCACTATTTTCAGCGGCTTTATTTCGCTTTCTGCTTCCTTATCGCCCATCACATCTTTTATCAGGTGCCTTACCAGGTCGTTCACGGCAGCCACATCGGGGGCATATTTGCCCACCATGTCAGTTTGCGACAGGCCCGTCAGTTGCAAGGCCGCGTGGTTGGCAAACAGTATTTTTCGGTCAGCGTCCAAGCCTATAATCGCATCGCCCATATTGTTGATGATGGTATCGATACGCTTCTTTTCAAACAATATCTGGGCAAGATTGCTGTGCTCGTACTCATCCAGCTTTTCGGCCATAAAATTGAAAGCCGAGGCCAGTTCGCCAAACTCGTCTTTGGTGTCATGATGCACGCGGGTTTCAAAGTTTTTGGCGGAAATGGCTTGAATGCTTTCCGTAAACTTGGTAATAGGGTCGGCTATAAAGGAGGGGAAGAATGATAGGAAAACTATCACTATCAAAAAGCACACCGTGCCGATGATGGACATGGCCACCACTACGTGTTCGGCCGACTGTGAGGTCTGATTGTTTTTGCGGATGATGGCATTGTCATTCAACTGATAGATGGCATCGAGCCCCAAGCGAATGTCGCCGATATATTGTAAGGCCAGACGAGTACTGTCATGCGGCACTTGGTTGAGTGCTTCAAACTTGTTCCTAAGGCCATCGGTGGCCTGTTTTTCACCAGGCTCGGTAATATTTGCTTCCTGCCGTTGCAGATAGAGCAAAAAGGTGTCTTTGGCGTTGGCATTCAAAGTTGCCAATGTATTCTGTAAGGCGATGTCTTCCATGGCATCGAGTGCCTTGTCCAGTTCATGCACGTACTTTAGGGAAAGGTAGTTGTCCTTGGTCACCTCCTTGGATTGTAGGCTCAGTTGGTTGATGAAGTAGGCGCCTATTCCTCCCAATAGAAAGATGATGACGAACAGAAAGCTCAGGCCCAGGAATATTTTGGTTTTTATCCTCATTTCATGAAAATATTACGATATCAATGTCCTTATCCGCAATCTTATTCAATAGTTTGTTAAACAAATCGAGCCGAAAGATGTAGCGCAAAAGATTGAAATGCGGCTTACCAATCATGATGGTGGTAATGTTTCGTTCGGCAGCTACTTTACTGATGGTATCGGCTATGTTGCTGCTTTTCAGGTTGATGACTTCCGCGCCCATTTCGGTGGCCATTTTAAAGTTGTTGATGAGGTGCCGCTGTAGTGCCAGGTTTATCTTGTTGCTTTCTTCTCTTGGGGTCTGCACGTACAGCACGTACCAGCTACTATTATAGTAAGATGCCAGGCGGGCAGTTTTACGGATGATGTTTTTCGCCGAATGGTCGTTGCTGCTGATACAGGCCAGGAAACGCTCGGGGCGCAGCTTGTCGTTGCGCAGCACTTCCGCATCTATCTTGCGTTCTACTTGCCCGGCCACTTCCTTTAGGGCCAGTTCGCGCAACTGCAATATTTTTTCTGATTGGAAGAAGTTGGCCAGGGCCTGCTGCACCTTGTCAGGGTGGTATATCTTGCCTTCCTTCAAGCGGGTGATGAGCTCATCGGCTGTAAGGTCGATGTTCACCACTTCATCGGCCATTTTCAGGATACGGTCGGGCACCCGCTCCTGCACCTCGATGCCTGTGATCTCATGTATCTGCTGGTACAGGCTTTCTATGTGCTGTATGTTTACGGCACTGATTACGTTGATGCCCGCATCGAGTATGTCCAGCACATCTTGCCAGCGCTTTTCGTTCTTTGAGCCGGGTATGTTGGTATGCGCCAACTCATCCACTATTACCACATCGGGGTGCAGGTTTAGGATGGCCTGCAGGTCCATTTCTTCCAATTCCTTGCCTTTGTAGAAAATGGTCTTTCTCGGAACGAGCGGAAGCCCTGCGATGAGGGCTTCCGTTTCTGCACGTTTGTGCGTTTCTATGTATCCGATTTTTACGCGTATGCCATTCTTCACCAGGGCATGGGCTTCCTGCAGCATGCGGAAGCTCTTTCCCACGCCTGCGCTCATGCCGATGTATATTTTCAGCTTGCCTCGCTTCGACTTTTGTATCAGGTCAAGAAAACGGTCGGCTGCAAGGTCCTTTTCTTCCTGTTCTGTCATTAGAAGCTGGCGGTAATAGAGGCCGTGAAACCGGGGTAAACGCTGGTAGCACTGCCGTCGTTCCAAGTAAAGATATCGTCTTTGCTCTTGAAAACACGCGATTCAATACGCAGCATCACGTACTCAATGGGCGAATAGTCCAGGTTAAGCGATGCACCAAAGGTTTGAAAGCCGTTGGGGGTGCCTGTGCCAATAATAACGCCCTGTTTATCATGATAGAACTCTCCCCTTGCAGCCATGGCCAATTTATCCGTAAAAGCATAGCGCAATATCAAGGTGGGGTTGAACCATACATCCCAACTATCTTGGGCTACCGTTTGCTGCATACCGATATCGAACCCAGTGATGAGGCCCAGTTTCGGAGTGATTTTAAAAATACCATATACATTGTGGAATACCCTATACTGTTTAGCTGTATCGGGCTTTTCGTTGCCGATAAAGGTGCTGTAGTTCAGGGTCACTTTGTTGTTGGTATAAGTCACCCAAGTACCTGCAGCTTTGTTGCTGTTGCCAGCGGTTTCCTGAATGTTTTGCCAACCATTGCACACCAATGCCCCAACAGTCCAGTGGTCGTTGATGCCATAAGTCAATTTTAAGCCTGAAAGATAGTAAGGGGTGTTATCAGCGGCAATGCTACGGGTAAGGGTCCAGTTGTCTTTGCCTATGGCCGATTCAAAACCAATGTGCGAAGCAAATATGCCCGCATCGGCCCAAAGGCCCTTGGCTATGCGCAGCCCGGCATTGGCTTCAAACACATGCTGCAGGGTGGCTGGTTCTGCAGATAGGTTGGCATTGGCATAAGTACCGGCCATCAATGCTACCGATGCCCGCACGCGGTCATGTTCCAGCTTGGCACGCAGCATGGCAAAGTTCACGTTGAACTCATTGTGGCGATTGTAGCTGTACAGGAAGCCAGGGCGCGATTTGCCATCGGGCTGGTTAATGTCGTAGCCATAAAACACATCCACCACACCATTGAAGGTCAGTTTAACGGTTTTCAGTTGTATGGTACCGAAATCGGTGCTGTCTTTTTTGGCGGCAGTAGTGTCCTGCGCCATCATTTGGCTGCCAGTACTTATAAGTGCCAGCAGCAATACGGTTTTTATAAAGGTTCTCATTTCGATGTTAATTTATCTAATTCAATATTCAGTTGCAGTACATTTATTTTATCGTCGGGGCCTAGGAAACCCAGCAGGGCACCTTCTTTCTGCTTTTGCACCAATTGGGTCAGTTGCTCTGCAGCAATGCCGCGCACTTTGGCAACACGGGGCACCTGAATGAGCGCAGACTGCAGGGAAATGTTCGGGTCGAGCCCGCTGCCTGATGCGGTCACCATTTCAGCAGGTATCTGCGATTTGCTGATGCCGGGATTGTGTGCCAAGAAGGTGTCAATCCTTTCCTGTACGGTTTTCAGGTAGTCAGGGTTGGACGGGCCTTTATTGGACCCAGCCGAACCAGCGGCATTGTAATCCACCGCCGACGGGCGGCCCCAAAAGTACTTGTCGTCCGTAAACTTTTGTCCAATATTGGCATAGCCTACCACTTTGCCGTCTTTCTCAATGGTTACGCCCCTGCCTTGGCCAGGTGACAGGTAAGCAATGCCACGCACTGCCAAGGGGTAAATAACTGCGGTAATAATTACCAGCACCAGCGTAAGCAAGATGGATGATTTAAGGTATGTTTTCATTGTTGTTGTTTTTTAAGTTTTTCAAACTCCCCTCCTTATTTTCCAAGGAGGGGTTGGGGGTGGTCAAACTCCCCTCCTTGTTTCAGGCCTGTCCCGCAGCATTGCGGGAAGGGGCCGGGGGTGGTCAACCACCTCTAAGTCTCCTCCTTAAAAAGGAGGAGACTTTTACATGAATACCCCCAGTGCCAAGTCAATCAGTTTTATTCCAATAAATGGTACTATCACACCACCAAGGCCATATATCAATAGGTTGCGGCGCAATAGTGCGCTGGCACCTATGGGCTTATAGTCCACGCCTTTCAATGCCAGCGGTATCAGTATGGGAATGATGATGGCATTAAAAATAATGGCCGATAGGATAGCACTTTCAGGGCTTTTCAGTTGCATAATGTTCAGGCTTTGCAAGGCTGGTATGGATGCAATGAACAAGGCAGGAACTATGGCGAAGTACTTGGCCACGTCATTTGCTATTGAGAAGGTAGTAAGCGTTCCGCGGGTAATGAGCAGTTGCTTGCCTATTTCCACTATCTCAATCAGTTTGGTAGGGTCGTTGTCCAGGTCCACCATGTTGCCGGCCTCTTTTGCCGCCTGTGTACCGCTGTTCATGGCTACGCCTACGTCGGCTTGGGCTAGGGCAGGTGCATCGTTGGTGCCATCGCCCATCATGGCCACCAATCGCCCTTCTGACTGTTGTTTCTTGATATAGTTCATTTTGTCTTCGGGCTTAGCTTCTGCAATAAAATCATCAACACCTGCTTTTTCGGCTATAAATTTT
>JANRLF010000008.1:5000-708119 GCA_033762815.1 Chitinophagales bacterium | reverse complement strand
GGACACCGTTCTGGTAAGGGTGGACAACTGCACGGGGATAGAGGAGGCAGGTAACAACCCGCACGACTACCGCCTGATACCGAACCTGTTCAATGGCGACCGTAGCGCCCGAATTGTACTTGGCAACGAGGAGGAGGGAGTGGTAGAAATCTATGCTATGGATGGACGTTTGGTTAGTACCTACAAGGTCCGGGGAGGGGTGAATACCATTAACTTGGGCAACGGCATACCGACAGGGGTGTTTGTATACAAAGTTTGGATAGGGAACGAAATTAAGACCAATGGGAAGCTGGTGATTGTCCAATAACTTATTGGCCACAATTAAAAGGACGGGGTTAACCCGTCCTTTTTAGTATATTCATGATATGAAATGGTTAGTTGGGATATTTTTTGTAATAACTGCCCTTCAAGGCTTTTCTCAGGCCAAATATGACTATAACTGGTGTTTTCCTTATCATGCTGGTATAAATTTTAATGATATTCATCCTCTTGCCTTTAAGTCTAACTGCAAGTTTGTCTACTCAGAAAGTGTAAGCTCAATATCCGATAGTAATGGCAATCTTCAATTTTATTTAGAATACGAAGATAGTCTATCTACAGGCCTATGGTATAAGGCTTACACATCAAACAATGTTCTAATCAATGACAGCGAATTCATTTCAACGTATGCCTCAGCAACTAATGGGTTGATAATTATTCCCTATAACGAAGGTGGTAATAATAAGTACTGTATTTTTCATTTAGGCGATATCAATCGGTGCTTTGGTGTACCTTACGCCTTTTGCCTTCAACTTTTTTATACCACTATACGAAAGGATGGCCCTGGAGTATTTGAAGTAGAAAAAATCAATGAGTTTGTAGTACCACATCTTTCGGAAAAGATGACTGCAGTTAAGCATTCAAATGGTAATGACTGGTGGATATTGGTGCATCAAATGCGCGATACCACAATAAATGCGGCAGACACCTACGTTAAGGTCTTGTTCTCAGAAGGCAGAATTACACAGGTAACCGCACAGCAGGTAGGATTAAAAGATAATAACTCTGTGTTCGGTGAAATGACTTTTAACAGAAATGGAAACAAACTTGTTTCAGGTTTCATCAGCGACCCACATTTAGACATGTTCGATTTTGACCGTTGCACCGGAGAATTAAGCAATTACCAAATGATAGATAGCCAAACGGCTTACAGTGTCGAGTTTTCTCCTAGTGGAAGGTTTTTGTATGTGGTTGAGAATGCGGTAGGCCGCCTGCTTCAATATGACTTGCAATCTGCTAACATTGCTGGGAGTAAATACATTGTTAGCTTCCCTAGTACATCAACTGCACAATTGCAAATTGCCCCTGACAATAAAATATACTTTACTCAGTTGGGTGCGGCAAACCCCAACCCGACTGTGCAAAACAGAAGCTTAAGCGTGATTAATTCGCCCGATTCAGCAGGAGCCGCATGCGACTTTCAACCATTTAGCTTTTATCTGGGCGATAGCTCTGCAAGTGGTGCTGGCCTCCCCAACATGCCCAACTACAATCTGGGCCCTACCAGCATATACCAGGCAGATGCGGGGGTAGATACCTTCTACTGTGCGGGCGATACTACCACAAAAGGCCCGCCCGTAGGGGTAGCCCCTATACCGGGCCTAAGCTACGAGTGGCAACCCGGCCCCGGCATAGACAGCATACACGCCAGTAGGCAGTACGTAAAGCCCCCCACCAGCCAATGGT
Organism: Chitinophagales bacterium; assembly: GCA_033762815.1. GTDB lineage: Bacteria > Bacteroidota > Bacteroidia > Chitinophagales > CAIOSU01 > JANRLF01. The sequence goes on along the minus strand of JANRLF010000008.1, from coordinate 706,394 downwards.
ATTACCTCACCATCACCGATACCAGCATACAGGGCAGTTGCCAAAGCCGCACCGACAGCGTGTACGTGGAAGTAAGGGTGTGCACAGGGCTGGATGAGCCCGCACCCAACCACCACGTCTACAGGCTGTTGCCCAACCTGTTCAATGGAGAGCGTACCGCAAGGATAACTTTGGGTGCCGACGAATACGGTAAAGTGGAGATTTATAGCATGGACGGGCGACTGGTTGGAAGTTATCGCTTAACTGCCGGTACGAACAACCTGGAACTGCTGCAGAACATGGGCACAGGGGTGTTCGTGTACCAGATATGGGTAGCGGACACAATAAAGACCAACGGCAAGTTGGTAATCATGAAATGATATGGAAGCGGGGGCAATTGCCCCCGCCATTTGTTGTATTTATAGAATGAAACGGATATGCTGCATTTCGGTTCTTGTCCTGGTCCCGTTCATCAGCGTTGGGCAGGCAAGGTTCGACGCCAACTGGTGCTTCGGCAACGGGGCGGAATGTTTGTGCAAACAAAAAAGCGGCTAAAATTTTCATCCTAACCGCTTGATTATCAAGCTCCCCCTGCTGGACTTGAACCAGCGACCCCCTGATTAACAGTCAGGTGCTCTAACCAACTGAGCTAAGGAGGAGTTTAGTATATATTGACAGCCATCCGGCTGGTGCGTTCCGGCATTACAAGTCCGAAACGGATTGCAAATGTAGCACATCACTATTAATTATGCAAAAATCTTGCTGGTTTTTGTGTTTACTTCCCGATACAAAAAAGGGAACGGATACTAATTGTGAGGTTGCTAAACCAGATGGGCAGAAAATTGGCAGCAAAAGGGTGTACGTGTACCAATTATTCTTTACCAATCTCCTCCAAAATAAACTTCCCGATATCCTTATTCAAACCTGACTCATCTAGTATGTCTACCAACAGCAAACTGCAATCCTTACCACCCTTGCCGCCAACGGTAGCGTAACTCCCCTTTTGAAAAGTAACTTTCTTGCCCTTTCCCCTTTTTGCCGGATAGAGCAAAAAGCCTTGGCTGGAGCTGAAGTAATCGCCGTAGGCATAAATTTGGCGAAGGTCTTCGGCAGTGATGCCAGAGTCGTGTTTCCACTTGGTATCAACTACTACGGTTTTCCCTATGTTTTCCCTATCTGCAAATGGTGGTACAATGAGTATATCCGGTTTTAGTGGAACAGTCTGGCCTTTGGTAGTCCAAAAATCCTTTTTGCGACATAATAGTATCTCTTTTGGGTATGCATCCTAAACGATAGCCGTTACCGGCTAAGTTATTAATCCTAGTTGCCTGGCTAAGTCTACAGTGAGCTTATTTAATGGGCGTTTATTGATTTCAATCTCCGAAAGTTCATTGCCGAGCATATATCTCAAAACGGTTGCCCTATCATTAAACAGCCCTTCAATGCCACTTATAGCTTCCTGGTAATGTTTATCGTTCATCCTAGCTAATAATAGAATTCGATAGGCAATATCCTTGTGCCTATCATATATTGCTTCAAGGTGAAAGTCTCGTATATGGTTACTGGCCATGGCTTCCTCATCTGGTGACAAGGTTTGACGTTTTATTATATGCAGCTCTAAATCTTTATCATAATTCATCTTCAATAACTGTGCAAAGCTTTGCTTGTCAATAGTGCTTGGGTACATAAGTTTAAACTCGGCTAGTTTGTGAAAGGAGCTAACATAAGGGTGATAGTTCGCTTGAATGGTTGTTGGAAGGGAAGATTTACCACGATTGCAGCTTGCACAGGAAGGGATCAAGTTAAACAACGACACTGATAAATAAGGATACCTGCTCTTTGGGAAAAAATGATCGAACTCAAATAGGGTTCTATGTTTGCCGGTTTTCGAGTGCGCAAATAAAGTGTATTGCGCATTGCAGTACGGACAAGTTTTAATGTCCAATTTCTGGCTAGCCAAACTCCCCTTGTTTTCCTATCTCGAAATTTGTCGTACCCCATCGCATTCAGAATGAATTTGCCGAAATCTGAGGTGTTTTTATCATTTTGAGTTCGCATCAACTGTTGATGACCATCATTTATCATCCGTGTAATAATGCCAGAGAGCACTTCTGCGTTACCTAAAATCACAGAATTGAAATACTTTATGAGAAATGATAAACATTCTCTCTGATCAGGGGTAAGAATATTAGTATTGCCATTAACGATCCATTGTCGATCGTTAATAGCAGTTTGAAACAGATCTTTAGGGCACGTGACCTTGAAAGAGGCTCTTGAAATACTCCCTTCGCAAGCTAGGCAGCACTTGAGAAGTTTGACTGCCATAAGGAGTAATATTTTCAATTTTTATCATTCCGGTTCAGTTGGTTGTTGATAATATCTAGCTGTCTTTGGAGATAGGTTCTCTGACGACTCAATTCATCCTGCTGAACCGATCTGTTTCTTAGTTTTTCTTCAAGCAGTTCATTCAACCTTACCTTTACAATCTTATCTCCAATAATGTCAATAATTTATCGGGCTTTATTGATACTCCATGACCTTACTGATTCTTCGCCTTTTAAAAATTTAATCAGATCTTCGATCACCTCTTTCGCATATTCACCCATAAATGTGCCTTCCATAAAAAAGCTATCAGCAAGTAGTTCATGTATGTTTGAGCCAAATGATCTTGATTCATTTTGTTCATTTCTACCCTTCTTGAGCTTCAATACATTTGTATGAGGGATATCGGATAGAATGAACGGAGAATGGGTTAGCAGAGTAAGGTTGATCCCTTTTATATGTGATAAATGTTCTGCATCGATTTTACCCAGGTAATCGGTCAAAAAACGTAAATAGCCACGTTGCCATTCGGGATGGTAGTAAAGTTCAATTTCATCGAGCACAATGTTTATATAATCGTAGTTCTTGTATGCCTGCTCCATTTTACTATCATACTTGCCCACTGAGTTTAAGTTAATGATGTGGTAAGCGATAGAACTAATACTATGCACTCGTTGCTTTTCGCCTGAGCTTAATGATTCAAAAGGAATATTATCAATAAGACCTATTTCCACATCGTAATATGCCGGTGGGGACATCATAAAGGTGTTTACCCAAAAAGATTCCCTTTCCTTGACTTCAAGGATTACCTTAGACAAATCATCTACCCTCAAAGTTCCTAGATAGTTGGTATTATTGCCCCAAATCCTAACACGGTATTTATACCATAAAATTGCCCCTTTAATTTTAAATGCTATATGACTGTTGCTTTTATTAATATCCCTGATAAAAGCATTTAGATTCCTAAAAACAAAATCCTTTTCTGGATCATTATTTAGATACCTTCGGAATGGCCTATAATTCTTACAAATTTTAAGCAACTTCTCTAGGATATAATCAAAGTTACGCTTGTAGAAATCATCCTTGTTCTCCCCTCTCAATTCTACTCCAAAATATTCGTTTACATAACCAATTATTTTTTCCAGTTCGGCACTTTTGAATGTCCAATGCCAAGCTTCTTTGTCGAGGAAATTAACCGTATATACATTATCGGACCAAACTGCTGTAAATTTCCTTTTGGAATACCTCAAGCTTAGTGTCTCAACAACTTTTCCATCTCCAATATTTCGCAAAGAATTGTTTTCAGTGCCTTTTGGCACCTCTTGCAATACGTTGGCAAGTAATCTTCTTACTAGCAACCTCCTTTCATTGTTAATATCGATGTTACCTTCATTTCGCATCGGATTTATAACAATTGGAGTTTGGTAGCCATCATTTTTGTGAAACAAGGATGTTATCCACTCACCTATCTCACCAGAGTTTAATGAGTAATGCGAATAGTTTACAGCTACTGTATAAAACAATGCATGAAGATCATCAACCTGGTTTACTTGTATTTCTTTTCCGTCACTAGTTATTGAGTTGTCCTTTAGTGCTAAAGGCTGCTGATAAACCTGTCCTTCTTTTAATCTAAGGACGCTAAAGTTTATACTATCTATCTGATAGAAAATTTCTAATTCAACAAACTGGAGTGGTTTAAGTAAGGTCCCATTATCATGACGGAGCAAATTGAATGCACACCCCATGTTATAACATGCGATATACAGTAACTCAATTAGGGTGCTTTTCCCTGATCCATTTTCACCCACAATTGCATTTACATGAAGTGGGACTTTACGGTTTCCAGTATCTATATAATATAGATCGAGATCCTCTTGATCATTGTAACTGACGCTTGTGAAGCTATTTTCAGGGAAATCAAACTGACTATAAAAACTATAAATTGTGTCTGTGTCCAGTAATTTTAACGGTTCTTGGCTGATCCTTGTAACATTGCCCGGCAGACCCTTTTTTCTTCCTGTTTTGATAGCAATAATTCTAAAACCCTTTTCTGATTGGAGATTCAGTCCAGAATCAACATTGGTTTCACCTATATCAATAAGCTTAGGAGAGTTCTCATTAAATGCACGCCATAGTGTGTCGGTATAGTCGAAAAAATCCTGACCAGTCGGTTTTTTTGAGACGATAAACTGATGGAGTTCATAAAGCGAGGCAGACTCAACGTTCCCGTAATTAAACTTTGTGGCAATAAATTTGAGCGCCTCTGGCTTGTAGATGTTTAAAAGGCGATAGCCACTATATAAAAAGGCGATCTTCCACTTAATGAGATTGCTGAACTCAATATTTTCAATTGATTCAAAATTCCCTTTTGAAGCGTATTCGGCAATAGCAACAACTTTGGACTGTATTGTTTCAAAAGCACTTTCTGCGGATTGACCATAGGTTTCCCTCCAGATATAAGTGCCGTCGGTAAGATAGCCTGCCCTGACTTCACTTTTAGGTTTACTAACTACAAAGAGCTGGTAGTTATAATAACCAAAGCCTCCTGACTCACCCAAAGGCTTCGACTGATATTGCAAAAAGGTAATGAAGGAAGTTCCTTTCAGATTAGTATATTCATCAATCTGCATTGACCGCAAACGATCAATCGGCCAATCATTTAAAAATTCTTCTAGAAGCCGGTGTGAATTCATTTGGCCTTATTTTTTACCCCCACAACTCCTTAATATACCCGGCCACTTCTTTGGGGCTGAGCTTGGCATACTGTTGAGCATACTATTATAGTTTGTTTGGAAAGTTAATAAAGAATTAATTTACTCTTACTTCCCAATACAAAACTTACTAAAGATATTGTCCAGTAGGTCGTCGGTGGTGATTTCGCCTGTGATTTCGCCCAGTGCGTGCAGGGCTTGGCGGATGTCGAGCGCCAGCAGGTCGCCCGTGGTTCCCCTTTCTAGGTTATGGAGCACATCACTAAGGGCACGGTGGCTAATGGTGAGCGCTTCTTGGTGCCGGGCATTGACCACTATGGTGTCTGGCAGCAAGTCCTTTCCCAGTACTTTTTCCACTAGGGCTTTTTTTAGTTGCACCAGGCCCGTCTCCATTAGGGTGGACACGAATAGCATGTCCTGATGGGCAAATTTTGCCTTAGTGGCCGCTTCGCCCAATATATCCGTTTTGTTGCCCACCAACAATAGGGGAATGTCATGGGCATTCAAGGCCTGAACATCCATTTCCACCATCTCGGGGCTCATGGCTTCCACATCAAAGAGGTAGATAATCAAGGCCGAGCTGCCAATCTTTTCATAGGTGCGCTCCACGCCTATGCGCTCAATGGCATCGGTAGCCTCGCGGATACCGGCCGTATCTATCAAGCGGAAAAGGATGCCATCGATGTTCAAGGTTTCTTCAATGGTATCGCGGGTGGTACCGGCAATAGGCGACACAATGGCCCTTTCTTCATTCAGCAGCTTGTTCAGCAAGGTGCTTTTGCCCGCATTGGGCCGCCCCACTATTACCGTGCTTACCCCGTGGCGGAGCACATTGCCCAGTTTGAACGACTCCATCAAACCATGAATCACTTGCAGCAGTTCATTGATAAGCGCCTTCAAGTCATCGCGGTTGGCAAACTCCACGTCCTCTTCGCCGAAGTCAAGCTCCAGCTCAATCATACTGGCAAAGTGCACCAGTTTATCACGCAATTGCTTGATTTTGTTGCCAAAGCCGCCGCGCATTTGCCGTAAAGCAATATGGTGGGTAGCTGCCGATTGGGAGGCTATCAAATCTGCCACCGCTTCGGCCTGGGACAAGTCCATACGGCCATTGAGGAAAGCGCGCAGGGTAAATTCACCGGGCTTGGCCAACCGGGCCCCTTGCGCAATGAACAGTTCGATAATTTGCTGCTGAATGTATGGCGAGCCGTGGCAGGATATTTCTACCACATCCTCTTTGGTGTAACTGTGCGGCCCCTTGAATATGCCCGCCACTACTTCATCTACCACTCCCTCGGCATTATTAATGGTACCAAAATGAAGGGTATGGCTGGGCTGTTCTGCCAACCGCTTGCCATGGAACACGCTCTCCGTTATCGCAAATGCCCGTGGGCCACTAAGCCGAATGACCGCAATGGCGCCTACCCCCGGCGCGGTGGACAATGCCACAATGGTATCAGCGGCGGTGAGAGCGTTGTATCCTATCAAAATAAGTTGTTTAGGACAAAATTAATGAGGCTATATGACAACTCGTTTTATTCTATTTATTTTGTAAAAAATCGTAATAATGAGGGCAAAATACATTCTCGTTTTATTGGCATGCTTGCCGATAATCCTGTTCACTTCCTGTTCCAAAGAACCCGCGCATCTTACCATGATACCGGACAACAGTAGCATGGTATTCTCTGTGGATTTGATGAGCCTTGCCCAAAAAGGGGAACTGGACAAACTGGAAGATACCCATTTCTACAAAGAGCTGCAAAAGGAAAAGAAAGAGCAAAAATTTTTCGATAAAATGAACGAACTGCTCACCAGCCCATTGATTTGGGGCTTGGACCTTACAGAGCGGGTGTACGTGTTTTATGAAATGCAGGCCGACAAGCGCAATTATGTGGGGGCTACCTTGGCGGTTCGCAAAAAGGGCAAGTTTGAAGAGCTGGTGCGCATGATGGCGAAAGAGGCCGATGACTCCGTGATCGTGAAGACCGTGAAAAACTATCGCTTGGCAAAATTCGAGGGCGATAACTCTGTTTGCATAGCTTGGGACGATGACAAGGCCGTGCTTTTGGCTGCTACGGATAAGATGGACGAGCTGAATTTTGAGGTGGAAAGGCTCATGACCCTGAAAAAAGAAAACTCCTTATTGGCCAAACAGACAACCTTCAAAACTTTCTGCGAGAACAGCAAGGACATGGATGCATGGATTTCTATGAATATTATTAGGGACCTGGCTTATCAAAATGAGGTAGGGAAAGAAACCACGGATAAGTACCTATCTTACTTGGATATGTTGAAAGATAATGCCATGGAAATGCACCTGGCCTTTGAAACAGACTCCATCGTGATGGACTACCAGTTCCATATGACGGATAAGATGAAGAAAGAGTTCGACTTTGAGCTGAAGGATGCCAAAAAGAGCAAGCTACTGGCATATATGGGCGATGAAGATATCTTCGATATGCGCTGGGCCGTGGACATGAAACAGTATTACAATTGGATGGAGAAAATGGATAATGCTAAAAATTTCGAACCCATGGGCAAAGAGATGAAAGAAGCCGTGGGCTATGATATCAAGCAATTGATGACAGAAATTTTGGGTGGCGATTTCATCATTAGCTATGCAGGGGCCCAAGTAATTGAGGAGCCAATGTTGGACCCCCGCCTGGGCATGCAGCAGGGCTATGGCATGGATGGCGCAGAAGATAGCTATGCTGATGGCGGGGCCGATACCTACGGCGACAATGGCTACGGCAACGAGGAAAACCTATACCCTTCAACCTCGCCACTGGAGTTTTTAAGGAAGCTGAAACCTCTGGCCACCATAGCTTTTACCTTAAAAGATGACAAGGCCTTTCAGCAGATTTTGGATAAGTTGCTAACGGATGCACCCATACAAAAGAAGAACGGATACTATTACTATGACCTCCCTACCTTCTCCGTCCATTTCGGCATCCACGACCATGTTTTCTTCCTCACTACCCTTCCTTCCGTGGCTGATGGTACCATGAAAGGGGAATATGATGGTAAGAAATTAAGTACCCTGGCAGAATCATTCAAGGGCAGCACTACTTTCTATTACCTGGACATGAACTATGAGCGCTATTCCATGAACGAGAAGCTTTTTGAAAGCAACCGTTACATGAAGCGTTACAACCAAATCCTGGAGGCCTCTATGGAGCCTTTCCTAGCCTTGCGCATGAGGGGCGAGGGCGATTTGAAATATAGGGCCAGTCTTACCTTGCGCAACAGTGGCAAAAACAGCTTGAGCAGGTTGATTCGCCACTTTGATAAGATAAGCAACGAAAGCCTCTTGCAACGGTCGAATACCGATATTTGATTACTTCAAATACTTACGGCCAATGATTTCTTTCATGATTTCATTGGTGCCGGCATAGATGCGCTGTACCCTGGCATCGGCCCAGGCGCGCGCCACCTGGTATTCCCATATATAGCCATAGCCGCCGTGCAACTGCACACACTCATCGGCCACCTTGCACTGAATTTCGGTAAGGGTATATTTGGCCATGGATGCTGTAGCACCGTCCAGCTTGCCTTCATTGTGCAACTCCACACAGCGGTCGGCAAACACCCTGCCCATCTCCACTTGGGCAGCCAATTCGGCTATTTTGAACTTGGTATTCTGTAGCTCCGCTACTGGCTTGCCAAAAGCCATACGCTCCTTCACATACTGTATGGTCACCTGTAGGGAGTTCTCCGCCGCTGCAATGGCACTCAATGCCACCACCAGCCTTTCTTGCGCCAGTTCTTCCATCAGGTACACAAAGCCTTCGCCCTCACGGCCCAGCAGGTTGCCCTTGGGCACTTTCACGTTGTCAAAAAACAGTTCGCAGGTGTCTTGGGCATGCAGGCCTACTTTATGGAAAGGATGTCCCTTGCTGAAGCCCTCGCTATTGGCTTCCACCACAAACAGGCTAATGCCTTTGGCACCTTTGGTAGGGTCTGTTTTGGCGGCTACCACCACTATGTCGGCCAAGTAGCCATTGGTGATAAAGGTTTTGGAGCCGTTCAGCACGTAATGGTCGCCTTTGTCAATGGCCGTGGAGCGCATGCCCTGTAGGTCGCTTCCAGCGCCAGGTTCGGTCATGGCGATGGCCGAAATCACCTCTCCCGATACCATGCCCGGCAACCACCTTTGTTTCAGCTCCTCGCTGCCCCTATGCAAAATGTAGGGCAGCACAATGTCGGAATGTAAGGGGTAGCCCACCGCTGGGCCCGCACAGCCCGAAAGCCCCAACTCCTCCGTAAAGATGGCATTGTAACGGAAGTCGCTAATGCCCAAGCCACCATACTCCGGTGGCACCTGCATGCACAAAAAGCCCGCCTCGCCCAGCTTCCGCCACGATTCGCGGCTCACCATTTGGTCTTTCTCCCACTGCTCGTTGTAGGGGGTGATTTCTTTTTTGATAAAATCAGCTACTGATTTTCGGAACAGCTCATGCTCCTCGGTGTAGATGCTGCGCGGTATTTGCATATAGTTGTTTGTGTACGCTAAGTTAAACCTAGGCAGTTAAATATTGTTTACGCCTGCCCCACTACTAGCTACTAAAATCAAAAAAAGCCGTTTCGGTAGTATTTCGGTAGTATTTCAGTGGTGCTTCGGTAGTACTTCAGTATAGTTTCAGTAGTATTTCAGTGATGCTTCAGTAGTACTTCAGTGGTGTTTCAGTTTTAATTAAGTTATTGATTGTCTGTTGTTTATGTGATAATCAGTGTGTTTTTTTGTTTTTTGTATAGGGTAGAACGATTTACGATGGAAGCCCGCCCCGCTTTTTGCGGGGATTTCAGATTTTCACCCTTCACGCTCATTGCAGGATTGCACTTTACCATTTTCAAATTACCAAATCAACATCCGTCAGCTGACGGACAAATCAATCAGCACATCAGCACACTAGCACATCAGCACATTAACATAATGGTAAGCACTTAGTGCGAATAATCCAAATCAAAAAATGGGAAAATGGGTATATGCCCAGTGGCGGCTTAGGCTAGCTAGAAACCCGAAAAGCGTACCCGCCAGTATGCGGTGGGTGGGTGTAGAGAGTGGGGTTTTTAAGATGCGAGGTTGTGGTTGGCTGGTGGGTATCACCGCTCTCGCAGGACTATGTCCGGTGAGGATATTACATGGCGGATTCAATCCGCCCTATATTGTCGTCACCAACAACTGTGTGGGTCTCGTCTAGCCTAAGGTAAGACGGCACGACGAAAATCAAGCCCGTCATGCTGAACTTGATTCAGCATCTCCCACCATGCATATGGTCATTGCTATGAACAGTGAACTGCCCACAAGGTCTAGGGCATTACAGTTTGCCTATAAGGCGGCACGATGCGCACGACAAGAGGTCCCGTCTAGCCCAAGGCAAGACGGGACGACGGGGTAAGAAACGTGTCATTCCGAATGCAGGTCAAGTGGGGAAACCCAGCGTGGTTATTGGGACGCTCTGTCTATTGCATCCCCGTCTGTTGACGGGGACGAGTGGGCGCGGCGTGGTAGCTGCAAGCTACCTTACTTATTCCACGTAGATACGCTGCGCTAATCTACGCAGAACAGTGGGTATCACCGCTCTTGCCGGACTATGTCCTGTGAGGATATCACATGGAGGATTCAATCCATCCTATATTGTCGTCACCAGTTGTAAACTGGCGACAGCGGTGGGGGACAGCGGTGGTTCCAAAAAGAAAAGGGACACACTTACGAAAAATATATTTGACTATATTTCCTACCTTCACAAAAATATATAACTTTGCTTTTGCAGAGGCACTAGGCCGATGGAAAGATGTTAAAGTTAACAAGAATTATCAAACTTTGTGCCAGTACTGCCATTAGGGCAGGGAAGCCAAGTAAATCTATTGCAATCATTGCAAACAGGTTGAAACCGCTTCTACATTGGAACATTATGGTAATATTGAACATAGCCATCTTATTGAAGTTAAATTAGTCCTCCCCAGAAATGGGAATGACCGCGAAGGGAAACCTTCACACTTTTTGGAACACAAAACCGTGAACCAGTGAATCATGGCGGTAATCTAAAAAGGAGGTAAGTGCCACATCCCTTAATGGTATGATTGGCTAAGGGTGGAAAGACTTGTAGAGGTTAAAATCCTCAAAAGATAGAGGTAAATCTTTAGTCTTGCAAGAAATATAAATTTTGCACACTGACCGTTTGGTTATAACTGGTATTGCCAGCGGTTGGTGTCCCAATAAAATTCTATATGTTTATCGAACAACTTTGGGAAGATTGGCTGGCACGCGAATTGGTTAATTATAAGGAAGTCAATAATCCTTACGGAGTAACTGTTCGAAAGTACCTTAAAAAGGGATATCTACATTTTGATAATAGGTTCTGGCTTCCTTCTCGAGATAAAGAGCTTAAAAACATTCTAACCAATGGTTTGCGGATTTATAGCAAATCTCATAAAAATATGGAATGGTGGGCTTTCGATCCTTTTGTAAAAATCCTTTTAAAAACTCCGAGATATAAATATCAAAACGAAAAAGGGTATTATGATCTTGAAACAAAAGTCAGACCCATATGCTTTGCTTCCCATCTTGATAGTCTTATTTTCAGCTATTATAGTTATTATTTAACTAAGGAGTATGAAAAATACATTAAGGGTCAGGGGTTTGATACTTGTGTATTGGCATACCGATCTGATTTAGAGAAAAGTAACATACAGTTCTCTAAAGAGGTGTTCGATATAATTAAGGCTAAAGGAGAATGCAGTGCAGTTGCTTTAGATATAAAAGGGTATTTCGATCATATAGACCACAATATACTAAAGGCTAAATGGTCAAAAGTAATTGGACATAAGCTACCAGATGATCAATTGAAAATATACAAGGCGTTAACTAGGTACAGCTATGTTAATAAACATAGTATTTTAAAAAAATACCAGATTAACTTAAGAAAACTTAGGAAGCAACGAAATTCTCCTAATACTTTATTGGATATAATTCCAGGAGTTAAGGATTTTGAAAAATATCAACAACTTCGAAAGGATAGACTTATCATCACTAATAATAAGCCGGGAAAAAATGGAGCCTTCATCGGCATCCCTCAGGGATCCCCATTAAGTGCCGTGTTATCAAATATATTCCTTATTGATTATGATGAGGAAATGACTTTAAAGGGACAAAAAGAAGGATTCATTTACAGGCGGTATTGTGACGATTTGCTATTTGTTTGCGACAAAGGTAAAGAAGCCGAACTGCAAGAATTTGCTATCCGTAAAATTAAAAATGAGTATAGACTTACAATTCAACAATCCAAAGTTGATATTATAAGCTTTTTACCGAATAGCAAAGGATTCTTACGAGGTTTTAACAAAGTGAAAATGCTAAAGAATAATATCATTGAAGTAACTGAAAAAAATGAAAGGTGGCTATACAAACCATTGCAATATCTAGGTTTTGAATTTGATGGACAAGATGTACGTATTAGATCTAGTAGCTTATCTCGCTATTTTAGAAAGATGAAATCCAGAATAGTGAAAACAATCTCAATGGCCTATAGTGAAAAAAGTAAATCAGATGTAATATTTAAATATAAGCTGTACAATCTATATACACATATCGGTAAACGAAATTTTCTTACCTATGCCTATAATGCATCTCAAGTTAAATACAGGAATAAAAATGAAATTGAAAAAGAGGGATTTGGTTCTCCCGCAATAAGAAAGCAAATTTCTAGGCACTTTGCCATACTTAGAAATACTTTTCATAAAAAGAATGAACAAAGATTTAATTGGAAGTCCAAAAAGCCGAATTCCAAAGTCAAAAAAAAGGTATAACACCCACACTGGCGCAAGAATGGAGCGATGCTTATAGCGGGCATGTCTTCTTGTGCCAAACCATGTGGCAAGCATTTGCTTGCACAATGCCACAGCCCTCTAACTTCATCACCAATTGTTAACTGCATCAATATCCACTCCCCAAAACACCAAAGCCCCTTTATGGTAGGGGCTTTGCTGGTGGTGGCTGGTTAGGCTGGCTTAAATCTCTTTTGCCAAGGGCCAGTCAATTTCTATTTGGGTAATGTTGTGCACGTAGTTGGCCAGGGTTTTGTCCACTACTAAGGCTATCAGGTCAATAAGGGCGGCCTCGTCAAAACCTTGTGCGAAGAAGTTTTCCAGCGTAGCTGCATTGGGCCTTCCTTTGGTCTCCGTCACCTCTTTTGCCAAGGCTACGATGGCGTTCAGCCTAGGGTCGCTATGGCGGCCTTGACGGATTTCAAGGGTTTCCTCTTCGCTCAGGCCGTTCATTTTGCCCACTACGGTATGCACGCTTTGGCAGTAGCGGCAGTTGTTCACCTGCGATACGGCTAGGAAAACGGCCTCGCGCTCCTTGGCCTTAAAGCTACCCTTGGCCTGCGCCTGCTGGAAAGCCAAGTAAGCCCCCAAGGTATTGGCCGACTTGCCGATGTAGGCGTACAGGTTGGGCACCTTGCCAAATGCTTTGTGGATGCCATCATAGAGGGCTTGTCCTTCGGTGCTCAATTCGTCCCTGCTGGGTACTTTGAAATCTACTGTTTGCGTTGTCATGTCTGTTGTTTTTTGTTGGTGAATAATGACATGACAAAGATGGCTCGGTTAGGGAGCGGTGCACGAACCACCATTTCCCGTTATGTTGTCGATTTTTCCCTAAACGGGCAAAAGCACCATTTTTTATAGTCGGCAGGGGCAATGGAGGTTACGCCCTTAAAAAGGCGGCTGAAGCCCGATACCTCTTCGAAGCCGAGGTCGGCAGCAATTTCCTTCACCGGCTTATCGGTGTACATAAGCAGCCTGCGGGCCTCCAGCACAATGCGCTCCTGTATCACCTCCATGGGCGACTTGCCAATGGCCTTAGTGAAAATGTTGGAAAGGGTCTTGGGCGAACGGTTGAGCAGGGCGGCATAGTCGGCTACCTTGTGCAGTTTCCTGAAGTTCATTTCCACCGCTACATTGAACTGCCTTACCATTTCCAGGTTGTTATCGGCGGCCACTTCCATCACCTTGCCCCTCACCAGCCGCGTATTGATAATAATCCATCGCTTCAAGAGCATTTGCAGCATTTCGCCCTGTATATGGTCGTTCACGGTAAATTCCTCCACCAGCACCTGGTAAAGCGCATTCAGCCTACGGATATCATCCTCTTCGGGTGCAATAATGGGCACCGAGCTGGAGCCAAAGAACAAGAGCCCCACGCACGATACCTCGTGGTCATGCTCCTTGATGCAATAGAAATCCCTGTTGAAGCGGATAACGGTGGCATTGCCGGCAGCTATCACTTTCAGATAATTCACGGGGGTGAGCGATACCATTTTGTTATGGCTGAGGGGGTGCTCAATGCCATCTACTTCAATGTGGGTGGTGTCGCACTTGTTCCAGATAAAGGTAAAATATCCGGCAGGCATGGCTGACCGATGGGCACCTGCTATGCCTTTAAGGTCGGTCAGTTCCAGAAAGGCCCCGCCTTGGCCACGGTAAGTATAAGTCATGACTACTGAATGGAAACAAAGGTACAAAAGTTCGATACGCCCGCTCTGCCTGCTATCGCTTTAGCAGAGATAAACCTGCTAGTATTCTGTATCTTTGCCAATATAGAGGCTTAGTTTTCGTTGTTAGAAAAAACATTTTTTTGAAGTCGGTTGCGCATTTATTGGTTCTTGGCTTTGCCCTGTTGGCCACCTTGTTGGGCAGTTGCCGAAAGGAACAGATTACGGACGACCCAGCCGCCAAGCTGCGGTTTTCGACAGATACCCTTACGTTCGACACGGTGTTTACCACACTGGGCACCACTACGCTGCGGCTGAAAATATTCAATGACAAGAGCCAAATAGTGCGGGTAAGCAGCATTGACCTAGCGGGGGGCGATAACTCCAACTTCCGTATCAATGTGGACGGTATACCGGGCAGCCACCATGAAGATATTGAGATATTGCCTAACGATAGCTTGTACATATTCGTTGAGGCCACGGTAGACCCTACCAATGCGGACAACCCCATCGTGATATTCGATTCCATCCAGTTCCGAACCAACGGCAACGCCCAACGGGTGGTGCTGGCGGCTTGGGGGCAGGATGCGCACTTTTACAACGGGGTGATTATTGGCAGCGAAAACTGGGTAAACGACAAGCCCTATGTTATCATCAATTCCATGCAGGTAGATACGGGCGCAAAGCTGACCATTCAGCCAGGGGTGAGGGTGTACTGTAGTGCCAACTCGGGCATACTGGTGAGCGGCAGCATAGAGGTAAATGGCGGCTGCAACAACGATTCGGTGGTGTTCCAAGGGCTGCGCCTGGAAGATTTTTATGATGATGTGCCCGGCCAATGGCAGGGTATTTTTGTGCTGAGGGCCGATGGCAACCCTTTGAGCAGCTTTACGAATGCGGTCATTAAAAACTCCAATTTCGGATTGACCATCGGTTCTGCCTTCAATGCCGATTTGGCCTCCTTTACCACCGCCAATGCCCCGAGGGTGACCCTCAACAATGTCACAATAAAGAACAACTTTTCTTCGGGGCTGTTCTGCACCTTTTCCACCGTTACTGGCACCAATATATTGGCCTACAACAGCGGTGACAATCTGCTTACCCTGGGCTTTGGGGGTACTTACGACTTCAAGCACTGTACTTTCGTCAATTATGGCTCCACTACTACCAGCCATGAAAAGCAGATATTGCTGGTGAGCAATGTGGCCAGCAATGGGGAGGAGTTTTCCGTAAACGAATTGAATGCCACCTTTACCAATAGTATACTGCACGGTTCCCTGGACGAGGAACTGAACATAGTGCGCGACACCAACCTGCAAGGCACCACCCCTTATAACTTGCTTTTCGACCATTGCCTGCTGAAAACGGAAATCGACACCCCTTCCAACCGGTTTGTGAACGTGGTGCGCAATACCGACCCGGAGTTTAAAAACCGCGGCGAGGGTGATTTCCATTTAGATATGGATTCACCGGGCATCGATGCGGGCAAGGGGGGCTTAGCCGTGCCGCAAGATTTGGACTGTATAGCCCGTACCGAGCCTGCCGACCTAGGTTGTTATGAGCATATTCCTTAAATGATGGAAATCATCGGCCAAGGCTGTTTTCAACCTTAACTTTATAGCATGAACCCTATCCATGTACATTTAATCGTAAACCATGTCGCTTTGTTGGGCAGCTTGTTCGGCGTGCTGGCCTTGGCCTATGGCATATGGAGAAGCAGCCATGACTTGGTGCAGTTTGCTTATTTTATGCTGATAGTGGGAGCCGTGGGGGCTGCCATGTCCCATTTTTCAGGAGAAGAGGCGGAGCATTTATTGCGAAATGTGGATGGTATAACGGAAGCTGCCGTGGAGCACCACGAAGAAGCAGCCCGACCCATTATGCCCAGTATGTTTTTGCTGGCCATGCTAGCGATAGTAGGGTTGGTAGCCAACAATAGGCAATGGGCGGTGGCGGGTAAAATTAAAGTAGCCGTGCTGGTGGTGGGCATGGCCTTTTTCGGCTTAACGGCCTACATTGCCAATGAAGGCGGGAAAATCCGCCATCCGGAGGCTAGGGATAGTTTGCAAGCCTCTACAAATGCCAATGAGGAGTTGGAAGATTAAAACAACTGCTGGTAAATATCCTGTACCTTGCTTACGGGCTGTACTTTAATCTGGTAGCGGTCGGTAGCAAGGCCCTTTAAGCCTGTTGCGGGTACGAATATCTTCTTAAAGCCCAGTTTATCCGCCTCCGATATGCGTTGGTCGATTTTGTTTACCGCCCGTATTTCGCCACTAAGGCCCACCTCCCCAGCGAAGCAATAGGTAGTGGGTATCACGATATCTTCAAAAGAAGAGAGCAGGGCGCACACCACGGCCAAATCAATGGCGGGCTCTTCTACCTTAATACCCCCGGCAAGGTTAAGAAACACGTCTTTGGTACCGAATTGGAAGCCACTGCGCTTTTCGAGCACCGCCAGCAACATTTGCAATCGGCGCAAATCAAAGCCCGTGGAGGTACGCTGGGGGCTGCCGTACACGGCATGCGTTACCAGTGCCTGTACTTCAATCAGCATAGGCCGCATACTTTCCATGGTAACGGCTATGGCCACTCCGCTCAATACTTCTTCATGTTTAGAAAGCAACAGCTCCGATGGGTTGTTCACCTGCCTCAAGCCTTCACCGCCCATTTCATAGATGCCCAGTTCGGAGGTGGAGCCAAAGCGGTTTTTAGAAGTGCGCAAAATGCGGAAGTTATAGTTGCGGTCGCCCTCGAATTGCAGTACGGTATCAACGATATGCTCCAAAATTTTCGGCCCGGCAATACTGCCCTCTTTGGTAATGTGACCCACCAAGAATACCGGTGTATGGGTTTCTTTGGCGTAGCGCTGCATCTCCGCCGCGCATTCCCTGATTTGCGATACGCTTCCGGGCGTACTTTCAATATACTGCGATTGCAGGGTCTGTATGGAATCCACTATCACCAGGTCGGGCTTCAGTTCCTTCAGGTGCTGGAAGATTTTGTAGGTAGAAGTTTCGGTCAAGATATAACAGTTGCTCTTACCGCCGCCCATTCTAGCTGCACGCATGCTGATTTGCTGGCTGCTCTCCTCGCCACTGATATACACCACCTTGGCTTGGGGCAGGCCCAATGCCAATTGCAGCATGAGGGTACTTTTGCCTATGCCAGGGTCGCCGGCTATCAATATCAATGAGCCCGGTACAATGCCCCCGCCCAGTACGCGGTTCAGCTCTAGGTCGGGGCTTACGATACGGTAGGTTTGCAGTACGTCTATTTCTTCCAGCCGTTGCGGCACGGCATCTTTTTCGTTGATGGTTTGCTTAATGAGAGCCTTGGCGGTATTCTCCCGTTCCACTATTTCCTCCACATAAGTATTCCATTCGCTGCATGAAGGGCAACGGCCCAGCCATTTCGGCGATTGCGCCCCGCAACTTTGGCAATAAAATACCGTCCTTACTTTCGACATATTGGCAACAAAATAAGGTTTTCTGCCTTAAGGCTCTGGCACGATTACTTCTAGCTCCTCGTCGTTCTCATCAAAGAAGTGGTATTCGTTCAAGTGGTAGTTGTGGTTGCTGGCAATGGTGACCCATGTTTTCAGTTGCCATGACCATTTCATCTGTTGTGAAGGGATGCCTTTTTTCAGGAATGCTTCAATGAAAGGGTGCGCCACGATTTTGATTTTGCGGTGCGCTTTCATCAGGGCTTCCATTTTCAGCTCCAGTTGGTCGGTTATCAAGATAGAGGCCTCTATTTTTCCCGAGCCGCCACAGGTAGGGCATTCTTCGGTGGTCACGATATTCACTTCAGGCCTGGTACGTTCCCGTGTTATCTGCATCAGCCCGAATTTGCTCAAGGGCAGTATGGAGTGTTTGGCCCTGTCGTTCTTCATGGCCTCCTTCATGATGGTGTACAGGTCCTTTTTATTGTCGATTTTCTTTAAATCGATAAAGTCGATAATTATGATACCACCAATATCTCGCAGGCGCAACTGACGCGCCACTTCCCTTGCTGCTTCGGTATTTACGCGCAGGGCGGTGGTTTCTTGGTCGCTTTTCGCCCCTACCTTGTGGCCGCTGTTCACGTCAATCACGTGCAGGGCCTCGGTATGTTCAATCACCAGATAAGAGCCCCCTGGCATGGTCACGGTCTTCCCGAAAAGGCTTTTGATTTGGCGGGTAACGCCAAAGTGGTCGAAAATAGGGATATTGCTGTTGTAGTAGCTTACCAAATTCTTCTTATCCGAGGCAAACTTCTTGGCATATTCCTCAATCTCCCCGAACAGCCCTGGGTCGTTGACGATGATTTTGTTGAAGGTGTCGTTCAATAAATCCCTCAATAGGGTATTGGCTTTTTTCTGCTCGCCAAATATCTTTTGCGGAGCATTGGCACCTTTAAGGTTTTTGATGATGAGTTTCCACTTCTCCAGCAGGTTGGTCATGTCCTCGTGCAGTTCAGCCACGCTTCTTCCCTGCGCTACCGTGCGCACCACTACGCCAAAGTTTTTGGGCTTGATGCTTTCTATCAACCGTTGCAGGCGTTTGCGCTCATCCGCAGAGGCGACCCTTTTGGATACTCCAACCGAATTGCTGTAAGGCAACAACACAATATAACGGCCCGGAATGGTGATTTCGCTGGTAAGCCTGGGGCCCTTGGTGGAAATGGGTTCTTTCAGTACTTGCACCAGTATGGGTTGGCGCTTGTCCAGCACCTCGCTTACTTTTCCTGTTTTGATGATTTCCGGCTCGTACTGCAGGTTGTTCAGCAATACGTCGTCCATATTGCCCGCAATAGCCTTTTGGCTCACCTTTAGGGCTGTTTTCAGTTGCGGACCCAAATCGGTATAATGCAGAAAGGCATCCTTTTCGAAGCCAACATCTACAAAAGCCGCATTGAGACCTGCTACCAACTTGGTGACCCGACCTAAGATAATGTCACCAACGATGAACTGTTTGTTGCCCTTCTCGCGGTGCAACTCTACCAGTTCTTTGTTTTCTAACAACGCCAAATCGACCCCCTCGGGGCCGGCATTGACAATTAATTCCCTGTTCAAAACATCATGAGTTTATTGTCCCAACATCTTATTGGGACATTGACCAGGGTCGATACGGGGGATCAGTATTTACCGCCTACGGCGATGCGCACCAACTATTTCTTCTTTTTATGACGGTTCTTTCTCAACCTCTTCTTTCTTTTGTGGGTTGCGATTTTGTGCCGTTTTCTCTTTTTACCGCAGGGCATAACTGATAAGTTTAAGAATTTTTGATTTTTTCAATGTAGGCATCAATCTCAGCAGAAAACTGCGGATTGTTGATCAATGCTTTACTCTTCTGATAATATTCTATGGCTTTTTCCTTTTGGCCGAGGGAAAAATATGCCTCGCCTAAAAGCAAATGAGCCTCAAAATTCCGCGGGTCAAGTTCCACCACCTTGGTGAGCCTTTGTACCGCTTTATCATATTGTCCTGATATGATCCCGTATCTTCCCAGGATAAAATTTGCGTCAATATTGTTGGGGTTATCGCGCACTATTCCCAAAAGAATCTGCACCCCTTCCATTACTTGCTCGCCACCGTCCATGTAAGCCGAGGCAAGCCTTATTTTAGTTTTTACATTTGCCGTATCCAAGCGTTGTGCAGCGGTGTAGCTGGCAATGGCCTCATGCAACAAGTAATGCTTCAATTCGCTTTGGCTGGTATCAAGGCTGTAAGTTTGGGTAAAGTTGTCGCCCGTCTTTGTCCAGCTATCTATGGAATTGTCCAGTTCCGAAATCTGCTTGGAATAAACGCAGGCCAATACGTCCAATTGGTTTTGCTCGCTGGCTATAATCAATTGGTTCAGCAGGGCCTTCTTTTTTGTAGCATCCTTTTCATTTAGCGCTTTTGTTTCCAAGTCCGCAAACAGGTCCTTCTGGGCGGCTGCAAGCTTAGCCAATTGCTGCTGCTTATAGCTTTCCAAGTTGAAGGTTGATTGGTGCGGGGTATTGGCATTCTGCTGCTCAGCAGGTGAAGGCATGGGCTTGGCCGGTCCTTTTAGGTCGCCCCAAAAGAACAATGCCAGTGTAAGTACTAGGCCCGATGCTATGACCGCTATTTGCGCAGGCTTAATCAACTTTGGCTGCTTTTTTTACGTTTTTCTTCACGCTTTCAGCAAACACTTTTGCTGGCTTAAATACTGGAATGTAGTGCTCCGGAATTTCAATGGCAACATTTTTCTTAATGTTGCGGCCTATTTTTTTAGCCCTTTTCTTCACCACAAAGCTGCCAAAACCACGAATGTACACGTTCTCGCCTTTCTTAAGGGATTCCTTAGCTTCTTTGAAAAAAGCCTCCAAAGCTACCAATACGTCAACCTTGGCTATTCCTGTTTTTTCTGATATTTTCGAAATTAAATCTGCTTTCCGCATAGTATTGCATCAATTATATATTGCTAAAATATTTATCTTGTTTTTCAGAAGTGCCCACAAAGTTCGGTATTTTTTTCAAAAGAGAAAAATAAACTTTGATTATTTTGGCATTGCTTGAGTATGGAACAGTTTTTTACCACAAAAATTGTGGAATGGAGTAAGGAAAATGAGCGGCACATGCCCTGGCACCGGGAAAGGAACCCTTACCGCATATGGCTTTCGGAGATTATCCTTCAGCAAACGAGAGTGGAACAGGGTTGGCCTTATTACTTGAAGTTTATTGAGCAATACCCCACCATAAGCGATTTGGCCAGGGCACCCTTGGATGAGGTATTGCTATTGTGGCAGGGCCTAGGCTATTATTCCAGGGCGCGTAACCTGCATACGGCCGCCAAGATGGTATTGGAAAAGCACGGGGGCATTTTCCCGAATGACTATGAAAGTATATTGGCACTGAAAGGGGTGGGCACTTATACCGCCGCCGCCATTGCTTCTTTTGCCTACGGCGAGCCTAAAGCGGTGGTGGACGGTAATGTCTATCGAGTGCTGGCGAGATTTTTCGGTATTGACCTGCCTATTGACAGTACAAAAGGCAAGCAGTATTTCCAACAGTTGGCCGATACGCTATTATATATAGATGACCCGGGGCTTTACAACCAGGCCCTCATGAACTTTGGCGCATTGGTATGCAAGCCTTCCAAACCGCTTTGCGAAGATTGCCCATTGAGCGGCCATTGCAAGGCCTATCAGCTGGATATGGTGGAGCAATTGCCGGTGAAAGGTAAAAAAATCATCAAACGCAGCCGCTACTTCCATTATCTGCTTTTAACCAGCCAAGAGAAGGTTTACATTAGAAAAAGGACGGAGAAAGATATTTGGCAGCACTTGTATGAATTTCCGCTGTTGGAACAACCCCAAATGTTGGACGGGAAAGAAGTGCTGCAATCCTTACAGGCACAACTGGGCTTCCAAGCATTGGGCAATTTGGAGTTCAAGGGAAAGTTGAAACAGCAACTTACCCACCAAACCATCCATGCTGCTTTTTGGAGCCTGGAAGTAGCCCCTGACTGGGATTGGCAGGCACAGCAGCTAACAATAACGAAAGCCGAAAATTTGGGTAATTTTGCCTTTCCGGGTATTATAGATTGCTATTTGAAGGAAAAGCGGTTATATTTAAATTTATAAAGCTGAACGCACTTAATGAGAGGGATTAACAAAGTAACATTATTGGGCCGGCTAGGAAAAGACCCGGAGACACAATATTTAGAAAGCGGAACGCCACTATCGCGCTTTACATTGGCCACCAACGATAGGTACAAGGACAAAAGCGGCAACTGGGTCGACCAAACGGAATGGCATAACTTGGTACTGTGGAGAGGCTTGGCGGAAATTGCCGAAAAATACCTGAAAAAAGGCAGCTTGGTATATATTGAAGGCAAGCTGCGCACCCGCTCATGGGAAGATAACGGTGTAAAAAAGTACAGCACCGAAATAGTAGCCGATAACCTTATTATGCTTGACAGGAAAGAAGACGGAGAGCATCCTAGCGGCGGCTTTTCCAATGGGGGGGCGGCTCCCATGGGTGCCAATGTGGACGAACCCGATGACCTGCCATTTTAGTACCTTCGCCCAATAAGCTGTAGTTTCGCAGCGTTCTATCCATATTTCATTGCATGGCAAGGAGTTTTGTTTATTTGTATCTGGTGGTTTTGTGCGCGGTATTGGCTGGCTGTGGCGAAGATGATTATGTGCCCAAGCCCCGGGGCTACTACCGTATCGATTTTCCGAAGAAAGCTTATACCCGTTTCGAATCGCAGGATTGCCCTTATTCTTTTGAATACCCTATATATGCCAAGGTGCAGCGCGACACTACTTTTTTCGGTGCAAGGCCCGATGACCCTTGCTGGCTGAATATCGAGATTCCCGAACTCTCGGCCATGATACATTTGAGCTATAAGGAAATCAACAAGGAAAACAACTTGGAAAAGCTGATGGAAGATGCCCACAAGCTGTCTTATAAGCATACTATCAAAGCCGATTATATTGATGAAACCACGGTGAATACTCCTCAGTTAAAAGGTATTATCTATGAAATTGGCGGCAACTCGGCCTCGAATATCCAATTTTACATGACCGATAGCACGCGCAATTTTGTGCGCGGGGCACTGTATTTCAATGCCCCGCCCAATGCCGATTCATTGGCACCCGTCATCAAGTTCGTGAAGCAGGACATGCTGCACATGATCAATACCCTACAGTGGCGTTAGCCATTACTCCCTGCCTAAGATAATGACCCTGGCCTTACGGGGCGCCATGTTGCGGGTATCGTACACCAACTGTATGCGGGTAATGATACGCTCGTTGCCTATAAGGTCAATGACCCTACTTTCGCCACCGGCGGGAATAACGGAACGGATAGCCACGTCCTGTACCTGCCCGTTGCGGTAGAAAATTTTGATATCCTTAAAGTTGACCGCGCCACCTTTCACAAAAATCTTGATTTTGGTATAGGTGCCTTTAGCCACCGTCACGGGTATTTCATCAATATCCAGGCGGTAGTTTACCAGCTTGCTGCCAATCAATTCCCATTTTCCGGCTTGGGCAGTGGCAGTAGTAAAGCAGGCAGTAAGCAGCAATGCAAATGCGAAGAAGGTTTTCATATTATACTGTTTGCCTTCTTTGATTATAAAAAACGCGAGAAGTTTAAGCGCCTGGGTTAATCCAACGTTTGGATTCGGTCAATGCTAGATCAAAATCCACTTGCAGGCGGCATGATGCTGTAAGCTGAAACGAATTGGGATCCTGTTTGGGCTGATACTTTTGATTGACCAACTCATATGCACGATACTCGTCGCTAAGAGGGTCTATAACGATATAGAATTTAACCCCTTGTTGTGCATATAGTTCGTTCTTTATGATTCTGTCTGCATAAGCAGAAGCTTTTGATAGTATTTCAACAATCAGTACCGGCACCTTATCGATGAATTGGCCAATGGGCTCGCAGACGATGGCAATATCAGGCCGCACTACTGTATTCAAATCGATGCGCCAATCCAATTCAAACACCAGCATACAATTACATTTCGTGTTTTTGGTGTTTAAATAGTCCCCTATCTGCAAGATTAAGTTTGTGGCCAGAAGTTGGTGCCGACTATTCGCCGAAGGGCTCATGGAATAGGGGATGCCTTCTATCAATTCCCAGTCGCCTTCCCAAAGCTCATAGTCTTGCAAGGTATAATTGGGGAAATGTTTGGGCTGTCTCATACGCTGGCATTATGGTTTTGAACTTAACAAGTTACATGGAATCTGGTTAAGCTTCTAGTTCTTGGAATGCTTGGTCCATATCCAAATGGAGCGAACACTCCGTAGTCAATTGGAACGTTGTCCCATTTTGTTGTTCCAAGTAGTGTCCGTTGGACAATTGATAAACGGTATAGGTCTTGGTTTGAATATCGGCAATGATATAGTATTTAACCCCTTTTGATTGATAAAGGTCAAGTTTCACTACCCTATCGTTGTATGCAGTAGCTTTTGATAGAATCTCGATGATCAGAACGGGGGGAAAGGTGATATAGTTGCCGCTTTCTTCCTTGCAGGTAATAGCGATATCGGGCCGCACCACTGTGTTAAGGTCTATCCGCCAATCCAAATCGTGGCGTTGTTTGCAGTTGCAGTTTGGGTGCTTCCTAAACCAATCCCTTATTTGCCAAATCAGAATACCCGAAAGCTCTTGATGCTGGCTATTCGCCGAAGGGCTCATGGAGTAGGGAATGCCTTCTATCAATTCCCAGTCACCTTCCCAAAGCTCATAGTCTTGCAAGGTATAATTGGGAAAATGTTTGGGCTGTCTCATGTTTTAAAGTTACGCATTGGCCGCATTCTTTTCAAGCCTTTCAGCAACCCGAACTAAAGCCCTATATTTGCGGGTTTCATGCATACCCATATGGCAGCAATTGAGATAAACAATTTTAAATCGGTGGAATTTATGCGTAAGGTTCGTGCCGAGCGTACTAAAAAGTATCAAACTGATAGAGAAGGATATTTACGGGATTTGAAGGAAGTGATGAAACAATATCAAAAGAAATTAAAGTAAGGTTTTGCTAAATGAGCAATTACAAAGAATACAAACAACTCCATTTACCTTCCGTCGATAAGGAAGTACTGGAATTTTGGCAATCGGAAAAGGTATTTGAAAAGAGCGTGGAGAACCGCGCCAGTGCCCAACCATTCGTGTTTTATGAAGGGCCCCCTTCCGCAAACGGCTTGCCCGGTATCCACCACGTCATGTCGCGCACTTTGAAGGACCTTTTTTGCCGCTATAAATCGCTGAAGGGCTTTAAAGTAGAGCGTAAAGGCGGCTGGGACACCCACGGCCTGCCCGTGGAGTTGGGCGTTGAGAAAAAACTGGGCATCACCAAGGAAGATATCGGCGTAAAGATTTCCGTAGAGGAGTACAACGAAAAGTGCCGCCAATCAGTACTGGAATTCAAGGCCGATTGGGACAGGCTGACCACCAACATGGGCTATTGGGTGGACCTGGACAACCCTTATATCACCTTCGACAACAACTATATAGAAAGTATCTGGTGGATATTGAAGCAGTTGTACCAAAAGGGCTACCTGTACAAGGGCTATACCATACAGCCCTTTTCCCCGGCCGCGGGTACTGGCCTAAGCTCGCATGAGCTGAACCTGCCGGGTGCCTATCGCAACATTAAGGACACCAGTGTAGTGGCGCAATTTAAAAGGGTGGACAAGGAGGAATATTTCCTGGCCTGGACCACCACCCCTTGGACACTGCCCAGCAACACTGCTTTGGCGGTGGGGGAGAATATCACCTATGTAAAGGTGAAGACTTTCAATCCCTATACCTTTCTGCCCGTAACGGTGATATTGGCCAAAGACCTGATGGGCAAATACTTTAAGCCCGAAAACGCCCAGCTTTCATTGGAAGAATACGAGCAAGGCCAAAAGGAAATCCCTTACCAAGTATTGGAAGAAGTGAAGGGCAAAGACCTGGCTGGCATCCGCTATGAGCAGTTGATGCCTTACGTACAACCTACTGACGGCGATGCATTCAAGGTAATCATTGGCGATTTTGTAAGTACCGAGGACGGTACCGGCATTGTGCATATTGCCCCTAGCTTTGGTGCCGACGATATGCGCGTGGCCAGGCAAAACGGTATCGGTTCGTTGACGCTGGTGGACCGCCGGGGAAGGTTTGTACCCGAGGTGACCGACTTTGCCAATCTGCCCGTGAAGAACTATGACAATGTGCCCGAAAAAGAGTGGGACAACAAGGAGAACACGGATATCAAAATAGCGATTAAACTAAAGCAGGAAAACAAGGCCTTCAAGGTAGAAAAATACGACCACAACTACCCGCACTGCTGGCGTACGGATAAGCCCGTGATATACTACCCGCTCGATAGCTGGTTTATCCGCACCACCGCCGTAAAAGACCGGATGGTGGAGCTGAACAAGACCATCAATTGGAAACCTGCCAGCACCGGCACGGGCCGCTTTGGCAACTGGCTGGAAAACCTGGTGGACTGGAACCTCTCCCGCTCCCGTTATTGGGGCACCCCATTGCCGATATGGAGAACGGAAGATGGCCAAGAGGAGTTATGCATTGGCTCGGTGGAAGAACTGAAATCGGAAGTAGAGAAATCCATCAAGGCTGGTTTTATGGACAAGCAATTGCCAGAAAATTTCGACCTGCACAAGCCTTTTGTGGATGCGGTGTATCTGGTATCACCCTCTGGAAAAAAGATGGTTCGCGAGGCCGACCTGATTGACGTGTGGTTCGATAGTGGGGCCATGCCTTATGCCCAATGGCATTACCCTTTTGAAAATAAGGAGCAGTTTGAAGCCAATTTCCCGGCCGATTTCATTGCCGAAGGCATGGACCAAACCCGTGGCTGGTTTTTCACCCTGCATGCCATAGGGGTACTGCTCAAGGATTCCATCGCTTTCAAAAATGTAGTGTCGAACGGCTTGTTGCTGGACAAGAACGGCAACAAAATGAGCAAGCGCCTGGGCAATGTAGTGAACCCCTTCGAGACACTGGATACCTACGGGGCCGATGCCACCCGCTGGTACATGATGAGCAATAGCCAGCCTTGGGACAACCTGAAATTCGACATAGAAGGCATTAAGGAGGTGCAGCGTAAGTTTTTCGGCACCCTGTACAATACTTACAGCTTCTTTGCACTGTATGCCAATATTGATGGCTTTAAATACCGGGAGGCGGAAGTGCCCTTGGAAAACAGGCCCGAAATAGACCGCTGGATTATCTCCCTACTAAACACCTTGATATCGGAAGTGGATGCTGCCTATGATGATTATGAGCCTACCAAGGCCGCCCGCGCCATACAGGATTTTGTGGATGCCCACCTGAGCAACTGGTACGTGCGCCTTTGCCGCCGCCGCTTCTGGAAAGGGGAGTACAACGAGGACAAGATAGCCGCCTATCAAACGCTCTATCGCTGCTTGGAAGTTTTGGCACAACTCATGTCGCCCATAGCACCGTTTTTTGCGGACAGGCTGTTCCGCGACTTGAACGGCGTGAGCGGCAGGCAAAAGGCCATTTCCGTGCACCTGTCCGATTTTCCAGTATCTGACCCAACCGTGATAGATAAGGCTTTGGAGGAGCGTATGCAGATGGCACAGGATGCCTCATCACTGGTGCTTTCGTTGCGCAAAAAACAGAACATTAAAGTGCGCCAGCCCCTCAATAAAATATTGGTACCGGTCATCAATCCGTCCTTTAAAGAGCAATTCCAGAAAGTGGAGCATTTGGTATTGAGCGAGGTGAACGTAAAGGAAGTAGAGTACCTGACCGACACTAGCGGTATCATTACCAAAGAAATAAAGCCTGACCTGAAGAAACTGGGTGCTAAGCTGGGGCCTAAAATGAAACCTGTGACACAGGCCATTGCCACCTTTAGCCAAGAAGATATCAGGGAGTTGGAGGTGAACGGCGAGAAGGCGTTATCAATAGAGGGGGAACAACTCTTGTTGAAAGTGGATGAAGTGCTCATCACTTCCAAGGATATACCCGGTTGGTTAGTTGCTTCTGAAGGTAGCATTACCGTGGCATTGGATATCACCATTACCGATGAATTGAAAGACGAAGGCAATGCCCGTGAGCTGGTGAACCGCATACAAAATCTTCGCAAGGAAAAAGACTTTAACGTAACGGACAGAATCAGCCTGCGCGTGCAGCGTCAGCCTGAAATAAATTCCGCTATTGATAATTTTAAAGACTATATTTGCACCGAAGTTTTGGCGGAGAACCTTTCGCTGGTGGATGCTGTTAACGACGGCGACGTTCTGGAAGTGAACGGAATTTTTCTAAATGTAGCGATACATAAAAATTAAGGAGTTAATTGAACATGTCTGACAATAAGGAAAAAACCAGATACAGCGATGCGGAGTTGCAGGAGTTTAAGGAACTGATACTGGAAAAGCTGGATACCGCCAAAAAAGAATTGAAGTATCTTCAAGAGCAAATCAACCGTTCATCCGATATGGGCGATGATAGCGATGCCAAGTTTTCTGGTCTGGAAGATGGCTCGGCCACTGTGGAGCGCGAATACCTGAACCAAATGGCCAGCCGCCAAATCACTTATATCGGCCACTTAGATAAAGCCTTGATGCGTATTGAGAACAAAACCTACGGTATCTGCCGCGAAACCGGCAAACTGATATCCAAAGAAAGGTTGAAGGCCGTACCGCATGCTACTTTAAGCATTGAGGCTAAGAACGCACAGAAGAAATAACTCACCTCTCACACGTTTTCCTTTGAAGCGGAGCCACATTGCCATATTGGTTATCTTCTTGGTCTTGTTGATTGACCAAGTACTCAAATTTTATATCAAACTTAATTTCGAGCTTAACCAAGCTCGACATATACTTGGCACTGATTTCTTCACGTTGCATTTTGTGGAGAATCCAGGCATGGCATTCGGCATGACTTTGGGCGGCTCTTATGGCAAACTGTTGTTAAGCCTTTTCCGTATCGGTGCGGTGTTTTTTATTGGCTATTATATGGTTAGCCTTATTAAGAAAAATGCCAATAAAGGCCTAGTGGCCAGTATCGCGCTCATTTTTGCCGGTGCTATTGGCAATATTATCGATAGCGTGTTCTATGGAATCATATTTACAGATAGCGACTATCGGGTGGCGGAAATCTTTCCAGAGGAAGGGGGTTATGCAGGTTGGTTTCACGGAAAGGTAGTGGACATGCTGGAAGTACATATTTTCTCTATCGACAGGCTACCGGAATGGATTCCTAAAATAGGTGGGGAGCCATTTACTTTCTTTAGCCCTATATTCAACGTAGCAGATGCTGCGATTACCATAGGGGTCATTCTAATTATCCTGTTCCAGCAGCAATTCTTTGCAGAAGAAGATACTGCCAATACTACTAGCTCCCAAGCATCGGACAATGCTGCCCCAACGAAGCAAAAGCAACGGCAATAGAGGCCCCCGAAACGATTTCTTAGTAGGCTTCGCTCTGTTGGTTCCCAACATAATGGCTCTCCTTTATAAAGTGTTGCAAAAGGGCGGTTTTTTGAACGGTCCAATTCCCTATCTAGCTGGTTTTGACTTACATTTGCGCTAGTTTACATGAAAAGCGGTATCAGTAAAAGTTTGAATAGCCTGCAAAGGAAATCTTTGCTGGCACGAATGGGCAGTGAACCTTACGATTTGTTGGTGATAGGTGGCGGTATTACCGGAGCAGGCGTGGCTTTGGATGCAGCGAGCAGGGGCTTAAAGGTGGCACTCATTGAAAAGCGCGATTTCGGTTCGGGAACCAGCAGTAAATCTACCAAGCTTATCCACGGGGGCCTGAGATACCTCAAGCAATTGGAAATCGCCTTGGTACGGGAAGTGGGACGCGAACGGACCATATTGCACCGCAATGCTCCCCATATTGTGATACCTGAAAACATGCTGTTGCCCATAGTAGCAAACGGCTCACTGGGCAAGCGTTCCACCTCCATAGGCCTATATGCCTACGATATGCTGGCGGGGGTGCGCAGAAAGGAAAGACGGGTGATGCTTAGCTTACAGGAAACCCTGCAATACGAGCCTTTACTGCGCAAGGAAATCCTTTTAGGTGGCGGTCTTTACAAAGAATATCGAACCGATGATGCCCGGCTAACCATTGAGGTAATGAAGACAGCGGCGCAATATGGGGCGGATGCTATGAATTACGTTGCGGCCAATAATTTCATTTATGAAAACAATGTGGCTATTGGTGTAGAAGCTACGGATAGCATTAGTGGCCAGCAGTTGCAAATTGGGGCAAAGAAAATAGTGAATGCTGCCGGGCCTTGGGTTGATGAACTAAGGGCAAAGGACAATAGCCTAAAAGGCAAGAAGTTGCACCTTACTAAAGGGGTACATATAGTAGTGCCCTTTCAGCGCTTACCGCTGCAACAGGCTGTTTATTTCGACGTAGCCGATAAGCGGATGGTTTTCGCTATACCAAGGGGCAAAAGCACTTATATCGGTACCACCGATACCAATTACAAAGGAGAGATAGACCACCCTACTACTACCCGAGCCGATGTCGATTATTTGTTGAAGGCCACCAACTATATGTTTCCCAGCATCCATTTGAGCATTGAGGATGTTACGAGTAGCTGGGCAGGCTTAAGGCCATTGATCCACGAGGAGGGAAAAGGCCCCTCTGAATTGTCGAGGAAAGATGAAATATTCTATTCTCCTTCAGGCGTTATTTCCATTGCTGGGGGCAAGCTTACCGGTTTCCGAAAAATGGCGGAGCGCACCGTGGACGTGGTGGTGAAGCAGTTAGAGGAGGAACAAAACAGAAAATTCAGGGAGTGCTTTACTGACAATATCGTGCTTTCAGGTGGCGGGTTTGATTATGATGACGCCATCCATTCCTATATCAATAGGATTAAGATACAACAGCAATTCGCTGCTTTGGGGATTAGTACCGAGCAGGTAATCGACTTGGTTTATAAATACGGAACTAATACCACCAGTGTATTGGACCTGCTGCCACAAACCAATACCCAAGATAGCTTGGATATGCGCATAGCTGCGGCTGAGGTAATGTACGGCATTGAGCATGAAATGGTAACCAACCTCAGCGACTTTTTTACCCGCCGCACCGGTATGCTCTATTTCGAAAGAAACAATATTGAGCAACTCTTCCCTGCCGTGGAAGAAAAATTGGCCTTGATGCTCGGCTGGACCGAGGCGCAGCGCGACGAACAAGAACAAGTCTTTCGCCTAGAATATCTGCAGGCAGTCAGCTTTGAATAAAAGGGCAGTTACTTGGCTATTTCAGCCTCTATCGTTTTCACTACCTCTTTATCATAAATGGAGGTTTTGGGCGATACAAATGTCACCACCTTTCCATTTTTATTGATAATGAATTTTTGGAAATTCCAGCTCACTGGTGCATCTACCGCCCCGTTCAATGACTTGCTGGTCAAAAACTGATAGAGGGGATGAATGTCATTTCCCTTTACGGAAATCTTGCTGAACATATCGAAGGTAACCCCATAATTTTTTTGGCAGAAAGACTTGATTTCGTCATCGCTGCCAGGCTCTTGCCATAGAAAGTTATTGGCGGGAAAACCAAGAATGGCTACATTTTTGTCTTTATATTGCTCATAGAATTTTTCCAACTCCTCATATTGGGGGGTAAGGCCACACTTGCTCGCAGTATTTACTATGATAACTACTTTGCCTTTATAATTTGACAATGGAACTTCCTTGCCATCAATGCTCTTCATGGTAAATTGATAGATATCTCCTGTATTGCCAGATAGTTTATAGTCTTTTTTCTTAGCAGCGAATAAAAATCCAAATAGTCCCATAATAGCTATTAATAAGGTGAGTACAACAATAACTCTTTTCATGACGATTTTGTTTAAGGGAAGTTAATCAATTTGGGTCAATATCTTCTTCAGAAAAACTGGCTTGTCCACTAAACATGGTGCTAAACAAATCTTTAAACTGCACGCCACTTTCCAATAAGCCTTTGCTTAGAAGGCTGTACTCCGCCATAGCATGCAGGGCAAACTCCATCATAAACAACTTTTCTTCTCCTTTGGCATCGGGTACATATTGTTCTATCAATTCACTGAGGCCAGGAATACCCGCCAAGGTACGTGCGTAGGTTTCGTTGGAACTGTCATTCATCAAATCGATTCCATGGCCGGCATTGAACCAATCGGTCACCTTACGGTAAGGGCTATCGCCTTTTTTCTTCTTCAGCTTTTCAGGATTGGGGAAATACTGGGCAAACAAAGTCCTGATGGCCTTGGACAACAGGTTTTGCGCTACTATGTAGGGGCCTTCTTGCTCGCCTTCGTACACCAGTTCTATTTTCCCGGTAATGGCTGGAATCACCCCCCAGAAATCACTCACCCTTACATAGGTTTGTTTCTCCCCGTTGATGATAGCCCTTCTTTCAGCGGTGCTTATCAAGTTCTCGAAAGCAGAAATGGTCAATCGGGCGGACACCCCACTTTTCGGGTCGATATATTCGCTTTGGCGGGCCTCAAAAGCTAATTGTTCGTTCAACGTTAAAGCCAACTCGCTATAGCCCACTTTTTCCTTCTGTTCTTTAGCCAAATGTGCTTCTTGCCTAGTAATGGCCTTTGAAATAGCGATTTCCTTCGGATAATGGGTCAATATCTGGCTTTCTATGCGGTCTTTCAAGGGAGTAACAATGCTGCCCCTGTTGGTATAATCTTCAGGATTGGCAGTAAAAACAAATTGTATATCCAAAGGCAGGCGCAACTTGAAACCGCGGATTTGAACATCGCCTTCCTGCAATATATTGAATAGCGCCACCTGAATGCGTGCTTGAAGGTCGGGCAATTCATTGATTACGAAGATGCAGCGATTACTGCGCGGCACCATACCAAAGTGGATGACCCGCTCATCAGCATAGGAAAGGCGCAAATTGGCCGCCTTAATGGGGTCAACATCCCCTATCAAATCGGCAACCGACACATCGGGGGTAGCCAATTTTTCCGCATATCGTTCGCTGCGGTTCAGCCACACAATGGGGGTTTTGTCCCCCTTTTCTTTAATCAAATCGATAGCATACCTTGAAATGGGCTGTAGGGGGTCGTCGTTCAGTTCCGAACCTTCCACCACGGGGATATATTCATCCAACAGCTCTTCCATTTGGCGGGCAATACGGGTTTTTGCCTGACCGCGCAATCCCAGCAAAATCATATTGTGCCTTGACAGTACTGCCCTCTCCACATCTGGTATTACCGTAGTATCGTAACCTAATATACCGGGAAAAGGGTGCTCGCCAGCGGCTAGCTTCTTCACCAAATTCTCCCGCATTTCTTCCTTGATGCCGCGATAACGGTATCCGGTTTTTTTCAATTCCCCTAAGGTGGTGGTGTCTTTCATTTTCTATTTAATATCAAGTGTCAAAGCACTAACACAATGCAGTTTTTACTTTGTTCTTACTACGCACACTAGAATCTTTTCTTCCTGTTCCGCTCATAGTCCTCAAATAGGTATTCGCCCAAACCTTTAAGGCTGGTATAAAACGCTTTACCTTGGTTCACAGCGGTAAAGTCCTCCACAAACTGGCGTAAATAAGGGTCTTGGGCAATCATAAACGTGGTAACCGGTATTTTCAAACGGCGGCACTGTTTACCCAAGTTGAGGGTCTTATTGATAATCTTCCTATCCAGGCCAAAACTGTTCTTATAATAACCCCCATTCTCCTTTAAGCAAGTAGGTTTGCCATCAGTCACCATAAATATTTGCTTATTGGCATTCTTGCGCCTGCGAAGCAAATCCATGGCCAGTTCCAAGCCCGCCACGGTATTGGTATGGTAAGGCCCCACTTGCAAGTAAGGCAAATCCTTTATCTGTATTTGCCAGGCATCGTTGCCAAACACAATAATGTCCAAAGTATCCTTCGGGTAGCGGGTAGTGATAAGCTCCGAAAGAGCCATAGCCACTTTTTTTGCTGGCGTAATACGGTCTTCGCCATACAAAATCATGCTATGCGATATATCAATCATCAGCACAGTGGAGGTATTGGTATTGAATTCCGTTTCTACCACTTCCAAATCATCCTGCGTCAATTTAAAGCTACTGATGCCATGGTTGATTTGCGCATTGCGCATACTGTCCGTCATGGAAATATGCTCCAATGAATCGCCGAATTGGAAGGGGCGGCGGTCGCTACTGGGTTCATCTCCCAAGCCCGCATAATTGGTACGGTGGGTGCCCCGCTTCGTTTTTTTCAACTTGCCAAAAATTTCCTCGAGGGCACTTTGGCGAATCGTCTGTTCCGTTTTTGCTGTAATACGAAAGCCACCACTATTGGGCTCATCTTCCTCAATGTAGCCCTTTCGTTTCAGGTCTTCAATAAAGTCGCCCATGCCATACTCGTTGTTGGTAAGTTGGTATTCCTTGTCCAACTCGTTCATCCAACTTAATGCTTCGGCAACATCCCCGTTGGTATAAACCAACAGCTCTTTGAACAAATCAAAAAGCTTTTCAAAGGGAGTTTTGCCACTACCCGGCTTGAATTTTCCGAAACGATAACCAATCATTAGGCTAAAGATACCACTTAGGCGTGGAACCTATGTTATAACAACTATTGTATGGAATGGTTTCATTCCATGAAAGCGATACTATTGTTTTGTATAAAAAAAGAAGCCCCAATCTAGGGGCTTCTAACTTCATATTTTGGCTAAAATTATTTTTTAGGGCTCACTGCTACCAATTCCACATCGAACACCAAAGTGCTGTTAGGCGGAATAAGCGGTGAAGGGCTATTAGGGCCGTAAGCCAACTGTGCAGGTATAATCAGTTTTGCTTTAGTTCCAGGATTCAACAAGGCAATACCTTCTTCCCAACCGGGAATCACCATGCGCATGCCCAAAGGAAATTTAATTGGTTCTGCACCTGGATGGTCATAAGAAGCATCGAATTTGGTGCCGTCCAAAAGGGCACCTTTGTAGTGCACAGTTACAGTGTCGCCGGCTTTTGCGTTAGGACCCGTACCTTGCTTCTCGATAATGTACATCAGGCCAGTACTGGTGGTTTTTGCTTTCGATTTGTATTGGGCCAGCAAAGCTTCTTGTGCTTTCATTTGCTCTTCCACCTTTTTCTGCGCTACCAATTTTGCATCATTGAATACCTTAAGGGCATCAAATTTTTGGGCGGCATCTCCCTTGCGCAAAATTTCTACTTTGGTCATCATGTCGCCCTGCTGTATGGCATTTACCACTTCTTGGCCTTTTACCACATGCCCAAACACGGAGTGCTTGTTATCCAGCCAAGGGGTTTCTTTATGGGTAATGAAAAACTGGCTACCGTTGGTATTGGGGCCTGAATTGGCCATGGACAATATACCAGGGCCATTGTGCCTTAATGATGGATGGAACTCATCAGCAAAACTGTAACCAGGGCCGCCCATGCCATTGCCTTGTGGGTCGCCACCTTGAATCATAAAATCGGCAATCACCCTGTGGAACTTCAAGCTATCATAAAAGGGCTTGCCTGCTGGGCGGGCATTATTGGGCATTTTACCTTCAGCCAAAGCTACGAAGTTGGCTACGGTAATAGGTGCCTTTTCCATTTCCAAATACACAATGATTTCCCCCTTTGGCGTGGTAAATAGTGCATAAATTCCGTCTGACATGTCTGCAATCTTGTTTAAGTTATTCTTTTGTGAGTTACATGCCAGTACGCTCAGCATACATAGGGCGAACATCATTAATTGTAACACAGGTTTTCTCATACATTTTATTTAAGCGTTTCAAAATAACGAATTATCTGCTGCTTCAGCAAATACTCCTGTTGCGTATTGTCCATTTTCGGCAATGGCTTCAACGCCACCCAATGTGGCCAACCATCGGCGTCCAAGCCTTCCAATGCGTAATAGCCCAAATCACTCAACAACCTGCAAACGGCTATGTGCATCAAATCTTGTTTCTGCTCCTTATTAAAGCGGCGTTTAACAAGGCCCAATTCCCTGATACCAATCAGGAATAACAGGGCATCTACATCAGGGTTTTTTTTAAACTGCCTATAGATGCGTTGCTTAACCTTAATGAAGCCAGCATCAATTTGGGCTTTGTCCAACATTAATTCCATATGGGTTCACAAAATAACAAAGGCCAAACTAGAAATAGTATGGTATGCCATGTATATTAAGCATTATTAACCTCTTTGCATACCCGCCCTTGGCTTAAAATTGTAAATTAGCCTATGTAAAAGCAGCTAATGAAAGCCATCATTCCTGTGGCCGGAGCGGGTACCCGACTTAGGCCACATACTTATACCCAGCCCAAAGCCTTAATACCCGTTGCCGGTAAACCCATATTGGGTTTCATTATCGAGCAGTTGATGGAAGTGGGCTATACCGATTTTATTTTTGTGGTCGGGTATCTTGGCGACAAAATCCGCGATTTTGTGGAAAGCAAATACCCACACATTAAAAGCCAGTTTGTGCTGCAGGAACAACGGGAAGGGCTGGGGCATGCTATATGGCTTGCACGCGACATGGTGGCACCAGGCGAGGACATTTTGATTATGCTAGGGGACACCATCATTGAAGCAGATTTACCAAACCTGCTTAAAGGTGCAAACAGCATGCTGGGCGTGAAAAAAGTACCTGACCCATGGAAGTTCGGGGTAGCGGAATTCGGTGAAGGAGATAGTATAACCAAAGTAGTAGAAAAGCCCAAGTTTCCAAAATCGAACATGGCTTTGGTGGGGGTGTATCGTATCAAGGAATCGAAAGAGCTGTTCGAAGCCTTATCCATATTGGTGAAAGCGGAAGAACGACGCCACGGTGAAATCCACTTGACAGACGCTATCATGATGATGATAGAAAAGGGTATTAAGTTCACCAGTTTCAAAATTGACAACTGGTATGATTGCGGAAAACCAGAGATACTGCTGGAAACCAATGCCAAACTGCTGAAGAAGTTTGGCTTCGCTTCTGCTGAAGTGCCTTTCTACGAAAACACCATTATTATCCATCCCGTAAGTATTGCCAAGGGCACCCGTATTACCAATTCCATAGTGGGCCCAAATGTTACCATTGGCGAGCAATCGGAAATACAATATAGCATTCTGTCCAATTCCATTATTGGCGATTTTGCCAGGCTGCACCATGTGATATTGAAAAAGTCAGTAGTAGGCAGCGATGCTTTCATCAAAGGCTTAAGCCAAAGCCTTAACATAGGTGATAATACGGAAATTGACCTTAGCGGTGACGTAAACCCTAACTATGAAAAACAGGATAACTGAGTTGTTTGGTATCCAATACCCCATTATACAGGCAGGAATGATTTGGTGCAGCGGCTGGCGCTTGGCTTCGGCAGTAAGCAACGCAGGCGGCTTGGGCATTATAGGCGCCGGCAGTATGTATCCAGAAGTTCTGCGTGAGCATATACAAAAATGTAAGGCCGCCACTGATAACCCCTTTGCAGTAAACGTGCCCTTGCTATATCCTGACATTGTGCTAATCATGGAAATCATTGTTCAGGAAAAGGTGCCAATAGTTTTTACCTCTGCAGGAAGCCCCAAAACTTGGACGCAATACCTGAAACAGCACGGTATCAAGGTAGTTCATGTGGTGAGTAGTGTAAAATTTGCCCAAAAGTGCGAACAAGAGGGAGTAGATGCGGTAGTGGCAGAAGGCTTTGAGGCAGGCGGGCACAATGGAAGGGAAGAAACCACCACACTGGTATTGATACCTATGGTGCGCGATGCTATCAAAATACCTTTGATTGCCGCAGGGGGCATAGCCAGTGGTAGGGCCATGATGGCAGCAATGGCCTTGGGTGCCGAGGGGGTGCAAGTGGGTACACGCTTTGCCGCCACCATTGAGTCCAGTGGGCATGACAATTTCAAATACAGCATTGTTCAAGCTGGGGAAGGCGATACCATGTTGACTTTGAAACAAATAACCCCTGTTAGGCTTATTAAGAATAAATTTTATCAGGAAGTGGTGGAGGCAGAGGCTAGGGGGGCAAGTAAGGAAGAGTTAGCATTGTTACTGGGACGGGCCAGAGCGAAAAAAGGGATGTTCGAAGGGGATTTGGATGAGGGCGAACTGGAAGTGGGGCAGGTAGTGGCGCAAATTGATGACATTCCGCCAGCAGCTAGTATATTGAGTGAACTATGGAATGAGTTCTGTGCTTTGCAAAAAGATATTGCGGCATGGCAGTTATAAATTAAAGAGGCGGTCCTTACAGGGACCGCCTCACAATATCGATTTACGATATAAAAACAGAGTACTAATAACTTGCTAACGTTCCGTTGCTCACAATGGTCAATTGGTCCTCATACGATAGCTCCATAAACTCTTTCACAGTCATGTTTTTATCGGCTATACCGGCTTTTTGCAATTCATAGAAGAAGGTAATAGCGGTGATAGGCTTTCCTTTCTTCATTTCTTCCACCACCAGTTTATCGCCTACTATTGCTTTTCCGTCAATGTAACGGTAATCGCCCTCAGCCAACAAAACAAAAACTTTTCCTTTGTAGCGGAATCCGCCCACGTTTACCTTTTGTATCATGCCTGCTGAATCAACAGAAGGTGCTTGCAAAATGGCAACGTCAGTTTTAGCCAAATCGATTTTTTCAGGCGTAGTTCCGATTTCTTCGTAACGGGTTTGCCTTTCCAAGGTATTGGTCACCAGGCCGATTACTACTTCTTCTTTGTCTTTGTTAGCTACATCGAAAACCTCGAATTCTTTGTATCTTTTTCCCGCTTCTTTTTCTTTTATGTATTTATCGCTACCATATATAAGAACATTCATGGTAGCCATGCTTTGATTGCTCACCATTACATTCATGGCAATCGCATCGCCGTATTGTGAGGAAGCCAAGTTCCTAATTACTTCTGATTTGTTCGCATCGGTCATTGCGATAAATTGTGCATCATTTTGTGCGTAAGTAGCTAGTCCTGCTACCATCAACGCCGCTGTTAACATTCTTTTCATAGTTCTCTGTTTTTATAGTGATCGTCATCTTCGTGGTCATATGTCCAATCACTATGCCTTTTCCCGCGTTATAGTTAGTCAATGTTTCCAAACAGCTTCACAAATCATTGATAATCAAGCAAGTAATTTAATATTGTTGCCTGTTTTCAAAGCCTGTGCCAATAAATGTTAAAGGGGTAAATCTGTAGAGGCGATACCTCAGAATGTGGGGTGGAATCCCATGCAAAATTGCACTGACAAATTAATGACAATCCTTTGATTACCATACCACTACATCATCTAAGTTCGATTTCATTCCAAACCAAACTTCTCCCTTCAAAAAAAATCAAAAAATCCTCAAAACACTTTTAGCACCAATTGCTAAACACATTTGCTTTTACGTAGCAGCATTAAAAAAGTTTAAAAAAAAATCCCTTGGCAGTAACCAAGGGATTCACTAAGAATAATTAAGAATTAAAAACCTACCGCTGGGTGATTACCGGTTCAATTTGCACATCGGTAGGCATTTCATCCAAAGATACATTTACCCTATATTCATAGGTTTCCTGTGTTAGTCGATTCGTTACGATTACATCAAATTCAGGCAGTAACAATGGAATAGCGATTTCAGCATAGTTATACCAAACCCCATATTTAAAATGGGTGGGTTGCTGGGCCGGCAATTCGGAAGTATATAGCTCCTCGCCCGATATGTCGCTGATTGTAACGGTATACCATTGGGTATTGGCTTGGTTTTCATCTTCCCTATCAATCCATATCGCTAATTTCCCGCTGGTGTTTTCAAAGGTTGGTTCTTCGTTATTGGAAACAAACCTTACCATTTCTCCCTTGCCCATTACAGGCCAAAACACCACATTGGTGCGGGTTAATCCATCATCAGTACTTAGCTTGGTAATTTTTTGCCCAAAGAAAGTTTTGGTTTTGCCGGTTTTCCAGTTACAGACCAAATCTTCCGTAACTAGACTCTTTTTAATTTTCTTAGCGGCAGTTTGGCAATTGGCAGCAGGCAATAGGCTGCCCAACATCAGTAGCATAATAGTAAACGTTTTCATCACATCCTCCTTTTTTCATGGTCAACAATTTCATTCTCTCTATGAAGGTCATCATTTCGGCTTCATGGTACTTTATCCAATTGCCGTGCCATAATGCAATTTTTAAGAAGAAAAAAGGCTAATTGATAATACCAACAATACGGGGGATATTGTAGATATTCAAATAGAATGGGCCATAGCGGTCATTTCTTATCTGTTGTTCTTCGCGGTACCAAAAGTGCAAGTAGCTGGTAGTGTACAAATACCCGAAATGGTAACAGGTATGGTCTTTCCGTTTTTCGGCTATCCACTGTAAAGGATAACGGTAATTAGCCTCCCGTCTTGCTACCACTCCCAAACCTTGAACCCGGATATCCTTAGCCTTTTCTAATAGCGCCTTTGATTCCTTATCAGGCTGGTGCGCTATATCCGCTTTCCGTTTTATGATTAAAGCTTCTAAGGTATAGGCTCGGTGCAGTGCTCTTAGGCTATTAATACGAAGGCCGTCTGCAAGTTCATCCAACAGCATTAGGGTTAAACTATCCATGGCCCCTATTTTGCCCCGCAGGGTGTGTAAATTCTTCAACAGGGAATCGTTCAAAGTGGCGTACTTTCGTAACTGCGCTATACCCGAGAGCTTAACGGTATCCAAAGCTTCTGTGGGAGCCTTATACCTTAGCCAGCTATACTTCCATTGTGGACGGGGCTGAAAAGCCAAATCGATAGGTGCTGGCATTTCATCGGTTATAGTAGATGGTGCCATGTATCGTATCAGTTCCTTGTCCTTGATATACTCATCTTGTAAATCGGTGGCCTCGCTGAATATTTCTACAATTGGCTTTGGAAACAAGTCTTCTAAAAAAACCGTGGGGCTGTACTTTTTTAGCTCACCATTGATTCGGTGGTTCCAACTCCAGCGGGCAATGCTCCAATCAATTAGCCAATAGCCCCATTCCCAGCCCGAGCTGAAAGTGATATGCCCCGGTATTTGCAATGAGTCCATTGTATTAATGTCTTCCAACCTTGCGGATAGATAGGGCAGCAACATCATGGGTACGGAGTTATCGAACGTAATCCAGTAGGCCGATTCGGGATAGTACCAGGTTTCCCTTACTTGCTTTTCTTGCAACAGCATGTCCAGCATATGCCGGAGATTTTCATTTCTATAAACGGGAGCCTTTTCGTCAGTTGCAGAATAAAACATTACCGTATGGATAAGCACCCCACGTTCCTTGTCCAATTTTACGGCATTGGAATCCCATGCAAAACTGTTTTCCCCTCCGCGCAATAGCTCCGCTTTTCTTACCACATGCTCTCGTCCCAATAAATGGGCATGGTACTTTTCCTTCAGTTGCTTCAAAATGCCCAGTCTCAGTTTCTCCTTTTCCTCCATGCCCGAATTGGAGAATTCGGTGGTGGAAAACTCCATGTTCACATAATCCCAAGGTGCCTGCATCAGCCATTTAAGGTTGCGGTCAATTTGCTTCTCCTTGGTTCTCCATGATGCTGGAAAGGTTTTGTAAAGCATGTATGCCTTTTGCTGTACCATGTGTAATGACACGTCAATGCCCATTAGTATTCCCCTTTGGTGGCCATAATCCACTATCTGCTTGGCATAGCTGGGCCAATGTTTCCTGTCAATTCCCTCCAATAGATTGAATTCAAAATAATTTTGGCCATTCCTTACCAGCCAATCAATGTATTGTTTCACGTCTTGTAAGGCATTTGGGCGGTCTTCATCCAGCAACTGCTCCGTCAGTTCCAAAGGGTGCATGGTATGCAGGTGGAAGCCCTTTTTGTCGAATCGTGGGCTGGCAGTCCAATCTAAATTGGCCAATGGCCAAGCGCTCAGGTTGGGCTTAATGGTTTGCCTTGGATGAAAAAATGAAAAGCCGAGTTGTTCCTGCAGCAAACCGTACAAGCCAAAGGCCAGTCCTTGAAAGGAATTGGATTTTAGACGGTAAACCCATTTGCCGCCTTCATTTTTCCCAGTCCATTCATAAGCATGATCGGGATAGTGGCTGTAGGGGTATGTTTTTCCTTTGGAAAAGATGGTTGGCTTTTTTATTTGGCTGGTATCAATGGGCGAGAGTATCAAACTCACATCAGCATCGGGTCTGTTCAGGTACACTTGACAACCACAAGCATTTCCTAGCAATTGTTGTACATCATCAATGGCATATCTGGTAATACTGTTCTCCATGGCCGCATTATCGGCATTGATAGAAACAGTATAAGCATAAGTGGAAAAGGAGCCGAAAATGGCTATTAGCAAAATGTAGAGCAGTCGCATGCCTAAAAATAATTAGAAGCTGCCTAACTTTTTGGTTATAGATTTGTTGGCCTAAAATAAAATATGTTATGAGCGCATCAAGTCCTACCGCTTTACTCGACCAGAAAGCAAAAGTACCTAAGGAGTTCAACAAGATTGCCAGACGATATGACATGGCTACGGGACTTAGCCAAGGTTACCAAGAAGATTTGGACAGAAGTGCTGGCTTCCTAAACCTAAAGGGGGATGAATATGTACTCGACCTTTGCTGCGGAACGGGAAAGTCCACACAGGCCGTATTAAAATTTATTTCGGCGGGGCATGTGGTAGGCGTTGACAATTCGGAAACGATGCTTGAGGTAGCGAAAGAAAAATTGCAAAGTCAAATAGCGCAAGGCAAGCTGAGTTTTTCCTTGCAAGATGCGATGCACCTGT
Organism: Chitinophagales bacterium; assembly: GCA_033762815.1. Taxonomy (GTDB): domain Bacteria; phylum Bacteroidota; class Bacteroidia; order Chitinophagales; family CAIOSU01; genus JANRLF01. Next base: position 663,746 of record JANRLF010000008.1, on the reverse strand, counting down.
CTTATCCCGAAAAAAGTTTCGATGCCATTTTTATGGCTTATGGCTTACGCAACATGCCCGACTATGATGCCTGTTTGCGCCAACTGTACACTATCCTTAAGCCGGGCGGCCGTTTGGTAATACATGATTATTCATTGGCCGACCATTGGTTCTCTAAGCCTTATTGGTGGATAATGGGCAACCTTTTCATTGTGCCTATCAGCTATCTAACCACGGGGGAGGCCACTATTTTTCGCTATTTGATAAAAAGCGTACAACAGTTTTTGCGGCCAAAGGAATTGCTGGCAAGATTGGAGGCCACAGGTTTTAAGCAGGTTACATCCCATGCCCAGCCATCGTGGAGAAGGCCTATACTGCGCACCTTTGTAGGGGTTAAACCCTAAGCGGCCAAATGGCTACCCGCTAGTGTTCCATATTTTCCATAAGTTTGGCAAGCAAAACACCAGTAAATGGCATTTCTTTTCCGAGGACCGTTGCCCTTCTATATTATTTACTGGTTAATGGTTTCATTTATCCCTCTTTTTGGGGCTAGCGTATTTGAAACAAATGATGATATCAGTATGCGCGCATTGGCAGATGGAACATATTTGGGATTTAGTACCTCCCAGCTAGTGTTTTCAAGCCCCATTTGGGGAAAGCTGCTACAAACGCTATATATGGCAAGCAACCAAATAGACTGGTACTCTACTTTGTTCTTCATTTTTATTAGTGTCAGCCTGTTTTTGATAATGCACTATATGTTCATCATGTATTCCAATGTTTGGACTAGGCTTTTGATATTTAGCAGCATCATTTTGCTATTCAATTATTCTATATTCTATGTCAATTTCACAATTGTAGCCTCCATAAGTTGCCTTGCAGCCCTGGTATTACTTCAGGGATATTTTCAAGGAGAGATAAAAGGATCTGGTTGGTTGTTAACTGCCATTGTGTTGCTATTAACAGGAGCTAGCATAAGATTCAGTGCATTTTTGCTGATTTTAATTTTATACTTTATTGGAATCCTAACTTTTCGATTAAAAAATTATAAGCTTTCTTATGTCTATGTGGCTCTGATTGCTTTTACAATTGGTGTATTTGTATTTTTCATCAATAGCCTTCATTATCGTTATTCAAGTAAAGAATGGCAATCTTATACTAATTTGTTAAAAGAAAAACGTTGGTTTCAAGATAACCAGGGGTTAAGTTATCATCCAATTCCCGCTGGATGGAATGATTGCGATGTGACTTCTTTGCAGATGTTTTATTATGAAAACCATCCAAAATTTAGTGCTGACTCTTTAAAAGCGATTCGTAGTTTATATCCAGCATTCGAGGTTGTCCCTGGTAAATTGAGTAGCACTTTTAGAGATACATTGCATGGCCGTGGGCTCATTTTTACTTTCACAATGATTTTATTCCTTCTTGTATTTTCATTGCAATTGGAATATAGAAATAGACTGCGGCATTTTTTCTTTGTTCTTTCCAGCTTTTTATTGATGGTGCTAGTGGCATTATATATAAAAATGCCATTCAGGGTCTATTTTTCTATAATGGCAACAGTATGGATTTTTTCCCTGTTAGAAGGGCGATGGCGATGGAAAAGCTTCTTTGGATTGCCCTTGAAACAGGTAGGCTGCTTGGTATTGATGCTCCTTTCTTTTAGCATCTACGTAAAAGACTTTTACGGCAACAGAAAAACCTATGATCGAATTAGCAATGATATGGGAAAATTGGAAAAATCTTTGGCCATTTTGCCAAGTGATGCTACAATAATTGGGGGAGAAAAGTATTGGTCATATTTAGACTATCGCTTGTTCATCCCTGCGAAAGAACATGATATATATCAACGCTTTTACTTCCAAAATTGGTTAATTCAAATGCCACTCAATGAGCAAAAGGCAGTTGATATTGGCCTAGTTTCCCAAAAATACGAACCAGCTTATTATGCCCTAATCAATAACCACAAAGCTTATATATTGTCCGATGCCAGAAAAGCGGAAATATTAAAGTGTTATCTGCAAAACACATACGGAAAACCGGTGCAAGTTCTCATGCGACAATGCATAGAAAACACCAGTGGTTTTTATCAAGTAACAAGCCCTTAATTTTAAGTTTATATTATGGCCAATAAGAAACAACTATCAGGAGAAGAAAGGGAAGCATTGCTAAAAGCTTTGAAAAGCCGTTTTGAAAAAAACACACAACGGCACAAAGGCTTGCAATGGGACGAAATACTAGCTAGGCTAACCACTACCGAAGATAAGTTATGGTCGCTGAACGAAATGGAACGCACTGGGGGTGAGCCCGATGTGGTGGGTAAAGATGCCGAAACTGGAGACTATCTGTTTTACGATTGCTCGCCTGAAAGCCCAAAAGAACGCCGCAGTATTTGCTACGATCATGCTGCCTTACAAGCACGCAAGGAACACAAACCGAAAGACAGCGCTATGGGCATGGCCAATACGATGGGCATCGAGTTGCTGGATGAAGACGAATACCGTTACTTGCAAGGTTTAGGTAAGTTTGATACCAAGACATCGAGTTGGATACAGACACCCGCACCCATCAGGAAACTGGGCGGAGCCCTTTTCTGCGACTGCCGATACGACCATGTGTTTACCTACCATAACGGTGCCGAATCATACTATGCCGCTAGGGGGTTTAGGGGTAAAATCAAAATTTAGGGTAGCATTGTTTACCAAGACAACTATTACCGCTTTATTGCGGTGCTATTTTGAACTCATTGAACAATCCGTATATTTAATGAACGGAAAGGTTTATGTATGGCGATAAAAAACACCAGAGAGGTTTTGCACAGTTTGATTGACACTATCGAAGACGAAAGCGTTTTAAACATTTGCAAAGAGATACTGGAGCGGGAGCGGATGAGGACACAAGAAGTATGGGATTTGATTTCTGAAGAAGAAAGAAAGAGCATAGAAAATGGCTTAGCTGATATTGAAGCCGGGAGGGTAAAATCTTATGAGGAGGTAAGGGTATCTATCAAGCAGCGATTTAATTTCTAATCAATGCTTAAAGAAAAGTGGTCGCATGAGGCAGAGAGCAAGCTAAATGAAATCTTAGCACATCTAGTGGCTAATTGGTCCGAAAAAGAGGCCTTAAAATTTCTCCTGAAAACGGAAAGGGTTGTTAGCCTAATATTGAAACGGCCGCTATTGTATCCTCTATTTAAACAGGACATTAGAAAAGCAGTAATAACCAAGCAAGTTACTTTGTATTATAAGACTAAAGGCAAGACACTGCTTATCGTTACGCTATTCGACAATCGCCAGCACCCCAAAAAGCTCAATCAAATCAAATAGCAATTGGCTTTTTTGTTTGCCTAAATTATAGTCGCCTAAAATTCATGATTGTTGCTAGCTTTGCCCATCATGAAAAAAATACTATTTGTATGCTGTTGGTTGTTGGGCACCTGGCAACTGAATGCGCAGTGGGTAGCGTACTCACCAGTTTTGGGAGCGGCCACTGATACCAGCGTGAAAATTATGTTTTTCACCAATGCGCCAACGGAATTGACGGTGCAGTTGAGTCGCCAAGCCGATTTCCAGCAGATTGACCGACAATACTCTTTAAGCAGTGACCCTAAGCTGTACAACAGGGTGCTGGTAGATGCCGCTGGCTTGCAGCCTGCCACCACCTACCATTACCGTATTATGGTAAATGGTCAGGCCGATGCGCGCCAAGGCTATTTTAAAACCTTTCCCCCCGCGGGCACCCGCCAGCATTACGTTATCGCCACAGGCTCCTGCCAAGAGACGCCCAACATGAAAGTATTCAATGTGATGGCAGATGCCAAGCCGGATATCCTCATCCATACCGGCGATTGGTCTTACCCTGACTACATGATACCAGGCTACCCCCATGACGATTCTTCCGTTTTCCGAGGCTATGTGAAAAGATACACGGAAAAGGAGATGGAAAAAATGCTGCCCTACACCTTTACCGATTATGTGGGTGACAATCACGATGGCGTGGGTGCTTCTGCCCACCGCCATGTAAAGCGGGCCGCCTACAAGAAAGAGGGCAAAAAAGTCATCAACTATATGGTGACCGACAGCACCCAGGACAGTATCCGCCGCCGCATCCTGAAAGGCTACTACGATATGTACCCCCATTACCCCATGGTGGATACCAGCCGTGGCTGCTACCATAGTTTCGTGATGGGCAATTCCGAGATTTTCTTTCTCGATACCCGCGCCGACGCTTGTTTCCCGCCCGATGCCTTTAAGTATGACAGTACCAAAAACCTATGGAGCTTCAAGCCAGATAGCAACCACAAAATCATCAGCGATGCGCAGATGGACTGGTTGAAGCAGGGCCTGAAAAACTCCACCGCCGATTGGAAGTTCATCGTGATGGGGGTGCCCTTCAACAAAAACCTTATCCACTTGGTCAATTTGGGCATCCATATGCAGGATTTGCTGGTGTCGGCCGGCGGGGAAACGGGCACTGGTTTTCGCTTGGCGCTGTCTTGGAGCTTTTACTGGAACGGTTACCCCGCCAGCCAAAACGAGTTGTTGGGCTTTATCAAGCAAAACAACCTGAAGGATATCATCGTACTGAGCGGCGATACTCACCACAACGTTATGGACGACGGCCGCAACGCTGGCCTGCCCGAAATCAATGCCAGTGGGCTTTCCGTTACGGGCACCGTGCTGGCGCATTATATGAACCTGATCGGCCGGCTGGCCGGCTACCCCAAAATGAAACGCTATGCTTGGAACGGGGGCGGCAATGGCCTGGGCAACAAGAACTATAAGAACGCCTACGGTAGGGTGGATATTTATGGCAACGAATCGGCGAAGCTGAGCTTGGTAGACGAGGACGGCCAAGAGATTTCCGCCATCCACCTGAAGCATTCCAGCCAGCCAGGCTATAAGCCCCTGCCAGAGAGAAAGCCCCACTACATCCGAAGGGTTGAGCGCATCTCCTTCCATAAGAAACCCACCTTCCGCCTGCGTTTCGTAAAGGCCATGGGCCGTGCCTTCATGAACCCGGAGAAGAAGGAAAACAAGAAGCAGAAAAAGGGAAAAAAGGGCCAAATTGATTTGGACTAAGCCAAATCCAGTTTAGCATCCCCATTCTAGACCCTACAGGGAAGTTGCAATCTTGTTTATCTTTTCTTTCAATTCAAGCATATCATGTTGAACTATTTGCCAAATTAGGCTTCTATCTACTCCAAAGTACTCATGAATAAGTATGTTTCGAAGACCAATAATCTTCCGCCAATCAACCTGGGGATTTGCTGCCCGTAAACTTTCAGAAACACGGTTACAAGCTTCACCTATAATCTCCAATTGCTTAATGGTAGCATGTACCATCATTGAATTGCTTGCAAAACCAATTTCATCGATACCAATCACATAGCTTTCTATCTCCCCAATAGCATCGAAAATATGTAATAGGCGTTCCTTATCACCCGCTGGCTTTCTCATAAATCATTTGCTTCTCTTGGTCAATATAAGGGCGAAGGCGGTTGGATAGCCCACCAGCGGAAACAAGATCGACCTTATGGTGGAGCATGTCCTCCAACTCCTGCTGGATGGCCACGAAGCCTAAACCTATATGTTGGGTGTAATCCAACTCAACCAAAAGGTCAATATCGCTATCATTGTCGGCTTCATCGCGGGCAAACGAGCCAAAAACAAAAGCCCGCAGCACTGGTTTCCTACTCAGGATATCTTTGATAACTTGGATTTGTTCCTTTGAAAGGCGCATAACCAAATATAATATTTTTCCTAGTCTCACCAGATGTAATCTGCCGAATGCTATGGCGGCCAGTCGTAAACTGGCGACCAATCGGCCACTAGGCCACTTCCCTATTCTTTAAACCCCATTGCGCCATGGCGTTCAGTATGGGGGCCAGTTCCTCGCCTTTTTTCGTAAGGCTGTACTCCACATGTGGCGGCACTACGGTCAGTACCAAGCGCGATACTAGCCCATCCTGCTCCAGCTCCCGCAGGTGCTGTATCAGCATTTTTTCCGATACCTTGGGCAGGGCACGGCGCAGCTCATTGTAGCGCAATTTTTTCGACATGAGGTTGAACAATAAAAGCGGTTTCCAACGGCCACCTATCTTTTCCAAAGTGAAGTGCACGGGGCACTGCGCCATGGCTGCCTTTTTATTTTCCTGCTGGGTAGAGCTTGCTTTGATATGGCTCATGCTAAAAAATTTTACACTAACTTTTGGGTAAGTACTTTCTTTTTATACAGTGTAAAGTTAGCTTTGTTTTGTCAAAAATTAATCATTCAAAAACAAGAAAATGAAATACGCAATTACCGGCTCTTTAGGCCACATTAGTAAATCCATCGTGCAAGGCTTGGTAAAGGAAGGCCATGACGTTACCGTGCTCACCAACAGCCCCGAGCGGGTGGCGGCCATTGAGCAATTGGGTGCCAAAGCAGCCGTTGGCAACGTGGAAAACGCAAACTTTGTAACCGCCAGCTTTGCGGGCGCCGATGCCGCTTACCTCATGATTCCTCCCAACTTTGGGGTAAGCGATTGGTTGGGCTACCAGCAAAAAGTGGCCGACAACCTGGTAGCCGCCGTGGTAGCTAATGGCGTAAAGTACCTGGTGGTGTTAAGCAGCGTGGGCGCACATATGGGTACCGGTGCCGGGCCGGTGGATGGGCTTGCTTACTTGGAGAAAGCCCTGGAAAAGTACCCTGAACTGAATGTGGTAAACCTGCGCCCCAGCTACTTTTACTACAACCTTTTCAGCCAAATAGGGATGATTAAGCAGATGGGCATTATGGGCAGCACCCAACCTAGTAGCCATAAGTTGGTACTGACCCATACCGAAGATATTGCCGATGCCGCCCTGGCCCTGCTGCTGAAGCCTGATTTTACAGGCCACAGGGTGCAGTATATCGCCAGCGATGACAGCAATACTTGGGAGCAAGTGGCGAAAACCTTGGGCAGTGCCATTGGCAAACCCGAGCTACCCTATGTGGAGTTTACTGACGAACAATCGCGCCAAGGCATGTTGCAAGCGGGCTTGAGCACTACCATAGCCGATGGTTATACCGCCATGGGCAAAGCACTGCGTAACGGTGAAATGGAAGCTGACTACTGGAAAAACCGCCCACAGCAATTCGGGAAAGTGAAATTGGCCGATTTTGCCAAGGAGTTTGCCCTGGCCTATAATGCCAGCTAAGAAGCCTTGAAGTTAATAACGGCGGGGGTTGAAATGTTTTTCAGTCCCCGCTTTTCTTATGCTGCCCATATCATTTCAAAAAAAATGTTGAGGGCTTTGTCCTATTCTGCCATCTTTGTGCAACAAGGAGATGATACTTTATTTCAACATCCTTAAAAAAACAAACAACATGACAGAGTTTTTGATGATTTTCAGAGAAACCGACCTCCACTACAAGGGCATGCCCAAAGAAAAGTATGATGCCTGGATGCAGGACTGGGAACAATGGATTGGCGGCATTGCCGCACAAGGCAGACTGGCGAGCGGCGGCAGACTGGCCCCGGAAGGCAAGGTGCTGAAGCCAGGCGGCCTGGTGACCGATGGCCCCTTCGCAGAGGTGAAGGAGATGCTAGGCGGTTACCTCCTTGTGAAGGCTGATACCTTGGACGAAGCCGTGACCATGTCTCACGGTTGCCCAGTATTGCAAACAGGCGGCAGCGTGGAGATTCGCCCACAACTACCCCCAATGAACCGCTAATAAGCACGATGAGCCTGCGGCCCAGTGCCGCAGGCTCCCTTTTTTATGAACAGCGCATCGCCTGACATACCCGCCCTCTACCGGAAGGAGTTCACTAAAATGGTGGCGGTGCTGGCGCGTACCTTTGGCTTTGCCAATATAGCACTGGCAGAAGACCTGGTAAGTGATACCTTTATGGCAGCCACTGAGGCATGGCAACGGAAGGGGCCGCCCCAGCAACCGGAAGCATGGCTGTATGCAGCGGCCAAAAAGAAGGCATTGGAATACCTGCGCCGGGACAAGACCTTCAAGGAAAAGATTAGGCCCCACCTGTCTCTTGAGCAGCCCTTGCAGCAGATCGATTTCTCGGAGCATGCCATACAAGACAGCCAGTTGCGTATGCTGTTTGCCGTATGTGACCCGGCCATTGCCGCCGAGGCACAGATAGCCCTTGCCCTGAGGGTGCTGTGCGGCTTCACGATTGATGAGATAGCCCATGCCTTCCTCACCAATAAGGAGGCCGTGAATAAGCGGCTCTTCCGGGCCAAGGAGCGTTTGCGGCTCACGGGCTTGGACATGGACCTTCATGCAGGGCAGCAGCTTACCCATAGATTGGATAATGTACTGCACATTATCTACCTGCTTTTTAACGAAGGCTATGCATCTACCCGGGCAGACAGCATCTTGCGCAAAGACTTGTGCCTGGAAGCCATGCGCTTGGGCCTGCTACTGACCCAAAATGCAAGCACTGCCGTGCCCAAGACCTTTGCGCTGCTTGCCCTCATGTGCTTCCATGCCTCGCGATTCTCGGCACGGGAAGGCATCGACGGGTCGCAGATACTTTTCGATAGACAGGACCGCACCAAATGGGACCAAGCCCTCATTGCCAAAGGCGAGGACTTCCTGCAACGCTCGGCACAGGGCCATGAAGTAAGCTCCTTTCATATGGAGGCCGCCATAGCCAGATGCCATTGCCTCATCAGCGACGAAGCGGAACGCTGGCAAAAGGTGTTGGGCCTATATGACCGCCTGCTGATGGTGAACTACTCGCCCTCCGTAGCCCTGAACCGCACCTATGCCCTCTATAAGGTAAAAGGCTCCGAAGTGGCGCTGGCCGAGGCACTGAAGCTGCAACTGCTGCACAACCACCACTACTTTGTACTGTTGGCAGAACTATACGCGCATACGGATAAAAGTAAGGCCAAGGAGTATCTGCTAAAAGCACATGCCATGACCTCCTCCCCATCCGACCGCCAACTGATTGAAGAGAAAATTAAGAGCTTAGCAGACTAAAACTAAGGTTAACAGAAGTTTTTTTGGATAATTACAGATATGGTTATATTTGGTATTTCTTAAAAAATGGGCAACAATCTATTTCCTCCAAAACCTGAGCAAGTTCCTAAAGGAATTACACTAGTCCCGGCCTCGTACTTGAGCAGGGTGGTTTACGTGCTTATTGCTGTTATCATATTCATTGGCATATACCTGTGCATGGTCACATTTTTTGCGTGGCTGGTCTATCTGAGCATTGTTTACCCCATGTACAGTATCAATAAATTTACAATTATATTGAAACTGGGGGCCATTGCTTCCTCCGTGATGCTCTTTGTTTTTACATTAAAATTCTTGTTCAAGAAGAAAGCCCAAGCTGATACCAACTATATCGAAATTTTAGAGGAGGATTATCCTGAATTGTTTGCCTTTATAAGGGCATTGTGTGCGGAAACTGGGGCTTCATTTCCTAAAAAAGTCTTTATCAATTCCGAAATCAATGCAGCCGTTTTTTATGACAACCCTCTTCAGAGTCTGTTTTTCCCCGCAAGAAAAAATCTTTTGATAGGCTTGGGTTTAGTCAATTCAATCAATCTGGCAGAATTTAAAGCGGTGCTTGCGCATGAGTTTGGCCATTTTGCACAAAGCAGTATGCGTATGGGCAGTTATGTTTATCAAGTAAACAAGCTAATTCACGATATGGTTTTCGGACGTGATAGTTGGGACCAAGCATTGGAAGAAGCAAAAAATTCTGGATCTTGGGCAGTTGTTTTTGCAGGTATCCTTTCGGGCATCGTTTTTTTGCTGCGCACTTTTCTGGTACAGTTGTACAAAATCATCAACATGATTTATGCTTCCCTGCAAAGGCAAATGGAATTCAATGCGGATTTGGTGGCCGTGAGCGTAACTGGCAGCGACCCCATCATCACCGGCTTGGCCAAACTGGAGCCAGCCTCCAATGCAATGGGCATGACCATGTACCAACTAAAAAATGCGATGGACCATGAGCTCTATAGCTCCGATATTTTTTTCCATCATCAAAAGAACATTCAAGTACTCAATCAACTTGCCAAAGACAAGGGCAAGGAACCAACTTACGATTATGGGAAGGATGCCCACTTGTTTACCAACGAAAGCGATTACCAGCCCCCAATGTACGCCAGCCATCCCAGCAATTTGCAAAGGGAGTTGAATGCCAAGAAAAAGTACGTACCAGGAATAGTGGATAGCCGTTCCCCATGGTTGTTGTTCGGCGCTAATGCCGGGCAGTTAAGAAATGCAGTAAGCAAAAGCATGTATGGTGGCGAATTGGTTAACGTGGCAAAATTTACTTCGCCTGAAGAAGTCGATGAGTTTATTCAAGCAGAACTACAGGAAATTATATTCGATAAACGCTACTGCGATGTGTACGACGTTCGCAATATGCAGTTGTTAGACCTGGAGAATCTTGATCATTATAAGGCTATTTCAGATACGATACCTAACTTGCAAGTGGCTTTGGATGAAATGTACAATGTTACATTGAAAGATAAAATGAGCAAGTTCAATACTTTAAACCAAGAACTCCAAAAGCTAAACGAAATAGCCAACGGTCAAAACACCGTAAAGCAATTTCAGTTTAGGGATACCCAATATCGGAAAACGGATGCACCAGAATTGGGCAAGCAGGTGCTCGCGGAAATGGAACCATATTTTGAATGGTTTAAACCATTCGATGAAAAGATTTTGGCCATCCATATTGCCATGGCTGCCAAGCAACCTGCAGCGCAACAGGAACTGCTTGACCGTTATAAATTTCAGAACCTTATTATCAAGTTGCAACAACAGATACTGGAAATTCAAAACCACCTTTTTGAAGACATTAATTCATTGCGGTCGCTCACACAGGTAACCGAAAGCGATTTGGCCAGCCATAACATGCGTTTCAAATCAAGGTTGAAGGAACTGACAACATTACTAAACAGTACTAATAACGTGCTGATACCAGCACTAAAAAATATGGATCAAAATACCAGCTTGCGCAGTTTCCTAGCAAAGGAAATTGTAAAGGAGCCTAGCCAAGGGACTTTCCAATGGGTAAATGATTTGGCTGCACAATTGCAGGAAATAAAATCACGGTTGGATAGGCTATACCATAAAAGCTTAGGAAACATTTTGACCCTGCAAGAACAAATCGCAAGTAATTATGCCCGGCGGGAAGAACATATTTCTACACAGGTTCAATAAACATTAGTCATACTGCATAATTGTGCATCGAAGTATTGGAGTCCTGTCTTACAGGAAAAGTTTATCGTGGGGGTTATGCTGTGTTCCCCTTTTTCACTATGCGCAGTAATAGCTCCGGTTCATTAAAAGCTTGAAAAAGATGGTGCAAGTTGAGCTGGACAAAGGAAAGCAAGTAAGCATTAGGCTCACCCATATGATGGAACTTTATTTGCCCATAATTTTTATACAAAGCCATAGGAGTACGTATGATACCCCAAGGAAATCCCCACCAGCCCAAAGCCAAAGTGCGCAAGGTAGCTTTGTTATTCAATTTGTCAAGGCATTTAGGACATGCTACTTTGATGCTCTTGCTATAGCTTGTAACAAACACGAAGCTCCTAACATTATAAACAAGTGCACCGTTCAAATGCTGCAACTGCGACCCACATTCAGGGCAAGGAAGCATTCGTACGGCATTCATTACCGATTCGAATTGTTCATTGGCTTTTTTCTTCAGCTCCTCATCGCCATGAATTGCATCTGGGGGGTAAACGGAAAAAGCAGTTGCCAAAAGTTTTGATGACAAGCCCCTCTTATTGATTTCTTCTTGCAAAAGTAACTGAGCATCACTCCTCAATTTGCTGCCTTCCGTATTGGCGAGTTGCAACAAATCATCATCTTGCATCGTCTCATACCTAGCCTTTAAACTCAAAGCGTTAGGTTCCATGTTTCCCTTTTTTAAATATAAAAGTAGGAAAAATTGTCCATAAACTAACAGTTCCTCCAACCCCAAATTGTCGCCAGTTTGCAACCGGTGACAATATAACAGGTCGGACAGTGTCCGACTAAAGGCGGATGCAATCCGCGGTGTACTATCGTCACCGGACATAGTCCGGCGAGAGCGGGTTCATCATTAGCACATCAGCACATTAGCACATCAGCTCATCATCTACCTTTTCCCTTCCATTATCTTATCTACGATGCTGGGGTCGAGGAGGGTGGTGGTGTCGCCTAGGTTGCTGGTCTCCCCTTCGGCTATCTTGCGCAGGATGCGGCGCATGATCTTGCCGCTGCGGGTCTTGGGCAGGCCAGGCACTACCTGTATCTTGTCGGGCTTGGCAAAGGGGCCTATCTTGTCGGCCACCAAGGCGCGTATCTCCTGCTCCAGCAAGCTGTGCACCACATCATCGATATGGCAGATGACGAAAGCATACAAGGCCTGGCCTTTTACCTCATGCGGATAGCCCACCACCGCCGATTCCACCACCAGGTTGTGCTCATTGATGGCATCTTCGAGCTCCCCTGTGCCGATGCGGTGGCCTGACACGTTCACCACGTCATCTACCCTGCCCGTGATGCGGTAATAGCCGTCATGGTCGCGCTTGCAGCCATCGCCTGTGAAATAGTAGCCTTTATAGGTGCTGAAATAGGTGCTCTTGAACCGCGGGTGGTCGCCGTATACGGAGCGCGCCATGCCCGGCCAAGGGAACTTGATGCACAGGTTGCCCTCCACGCCGTTGCCATTTATCTCGTTGCCCTTATCGTCCATCAGCACGGGCTGCACGCCTGGCAAAGGCAAGGTGGCATAGGCAGGCTTGAGCACCGTGGTATAGGCAATAGGCGATATGAGGATGCCGCCAGTCTCCGTTTGCCACCATGTATCCACTATGGGGCATTTGCCCTTGCCCACATGGTGGTGGTACCATTCCCAGGCCTCCTCGTTGATGGGCTCGCCCACGGAGCCCAGGACCCTGAGGCTGGAAAGGTCCTTGCTCTCAAAAACGGCCGGACCGAACTTCTCCAGTGAACGAATGGCGGTAGGGGCGGTATAGAGGATGTTCACGCGGTGCTTGTCCACCACGTCCCAGAAGCGGCCATGGTCAGGGTACACGGGCGTGCCCTCGAAGATGATGGAGGTGGCGCCATTGAGCAGGGGCCCGTACACCATATAGCTATGCCCCGTGACCCAGCCGATATCGGCCGTACAGAAGAAAACCTCCTTCTCCTGATAGTTGAACACATTGTTAAAGGTGTAGCCCGCATACACCATATAGCCTGCCGTGGTATGCAATACCCCTTTGGGCTTGCCCGTAGAGCCAGAGGTATAGAGAATGAACAGAGGGTCTTCGGCGTCCATGGTTTCGGCCTGGTGTAGCTCGCTTACACCGTTCAAGGCATCATGCCACCAGATATCCCTGCCAGGCTTCATGGATACTGCCGTTTGCCGATGGTCGAGCACCACGCAATGCTTGATGGAAGGGGTCAGCTCCAAGGCCTCGTCCACAATTTTTTTCAGCTCTATCTTCTTATCACCGCGGTAAACGGCATCGGCGGTGAGGATGAGGTTGCAATCGGCATCGTTGATGCGGTCCACCAAGGAACTGGAGGAAAAACCGGCGAACACCACCGAATGGATGGCACCTATGCGCGCGCAGGCCAGCATGGCCATGGCTCCTTCCAGCACCATGGGCAGGTAGATGCATACACGATCGCCCTTTTTCACGCCCAGCTTCAATAAAGCATTGGAAAGGCGGCACACCTCGCGGTGCAGCTCCCGGTAGGTGATGCTCTTGAACTGTTCGGTCGGGTCATTGGGCTCCCAGATCAAGGCAACCTGATCGGGCCGCTCTACCAGATGGCGGTCAAGACAATTCTCCGTCAGGTTCAACTTGCCGCCTTTGAACCATTCCACGGCCGGGGTATCAAACTCCCATTGCAGCACACGGTCCCACTTGCGCTGCCATTGGAAGTGCCCGGCCACTTCCCCCCAGAAACCCTCTGGGTCGTTCACGCTATGCTCATAGGCCTTGAAGTACTCTTTGATATTGGTTATCTGTTTCATGTTCCACTAGGTTTATCTCAGCCCCTACCAAACCAACGGTTTACCTTTTGGCGGTACTGGGTATAAGTATCTCCATGCTGGTTTAACAAGAATTCTTCTTCCAGCCTTATTTGGATAGACATGGAAAAATAGCCGGCCAGTAATGCAAAGAAGGTAAGGATATTGGGCAAGATAAAAAATAGGCCCAACAGGCATAATAGGATGCCCAGATAAATAGGGTTGCGCGACCAAGCATATAGCTTGTGGGTCACCAAAGGGGTTTTAAGCTGCTTATCGATACCGATGCGCCAGGAAATGCCCATTTGTATTTGAGCCACTACAATCAACACTAAGCTGGCATGCAACAACACGAGACCTGCCATATCCCAATTAAGGTCTTCCAGGTACCATATAGGCAGGAGATAAGCATAGGCCTTCCCCGCACAGAAACAGCCAATAGCAATGGCCAGTGCCAGCATTAACAACCGCATCACTTTGCCATTGAAATCGTGGGCAGTATCCGTTCTGCGGAAAGTGATGGGATTGATACCATTTTGCTTGTAAAAGCGGTAGGAGCTTAGCACAAAGGTGAGTAGCACAAAAACGACCATGTAAAAGGGCAGATAGTACACGAGAAAGGGATGCATCAGTACATGATTTTGACCAAAAATAATGGACTGCTTCATGCAAAATCTCTTTTGCACAACAGTTGCAATAAAATTTCCTAGAAATAATTCCTACACAAAGGGCAGCATCTCGCCTTTATAGTTCTCATTAAGCCCATCCATCTAAGCCTCGGTGCCTTGCGTTTTTATGTTCGGCTTCTGCTTAAGCTAGGCGAACGAAAAACGCCTTACCGGCACCTTCAGCTTGATGGGTTCCCGGTCTGAAAACTCCATGTCGGGAATTTGGTAAATGGTGTAAAAGAAATCTACCGCTCCTTATTGCGTAAGCGTGAAGCTCAAGGTCAAGCCCGCCCGGGTATTGGTAATGGGGAAAGAGGCCGAAGTGGCGGGTATGGTGCGGGTCCTTTCGAAGAACAGTTTCGCCCTCAACTGCTTGGTGATGACATAATCGATATAAGGCGAAACAATAATGGTTTTGGCACCGCTGGTAGGCTCGTTCACATCTTGGTCAAGCCTTTGGTTGATGGTGATATTGTCGCGATAAGAAACATCGGCAGCAAAGTTGATAGCATTGCTCAACTTAATTCGCTTTCCAATTTTGATGGGCTTCTTCGGCTTGTACTGGTAACCGAAGCCAAAGGTAAACTCAGTAGTGCGCGATTCGCTCAAGGTATAGCCCACAAAGCTCATGCTCAGGTTGCGAGTCTTCTTGAAATCGAACTTGGTGGTCATGCCATTCTTCCAGTTAATATCCAAACCAAACAAAGGAGAGAATGACTCTGAAATCACGATTTGCGGAATAATGTATTGGGGATAAAAATTGTTCAGGCTATCTATTTTTGAAGGCTGCAAGTACCCATTGCCCTCGAAGAATATCTGGCTTTGGAAGCTGCTCATGGTCATGGTAGAGTTGTAGGCATGCGACACCACCACGTTCGTAAACACTTTCTGGAATATCTTCATCTTACTGAAACCGTTGTACGTGATGCGCCAGTTGGGCAAAGGCAACATTTTGAAAGGGTTGAGCTTGATGCTGTTCACGTCTCTGCCAGTATAGGCCGCAATGAATGCTGGTATCATTACATCTTGGGAATAAGGCCCATACCCTTGGCGGTAGTTTTGTAAAAAGACACCTGCGGTATCAGGGTTTTCAAAGAACCCTTGGGAATTGCTGTTTTGGTCGGCCAAGCGGTTACTGATGACGGAGCGATAATTCTCAAAGTCAATGAAAGCTTGGGTGGTGCCCTGGGCATTCACCTTTTGGAACAAGGTTTTTACATTAATGAATGAAATGCTATAGCTACCGGTAGTGATAGGCACCAAATGGCTGTAATTGACATCGGACGAAAACTGTTTCTTAAAGTATTCCGAATAGTTTTGCGATTCCGTACGGGTGATGGTCAAATCGACCCTAAAATCGCGGAAAGGCTCCAATGCGCCTTTGATACTCAAATTTTTAGATACCGATTGCAGCAGTTGATAGTTCAGGTTGGTATCGGCGGTTATCCAACCTTTTGAAGCAAACTCATCCAATCGCTTTCGGTCAGGCTGATAGCCGAAGGCAAAGTCAAGCCCGGGCGTATTGAAGCCTTTATCTTGGCCAAAGAAACGGGTATTGGGCAAAAAGCCAGGCAAGGTAGTCGATTTCGTTTCGGTATAGTTTACCGAAATTCTCTTTAAGCTAATCAATGGCCTGATGAAAGGCGATGCCGCTGGGTTTTCTGGGTCAACTATCTTCTTTTTGTCCTGTTTTAGTTTCTTTATTTTTTGCTTGATTTCCTTCCGCTTCTTCTTCAGGGCTTTCAACTTGGTAGCCTTATCGGCAGAGGTATCGGTTTTTAGCTTGGCAATATCTGCCTTCACCTTTTCCAATTCCTTCTCCTGCTTGGCAATATCGGTTTCTATATTCGTCCTCTTCTTTACATTGGCGTCTATCTTCTTGCCCCTTTGCTCCTTGTTATCGCGCTTGGTAGAGGAGGAGTTGTACGATTTCAGGAAGCTCCATTTATCGTATATACCCTTAAAGTTCAGTTCGCCATTATACCTAATACTGTTGGTATTGCCTATGGTGTTACCCAATGGGTTAGGCCCGATGTTTCCATTTACATCACGATAAAGGGCACCGGCCGTCCAAGTATAAGTAGTATTGTAGCCTGTACGTATTTGCACCCAATCCAAGAAAGGTATTTTATCGATTGGAAGATTGTAGTTGGCGCTACCGGAGTGTTGGTACCTAGTAGTACGACCGAAGCCAAGGATATTCGTCCAAAGCGAGTCCTTTTCTTCCTTGGTATCCAGTTTACCGGGCGGCTCGTCAATACGCGCATTGTTCACCGCGGAAAAATCA
This sequence comes from Chitinophagales bacterium, assembly GCA_033762815.1. Lineage (GTDB taxonomy): Bacteria > Bacteroidota > Bacteroidia > Chitinophagales > CAIOSU01 > JANRLF01. The sequence goes on along the minus strand of JANRLF010000008.1, from coordinate 646,819 downwards.
AGCGATATCGATTTTGCTGGATTGTACTTGATACCATATAGGCGGTCCCAGGTGAAGTATTTATTATAGGTTGGGTCCACACCGAACTCTTCATCGCCCAAAGCCCTAACTTTCACCTCGCCAAACTGCCTATTGAAGTCGGTACTGAAGCTAAGGCTGTTAGGGATAGGGTTGAAGTTGATATCCCTGATAATATCGAAATATTTGCTTTTGCTCTTGATGGCCTTCTTAAATGGATAAAGCGACTTTTCTTTGGGGGCATAATTGTAAGCAAGGCTTGCACGGTGCCTTGTCAATATATCGCTTTCAATCAGCGGGTCGCTTTTGAAAGTTTGCGTATAGGCATAGGTAAGGTTCAGGTTCTGTGGGTCCCAGAAGCGGGGCTTCTTCTCTTTGTTTTGGCTAATCAACCTTACATTCGTAAAGTTCAAGCTTTTGATACGGGTATAGGTCTGCGTTTTACGGCGGTAAGCACGTCTTTCGCTACCGCTTAGGCTGCTAAGCTGTATTTCCAAGGGCACGTCCAACAGATAGGGGTCGAATTGCGGCGAGCTGAACGACTGTGAAAAGCCAACATACATGGGTATCCTTACCCCCCAACGCTGCGGGAAAAACTTGCCCAATTCAATATTGGCCGCCAAATCGTACTGCCATAATTTATCCCGATAGCGTTGGTCTACCTTTTGCTCCAACTGGCCATAGCCAATGGTATGCATATTGGTGGAGAAGGTAACGGTACCCAGGTCGGCCAACTGGGTTTCCATGCGGGCTAAAGCCGCCCAGCCGCCTGATTCCTCAAAGCCAGACAACCGTAGCTCGTTGAACCATACTTCGGCGCATTTGGGTTGGGCATCATCAATACCGTCAACACCCGTAGCCTTCGGATTGCGAATACCCAGCATTACGGTTTTTACCACTCCCAAATCAGGGCTGCCCACAATGGTATATTTATGCCCACGTTGGTCAGTAACCTTAAATGGGGAAGTGACTACATTCGTAGGGTCAGCATTCCGTAGTACTTTTAAATTGATGAAGGAGTCCAAGGGAAAGTCAAACTCGTTGGCTACATTCCAAATGGAGTCATCTTCAACATTGGCAGCTGGCTGTGTTATTTTCAGCGGAATTTCATATTCGTAGAAGTTATCGGTAAAGTCGGCTCCCATCCTGATAAACACCGTCAGGTCGCCATCTTTAATGGGGTTTTGGCCTGGCAGCGATTCACCGTGCACAAACATCCTAACCCGTTTGTATTGCCTAAAATCAAGGTTAATGGTTTTGTAAATAGCCTTTGCATCCCCATCTTCCAAGCCACAAACCTGCACCGAGATAGATTGTTCGTTTTGCAGTGCATTCACGTTTTGCGTGGTATTCAGGTCCTGCTCCCTTGCAATGCCTGGTGGCAATACGTATGGGATGGGTTGGCGGTCGGCATTCTCCTCAATGTTGACGGCGGTGACATTGAAGAATGCGTTACTGCTTTGGTCGGTAGGGATATATTCCCCCGGCTCGCGCAAGGAGAACAAATAGCGCCTCCATTGGTTGCGTACCAATTCCAACCGGGCAAAACGTAGGGTAATGGAATCGTCCCAATTGGTGAGGTACATCCGCATGAATCTGATGGAGCGGAAATCCTGTATGCCACCAATCTGAGCATCGAATTCTGTAATCGGTATCCGGAACTGGTACCAAGTCACAGGGGCTGATTCGCCGTTGGGGAGCTTAGGGGTGGTAGTTTCCAACTTATCGGTAATAAATCCATCGCCTATTTCCATCTGCGGCTTTAAATCAATCCGATATTGATAATATTGCTCGGCCTGTGTGATGGTGTTGTCCCTGTTCAAATCTTCCCCATCAGGTATATTGGTGGCAGCGGATGAAATGGTATTGCCCGATTGTACGGGTGAGTTGCCTTGTGGCCCATTGAACTTTTTATACCTTCCCAAAATGGAAAGCTCGGCCTGGTCATAATCGTCACCTTGGAAATAGTGGTAATCATCGGTTGATGGGTCAGCTTCCAGTTCCGCTTGCGCATCGGGGTTTAAAATGGTGCGGGTCTGGTCAAGAAAATTTTGGAAGAACGACCGTTCGGCATCATCGTTCAAGCCATCCAAGCCCACATCCTGGCTTTCCCGTGCAGCAGGGTCGTTATCGAAGGCATTTACGATAGGTGGGTTTTGCGGCACCCTACCCCATTCCGTTTCCGCGGGCTGATTGGTTCCCCCCGGTATAGGTAGGCCATTTTCATAGAAAAAGCGGGTATCGCGCAGTACATCCTCGGAAATATTACCTAGGTTGAGGTATAGCTGCCCTCCACGTGAGAAGGAATCCTTCAGGAAGGGGTCCATCAGCCAGAATTCGATATACTCCACGTTGGCTGCCTCGAAGTTGGTATTGTCCAGCGAGCGTTGGATACCTCCCCAGCGGGTATCGGGCTCTTTCAGGGTGCCATCAGGGTTCAAACCCGACGAAATGCCCGGCTCGCCATTGGCAGAGTTTTCATAATTGTACATCCCCCGTTGATTGGGGTAATAGGAAATATCAAACGTGAGCAGGTTATTGTTAAGCCCCTGAAAGTTTTGGGTCTTATTCGGGAACACTTCCTGCTCAAAAATCTGCCTTACATAAGGGTCTGATTGCTGCTCATTATCATCGGCAATATGCTCAGGGGTATTGGATACATCTTGCAGAAAAACAGGGTCAATATTGTACCAAGCTGTTTTAGCCCTATTGTACCCAAACCTTAAATCGCTGATGAGCTTGCCCTCAGGGAACAAATCGTTGCTGGTAGTGCTTTTAGCATCTACAGGGGTGCTGGCCAGTTTCCAGCTAGTGGCTGGATAGCGGAGGTCATAGGTGCTGGCAGCCCCTTCAAAGTCATCAATATATACTTGCCCCTCATTGCCTATCACTTTGGAGTGGCCGGGTTTTAGGCGGGCCATCTCGGCTGAGAAAGAGAAAGATGATTTTTCCTTGGTACTGTAAAGCGGCAATTTATCTACCAACCAGGTGAGGAAACTTGATTCCGTATTGTAACGCAAATCTAGACCCCAAATGTTATTGGAAATAGGGTCATCGCCTATATTTACCTTCGGGGTAAATGGTCGCTCCTTTAAGTACATATGGGTAAAGCCGAGGCTGAACTTATCGGAAACCCAATAGTCCAATCGAGTGCCGAACAAAGTTTTCGTCTGGAAGGCAAAGAGCGCATTGTTTTCGTAAGATACGTTGATAGCCGCACCGGAGTTCAATACCCCTTCGTTGATGATTCGCACCTTGCCCAATGGGTAATCGACAATAAAGTCCCTATCCTCCACCAATTGGGTGCCCCCTGCTGTAACCTTCACGGAACCACGAGGCACATTGAAGGCCCCCAATGAAATCTCGGAAGTAACGCTCGACTTGTAGCTGCCCCTGATGATAAAGCGATTGAACTGGGGGTTTTGCTGGGCAATAACCTTGGTAGAATCATAAAGCAAATCGTACACGTATTTATCAGCTATATCGGTTTGTTCTGAGGGGCTGAACTTTCGCCTTAGGTCGCTACCAAAAGGCTCAAGCAAAGGGAATATGATACGCCCATTGCTAGGGTTGATGGTAATACCTTGTATAAAGTCAAATACCCCGTCGGGCTGAGGGTCCAACTGGTTATTCAGGTTGTCCATGTTCAACTCGCGTATCAACAATTTGCCCTGTAGACTGCCTTCGGGGATATAGCGTTTGAAACCACCGCCTGGGTCTTGATAGAACAATTCAAGCTTAAAATCTTCCCTATTTACCTGATAGGCACCAATAGAGTAGATATTTTTCATCATCAAATCCCACATCGGAAGCTTGGGCAATACAGCAGTACCCTTCAACATTTTAAGGAAAATCACTTTTGGAGCGGCTGAATCCGGAGGCACATCTTGCGCAAATTCACCCACCTTATAGGGTACGCCATTGTAAGTGTATTCATACGCTACTGCCAAAATATCGTCAGGTGCCAATACCGTGTTCAAGGAAATGTAACCTAGTTGCGGGTTGTAAGTGTACTCCGAAGGAGAGAGCTTCCTTACGGAGGAGCGCTCATAAGTTATAGCGCTTTGCAAACCTTGGCTTTGCAGAAAAGGAACAATATTGTTCAGTGACCTCTGGCTAGGGTCGGCAGTGATGGTGCTATAAAGGTTATTCCTGTTGTTATCGGCATGGTTCACTGTGGGGTTACAGGTTAAAGGCGGTGTACCTGAAAGCCGGTTACATTCTGCCAAATCCATAAAGGCCACTACTTCGCGCACATCAACGGTAGCACCTGTTTTGTTGGTTACCCATACTTCCAGGCGGGTGATATTGGCCAGCGAATTAATGTTAGGCAAGCCCGATAGCGCGGTATTGTAATTATCACGGAATTCATGGCCTAGGAAAAAGTGGCGGTTTTCGTCGTATTGGTCAGCAAAAACCTCGTACTTGGAGGTCTGGGCACCGTTTTGAACGGTCAGGTTTTGGGTTTGGCTGCGCTGCTGCGAAAAGACGTTCGAAATGCTCAATCGCCCAAATTGCAGTTTGGTATGCACCCCAAAAAGACTCTGCGGGCCTTGGATCAAAGAAGTCTGTAAGGGGAAGCTCACGTTACCTGCCTCCACTATCTTGATAATATCATCTTCCTTGCCCTCGTACTTCAGCTTTATTTGGTTTTCAAAATCGAAAGAAGCACCCGTATTGTAGGCAAGATTTACTTTCAATAAATCACCAATACTGCCCACCACGTTCATATTGATGTTCATATTGAAATCAAAGCCACCTTGTTTACGCGCCTGCAAGGTCAGCACCGGGTTGTCAATTTTCTGCCAGTTGCCCCCCAAGGTCATATCGATGTTACCGCTAGGGCGTATCTCTATCTTCGGAAAGTTCTTCTCGTTCTTTGACTTGGGGTAAAGGGTAGGGATAATGCTCTTGTTCTCAATAAGGGAAATAGAGTTGAGCCTTTCCTGATAATATTCATGAATGGCTTGTTCCCGTTCATACTTCAGGTATTCTTCGAAGGTCATGTACACAGGTGGCCTAACGTCCCTTCCGCCCACCTGCTCCGTAATGATGTACTGGCCCGTTTCAGGGTCATAGTCCACCTTCTTTTCAATTACGCTAGGATCGTCCAGGTTTATTCCACCCGGGTCAGGATTGGTCAAATGGTCGCCTTCGCGGTCTTTTATGGGGTATTTTAAATCAATGATGGGGGTATCAGCCGGTGCGGTTTCAACAGTAGGCAAGGCCATGGGGGCCGTTAGGATTAGCCCCATCTCTTCTGCTGGCAGGGTATAGCTGGGCTGGGGCATAGCCAAGCTCACGATAACAGCGGCTACGGTTGTAACTACAACGGTAATAGTAAATATGTATTGCCGTTTTACCACTAAGCCTTATAACGATTTAAGCGATTGTTTGATAAGTGACTCCACGTTGGCTATTTGCTCGCCGCTGCTTATTGCTTTTTGTACTGCCTTCTCCGCCGCCGATTTGTTGAAACCCAATGCGACCAAAGCAGATAACGCCTCTTCGCGTATACTATTGTTTGAAGGGGCTGATATTGTTTGTAAATTTTCGTCGGCCGTTTTTATCACCTTGTCTTTTAGCTCCAGCACAATGCGTTTTGCAGATTTTGGCCCGATGCCCTTGATGCCCTGAATCAACGGTAGGTTTTCATGTAGGATGGCCTTTTGCAATTCTGCCGGGCTGAGCGAAGAGAGGGCCATACGCGCAGTGGAAGGGCCAATGCCGGAAACGGTAATAAGCAGGCCGAACAATGACTTTTCCAATTCATCGGCAAAGCCATACAGTGTATGCGATGAATCGGTAACATGCAAATGCGTTAGCAATCTACAGGGGCCTTTATCGGGTACTGCGGAAAATGTGTTAAGACTAATGAAAACTTGATAACCAATACCACCGGTTTCTATCAGCAAATATACTGGGCTCTTGAAAGTAATGGTTCCGTTGATATATGCAATCATATTTCACTGTACGACGGGCTTGTCAACAAAGGTATGATATGTTTTACTTTTTGTTTAATGGGCACCCGTTTTTAAGGCAATTTCCTAAATGACGGGCAATGGAGTGGCAAAAATAATAGAATAGTTTAATAGCATCTTCATTAAGACGTATCAAAGCTCAATTTTAAGCTTCATGCCCACCTGTAAACCTTTGCCGCTACCTATATTGTTGCTACGTTTAATATCATCAACCGTAACGCCCGGGTAGCGTTTGGAAATATCCCATAAGGTATCGCCTGGCTTCACCATATAGTATACTACTTTTGGTTGGCGCACTTCTTGGGTCTCGGTAGTTGTCTGTGTGCTGGTGGGGCTATTGGACTTTACTTTTGCACTGGTAAGCGCTACTTTTTCCTGGGTACTTAGTTTATCGATGCTTTTATAATAATCTACTTGGTCAGCAGGTACATATAGGCTCAATTTTTGCCCCACTTTGATGGCGTTATCCTGCATACCGTTCCAGGTCTTCAGGTCAGCTAATTTACAATCGAACCAAAGGCATACTTGGTTGAGGTTATCGCCTGCCTTTACCACATAATTGATTAGGGCTATGTGCTGCGATTTGGGAGTGTATTTCACATCGCTGCTGGTCTCGGTAGTTACCACATTTTGCTGCGTACTGGATTCCACTTCAGCATCGTTTTCTTCCACCTCCTTCACTACCGGTTTGGTCACCACCGGTACTTTGGACATTACTTTTATTTTCAGCTTTTGCCCGGAATAAATGGTGCTACTTTTCAAAGCGTTCCACTTTTTGAGGTCGGTAACGGATACATTGTACTTATCGGCTATCCTACCCAAGCTTTCGCCTGATTTTACGGTATGTGTCTTAGTGATATAAGAGCTGGTATAACTAACTTTTGGCTGGGCATCGCTCGCATCTGACAACTGCTTCATCAGCTCTTCCGCACTGGGACCTGCAAAAATAGAATCGCGCCGCTCTTCGAACAGGCCTACCTTATTCATGGGCAGCTTCAAGGCATAGCCGTTTTGGCTGGCTGGTATCATGCGCTTGGTAAGTGAGGGATTCAGGTAAGCCAGTTCCAGTTCACTCATTTTCACTTGGTCGGCAATACGGCTCAGTGTCACCGATTCGCGAATGATCACAGTATCTACCGCATTGAAAGAAAAGCCGCAGGGTTCAGGCCTGAAGTTGAACTCCTCATAATAATGCATCACATAAGTGGCTGCAATAAAGGCGGGCACATATCCTTGTGTTTCTTTAGGGAGGAAGGGCTTTATCTCCCAAAAATTGGTCTTCCCTCCGGAACGCTTAATCGCCTTGTTCACGTTGCCGGGGCCGCAATTGTATGCCGCAATTACCAGTAGCCAATCGCCATAAATGTCATGCAACTTGCCAAGGTAATCAAGGGCCGCTTCCGTCGATTTATAAGGGTCTCGGCGTTCATCAATATAGCTATGGATATCCATATTGAGCCATTTGCCTGTGGAGTACATTAATTGCCATAAACCAGTGGCGCCAACCCTTGAAACCGCATTAGGGTTCAATGCCGATTCCACGATGGCCAAATACTTCAACTCCATGGGCATTTTACGCTTATCCAATGCTTCCTCAAAAATGGGGAAGTACATTTCAGAAAGCCCCAACATGCGGCGCACTTGGTTGCGTTTCTGAACGGCATAGAGATTGATAAAGCCTTTTACATACTGGTTGTACACCAAAGGGATGACCGCTGGGATGCGGGCCATGTTTTTGATGATTTGGTCATCGGTATAGGTAGGTACGTAAGCGGTATCCCAGCCATACTTGTTCGGTTTGGGCTTATTGTATTTGTAGCAGGCATTGAACAGGGCATTCGTCATGGAGTCCAAAGGATCGAAAAGGGTAATTTCCTCTTCGGGCCTTACAATAGTATCCACTTCACCGGTAGCCTTTACCGCTGTACTCAGCAACACCAATGCCACTAACCATATGAAGGTTTGCTTTCCCATGCCCCTAAATTAACTTAAAAAACCGTTATTTAGTATTTGCCGAGAGCACAACAAGTGCAGTTTGCACACCTGTGCCTAACATTTGCTTAATAAAAAAAGCCATAATAAAGGTAGGCGGGGAGATATAGCGACTAAACACCCCATTGACACATCGGCCTTATGTTGTGTATAAGTTATTTGGGGCTGCTGGTGGTAGCACCCGTAGTGCTGGTAGTAGTAGTATTGGTATTGGTGGGCTTCGGCTCCTCTTTCATCCCTTCTTCCAACTCCGTCTTCAAATTGTTCTTGGCCGCATTGAACTCCCTAATGCCACGACCCAGGCCGCGCATCAACTCAGGGATTTTTTTACCGCCAAAAAGTAGCAATACTATAACTAGGATAATGATCCATTCACTCACTCCTGGCATGCTCATAAGCAAAAGTTTAGATTGAAAAGCAAAGTTACTGAAAATATTGTCAACGGCTATATAGCCATAATGCAGGATTTAGCTTTACAGTTCCCTGCCAGAGTTCAAAATGCAGTTCGGCTTCGTTGTTCACGGTGCCAATTATCTGTTTAGTGGTGACTTTATCGCCTGCTTTTACATTCACGTTTTGCAGGCGCGTATATACCGTGAAGTATTCCCCGTGCTTGATAATGATGCAGTTGTCAGAACCGGGAATGGCCAAAACACTCACCACCTCCCCATCAAATACTGATTTTACTTTTTCCCCACCGCCGCAACGAATGTCAATGCCTTTATTGTCAATCACCACGCTTTTTAACACTGGGTGGGCATGCTGGCCAAAACCTGAAGCGATGTACCCTTCCGCGGGCCAAGGCAGCTTGCTCTTGTTGTCAGCAAACAGGTTCGATAGCTTAATATCAGCCACCGGGGCTGATTTGGTGCTCGTATTGTTCCCCTTGGCTTCCTTTTCGGCCTTCAATTTGGCGGCAGCAATCTCTTTTTGGATAATGGCCTGAATCTTTTTATCCAAATCGGATACCTGCTGTTTCTTTTTGGTAATATCCTTTAATAGCTGACGTTCCTTTTTCTTCAAATCGCTTACCAACTGGTCTTTTTCTTTCTTCTCCACGTCTAGCTCCTTGCGCTGCGTAACCTCAACACCCAACAGTTTCTGCTGTTCTGCGCGCTTTTCCTGCAGTTCTGCCAATTTTTCGCTCAAATCTTTCTTCGTTTCTATAATCAAATAAGCCTGCTTCGCCCTAAATTGACTGTATTGCTGAAGGTACTTCAGGCGCTTATAGGCATCATTGAAGTTGTTGGCGGAAAGTAAGAATACCACGTCGCTCATAGTGGAGCGGTTGCGGTAAGCAAAGTAAACCATTTCGGCATACCGCTTTTTCAAATTGGTCATGTCTTTCTCGAGCGACGACACTATCATCTCCAATTCGTTGACATGCGAGTTGATAATGTTCAGCTCCTTGTTCAGCGTAGAAATGACTTTTTGCCTGCTATCGATTTGATCTTCCAACAGCTCCAACTGGGTAAGCGATTTCTTCTTGTCGGCACCTATCTTCTCCAGCTGCTGTTTGCTGATTTGAATATCCGATTCCAGTTTTTTGCGCTGCTTTTCCAAGGTGGTCTTATCTTGGCCAAGCAATAGCAATGCCCATAACAAGAGCAACAGCAATACTCCATTTTTTACCAAGCTATTCATCATACTTTTCGCTTACGTAAAACGGAAATGTTTGGATTTCGTCCCATACAACGCGTGAAAACTTCATGCGTATATAGGTTTTCTTATTATCTGTAAAGATAATGCTTCTTTCATTGGCAAAATTGCCATTGGGGCTGGGCTGATAGTCGCTTGCACTTACTTTTAGCTTTCTGCCCGTAAGTTTCTCTTCCATATCGGCCAAGTCTACTCTATATATTTCAGGTAGAAAATGGTAGGCAATGCTAAACTTTTCGCTTTCCACCTGCATTTGGTGCAGTCCCTCCTTTACTTTAGTCTTCTTTTCGCCCAGGGTGTCCAATAGGTAATTGCCCACAATCATGTCCTGTAAAAGGCTAATATCCAATGGGTACGGTGCATAAGTTTCCAAGAAGGAAAAGGGCTGCTTCACGTAGTCCTTCTTCAACTTGTCAATCAGTTCAATGGAATCGGGGCTGATTAAAATTCGCGCCACCTCTATGCCCATTAGCGAAGTGATGGAAACCCATATTACGCTGTCACGCTGCATGCGGATATTGGCAGTGAAATTGTGGTTGTGCTTGCCGTCATCATATTCGCATTTAGCTTTAGCCGAGAACCATTCGAAATTGATTTGATGGGCATTGGCAGAGTCAATCAGCGCTTTTGAATCCATTCTTTCCACCTTAGCCGTAGGGCCCGTCGCTATTTTTGATGACTTGCAGGAAGCCAAGGCCATTGCTACCAAAAGTATCAATAAGGCTGGCCTATTCATAGTATTTCCTATCGGCAATCTTTCGGTCTATTGATTTTGAGTCCGAACCTGCTTCCTTTGCCTTTTTCCAAGCATCAATGGCTTTCTCTACCAGTTTCAGTTGGTACAGGATATCGCCATAATGTTCCAATATAGTGGGATTATTTTCCTCCCCATTGGCCATTGATTTTTCAATCCATTTGAGCGCATCATTGTACTCGCCCATCCTAAACAATATCCAAGCATAGGTATCTTGGAAGGAGCCATTATTGGGCTCCAGTTCGTTGGAACGGAGCGACATGCTTTTTGCCTTTTCCAAGTTATCGTTGCGCAAGGATAGGTAGTAACTATAGTTATTCAGTACGTAGGCATTGTTTTTATCATAAGCCAAGGCCGATTCAAAGGCTTGGTCCGATTCATCAAAGTTGCCCATGCTGTTGTGCGCATCTCCTAAGCTGGAGTAGAACTGCACCCGCAAGGCATTATTGTCCACTACATAGTTCTTGCCCGAGTTGAGAATGTCTATCGCTTTTTGATATTGCTTCAGCTGGTTATAGGATATTCCGTTGAAGAAGTACACGATAGCTTGGTTGGGGAAAAGCTCCAATGCCCGTTCAGTATAATCTACCAATTCAGCATAAGCTTGCTTGTCTGAAAGGATGAAAAATATCTGCTGCCATATGGCAAACTCGCTACTGTCAATTTCTAGGGCCAATTTGTATTGGGTCAATGCCTCTTCCATCTGTTCATCCTGATAGAGGAAGTCGCCATAAATAGCGTGCGATTTGGCATCTTCAGGGTGGGCTTCTATCAAGATTTGCGATAGCGCAAAAGCCTCCTCATCGCGGGCGGTATCCTTTCCAAAAGTCTGCAAGTAGGGGTAAAGAATCCTTACTTTCGAATCTATGCCCAATTCTGGATTGTTGAATGCTTCTTTTAGATATTGGATATAATGCACCCGGTCATTCTTCTGGCGGTATATTTCAGCAAGGTTGAGCAGGGCGTACGGATTGCCTGGAGATATTTTCAGTAAGTCCTCATATACCTTAATTACTTCATCGTTTCTATCGGTAGCTTGGTACACTTCGGCAAGCATCTGGTAGTAACCCGGCTCATCGGGAAACTCCTCAATCAGTTTCTTGATTTCCGCTATTGCTTTGTCGGTTTGGCCCAGTAAAATATACAGCCGTTGTTTCTGCTGGGTAAGGTTGGGGTCAAGTCCAATTTGGCTTTCCAGCTTTTCATAAAGTTTCAAAGCATCTTGGTACTTGTTACTCTTGATAAACACAAAGGCCAAATCGAAATAATAATCATACTCAACGGGATAAGCGTTCAGCAATTTTTGGTACACCTTTATGGCGCCGTCATAATTGGCTAGCGAAGTATAAATATCTGCCTGCAAAATCAGGTACCATTTATTTGGCAAATAACTGCTTTGTGCTTTGGCACCAAGGCTTTTCACCGAGGCGTTGCTATCGGCCAATAAGCCTTTCTGCACTTCATTATATACATAGTTGATACTGTCGTTCCATACGGCCTGTTGTATGTATTGGCGGGCAATGTCGTTTTGGCCTGAATTGAACAATATCAGGGCCAGCTCATACTGGGCCGCATCGTTGTACGGGTCTAGCTTAAGTACCTGCTTGTACTTCTCCGCGGCATCTTGGTAATCCTCCAGCAGTTTTGATTTGGTAGCATCAATAAACAGTTGCTCCACTGCCAACCTATCGATAGTGCTTCTATCGGCCGAACCTTGGTCCACCCGTACGGCCGTCATTTTTTTAGAACCTCCGCAAGAGCTGAAGGCGGTAAGTGCTAGCAATAAGGCAAAAAATATCGATTTCTGCTTGTTCATTATTTTACGCTGGTATAATCACCTATGCTCAAATCTTCCGCACGTCCCTGCAAATGAACGTTGCTACCTATCATTGAATTATGGATGACCCTATTTTCCACCTTACTTTTCTTTTGGACAATGCTGTTGCTCAGCACCACTTGGTGCAGCACCGTATCGTTGCCCACGGATACATGCGGCCCTACCACTGAATTGGTTATAGACACATTTTCGCCGATATAGCAAGGTTGTATGATAACGGAATTTTCCAGTTTTACGGATGCGGGAATTGTCCAAGTACCATTTTCCAATACCCGTTGGTTGCTGTACACCGTAGCGTCTTTGTTGCCACAGTCCAGCCATTCCACCACAGTGCCGGGATAAAACTTCAATCCCTTGTTCTTCATGTTTTCCAATGCACTGGTCAATTGATATTCGCCTTTGTCCTTTACATTGTTGTCAATCAAGTATTGCAGTTCTTGGCGTAGGTTGGCACCATCCTTAAAATAGTAGATGCCGATAATAGCCAAGTCAGATACGAAGGCTACAGGTTTCTCCACAAAGTCGGAAATAAAGCCCCCATCACTGATTTTTACTACGCCAAATGCCCTAGGGTCATCTACCTGCTTAACATAGATGAGGCCATCATGGTTCGTATCTATTTTAAAATCGGCGGTAAATAGGGTATCGGCAAAGGCAACAATTAAATTGCCCTCCAATGAAGGGGCGGCGCACAGTATGGCATGGGCGGTACCCAAGGCCTGCTCCTGATAATAAATACTGCCTTTGGCGCCCAATTTTTCTGCAATCCCTACCAATTCCATTTCCACCTCTTTTCCGAAATCAGGGCCTATGATATAGGCCACTTCTTCCAATGTTTCTTGGTTCATGGCGGAAATCCCTTCTACCAATCGTTGTACAATGGAAGTACCGGCTACTGGAATCAATGGCTTGGGAGTGGTTAAGGTATGTGGCCTTAACCTGCTTCCTTTTCCTGCCATTGGAACAATTATTTTCATGGTATGTCTTTTTCCTGGTTATACTCCTGTATGGCCAAAACCGCCCGCCCCGCGCAAGGTACTTTCCAATGCTTCTACTTGGTCGAAAACCACTTGCTCGTATTTCGAAACTATCATTTGTGCAATTCTGTCGCCATTTTTTACGGTAAATGCTTCGGCAGACAGATTAATCAATATTACGCCTATTTCCCCGCGGTAATCCGAATCGATGGTGCCCGGGGTGTTCAATACCGTAATGCCCGATTTCAACGCCAAACCACTCCTTGGCCTTACTTGCGCCTCATAGCCTTGCTCCAATTCGATGAACAGCCCAGTGGGTATCAATTTTCGCTCCAAAGGCTTTAAGGTTACTTCTTCTGCCAGATGTGCGCATAAATCCACACCTGCCGAGCCTATGGTTTTGTACTCCGGTAGCGGGTTGTTGGAACGGTTAATGATTCTTAGGGTCATAGCTTGGCAAAGATACTATTATTGGGAAATACCTATAAAGCCTATTGTTTAACCGGTAGCCTTAATTTGATACCATAACCGGTAGCGGCTATTAGAAAGAACATGGCCAATAGAAAAGCCTTGCTGATGTAAGGGTGGATGGGCAACAAAGGGACATAAAATTTATCAACGAAATAAAGCCCCAGCGTAAACACAATCATGGCCCCTGCCCTGCCTATCTGATAATTGACCGGGTAATATTTTTGCCCCATGACATAAGAAATGACCGCCATGTAACAGTAAGTGACCAAGGTGGCCCATGCCGACCCCATGTAGCCGCCAAAAACAGGGTGATGCAAGGGGATGAGCAGAATGTTCATCCCTAGGGTAATGATGGCCCCACCCACGGCTACCACTGCCCCCATGCGGGTCTTGTCGGTAAATTTGAACCAAATGGAAAGGTTGACGTACATGCCCAAGAATAAGTTGGCCATGAGCAGGATGGGCACTACGCCAAGGCCCTCATAATAGGCGGGATTCCTGATGAACAGCTTGAACAAATCGATACATAGGGTTACCGCCAAAAAGAGGAACAAACTGAACACCGAAAAGTAATCGAAGGTGCGGGCATACAGATATTTGGCGTCGCTATCCTGTTTTTTGGCAAAAAAGAAAGGCTCGGCGGCATAGCGGTAAGCCTGAATAAAAATACTCATCAGTGCGGCCAGCTTATAGCAGGCACCATATACCCCCAACATGTGCAGATTGGTAGCATTATCATAGGGCAACCAATACTTTAGCATTGCCCTTCCAAAGGTTTCATTGATTATACTGGCCAGGCCCACAAATATCATGGGGGCGCCATAGGCAATCATTTCTTTCCATAGCTGCTTATCAAAACCGGCCATTAAGGAGCGGTACATGGGCAGCATCATTAACAGCGTAAGGGCACTTGCCGCCAAATTGGACAAGAACATATAGCCAACACCGATACTGGGGTTGTAAACGCTTGCCAACCAGGAACCTTGATTGGCCTCAAAAGCTGGCTTGCAAATAGCGATGAAAAAGACGTTGAGCCCGATATTGAGGAAGATATTCACCAGCTTGATGCCCGCAAAAGCAAGTGGACAGTTATCTGCTCGCAATTTCGCAAAGGGAATGGCCGTAATGGCATCAAAACCCAATATCAGCGCAAACCATATCACGTAATCGGCGTGCCCAGGGTACTCCAATGCATTGGCTATAGGACTGGCAAGCACAATGGATAGGAGCATGAAAGCCACCGAGCTGACCGTAATGGAGACCATAGCCGTAGCAAAAACTTTGGGCTTGTCCGTGTCCTTTTGCAGATAGAAGCGAAACAGTGCCGTCTCCAAGCCATAAGTAAGCAGCACTATCAAAAAAGCCACATAAGCATAAAACTCCGTAGTGATGCCATAGTCGCTGGGCGCAAACTTAGAGGTGTACAGCGGTACCAGGAAATAATTGAGAAAACGGCCCACAATACTGCTCAAGCCGTATAATGCAGTTTGACCCGCTAATTTTTTTAATTGACCCAACCCCGATGGATTACGCTACAAAGTTAGTAAAATATAAGGGGCCGTGGGTTTATCGGCAAATAGCTATCTTAGCAATAAAAGTTTCAAGAAATCATGGCCGATATTGCCCATTTAAAGAGCATCGCATCACAGGTTAGAAGAGATATCGTACGCATGGTACATGCCTGCCAATCAGGCCACCCAGGGGGCTCATTGGGGTGTACCGAGTTTTTTGTGGCGCTTTATTTTGAGCAAATGCACTTGAACGACAGCTTCCAAATGGACGGTAAGGGCGAGGATGTTTTCTTCCTTTCCAATGGGCATATTTCCCCCGTATGGTACAGCGTATTGTCCCGTAGGGGCTTTTTCCCGGTAAAGGAACTGTCCACCTTCCGCAAAATCAATTCCCGTTTGCAGGGGCATCCCGCTACGGAGGAAGGATTGCCCGGCATCAGGGTGGCCTCCGGTTCCTTGGGGCAGGGCCTATCGGTGGCATTGGGTGCTGCCAAAGCAAAAAAGCTGAATGGCGATGATAGGCTCATCTATACTCTGCATGGTGATGGAGAGTTGCAGGAGGGCCAAATATGGGAAGCGGCAATGTTCGCCGCCGCCAACAAAGTGGACAATGTTGTTGCCACCGTGGATGTAAATGGCCAGCAAATAGACGGCACCACCGAAGATGTGTTATCGCTGGGCGACCTACACGCAAAATGGGCTGCATTTGGCTGGGAAGTATTGCAAATGGAGGGCAACAAAATAGAATCGGTATTGGATACGTTAAAAGAGGCAAAATCAAGAACGGGGCAGGGCCGGCCAATAGTGATATTGATGACCACGGCCATGGGCGCAGGGGTTGACTTTATGGAGGGCAGCCACAAATGGCACGGCGTAGCCCCTGACGATGCCCAGCTTGAAAGGGCTCTGGGCCAACTGGAAGAAACTTTAGGCGACTATTAATCGCCTTTTATATAAAGCTTGGGATGGTGCCCGGGCAAAATTGGCTGATGCCTAAGTTATGTAACTGCATATTGCGGCCTTTCGTAAAGGCATTAAGGGCTTCTTACCTTCAAGGAGTTTGTTTCAGTACTTTGCTGTTGGTTCCCATGCTTCTGTTGGGACAAAATACGCCCGCCTACAAACCCAAGTTTACCCGCATTCTGTTTGTGCTCGATGGTTCGGGCAGCATGAAGGACAAGTGGGGCGAACAAACCAAATTCGAAATAGCGAAGAAGCTGCTGGCCCGTACCGTGGATAGCATCCAAAAGGCTGACCCTACCGTAGAAATAGGCATACGGATATTTGGCCACCAAAATACTAGGGACGAAAAGAATTGTAAGGACACTAAGCTGGAAGTGCCTTTTGCAAAAGCCAATAAAAATGAGGTGGAGGCCGCACTGGGCAAAGTGGACCCCAAAGGATGGACATTGATCGCTTATTCCATTTATCAAGCAGCACAAGATTTTCCTACCCAGCCCGATGTAAAAAATGCGCTTATTATTGTTACCGATGGGCTGGAAACCTGCGGCGGCGATATCTGCGCAGCCAGTAAAATGCTGAAAGAAAAACGCATTACCCTGAAGCCCTTCATTATCGGTATGGGCTTAAAACCCGAGGAAGAAAAGGCTTTTAACTGTGTGGGGGCCTTTATCAACGCAGGTACGGAACAGGGTTTCAAACAGGCCCTAACTACAACGGTAGCCCAATCTTTGGGTACTACCACCGTACAAATCAATCTGCTGGACGGGAACGGCAAGCCCACCGAAACCAATGTGGAAATCAGCATATACGACAGTCATAGCCATCAACTGGTATACAATTTCGTACACTCACTAAATGAAGCAGGGCTGCCGGATACTTTAAGGCTTGACCCAGTGGGCGAATACGATGTACTGGTGCATACCATCCCGTCGGTCGGCAAGCAACAAATACAGTTGGAGCCAGGGGTACACAATACCATTCCTATCATTTCGCCCCAAGGCAGCCTAAAGATATTGGAAGGCGCAGGCTACAAAACTTCGTACTTGCAGTGCATGGTCTCCATATCAGGCACCCACCAAACCTTGGATGTGCAATCGGCCAACAGCATCAGCAAGTACCTGGTAGGCGCTTATGATATAGAAGCCCTCACCTTGCCACGGTTAGTGTTCAAAAATGTGCAGATAGAAGCGGGCAAAACGAAAGAATTGCAGATACCCGCATCGGGCACCCTCAATCTACTGTTTGCAAAGCAAGGAATCGGCAGCATTTATCGCAATGTGAACGGGGAACTGGAGATGGTGTACCAATTCGACCAATTGCAGGAAAGGCAAACCTTGGAGTTGTTGCCCGGCCAATATATCTTTATTTACCGACTGGCCAGTTCTAGCACCGCATCAGAAACAGAGCAGAGCAAATTCGATATCAGTTCAGGAAATATTACTACCTTGAAGTTTTGAGATGCCCCTACCTACATATCGTCCTGTATCTGGTGTTGATGCTTTCCCCTTTTGCATCCAAGGCCCAAAAAGTGCTGGGCACCAACCCCGCTATCCGCACCCGTATCTTGTTCCTATTGGATGCATCGGGCAGTATGGGGGGCACTTGGAACAACAAGACCACCGAAAGCAAAATAGAATCGGCGAAAAAGATATTGACCGAATTGGCCGATAGCCTTACCAAGTATGATAACGTGGAGATAGGGCTTCGAGTGTATGGGCACCAGTACCCCGCCGCCGAGCGCAACTGTACCGATACCAAGCTGGAGGCTGGTTTGAGCAGGGTCAATTACGAATTTATCAAAACCAAAATACGCAGCATCCGCCCGAAGGGCATTACGCCCATTGCCTATGCCATGGAAAAAGCCGCTGGTGACTTTCCCGATGCGCCCGGGCGGAATATCATTATTATCATGACCGATGGGCAGGAATCGTGCACCGGCGACCCATGCGCCATAGCCGCCTTGCTGGAAAAGAAGAATATCGTGCTAAAACACTTCGTCATCGGCTTTGCCTTGGAGCCCAATTCGGAGAAATTTTTTGAATGCATCGGCACCAATTATAACGTGAACAACCAACAGACTTTCCAGAACGTGATGGTCAATATCATGTCGCGTATTTTGAACAAAACCACCGCACAAGTCAACTTGCTCGACCAGCAAAAGCTCCCTACCGAAACGGATGTGAACATGAGCTTTTACAGTGCCGACCACCATATCATCAAATACAATTATTACCATAAGCTGAACAGCAAGGGGTTGCCCGATACCATTGCATTGGACCCCGTAACGGATTACGACCTGGTGGTGCATACCATTCCGCCCATCAAAAAGGAAAACATTAGGATTGATCCCGATAGGCACAATACCATTTCAATAGATGCCGCCCAAGGCTTTTTAGACGTGCAGATGCTGGGCAAAACCATCGATAACAACCTGAACAACCGTATCAAATGCCTAGTGCGTACCGGCAAAGGGGGCAATTTGGTGCATGTGCAGGATTTGAACACCAAGGAGAAGTATTTGGCAGGCAATTACGATTTGGAAATACTTACCCTTCCCAGAACGTACCTCAACGATGTGCAACTGAGCCAACAAAAACCCTATTTGGTGCAGTTGCCCACGCCAGGCATTGCAAACTTTGTGAAAAAATATGAAGTTTACGGCGGTATCTTTATCATGAAGAACCAGCATTTGGAAAAGATATATGAATTGAATCCCGATAATAGCATGAGCAAAGTGGAGACCATTGCCCTACAGCCTGGCTACTACCAAATCATATACAGGCTGAAAAGCTCAAAAAGCATGCACAGCAGCCAATCCATCGCTTTCGAAATCAAATCAGGAGAATCCATTTCATTAACACTTGACGTACAATGAGCCTAAAGGAAATCACTTACAAAGACATGAAGGACACCCGCTCGGGTTTTGGCGTAGGCATGCTGGAACTTGGCCGAAACAATGAAAACGTGGTGGCCCTTTGTGCGGACTTGACCGGCTCGCTTAAATTGGAAGAATTCAAGGCCGAATTCCCTGACCGCTTTGTACAGGCTGGCATAGCAGAAGCCAATATGATAGGCATGGCCGCAGGCCTCACCATCGGCGGTAAAATCCCCTATGCTACCACCTTTGCCAACTTCGCCACAGGCAGGGTGTATGACCAAATCCGCCAGTCGGTAGCCTATTCGGGCAAAAACGTGAAAATATGTGCCTCGCATGCGGGCCTTACATTGGGCGAGGACGGTGCTACCCACCAGATTTTGGAAGATATCGGCCTGATGAAGATGCTGCCGCATTTTACGGTCATTAATCCTTGCGACTATAACCAAACCAAGGCGGCCACCATTGCCATTGCCCAGCACCAGGGGCCCGTATATCTCCGTTTCGGTAGGCCAAAGTGGCCCGTATTTACCGCCCCCGACCAAGTATTCGAAATAGGCAAGGCTTGGACCATTGCCCAAGGCAGCGACGTATCCATCTTCGCTACCGGGCATTTGGTATGGAAAGCCGTTGAGGCTGGCAAAATTTTGGAGGAAAAAGGCATCAGTGCGGAAATCATCAATATCCATACGATTAAACCTTTGGACGAGGAAGCTATCTTACGTTCAGTGAGCAAAACACGGTGCGTGGTTACGGCGGAAGAGCATCAGCTAAATGGCGGCCTTGGTGATAGCATTGCCCAGCTATTGGCAAGGCAACTGCCCACCCACATGGAAATGGTGGCGGTGAAAGATTCCTTTGGCGAAAGCGGCAAACCCGAGGAACTGCTTACCAAGTATGGCCTGGATACCCCCAACATCGTGGAAGCTGCCCTGAAGGTGATGGCCCGTAAGTAACGCCCTAAGTAAAACGGTTGTTCTTGCTATAACATGGAGAAAACCGATGAGCAGATATTGGATGCATTTATAAAGGAAGCCACCCGTGAGCAGGCTTTCGGCTGGCTATTGCAGAAATACCAGCAACGCCTGTATTGGCAAATCCGCCGGATGGTGATTGTGCACGATGATGCGGACGACGTCATCCAGAACGTGATGATGAAAGTATGGCGGCATCTGGGGGGCTTCAAGCGCAACTCCAGCCTGCATACCTGGCTCTACCGCATTTCGGTAAATGAAAGCCTGGCATTTCTGGAAAAGAAAAAAAAGCACCTTACCGTATCGCTGGAACAACCGAACAGCGAGGAAGAAGATAACGGGCCCGGCCTACAAATAGCCGCCGACCCCTGGTTTAACGGGGAGGATTTGGAGCGGAAGCTGCAACAGGCCATCCTGAAACTGCCCGATAAGCAACGGCTGGTTTTTAACTTGCGCTACTATGACGAGATGCCCTATGAGGAAATGAGCGAAATACTGGGCACCTCGGTTGGCGCCCTGAAGGCAAGCTACCACCATGCCGCCAAGAAAATAGAACAGATGATAACCGAAGATTAAACCCAGATGAAAAAAAACTATCAAAACAAGCGATGGACAAGGAACGCAGCAATAGCGAAGTAAGAAAAGAGCTGGAGGAAATAGCCCCGCACTTGGCCGCCAAGGAAAAGCAAAACCCTTTCTTGGTATCGGAAAACTATTTCAGCCAACTGGAAGAGCAGCTGTTGGCACAAATAGCCACCAGCCCCGCCCCGCCCAAGCCCGATATGTGGCAGGAAATGCGGGCTTCCTTGGCTTATTTGGGCCGCATGTTGGGCACTGGGCGCGTGTTGGCCCCTGCCTTGATTGCCATATTCGTATTGGGGGTGTCCTTATGGCTATACCGTATGCCCACGCCACCACCGCAGGCATTGCAGCTATCATCCGTAAGCGATGCCGAGCTGATGGCCTATGTGCAGGAAGACCTGGACGATATTGACCTGACCCAACTGGATAGCGCCACCCTTGAAACGGTGGCCACCGCCTCTGCCTTTAGGCCGGCACCCTCCGCCTTAAGCAACGAGGACTTGGATTTATTGATTGAGCATATTGACGACCAAACATTGGAGGAACTGTTATGAAATACCTTAGCGCACTGGCATTCACCATCATCATGGCACTTTGCCCACTTAGCAACTTTGCACAAGGCCCCGGCACTGGCCCTAATGGCGGCAACCTACAGGAAAAGAAAGAAAAGCTGGAGGCCATGAAAGTAACCTATATCACCAATAAACTGGCCCTTACGCCCAAGGAAGCACAGGTGTTTTGGCCCGTGTACAACGAATACCAGGCCAAGCGGGAGCTGCTACACAAGGAAAGGCGGCAATTGCTGATGCAGGCCAAAAGCGGCTATGCCAACATGAGCGATGCCGACATGGAAAAACTGATGCAACAGGGCTTCGACCTGAAACAGCGCGAGCTGGACCTGGACAAGCAGTACTACGCCAAATTCAAGGAGGTGCTCACCGTAAAGAAAATAGCCCTACTCTACAAAGCCGAACTCGACTTCAAAAAGGAAGTACTGAAAGAAGCATTTAACCGATTGGATGAATAGTTGGGCAATGTGACAATTTGTTTTACTCCCCTCCTTGAAGGGCCCTTGAAGCCATGTAAAAAGGAGGGGCGGGGGTGGTCACTCCCCTCCTTGAAGGGCCTTTGAAGCCATGCAAAAAGGAAGGGGCCGGGGGTGCCTGCCTGGCGGCAGACAGGGTCAGCCAGTGCTGTCGCCGGACTATGTCCGACTTGTATTATGGTCACCAGTTGTAAACCAGCGACAGCTTTGAGAAATGTAATATCCCCTATTAATTTAGACATATTTGCACATATTACATACTTTTGATTAACCGCACCATTTTGTATCTTTTATGTCCATTACCGAACTAACCCCTAGGCAAGTTTTAAGCAAGGCTTGGCTAAAGCAACAGGTTGAACCAGAACAGCTTGACGATTTTAAAGGGAACTTACTTCGGCTACTCGAAAACATAGATCCTAAAGAGTCCGAGGAACATCTGAAAAATAAGGTAGCGGACTTTCTTAAAGACACTTGGTACAAGCCCCATTTTGAAATCAATACCAAGGGCCGCAACGACCTTGTAATTCACCTTGGAAAAACCAGCAAGGAGCCCGTGGGGGTTATTTTTGAGGTTAAGAAGCCGGGCAGCCCTGAAATGGTAAAGAAGCATGACCTTAACCGTAAGGCCATGCAGGAACTTGTGCTCTATTATCTTCGCGAGCGCGTAGATAGTAAGAATAATGATTTACGATACTTAATCGTAACTGATATTTGGGATTGGTATATTTTTAATGCCGCACACTTCGAAAAACTGTTTTACGGCAATAAAGCCCTACTAAAAGAGTACGACAAGTGGAAGACAGGACAAAAAACCAGCACCAATACCGACCTGTTTTATAATGAAGTAGCCAAGCCATTTATCGCCGCCCTCGAAGAGCCTATCGAATTTAGTTATTTGAGCATTAAGGATTTGGGGGGCATCTTGCGCAGCAAGCAGATTAAGGATGAGAACAAGCTAATACCCATTTACAAGGTACTTTCGCCACAGCACTTGCTAAAACAGCCGTTTGCCAACGACCATAATCAGCTAAACGGTCGTTTTTATCAAGAGCTTTTGCATATTATTGGGCTAGAAGATAAGGCCGAAGGCAGTAAAAGGGTTATCCGCCGAAAGCCGGAAGGTAAGCGCGACGAGGGTTCGCTCATCGAGAATACCATCAATATTCTTGAAACCGAAGATCGCTTGCGTCAAGTACCCAATTTGAGCAGCTATGGCGAAAACGACGAAGAGCGCATCTTCAACGTGGCTTTGGAGCTTTGCATTACTTGGATAAACCGCATCCTGTTCCTCAAGCTGTTGGAAGCACAGTTGATACGTTACCATAACAAAGACCAATCATATCGGTTCGTTGATTTTGCCACCATACCGCAGTACGATGAGTTGAACAAATTATTCTTTCAGGTATTGGCGGTGAAGCCTGAAGAGCGGAAAGGCCAAGTAAAAACCCGTTATAGGCATGTGCCCTATTTAAACAGCTCGTTGTTCGAAATCAATGAACTGGAAAATGCAACCATCAGAGTAAACAGTTTAGATGATGGTCTTACCCTTCCTATATTGGGCAACACGGTTTTAAAAGACAATAATCACAAATCACTTGGCAAAAGTGGTGAAAGTCGTAATACACTACGCTATCTACTTGATTTCCTAGATGCCTACGATTTCGCTTCGGAAAGCGAGGAAGGGATAAAAAAAAGTAAGAAAGATTTAATCAATGCAGCGGTACTCGGGCTTATTTTCGAGAAAATCAACGGCTACAAAGATGGCTCATTTTTTACGCCCGGTTTCATTACTATGTATATGTGTCGCGAAACCCTTCGCAAGGCCGTGGTGCAAAAGTTTAACGAAAAGTATGGTTGGACTTGTGAGGAGTTTGACGACCTAAAAGACAAATTGGATTTTAGTGATAAAAAGGTACGCGTTGAAGCGAATGCTTTGATTAACAGTCTCAAAATCTGCGACCCAGCAGTAGGTAGCGGGCACTTTCTGGTATCGGCGCTTAATGAGTTGATTTCCATCAAAAGCGATTTGCGAATACTTTGCCATCGCAACGGCAACCGCATGCATGGCTGGAAGGTGGTAATAGATCACGATGAACTGAACATAACCAGCAGTGAGGACGAGAAGTTTTTCAATTACCACCTCAACAAGGCCGGCAAGCCTTACGAGGAACTACAACAAATGCAGGAAGCCTTGTTTCATGAAAAGCAGACTATTATTGAAAACTGTCTTTTCGGAGCAGACATTAATCCCAATAGCGTGAAGATTTGCCGCCTGCGCCTATGGATTGAGCTGCTGAAAAATGCATACTATACAAAGGAAAGTGATTATACTGAATTAGAAACCCTTCCTAATATTGACATTAACATTAAGCAGGGCAACACATTGATTAGCCGCTTTTCTTTGTCTGAGGATTTGAGCGAGGTGTTTAAACGTGATAAATATAGTTTGCGGACTTATCGCAATGCGGTGGAGGCTTATAAATCCACTCCATCAAAAACGGCCAAAGAGGATTTAATACGGTTTATCGCCGAAATCAAAGAGCAGTTTAAAACCGCCATTTCTAGCCGCGACCCTCTAATAAAAAAAATAGCGCAGCTAAGAGGGGAATATGAATTGCTTAAACATGCCAATGTTGACCTTTTTGGCGAAAAGAAACTATCGGATGCCGACCGTGACCTGCAAATGACCCGGTTGCAAAAACTGATTGCCCAACGCGAACAGGAACGAGACGAGATACGGAACAATAAAATGTACCAAAACGCTTTGGAGTGGCGGTTTGACTTTCCCGAAGTATTGGATGAGCAAGGAGCTTTTATTGGCTTTGATGTGGTGATAGGCAACCCGCCCTATATAGCCCTGCAAAAGATGGGTGAAGCCTCTGTGGCTCTTGGCAAGCAAGGCTACCAAACCTTTGAACGCACAGGTGATATTTATTGCCTTTTCTATGAACGGGGCATGCAAATATTACGGCCTAACGGATTGCTCAATTTCATAACTTCAAATAAATGGATGCGGGCAGGGTATGGTGAGTCGACCCGAAACTACTTTGCCGAACAGACCAATCCGCTAGTATTGGTTGACTTTGGAGGTTTCCAAGTGTTCGACTCGGCTACGGTGGACACTAACATACTAATGTTGCAAAAATCCGCCCCAAATAACGAGCTCAAAGCCTGTACTTTAGACCAGATGCCAGATAGCCAATTTAATATGAGCGTTTTTGTTAGACAGAATGCTCAAAGTTGCACTTTCGCGGGCAACCAAACTTGGGTTCTCCTGGGGTCAATTGAGCAAAAAATCAAACATAAAATAGAAACTATTGGTATACCTTTGAAAGACTGGGATATAAATATCTATCGTGGCATCTTAACTGGCTACAACGAAGCATTTATTATTGACGGCAAGAAGCGGGCTGAGCTGATAGCGGAAGACCCTAAAAGTGACGAGATTATAAGACCGATTCTGAGAGGGCGTGATATTAAGAGATATGGGTATGAATTTGCTGACCTTTGGATTATTGCAACTTTTCCAAGCTTGAAGATTAATATAGATTTATATCCCGCTGTTAAACAACACCTTTTAAGTTTTGGATATGATAGACTAAAACAAACCGGTGATGCAGGGGCAAGAAAAAGAACTCATAATCAATGGTTTGAGACACAGGACAGTATAAGCTATTGGGAGGATTTTAATAAACAAAAAATTACCTACATAGAAATTATGACCGATAATCCTGACGAGGGCTATGATTTCCCATCTTTTTCATTTGACACTAAAAAATGCATTGCATTAAACACTGCATATATAATGACGGGTAATGTTGACGAATTGAAGTACATTCTAGGAATATTAAATTCCAAACTGGGAAGAATGCTGGTAAAAAATTACGCTGTGCAATTACAGCAAAGGCAATTTAGAATGTTGAATCAATGCGTCGTTAACTTTCCCATTCCTAAAAAGGACGTACATCCAATAGCTGGTTTGGTTGATAAAATTATCAAAGAGAAAAATCTATCGCAGCACACTCTAGAGTTAGAGAGAAAGGTGGATGTCTTAGTAAGTGAGTTGTTCGAATTATCTGACGAGGAAATAGCTTTTATTGAGCTTCAATAAAAGCTATTTCCTCTTGTGAGAATTCAAAAAGTTTGTAAACATGTTTATCAATTTCTGCTTCTATATCTGTCCAGTCCATGTTCAACATAATTCTTTCAAGAATTTGGTCCACAAACTTTTCAAAGATTAATTTATCCCGATTATCTAAAACAGGCAATTTTAAAGGCTCAACAGCTTGTACGCTTATTAGCAAATCTCCAGTCCCTGTTTTAGGGGAGTCTTTTAACAAATACTTACCTGTTTTTGAATTCAAGATGGCGGATAGAGGTTTAACATCTGCACCTGTAGCAAAACAGGTACTATCTAAGGCAAATTTCCCCGTCTCATCGTATGTGAAGCGAATTATAGATCCAACTCTCTTCCAAACTATTTTAGGTCGAATAAAATCCTCCCAATAATTCGCTCCCCATCTTTGTAAAGCATACCATTCATAACGTAAGCCTGTTTCTGCTTTATTGCGTTCTAATAGTTTGTCCTTATATTGGTTGAGATGATTGTAAATTGCAGGATAGCATTCTTTAAAAGCTTTCTCAGCTGTAACCGAAGCTCCTACAATCCTAGGATCTTTATGCAAAGGGAAATGCCAAGGTATATATATAAGCCATAAATCTGCAAATTCATAATCATACCTTTTAATGTCTCTGCCGCGTAAAATCGGTCTTATAATCTCGTCACTTTTAGGGTCTTCCGCTATCAGCTCAGCCCGCTTCTTCCCGTCAATAATAAATGCCTCGTTGTACCCAGTTTTAATACCATAGTTGATGGCAATATCCCAATCCTTGAGTGGCACTCCAATTCTTTCAATTTTCTCTTTAATGCGCTGTTCAATGGGTGTAAGTATGACCCAGCTTATAGATGGCTGAATATTGAAAGGCATTTCATTCTGTCTAACAAAAACGCTGAACTTACGTATATTAAAATTGACTAGGATTATTCTATGCAAGTTTGGTTTAAATTAATCAACTCCTAAAACATATAATTCCATCAAAAAACCACCAACTATGACCTATGGCTACATCCGTGTAAGCACGGACAAACAAACCGTTGAAAATCAACGGTACGAAATCAACCATTTCTGCGAAAAAAACCTGCTAGTAGTGGACAAATGGATTGAGGAAACCATTTCCGGTTCCAAGCAAGTAGAAGACCGCCAACTTGGCAAGCTGCTCAAAAAAATGAGGAAAGAGGACATCTTGATTTGCTCGGAACTCTCCCGGCTTGGGCGCAACCTGCTAATGATAATGGGCATACTTAATGAGTGCATGAAGCGCGACATACAGGTATGGACCATCAAAGACAACTACCGCCTCGGCAGCGACATCAACTCGAAAGTTTTAGCCTTTGCCTTTGGTCTTTCTGCCGAAATAGAGCGCAATCTTATTTCCCAACGTACCAAAGAAGCCTTGGCTCGAAAAAAGGCAGAAGGTGTTGTGTTGGGTCGCCCAAAAGGTCGTAAATCATCCAAAACCAAATTAACGGGTCAGGAAAGGCGAATCAAAGAACTACGTGCTAAACGTGTTTCCATGAGTGCCATTGGTCGCTTGCTTAATGTTCACCGGCTTACAGTGGCCAGTTTCATTAAAAGCGAGGCAATAAAAGAACAAGCAGCGTAAACAGGCCTTAAATGCAGCAAAATGTTCAAAAAAAACCACCCACCGTACCCCCACCCACCACATACTGGCGGATAAGCTTTTCGGGATTCTAACTAGCCCAACTCCCCACTGAGCATATCCCCATTTACCCATTTTTTGATTTGGATTATTCGCACTAAGTGCTTACCATTGATTAATGTGCGAGTCGATTTGAAAATTTGATGATTTGAAAATTTGAAAATGACCTTGTTTTTAGTTCCTCTCCCTTAGGGAGAGGAACTGAGGAAAAAAGCAAAAAAAACAAAAAAACACACTCATTTTAGTGCAAACTATTGATAATCAAAGAAATAAGCAAAACTGAAGTACTACTGAAATACCACTGAAGTATCACCGAAACATTACTGAAACTATACTGAAGTACTACTGAAACACCACTGAAGTACTACCGAAATACTACCGAAACGGTTTTTTTAAGGATTTTATACCCAAGACCCAAGACGCACTACGCAAGACGCATGACGCATGACCCAAGACGCAATACCAACCAGCCCCTTTCCAATCCTCGTACAAAGGCCGTAAATTTATAGGTAGGACTAAGCAGGAGCGGAAATGGCCACCAAGCCAAAGCAATATCGGGTGAACGTGGACGGGCACCCAGTGAATTTGTTCATCCACCAGGAGGCAAGGCGCAACAGCAGGGTATCGGTGAGCCGCAAGGGCATTATTATCCGCCTGCCGCGCATGATGGATGCCAGCCAAAAAAGCCAGCAGGTGAATGCCTTTTTGGATTGGGCCAAAATACAACTGCGCAAAAAACCGGAGCTGTACCTACAGCATACCCAGCGGGAGTATGTTGATGGATATTGTTTTCAGTTGAGGGGCAAAACCTACAGCCTGTTGTTTATGGACAGTACGGGCATAGCCGCCAGCAAGGCAAAGCAGAGCAATGGCACTATTTACCTATGGTTGGCCGAGGGGCTGGACGAGGAGCAACGCCGGCAGGTGGTTCCCACGCTCATTAGCCGCTGCATTGCCCGGGAATATTACAATTTTATGCACAATCAGTTGCTGTACCTCAACGAGTTGTATTTCAATAAGCAGGTGCTGAATTTTCGCTTGAAATATACCCATAGCGTATGGGGCAGTTGCTCGCGCAGGGGCAATATCAATATCTCCACCCGGCTGCTGTTTGCGCCCGACGATGTGATTGACTATGTGCTGATACACGAGCTGGCCCACCTGGTGCACCACGACCATTCCGCCAACTTTTGGGCAGAAGTGGCCCGTGCAATGCCCGATTATAAGGAGAAAATGAAGTGGCTAAAGGCCAACGGGGGCAAGTGCGACTTTTAAGCTTTGGCCAGCCTTAGCCAAAACTGGTTGTACCCTTCGCCCAACTGCACCTCTACGGTACGTAGTTGTATCATTTCCAGCAGGGCCAAAAAGGTAAACAAGGCATGGATGCGGTTTTCGCATTCCTGGAAGATATCGATAAAAGGCGTTTTCTTCTTGGCATCCAGCCTTGAGGATAGATAATCCTTGCGCTGCTCAATGGTGTAGGGGTAGCGCACTACGGTGTGCTGTATCTTGAGGTTTTCCTCATCGTAGCGCTTCAGCACCTTTTGAAAGGCGGTAAGCAGGTTGAACAGGGTAAGGTTGTTCAGTTCGGCATCCTTATTTTCGGCAGCGGCTATTTCTTTAAGGTCGGCCTGGGTATGGCCCCGCTTGAACTTCAGGCTGCGCTCCTCCTCCATGGCCGCCAGTTCACCGGTGATGGCCTTAAACTTTTTGTATTCCACCAGCTTCTGCACCAATTCTTCCCGTGGGTCAATTTCCTTGCCCTCGGCATCTACCTCCCTGCGGGGCAGCAACATTTTGGCTTTGATGCGCATCAGCGTGGCGGCTACCAATATGAACTCACTGGCCAACTCAATATCCAGTTGGTCCATTTGGTGCATATAGGCTAGAAAATCGTCCGTTATCTGGGCGATGGGAATGTCGTATATATCCAGTTCGTCGCGCTCAATGAAAAAGAGCAACAAATCAAAGGGCCCCTCAAATTGGGGCAGATGGATAGCGTAGGTCAAGAAAGGCAGTTTACTTAAAGAAACTCCAATCGAACTGGTCCAATTCCTGCAAGCAATGCTTCAAAAGGTCAATACCGCCCCTGATATCGCCTTTGTCCGACATTTCTATCACTTGGTGTATGTGGCGGGTAGGAATGGAAACGGCACCTGCTATTACCCCATTTTTGCTCATCCGCTGCATGCCGGCCGTGTCAGTACCGCCCGCGGTCAATATTTCGGGTTGCCAGCTTATGCCATGTTTGGTGGCTACATCCTTCATATACTGTACCATTCGGTAATCGCAAATCACCGATGCATCCATGATTTTGATGGCCACGCCTTTGCCCAGCTCGGTCACTTTTTCTTCCGGTTTGGCCCCGGGCACATCGTAGGCAATGGTGGTATCCAAGCCAAAGCCAAAGTCAGGGTCAACGGCATGGCTAGCTGCCAATGCTCCACGCAAGCCTACTTCTTCCTGTACGGTAAACACGGCATATACGTCATAAGGCGTTTCGCCCAATTCCTTCAAAGTTTCGATAAGAATGAAGACCGATACCCTATTGTCGATGGATTTACAATTGACGCAATTGCCCATTTCAATCAAGGTTCTTTCCCTTGTCACGGGGTCGCCGATGCGCACGTATTGCTCTACTTCGCTTTTGGGCATGCCTAGGTCAATAAAGAAATCGCTTATTTCCGCGGGTTTCTTGCGTTCTTCGGGCGACATCACGTGGATAGGCTTTGAGCCCATCACGCCAATGAGGTCCTTCCGGCCGTGTACGATAACCCTTTGGGCGGTCAAGGTTTTTGGGTCGAAGCCTCCCAAGGTGGTAAAGCGCAGGAAGCCCTCATCGGTAATATAGTTTACGATAAAGCCAATTTCGTCCATGTGGGCGGCCACCATGGCACGCTTGGGTTCGCGGCCCTTTTTTATGGCAATGACATTGCCCATTTTATCGATGCTGACATCCAGATTCAGGGGCTCCAACTCCCTCAAAACCACTTGGCGGATACGCTGCTCGAAGCCAGGGGCACCTGCCACTTCACAAATTTCCTTTAATAAACCTACGTTGATGGACATAGAATGCTGCTAAAATTGATGAAAATCGAAATTACTAAATGTTAAGCCAATCTAAATAAAAAATAGCCCCTTGCGGGCAAATGTTGGATTAACAAGTGTTAGCGTTAGACTAAAGGCCTACCAAGCCATTCAAAAAAGCCTCTGCTTCTTCCTGATACTCAGTAAATAGGTTTTTGGCCGTAAAACACAAAAACTGAACAGTGCCCGCTTTGCTGCTATAGTAATAGCCCCAATAAACCACTTTCATTCCCATAACAACCCCTTCCATTTCAAGGTACCCCATTTTCTTTCCATTTACCGTTCTATACTCAGCCTTGTTTATCTTAAAGTTCTTCGCTACTTTTTGTGCATTATAGACTGCTATCCTGACAATTGATTCCAATGGAATTTCGATGCGCTCTGTAATCAGTAAGCCGTGTAAATCTCCCTTCTTATGTTTAAAGGAATACTCACTATCTTCATTGATGCTACTCTTGCCATACTTCCAATTTTTTGCATCCAACCACACTCCCACATCTATTTTTTGGCTTCTTAACAAATAATTGTTACTGCTGGGCTTTTTGTACTTGGTGTTATTCTTTACCAATGGGGGTATTTCCACTTCCATCATGGCCTCATAATCCTCTTCTTCCACATTATAGTCCTCCTCTTCTTCCACTTCATCATCATAGGCAACAGTATCATATTCTAGGCTATCCTCTTCTGTCAATGGTACCGAGGGCTCATTTCCGTTATCGAAACCAGGCGGAGGAGGTAACGGTGGCATCTCTTCGTCTAAAGCTACTGGCTCATCTTCCTCCATTACCTCTTCATCAATCGTTATGTTTGGAGTAAACTTTATCACCGATTTATACCTCCACGTATAATCGTCATTGAGCAATACGGTATCGCCCGATTGGGTTATTGCTATTGTTTGCGCACTTACAAAATGGGCAAACACTAAAAAAGAGAAGAGGAAAAGTAGGGTTCTCATATGCGCCTTTTATTAGTACAAAGAAAAGCATTATCCCTCAAATAAAAAGGGGGCCATAAGCCCCCTTCATGAAACAGGAACAATCTAAAATTATTTGGCCAGCAATACTTTCTGTACCTGCTTGCGCTGGTTGCCTTCCAAAACAGCGATAAAGTACATGCCGTTTTCCAGGTAGCTCAAGTCCAAGGTATTGCTGTAATTGCTTTCAATAGTGCCAATGTTCTGAAAAAACACCGTCTTGCCGGCAATGTCGGTAACTTGAATGCTCGCATTTTCCATCAAGTCAACCGTTGAAAGTTCAACGTTCACTTGACCATTAGTTGGGTTGGGGAAAATCTGGTATTTGAAATCAGATAGCTTGCTGCTTGGCAAGGTTTCATCTTCCGTACCGTCTACCCTAAAGCGGGAACTACTGATGCTGGCTTTCAAAGTATAGCAACTGCTGGCATTAAATGCATTGTTGTATCCATAAACCCTTACATAGTAGGTGCCTGCGGAGCCATTGTTGTAATTGATGGTTTCGCTAGTAGTACCTGAATTCTGGGATATAGCTACTTGTGAGCCATTTGAGCGGTATAGGCGCACATCATAGTCAGCGGGCAAATTGGTCAAGGTAATTTGGATATACTTTTGCGAACTAGTAGAGGTAAATTTAAAATAATCGTTATCGCCAGCAGTGCCTATCAATGCCCTGATATCAGTGCCCACAGCAATAGTTTTGGCTGCTGAAATAGAGTTGTTGGACTCATATGTATCCGTGCAAGTGCTGGCTGCAGAAGTGGTAAATGAAGCCAATGCAGCATAGCTGCCAGTAGTACCGCCACAAACTGCTTGCACTTGGTAATTATAGGTGCTAGATGCGGCTAAACCTGTGAAAGCATAAGAAGTACCCGTAACTGATACCGTGGTAAAAGTAGATGCCGAAGAAAGCTTATACTGAAGATTGTAACTAGTGGCACCGCTCACTGCCGACCATGACACAGTAGCACCGGAAGCAGTGATGCCTGAGGAGGCAAGGCTACCCGGGGTTCCGCAGCCTCCTTCCGACAAAGTAGTAAAACTGGCTGTGGTGGAATAAGCACTAGCACCGCTAGCACAAACGGCCTGTACCTGATAATTGTAAGTAGTACCCGCAGTAAGTCCGCTAAGCGAAAAGTTGGTACCAGTAACGGCAACCGTAGTGTAAGTGCTGGCGGTGCTTAACTTATACTGTAAATTGTAGCTGGTGGCACCGCTTACTGCCGACCAACTAATAGTGCCTGCAGTAGTGGTGATACCGCTAGCAGCTAGGCCTGTAGGAGTACCACATGTAACATTTGGTGCCTGGCAGCCCAATGAGTTCAACAAGGCCGCACGTGCGCCGCCGGTAGCAAACAAGGCTTGCATTCTGGCTTTTTGCCCATTAGTGAACATGAACATGCAGGCATCATCCGTATAGTCCATATAATTCATGAACATGTCGCCATTGGGACCATTGCTGCAAGAAACGGTAGGGAAACTAGGGCAGCCGTAGTTTTCATCAGCTTGGTTGGGGGTGTCGCTTACGTTGTCCGAACCAGTACAACCAGTGCCATCATCGCCCCAAATGTGGTATAGGTTCAGCCAGTGGCCTACTTCATGGGTAGCGGTACGGCCCTTATTGAAAGGTGCAGCAGCAGTGCCGTTAGTACCAAAAGCGGTATAATTGATTACCACCCCATCCGTGCTGGCCGACCCACCTGGGAACTGGGCATAACCCAATATGCCGCCGCTGATATTGCCCACCCAAATGTTCAAATAGGAATCCCTAGGCCAGGCATCGCTACCGCCATTGGCACTGCGCTTAATATTGTCATTGGTGGAAAAAGAGGTAACGGTAGTCGATTTTCTGATAATACCAGTGGTGGGGTTGCCGCTGGGGTCGCGTTGGGCCAAACAGAATTGGATATCGACATTGGCCACCAAACTTTGGAAAGCAGATGGGGTGTTGGCCGCATCAGCGTTCAGCTTGGCAAAGTCAGCATTCAATACGTCTATTTGGCTTTGTATCTGCGCATCGCTAATGTTTTGCGAAGTGGTTCTATAAAGTACGTGTACCACTACTGGAATGGTTACGATTGCCCTAGAAGAGCCATTGGGGTGCGATGATACCCAGTTGGCCGTAAACTGTTCAATGGCAGCGCGATTTTGCGCCACGGTAGGGTCCTGCATCATCTGGTGCAAATGGTCCATAGCACCACAGGAGCGTTGGGCGTTTAGCTGCAATGAAAGCATTGCGAACGCCAATAAGGCAAAAAAGCTCATTCTTTTCATGGGAAATGATATCGGATTTAGGTGAAAACTAGTAGAAACAAGTTTAAGTAAACTCTAGTTTAATTACAAGCCTAAATCGTTGAAATACAACAAATAGCCGATTAAAAAATCATTAAAGCGACTCAAGAGAACTTTCGTCCGCTCCAAAAAATAGCGAGTGTGTATTACAGCTTCACAAATTTTTGTGTAAAGCTGGTGGTTTGTCCCTTGGTCGTTTTTAAAATATATGCCCCTGCTGGTAAGTTGCCTACAGGAATATCGATATAATTGATGCCCTGCTGGCATTTGGCAGTATAATCACCCAAGTATTTTCCTTGTAAATCGTAATAGCTGAAAAGAAGGGTCTCTTTCTCGGCAGCGGTATAGGATAGACGCAGTGTTTCATAGATAGGATTTCCCAAAAGTTTCAGATTCTCCTCTACATTTTCTTTGGGCACATCATATATCTTATTAATCAGCGCACGGCTTGCGGGGCTTAAATGGCTATCGTCCAATACTCCCCCTTTCATGTAAACGTTCAGCTTGATGGTTCCGTATTTACTTTTTTCATTGGTGATTCTGGAACCTTTGGCAAAAGTTAGTTTAGCCCCAGGGTTCAAGGTCATGTATATCTGCTGTGGGCCTTCCCATTCATATTCCATCAAGCTTATTTTTCCCTTCATTAGCAATTCGGCACCTTTCCCTATCTCAATGGAACCACCGGTTTTAAGGGCAAGCATGCCCTTAGTGGCGGTGCCATATTCCAGCTTTGCGCCATCGGCAACTACTAAACTACTCCCTTTGCCAAAAAACATACAACCGCGATGGTAGTCAAAGGAAAGTTTGCCTGATTGGTGAATATAGTTTCCTCCATTTTCAAAACCCTTTTCAACCAAATAGGAGAAACAAAAGTTAGCCCCTTGGTTTACAATGTTGACCACATGGCGGTTAATGGAATCGTTTACCGGATGCCCGCCTATTAACTCGGTAAAAGGCTGGAACAACAAAACATTTTCTTCAAAGCCACCTTGTAGAAAAATGTCTATCGTATCCACGTACGCCACATTGGGGTTAGGGCTTACTTCCACATAATGCCAATTGGTAGGGGATGGATAAGTGTTGTCATGCAGCACCAAATTAATGGGGTCAAACAAATCTACTACGTGTCTTCCGTTACGTATCTGCGAAGCATAAAGTGCATTAATAGTGTTTAAATACCATACCTGTTCCAAATAAGGAGGAGTGAACAGAATAGTGTCACCGGTTGGTATGTTGCTAAAAGTAACTTTATAAATCACCTCCTTTAAAAGCTGGTCAGGAAAATATTCTGTAGGGATGCATCCATTAAGGTTATTACCTGTCCATGATCCATTGTAGTAATTCACCTCATGCCAGCGCATATCCGTTCCCGTTCCAAAGCTATCTGGTATTTGAACAGCCGCCAACATACCCGTGCACACCATTTCAGGACAACTACTGCCCGTATCTGCATAATTGACAATGTTCTGCCCTAATAAATTAATGGAAGCATTTAAACCATATACATCGTTCGGACTCAATTGCACTCCATTAAATAGGGCACGTAAAAACACCGTACGGTTCAGTTGGTTGACAGGAAGCCCAATGTAATATGACGAAGTGTTGGAAATGGAAGGGCAAAAATTGGTATCTCTCGGCCCATTCCAAGTATCGTCATATGTTTGATATATTTCCCAATGAGTTGGTACTATTATTTGTTGCATAGTATCGTAAGTGCAAGCAACGGTATCACGACTATTAAAATTGGGGATTTGGCCATAAGCTGTATGGGACCAAAAAGCTATTTGCAGCAGCAAGTAAATGTTTTTCATATCCTTTTTCGAAGCAATTTACAAGGCTTACCGCAATCTATTGTCACGTCAAAGTAATATTTACAAATACTCCAATTAATGACAGTACAAAGAGTAAAAGCATTAGCTTAAATGCTGCTCTAATTTCGTCAAGTATTGTATCCAAGCATTACTACAAGTATTATAGCATTCTACCTGTGGCAAAAGGCCATAATGAGTAAAGATTATTATAGTGTTTCCTTTGCTATTGGATAGTTCAAAGCCGAATTGGGTGCCCGTCCATTCGCTGGTATCGTCAAGAAAAGTCAGTTTACTGTCAATCACTGACCATGTTATCTTTTCATTCGGGATAAGTTCTACCAATTTTTGCTTCGAATAATGGGCGCCATCGCCAGCTTCAAAAGTAAACTCATCGCCAAGCTCTTGGCTAGCGCCCTTGTGCACTTCAGCATGTATGCCCGACCACCAATAGCGGGCATCCAACAATTTCGGGAATATTGCTTCGGCGGTTTGGCCGGTTTCAAAACGATAGCTGAAATCATTGTTTTCCATAGCGAAAAGTTACAAAAAATCTTTTTGGAGCACCCCACATTCTCTTTACATTATTTGGAAAATTCACACTAAGTGCTTACCATTGATAATGTGATAGTGTGCTGATGTGCTGGTGTGCGAATGTGCTGATGAGAGCACAATTTGAAAAATTTGAAATCCCCGCAAAAAGCGGGGCGGGCTTCCATCGCAAATCCTTCTATAAATGGAGCAAAAAACAAAAAAACACACTCATTTTTCCATAAACAATTGACAATCAAAGATTTAATTAGAATTGAAATACCTGCGAACACCCCTTGAAGTACCCGTGAGCACCCCTTGAGATACCCGCGAAGCACCTGCGAACACCCTTTGAAGTACCTGCGAAATACCTGCGAAACCCAAGTTAAGCGTGGAAGGAATTCACAATTTTTTCACAAAAGTAAAATTGATTTAATGTTACGAATATTTAGCATAAATAAGTCCCTAGCAAACGCATGGAGTTGAAACGTATTTAAAATTGCAAAATATTTGAGGTTATCAACATTCTCCCCCTTTTTGGGTTATAGTGAAATGTCTATTTTAGCTATTATGGACTATCAGAACGACACAAAATATGCGTTGCTGCTCGATAAAGAGGATGAACTGAAAGAATTTAGAAGGATGTTTTTCATTCCTGATAAACATGGAAAGCCTTCCATTTATATGTGCGGCAACTCTTTGGGCTTACAGCCTAAAAGCGCTAAATTTTATATAGAGCAAGAAATGCGCGACTGGCGCGAAATGGGCGTGGAAGGGCATTTGGATGCAAAGAACCCTTGGCTGCACTACCACACATTGTTCCCTACGGAGGCCAATTTGGTAGGTGCACTGCCCAGCGAAGTAGTGCTGATGAATACGCTTACGGTGAACCTGCACCTATTGATGGTTTCGTTTTACCGGCCAAAAGGCAAACGCACCAAGATATTGATGGAAGCAGGCGCATTCTCTTCCGATCAATACGCGGTAGAATCGCAAATCAATTTCCATGGGCTCGACTATGGCAAAGACGTGATAGAAGTAGCTCCTCGAAAAGGGGAATACCTTATCAGGGAGGAAGACATATTGCAGGCAATTGATGAAAACAAGAAAGAACTGGCACTGGTACTTCTAGGAGGGGTAAACTATTACACTGGCCAATACTTTAACTTGGAGGCCATTACCAAGGCTGGGCACCAGGCCGGTGCGGTGGTGGGTTTCGATTTAGCCCATGCAGTGGGCAATGTACTGCTTCAGCTACATGACTGGAACGTGGACTTTGCAGCTTGGTGCACCTATAAATACCTAAACAGTGGGCCTGGAGGCGTGGGGGGTGTTTTCGTACATGAAAGGCACGGCAATGATGCTAGCTTACCACGCTTTGCGGGTTGGTGGGGCCATGATGAAAAGGAGCGGTTTAAAATGCAGAAGGGCTTTAAGCCCATGGTAGGAGCTGCTGGCTGGCAAGTGAGTAATGCACAGGTTATCAGTATGGCAGTGCATAAAGCTTCACTGGATATATTTGATGAGGCAGGCTTTGATAGGTTGCGGGAAAAAAGTGTGAAGCTGACCGGCTATTTAGAGTTTTTGATAAAAGGCAATCCCAAGTTTAAAATCATCACCCCCAGCGACCCTCAACGCCGGGGCTGCCAGCTATCGCTGTTGGTGAAAAAGGACGGCAAGGCTTTGTTCGATAAGTTGGATAGGGAAGGCATCATTGCCGATTGGCGCGAACCCAATGTTATCCGCATTAGCCCCGTCCCCCTGTACAATACTTTCAGTGAGGTGCACAGGGTGGCAGAGGTATTGAATAGTTAACAGACATGCCATATTCCGATGAACAATAACAGGGTATTCAAGATGGCCTTTGCCAGCGTGTACCCGCTGTACATACAAAAGGCGGAAAGGAAAGGCCGCACCAAGGAGGAAGTGGACACTATCATCTATTGGCTAACTGGATATAACAGCGAAACACTGCAAGCACAGATAGATAGCAAAAACAGTTTTGAAGACTTTTTTGCGCAAGCACCAGAACTGAACCCCAACGTTACAAAAATCACTGGGCTTATCTGTGGCTACCGGGTGGAAGAAATAGAAGACCCTTTGATGCAGAAAATCCGCTATCTGGATAAGCTGATTGACGAGTTGGCAAAGGGCAAGGCGATGGTTAAGATTTTAAGGAGGTAAGCACTTCGCCCAAATCTAATTAGGTATTTTTAAAAAGGCCAAAATCCCCTAACTTGTAAGTTTAGCTATTATTATGAAAACTACAGTAGTCGGCGCAGGGTTGGTGGGTTCGCTTTGGGCCATTTATTTGGCAAAAAGGGGTTATCAGGTTACCCTGTACGAACGCCGTCCGGATATGCGCAAAGTGAGCATGGATGCTGGGCGCTCCATCAATCTTGCTTTGAGCGATAGGGGTTTAAAGGCACTAAATGCAGTGGGTCTGGAAGACGACATTCGGGCAATGGCCATACCTATGCATGGACGCATGGTGCATGGTCAGGATGGGGCTATCAACTTCCAACCCTATGGTCTGCAAGGGCAGTTTATCAATTCCATATCACGTGGCGGACTAAACCAACTGCTCATGGACAAGGCCGAACTAGCGGGGGCATATATCCATTTTGGGCAACGTGGCCAAGACGTGGATTTGCAGAACAATGTGTTGCTGATGGAAGATGGCACTAAAGTGGCCAGCGAATTGCTTTTCGGCACCGATGGGGCTTTTTCCGCCATAAGAACGGCCATGACAAAAACGGACCGCTTCAATTATTCCCAAACGTATTTGGAGCATGGTTATAAAGAACTAAGTATCCCCCCTACTACCGATGGGGGCTGGCAACTGGAGAAAAATGCCCTGCATATCTGGCCTCGTAAAAGCTTTATGCTTATTGCGTTGCCCAATTTGGATGGTAGTTTCACCTGTACCTTGTTTTTAGCCTTGGAAGGGTCGGTTTCCTTTGCGCAACTAACCGATGCCGAAAACGCGGTAGCATTTTTTGAAACCTACTTTCCTGACGCATTGGCTTTGATGCCCCATTTTAAAGTGGAGTTTTTCCAAAACCCTACTTCTTCATTGGCCACTTTCCGTTGCTACCCTTGGTCAATGGGTGGTCGAGCGTTGTTGCTGGGCGATGCCGCGCACGGTATTGTGCCTTTTTATGGCCAAGGGATGAATGCGGGTTTCGAAGATTGTACCGTGCTCAACCTGTTGATGGACGAATATGGAGAGGATTGGAGCCAAATAATGCCTGCCTTTGAAAAGCGACGCAAACCCGATACCGATGCTATTGCCGAGCTGGCACTTCGCAATTTCATTGAGATGCGCGATTCCGTAGCGGATGAGCGTTATCTATTGCGCAGAAAAATTGAGCAAGCGATGCAGCAACAGCATCCTGAAGAGTTCTTGCCCTTATACTCCATGGTGAGTTTTAGCCACATTCCCTATTCGCAAGCATTGCACCGGGGGCAGGCTTACGACCAGTTCTTCCAAAGCAAGCCTTTGGAAGAGTTGCGAAGTGTCGAACAAAAGCTTGGAACACTGGAGGGAAATGATTTGTTAGATGGTTGGTTCAAACAGCTTCAAGCCCTATGAGATATTTGCTGGCCCTTACCATAGCACTTTTGTGCAGTTGCAGCCAATTGTTTTCCCAAGCTGTCGAAAACCAAGTAATCGTACAGCTTAGTCCTGCTGTCGCCTATGAAAAATTCGCCCAAGAATATGGGAAAACATCAGCGCCGCAAATACTAAAAGCTTCCCGATTGGGCGATTGGAATGTTTGGTTATTGAATCTTGCCGCCAATGAGCAATTGGCCTTGGAAACCGTAAAAGGGCTGAATGGGGTGGTGGCGGCACAATTGAACCATAAAATACAGCTTAGAAGCACAACCCCCAATGATGCTGGTTTTTCGGTTCAATGGAACCTACAGAATACAGGGCAAAACGGCGGTTTGATAGGTGCAGACGTACAAGCCACCGATGCGTGGGATATCGGTACGGGTGGGCTTACCGTTCTGGGCGATACCATCGTTATTGCCATTGTGGATGGCGGCATTGACCTGAATCATGCTGACTTGAATATCTGGAGAAACCCACTAGAAATTGCCGGAAATAATGTGGATGATGACAACAATGGCTATATAGATGATATCAACGGCTGGAATGCCGATGATACCAGCGGCAACATTGTGAACGACTATCACGGCACGCATGTAGCGGGTATTGCGGGCGCCATCGGCAATAATTCCTTAGGGGTTTCCGGTGTATGTTGGGATACCAAGATAATGCCCATAGTGGTAAGCGATTATACGGATTGGCAAGTGATGTCTGGCTACAAATATATTTTCGATGTACGTAAACGCTACAACATCACCAATGGAACCGAGGGTGCCTTTGTGGTAGCTGCCAATTCCTCCTTTGGGGTCGATTTCGGCAATCCGGCTGATTATCCTTTGTGGTGTGCATTTTATGATTCCTTGGGAAAGGTAGGAGTGCTTAGTACCATTGCTGTACCCAATGCCCCCACCGATGTGGATGCCGCATTTGACATGCCTACTTCCTGTAGCAGCAATTATATGATAGCGGTAACCAATACTACTCGTTTCGACGTGAAGAACAGCACGGCGGGCTATGGGGCAAGTACCGTAGATATTGCTGCCCCAGGTACGGGGGTTTATTCTACCACGCCAGGGGGTAATTTTGGCAATTCAACGGGAACAAGCATGGCATCTCCGCATTTGGCAGGAGCCATGGCTTTACTGATGTCAGTCGCCTGCGATAGTTTTATGCTGGCTTACAAGGCCGACCCTGCAAATACCGTGTTGGCAATCAAAGCAGCCATACTCAATAGTGCCGATATTTTACCCAGCTTGTCCGGAACTACCGTTTCGGGTGGCCGCTTGAACTTATACAGAAGCATACAACGCTTTATCAATGATAACTGTGTCAATTGCGTGAAAGTGGAGCCAATAGTGAATACAATTAGCTGCAAAGGTGCCCGCAACGGAAGTATCAGCTTGCAGATATCAGACGGCTTGCCGCCCTACACCATTACATGGCTGAATGGTTCAAGCGATACCTTGTTGGCCAATCTTGCGCCGGGCACTTATACGGTAAATGTGACCGATTCATTGGGCTGCAGCAAAGATGCCTTTATCACCATTGATGAACCGGAGGAATTGTTGGCCGCCTTTTCGGTAAGCCGCGAAAGCAATTTCAACCAAGATGGAGCGATAGATACTGACGTATATGGCGGTACAGCCCCTTATAACTTTGCTTGGTCAGGCCCGGATACCCTATCCTCACAAAACATAGCCCAACTATCGGCAGGAACCTATTTTGTTACGATTACCGATGCCAATGGCTGTCAATTTAGCGATTCGGTATTGGTGCAACGGGACACCACTAGCAGCACTGGCCCTATTCCGAATACATGGGTAAAAGTTTTTCCTATACCTTCTTCGGGCAATATAAGCATCATTGCCGACCCTTTATTTCAGAACGCCGAATGGGAGGTAATGGATCTCTTCGGAAGGAAGATGGAACAGGGCATATTGCAAGGTGACAAACAAATATTACCATTGGAATCATTGCCCAAAGGCACTTATCTTTTGCGACTGCGCAAGGGGGATGATGCCATTCTGCGAAAGATTGTATTACTTTAAGCATTATGCCTACCGATATTACCCTTCAGAAAGCAGAACAAAAGCGCTGGGCATTGGCTCAAGCCGACGAAGAGAAGGTGAAATACCTATCGGGCATAGTGGGCATCCATGAAGTGCTGGCGCGTTTGCTGATTTTAAGGGGCGTAGAAAGTTTTGACGATGCCCGGCTGTTTTTCCGGCCTTCTTTGGAACACCTGCATGACCCCTTTGAGATGAAGGATATGCGGTTGGCAGTGAAACGTCTGGAAAAGGCATTGGAAAGGGAAGAAAAGATACTGGTTTATGGTGATTACGACGTGGACGGCACTACTGCTGTGGCTTTGGTGTACAGCTTTTTGAAAGACTTTTACCCCGATAGGATCGATTATTACATTCCCGACCGATATGTAGAGGGGTATGGCATTTCCGTGCAGGGCATTGAGTATGCTGCCCATAACGGTTATAGCCTAATTATAGCGCTTGACTGTGGCATTCGTGCTCACGATAAGGTGGCCTTTGCCAGTTCGAAAGGGATAGATTTTATCATATGCGACCACCATTTACCGGAAGCAACTTTGCCAAAAGCGGTAGCGGTGCTTGACCCTAAACGGTTCGATTGCTTTTATCCCTATAAGGAATTGAGCGGTTGCGGCATTGGTTTTAAGCTCATACAGGCTTTTGCCCTAGAGAATAGTATCCCGAACGAAGTGGTGTACCAATACTTGGACTTGGTTGCCGTAAGCACGGCCTGCGATATTGTACCTATTACGGGCGAAAACAGGGTGTTGGCACATTATGGGCTAAAACTCTTGAACGAATCGCCCCGAAAGGGCTTGGGCTATCTTATAGAAAGGGCAGGGGTGGCAAACAGGAAGCTAAGCATATCTGATTTGGTGTTTTACATTGGCCCACGCATCAATGCTGCGGGGCGCATGGACCATGGCAGGAATGCCGTGAACCTACTCATTAGCGATACCGATGAACAGGCGGATTTGAATGCCAGCAACCTGCATAACCATAATGACGACCGTAAGCAGGTAGATAAAGATATTACCCAGGAAGCGTTGGAAATGATACAGGCAGATGCGCAACGCTTACAGCGAAAAAGCACCGTGCTTTTCCAGCCACATTGGAGCAAAGGGGTAATCGGTATCGTTGCTTCGCGGCTAATAGAAACCTATTATCGGCCTACCATTGTTTTGACCGAATCGAACGGTTATCTATCGGGTTCGGCAAGGTCAGTAAGTGGTTTCAATATACATGATGCCATACAGGCCTGTTCCGATTTGTTGATACAATTTGGTGGGCATAAATATGCGGCCGGCCTTACCTTGCCCAAAGAGAACTATGAAGCTTTCGTGCAGAAATTCGAAGAGGTGGTGGCCGCCACTATTCTGCCAGAGTGCTTGGTGCCGGAGATATCCATTGATTCGGAATTGGATATTTGCGATATCACGCCGAAATTCTACCGCATCCTTAAGCAGTTTGCCCCCTTTGGCCCAAGCAACATGCGCCCAGTATTCATCACCAAGGCTTGCCGGCTGGTAGGGTCACCTAGGTTAATAGGGACCAACCATATGCGCATAACGGTAAGCCAAGATGGTAAGCAGGTGTGCCAAGCCATTGCTTTCGGTATGGCCCATTGGATAGAGCAATTATTGGCATTGACAGAACAAGATACTTTTGACATTTGCTATTGCTTGGAAGAGAACGAATGGCAGGGAAACGTTAGCCTGCAAATGAATATCAAGGACATTAGGCTGGGTCAATCTTCCTCTTCGCGATAATCGGTTTCGCCTTCTTTGGCCACCTCCTTTTTAATAAAGAAAAACATGATGACATCGATGATGAAATGGGCAGCCATGGCGGCATAGATGCCTCTATAAATCATTAAAAAACCCAATGCGGCGCTTATCAAAATCAGATAGAACCCGGAAAGCACTGCTTCCAAACTACCGAAACGCAAATAGCCGTGCAAGAAAATAAAGATTACGGCAGTAGGCCATAGGCCTATAAGTGGCTGTATACCGCCCCTGAACAAGAGCTCTTCGCCCACCCCTGCGCAAAAGGAGTAAAACAATATGTGGTACCATTGTGGGTTCAATTGTTTGACGATGGCACCCGCCATGAAATTGGCATCTTCCATAAAATCAAAACTGGAAAGAAAAACGCTCAGCAAGCTGATGCCAATGCCCATGCTGAAGCCAAAGAACAACTGTTCCTGCCAGGGTGCACCGCTGAGGAAAAAAGCAGTTAAAGGAATGTGCAGCAGATAAGCAATGATGGCCAAACCCAAGCCCCCCAACACAAACAAAGTGAATAGGCTCATAAGGAACACAACGGGACGGCTGATTTTCAAACTATCGCTATTTGGTAAGAAACCTCAAATATCATTCCTCCTCATCACTTTGGGCCAATGCATCTTCCACCCGGTTGATAAGATTTAGTGCGGGCAAAACCATATCAATAGGCACATGCACCTCTGCTTGGCCAATTTGCGGATAGGCAGAACTTTGCTTGTTCACCACTACGGCATCTATTTCATTATCTACCAACATGGTGCGTACAATCTCCGCATTGGTCAATATCATGCTGCTGTACACTTTTTTCCACTCGCTCATGGGGAAGCCGTTTTTTGTGTACGGGTGCTTTTGTAGAACCACCAAAACAAAGTAAGGACTATCAATAATGAGCCCAATGCAACCCAAATGGAGATGGCTGCTTGCTCCTCTGCATTCTCAAAATTTTCCAAGCCCGTAAAATACACGGCTATTACTTGGCTGCCATTGAAAAGCACATGGGCAATGATGGGTAGCCAAAGGTTG
Source organism: Chitinophagales bacterium (assembly GCA_033762815.1). Lineage (GTDB taxonomy): Bacteria > Bacteroidota > Bacteroidia > Chitinophagales > CAIOSU01 > JANRLF01. The sequence goes on along the minus strand of JANRLF010000008.1, from coordinate 602,240 downwards.
CCACTAAAGTGGTATAGATAGCCTAACATCATGCCCAATAAAAAGCGCGGCAATAATCCATAAATATCAAAATGGATGATGGTAAAGAAAAGCGCGGAAAGAAATATGCCAAGGAAAGCACTTCTGGAAACCGTATGAAAAATACGCTGCACCCCGCCCCGAAAATACAATTCTTCCGCTATGCCCGGCAGTATGGCAAATACTACCAAATTAATCACCAGTTCTATTGGGCTATCCATTCTCAACATGGCCTGTGTCAATAATTTCAATTGCTCGGCCATATCCTTGCTCGCCCTTTCCAAACCACTAAGAAAATCAGGCAAAGCAAGCTGTTGATTCAAGCTAGCCGTATAGGAAATGAGTGGCAGGGAAGCGATGAATATGAGCAGCATCATCCCCAGATAAGGCAAACGTGGTGCCTGTCGTAGCCTAAAATGGCGACCTACGTTCAACTTTAGCATTTGCGCCATGATGAGCGGGGGCAACAAAAAGCCCAAGATGGTATAAAAGGGCTGTAACAACCGCATAAACCATACATGCTCCCTCAAGAAGTCGGCATCTTTTGTCAATCGGTCCATAGCGTCTGAACCAATCAGCATTTCCGCCAGTTGTTCCTGCAAAGAACTAAATAATATCGAACCCAGAAACCAAAACAATAATAATAGCGTAATGGCAAAGCCTCCTTGATGAGGCTGCATTGCTTGGTTTGTGGGGGTATGGGAATCGCTATTCAAAACGCTAGCTAAAAATTTTGGTAAATTTACAGCATAAATAGCACTTAGCTGAATTGGTAAGTATCGGCAACATAGAACTAGGGGATTTTCCCCTTTTACTGGCACCCATGGAGGACGTGAGCGACCCTCCATTTAGGGCTTTGTGCAAAAAACAGGGTGCCGACTTAATGTACACGGAGTTTATTTCTTCGGAAGGGCTTATACGCGATGCACATAAGAGCGTTCAGAAACTGGATATCTATGACGAGGAAAGGCCTATTGGTATCCAACTGTTCGGTGGCGATACCATTTCCATGTCAAAGGCAACGGAAATAGCAGCAGCGGCAGGCCCTGAACTAATTGATATCAACTATGGCTGCCCGGTAAAAAAGGTGGTTTGCAAAATGGCCGGAGCGGGTATTTTGCAAGATATTCCCCTGATGATGAAGATAACCCAAGAGGTAATCAACTCCACCAGTTTGCCCGTTACGGTAAAAACCAGATTGGGTTGGGACGAAAATAGCAAGAACATCGTGGAAGTAGCCGAAAGGCTACAAGACATTGGGGTACAAGCTTTGGCCATACATGGGCGCACCCGCAAGCAAATGTATAAAGGGGATGCCGATTGGACTTTGATTGGCGAGGTAAAAAACAACCCCCGGATGCATATCCCTATTTTCGGTAATGGCGACGTGGACAGCCCTCAGAAAGCCAAAGCAATGCGCGACCGCTATGGCGTTGATGGGATTATGATAGGCCGTGCTTCTATCGGCTATCCTTGGATTTTCAGGGAGGTGAAACATTTTTTGGCGACTGGCGAAGAATTGGCGTCCCCCACCATTGAAGAGCGGATAGATGCCTGCAAAGAGCACCTGATACGCTCCATTGCTTGGAAAGGTCAAAAGCTGGGCATTGTGGAAATGCGCCGCCATTATACCAACTACTTTAGGGGCATGCCCAATATCAAGCATTACCGCAGTATATTGGTAAGTTCGGAAGTGGAAGAAGAACTTTTGGCCACTTTGGATGCTATTGCCCATGAATATGCCGGCTTTGATTTCCAAGAAGCTTTGGTGGCCTAATAATCCCGCTTCTCACCCGCTAGCATTACATACTTCGAACTATTTGGAAGTTAAGTTTTGTTGTAATTACTTTGTATTAACGTATCAGCTATGGAACTTTCAATCATCAACATAGGGAATTCAAAAGGAATTCGGCTTTCAAAAACCATTTTAGAAAAATATAGTATCAACGACAAAATAGAACTGATACTTGAAAATGGATATATCATTTTGAAGCCCGTACCAGTGCCTAGAAAAGGGTGGGAAGATAGTTTTAAGAAAATGCATGAAAGGGGAGACGATCAGCTTTTGATGGAAGATGTATTTGATGATGAGCAATTTGAGGAATGGAGCAAATAAACCAGTACGACATTGTCTTGGTCAATCTTGACCCCACTGTAGGAAGTGAAATGAAAAAGACTAGACCTTGTGTGGTTTTGTCTCCAAATGAGATGAATAAGTACTTGCAAACCATTATTGTGGCACCTATGACCACTACTTCAAAACCGTACCCTACCCGAGTAGAGATAAAACACAAAACCAAAGGCTGGATAGTAATAGATCAAATACGTACAATTGATAGAAGGCGCATTGTAAAAAAGTTTGAGCATTTAACAGACAAAGAAATTGCTAAAGTTAAAAGCGTAATTAGGGAAACTTTTGTCGATTAATCTAAGGATATTGTCCGTTTTTCAAGGGTTGGTAATTAGCCTAACTGCCCCTGCTATTGCTTACCTTTGTAGGCTATTCTTATGTCAGATATTATCAATTTACTTCCCGATGTGATTGCCAACCAGATAGCCGCAGGCGAGGTTATCCAGCGTCCGGCATCGGCAGTAAAGGAAATGATGGAAAATGCCATTGATGCAGGGGCTACCAGCATACAGTTGATTGTAAAGGACGCGGGCAAAGCATTGGTGCAGGTAATCGACAATGGCAAGGGCATGTCGCCTACGGATGCGCGTATGTGTTTTGAGAGGCATGCCACTTCTAAAATCAAGACGATTGACGACCTCTTCGCTATCCGTACCATGGGCTTTCGTGGAGAGGCGTTGGCATCCATAGCAGCGGTAGCACAGGTAGAATTACGCACCCGCAGGCAACAGGACGAGCTAGGTACCCACTTGCGCATTGAAGGCAGCGAAGTGATTGAACAGGAAGCCTGCCAGTGCCAGCCCGGCACCAGTATCTGTTTGAAAAACTTGTTTTTCAATGTCCCCGCCAGGCGTAATTTCCTCAAGTCGAATCCGGTGGAGATGAAGCATATCATTGAGGAGTTCCAAAGGATTGCATTGTCTTACCCGCAGATTTTCTTTTCGCTGCACCACAACGACCATGAACTGTTCCACCTCAAGGCGGGCAACCTAAGGCAAAGGATTGTGGCCATGTTGGGCAACCAGTACAATGAAAAATTGGTACCCGTGGAGGAGCAGGTCGATTTTATGCGCATCTACGGTTTTATTGGCAAGCCTGACAGTGCCAAGCGTACTAGGGGTGAGCAGTATTTCTTTGTAAACAACCGTTTTGTAAAGAATGCCTACCTCAACCATGCCGTGTTTACCAACTATGAAGATTTGATACCAGTTGGGTGCTTTCCGTTATTTGTATTGTTTATTGAGATTGACCCAGCCCGTATAGATATCAACGTACACCCCACCAAGCAGGAAATTAAGTTCGATGATGAAAAATCGGTGTATGGCTTTATCAGGGTAAGCGTGCGCCATGCCTTGGGCAAATACAGCGTTACGCCTACTTTGGATTTTGAACAGGAACAGAGCTTGAATTACATACAAGCAAAAGGCGACCATAGTGTAGTTTTTCCCTCCCAAGGCAATGAAAGCCCCGCATGGATTACCCGTCAGTTGGGCGATCATGCCGAAGCAAAGCCTAGGCAGTATTCAGGGCATGACAGTTTTGCCACGGGCCCATCTAACCGCAACAACCTGAAGAATTGGACACAACTATATGACATAGCGATAGAGCGAGATGGTAAGTCCATGACCATTAGCAGCGACTTTTCCCGCAACGAACAGTTAGGGGAAATGGCTGCCCCAGAGCGTAGTGAGCGCGTACCAGTGCAGGTTCATAGCCGCTATATACTGTCTTCCATCCGTTCGGGTTTTATTTTGATTGACCAACAGGCAGCCCATGAACGCATTTTGTACGAACGTTTTCTGAAGGCTTTCAACAATAAGCCACAAGCCAGCCAGCAGTTATTGTTTCCACAACATATTAGTTGCTCTGCCTCAGATGCGGAAGTATTAAGGGAAATAATGCCTGAAATACACCTGCTCGGTTTCGATATTCAAGAATTTGGAAACAATGACTTTGTGGTACATGGTATGCCCGCCGATATACTGAGCGGCAACGAGCAGGAAATAGTAGAACGGCTATTGCAAAACTATCATGACAACTTGAGCGTTTTGAAACTGGACAAACGCGACAACCTTGCCCGCTCAATGGCACAGCAGGCGGCTATCAAAAACGGACAGGCCTTGCAAATCAAAGAAATGGAAACGCTGATTGACGAACTTTTCGCCTGCGAGCAACCCTATATTGCTCCCAACGGCAAACTTACTTTCAGTACCTTTGACCTTGCCGAATTGGAAAAAAGATTCATTCCGAAAACTATCTAAGTACAGCCAATGAGCTATTATCAAACAAGGCCCGATAGAATGCCTCCCGTGGTAACTAACTTGTTAATTATTAATGGGCTTTTCTTTTTGGCTACGTATTTTTTCCAGTTTCAAGGTATCGATTTAAGGGGGATACTTGGAATGTACAATGTTTTATCGCCCAACTTTAAGCCCTACCAGCTCTTTTCGCACATGTTCATGCATGCCAATATTGGGCATATCTTTTTCAATATGTTTGCCTTGTGGATGTTTGGTAGCCCTTTGGAAAATGTATGGGGTCACCAACGTTTTTTGTTGTACTACATCATTACCGGTTTAGGTGCGGCGGCATTACACTTAGGAGTAGGTGCTTGGGAAATCCACCAACTACAAAATGCTGTTCAGAGCGGGACTGCTGACCCAGCATTGTTGGATATGATGTTGAACATTCCAACTGTGGGTGCATCAGGGGCGGTTTTTGGCCTATTGCTTGGCTTCGGTATGCTGTTTCCGAATACAGAATTGATTATGCTTTTTTTTCCTGTACCCATCAAAGCCAAGTATTTCGTTATCATATATGGATTGTTAGAACTTTTTGCTGGCATAGGCAAGTTTCAAGGCGATAATGTGGCACACTTTGCGCATTTGGGGGGCATGTTGTTCGGTTTTATTTTAATCAAATTATGGCAAAAAGATAGGCGCAACTTTTTTTGATTATGGCATACGGTCGCAGGTCGTGGTTTGATGAACTGAAAGAGCAGGTAAATACCGAAAAGATGCTTACCCGCATCATTTTGGTCAATGTCGGTGTGTTCGTAGCGGTCAACCTTTTCATGTTCATCTGCCTGCTAATTACTGGCGACAAAGCCAGAGCATTTGATTTGACCTATATTTATCTATTGCAATGGCTCGAATTGCCTGGTTCGGTTGTTCGATTATTACAGCGGCCTTGGGTATTGGCCACCAATCTATTTACACATTTTGATTTTTTCCACCTGCTCTTCAACATGCTTAACTTGTTTTGGTTTGGCAGTATCTTGCACGAATACATAGGGCCTAAAAAACTGCTGCCCCTTTTTTTCTATGCTGGTATTGTAGGGGGCTTGCTCTTTATCCTTTCTGCCAACATCCTGCCGTTTATGAGCCCCTACGAAAGCGGTATGGGGGCATCTGCTTCTGTAATGGGTATCATAGTGGCTGCGGCAACCCTCTTGCCCGAACATGAAATCCGTTTGCTATTAATAGGGGATGTGAAACTGAAATTTTTGGCGGCCATCTTGGTATTGCTCGATTTATTGTTGATACATGATAGTAATACTGGCGGGCATATCGCCCATTTGGGCGGTGCTTTGTTTGGCTTTATTTATATCCGTCAAATGCGGGTAGGTCACGATTGGTCCATTCCCTTCAACCGCATGCTTGATTTTTTCCGAGGCATCCAACGGCGCTTTGGCAAGCGCAGGCAGCCTAGGGTAGTTTATAAAAGGGAAAGCACTATTGGGCGAAAGTCGAGTACAATGACCCGTAACAAGCAGGAACAAATTGATGCCATTTTGGATAAAATCAATCGCTCAGGTTACGATAGCTTGAGCAAGGAAGAAAAGGCATTCCTGTTCCAAGCCGGCAAAGAAGATTAAATGAAAGCTTTCAGAACATGGGTTCGGATACTGTTGTTGGTGCTCAACCTGCTATCGGCATTGCTATTGGTGGGTTGCGCTGCCTCTAGTTATGTAAGCCCTGCCAGCTTGCCTTTCTTTTCCGTGTTCAATATGGCCTTTCCCTTGTTGGTGATCCTGAACTTGGCTTGGCCATTTGTATGGATGTTCAGGCATCGGGGCTACGTTTTTGTATCGATAACTGCTTTGGCTATCAGTTCCATTAACATTTTCAATTACTGCTCTGTTTTCCCCGCAACCCAGTCATTGCCCCATGATAGCAAATTGAAGTTAATGAGCTTTAACGTACGCAACTTCGATTTATATAACTGGAACAATAACCAGCGTTCCAAAAAAAGTATTATTGATTTCATTGTGAAAGAAAACCCCGATGTGCTTTGCCTACAGGAGTTTTATACCGATGAAACGGAAAAATTCAATACACTGAAAGAACTAAAAAAATACTATCCATACTTCCATTTCCGAAAATCATTGGTGCTAGAAAAAAGTAAGTATTGGGGCCAAGCTACTTTTTCCAAATACCCGATTAAGAATAGGGAGTTGTTGCGTTTTGCCAATTCCAAGCACAACATGGCCCTAGTTACCGATATTGAGGTGATGGGCAAAGGTATCAGCGTGTACAATTTACATTTACAATCGTTTCAATTCAACTATCGCGATTATGAAACGGTGGAGCATATCGATGCGGATTCATTAGGCTCCGATATCCCCTTTAGGCGATGGTATCGTATGCTGAGAAATGGTAATGTGAAAAGGGCATCGCAGGCGGAGCAGATTGCCGCGCACATCAGTAAAAATGCCGGTGCGGCAGTAGTATGCGGCGATTTCAACGATACGCCCAATTCCTATGCCTACTATACCATTTCCCGTGGTTTGCAAGATTGTTTTCAAAAAACTTCATGGGGATTTGGGCGCACCTATAATGGGTCTTTCCCTTCCTTACGAATTGACTACGTACTTGTATCAGCACCCCTAAAGCCTGCAGCGTACAAAGTGCATTATGAGCAAAAGAATTCCGATCATTTCCCCCTTAGTGCTGGTATCACTTGGTGAAACAAAACAAATTAGCCTACGTAAAATATATTAGGCAAAATGATGGAGGAATGGGATATGAGGATCAAGAAAGTATTTATTGTAGATAGCGATCCGCTATACCGCGAAAAGTTGCACTGCTACCTGGAGCGTAATGAGCATATTGATATTATTGCATTTGACTCAGCCGAGGAATGCCTCGAGTATTTAGAGACCATCCCAGATTTAATCATTTTGGATTACCACTTAGATAGCGATTTCCAGAAGACAATGAGCGGGTATGAGCTATTGCGCTATGCCCATCGCAGTTTTCCGGAGATAAAAGTGGTGATGCTCTCTTCTTTCGATAATCATGAGGAAGATATGAACTCGGCACGCTATGGGGCTTTCGATTATATACCGAAAACGGAAAGCAACTTAAGCCGAATTGAAAACACCATCATCAATGCTTTTCAGTACCATCAATTGGAGCAGGAGATACAGCTTAATCGCAAAGGATTATACCTTTCGCTAGCAGTAGTTATCCTGTTGGGGATTGGAGGATTGAGTTTTATGGTGCATTGATTTAGCTGGTCTTCCGGTAATTCAACACGGCCCAAGTGTTGAAGAACAGGGCAAAGCCCCCAATAATGGCGAAGTGTCTTTGTATATCGTGAAAAGTAGAGCCTTTCAATACTACCATTCGCATTACATCTACAAAGTACGAAACGGGGTTGAGGGCAGCAATTACCTTTGCCCAACCCGGCATACTGTCAATAGGCGTAAACAGGCCGCTCATCATAATGAATATCATCATCATAAAGAAAGCGAGCGACATGGCCTGCTGTTGGGTCTGCGCATAAGTGGACATTAGTAACCCGATACCCAAAACAGCTACTAAATACAAAGCCAAAAATCCGTATATCAATGCAAAGCTACCCAGTGGGACAATGCCGTATACCAACCGCGCTATAACCAGCAAACCAAGGCTAAATACAAACATGCCCAACACCCAAAATGGTATAAGCTTGCCTAGAATGAAATGATACTTCTTAATAGGAGTCACATTAATTTGCTCAATAGTGCCTATTTCCTTTTCCTTCACAATGTTCAGGGCGCATAGATAAGAGCCAACCATAGTAACCAATACCACCAAAATACCCGGTACCATATAGCGTTGGTAATTGAGGTGCAAATTGAACCAATTGATATTGGCCACTTCAATTACAGGAATAGGGTTAAACTTGCTGGGCGTTATCCATTCCGCTCTGATATCGGCATTATAGTTGTTAATAATGCGACTAAGATATCCTGAACCTACACCGGCTTTAACGCCATTGATGGCATTGATACCTATGAACAACTTTTGCTGATTTTCTGTAACTAGGTTGCGCTCGAAATGCTGGGGTATTTCCAATATCAGGTCGGTTTTGTCCCCTTCCAACAGTTCAAAAGCCGCATTATATGATTCCCCATAAGATATCAACCGAAAATAGCCCGATGCGGTAATGGTGTTTACTAGTTTGGAAGAATAGGTCGAATGGTCATGGTCAACAACGGCGATATTGATATTCTTGATTTCGTAATCGGCTGCTAAAGGCATGATGAGCAACTGTATGGTGGGTACCATCAATATCATCCTTAAAATGGTGGGGTTGCGAAAAATTTGCCTAAACTCTTTTTGCAACAGGTATCTTAAGCCACTCATGCCAGCCTAGTTTTGAATTTGCGAATGCTAACGGTCAAGAGGAATACGGTCATTCCGAAAAGGATCAACGTTTCCTTCCAAATGTGTTTAAAACCCAATCCTTTAATCATTACTGCCTTGATGATGACATAGTACCAGCGAGAGGGAACGATATTGGAAATGACTTGTAACGGTTTGGGCATATTCTCCAAAGGGAACATGAAACCCGTAAATATCATAGTGGGCAAAAGCATGCCCATTAGCGATATAAGCATGGCCGTTTGTTGCGAGTCGGTAGAATTGGATATCAATAGACCCAACGATAAGGCGGTAAGGATAAGCAGCGAGCTTTCAAAGAAAAGCAGGAATATGCTACCTGCTACAGGCATTTTCAATAGAAAAACACTTAAAAGCAATATCACCGTAAGGTTGAAAAGGGAAAGCACGAAGTAAGGTACCGCCTTGGAAATGACCACCAAGAGCGGATTGAAAGGTGATACCAGTAATATTTCCATGGTGCCCAATTCTTTTTCGCGCACAATGGAAACGGAGGTCATTAATACACATATTAACAATAAAACTAAAGCCATTACCCCAGGTACAAAATTGGTAGTACCTTTTAGCTCTGGATTGTATATCATCCGTGTTTCCACATTGATTTGCATTGGTAAGGTTACTTGTTGAAGCAACTCCTGCTGGTATTCCATAATTACCGCATTGGCATAGTTGCTGAGTGTGGTACCCGTATTTGGGTCTGATGCATCGGCTATAATTTGCACTTGGGCATGATTGGTATGGGCAAGGTTGCTGCCAAACCCTTCAGGAAAAACAATGGCCAGTTTTACCTTTCCCTCTTTGAAGGCTTTTTCTATTTGTTCGTGGCCCATTAATGAGCGTTCTATGTCAAAGCTCCTGCTGGCTTCCAACCGGCTGATAATGGCCCTGGAAGCATCATCCTTTGCATAATCGCATACCACGATTTTGCTGTTTTTGATTTCATTGGTCAATGCAAATCCAAACAATAGAATTTGTGCTATGGGCAGCCCGAATAGCAACAACAGTGTTTTCCTATCACGGAATACATGATAGAATTCCTTTTTTACGAACGCTATAAACTGCTTCATGTCAATCGGCTTTTCTTTTAGCTCCTCGGGCCAGTTCAAAAAAAACATCGTCCATCGATTCGGCATTGAATTGGCGTTTTAGCATAGTAGGTGTATCCAATGCCTTAATATAGCCATCCACCATCATAGAAATGCGATTGCAATATTCGGCTTCGTCCATGTAATGGGTGGTAACGAATACGGTAATACCCCTATCCGATGCTGCATATATTAGGTCCCAGAACTGCCGGCGTGTCAATGGGTCAACCCCGCCGGTTGGCTCATCCAAAAACACAATCTTAGGTTCATGCATAATAGCAATGGAAAAAGCCAATTTTTGTTTCCAGCCCAAGGGCAATGAACCGGTAAGTTGATTGCGCTCTTTCTGCAAGGCCAGTTGCGATATCATTTCCTCGCCCTTTGGCTTTAGCTGCCTGCCCAGCCCATAAATACCCCCGTAAAAGCGAATGTTTTCCCACACGGTAAGGTCTTCGTACAGTGAAAACTTTTGGCTCATATAGCCAATATTTTGCTTAATGCGCTCCGTTTCCTTGTAAACATCGAAACCTGCTATACTGGCATTGCCCGATGAAGGTATGGACAAGCCGCACAACATGCGCATGGCAGTTGTTTTTCCTGCACCATTGGCCCCAAGAAAACCAAAGATTTCCCCCTTGTGCACTTCAAAGGAAATTTCGTTCACGGCAATGAAATCGCCGAAACGCTTGGTCAGTTTTTCGGCTTCAATTACTATGGTGGCCATGTTGCATCAGTTTGATAAAACAATCTTCGATAGTTGGGGCTATGTGCTTCAGTTCCAGTTGTTGGTGTCCAAGGGCCTTTAGCGAGTCTAAAAAAGCCACACTATCCAATGGTTGCTCCACGAATGTAATGTGGTGATATTCCCCAAAGGCATTACTGCTTTTTACTTGTTGGTGCTTCCGTAGGTCTTTCAACAAGTTGCTCATTTTGGCTGCCTTTATGGCGAACAACTTTTCGTTAAACTGCTCGGTGATTTGTTGTGGAGTATTGATTGAAAGGATACGGCCCCCGTCAATCAGTGCAATTCTTTCACATAGTGTGGCTTCATCCATGTAAGGAGTGGATACCAAAATGGTAATGCCCTGTGCTTTGAGCCGCTTCAGCATTTCCCAAAACTCTTTGCGCGAAACTGTATCAACACCTGTAGTGGGCTCATCCAGGAACAATACTTTGGGTTTATGTATCAATGCACAGCAAAGGGCCAGTTTTTGTTTCATGCCCCCCGAAAGCTTGCCTGCACGACGGTCTTTAAAAGGCTCCAATTGTACATAGATATCCTTCACCAAATCATAGTTTTCCTGAATGGTGGTGTTGAATACGGTGGCGAAAAACTCCAGATTCTCCTCTACGGTAAGGTCCTGGTAAAGGGAAAAACGACCTGGCATATAACCGACATGCTTACGTATCTCCCGATAGTCTTTTATGACATCAAAGCCCGCCACTGTTGCGGTGCCGCTATCTGCTAACAGCAGGGTGGTCAATATTCGGAAGATGCTGGTTTTTCCGGCGCCGTCAGGGCCTATCAAACCGAACAGCTCGCCTTCATTTACATCAAAAGAAACCTCCTTCACTGCGGTGAGCTTCCCTTTGTTATAGGTTTTTGTAATATTTTGTAATGCTACCCCGGCCATTATTTAAAAATTACTTCACCATACATGCCTATTTTATAAGTACCGTCATTGGCCACTTTTATTTTTGTGGCATACACCGTATTGGCCCGTTCGTTTTTGGTTTGTATTGTTTTAGGGGTAAACTCGGCCTTGTCGCTTATCCAAGTGATGGTACCTTCAGTTTGCCTATAACCGCCCTTGCCATCATCGGTCAGAACTTTCACTTTTTGCCCCAGCTTTACCGTAGAAAGTTGGTCGCCGGAAATGTAGGCCCGCAGAATAATGTTAGATAGATCGGCAATCTTGTAAAGGGGCTTGCCAACCGTTGCCATTTCGTTGGCTTCGGCATATTTAACCAATACCGTTCCATTAATGGGGTTGATTACTTTGCACTTGGCTATTTGGTCTTCCAATTGTTCTATTTGTGCATCAAGTGGCAACACCTCTTTGTTGATGCTGGTGGTGGTAATATCGAGTGTCGATTTTTGGGCATTTATTTGCTTTTTCAAAAGGTCAATTTGTGCTGTAATATCATCCAATTGTTTGCTTGTGGCGGCATCTGCCTTTACCAGTTTCTCAAAGCGCACCCTTTCGCGTTCGGCGGTCTTTAGTTGTTCTTCCAAAGCTGCCAACTGTAAGTTTACGTTAGGTTTTCTGCTAAGAGCAGAGCCAATCTGTGCCTCCAGTTGCTTTTTTCTGAGGGATAATTGGGCACTATCAATGTATCCTACTAGGGCATTGGCTGATAGTTGCTGGCCCTCTTCTATGTTGAATGCCAGCAAGGTACCATTTGCCTGAGCTGAAATAACTACTTCTTCGGCCTCGAAAGCACCGGAAGCATCAAAAGCGGGTTCGTCATTATTGCAGGATGCAAAAGCCATCAGTAGGATAGCTGCTATTGCGGAAAATCTGTTTTTCATCTTTTATCAATTTCCTGAAGTGGTTTTATAATTATATACTGCCATAAGCAACTGTATTTGGTGCAGGCGTAGATTTTGTTTGGCTAAATCTTCCGCATTTAAGTTGCTGAGATAATCGTTGCTGGTAATTATGCCGTTCTCCAACTGGGCTAAAGAAGCATTCTTTACATTTTCCCTCAGTTTTACAATATCATCATCGGTTTGTATCAGGGCTTTTAGCTTGGCTATTTCATTGTCTTGCTGTGCCAAGGTGAGCTTTAGGTTGAAAAGGAAGGTTTCTTTCTGTGCATCGATGATTTGCTGGCTGATACCGTAGTTTTTCCGTTCGTTGTTCACTGTGTAAAAAGCACTCAGATTCCAATTCAGCCTTAATCCACCTATATAGTATGGTTCAAAATCATTGTTTAGCAAATTGAGAGCAGGTCTACCCATACCGCCTTGAAGGAATATATTGAATCGTGGCAAGGTTCTATTGTTGGCCAGTTTGCGCTGGGTATCGTATATTTTTGCCTGCGAAGCGTATAGGCTCAATTCAGGCCGGGTAATAGCTGTGTTCAAATCGGGCAAGAGCGGTGTTTGTAATGTGGTGTTAGTATCTAAAGGCTGGTTGATGAACAGGCCCAGCATTTCCAAGTAGGCTTTACGGGTCGCTTGTAGTTCAATTTGGCGTTGCTCTGTTTTCAGTAATTCTGCCTTCAGCAAGTCTGCACTCGATTTTAGGGCGGTACCGTATGCTATCCCTGCTTTGGCTTTATCAATGCCTCTTTGAATATCGCCCCGAAGCAACTGGTTTTGTTCAACTTGTGCATCAATTATCAGTACACCAAAATAGAGTTGGTTAATACGGTCTTGTAGTTTGTACAGTTCTACTTCCAGCTTTTGTTGCTCTACTTCAGCATTGGCATTGGTCAGTTCCTTTTGAAGTTTTACGGTAACTAAATCTGTTAATGGCTGCACTACCTCCCCGTATAGTTTGTATTGGTCTTTACTAGGGCTCTGTATCTCCACTCCGGGAATAGGAACGGAAACCTTGGTCACCTCCGATTGATAGGTGGCTTGGCCGGCAACACTCAATTGTGGCAAATAACCTTTCGCTGCATTTTTTAGGGAATACTCCTGCGAGGTTGCAATCAGACTATGCTGTTTGATGAGGGGATAATTGCTTCTTGCCCTTGAGTAACAGCTATCAATGGTAAGCGACTGCCCAAAAATGTTTAGGGATACTAATAATAGTAAACTTAATAGCGATATGGGAAGAGGTGGTTTAATCATGTGTTTTATCATTTTGATTTGAACATTTGATTAAGAACTGGGTAAATTTTTTTACGCTTGCTTGTTAAACATCAATTTTATCCACTGGGGGATTAACTTTTTCCGTTCTTGCATCAATGCCTGGTGCTGCTCGTTGGTCAATCCTGCAATCGCTTTTAACATAGGGCCGGATATAAATGGAAATATGGTAAGGGAGGTGATATTCATGATAAAATGAAAAACACTAATAGGCTCCACTTCCCCTTTTTCAACCGCCTCAAAATATTGTTTCAAAAAGTAAGAATCCAGAATATATTGCTTATGCTGCATTCTTTCCATCAACACTTCCGGATTGCGGCGCATCTCGCTCAAAACAAAAACTGGCAATTCAGGCTCTTTCCAAAACAAATCCATATACCCTTCTACTATAGCAGCCACTTTTTCGTATAAAGTGGTTTGTTGGTCATTGAATACTGAAGTCATGGACTGTACGAAGGACCCAAGCCCCTCCATCATGATAATGTCGAAAAGCTTCTCCTTACTTCGGAAATAATAGTTGAGCAAAGCCAGATTGATGCCTGCCTCTTCAGCAATATCGCGCGTACGGGTAGCAGCATAACCCTTTTGATGAAAAACGGTCCGTGCGGCATTTTTGATGCGCTCTTCAGTGCTAATGTCGTTTTCTTGTGTCTTCTTTGGCGACATGCTTCCCTACTTATCAAAGGCAAAGCTATACAAATCATTTGTTTTAAGCAAATTTTTTAATCGCCTGATTAAAATTTACAAATTTTCATGCTGCTTGTAGCTTGGCAAATCATTATATCTTTACAGTATGTACAAAATAAAGGTAAACCAGCAGTGGGATTTTGAAGTAGAGCTACAAAAGGGAGAGTTGAGCCTTTTTGGGGAACACGTGTCGTGGGACATGACCGAATCAGCTAACGGCAACTTCCATATTATCCAAAATGGCAAAAGTTATTCGGTACAAGTCATTGAGGCCAAATATGAGGAAAAGGCATTTACCATAAGAGTGAACGGCAACGACTATACCCTACAAGTAAAGGACAAGTATGACTTACTGCTGCAGCAATTAGGGCTGAGCGACAAAATGAGCAGCAAGGTAAATGACATTAAAGCCCCTATGCCCGGGCTGGTGCTCAATATTTTGGTTGAAGACGGCCAAACAGTCAAAAAAGGCGACAGCATTCTGATATTGGAAGCCATGAAGATGGAGAACGTACTGAAATCGCCGGGTGATGGTACCGTAAAAACAGTTAAGGTCCAGAAAGGCGATGCGGTTGAAAAAGGGCAGGTCTTGATTTTGATGGGTTAAGCAATGGCGACCGAAAAAAACAAGGAACTGCTTATCCGTACCCGAACCGCTATTATTTTTGCGGTGGTAATGTTTTTGGGCATTTATTGGAATGCCTATACTTATGCTTGCCTTATGGTAGCCATTATGCTGGCATCCTTATATGAATTCCAGAACATTACCCATCCCGAAAGACAGGCTAACCGAACCAGTACCCTTAGTGGCATATTCACCTTTTTGTTGGCGGTGGTATTGTTCATCGTTAGTTTTCTAGTTGCTAAAGGCAGCATAGGCGCAAAAGTATTTATAGTTTTTCCTGCTTTGTTATTCCTATATTTTGTGATAGAACTGTTTGCACATTCACAGTGGCCCTTTAGGAATATTGCTTGGAATATGTTGGGTATTGTGTATTTGACCCTGCCATTCGTTGCACTCAACTTTATGGTAATAAAATCCGATACATATTTGTATGAGCTGGTGCTTTCCATCCTATTTATTATATGGGCCAACGATAGTTTTGCATATCTAGTGGGTTCACGGATTGGCAAGCACAAAATGATTCCACGTATATCACCAGGAAAAAGCTGGGAAGGCATTGCGGGAGGAGCAATGGGCGCAGTATTGGTGGCAATAGCGTTGCATTACGTCTTCCACCTGCAGTTTCTATCAATAATTGATTGGTGCTTGTTGGGCATATTGATAAGCTTTGCTGCCACGGTGGGCGATTTAGCTGAATCTATGTTGAAACGCAGCCTTGGTATTAAGGATAGCGGTACTTTACTGCCTGGCCATGGTGGCGTGCTTGACCGTTTTGATGCCTTTTATTTTGCTGTACCCTTTGCAGCAAGTTATTTGACCTTAGCGGGAAAAATATAAGTAAGGGCAAAACTTTAAGAGCCCTGTTAATCGTATATTTGTTAGTGCCGATGCCAATGACCATACATAAAGAAGGATATAGAATACTAGCAGGCTTTGCTATTGCCTTAGCTAGTATCAATGCCCTATTATGGTACTTAATGCCGGTTGGGCAAGATTGGCTATCCATATTTACCTTGGCTACCATTGGCTTTTTTCTTTTTGTAGTATATTTTTTCAGGAAACCTTGGCGCAAGAACTTGGTGGAACATGAATCTGTCATTTCGCCTGCCGACGGGAAAATCGTTGCTATAGAAGAGGTTAATGAAACGGAATATTTTCATGAAAAGAGATTATTGGTATCCATATTCATGTCGCCCAGCAATGTGCATATCAACTGGAATCCTATCAGTGGAACCGTGAAGTATGTTAAATATCATCCTGGCAAGTACTTAATGGCCTTCCATCCCAAGTCATCATTACACAACGAACGTAATACCATGGTGATAGAGAATGAAGGTGTTGAAATATTGGTAAGGCAAATTGCCGGTATTTTGGCACGCCGTATTGTGCATTATGTAAATGAAGGCGAAAGGGTAATGCAGGGCACGGAGTTCGGTTTTATCAAATTCGGTTCTAGAATAGACCTGTTTTTGCCTTTAGATGCGGAGGTAACCGTGCAACTGAAGCAAAAAGTAAAAGGCGGCAGTACGGTTATCGCTAAAATAAAATAGGAATTTCTAGGATTTAAACTTTCCTTATTAACCTTATATTTGTTTCGTACTAAAAAAACTATTGCCATGAAAAGAACTGCTTTTTTGATTGCTATAATTATTGGTTGTTCAGTCGGTGTTGTTTCCGCACAAAGCAGCAATACTCAACCCAGTGGCAAGCCAGTGACAAAAACCGATGCGACAAAAACTGTTTCATCCGATACTAAGCAGACCAACAGCACGCCCGCCAAAACCTCCCCAACTAAGCAAACAGTAAAAACCTCCAACTTAAGTGAAGTGAAAAAAGCGGACAAAACGGCCATCAAGCCTGAAGGCACTGCCGCTCAAAAGAAAACCGTAGGTAACGCTAAACCTGTTATTACACCTACGACGTTGCCAGTACAAAAGCCAGTAGATCAACAAGAGGGCAGCGAACAGCAATAACAGCTTATTCTTTTGCAATTTCTTGGCAAAGTTCCACTAATACTCCATTGGTGCTTTTGGGATGAAGAAATGCAATGCGTTTATTGTCCGCACCCCTTTTAGGTGTTTCATTCAATACGGTAAAGCCTTCTTGCTTTAAACGTGCTATTTCGGCATCTATATCATCTACTTCAAATGCGATATGATGGATGCCTTCGCCTTTTTTCTCAATGAATTTGGCTATAGCACTATTCTCATGGGTAGCTTCTAACAACTCTATTTTGGTATCACCCGTTTTATAGAAAAAAGTATTTACCCCTTCACTTTCCACTTGCTCTTTCTTGTAGCTTGCTGTGCCAAGTAAGTGATTGAATAAGGCTTCTGCTTTGCTGGCATCCTTTACCGCAATGCCAATGTGCTCTACTTTCAGTATCATGCTTGCAAGATACAGCGGTTGGGGTTTTAAAACCGTATTTTTGGATTAAATGATTTACCTCGATTACAATGCTACCACGCCCGTGGACGAAAGAGTGTTACAAGCCATGTTGCCATATTTTAACCAACAATTTGGCAATGCGGCTAGCAAAGCCCATGCCTTTGGTTGGGTGGCTGAGTCGGCGGTAAAGACCAGTAGGGAGCAAATAGCCCAACTATTAAATGTAGAGCCAGGGGAGATAATCTTTACCTCAGGAGCCACTGAGGCTATTAACATGGCATTGTTTGGAGTGCTGCAAAATTACAGCAGCAAGGGAAGCCATATCATTACCGTTGCAACTGAGCATAAAGCGGTTTTGGATACTTGCCTAGCTTTGGAAAAACGGGGCACAAGAGTAAGCTACCTTCCCGTTGATACTGAAGGAAGGATTGATTTAGCTGAACTTGAAAGCCAAATAGGTTATGATACCATATTAATTTGTGTAATGCTAGCCAATAACGAAACTGGCGTTTTACAAGACATTGCAAGCATAGGTACCTTGGCGAAAAAGCATGGCATTCTATTCATGAGCGATGTAACCCAAGCGGTCGGTAAAATACCAGTAGATATTCAAGCCTTAAATATCGATATAGCCCCCTTAAGCGCTCATAAGTTTTACGGGCCCAAAGGTATTGGGGCATTGTTCATTAGAAGGAAGAAACCAAGGGTAAGCCTACCACCTTTGATCTACGGAGGAGGCCATGAAAGGGGCTTACGTTCGGGCACTTTGAATGTCCCTGGCATTGTGGGCATGGGGGCGGCAGCGGGCATTGTAAATGAAGAATTGGATATTGATAAACAAAGGATAATTACCTTAAGAGACCAATTGCAGTGGGCGTTTCAATCTTTACCCAATACCGTGATAAATGGCAGCTTGAACTATCGGTTGCCCAACACGCTAAACATATCCTTCACTGGCTTGAATACCCCTTCAATACTTGGTAAACTAAGCGACAAAGTAGCCGTTTCTTCTGGCTCTGCCTGTACCTCGGCGTCCTTAGAGCCCTCCTATGTTTTGAAAGCCATGGGAAAAGATGACCGCACGGCTTTGGCTTCCATTCGTTTCAGCGTAGGGCGTTTTACAAGCGAAACGGAAATAGATTCGGTAATTACAACGGTAAAACGTTTAGTTAACAGTTGAACAATTACCAAGTATTGGAATAATCGTTGATTGAGGTACCTTTCCTTATTTCTCTCTAAATTTGCACCCCATTGTATATGCAACACACTAAGGAATTTATATCCAATACCCGCACCGAAAAGGCAGTATTGGTCGGTTTGGTCACTCCCAAGCAAAACGAGGAGATGCTGAACGAATACCTTGATGAGTTGGAGTTTTTAGCCATGACCGCAGGTGCGGTAACCTTGAAGCGTTTCTTCCAAAAGTTGCCGCATCCGGAAAACCGTACTTATATCGGCAAGGGCAAATTGGAAGAGATTAAGGCATACGTAATTGCAAAGGCAATTGATTTGGTGATTTTCGACGATGAAATTAGCCCGGCACAGCAGCGCAATCTGGAAGAGGAACTGAAGTGCAAAATAGTGGACCGTAGTATGCTGATACTGGATATTTTCGCTATTAGGGCCCAAACCCAACAGGCCCGAACCCAAGTGGAGCTAGCGCAGATGCAGTATTTGCTACCTAGGTTAAAAGGCATGTGGCAACACTTGGATAGGACAAGAGGCGGTATCAACATGCGGGGAGCGGGAGAGAAGGAAATAGAAACTGACCGTAGGGTGGTTAAGGACAAGATAGCCAAGCTAAAAGACCAGTTGGAAAAAATCGATAAGCAAAACGCCACGCAAAGAAAATCAAGGGGAAAATTGATACGTGTGGCATTGGTGGGCTATACGAATGTAGGCAAGTCAACCCTAATGAACCTACTGAGCAAGTCGGAAGTGTTTGCTGAAAACAAACTGTTTGCCACGCTAGATACTACGGTGCGCAAAATGGTAATAGACAATGTCCCCTTCTTATTGTCCGATACTGTAGGGTTTATAAGAAAACTACCCCACCATTTAGTGGAAAGCTTTAAATCGACCTTGGACGAGGTACGTGAATCGGATATTTTATTGCATGTGGTAGATATTGCCCATCCGGCATTTGAAGACCACATTCATGTAGTGAACCAAACCTTAGCAGACCTTAACGTAACAGACAAGCGAGTATTGATGATTTTTAATAAAATTGATCTTTACCGGGAACGCAATTTTGATGAGTTTTTGAGCGAGCAGGTAAAAGACGAAATCATACAAGATTTAGAGGCTACTTGGAACAACAGGACCAGTGGTTGCGCACTTTTCATCTCCGCTTTGAACAAAGAAAATATTGACAACTTGCGCAATAGAATCGTTACTGAGGTGCAACATATGTACAGCTTGAAGTATCCTTACGAAAGTCCTGGTTGGTAACTAGTCCTTTTTGCTTTGCAAATCATCACTGGCAGGTGTTAAATGATCCATTTCACCATTTACCATGGGCTTTATTTTTTGGCTCAGGTCGGGATATTCTTCTGTAAAAGATTCAGGAATACCACTGCCTTCGTTGGGCTGCTTTTCGGGCCCTTCAACCAATTCACCATGTTGCTGTTCTTTTGGGTCCACAGCTTGGTTCTTTCCCCCACCTTGGCCTGGCTGGTTTGGCCTTTGCTCTTCTTTATCATCCAACATACGGAACAATTTCCCTTTCTATAGAAAATGCCATGCCAAATCCTTTCTTTGAGAAAATGGTAAGGATTGATTTTCTTTGCACTTGACTCCAAGTATGAAAGTAACAGATATCATCAGCAACAGTAAACAGCCGTTTATTTCCTTTGAGATATTGCCCCCGTTGAAAGGCAAAAGTATCGATTCGGTCTATCAAATATTAGATCCGTTAATGGAATTCAAGCCGCCATTTATCAATGTTACCTACCACAGGTCGGAGTACATTTATAAAAAAATGGCCAATGGCAGTTACCAAAAAGTGGTAACCCGTAAACGCCCTGGTACAGTAGCTATTTGTGCATCCATTATGAATCGTTATAAAGTGGAGGCCGTGCCGCACCTTACTTGTGGAGGATTTACAATTGAAGAAACGGAAGATGCTTTGATCGACCTTCAGTATATTGGTGTTACCAATATATTAGCAATTCGTGGTGATGCTGTTAAATCAGAAGCATCCTTTATCCCTGAACCTGGTGGGCATGCTTATACCGTAGATTTGGTTCGGCAGATGAAAAGGATGAACGAAGGCGTTTACCTGGAAGAAGATTTGGTAAATGCAGTCAAAACCGATTTCTGCATAGGCGTAGGGGGGTATCCCGAAAAACACTTTGAAGCACCCAATTTCAACACTGACTTAAAACATTTGAAAGAGAAAGTAGATGCTGGTGCCGATTATATCGTGACCCAAATGTTTTTTGACAACCAAAAGTTTTATGATTTTGTAAACGCCTGTCGTGCTATTGGAATCACTGTTCCCATTGTACCTGGCCTAAAACCCCTAACTCGCAAAAAGCAGTTGACAGTGCTACCCCGTGTGTTTGCTGTCGATATACCTGAAGAATTGGAAAGGGCTGTCACTAAAGCTAAGACAGAAGACGAGGCCGAAAGGGCAGGCATTGAGTGGGCTATACAACAATCGAAAGACTTGGTAAAAAATGGGGTTCCTTGCCTGCACTACTATACTATGGGACAGGTACAAACCATTACCGAAATTGGCAGGCAGGTTTTTTAATGCAATTGCTCAGCTCACTTAAAAACATGTTGCAACATTTGTTGTTTAGCAATCGGCTGCTGTCATTTTTAAATTAGTGGGTAATGCTTAATTTCGTAACAAGATAAAACGCATCTTATGGCCGAAACGGTACGCCTTCAGTACGGAGACAACACATATGAATATCCCTTAATCAAGGGCAGTGAGAACGAACTAGCTATTGATATCTCCAAACTTCGCGACGAGACAGGTCTCATCACGATGGACGTTGGCTATAAAAATACTGGGGCCACCACCAGCCGCATTACCTTTTTAGATGGTGAAGAAGGCATTTTACGCTATTGTGGCTATCCTATAGAAGATTTGGCCGCATCTTGCTCTTTCATGGAAGTCTGCTATTTGTTGTTTTTCAATGAATTGCCCAATGCGGAGCAATTGAAAAGTTTTGAAACCAAAATTAGCCGCCATACACTGGTCCATGAGGATATGAAGAAAATATTTGA
Source organism: Chitinophagales bacterium (assembly GCA_033762815.1). Classification (GTDB taxonomy): domain Bacteria; phylum Bacteroidota; class Bacteroidia; order Chitinophagales; family CAIOSU01; genus JANRLF01. Next base: position 580,573 of record JANRLF010000008.1, on the reverse strand, counting down.
GGCATATCCTACCAATTCGCACCCCATGGGGCAAATTATAGCAATGGTGTCTTCCTTGTCTTCTTTCTATCCCAATTCCTTAAACCCAAACCGTTCAGAAGACGATAAGCAATTGACTATGTTTAGGCTGCTGGCAAAAATGCCAACAATAGTAGCCATGACACATAAAAAGGCAATTGGTCATCCGGTTATGTATCCTGATAATAAACTGGATTATGTTTCCAATTTCCTTAAAATGACTTTCGGCAATGTTACCGAGGAGTATGAACCTGATGCGGTAGTGGTTGATGCCATGAACAAGCTTTTGATACTACATGCCGACCATGAACAAAATTGCTCTACTTCTACGGTACGTATTGTAGGTTCTTCACAAGCTAACCTTTATGCCGCCGCAGCTGCTGGTATAGCTGCATTATGGGGCCCATTGCATGGGGGTGCCAACCAGCAAGTACTGGAAATGCTGGAAATGATTAAAGCAGATGGTTCTGACGTGAACAAATGGGTGGAGAAAGCTAAAGATAAATCCAGCAATTTCCGGTTAAGTGGTTTTGGGCACAGGGTTTATAAAAACTTTGACCCTAGGGCCACCATAATTAAAGAAGCATGTGATAACGTGCTTAATAAAATGGGGATACAGGATGAAATTCTGGAAATAGCCAAGAAACTAGAGGAAGTAGCTCTTAAAGACTCTTATTTTGTTGAGCGCAAGTTATATCCCAATGTTGATTTTTATTCAGGAATAATCTATAGGGCTATCGGTTTTCCAGTAGAAATGTTCACCGTGCTTTTTGCATTGGGTAGGCTTCCAGGCTGGATTGCGCAATGGAAAGAAATGGTTGACCAAAAGCAACCTATCGGTAGGCCACGCCAGATATATACCGGATATGCCAAGCGCGATTTTGTGGAAATGACAAATAGGAAGTAAGCTACACTTTTTCCAAGCGGTATATTACGGGTTTGCTTGGGCTGGCATCTAATTCAAAGCTGGCTATTTGCAGATTGAGCAAGTAGCATCCATCAATTACTTCATTTGGCACATACACCATTTCCGTAATGGTAGCAGCTTCCCTAGTTTGATGGGGGTACTGCCAAAATGCTTTATGGGCGGCAAGTAATCCCCCATCGTCTTCTTTATCTACCGATGGCAAGTCCGTTAAGAGATGCCAAACACCAAGTTGCTGTAGCAAATCCAAAGCGTCAGGGGCAAAGTAAGGCGGATTGGCTCCTGAATATTGGGCGGAAAGCTTGTTTACCCCATTGGGCAAGGTTCTAACAATTAGCGCCTCTGCTTTGTTATCAACTAATAATGCCTCCACTTGCGCTTTGGTAATCACCTTATCGCCATTTACTTGTAGTAGAGGTTCTACACTTATTAGTTGGGCCACGAAGAAGAATCTTTGCAAACATTGGTTAATGGTAAGTGTTGTATTGCTAATATGGCCAACACATTCGGTGTGGGTGCCATTACCATGTGGATTGAGGCTAACGTTCATAAAATTGACGCTTCCTCCCTGCGCTACCGAGCCGATAAAGCTACCAGCTATAACTGGTTCGGCACTAAAGGGCTGAGCATGCCAAGCATTGGGTAATGACCGTGCTGGGTCAAGTGGAATAGACAGGTCAATTGGTGCCAAGAGATTGACCTGAAAAATATCCTTGCCAATAGGAAATGTGACTCTCATGTAACAAATATGGGATATTCTTGGGCACTTCGGCTTATAAATTGTTCCTTTGAAATTTAAAGAATGAAAACTTACAAAATCATCGTTTTGGTAGTTAATAGCCTGGTGGAAGGTATGGTAGCAATATTGATGCTTGCCAATCCTAATCTAATGGTAGAAATTAGCAATGCTGAAATGCTGGCCCGCTCTTTCTCTATGGGTGCTTTGTCCATCTGTTTTCTAGGTATTTCTATGATAATTTGGCAAGGAAAGGAAATTACGGTTGCTGGGCTGGCAATTTTGTCAATCTATCATACTGGAATAGGCATAATACAAAGTATTGACCCATCAGGGAAGTTCCCACCTATGGCTATAGCCCTTTTTCATGGATGGCTAGTAATGTCTTTTTTGCTGCTCCTCTGGCAAACGCTTCGCCAAAACAAACAGCATTAACCAATAACAATTGATAGTTAGAAAAGCCTTTTGAGAATCAAGCGTCTTTGCTGGCCGGAAACCATTTCTCTATACTCGCCTTTATTATTTCCAGCTTTACGGGCTTGGCTATATAATCGTCCATACCGGCCGATAGGCAGCGTTGTCTATCCTCCTCCATTGCATTGGCAGTCATGGCTACAATGATAGGCGAATGCGGATTGGGCATAGTGGCCCTTAATTTTTCCGTTGCCACAATTCCATCCATTTCAGGCATTTGCACGTCCATAAATACAATATCATACTGCTGGCGTTGGAAAGCATGCAATACTTCCAATCCATTTGCGGCCACATCGGCTTGATATCCCAAGCGGTTGAACATAGCAATGGCTACCTTTTGGTTAATGTCATTATCTTCTGCCAATAATATTTTAATACTGCTATTGCCAGTTTTTTGGGCACCTACATTGTTCCCCCCAATTTCTGGCAAAGGATAAGGCCTTTTTTCAAAAACCTTTCCGTATAGGCTTTTATTAATACTGTTGTACAAGTGCGATTGCTTTACCGGCTTGTTTAAATAAGCATTATACAAAGCGGCATCCTTATCCATGGGAGGATTGCCCATCGAGGTAAGGATGATAATCGGCAATTGTTCCTTGCCGTACGTTTCGCGAATCTTGGCGGTAAGGTCTAATCCGTTCATATCCGGCATCTGGAAGTCAATAATGGCAATATCGGGTATTGTGCCTTTTTCTAGCAAATCCAAAGCTTCCTGCGGATGGCTGGCTTTTAGATTATGGAAACCCCAACGGCCTAGCTGCAAATCAAGAATACGAAGGTTGGTGGCATTGTCGTCCACGATAAGGGCTGTTTTTCCTTTAAAGCTGGTTTCGTAAACAGGTTTTTCTTCCTTTTTGGGCAGGATACCCTTACTTGTTGCTATCGTAAAGTAAAAAGTAGACCCCTTACCCAAAGTACTCTCTGCCCAAATATTTCCGCCCATATATTGCACCAGTCGCTTGCTGATGGCTAGGCCAAGGCCGGTGCCGCCATACTTGCGGGTGGTAGAGGTATCTGCTTGGGTGAAAGACTCAAACAACTGGCCAATTTTATCTTGAGCGATGCCAATGCCCGTATCGTGTATTTCAAATTGTAGATTGAGCCTCCCTTCATTATTGGACAGTTGTTTCACAACCACGTACACTTCCCCTTTTTCGGTAAATTTCACGGCATTGTTCACCAGGTTTACCAACACTTGCCGCAAGCGGGTGCTGTCCGTCATGATTACCTCGGGCACCTCAGCGTGGATGTAATAAATCAGTTCTATCCCTTTTTCGCCGGCCTTTTGACTGAGCAAGTCCAGTACATCCTCCACCACTTGCGATAAGGCAAAGGGGTGTATCTCCAAATCAAAGCGCCCCGATTCGATTTTAGAATAATCCAATATATCGTTGATGATGGTGAGCAAATTCTCGCCACTATTGCGAATAGTTTCCACGAATTCCGTCTGCTCTTCGTTCAAGGGTGTTTCCATCAAGAGGCCCGTCATACCTATCACCGCATTCATGGGGGTGCGAATTTCATGGCTCATGGTGGCCAAAAAATCGGCTTTAGCCCTGCCAGCGGCCTCCGCCTCATCTCGCGCAACAATTAGGTCTTCCTCTATCTGTTTACGCTTGCTAATATCCAGAATGCGCACAAAGAGATACTTCACCTTTTCAATGCGGATATTGCTGATAGCGGTATCGCCCCAAAACTCTTTTCCCGTTTGCGTTACGCACAATTGTTCCCTGCGCCATATGCCCTTACTGTTGATTTCCCTGAGCAGTTCGCTCTGCTCTTCCACTGTAAAATTCTTCTTTACCAAATCATCAATATGCTTACCTATCAAATCCTCTTTTTTGGCAAATTCATACATTTTGATGGCTACCTCGTTGCTATCCAGTATAATCCCCTTGTTGGTGGCTATTACCACGGCATCGGTGGCACTATTAAAAAGTGTTCGAAGAAACTCAGAACTCTGCTTTAACTGATTGGCCGCATAAATACGTTGGTAGTTGAGTAGTATTACAATCAATGATGTAACGGTCATCATCGCAAAGATGAAGGCTTTGTTCAAATGGCTGCTGGGCACTAAGTACAGTAATATACCCAGCACCAAAAGGAAGCCAGCCAAGTAAATGCCAATAGATACCACCCTGCGGTGCAAGATGGATATGCCCATAATCACCATAGTAATATTCACCACATTGCCTTGGCCAAACAGGTCATAATAGGCCAGTGCCAGTAAATTGGCGGTATAGAGTATGCCTACCAAATGGGTGAAATTGTAAATGTACCTTTTGATGAAAGGCACCCAAAAACTGGCACCTAAAATAAATAAGGCTATGCCTCCCATTGCCAGCCGCATGGAAAAAACGACATAATGGCCCGGGCGGGAAATATTGAAGAAAATGGCATCGAGCAAGCAACCTAGGGTAGCAATAAACAGCATGAAGCGGTAAAACCGCAAATCGTTGATGTCATTGCTGTTGTACAGTAGCTCGCGCATCCCAATTAAAGATACACAGTTTGGCACAATTAAGCTAAAGACTGAGGCAAGGGCGGACTTGTATCTATACAAGTAAAGCATCGATATGCTGTTTTTCCTTATGTCCACTTTTTAACGGCTTTATGAAAAATTGTTTGTTTTTTTATGGATTATGGCTATCTTTGCAATCCTTAAATTCGTTCTGAGGTGGCCAAGGATGTGTTTCGAGAATATGTTATCCCATTTATTGGGCTAAAGGAAGGGAAGAACCATTTTAAGTTTGAAATTGACGATTCGTTCTTTACAAAATTTGACAGCGATACCCAAGAATTTAGCGATGCTGATATTAAGGTAGAGATGGTTTTGGACAAAAAACCCAGCTTTCTCACCCTTGATTTTTTCATTGAAGGTTCCTTGAAAGTAGTATGCGACAGGTGCGCCAACGAGTTTAGGCAAGAACTGCTCGACGAGCACCGCGTGTACGTTAAGTTTCACGAACAAGCTTCCGAGATGGAAGAGGAGGAAGATGTTATTTACCTTTCTACTGGCGAATCGCATATCAATGTGGCTAAGCTGCTTTATGAATTTGTGCTGTTGAGCATTCCGATACAAAAGGTTTGCCCACCACTGGAAAGCGGAGAAAACGGCTGCAACCAGGAAGTGTTGAAAATGCTAGGCGGCGATGAGCCCCCCAGTAATGAGAATGACAAAAATACCGATGAAGATACCGACCCTAGATGGTCGGCTTTGAAAAAACTAAAATAAATTGAAGTACCATGGCACATCCCAAGCATAAGATATCGAAAACCCGCAGGGATAAAAGACGTACCCATTACAAGGCCGTAGCTCCCAATGTTTCCATTGACCCGGCTACCGGCACCCCGCACCTGTTCCACAGGGCCTATTATGTAGACGGCAACCTTTACTATAAAGGTAAGTTGGTAGTAGAAGCCAAGGCTTAAAACCATAACGATTAGAATTTCATTTTTGAAGGAATGTCGGCTTACCGGCATTCCTTTTCGTTTTTATACGTATCATTGCTAGCGAATTATGAGTAGCCCAAAAGCAGCCATAACAGGAATTGCAGCATACGTTCCGCCGGATATTTTGACCAACCAACAGTTGGAAAAAATGGTGGATACCAACGACGAATGGATACGCACCCGCACGGGCATCAGCGAAAGGCACATCCTGAAAGGGCAAGGCCTAGGCACTAGCGACATGGCGGTGGAAGCAGTACAGGAACTCCTTCGCAAAACGGGCACCCAACCCGCGGAAATAGACCTGCTGATTTGCGCCACCGTTACCCCCGATATGCAGTTTCCGGCCACCGCCAATATCATTTGCGACAAGGCGGGCATCCGCAATGCCTTTGGCTATGACTTAAATGCCGCCTGCTCTGGCTTTATCTACGCCCTGTCCACCGCTGCCGCCTTTATTGAAAGTGGCAAGTACAGGAAAATAGTGGTAGTGGGCGCCGACAAAATGTCGAGCATCATCGACTACGAAGACCGCCAAACCGCCATCATCTTCGGCGATGGAGCTGGGGCGGTACTGCTGGAGCCCAATACCCAAGGCTTTGGCATCCTGGACAGCATCATGGAATCAGATGGGGCCGGGCGCCTGCACCTGCACCAAAAGGCTGGGGGCAGCGTAAAGCCCGCCAGTTTTGAAACCGTGGCCGCCCGCGAGCATTTTGTGTACCAAGAGGGACAAGCGGTCTTTAAGCACGCCGTGGTTAAAATGGCCGAAGTATCGGAAAAGCTGCTATTGCGCAACCACCTCAGCGCCGACGATATCGCCTGGTTGGTGCCCCACCAAGCCAACCAGCGCATTATTGAGGCCACCCGTACCCGCCTGCAACTGCCAGAAGCCAAGGTGATGGTCAATATTAGCCGATACGGCAATACCACCAATGCCACCATCCCCCTCTGCCTTTGGGAATGGGAACACCAGCTAAAAAAGGGGGACAACCTTATCCTTACCGCCTTCGGCGGGGGCTTCACCTGGGGGGCCATCTGGCTCAAATGGGGATGGTAATTTGGGTTACGGTGTCATTATTTGTTTTTTTCAGGGAGATTCATCAATAGGTCTACTAGCTCTTGGTTTATAAAGTAGTTGTCTCTGCCCACTTTTACTTTGGTAAGCAGCCTTAGCCTTACAATTGCCTCTAAATATTTTGCGGCTGTTAAACGACCTACACCAAGCTCGCTCATTAGTATTTCTATTTTAGTGTAGGGATGCCTGAATATATTGTTCAGTAAATCTTGGCTGTATATTTTTGGTAGAGCAGTGCGCATTTGATGCTTGTATTGCAACATCAGCTGTCTTATTCCGTTAATTGTGACTATACCTTGCCGCGAAGTCTCGGTTACAGCGGCCAACATAAAGAGGATCCATTCTTCCCATTCATTGGTGGTTCGTACTTGTTGAAGCAATCGGTAATATTCAGTCTTATGCTTAATGATAAATCGACTAATGTATAGTACAGGCAAATCAAGAAGACCTTTTAGGATAAGATATAATAGATTTATAATCCTGCCTGTACGCCCATTTCCATCATAAAAGGGATGTATGCTTTCAAACTGATGATGTATGATCGCCATTTTCACCAATGGATCCGCATTCAACATACTGTCATCATTGATAAATTTTTCCAAATTGTCCATTAACCTGCTTATAGTATCATAGTCTTGTGGTGGTGTATACACCACTTCGCCAGTTTGGTCATTCATTAGTTTGGTACCTGGCAATTTACGGTACCCAGCTAAGTTGTTATCAATGGCTGCCTGCACTTCAATAATATGGTTGCACGTAAGCAAATCATGTTTTTTTATCAACTCAAAGCCTTTTCTTAGTCCATGCGCATAATTGTACACCTCTTTTGCAGCAGATGAACTGAACAATCCTATTGCTGGATTAGAGCGGTAAAGCTCATCATGTGTGGTGACGATATTTTCAATAGCAGAGCTTTCCTTAGCTTCTTGTAAAGCAAGTGTATCAATTAATAGGTTCTGGTTGGGGATTGACGCTGCTATCCCTTTCAATTCAGCAAGTTGACTTCTGGCCTCAATCAACTTTAGTAAAACGTTTGGTGTTTGCAACATGCTCTCTGGAGGCAATAATTGTATAATTTCCATAAGGTACACGGTATTTAAACCCTAATATGCATACAAAAACGGCTTTTTGTATACAGGTTTTTGAATTGTGCATAACAAATAGACATTTTATTGACAGTTTTTGTATAGTTCTTGTATAACCGTTCTGTTAGTCTCCATATGTCATTAGCAACTGCAAGGCTAGCTACTGACCTGTGCATAACTTTTACACCCGCCCGCACTTTGTAAAGCCCGCCAGCCGTATCTTTGAGTAAAGCCCCTGTTTTGCTGAAGCGGTACTTCCACAAAACCCTTATTGAGGCTGGCTGCGACGAAGCCGGAAGGGGCTGCCTTGCCGGGCCCGTAACCGCCGCCGCCGTGGTGCTCCCCAAAAATTTCAGCAACCGCAAGCTCAACGACTCCAAGCAGCTCAGCCACGACGACCGCCTAGAGCTGCGGGAGGTAATACAACAGAAAGCCCTAGCCTACGCCGTTTGCTTCATTGACCATACCGATATCGATAGGTTCAATATCCTGCAGGCCTCGTTTATGGCCATGCACGGTGCCCTTGACCAACTGGCCATCAGGCCCGAGCTGCTGCTCATTGACGGCAACCGCTTCAGGCCCTACCGCGATATCCCCCACCAGTGCATCATTCAGGGCGATGGCCTCTACATGTCCATCGCGGCGGCCTCCATACTGGCCAAAACCTACCGCGACGAGCACATGGTGCAGCTCCACCAGCAATACCCCCACTATGGCTGGCATACCAACAAGGGCTACCCCACCAACTGCCACCGCCAAGGTATCGCCGAGCACGGCACCAGCCCCTACCACCGCCTCAGCTTCCAGCTGCTGCCCCAGCCCCAGCAGGGCCTGCTTTTCGAGGCTGCGGACTAAGCCAACATAGGCAGTTAACAGCATACCGGCTTGGAAGCCCCTTTTTGGTGCTAGAACCATCTTTTACGATCTAAAAAAGCCGTTTCGCAGGTATTTCGCAGGTACTTCAAGGGGTGTTCGCGGGTACTTCAAGGGTATCTCGCAGGTGCTTCAAGGGGTGTTCAAGGGTGCTTCGCAGGTAGTTCAAATCCTATTAATTTGCTGTTTATCAATGCGTTGTGTGAAAATGCGTGTATTTTTTTGTTTTTTTCCTCTATTCGTAGAGAGTAGAATGTAGGGGGATTTACGATTTACGATTTCAGATTTACAATTGCACTTTACCATTTTCAAATTTTCAAATCACCAAATTTTCAAATTCATTGAAGCATCTAAAAAGCCGTTTCAGTAGTATTTCGGTAGTACTTCAGTGATGTTTCAGTAGTACTTCAGTATAGTTTCAGTAGTGTTTCGGTGATACTTCAGTGGTACTTCAGTAGTACTTCAGTTTTGCTTATTTCTTTGATTGTCAATAGTTTGCACTAAAATGAGTATGTTTTTTTGTTTTTTTTGCTTTTTCCTCGGTTCCTCTCCCTGCCTTCCCACAGACACACGCCGGGGAGAGGGACTAAAAATTTTCAAATCATCAAATTTTCAAATCAATCAGCACATCAGCACATTAGCACACCAGCACATTACCATAATGGTAAGCACTTAGTGCGAAAAATCCAAATCAAAAAATGGGTAAATGGGAGTATGCTCAGTGTGGGGTTTGGCTAGCTAGAATTCCGAAAAGCCTAGCCGCCAGTATGCGGTGGGTGGGTGTACGGTGGGTGGTTTTTTTTGGGTGATTTTACCCGATGGTATCATCGCTACTATAAACTGGCGACAAAAGGAAGTAAAAAACTGCCTTCTTGGTGTTGGCTACTTATCCCTTTCAATATCTACAATGTCACCCTTCTTGTCCATTTCCAAAAGGGAGCTTCTGGGTATCAAGTAAACGGTGGTGTCAAAATCCATGTCATCCAGCTTGTGCAAGCCAGAGATTTTGTTCACATAATACTGATGAAAAACAATCTCGACGGTATCTTTTCCCACGGCCAACAACTTCATTTTAGTATAGTTGCCCTTCTGGTTTTCTACCTCATACACATCTCCTGCCATAGGGGCATTGAGAAATTTTTTGTTTTCGGTTTTATTCGTCTTGTCTAAATACAAGCCTGCCCCAATAATCAGCACAAAGAGACCCAAGCCGAAATAGTGGCGGGCGGGGCGCTTCGCACTTGGCTTTATGCGCTCATAAGCTTCCTTGTATTCGAAAGGCATACTGCCCATATCAAGGTTTTGCTTACAATGTGCACAGACAGAAGCCCCTGTGCGCCCTATAGGGAATAGAGGAATCCAAAAGATATGGGCATATTTTCCCAGCACGGCGATATTGATACTGCCTTGGGTATTGCAATTGGTGCAGGTCAACTCAGCTGGGTTTTCAATTAATAGGGTACTGGATTTCCACCCGTAGATAATCATAGCGCCTTTTTTGTTTGGCAAAGATAAACATATCTATGATAATTGCATGTTTTGATCCCCCCGCTTTGGATTTTACCACCGAGAGCTTATCTTGACGGGGGAGATTTTGAAGTATTATCCGAGCTGTCCCGCCCTGGCGCAAGAATGGCGCAAAGCCTCCAAAGCTGTCGCAGGTTTACAACTGGTGACCATAATACATGTCGGACTGTGCCTACTAAAGGCGGATGCCATCCGCCGTATACTATCGTCACCGGACATAGTCCGGCGACAGCACTAGTTATCTTCCCCAAAGGAAGAACCATTTTCAAATTTTCAAATCATCAAATAGCCAAATTAATCAGTGCCATCGCTGCTCCCAGCAGCAGTGACTGCAAGCTTATTCGTAACTTGCACCGCAATGGCAGAAAAGCTGAAAGTGCACGGGGCTTTGTTGGCCGTGAACGTCATTTACGGGCTCAACTTTAACATCGCATTGATTGCCATGCCGCAGTACATACAGCCCTTTGCCTTTGTGCTGTTGCGGGTGCTGGTATCTACCTTATTGTTTTGGTTGGTGGTGGCTGTGTTGCCAAAGGAACGTATTGACAGGCAAGACATTGTTAGGTTTGTCCTTTGTGGCCTTGCTGGGGTGGCTACCAACCAGTTGTTGTTTTTCAAGGGCTTGAGCCTTACCAGCCCCATTAATTCTGCCTTAATCATGATTACCACCCCCATTATTGTGTTGATATTGGCATTCATCAGTGGCAACGATAGGGTGACGTGGCTAAAAATTGTAGGAGTGGTACTGGGCGCGGTAGGTGCCAGTTTGATTATTTTGGTGCGGACGCCCGCTGATGCGGCCCACTCGTCCGTTTTGGGCGATTTTTATATCCTGCTCAATGCCGTGGCATACGCCATTTATCTGGTTATAGTAAAGCCTTTGATGAAAAAGTACCATCCCATGCGGGTCATCGCCTGGGTTTTCCTATTTGGTGGGCTTTTCGTTTTCCCTTTTGGCGTACTAGATTTAACAGCAGTGCAATGGGGGCACTTGCCTTCGGAAGTATGGTTGTCCATCCTATTTGTCATCATTTTTACCACCTTTTTGGCCTATGGCCTCAATATTTTCGCACTTAGCAGGGTAAGCCCCTCGGTAGTAGGCATTTATATCTATTTGCAGCCCATTCTGGCAGCACTTATTGCCATATTGGTGTACCAGGAGTCCATTGGCATGGCAAAAATATTGGCCGCCATGTTGGTTTTCTTGGGGGTATTTTTGGTAAGTTACCAGCCAAAAGAAGAAAAACTGGCCTGAAGATGCTGCTGTTGCTGGATAATTACGATTCATTTACCTATAACCTGTACGATTACTTGCTTAGCCTAGGTGCGCAGGTGCATATTGCTCGTAACGACGCCATCAGCCTAGCTACCATTCAAGAGATGAGACCCAGCGGCATAGTGATTTCCCCTGGGCCAGGCCGCCCAGCCGATGCAGGGATAACCATGGACCTGATAGCACAATGTTATCGGCAGGTGCCTATGTTGGGCATTTGCCTGGGGCACCAAGCCATCGGGGAGTGGTTCGGTGCGAAGCTGGTAAAAAGCACCTATCCGATGCACGGAAAAACTTCTTTGGTTCGGCATCAGGGCGATGCTATCTTCCAAAACGTTCCTGCCACATTTGAGGCCATGCGCTACCATTCCTTGGAATTGGAGAATATTGCCAGTACGGAACTGCTAGCCATTGCCGAAACAGCAGAAGGCACCTTGATGGCCATTAAGCACCAGCAGTGTCCAGTATATGGTATCCAGTTTCATCCCGAATCTATTTTAACCCCTTTTGGCAAGCAAATATTAGGCAATTGGCTAAATATGGTAATGCATAGCAAGCCCATTGCATAAGCCCAAATAGCTTACCTTTGTACCCACATAGTGTAAAATGCAATACCAAGTAAAAGAAGAAGACAAGTTTAAATATTATGAGGCCGGCCAGGGCAAACCGCTGGTATTATTGCACGGCCTTTTCGGTGCCCTTAGCAATTTTTATGAGTTGATTGACAAGTTCAGCAGCACGCACCAAGTGCTGGTACCCATGTTGCCCTTGTTTGAACTGGCCGCAGAAGATACCAGCGTGAAAAGCATGGTGGACTATGTGAACGACTTTATTGAGCATAAAAAATTGGATAGGCTGGTATTGTTGGGCAATTCGTTGGGAGGGCACATAGCCCTGTTATATGTTTTGCAAAACCCTGCCAAGGTAGAGGCTATTATCCTTACGGGTAGCTCGGGCCTGTTTGAGGAGTCATTGGGCAATAGCTACCCTAAAAAGAGCGACTACGAATACATTAAAGAGAAGACGGAGAAAACCTTTTTCGATCCTGCCATTGCCACCAAAGAGTTGGTGGACGAGGTTTTCGAAATAGTGAACAACCGCGAAAAAGCCATCAGGGTACTATACTTGGCCAAATCGGCGTTAAGACATAACATCAAAGAATATATTGGTACTATTAATGTGCCGGTATTGCTGATTTGGGGCAAGGACGATACCATTACGCCTGCCTTTGTGGGGGAAGAGTTCCATAAGCATTTCCCCAACAGCGAGCTGCATATTTTAGACCAATGTGGCCATGCGCCCATGATGGAAAAACCGGAAGAATTCATCGCAATATTGGAACAGTTCCTGAATAAATTGAGCCCCGCCTAATGATTGCCAAGGATATTGTTTCCAACCTGCTGCCCCCATTGAAAACGTCGGATACCGGCGAGAAGGCCCTGCTTTGGATGCACGAGTTCGGGGTGAACCATATGCCCATCGTGAACAATGAGCAGTACCTGGGTATCATTACCGAAGACGATATACTGGACATGAGCGAGCCCTTGGCGCCCATTGGCAGCTACGAGCTATCGCTCTCCAAGCCTTCCGTGAATGAGCGTATCCATATTTACGAGGTGATAAGGATTGTGGTCGATCAAAAACTGACCCTTTTGCCCGTGGTGGACGATAAGGAAAACTATATGGGCGTTATCAGCCTTGATTTGATATTGAAATACTTTGCCTCCGTAAGTGCCATTACCGAGTCGGGCGGCATCATTATTTTGGAGCTGAGCAAAAAGCAATACAGCCTTAGCGAAATAGCCCGCATTGTAGAGTCGGAAGATGCCATCGTGCTCAGTGCCTATGTCAATTCCACCCAAGACAACAGCATGCTGGAGGTGACACTAAAGCTTAATACCCCCGACATCAGGGCCATAGTGGCCAGCTTGGAGCGCTACGAATATGTTATCAAAGGCTCCTATCAAGAAAACGAATACCTAGGCGAGCTAAAGGACCGGTTCGATTCGCTAATGAACTACTTGAATATTTAAGGCTTCCCTAAACGCTGTATAGCATCCCAGCCTTGTGCGGTGATGGGGTGCAGGTTACCGCCCTTGCTAAGTAAGTTGATGCCTTGGTTTTCTTCCAACATAATCCCTATGATGGTAATATCTTCCGCATCCATCATCTTCTGCCGGTCATCGGGGGCTATGGTAAACAGCAGCTCGTAGTCCTCCCCGCCGCTCAGGGCACAGGTAATAGGGTCAAGGTTGAATTTAAGTGCCAAACTATAGGCCTCTTCATGGATGGGCACACTGTCCTCGTATATTATGGCCCCCGTGCCCGATTGGGTGCAAAGGTGCAATAAGTCTGACGATAGCCCGTCAGATACATCTATCATGCTGGTCGGTTTCACCCCTTTTTCAGCTAAGTAGGCTATAATATCCCTGCGTGCCTCGGGCTTCAATTGCCTGCCCACGCAGTATTTTTGGTCTTCCAAGTCAGGCTTGAAGTCTGCCGACGATTCCAGAAACAGTTGCTTTTCCCTTTCCAGCAGTTGCAGGCCAAGATAAGCGGCACCCAAGTCGCCACTCACGCATATCAGGTCGCCCGGCTTGGCGGTGTTGCGGTAGGCTACGGTTTGCCCTTGTGCGTAGCCAATGGCGGTTATGCTCATTATCAGGCCCTTTTGCGAGGAGGTGGTATCGCCCCCCACCAAGTCCACCCCGTAGCGCTCGCAGGCATAACGGATACCCTCGTACAGTTCCTCCAATGCTTCTAGCGAGAAGCGGTTTGATATGGCCAGCGATACCGTCACCTGCTGGGGTACGGCGTTCATGGCGTAAATATCCGATAGGTTCACCACCACGGCCTTGTAGCCCAAGTGCTTCAGTGGCGTGTACATCAGGTCAAAGTGGATGCCTTCCACCAGCATATCGGTGCTCAGCAGCACCTGTTTGCCCTCTTCGGGTGCCAACACCGCGGCATCGTCGCCGATAGCCTTGACGGTTGTCGCCTGCTGCGCCTTGAAAGGCGCGGTCAGCACCTTGATCAGCCCAAACTCACCTAAGCGGCCTATCTCCGTACGTTTTTCAGCTTCCTTGTCCATACCTGCAAAATTAAGCTTTTTAATGCTGCGTTTTGGGTATAGGGTAGAATGTAGAGGGTTAGAAGGATTCAGGATTGCGGACAAAAGCATTCTCCAATTACCAAATTGCCCTCAATACCGCAGTGCCCTCACCCCAGCTTATTGCGGGGATTGTAGTCCAACCATTTTCAAATTACCAAATCACCAAATTTTCAAATCAATCAGCACATTAACACATTATTATGTCGTTCTACCCCATCATATTAGCCATGCAGGAAGTACGTATCTTGTGGGCATGGAAAAGAACAGGACGGAAATTACGGTACGGGGCTATCATTTGGATTTGTACCGCCACGTGAACAATGCCCGGTATCTGGAGTTTTTGGAAGAAGCCCGGTGGCGCTTTTTTGAGGAGGAGTTTGAAACCAAAGGCTTTGAAAAGCTGGGCCTGGCATTTGTAATCGTAAACATCAATATCAATTACCGCTACCCGGCCAGCTTGGGGCAAGTGCTGGACATCAGGACATCCATCTCCCATATTGGCAACAAAAGCATGGTCATTAAACAAACCATGGCCTTGAAGGAAACTGGGCAAGCGGTAGTGGATGCCGACGTAACAGTGGTGATGATGGACATGAAAACAGGCAAAGCTACCGCCCTGGAAGGCCCCGTAAGGGCCATATTGGAAAGATTGGTATGAAGCCGGTTTTAACGCCGGCTTCGTCCGTTTCAATTTATTGACCTTGGCCTGCTGAAAATGCAGCTTCGCCATTTAGGGTATACAGGTTCTCCGTTTTGATAATATCCAATCCTTTGGCAAGCACTTGGCGTTGTATGTCAAGCAAATCGTTAGGGGTAGAGGCTAGGAACTGCTCATTTTTAAAGCGGCAGCGCCAATGGTCAGTACAAAAGGTTTCTGAGAACCCATTTGGCCATACTTTCACGCCCCTATTAGTAATCATGGTAAGTTCCATGTTACCCGCTTTTATCCCCTTCAGCAAATCGCCTAGGTAGTCAGCGTTGCGCCCTTGCTCGTCCCAGTGTAGGAAAATGTCTACCCCCACCAGTTCCTTTTTCATGCGCTCGCGGGGTTTCAGTTGTATGTTGAAAGCGGTGTTGGAGAATTTGGCAGGCTTCAAGGTGCTGGGCTTTTCATCCAAGCGTTCGATAATGGCATCAGCAAACTCCTTGGTACCTACTTTTTGCTTGGAGGTGTTTTCTTTGAAGATATCGTAAGTATGGATACCGTCTTCCAAGGTTTTTAGCCAAGCATTTTGAACTCGCTCCGCTACCTCGCCCTGCCCAATGTGTACCAGCATTTGCACGGCACCTAGCAATAGCCCGGAGGGATTTGCCAAGTTTTGTCCAGCCCTGCGCGGTGCAGAACCGTGGATGGCTTCGAACATGGCAAAGCCATCGCCGATATTGGCCGACCCAGCCAAGCCTACCGAGCCAGTTATTTGTGCTGCTACGTCAGAAAGGATATCGCCATATAAGTTAGGCATAACAATCACGTCAAATGCTTGGGGGGTATCGGCCAACTTGGCGGCGCCTATATCCACTATCCAATGCTCTTTTTCCAAATCTGGGTATTCTTCACCAATCTCGTCAAATAGCTTGTGAAACAGGCCGTCGGTCATTTTCATGATATTATCCTTGCTAAAGCAGGTCACCTTCTTTCTATTGTAAGCCTTGGCATACTCGAAGGCATAGCGGATGATTTTTTCAGAACCGGGCCGTGAAATCAGCTTTAAGCACTGCACCACTTCATCGGTTTGCTGGTGCTCAATACCTGCATATAAGTCTTCCTCATTTTCGCGGATGATTACCAAGTCCATTATTGGGTGCTTGGTCTCCACATAGGGGTGGTAAGAGATGCATGGGCGCACATTGGCATATAATCCCAAAACCTTTCTGGTAGTTACGTTAAGGCTTTTGAAGCCGCCGCCTTGTGGCGTGGTGATAGGGGCCTTAAGGAAAACTTTGGTACGCCTCAATGATTCCCAAGCTTCTGGCAAGATACCTGCAGAATGGCCGCTTAAATAAACCTTTTCGCCAATTTCTATTACTTCAGGAGCTATATTCGCCCCAGCAGCTTGAATCACCCTAAGGGTGGCCTCCATAATTTCAGGGCCTATGCCGTCGCCATAAGCTACCGTAATAGGAACTGGAACGGATAGGGTATTCGATTGTTTTGTTTCGCTAAAGGGAGTAGTGAGCATAAGGGTCTTTTTAGTTTCCGTTTTGTAACAAGCTATGGGCAATTTTGTTTAACAAAAATGCGTGTGTTTCAATAAAAAGTTGAAAAAGATTAAACAGACGACTGCCTGAGTACTCAAATAGGGGAGCAAATAGCCGTACAGCCAGAATAATTACTGCCCTGGGTAACATTGAAATTAATGGTCACTCTATCGGTATAGCTGTTGTATTCGCCGCTACCTTCAATGGTATAAGCACCTATTGTTTGCGCAGGTATTTGAAGGAAATTGCCATTGATTACTGCTTCCACGGCTAGGCCCAAGTTGCTCATGTTGTTCAGCACTATCCTATCCACTTGGTTGCCTGGGGTTACATATATAGTATAAGGAGGGTTAGCGGGTGTTACGGTCGAGGTGCAGTTTTCCGATACTTGGTAAGTGCCGATATATTTTTCGTAGCTGTAAATATCGCAGGCATCGCCTTCAAAACCCTGTGGGCAAAGGCATTCGCCATTAAAACACTCCTTGTACGGGCCGCAGTCAGAGGTACTGCAGGCATCATCGCAAGATGAGAAGAGGAACGATAAGGTAAATAACGATATTATGTAAAAACCTGCCTTCATGCCTTAGCTTTCCATAAAAATAAGGGATTTAGCCCAATTCTTCTTCAGGCAAAGTTTTCGCCGGGCGATTTTTGCTGAAGTCATAATCGCGCCCTATGGTACGCAGGGAAGCAATGGTACGTAGAATGAGGATTACCGAAAGCATCAAGATGCTTACCAAAGCCAGTAGGTGCAATTGCTTGAAGTAGAGAAAGGTTTGCGTAATGGCATCGGCATGCTCATACATCCTTTCATCTTTCAAAAAAGATGAAATGGTATAATTGTCAGCAATGTACATAAAGTTTTGTAGTTGCCTTACAAATTGGAAAATACCTACGGCTACCACTACAATAAGCGCCACTCGAGCATACAAGTGCCGCAGATAGGGCACTTGGTTCAGGAAAACGGTATAGCGAAACAGGGTAATGGCTACCAAACTGAAAAGAGCGGTGTGCAACAATAGTTCATTCTTGATGGTGCCTACCAGGGGCAACAACACAATAGCGATAATAATAGCTGCAGCCAACCACCACAGCAATTCTCGCAACCAGTTTAACAATATGGGTTTTGTGCTTGTAGCATTCATTGATTGCTCGTTTTATGTTCTTTAGCATGGCGTTTCACATTATAAACGCCCTTGCCTTCTGCTATGGGCTGCTTTATATCTTCTTGGTAGGCAATCATTCGGGTAACGATAATACGGTTTCCCGAGCGGACAATTTCACTTTCTACCACCAAATCCATGGCTTTTGCAGGGCGTAAGTAATCTACCCTTATGTCTATAGTCGATAATGCATCTTCAAAGGAAACCAAGGTGGTCATTCCAGCGGCACCTCCGGCGGTATCCATTAAGGTGGAAATAACGCCCCCATGTATGGCCTGCCTACGGGGGTCGCCTATCAGCTCAGGTTTAAAAGGCACCTTCAGCTTGGCGAAGCCCTCCCTTATCTCCACCAACTGTATGTTCAGCAACTTATTGAACGGAATGAGGTTTTCAATCACGTTGATGTATAGTTCAGTAGGTGCTACCATTACCAGTTTTTATGCGACTCAAAATTAGCGTTTTGAGTGGTGAAAAGGTTTAAAAAATAGGGCACGCCCACCAACACTAAGTAAAAACACTTAGTTAAATTCTAATTAAATAGGTTAATAAGCTTAAAAATTTGCAACCTTTCATCGACTGACACGTATATCTACCCAACAGCGATTAGAAAACTCTGTTAGGTGGATGACGGGCAATGGCCTGTTAGCGTGTAAAAGGAGCATGTTACGACATGCGTGGAACTGGTGTGGTCTTGAGCCAGGGTTTTCAAAAATGACATGATAATGCTACTTTAAGTATTGCCTTTAAGGCATAGCTATATCATAGCATATGGTGTCATGATTCGTAAGTTATTAAATAGTAAATTTGACGATATGAAAATCCGTGTGCTACTGATTTTGCTGGGCCTTTTTGGGTATTTTCCATTCGCGCATGCCACAGGCGAGCCAGGTACCTATTTCAATATTTTCGTACCCCCATCCAATGAAATACAATCGAAAGACGTAGCGCTGATTGTCACCGCAGTGGCCGATAGTACCAGTTTCAATATACAGGATACTGGGGAGGACGGCGATACGGACGATAGCAAGCAAGGCATTTTGCGGGTAGGGCAATCCTACATTTTGTATTTGCGCAACAATGGAGTAAACGATGATGCCCCCCATGCAGGCGAAGGACCTTCGAAGCAAGATGGCGACCATTTTATCATCACCAGCAATAAATCGGTTTTGGTGAATGAGGCCAACTTGAGCGGCTACCAACATACTTGGGCCCCTTGTATCGACCGCAACAGCATCGGCAGTAAGTTTTACATCTATTCCCAAAAAGGTAATGGCTCGATTAATGATTTAAACGTAATGGCCTACCAAGACTCTACCATCGTCACTGTTTACCGAATATCAGAAAACCCTACCATAGCAGAAGGTTATACCGATGCGGGAACCAGTGAGCAAATTGTGCTAAGAAAAGTGATTGCTCCCGGTAAGGACCTCATTTATTTCTATCAAAATGGTATCGACTTGTTGGAAGAAGGCCATACCTACCTGGTATTGGCCAACAAAAGAGTAACGGTTACTTACGGCGCACTGGTGGGCCAAGAGCATGATGGGGGCGGATACGTACCGTCCATGAACGGGAGCTCGGCAGGTTCATTGTTTTATTTCCCTATCCCCCATCAGGACGATCATCAACAGGAGATAAGAATAGTATCGTGGACCGATGGGACAGACATTTATGTTGAAAGGTTTGAAAATGGTTTTTGGGCCCCAATAAATACTTTTTCGGGTGTTGACCGATTGCAAGCGGTGGAATGGACGGGTAAACAAGACTTGGAAACCTATTCTACCATCTTCAGGGTAAGGTGCGAGGCCAATAAGAAGATTTCCGTTTTCGAATCAAATTGGGTGGAAACAGGTTCTCCTAGCACTTCCGATATTGGTGCTATGGTATCATCAGGCAACACTACTTGTTCAGGAAGGGAGTTTTTGGTGTATATGGCACCGCCTTGCATGCAAGATAGTGTAACCAACCCTTTTACAGGAACCAAGATGCCCTCGGTGGCTACCCATGCTTTCATTTTTGGCAATAGGTACAACAGCAGCCAAGTAACGGTAAAGGACGCTTATACCAACGGTGCTATTTTAAACAGAAGCTATACCATTCCTGCTGGCAAATATGCCGACTGCTTGCTGGACTCCATAGCTTGGAATAGCATTTACAATGGCACGGGTACCAGCCAAGCTGGCCTGGCCCGGCCTTATCTGCTCATCCAATCCAATCAAGATGTATCGGTGATGACCAGCAACTTCAATGATAACTGGATGATGTATTATGGCTCCAGCATGCCGCAAAATCTTGCGCCGGTAGCCTATAGAGAAGATGATAGGTGTAGCGAGCAGGATACTACCCATTATCAAGTTGATTTTCAAAATAACGACCATGATGTGGACGATGTGGAGATATGGCAATGTTATGATGAGGGCATGAATGTTTGCTCCGCTGTTTTGGTCGATTCTACCAGTATGCAATCCACTGTTGGCGTTATTGAGAAAGACAGGCAAACGGGCAGGAGCAGGGTGCGCTTTCCTAGGGGCTTCCGAATGCTGAGAGGCCATAAATATACTTTGCATGCCGCCTTTACCGCTCAAAGAAATGGATCGGGGAAAAGCAGTAATGATGAGCTACTGCTATCAGTAGAAACAGCCTGGAAGGGCTTAATTGATAGCAGCCTTGAAATGGCCAATGTTACCGATGTTTTCGTGAACCAGCTCGCCGATACAATAGGTTTAATGGATGGTTTTGACAGGCAATGGACCAGCATAGCAGAAAATAATCAGCTTGAGGTGTTGGTTTATCCTAACCCAACCACGGGCAATGTTTTTATTCAGTTTCAAGAGGTACAGGAAAGTACTCAAGTGGAAGTATTGGACATGGCCGGGCGGTTGATGCTTAAGCAGTCAATGGAAGCTGGAGAACAATTTGCCAATGTATCATTGCAAGGGCTACATGCAGGCATGTACTTATTGTACATTAAGCAAGGTGATTTGGTAGCCGTGCGTAAGGTACAACTGTTATAAGGCTAAGTTATCCAGTTCGATTTTTGCGATTTGCCAAGCGTTCAGCAGTTTTTGATAATTTCCTTCCAAAGAAGATTTATCGCCATTGCCTCTGGCTACTTGCTCAAGGTCCACGATGATTGGTTTATAATCATCAAAGCCCAGCATTAATAGGGTATTCTTTAGCTTGTGTATGCCCAATGCAAAATCTTCATAATGGCCTGCGGCCAAAGCAGCATCGCACTGTTCAAATGTTTGGGGTATTTCTTGTTTCAAAATATCCAGCATTTCCAGCATGAATTCACGGCTACCCAATGACGCTTCCTGCAAGCGGCTTAAATCAATATAAGCACTGGGTTTACTTAAAGGGATATTGGCTCTTAAGGAGGGGTCTTGCAGGTTCAGCAGCCGATAGATAGCACTCAACAATTGGCTGGTATTGATTGGCTTTGTAAGGCATTCATTGGCGCCCAATTTCAGGGCTTTATCAATAATGCTGGTTTCCGCACTGGCAGTTAGGGCTATTATCGGCAGCTTCTTGCCCCGTTCAGTTTTCCTGATTTGTTTGATGGCTTGAAAACCATCCATAATGGGCATGTAAATGTCCATGATAATCAAATCCACGTCCTGCTGTTCTACCAACTTGAGTGCTTCCTCGCCATTATTGACGGGTATGGGTTGTGCCTTCCAATTTTTTAGGTAGGCCATCATTACCTTTTGGTTGATTTTCACATCATCGGCCACCAAAATCTTCACATTGCCCAGGTCATGGTCTTTCTGTTTTTCAAAGGTACGGAACGGAGCCTCTGCCGGTTCCAAGGGGAGGCTGAAGTAAAAGGTACTTCCCTTACCATAACTGCTTTCTAAGCCCATATTGCCGCCCTGTAGCTCTACCAAGCTTTTGGAAATGGACAGCCCCAACCCTGTGCCCCCGTATCGGGCAGTAGTTTCTGACGTTGCCTGTTCAAAACTGTTGAATATCCTTTTTTGGTTTTTGGCTTCAATACCAATACCGGTATCTTTTATCTCGAATAATATTTTAATAGTTTTCTTGTTCTTTTCTAGTACTCTTGCCCCTATAGATACCGAACCATTTTCAGTAAATTTTACCGCATTATTTACCAAGTTGTTCAGTACTTGTATCAGGCGCATTTGGTCGCCTTTTACAAATTCGGGCATGTCAGGGCTTATTTCCATCAACAGGGCAATCCCTTTTTCCTGGCAACGCGATTTGAACATCTGTGCCACTTCATTGATGGTTTCCCTTAGGCTGAAAACTTGCTGCTGGAAAATAACCTTGCCTGCTTCTATCTTTGAAAGATCGAGCACATCATTGATGAGTGCCAACAAGTGATCGGCTGAAAATGACAAGGAATCCAAGTCTTCTTTAAGGTCAGGATGGCTGGCTTTCTGTTTTAAAAGGCCCGATAGACCAATGATGGCATTGAGCGGTGTCCTTATTTCATGACTGATGGACGACAAAAATTGGTTTTTATAGGCAGATGCCTTTTCCGCCTTTCTTTTGGCCTTTATCAGTGCTTTTTCCGTTTTTTTTATCTGGCTTATATCAGTAGCCACCCCTAGTATCGAAGGCGGACTTTCCAACTTGTTTTGGCTTAGGGTAGCCCTTATCAATAGCCATCTATACCTGCTATTTTTATCTTTTACCCTCAGCTCGTGCTTGGCAATTTTCACTTTCCCATCCAGTAAGTCAAACAAGGAACTTACCGCAGTGGTCATATCATCTGGATGAATCAATTCTACCAGACGGTGGTAATTTATTCTGGCACCGGCAATACTCAAGCCCAATGCGGCCAACAAATTGCTGGAACCGTAAAATGAATCGTATTGATAGTCGTATTCAAAATAACCATCGCCCGATTCCTCCAATGCAAATTTCCAGCGTGCTTCGCTGTAAAAAAGCTCTTCATTTACCTTTATGCGCTCGGTAATATCCTCCCCGATAATTAGGGATTTTTCATTGCCGCCCAGCGATTCCATGCTTATCTCATGCCAAAACAGCCGCTTATTTTTGGTGTAGTGCTGCAGAATACCCCGGAAAGGTTGGCCTGAATGTATGGCATGATCCAATTCCTTTTGCTTCACAGCTGGGGTTTCGGTACCCACCAATAGGGAAGCAATATTTTTACCGACTACCTCATCTGAATCATAACCGGTGCCGTTGCAAAAACTATTGTTGGCCCAAAGAATAGCACCCTGTCGATTTACTACCAGCACATAGCTATTAACACTACGGGCTATATGTTCTAGCTCCGAAGCGTTTAAGGTAGAATTTTCCAAAGAAATGTACACCGATAGATACCCTTAACAAGTTGAATGCCAGCATATCAAATCTACGAAATTCTACTGGTAAGCTAGTAGGCTATAGGTTAAAATACTTAAGATTTTTGACCGATTACGGTAATGGCGTTTCCTTTTGAGGTTCCTTTAGGGTGCAACAATAAATCAAGATTTACCAGGGCTTTGCACAATGGCAGCGTAAGTAGTTGGAATACCGAACCTAGTTTCTTGGTAAAGTAGGCAAGCTCCCAAGCAAAGCGCGCTAAAGTACCGTCCGTTTGCTCCGCAAAAACTACTTTGTACCCTTCAATGGCAAAGCGTGCCTTCAGCGTTTCAAGCGTGTACACTTGACCAGGATGCTCATGTTCTACCCATTCGTTATGGTCTTCAAAGTAAGCTGGGTTGAATACGGTTTGCTGTACCTCGTTGGGTATTTTCACCAAAAGATAGCCACCTTTTTTCAGTTTCTCTTTGGCTTCCGCAAATGGCATGTATGCCGCTGGAATATGCTCAAAAACATCCACCGAGTAGATTAAGTCGAAACCTGATTGGGGCAGGGTATCAATTTTCCCTTCATGGATACTAAGGTTGCTAAGGTTCAATTTTTCTTTGGCACGTTTCACCCTTGCCAATGCCTTGGTATCGATATCCAATGCCGTAATATTTTTATCGGCCAATGCCTGCGACATCATAATGGCATTTTCACCATAACCACAGCCCAGGTCAAGTATGTGTTGCATGTTGGCCAATGGCAGTTGGTTAATGTGTTTTCTGAACACCTTTGCCCTAGCATAGTTGCCGATATTGGTATAGCCAAGGGTTTGGTTCAACAGCTTGCCCAAAAATGGGTATTGTTGCATTTTTTCGCTCAAAATGTACTGGCTGTTGCCATAAGTTAATTTCACGGTGGTTTGCATATAGTTGGTTTTTTTATGAGTATGATAAACGGGTAGCTTTTTGCCATGCGGCGGATTGGTTGCCTTTCAGGTATCGAATCCAACCCAGGACAACGCAGTAATGCATGAAGTCAAAATAGAAGGGTATGTACAGCAGTTTCACTTTTTTGCCTATCGTATTGAAGTACCACCCGGCAAGGGCAGCTAAATGAAAGCTGAGCTGTAACAGTAAAAGTATTTGATAGAATGACCCTTGCCCTAAAAGGAACACATTGCTGATAAAGGCAAGTAAAATAAATAAGGGTGCCACTGTCCAGCGGCTTACCCGATGGACAATAAACTGGAAGGCAAAAATTCCGTAAATGAATGGGTTCATGATAGCCGCACAGCGGATGCTGGCCTGTAAGCCTCCGGCCGCTATACGTACTTTGCGCTTATACTCTTCTTCTATATCGAAAGATGGTTTCTCCACAGCTTTGGCCTCAGGGGCATATTTTACGGTATAGCCTTGTTTAATGATATTCATCGCAATAATGAAGTCATCCAACAAAGTGTCTTCAGGAATGGCTTGGAATAGATGGGTACGGATAGAGAACAGTTCGCCCGCAGCACCCGCAATGGAGTATAAGCGGGCATCTTGACGCTTCAAGAATGATTCGTATTTCCAATAGGCTCCTTCCGTAGATGCGGCGGCGGCCCTATCATCTTTTTCCACTACCTTTTCGCCTGACACGCCACCCACCTTGTCATTGTTGTAGGATTGGGCCAATGCTATCAGGGCGTTTTTCTCCAGCATTACGTTGGCATCGGTAAAAACGGTGATTTCTTCCTTTATAAACGGCATGGCACGATTGATAGCAGCCGATTTTCCCCTGCGGGCTGCTTGCCACAGCAGGGTGACTTGTGGATGATTACCGACAATTTGATTGGTATTATCGGTGCTGCCATCGCTGATAACGTACACGGTTACGCTGCCCTGATAATCTAGCGCAGTGGTGTTTTGTAGCTTTAGGTCAATCACTTCTTCCTCATTATAAGCAGCTATTAGTATCGCGATGGAAGGATAAGTTTGGGGTGTTGTTACCTGCGGCTTATTGTTTAGTAGTTTGTTAAGTACCGTAATCAGTATGCCATAACCTACATAGATAAAGGCCAAAGCAGCAATTGATATCCAAAGCAGGGTTTCCATTAGCGCAGGTATTTAATGACTTTTGCAGGATTGCCGCCTACTAGGGCATAAGGTTCCACGTCCTTGGTCACCACTGCTCCCGTAGCTACTACGGCATGTTCGCCAATGGTGATGCCTTTTAAAATAATGGCCCGTGTGGCTATCCAAACATGGTCGTGGATGATGATGGGTGCGTTGGCCCCTTCTTTTGAGTGGTCGTGCAGGTCATGGAAATCGCTGTCCATTATCAGCACTTCTGGGGCAATAGTACAATGCTTGCCAATTTGCACGCTTTGCTTGGCAGATATTCTGGCACCATTGATAAAGGTGCCATTGCCAATAGACATTGCTGCTCCTTTAAAAACCGATATGCGGGATGGGTATATGTTCGACCATATTCTTACTTTATCGCCCAGGGTCAGTTGGCCCTTTATATTTAAGCTAGGTCTGCCATTGCAGTAAACTCCTGAACCCTTTTGGATATTGAATAAATAGAGTTGGGTAAAACAAAGATTCCAAGCTTTTTGTACGATGCCGAAAAAGAAGGTTAAGAGGGCGAAGATACCCTTATCGTTCTGCTCTTGCTGCCAGTGCTTGTTGAGCACTTGATAGTATTGTGCCACGGAACTCATGCCTGAAAACGTTGATAGATGGACAACAAGTGGTTGGCAGAAATATGCCAACTGAAGCTTTTAACCCTTTCAAGGCCTTTTTGGATATACTCCGTGCGGGTGTTGTAATTGTTCAACAAACTGTTGATGGCACTTGTAATGGCATTTTGATCCGTTGGGTTTACCAACAGGGCCGCATTGCCCGCAACTTCAGGCAATGCCGAAGTGGACGAAGTAATGACGGGGGTACCACAAGCCATGGATTCCAGCAGCGGAATACCAAAACTTTCCCTTAAGGAAGGGTATAGGAACACCGCTGCCCCAGCATAAATCATGGGCAGGTCGGTATTGTAAACATAACCGGTTAAAGTGATTTGCGGCCTTAAGTGCATAAGGCCAGTGCTTTCCAACATGCCCAACAATACGGGCTCGCTTACATCGGCTATCACCAAGGGCAGCGAATGGTGGCTATTGGCCACGTAGTTGGCATAAGCTTGCAAGGTGGCGGGCATATTCTTCTTTGGGTCAGTATTGCCTATATAGAAAAGATAGCTTGCAGGCAACTGGTATTTTTCCCGTACGACTTCAATTTTATTACTGTCTGGTTTCAGAAAATGGCTGCCATAGGCATTGTAAACCACGCTGATTTCATCTTGCTGCAATCTTAAGGTTTCGCTGATGCGCTCCTTTTCGTATTGTGATACGGTAATGATATGCTCGGTATGCTTTAGGCTGGCTGGCACAATATATTTGCGATAGATGCGGCCCAATTGTTGGTAGCGGTTTTTTACCAAGCTTTTGGCTTGTTGCTGCTCCAAGAAAATGACATCGTGCAGGGTAACAATGGTGGGCACTGGCGACAGTACCGGTGCGGTATTGCTGGTACAATGCAATACATCCAATCGATAGCGAAGGGCGTACAGGGGCAGAAATACCTGCTCCCAATCAGCATAAGTAAAGCCCGGCACTTCAATGATATGGAAGTTCCTGCTAGCTTGTAGGCAGGTGTCTTCTCCCTTTTTAACAAAAATGAAGTATTCGTTAGTCAGGTCAATTTGTTGCAATGCCTTAATTAGTTCAAGGCTCACAATGTCCATACCATGCTTCTTTTTGCGGAAAATACGCTGTGCTTCTATCCCTATTCTCATGGTTATGACTTATGGGGGGTATGAAGAAATTTTCCTGCGGCCCTTTTCGAAGTCAATAGGGCCAGCACCATGCTACCGAAAGCTACTGGCAATTCAAACAATGCCCTTAAGCTGTTGGTGTTCCACAGGCGTACTCTAACAGGGAGCAGCAATGCTAGCACCGTACATACAAAAATGAGGGATGCCGCAACAAAGTATGCTAAACCAAGGATTGCGGAAAATGCCACAAATAAGAGGTTGATACCCAACCCAATTACCCTTGGCAACAATGCAAACTGTACTACCTTATTCACATAGTCGGTATTGTGGTAAACGATTAATTGCACTATGGCCCTGCCGAAGTAGTGCTTCAGGAAATAGAGCTGGGCATAAATCCAGCGGCGTCGTTGGTTGATGAATACCTGATGGTTGTCCACTTTGTCATCATACACTACTACATCTTCCGCATATTCCATACGGATATTGTTCTCAAGCAGTCGCAGTTCCAGTTCCTTATCGAAGCCTGAAAAGACATTCATGCCCTGCATGGCTTCTTTATATAAATTGAAATCGAAGGCCATTCCAGAGCCAATTAAGCTGGATGAAAAGCCGAGTGCCCGCTGTCCTTTTCGGAAAATATGGTTATTGATGATTTCGCTAAACGTATCCAGCAATGACAGTTCATTGCTAATGCTCTTGGCAATTCTGCGGGTTTGCAATACCCTTACCCCTTGCTGGAAACAAGCATCGATTCGGCTTAAAAAGTCAGGCTCTACCAAGTTGTCCGCATCCATAATGATGCACACATCATAGCTAAAGGTGAGGCGGCCCAAGAGGTAATTGATGGCAACGGCTTTGTTGCGCTTATCAGATGGGGGCAGTTCGCATACTTTTGCGCCCATACCTTGTAGGGCCATCATGGTATCGCCTTGCAAGCTATCGGCTATCACATACAGGTCAAATAGCTGTGCAGGATAGCGTTGCGCCATGAATTGTTTCACGGAATGGAAGATGACCGCATCTTCTTTGTAGACCGGGTAAACCACCAGTATGCGTTTTTCAGGCGGGATAGCCGATTTGCGGGAAAGATTTTTATAGAATAGGCCAGCAAAGGAGAAAACCAATAGATACACCGCATTGAAAGCTAGTGCTAGCGCAATAGGTAGCCATAATAGAGTGGTCAGTTCAAGGCTGGTTTTCATAGGCTCGCTTACGCAATTGGGCCGCTGAAGTTGGCAATGCTTTCGGTGAAATCGGGAAATCAGTCGCCGAAATAGGAAATCAGGGGGTTGAAATCGGATTTTTCAAATTCCAAGTGGCGCCTTTCCATATGGCGAGGCTATTTTCAGCCCGGCCCTTTAGCCATTCTGCCAGCATATTCTTGGGCACGGCTACTAAGTAAGTAAATAGCAAAGCACTGCTGCGGCTCCATCCGCGGAAATTCTTTCGGGCGAAGTAGATGCGATTGCGGGTCATGTAATATGACTTCAAAGGGCTTGTTTTCCCCATGGAAATGGATTGTTTGTGCAGTACCTCGGAATGGCCGTTGTAATAAATCTCAAAGCCCAATTGTTTTACCCTTTCGCAATAGTCGTATTCCTCATAACACAAAAAGTAGCTGGCATCCAAAGTGCCCGCTGCTTCTACTGCTGCCCGCGATATCATCATACAGGCACCGTGGGCAAGGCTGGTTTTTGCTTCAAAGCTAAATGCGGGGCCGTCGGGTTGCATGAACCCGTGGGTTTCGCCGCGGCAGGTAAGGGCATTGATATTACCGGTTCCTGCATATTGTATCAATCTGTCGGAATAGAAGAATATCAGCTTTGGGCTTACAATGCCAGCTTTTGGATGCTTGGCAAATGTGTCCAGTAATGGTTCTAAAAAGCCCGATGCTACTTCGGTGTCATTGTTTAGCAATAGGATATAGTCACCACTGGCAACTTCAAAGCCAAGATTGTTGCCCCCTGCAAAACCAAGATTTTCTTCGCTACGAATGAAAATTACTTCGGGATATGCCTGTTTGATTACGCTGCAATCTTCCTTTGAGCCATTGTCAACCACTATGATTTCCACATTCTGATAGCTGATATGCCTCAAGCTATCCAGCATATCGCAGGTAACCTGGCATTGGTTGAAGTTAACGCTGATAATGGATACCTTAGGCTGTTGTGGCTTTTTCATCTGTCAATGCTTTTGCCAAGAAAACAATGGAAATATAAATGAGAATACCTGTGGGCATCTGCCCAAATACTTGGTTGGTATAACTGGCCACCATGATTCCGCTTAAGCCGCTGAAAATGGCGATTAGCTGGTTCCGTTTGGCTTCGTCCATTACTCGAAGAATGTTGAGTGCCGAACGCACTAAAATGGTAATGACAATGCCCAAATAGATGAAAAGGCCAAAGTAGCCGAACTCGGCCGCAATACGTACATACCAACTATCTAAGGCCAAATTGGCCAAGAAAGTGTTAGGGCTGAAACGCTGCCCCCAGTAGCCTGCGCTACCAATGCCCCCACCAAAAGGATGACTGTTCAAGTACTTGGCTAGCCTAGCTTGGTTGTCCAATCTTACTTGGAACGATGCATCATTAGGATTCAAAGCCGTACGCAGGCGGTTGATTTGATAAATGCCCTGGCCAATGGAAGTGTACTTTAATACGACAAAAATACCGATGGCAATTATACCACCTACAATTACAATTCGCCAGTTGCGGATAAGCAGGAAATAGCTGAAGATGCCAATAACCGGTATAGCTATAGCGCCCCTAGTACCCGAAATAAGCATACCTAGTAAGCACATAACAAAAGTGAAAAGATAGAACAACTTTCTACCAGTGCGCTTCTCTTTGGTAGCAAGCAATCCTGCTACCAAAGAAGTATGGGCTTGTGAAGCTCCAAACTGGCCGGCATCGGAATAAAAGGAAAACACCCGCAACTTGCCGAACAGCACATGGGTGGAAAGGTTGCCCGGTACGCTAAGCCAAGCTTTTTCGAATTCATCCAAGCCTATGTACAATTGCTTAAGGCCCCAAAGGCTACCAATAATGCTGCACACAAACCATATTTTGATAAACCAATGGAAATCGCGATCATGGTTTAAATACATCATGCCCATCAGCACGGTAAGGAAAAAGTAGAGCGAAACCCCTCGCATGGCATAAAACCAGGCTTCGATGCTCCTTGATTCTGGATTCACGATTTCCATAATGTTGAGCACCATCCACCCGGCCACTACTAGAAAAATGGCATTGTGAAGGGGTTTCCAACTAATGTCCTTGAACTTTTGGAAGAACATTACCAAAAACATGATGACCAAGAGAAAATCATTCAACAAACCCAGTGGCAACCCGGGCAGGTATCTTGTTAGCCCTACGGAAAAGAAAGAAGAATAAAGCAACAAGTAAAACCCGTATTTCAAATTACGGGTAATGGACAAAATGCCCAGAATGAATGCCGCCAAAACAATAAATAGTATGGGTAAACTATCGACCTTATAAAAAGCAAAGCCCACCAGCAATGAAACTGCCCCTAGGAGCAGCCAATCTTTGATTTTTGCAGGTTGGTATATAGCCGCTAAGGTCATTTGATAATCAATTGATAGCCACGCTTAAAATGTTGTGCGGTGAGCGTGATGCCCATGTATTGTACCGTGAAGTATAAGCCAGCACCTGTACCTACTAGCGCAGCTACAATGCTCACCACGGCTACCGCAATAATAGATTGGAAAAAGTACAGCGCAATGAAATTGCCCACCACGTTCACTAATACCAGAAGCATGGTTTTTCGAAGATTATAGCTTGCAAGACCAAGGGCTTCCAGTACAATGCCCGTCATACGGTCCACCACTAGAAACAGCACATACACCATTAAAATCCTAAGCACATTTGCTGCCCCCAAGTATTGGCTGGAACCACTAATGATACCAATGACCCATTCCGCAAAAATGGCCATCAGCAAGGCTACAGGGGTAAAGAGGAAAATAAGCAATGCCGAAATGACGACATACTTCTTGAGCAGCCCCTTGTGGTCATGCGCGCTTCTACAAAAATCGGGCAGTGCATGGGAAGCCATCCCTCTCAAACCAACCTCAAAAACCTCTACCATCTTCTGGGCTGCACCATACACTGCCACGCTTGCTTGACCTAAAAAACCTGCAATCATAAAAACATCGGCATTCCGCAATAGGCTGCTCAGCAGCATGGAACCCGAGGTAAACTTTCCGTACTTCATAAAGTAATCTAAAACCTCTATGTCAAATAAATTGAAGCTCAATTTGATTTTCCTTATTACCAGCCAGCCGATGGTGGCACTTACCCCATAGGCAAAAACTTGGGAAATAATGATATCGTTGGTAAACAATTGGCCGCCATGCTGGTAAAAAGCCAATAGTAAAAGGCTGGACACCAAACAAAAAACGATTCGCTGGAGGAGGATAGATTTAAAATCAAGCAAACCATGGCCCACCCACCAGCTTACATTGTACATCAGCATCATGAAGCCCAGCAGAGGGTACCATTTCAGGTCTTCCAGCAGTTGTAGGCTAAACAATTGCGAGGCGCCCATAAATACGACAGAGATACTGAGCCATAAGGTGATGGCAAAGTAAAATGCGTTACTGGCTATTTTATCAATAGCTGCTTTATTCCCCTTAACTGCTGCAATTCTTCTAATGACGGTAGTCTGTAAAAAGCCGTGCAATAACATGTCCGCCAAAGAAATGGCAGACATAAACAAGAGCCATCTGCCGGTTTCCTCTTTGCTGCTAGTGCGGTAGAGCACAAACAGTAAACCAAAACCGTAAACTGCCATCACCAGTTGGTGCAGCACGGAATACACTTGCTCCTTGTTCAGTTTCCTCAGCTTCTCAAACATACTCCCTTATTATTTGCTCCAGTTCCATTGCTTTATTCTCCCAACTATTCTTATAGGCCTTGGCCTTTCTCAAAGCCATTGTTTCTTCATCATTTTGTAGTAGCGCATTGTCAATGGCATTTTCGAAAGTTGCCTTATCCGTGGCTATCATTACCAATTCGTTCAGGTCTGCCAACACAGCGAAATCTGTCATCACTACCGGCAAGCCTATCGCTAAATATTCATTCACCTTCATTGGGTAAATGTTGCTGGTAAACTCGTTTCTTATAAAAGGAATAATACCTACTGAGAACTGCGCCATTAATCCTGGTAATTCATGGGCTGGTTTGGCTCCCAATAACCGCACATTTCTATACCGTTCCAATTCCCAGGCCGCTTGGCACATGATTCTGCCAATAAATTGGAATTCCCATTGAGGGTGGTTGCTAATTATATAGGTAAGTAAATCATAGTCCAATCGGTCGTCCACACTGCCAACATAGCCTACTATTACTTTGTCTTTATTGGGAGGGGTAGTTACCTGCTGGAAATTCCTTAAGTCAACTCCATTGTTCACCACATAGGCAGGTATGTTGTATTGCTTGTGGGTTTTCAGTGCCTGCGACGAGAATACAACCGCATCGGCTTCATTCATCGTTTGCTGCTCCAACCTACTACCATGCTTTTTGGCCCAAGTTGCCACATCTATATTGTCATAGCAGTAATATAGGTATGGCTGATTGGGAAACAGCTTTTTGGCTGCCTTATGGAAAAAGGGATTGAAGGCATTGATAATGATTGCCTGCTGAAACCCTAATGCATCGGTTGCTTTACGTACCGTGTGTTGTATGATTTGAAAGTTGACGGACTCGATCAATTCATAAATAGCTTGGCTATTGGTCCAATTGAAAGGAATAATGGCTGGTAAAGTCAAAATATGGATAGAGGCACCATTGGCAAGCCTTTCTTTTCTAAGGCTTGGGTTAACGGCGTTGGATTTGCCCTGCACCCTATCTTTAATGGTATGGGCATAATCGATATACAATACCTTGTTGTTTACGGCCAATTCCTTAGCCAGCTCTACCGTCGATTTCAGGTAGTCGCCTTTCCAGCTTGGGAAAGCCCAAATGACAATATGTAAGGGCTTACTAGGCGACATATCTCATCATAGTGCGTTTAACGAACATTCTTAACTTGCTGCGCTTGCGGGGTATTTCGCCCAAATAGCGGATGATATACTGTTCCTGAGTGTTTACCAACACTCCCTTTACAGGTATTCCCAGCTTTTTCCAGTTTTCCATTGTTTGCGCTTGATACTCATCCAAGCACTCATTGGCATCAAAAAACAGCAAGAGGAGGTTGGCTTTTTCCAATAATGAAAGTGATACTTGTTCAGGATGGATTTTATCCAGTTCATACAGATAGTTGCCAGGGCCATTGGGCAATCCATCTTCTTCCGTTACCAACTGTAAATTATGCTTTTGCCTGATTAGATACTGCTGAAGTTGGCTTAAGTATTCATTGGTCATGCTGGCGGGGCAATTGAAAGGAATGGCAAGCGTGACGGTATTATCTTCCTTACTGTGCAGTATTTCTTTCAAAGAAATTTCCCACCTAACCAAAGAGCGGCGGTCCATTTCATTTTTGGCTTCAGGAAAGATTTTCTGTGTCATGAAAGCCGTGGCCGCTTGTATGCCAGTAACTTTCTCAAAATTGAGCGGCGAAGCTAGGGTGTTGTCCAAGTATTGCCTAACTACCAAAACCACAATGGTCATTATGGTGCAGCCAAGCAAGCTGGCAATGAGCAACATCACTCTTTTGGAAGGATTGGGTACCAAGGGCAAGGCCGCCTCATCTATAACCGATACATTTTCAGAAACCCTTAGGTTGTTTTCCCTTAGTATAGCTTGGTTAAGGTTATGCAACAGGTTTAGGTACTCCTTTTCAGCTGTTTCCACTTCTCGTTCCAGCTTACTTAGCTCTGAACCCATAGGGGCGTAGCGGTCGAATATCTTTTCAAACTCTTTTCTGTTTTTTAATAGTACCCCTAGTTTTGAGTCGGTTTCTTCCTTGCTTACGGTCAGTTTTAGCCACTCTTCCAACAGGGCTTTTGATGGCAAGCCTTCTACGGTATTATTCAAGGCATACAAGGTATCTACCCTCGATTTCAGCATCTTTTTCATGGCCTCCATATCAGGGGTAGTTTGCAACAGCGTGCCATATTTAACCGAACTTAGGCCCGACATGGCCATTTGCTTGGACAAGTCATTCTTGACCTGTACTATCTTTTCGCTTTGCAACTGTACTAAAAAGCGTTTGCTAATGCGGTCTTCTACTGATGCCAATGCTGTTTCGAAGCCCTTTAACTGCATCTCTAAATCAGTAAGTGTTTGATCTATTTGCTCTTTTTGGTCGGCAATGTATTTTGTTTGTTCATAGTAGTTGATTACCCCATTGGCACTGCGGAAGTGTTTGAGGTTCTGTTCGCTGAACTGTAGTTTGGTTTTGGCAATGGCCGTTTGTTCCTCAAAATACTTCACTGCTTGGTCGGCTTCGCCGATACGCATGGTTTGGTACTTTTTTAGAAAGATGCTGGAAACTAAATCCAGCGTTTTTTTGCAGGTAAACCCGTCAAGGCAGGTGTATTCTATTTTTAGCATATCGCTCAGTCCAATGCGGTCTGCCTTTACATCCGTCAGCGATTTTACATTGAAAGGGTTTTTGCTTTCTCCATACAACAAGTTGTAGATTTCGTTACCATGACCTTTTTCCAGTTCTTTCTGCAGAAAGGCTTTAGTAGCATCCAAGTCTTCTTTTTTATATTTCTTGATGAAAGCTGCCCCCATGGTAGCGGCCAGTTCCTTGTCTTTATAGCCGCTCAGCATGTTTTCCCTTTCATGGGTATTGTGTATCATGTAAGCCAGCAGGGTAAGGCCTACATCTCTTCTGGTTTCCCTGGAGCCGATAATGTTGATGAGGTTATCGAACCTTGAATTGACAGCGTGGTAATCTACCTTGTTTTCGTAGTCGTTGTCAGGATTGAAACCTGAAGCTATACCGGTATAAATGATGGTCTGCGAGGTATAAGATTTAGGGCTACCCTTAGTAAGAAAGAAAACTACCACCGTAACCAATACAGGGAAAGCAAGCACCCATCTTTTGTTTCGCAGTAAAAGTTGTATAAATTCTAACAGGGTCATTGGGTAATAATTAAGGGGCGTCCAACAATTAGCTCCAATTGCATGTAATTGGCTTTCAAATCGTTAACAGCAATTTCATAATCTACTTGAGCTTTGGTATATATTTCCGTTACGCGGCTTAGTTCTCCAATCATGATACTGCCTTCATTAAACTCCTTTTCTGCCATCTTCAGGTGGGCATAAGCAGCATAACTGGCCTCACTCCTTATTTTCAGGATATTCTTTTGTGCCTGGACGTTGTTGTACAGCAGTATCACCAGTTTCCGTAAATCCATGGAGAGCTCTTCCCGCTTAAATGCGGCTACCATTTTTTCCGCATTGTACACTTGCACTTGGTTTTTAAGGCCCATCATCTGATATAGGGAAAACGACATGCTCAATCCGCCGGCAAAGCCAGTCTGTAGTTGGTTCACCACCTCGTTGCCGTAGTTGCCAGCTTGGTAGCTGGTACTTACTTTAAAAGCATCGAGCCATAGTTTTTTGATGCGTTGTACGTCTTGGGTGGTTTTTTCTAGCAATGCATCTTGGCCACGTAAAATGGGGCTATTCTTCTCAGCCCAATTGATTACCGTATCCAATGGTGGCAGCCTTAAATCAATAGTGGAATCTTGGGTAGCGGAAAGCCCGCTTTCAGCACGGGCATTTTCTGCAAAAAAACCAATAAAAAGTGTCAGCAGTAGAGCAATATATAAGCTAGTCAGTTTCATACATTCTCCTTTTGCAATAGTGCCGGAAAGGTTTTGAACAATATTTTGATGTCCATCCAAAGCGACCAGTTTAGGGCGTAAGTGTTATCCAACTCTATGCGTTCTTGCTCGGTCACCTTATTGGTACCACGGCGGGTTACCTGCCACAAGCCGGTAAGGCCAGCGGGCGAGATAAAGCGAATGGCTGAATGGTCGGTAGTCAACTTTTCTGCCTCATACAATGGCAGTGGACGGTTACCAATCAATGACATATCGCCCCTAAGGATATTTACTAACTGCGGCAGTTCATCAAGGCTGCTACGGCGCAGGAACTTACCGATAGGGGTCACTCTGGGGTCATCTTTAAACTTAAAGAAGGTATTGGGCTGCTCCTTTAACAGGAAGTATTGGTTTTCGCATACCGCCTTGTCATCAAAGTAGCGCAAGGGGGAGCAAGTTCTTCCCAAGCTGCGGCAAAAAGGGCAATCTTCTTCAGCTTGCACTTGGATATGGTGTCCATATTGATTGAGCTGTTTAAGATTGTTTAGCTGTTTGTCGGCATCCGTTTTCATGGTCCTGAACTTAATCAGGTCGAAAATCTTGTAATCTTGTCCAACTCTTTTCGAGCGATACAATATGGGGCCATGCGAGTCAAGCTTGATCAGTATGGCACATAGCAAGAGCACAGGCGATAATATTATTAGGGCTACCAGTGATGCGGTCACATCAAAGGCCCTTTTCAGGGTCGGGTAAAATCTTTTCATTGGCCGGTAATTTTTCAGTTCCTCAAAGCATTCTTCACGCGTACCAGCAACTCTTCAGGGTTGAAGGGTTTCAATACATAATCGGCGGCTCCGTAATGGAAGCATTTCATTTTTTCCGAGCTATTCTCAATAGTGCTAAGAATAATCACGGGCTTAATGGCTTCCTGAAAACGTTCTTGATAGTTTCTTAGGAATTCGGTGCCGGTCATTTCGGGCATTATCACATCTGAAATGATAATGTCGGGTTGGGCACCTTGGTTAATTGCATTCAGCGCGGCAGTCGCACTCGGCTGTTCGTTCACTTCGTAATACTGACCGAGGAAATGGCTCAACAACTTCCTCATACTCATCTGGTCATCTATCACCATTATCTTCTTTCTCATAGCAATCGGTTTTGGCAGTGATACGCTGAGAAAGGGTTGATGCCGTTGAGGCCTTCGGTAAATACGGGAATCGGGGGGTTAAAATCGTATTAGCGGGGGTTAAATTCTTTAGATGATTACCAATTTGTCCTGCAACTCGCTTTTGTATTTGTTGCCTATAGGTATCACCTTCTTGCTTACAATGGCCACTTCGGCGTTCAGGTTTTCCAGATAATCTGCATTGATGATATAAGAGCGGTGCACCCTTACGAAATTGGGGATGCTCTTCAATTTATCGTCAATGTTGCGCATCGTGGAGTTCACCACGTACATTTTTTCTTTGGTATGTACTTGTATATAGTCGCCGTTTGCCGAAAAATAAAATATGTCGTCATACTTCACCTTGGCCATGGAACCGCTGGTTTTGATGAACATATAATCCAACTGTACCTGGGCCATTGCCTTTTCCTTCTTCACCAGCACCTTTTCTATCACTTTCAGGAATTTGGAATATTCCAAGGGCTTGGTCAAGTAATGCTCCACATTGTATTCGTAAGCTTCCAGGGCATATTTTTCCTTGGAGCTGACAATCACCACTGACGGCAATTCCTTTATGGAGCTCAATAATTCGATTCCGCTCATCTGGGGCATTTCGATATCCAGGAAAATCAAATCGATGCTATGCTTTTGTTCCCGAATAAAATTTGCCCCCGCTACGGAGTCATTGGACATTTGTACCAAATTCAGCCCGCTGGTATTGCTAACAAAATGTTTTAGCAAATTGCTGGCAGCTAAATCGTCGTCAACTATTACACAGTTCAGCATGTTTAGGCATGTCAATAGGGTTTCCAACAAGTCCTATTAACACACTGTTAGTAAAACTAAATAATTTTACAGATAAACAACAAATTTTTCTAAGTATTTTATTGTAGTGCATTAGTACGTATAAATGCGTAGTTTGTTTCGGGTTAAATGTTTTGAATCTTTGAGAACCGTATTTTCTGTTGGGATCTGTACGCTGTTACTGTTAACTGTTGGTCAAGCCCATGGACAGCAAACATTGTCGGATACTATGCTAGAGGTAATCGATAGCTTATCAGGGAATTATACTTACATGCCAAAAGATACCAATGGTAATGGGTGTGAAAAGTATATTGAGATAAGGCACGATACCATAGCCGACAAGCAGTACATGGTGCAACGTAGCCCTATACAACTGGCAAGTGATAGTGGTTTGATTAGCCTTGGAATCCATTTGCTGCCGGAGAATGGGCAAGTATTGACTATGCTGATGTATGTAAAAGGTGCAGGTACTTGTATCGACAAAGGGACGGACATTCACATTCTGTTTACGGATGGCAGCAAACTGAAATTGAAGAACGACCACATATTGAACTGTAAGGGATTGGTATCGGTACATTTTGGGGCCGTGAACAACTTAATACCCTTGAAGCAGCTGAAACAAAAGCAGATTAAAACTATAAGGGTAAGTACCAACAGCAGTGCCCTAGTAAGGGATTTTGACGAAGCAACTGCGGAAACTCTACGGTACAGTTTGGAATGCCTAACAGAGGGCTGGAAGGAGGAAAAATAAATCTGCTGCACCATTTCAAGGTTCGAAATGGAGTTAATATCTTTGATTACTTTAGTAAAAGGGTTTTAGTGAATCATATTGCAATTTCAGTTTTCTTTTTGTTGTTTGGGCATATCGCTTTGTTTGCCCAAAACGATTTTGCAAGGGATTATACCCCCTTGCAGCCCATGGCTGATTCAACCAGTGAGGCACTTGCCCAGTTAAAGGCCAGATATGATAGTGACAAGTTGGCCTTGAAA
Organism: Chitinophagales bacterium; assembly: GCA_033762815.1. Lineage (GTDB taxonomy): Bacteria > Bacteroidota > Bacteroidia > Chitinophagales > CAIOSU01 > JANRLF01. The sequence continues at coordinate 541,868 of JANRLF010000008.1, read as the reverse complement.
TCATACAAAGGTACTGCCCGTGAAGAATTGCAATACATTTATGAAGACCGTTACGAAAGTATCAAATGGCGCATGCAGTATAAGCATTTTTACAGCGACCCTGCATTAACCGCTTATTTCCGCAATATTCTGAATGAAATATACCGAGGCAATCCGAGTATACCAGCTTCCGAAATTCGATTTTTCATATCCCGGTCGCCTTGGGCCAACGCAGCCTGCGAGGGCGAAGGAACGATTACTTTTAATTTCAATTGTTTGCAATGGCTGCACAATGAAAGCGAAGTGGCCTTTATCATTTGCCATGAATTGGCCCACCAGCAGCTGAACCATGTAAATAATAAGCTCAATAACAATATTGTCCAACTTTACAGCAAGGAAACCCAGCAGAAGCTCAGGCAAATATATCGAAGTGGGTATAGGGTAAATTCCCAAGCAGCAGAGTTGCTGAAAACAATGGTATATTCTACCAAAAAGCACTCACGTACGCACGAAGGGGAGGCAGATTCATTGGGTTTGGTTTTCCTGAAAAATACATCTTATCATCCAGGTGCTTCGCTTTCGGCCTTAATGATTTTGGACAGTGTTGATAAGGAAAGATACGATATACAAGCAAGCCCGGAAAATTGGTTCAATTTTAAGGATTATCCATTTAAAGAGGAATGGCATCTTGAAGAGGAAGGATTGAGCATGTTTCTGGTAGATAAAAAAAGCAGCTTTGATGGGAAACTTGACGAGGATTCCTTAAAAACTCATCCTGATTGCGAAGTAAGGGTACAAAAATTGAAAGGCTCGGTGCCAATTGTTGACAAGCCCTATTTTTTACAACCGCAGCAACAGTGGGAAAGCTGGGTGCACAAGGCCGACTTCGAAGTGATTGAAAGCGACTTGTTTTTTGACAATTACAGTAAAGCACTATATCATACCTTGCAGCTATTGAAGAAATATCCCAAAAACGTGTACTTAATAACTACCGTTGGGAAAATATTCCATTTATTGCATAAGGCTCAAAAGGAGCATGAATTTGGCAAGTATGTAGAGGAAAATGATAGCGAGTTTGATGAACATTATCAGGAAATCTTGGCTTTCCTGAACAGTTTGTCGCTCAACGATTTTCCGAATATTGGATACCGGTTCATGGGAAACTATAGTGCCGAAGCCAGCAATAACGAAGACTTTTTGTATTATTACCTACAATTGGCTAAAGGGGCCGATCAAATTGAGATAGCTTCCATGCTTAAGAAAGAGTATTTGGAACGCTTCCCAAAGGGCAAATACAAAGATCAAATGTAAAACCAAACCGATTAATAAACTATGCAATCACCAATTCTTAAAGTTTCGATTTTGCTGGCCTTTGTACTCAGCCTTTGCATGCAGGTGCATGGACAGACTTACACCTACAGTGATATAATGAGGGTAAGCTTGCGCAACTCCGGTCCAATTATTCAAGACAACCAGGTAAGGGGTTATTATATGTTTTACTATGTGGATAGGGTTGACCGTAAAACCAATGCCTATAAGCTGAGTATTTTGGATGAAAACCTAAAAGAAATTGCTTCCAAGAATTTGGAAGAGAGCAAAACTACGATTCTGCAAGAGGGCGCTTTCGATGGAGAATCTATCCTACTTTACTTCTATGATACACGTACCAAAGAGGTAACGCTGAAAAGTTTTGACAAGTCAGCGAATTTGACCAATACCAAAAAGATGACATTGACCATGCAGCCCATGTATGTTATCACTAGCTACGAATCAAATGAAGAGATAGAGACCGATTTTGTTTATCCGCTTAAGCAGAAAGGTTTTGTGGCATACACTTCCACCAAACCAAAATCATGGGGCTATCGTATTGATTATCTACCACCGAGCGGGGACAAAACTGGTTGGACCTATAATTCCCCAGCTACTGAAAGCAACCATGCTTCAAGTACTTTTTTGGCCGCAGATGAAAATGTCATCTATTCTTCTATCATTAAGAAACCGAGTTTGGTAAGCAGACAAATGAACTCTTATGTATTGGGGCTTGATGCCAAAACTGGCAAAAAGGTTTTTGAAACCCAGGTAACTGATGCAAAGTACGAGGTATCAATATTGAGGGGTTTCTTGGATGAAAATACAGGAAACTTACTGGTATTGGGGCAGTATTATGCCAAAGGCGACAAAGAAGCCAAAGCAGCTAGCCTTGGCTTGGCATACGTAAGCTATGATAAGACAGGCAAGCAAGTATCAGCTAAATTTTTGTCTTGGGCCGATGACGTGAGTAAAGTGCTTCCCACAAATGAGAGGGGTAAAATCAAAGATATCGGTTACCTCTATTTTCATGAAATGGTGCAAACGCCTGATGGAAAATACTATGGTATTGCCGAAAGTTATCGTAAGAAAGCCAGCGGTGCAGGTATAGCATTAAAGGTATTAGCGGGCGGCGGAAACACTGGTACAAGTGTAGTGGAAATGCAGGTTGGCAACTTATACATTTTCCGCTTTGGAAAAGATTTCTCCTTAGAATCCGCACAAAGCTTTGAGAAGACCGCGAATAATGTTGAACTACCGGATGGGGCAGAATACCTAAGCCCACAACTTATAGCTAAATATATTGCTGCATGGGGTTATTTTGATTATTCATTTGTGAACCCTACAAAAGACAAATCTACCTTTACCGTAGGATATACTGATTGGGAGAAAAAGAAAGGACAAAAAGGTAAACTTGTTTTTGGTGCAATTACCGCTAAGGATGGTGCTTATACTACGGATAAAATTTCACTTGAAACAGAAGCTACCAGATTATGGATTTCCCCTGGAAAACCTGGTTATGTAGCTATTTCAGAATATAATCGTAAAGCCAAATCTTTGACCGTAAGGTTGGAGAAAATTAATTATTGATTGCAATGAGATAAGTTGGAAAGCCCATCCCTACAAGGATGGGCTTTCTTCTTTTAAGCAGCTATTTGCAATATTGTTGCAAATAGCTAACTTAGCTAGTGCAAATACCAGATAATTGTTTAGAAATAAGGCTATTGGATTTGTTGTATTGCTGCTGCTCACCTTGACTGTTGTGGGGCAGCAATGGCATATTGTCCACCACCTGCAACATAATGAGCTACATGCTGCTAAGGAAGATTGCCCCATTTGCTCGGGGCAGCAGGCTACGCTTGATATGGATTGGGCTGCGCCAAAGCACATATTCGCAGCAAATGATTATTGCCACCTACCTTTTATCTTCATTAACGTTGTTCTTCCGTTCGACAGTCCCGTTGAATTGAGAGGCCCGCCAGCCATGGCTTAAGGGCTATAAGGGGCATTCCTTTTTATTTTCATCAATTCAACGATTTTGAGACTGTTATTGGTCATATGCTTATGCATTTGGGGCCTTGGGCTTTATGCAAGCCAAAGCGATAGCTGCATCTACAAGCTAAATGGCACCGTGCGCGATAGCGCCAGCAACCAGCCTTTGCCTTTCGCCAGTATATATATTGAATCGCTGGAGAAAGGAGCCATAGCCGATTCCATGGGTGCATTTGCGCTTACGGGTATTTGTAAGGGTACTTACAGTTTTAGGGTATCGCACCTCGATTGCGAAACCAAGTACTTTAGTCTAGAAATAAAAGATAACGGTAAGTATGATTTTCGCTTGGCGCATAGCCACCATAGCCTGGGTCAAGTGGTGGTGACAGAAGAAAAAAAGCATTTGGTCACTACCCAAACGGTTACAGCAATCAACGCTCAGCAGCTTGAACAAACTAGCGGCACATCCTTGGGCGAGGCCTTGAAGCAAGTAGCGGGTATGAGCAGCATACAAACCGGTACCACCATTTCCAAACCGGTGATACATGGCCTGCATAGCAACCGCATCTTGATTCTCAATAACGGTATCAGGCAGGAAGGCCAACAGTGGGGCTCAGAACATGCGCCTGAGGTGGACCCATTTATTGCGGACAATATCAGCATTATCAAGGGCGCATCCAGCGTTCGATATGGTGCCGATGCCATAGGCGGGGTCATTTTGGTAGAACCAAGGCACCTAAGGAGCAAGCCTGGCTATGGGCTGGAGTTGAATTTCGGTGGCTTCAGCAATGGCTTACAGGGTGTCTTTTCGGGTATGGTAGAGGGCAATCCTATCAAGTTAGCCCCTTTTTCATGGCGTGTACAGGGCACTATGAAACGTGCGGGTAATTTGCGTGCCCCCGACTACTATCTAAAGAATACCGGATACAGCGAACTGGATTTCTCCACCGCACTAGGTTGGAGGAAAGAGCGGTACGGTATGGAATTGTTTTATAGCCAATTCAATACTCGAATTGGTATTCTCTCAGCTTCTCATATTGGCAACCTGACCGATTTGCAACAAGCCTTTGAAAGCCCAGTACCTCTGGAAACTTCGGGTTTTAGCTACACTATCGGCAGGCCCTACCAACAAGTACAGCACCATTTGTTGAAAGCAAATGCTTATTGGCGTGTTGGCAATGCGGGAAGGATAAATGCAGTGTTCGGCTTACAGCACAATATTAGACAGGAGTATGATAAGCATAAGCCATTGAATGATTCCTTGGCCGCCTTGAACCTTCCTGAGCTGTTGTACAAAATAACTACTTATACCACCGATTTGGTTTGGGAGCATACTGCTTGGGGGCCCGTGAAAGGCCAAATAGGCATTAGTGGCACCACACAAGCCAATGTATTCGATGGCCGTTTCTTCATTCCCAACTTCCGCAACTTCGGTGGGGGTATTTTTATGATAGAACGATTCGTGAAGCTGAAGTATGAATTGGAGGCCGGCCTGCGATATGATTATAAGTATTTGCAGGTATTCAAAAAGGAGAAAGGGGTGGTTTACCAATTCGACAACCGATTCCAGAACATATCGGCCAATGTAGGTGCTATCATTAAGCCACGCACCACTTGGGATATTCATGTCAATATAGCCAAGGCTTGGCGGGCACCTGCTGTGAATGAATTGTATAGCAACGGGTTGCACCATGGGGCAGCATCCATAGAAATAGGCGATAGTAGCCTCACTACCGAAAAAGCTTATAATGCGGCCATTTCTTTCAATCTCCATCCTTTGAAAGATAAGCTGCATCTGGAATTGGCTGCTTACTATACCTATATACAAGATTTTATTTATGCGCAGCCCACACTGCCACCTACCCTTACTATTAGGGGTGCATTCCCAACGTTCCAATATGTAAGGGCCAATGCTGACTTTAAAGGCTTGGATTTAACTGCCGAGTACCAAGTTTGGAAGGGACTTCATTTAAAGGAAACTGCTACCCTACTTTGGGCTTGGAACTACAGTATCAATGACTATTTGATTTTAATGCCTTCCCAACGATTTGGCCATCAACTGCAATATCATTTCGATGATAAAGGGTTTTGGAGCCATGGCTTTGTGGGAATGACTTTGACGAATGTACTGGAGCAAAAAAGGGTGCCCGATAACAGTGATTTTGCCCCACCCCCCTCTACTTACTTTCTGTTAGATTTTGAGGCAGGTACGCATGTAAAGTTGGGTAAGCAGTCACTGCATCTTTCCCTTAGCATTTACAATTTGCTCAACAAAAGCTACCGCGAATACTTGGATAGGTTCCGCTATTATGCAGACCAACCGGGCATCAATGCGGCCATAAGAATAAAAATTCCTATTAATCTCACTTAAAAAACCATTTTATGAAAAACGTCCTTTTATTAGCTTTTACCCTAACAGTTTTGTTTGTGTTGAACAGTTGCTCTGATACTAAAGACCCAGATGAACCCAATGAGCAGGAACTGATTACCACCCTGAAGATTACCTTTGTCGATTCGGCCAACACGAGTATCGTACGTACTTTCCAATACCGCGACCCCGATGGCGATGGCGGCAACCCAGCTGTGCAATTCGATACCATTAAGTTAGCTCCCAGCAAAACCTATGTGGCTTCCATAGTGCTACTTGATGAATCAAAAACTCCTGCAGATAGCATTTCCAACGAAGTGAGGGAGGAAGGTACCGACCACCAATTTTTCTTTACCATCAGTGGTGTCAACGTAACCACTTCGTATGAAGACGTAGATGACAATGGTAATCCGCTGGGTTTGGAAAGTAGATGGAAGACCAATACCGTTGGTAACGGAACGGCGCAAATCGTATTGAAACACCAGCCTGGAGTCAAAGCCGCAGCCCCTGGCGATCAAAGCTTAGGCGATACGGATATAGAACTGAATTTCCCTTTGGTAATTGAATAATTAGGCGGAAAAGGATTCGCCGCAGCCACAAGTACTTTCTGCATTGGGGTTATTGAACACAAAGCCCCTTGCATCCAAGCCATCCCGGTAATCTATCTCCATGCCATGGAGATAGATGCCGTGTGCTTTATTGATATATAGCTTCAGGCCTTCTACTTCAAACACTTGGTCCAGCTCGTTTTGCTTATCAAAGCCCATAATATAGGAAAAACCGGCGCAGCCGCCACCTTTTACTCCCAGCCTCAATCCATCATTGGCTGGGTCGTTGCGCTCGGCATATAAGCGCTTGAATTCCAACAAAGCGGTTTTGCTGAATTTTACTGGGGCTTCCGTTGCTTGCTCAATTACAGTACTCATGTGGATAAACCTTTGTGTGATTAGGCAACGCAAAACTAAATAAAAGGGTTCGGCTGTCGTTAAATCAGGTATATAAAATTACCTTTGAGCCTCGAAAATACTGCCCTGTTATGGAAGAATTGCTTGAAATATTGAAATATACGCTCCCCTCCATTGTATTGGTAGTGGCCGTTTATCTCATCCTGAATTCCTTCTTTGCTTCTGAACGAAAGCAAGCACAAATGAAAGCCTTGGAAGCCAGCCGTAAAGACCTGCTGGCCCTGCGCTTGCAAGCTTATGAGCGCTTGGCCGTTTTTTTGGAGCGTAACCATCCTAGCAGCTTGGTACCGCGCACTAATGACCATGGCCTTACCGTACGCGAGTATCAGCACATTCTCATCGATTCCATCAATACAGAGTTTGAGCACAATCTTTCGCAACAGTTGTATGTATCGCAGGAAGCCTGGGCCAGTGTTCGGTTCGTTAAGGACAATACCATCAAGGTCATTAATCTGGTAGCCACCTCTACCGAACAGCAACTGCCATCTACCGAGCTTGCCAAAAAACTGCTCGATTATTACCTGCAATCCGACCAAGGTATACCCGCCCAAAAGGCCCTCAATGTCATCAATATGGAAGTGAAGAAATTGTTCGGCAACCTTTGAAGCAAAGTACTCGAAACAACGGCTAAACGGCTGAAAGCGAACCATTAAAAATCGCCCAAAAATTTTGTTCGATTTTTTCCTTGCAAATTCATAAATCCTCATTAAGTTGCAGTGCTGGTGCGAGTTTGAAAGCATGAGTCAAAAAAATATATTTTGTGGAAAAGAATTTTTTTGACGGATTTTTTTATGTACTTTCAGCCGTAGCCAAGCTTCAGACAACCCTTTGGAAGGAAGGTAATTTTTGAGCGAAAAAACAAGTAACAAATAGTTTTTTATTTAGTTTTTTTTTCAAGAACTTCACCGCCCTTTTCAAAGGAAGCGAGAATAGATTACTTAACAATAAATTGATAGTACACATGGACAGAACTTATGAAGATGTATGGAAAAATTGTCTCAAAATCATCAGGGATAATGTTAGTCTTCAAAGTTACAAGACATGGTTCGACCCTATCAAACCGGTTAAGCTTGAAAACAGTGTTTTGACCATTCAAGTACCCAGCCAGTTTTTTTACGAATGGCTGGAGGAGCATTATGTTTCCCTGCTTCGCAAAACCATCAAGCGGGAATTGGGCAACGAGGCTAGATTGGAGTACCGGATTGTGATGGACAACAGTTCGGGCAATACTAACCCCTACACCGTGAAGTATCCCAATTACAACACCGGCAACAGCAAGAATGCTGAAGTGGCCGCCCCCCTTGTGGTTTCCGGTTCGATAAAGAACCCATTCATCATTCCTGGCCTGAAAAAGGTGAACATTGACCCCCAACTTTCAGCGGCCTATAATTTTGACTCTTTCGTGGAGGGCGATTGCAACCGTCTTGCCCGTTCAGCCGGCTTTGCAGTAGCCACCAAACCTCCGGGCACCACGGCATTCAACCCATTGGTACTGTATGGTGGTGTGGGATTGGGTAAAACCCACTTGGCCCAGGCTATAGGCAACCAGTTCAAACAGAACTTTCCCAACAAAACCGTACTGTACGTAAGCTCCGAGAAGTTTACCAATCAGTTTATCGATGCGTTGAGGAACAATGCGGTAAATGATTTCATCCACTTCTACCAATTGATTGACGTATTGATAGTGGACGATATCCAATTCTTTGCCAATAAGGACAAGACCCAGGATATTTTCTTCCACATATTCAACCACTTGCACCAGAGCAGCAAGCAACTGATTCTAACATCTGACCGTGCCCCACGTGATTTGGAAGGTATGGAAGAGCGATTACTGTCCCGCTTCAAGTGGGGCTTGAGTGCCGACCTTCAGTTGCCTGACTTCGAAACCCGCATCGCCATTTTGGAAAAGAAAATGTATGCTGATGGTATCGAGCTGCCCCGCGAGGTAGTAGAGTTTGTGGCTTACAACATCAACACCAATATTCGGGAGTTGGAAGGAGCCCTTATCTCTTTGTTGGCACAGGCATCTTTGAATAAAAAGGAAATCGACATTGAGCTTTCCAAAAAGATTATCAAAAACTTCGTAAAGAGCATCTCCAGGGAAGTTTCCATCGAGTACATTCAGAAAACCGTGTGCGAGCATTTTGACGTACCCGTGGACAAGCTTAGGGAGAAAACCCGTAAGCGTGCCATAGTTCAAGCTCGCCAATTGAGCATGTTCCTGGCCAAGAACTTTACCAAAAACTCACTGAAGGTAATAGGCAAGCATTTCGGTGGCCGCGACCATAGCACTGTCATCCACTCCTGCCAAGCCGTACAAAACCTAATGGACACCGATAGCGATTTCAAAGAAAGCGTAAAGGATATCCAAAAGAAAATACAGATGAGCATCACCTGATGCGCACACTTTCTTGTTGCTTAAACCACCCATTTATTGAGGCAGCCCTAGGGCTGCCTTTTTTCTTTTAAACAATTGTAAGCATCTATTTGGAATAATCATTCTAATACCTGTATCTTTGTTTTAGAACAATCATTCCAAATTAAAAAACTTTATGAACAGATTAACAGGAAAAACAGCCGTAATAACCGGCGCAAACAGTGGCATAGGCTATGCCACAGCCAAAGAGTATATTGCCCAAGGAGCCAAAGTAATCATTACTGGCAGAAACAAAGCAGCTGTAGAAAAAGCGGCTGCTGAACTTGGTAATGGAACAGTAGCTATACATAGTGATGCAGGAAGCATGGCCGATGTTAAGGCTTTGGCAGGCAAGGTGCAGGCTTTTGCCAAAAAAATTGATATCCTATTCGTAAATGCAGGGGTTGCCAAATTTTTGCCAATCAGCATGGTAGAAGAAGCGGATTTTGATGAGCAATTCAACATTAATGTAAAGGGCTTGTACTTTACGGTAAAGAATTTGCTTCCACTTATTAATGAAGGTGGCTCCGTTATCCTCAATGCTTCCATCGTCGCTCACAAGGGGATGGCCAATACCAGTGTGTATAGTGCTACCAAAGCAGCCGTACTGAATTTGGGCAAAACACTTTCGGCAGACCTAGCCCCCTTGAAAATTAGAGTAAACACGATAAGTCCTGGGCCTATTGATACCCCAATTTATAGCAAATTAGGTATGCCAGAGACAGCCTTGAATGAATTTGCAGTGGGTATGCAACAGATGGTACCTTTGAAGCGCTTTGGATTAGCCCAGGAAATTGCCCAGGCAGCAGTATTCTTCGGTTCCGATGAATCCTCTTTTGTACATGGAGCAGAATTGATTGTGGATGGAGGTGTTTTAACCGTATAAGATTATACTGACAAAGATATGACTGGGCTTGTTGTGGGAACCACAGCAGGCCCGGTTATGTTTTTGCAATTATGATAATTAGATTTGACTAATGCCAAGGGTAAAAGCATTTGATAAAGAGGAGGTACTCGATAAAGCCATGAAGCTTTTCTGGAGCAAAGGGTACAATGCCACCTCTTATTGCGACTTGGTAGAGCATTTGGGCATCAATCGGCAAAGTATATACGATACCTTCGGCGATAAGCAACAATTGTATCAACTGGCACTTGACCGTTTCAGGGTACAATCTATAGCTAAAGTAAAAGCGGCATTGCATGGATTGCCTACTGCCCGAGAAACTATAGAACACTTTCTTAAGATGGCGGTGGTTGAATCACTTGACCCCACGCCAAAGGGTTGTTTTATAGTTAATTCAACAATTGAAATGGCATCTATTGAGCCAGAGGTGGCCAAAACATCCTGCGAGAATATGAACGAAATATGCAGTTGGCTCACTGAAGTAATAGCAAAAGGGCAAAAGGAAGGAAGCATAGGTTCAAGGCATTCTCCTGAGCAATTGGCATTGTTCATTTTTACCTTGCTCAACGGCCTTAAAGTTTATTCAAAAATGGAATTGCCCTCCACCACCTACGACCGTATTTTGCAAGTAGCTTGGGATGTTTTGGATTAAACCCTTTGGTGTAAGTCTGCAGCCCATTTTATTGGCTATTTTCTAATAATCACCTTAGTGCCTACGGAGCAGGCGGCGTACAGGTCGTCAATGTCTTTATTTTTAAGGGAGATGCAGCCTAAGGTCCAGTTTTTCCCAGTATCAATAAGCCAGTCGCCGTTTTCCGGCACCCCATGGATACCTATTTCGCCGCCTATTTTGTCACTTTGGGCAATAAGGCCGTTCTTCTTACGGGTATTGAATCGCTGCCAGGATTCGGCAGTGGGGTAATTGATCCACATAAACTTCGACCATTTTTGGTGTGGGTATAGGTCTTGTATAAGAAAGTTACCCTCGGGCGTACAGCCGTCGCCTTCCTTCATTTTATCGTCATTAGGGTTGCCGCCCAGCACTATTTTATAAGTTTTTAGGGTATCGCTGTCGGCAATAGCGTAAAGGTGCCGCTCGCTTTTGTCTACCAGCAGCACCAATTGGCTTGGCCTATAGTTTAGTGAATCCATTATTACTGTTAATGGTGGTTTTGAATCAAGTGCCTGATGACGTCCAAAGCAAGAGAATATGATGAAGGCCAATGCCACCATCAACAGGAAAGATGCCCATTTCATATACGTGGTTTGCAGTATAACGTAAAGCGGTAACAAGTTGATATGGTGGGGCTGGTAATTCTTAGAGGTCGAGTAATCCTATCCTGTACACAATCTTGGAAAGGGGCTGCACAGGTTGTGTAAAACGCTTTCTTACAATGGAAGAAAGGGGCGGTATCTTTAAGCAAATTCTATCCCCTATGTTGGAAGAGCTTGTACAGCCGTTATCATCGGAGTTGAAATTGTTTTATACTGGCCTGCCCGCCAACCGTTGGGGTGCACAGGTCACTTTTTATGAAGGGCTGGGCTTGGATTTGGAATGCCACGATTTGGCTATCATAGGTGTAGGGGAGGAAAGGGGCACGGAAGGCAATGCAGGCTGCGGTAGGGCTGCCGAACTGCTGCGTGACGAGTTGTACAATCTGGTTAGGAACGAGGCTCCCTTGAGGATAATAGACTTGGGCAATGTTAAGCTGGGCGAAAAGATGATGGATACCTACTATGCACTGGCTACCGTGCTGGAGGAACTGATGATGAACAAGGTAACGCCTATAGTGATAGGTGGCAGCCATGACCTTACCCTTGCCCAATACATGGCCTACGAAAAGCTGAAAAAGCAGGTGAACTTGGTGGTAGTGGATGAAAGGATTGACCTGCAGGACGTGGATGCGGTAATTACGGACGAAAACTTTCTGGGCAGGTTATTGACCTACGAGCCGCTGATGCTGCACCATTATACGCATATTGGCTACCAATCTTACTTTACTGATAGTAAGTCTATTGCTACCTTGGAAAAACTGAATTTTGACTGTATCCGTTTGGGCGACATGCGCAAGAATATGGAAGAGGCCGAACCCTTGGTGCGCGATGCTGACTTGGTTAGCTTTGATATCAGTGCCATTAAAATGGGCGATGCCCCCGGTCATCGCCTGGCAAGCCCTAATGGCTTCTATGGCGAAGAGGCATGCCAGATAACGCGCTATGCGGGTATGAGCGATAGGGTTTCTTCTTTAGGACTTTATGGCTTCAACCCCACCTTTGACCACCAAAGGCAAACAGCACAATTGCTGGCGCAAATGGTGTGGTACTTTGTCGAAGGTTATTATAATAGAAAGGGCGACAACCCTGTGGAAGACCATAGGGAATACCTAAAATACATTGTTGATTTTAAGGAAGGGGAGTACGAATTGGTATTTTGGAAGAGCAAAAAGAGCGACCGCTGGTGGCTGGAAGTGCCCGCCCCTCCAGGCAAAAAACATAAGCCTAAGTTAGTTTCCTGTTCCTATGCCGACTATCAAACCGCGGTAAAAGAAGAATTGCCCGATAGGTGGATAAGGGCATACGAGAGGCAGTAGTTTATGTGCTAATTAATTGGATAATTCGGCAATTTGGTAATGATAGACCGGGTATTAATATTTTCAATGCTCTAGTCTTTCAGCATTATAGATAACTAGTCGTGATTCTCGCCTAGTGCCTCCTTTTTTGTTTCGACCTCGTACCTTGTACCTCTCACCTCGTACCTTGATTTATTCCTGAAAATATACCCGTTTTACGCGTGAAGATATGCCTGTGAGTATTTCGTAGGGAATGGTACCTGCCCAGGCCGCTACTTGTTGCACTGGCAGTTCAGGGCCAAAGGCTATCACCTCGTCCCCTTCTTTGGCAATATGGATATGGGTTATGTCAAGCATGCACATGTCCATACATACCCGCCCAACAATCGGTGCTAGTTGCCCATGTACCAACATACTGCCTGCCCCATTGCTCAGCCTGCGGTCAATACCATCGGCATAGCCAATGCCAATGGTGGCTATGGTCATATCCTTATCTGCCTTGGTACTCCGGCTATAGCCCACCGTCTCGCCCGCCCGTACAAATTTTATCTGGGAGATGGTGGTTTTTAGTGTACCGATAGTCCTTAGTCGCGGCTGAATGGTATCGCTGGTATCAATGCCATACAGGCCAAGGCCTAGCCGCACCATATCGAAATGCGCCTCGGGAAAACGCACAATCCCCGCTGAATTGAGGATATGCCGCATGGGTTGATAGCCCAGTTGATTGATGAGATATTGGCTCAATTCTCTAAAAACCCTTATCTGTTCCCGGCTGAAATCATCGTGAAAGGTATCTTCGCTGCCGGAGAGATGGCTGAAAATCGATTGTACCTGTAGGAATGGGTTATTGCGCAATAGTTGGGCAAGTTCAGGCAGTTCGTCTTTATCAAAGCCCAATCGGCGCATGCCTGTATCTATTTCGATATGTACCGGGTAAGGGAGGCTGGAAGCAAAAGTTTTAAAAGTACCCAATGCTTGCTGGAATTTCTCCAACAAGGAAAGACTATATATTTCCGGTTCCAACTGGTAGCGGATAATGTTTTCAAAGCTGCGCTGTTCCGGGTTCATCACCATAATGGGCAGCCAAATACCATTTTTTCGCAAAGCAACTCCTTCATCGGCATAGGCTACGGCCAGGTAATCGGCCCTATGGTATTGTAAGGTATTGGCTATTTCGAAACCCCCTGCGCCATAACTGAAGGCCTTTACCATAATCATGGTTTTGGTTTCAGGCTTCAGCAAGCTATCGTATGCTTGAAGGTTTTCTGCAAGGGCATTCAGGTTGATTTCCAACACCGTTTCATGCACCTGTTCTTCCAACAGCTTACTGATGCGCTCAAACTCGAAGGAACGGGCACCTTTCAACAGTATCACCTCTTCTTCAAAAAAATGGGGCTGATACGCACTCAGAAAGGCATCGGTACTTTCATAAAAATCAAGCTGCAAACCTTTTATTGCCTTAAAAATGCCTTGCTGTCTGCTTAAGGCCGGGCCTATACCAATTAGGCGGTTCACCCGCTTTTTGTCCAGCAGTTCCGCAACGTTCAGGTAAAGGTCCTGTTCATTTTTACCGCTCTGTAAAATATCTGATAGCACCACTGTCTTTTTAGCTCGCTGGTGCTGCTGTAGCAAAAAATCGAGGGCAATGGAAAGTGAGCCCAAATCGGAATTATAGCTATCATTGATAAGCGAACAACTGTTTACTGCATCCTTCAATTCCAAGCGCATGGCTACCGCCCCAAGGCTCGTCATTCGGCCACTGATTTTATCGCTGGCGATGCCCAAATACAATAAGGTTGCCCAGCAATGGATGGCATTCTCGATGGAAGCATCATCTGTAAACGGGATGGCTATACTTTGCTGTAGGCCTCTATAAGTACCAGTAATTTCCGTAAGGCTTTGTCCCTTTTCAATTTTAGTGATTTGCAAGTCGGCATCTGAAAATCGGCTCCAAAGGAAAAGTTTAAAGTGCTGTTCCCTTTCTTCTTCAGTCAGCAGTTGCCTCACTTCAGCCACAGCCTGTATAATTTCATGGTGGTCTTTACAGGCAATGATGGTTTCGCAATCGATAAACAACTTTAGCTTCTCCTTAACCTTATGCCTGTAATTGAGGAAGTTTTCAGAATGCGGCTCGCCGATATTGGTAAAAATGCCGAGGGTGGGTTTGATAATTTTTTCCAGATGCTCCATTTCACCAGGTTCGGAAATGCCCGCTTCAAAGATGCCCAGTTGATGGTTATCGTTCATGCGCCAAACGGAAAGCGGTACACCAGTTTGTGAATTATAGCTTTTAGGGCTACGGACGATATGGAAATCTTCGTCCAACAATTGATTGAGCCACTCCTTGATGATGGTTTTGCCATTGCTTCCCGTAATGCCGATAACCGGTATCTGGAACCTACGGCGGTGGTGCGCTACCAATTGTTGAAGTGCCCTTAGGGTATCTGCAACTTGAATAATGTTTGCTTGGCCCAGTTGACGGGTAAGGTCAGTAGACGATACCACAAAATTGCGTACCCCTTTTTCGTACAGTTCGTTTAGAAACTGATGCCCATCGTGCCGTTTGCCAACAATAGCAAAAAATAAGGTCTGTTGTGGTTCGGTCAGCCGCCTGCTATCCAGCGCAATATTTTTGATGGTATCGTCGCTGTTGGTAACAACAAGTTGACCATGCACAATGCCGGCAATTTCTGATATGTGATAGCTATGGAAGGACATTATATGGAAGTTGATACAAAGTTATCAATAGCGATGAAAGGATTTGATGATGCCTATCACCACCACTTCCACCAAGCTTGTTTTATTTCGAAACCAATATACAATCCATCAGCCCTTTCATCCAATGGATAAGTGGGCAGATAATAACCTTCGCCGCTTACGTTCTTTCCGTTATTAGGGTCAAACTTGATCCGGTGTAATGGACATACCACCATTCCTTGTTCGTCGCACCAGCCCTCGCCCAACGAGGCTCCCGCATGGGGGCAACGGTCTTTAATGGCGCGGAAGTGTCCTTGCCATAAGCTCAGGCAAACGGTATGTTGTTCTATTTTAAAGGAAATAGCTTGCCCTTCTTTCAGCAACGCCTTAGCTTCTTCCAATTCCATCATTTTCACCCAGCGGTAAGTCTTGTCCATTATTGTCCGTTTCAGTGCACACTTGTTGATTCTCTAAAGTATAAACAGTTATTGGGCAAGCGAAAAATTAAGGCTTTTGGCGTAAATTTGATAGAATCGGTAAGGAGACTGCTTTTAAAGAACCTTTTTTACTGCGAAAACCGTATAAAGAATACATCTTAATGCGACCAATCCATAACCGACCAATAACTTTCCGGGCACAACCAATCGACATGCAAAGTCCCAAGTTACTCACCAGCTTTTTACTTAGTTGTTTATTGTTCATTTTTGGAAATACCTATGCTGCACCAGGCTTGGTATGGCCTCGGCCTAATATGAACGTGGCTGATACGGCTATTGTATTTAAATGGGATACGGAGCAAGGGGCCTTGTCTTATGATATACAAGTATCAAAAAATGTCAACTTCAGCACTGTTGATTTCAGCCAAAATGCTATTGCGACAAATACCGTTAGCGTAAATACCTTGACAAGGGGTTTCTTTTATTTTTGGCGGGTACGGGCTACTGGCAGTTCCACCTGGTCGACAGTCTGGAGGTTTGGCTATTTTTTGCCCAACAACTTCCCTAACCTCGTGTTTTGGGTGAAGGCCGATGGTACCATCAACTATGACGGCCTAAATAATGTAGATGCTTGGCTTGATCAGAGTGGCAATGCCAATAATATGGCACAAACCGATTTCAGCAAGAAACCAATTTGGGTGGCTAATGGCATTAATGGTAAACCCTTGGTGCGTTTCGATGGTGTGAACGATTTCTTGACGGGAGGCAATATTCTTAATATGGGTACTTCCAATAGAAGTACTTTTATTTTTGGCCGCTCTAATGCCAACCCAAGCGTTTATTATGCTAAATCATGTTTTTGTGCTGCCTTTCCCCGCAACCTTTTAGGCTATATCGGCGGGGGTGTGTTAGGCCATTTCTTAGACCCAACCACTTTTGTAACCCAATATCAGGTGCCACGTGCAGCAGGCAGCTTTGAAGTGCTGTCTACCATTATTGATAGGCAAACGCCTAATTTATCGATATATGCCAATAATGGTTATTTAACACCAATTGCCACTACTCCTGCTGGGCAAATACCTTCACCAACATTCAATTTTACCAGTAGTTTCCGCTTTTTATTGGGTGCTTCAAATGGTGCCGCTGGCGATGTAACGGAAGAATGGTTATTGAATGGCGATATAGGGGAGGTAGTGTTTTATGACGATGCCAAGAGTGATTCCATCCGTACCATCATTAGTAATTATATGATGGACAAATATGCACCCCCCGTTAGTATTGGAGCCAATATTGTAAGAACCGATAGGTTTTGTGATACCACCCTCGATGCGGGCGAAGGCTATGTAAGTTATTTATGGTCAAACGGTAACACTACTAGGAGTATCAGCACCTCAGGGCCAGGTACTTATACCGTTACCGTAAGGGATATCTTTGGTAGGTTGTCATCGGATACGGTGGAGGTCATCATGCCCAATGTCAATTATGCCGGCAGCACCGCCATTTGTTTGGGCAGCAATGCCACTTGGAATACGGGCCTTAGCCCAAGTCAGTACACTTTTGCTTGGACAGGAGGTGCCACTACGCCTTCATTGGCCATATCCCAACCTGGAAGTTACAGGGTAACGGTAACCGACCAATATAACTGTAGCTATATTAGCCCCTTGATAACGTTTACTGTCGATTCCTTTGCCGATAAGGTAAGCTTGGCAACCGGTATTGATACCGCTTTGTGTTCGGGGAACCTTTTGGGGCTTAATAGGGGCGCACAGTTGGTAAGCAGTTATTTATGGTCCACCCAAGCTACTACGCCCAGTATTGCAGTGGATACCACAGGTACCTACAGTGTAACGGTAACCAATACCAATGGTTGCGTGAAAAATCTTGCTTTGCCAGTCAACATTTTGGGCGTTGGACCTACTTCCAATTTTACGGTAGATACGGTATGTTTGGGAGAAGCAACTAACTTTACTGATGCCAGCACCATTGCGGCACCCTATTCCGTTTCCGCATGGTTATGGGATTTCGGCGATGGCGATACTTCCAATGCCCAAAACCCAACACATATTTATGCTGCTAGTGGTACTTTTACAGCCACTCTCACTGCTTATTCCAATAATGGCTGCGCTGGAACGGCTCTTAGTAAATCAGTAATAGTATATCCAGCAATATCTGCTTCCTTTATTGATTCGGTTTCTTGTATTTCCGATGCCACACAATTTGTTGGAGTAGCTAATGTTACTACCCCTGATAGCATTCAACAGTGGCAATGGTCGTTCAATGGACAAGTACAGCAAGGTCAAGTGAGCAGCTATCAGTTTCCTGCATTGGGCGTTTATCCTGTTGACTTGATTATATCCTCTGCTTACGGATGTATGGATACATTCAGTCGTAATGTGCAGGTAATGGACAATGATTCATTGCCAAGAGTAGTCAGCCTTTTGTTGCCGCTAAACACCTATAATGTTACCGATAGCACCATGCTCTTTGATTGGTTGCCAACTCAAAATGCCAGAAGGTATCTATTGGAAATTGCTACCGACCCAAATTTTGGTTCTATTGTTTATAGTGCAGGTACCACTGCTGATTCTTTAAGGGTTGCTGGCCTTAGCTTTAGTACCGCCACCTATTATTGGCGAGTAACCGGCTTTAACCTCTGCGGCCAAACCTCCACCTCCCAAACATGGTCATTTACCAAGTATTTACCGGGTTTAGCTGGGGGCTTGCAGTTTTGGGTAATGGCCGACGGAGCGATGACTCTAGATGCGCAAAACGGGGTAAGCCGATGGATTGATCTAACGGGCCGAACCGATGTTTTTCAAGGTAGTGCTGGTCAAAGGCCTAAGAAGATAAATAGCATATCCATACTAAATAGTAAGCCGGTATTGCGATTTGATGGTACGGATGACTACTTAAATGGCGGTGATACATTGGATATTGGCACCAAGAGCAGAACCATGTTTATTATTGGAAGAAATAATGGTACCAATGGGGCATACCTAGGCAAAACCGTATATGGACCACCGACAAATAGGTATGCGGTATATTTTGAAGGGGGGCAATTGACTTATGTTTATCACGACAATAGCTTTCTGGGAATCAGTGCGGGGCCATCACATCCGACCTATGAATTGCTTCAAACGGTGAGTAATAGGTTATCTACTGCACAGTATGTTTTTAGAAACAACCAGCAAATAGGCTTTAACAGCGGTATTCAAGGTCCAGCGTACGATTTTAACTCCCCCTACCGCTTTTTAATCGGTGCTTACAACAATGGCGACGATTCAGGGGAGCAGATTTACCATAGCGGCGATATTGCGGAAGTATTGATTTTCGATACTATTCTGAGTACACAAGATTCCGCCTTGGTGGCCAACTACCTCTATATTAAGTATGGTGGTGGCCCAGTGTATTTAGGGCCTGATATTGCCTTCGATTATGGTTTCTGCAACCAAGTGGTATTGGACGCATCGGAACGATACCTAAGTTATAGGTGGTCAACAGGCGATTCGACTCGTACCATTACTATCAACCAAGCCGGAACATACAGCGTTACCGTTACTGATATTTTCGAAAGGGTTTACAGCGATACCATTGAAATACTTATTCCTGCAGTTGCTCTGCCGCCCTCAACCGCATTTTGTTTAGGCGATTCCATTAAATGGGATGTTGATTTGGGCAGCGGCTACAGTTATTTGTTCAGTACCAGCGATACTTCATCCAGTATCAATATCAGCCTGCCAGGTACTTATTGGGTTACAATTGTTGACACCACCCCAGCCATTTTGGGCGGCCCTTGCTCCATATCCGATACGATTGTGGTAACGGTGGATTCTTTCCGCATATTGGCTTCTTTGGGCTCCGATACGACCCTGTGCCGTGGACAATCATTGGGTCTCTACACCCAAGCCGCCAATACCGCATTTTATCAATGGTCAACAGGCAGCAATGATAGTACTATTGTGATTAATGGGCCCGGTGATTATTCGCTCACCGCCACTAGTTTTGTTGGTTGCGTGGCATTTGATACCATTACAGTCAATACCAGCGGAGCTATCGCCAATGTAGGCTTTGATATCAATTCCAATTATTGCGATGGCGATGCGATAACGTTTTTGAATACGACTAGCATTCCGGCCCCTTATCAAATATTGAATTACAACTGGTCTTTTGGCGACTCTTCTGGAAATTCAGCAACCGTTTCCCCAGTATATATTTATGGTGATACAGGAACTTATCAAGTGACCCTTACCGTGGTGGCCGATTCCAATTGTATAAGTTCAGTCACAAAAACGCTGAATGTATTCGAACTGCCACAGCCTCGCTTTACATTTACTGCCGCTTGTGCTGGCTCAGATGTGAACTTTACTGACAGAAGTACTGCCCGCTTGGATGACCCTATCGTCCGCTATGAATGGCATTTTGGTGATGGGGATAGCAGCAATTTGCGCAACCCCATTCATGTGTATGATACAGCAGGTTTTTATACAGTAACTTTAACAACCTACACACAAATAGGTTGCCCCAATACTTTTACCGATACGGTGGAGGTGTTCCCTCAGTTGGTGGCTGCCATAGGTGCAACCAATCTTTGTGAAGGCGAAATAGTACAGTTTTACGATGCCAGCCCGAGCTTCTCCAATATTTACTGGCTGTGGGATTTCGGTGATGTTACTTTCTCTTTGGACAAGGAGCCAACCCATTTTTATGCCCGTACTGGGGAGTATTTGGTAGCCTTGACCGTTAAAAATGCATTGGGCTGCCAAGCAACAGTAATCGATACTATTGAGATATATGAACCGCCAACTGCTGATTTTACCAGCCAAGCGGCTTGCGTAGGAAAGCCTTATTTTTTCTTTGACCAAAGCATTCCTGTATCTGATGATTCCATTGTAGCACGTACTTGGTATTTCGGCGATTCATCCGCCACGTCGCCTAAGCGTAATCCTTGGCATGTGTTTGCCGATACTGGCAGCTATAATGTCACATTGAGCATAGTAACCGCTAATGGATGTACACATACCGTTACAAAAACGGTGACCGTAATTGGTCCGCCGGTGGCTGATTTTTCCTTTAGCCCGGATTTTGGAGGTTCGCCTCTGGAGGTACAGTTCAGCAACAACAGCACCGGGGCCGTAAGCTATGCTTGGGATTTTGGAGATGGAAGCACCAGTACTAATACAGAGCCAGTGCATGTTTTTATAGCCGATGGCAACTATACCATTACCCTTATAGCCACCAATGCCGATGGGTGTAGCGATACTATTTCCAGGCCTTTGGAAGTGTCGCCTTCTAGCCTTGATTTGATGATTGACGAAATAGAGGTGGTACAGGATGGCAACCGTTGGCTTATGCGGGCACATATATTGAATGTGGGCACCCGTAGGGTAAACTATTTCGATGTGTTCGCTACTATCGGTAACGGTTCTACGGTGGTTGAATTGTCGCGCGATACCCTAAGCAGTGGTGAGGTAATGTGGTATGACCTTGGTGCCCAGTATTTTACTACGGCCGAGGACTTGACCTATATCTGCATCGAGACAAGAGACCCGAATGGCGAGACTGACCAAAACCCATTGAACAATAGGCAGTGCTTGACTTTAGAGAACGATATCCGTTTTGTGAACCCTTATCCCAACCCTGCCAATGACCAACTCATATTTGGGGTGATACTGCCCAGGGCGGAACAGGTTGAGGTAGATATGGTGGATGCTATTGGCAAAAAACTAAGTACAGTATATATTGGTGAGTGCATTGAAGGGCTTACACAATGGCAAATAGATACGCGCATGCTACTGCAAGGGGTGTATCTTCTACGCGTGAAGTATAAAGACGATGTGCATATCATGAAGTTTGTAGTTAGGCGTTAAGTTGTTCCTTTGCAGGCAATGGAACCCCAAAAGATTGCCATTTTTCTTTCAGGTGCTGGCAGCAATGCCGAAGCTATCATGCAACATTTTCATGGCAGGGATGACATAAAGGTGACTTTGGTGGTTAGCAGCAATCCACTTGCAGGGGGATTGAAGAAGGCCGAGCATTTTGACGTTCCAACCCTAATATTGGAAAAGGCGGCTTTCTACGGAAATGAACTTTTACTAAGCCAATTGAGGGAAAGAGGTATTGATTGGATAGTATTGGCGGGTTTCTTATGGCTTGTTCCGCCCTATTTGATTAGAGCATTTCCCGCACGTATCATCAATATCCATCCAGCATTGTTGCCTAAGTATGGCGGCAAGGGTATGTACGGTGCCAAAGTGCATGAAGCAGTAATAGCTGCAGGGGAACAAGAAAGCGGTATTACCATTCACTATATTGACGAGCACTATGACGAAGGGGTAATAATCAGTCAAGAGAAATGCAAGATATCATTTGGAGAAACACCGGAAACTTTGGCAGCGAAAATACACCAACTGGAACATCGGGTTTATCCACAGGTTATTGATAAAACCATTAGTGCCTTCGCATTAAAATAAAGGTTAAAATTCCGACATTTGCGCCATGAGTTATCAACCATTTTGATAGCTTTGGAGCATCCCTTTTGTTAACGCCTTTTTATCGCCGCTTTGAAAAAGATTAAGTCTGCACTTATTTCCGTTTATTATAAGGATGGACTTGCGCCCATTGTTCAGTTGCTCAACCAGTTAGGTGTTGCCATTTATTCTACAGGAGGCACTTTTTCTTTCATCGAGCGAGAGGGCATTGAGGTAAAAGCAGTAGAATCATTAACAGCTTACCCTGAAATATTGGGCGGCAGGGTGAAAACTTTGCATCCAAAAATCTTTGGCGGCATTCTCGCTAGGCGTTCGGAGGCAAATGATATATCGCAATTGGAGCAATTCGATATTCCTGAAATTGATTTGGTAATTGTGGACCTTTATCCTTTTGAAGAAACGGTGGCAAAAACCAACGATGGGCAGCAGATTATTGAGAAGATTGATATCGGAGGCGTATCTCTCATTAGGGCAGCGGCGAAAAACTATGCTGATGTATTGGTAGTGGCGAATAGAACTGAATATAGCGCACTATTGCAGATTCTACAGGATGGTGAAGGAAGTACTGACCTTGAGCAAAGAAAGTCATTCGCCGCCAAGGCATTTGCACAAACGGCTCATTACGATACCCAGATTTTTAAATATTTAAATGGCGGAACAATAAATGAGTTTCGCGAAAGTTATAGCGGGGGCCGGCAGTTGCGCTATGGAGAAAACCCGCATCAAAAGGGCTTTTTCTTTGGTAATTTAGAGGGTTTGTTCCAGATACTGAACGGAAAGGAGTTGTCGTACAACAATCTGGTAGATGTGGATGCGGCAGTTAACTTGTTGGCGGAGTTTGATGAGCCCACCTTTGTGGTAATCAAACATACCAATGCCTGTGGGGTTGCATCGAGGGCGAGTTTATTGGAGGCATGGAAAGATGCCCTGAAGGCTGACCCTATTTCCGCTTTTGGCGGCGTATTGGCTTGCAACCGTACTTTGGACATAGCGACTGCACAAGCAGTGAATGAGCTATTTTTTGAAATACTGATAGCCCCAGAGTACGATGCCGATGCCTTGGAATTGTTAAAGGGCAAAAAGAATAGGATTATCATCAAGCAGCGCCAAGCATTGAAGCAAACGGCATTGTTCCGCAGCTTATTGAACGGGGTGATTATGCAGGATGCTGATAGCAAGACAGAAACTATTGATGACCTGAAGCCAGTAACAGAGAGACAGGCCACGGCTCAACAAGTGGATGACTTGCTGTTTGCCAATAAAATAGTGAAGCACCTGAAATCGAACACCATTGTATTGGTGAAAGACGGGCAAATGCTAGGTATGGGATGTGGGCAGACTTCACGTGTGGATGCCTTGGAGCAAGCAATTGCAAAGGCGCACAAGTTTGGTTTTGATACGCAGGGTGCCGTGATGGCTTCCGATGCGTTTTTCCCTTTTCCTGACTGCGTGCAGATAGCGGCAAAATCAGGAATAGTGGCCGTGATACAGCCAGGGGGCTCCATAAAAGACCAAGATTCCATTGATGCTTGCAACGAATTGGGGCTAGCAATGGTGATGACAGGAATAAGACATTTTAAGCACTAAAAACCATTAGTTTGTTTGGTTTTTATTAATATTATAAGAGACATAGCCTATGGGCCTTTTTAGTTTTTTAAATCAAGAGATTGCCATTGACCTGGGTACCGCCAATACCCTTATCATACATGACAATAAGGTAGTGGTGGATGAGCCTTCTATTGTGGCTATTAAGCGTAGCACCAACAAAGTGATAGCGGTGGGCAAGAAGGCCATGCAGATGCATGAAAAAACGCATGAGGATATCAAAACCGTGCGCCCGCTGAAAGATGGGGTGATAGCCGACTTTAATGCAGCGGAGAACATGATTAGGGAAATGATCAAAATGATCTATAAAAAGACCCCTTTGTTCCCGCCATCATATACCATGGTTATTTGTATCCCTTCTGGCATTACGGAGGTGGAACGCCGTGCGGTAAAAGATTCTGCCGAACAGGCTGGAGCCAAGGAAGTAAAACTGATTTATGAACCCATGGCAGCCGCTATCGGTATCGGTATCGATGTGGAAGAGCCCATCGGAAACATGATTATCGATATTGGCGGTGGTACTACGGAAATTGCTGTAATAGCTTTATCAGGCATTGTTTGCGACCAAAGCATACGCGTTGCAGGCGATGAGTTTACCTTGGATATCATCGATTTTATGCGCCGCCAGCACAACATGATGATTGGTGAGCGCACTGCGGAGAATATCAAAATCAATATCGGGTCCGCCCTCACCGAGCTGGACAATCCGCCACAGGACTTTGCTGTCAATGGTCGAGACCTGATGACCGGTATCCCCAAGCAAATCATGGTATCTTATTCCGAAATTGCCCATGCCATTGATAAGTCTATCTCCAAAATTGAGGAAGCGGTACTAAAAGGTCTGGAAACTACTCCACCTGAATTGGCCGCCGATATTTACCGGACAGGTCTTTATCTTACTGGCGGGGGAGCATTAATCCGTGGCTTGGACAAGCGTATTTCACAGAAAACCAAGCTGCCCGTGCATGTAGCCGATGACCCTCTTAGGGCCGTGGTGAGAGGTACCGGTATCGCACTAAAGAACCGTGACAAGTTTTCATTCTTAATGGATTAACATAGGGGGAGCCTTGATGAATGCGTAACCTTTTTCAGTTTTTTGTCCGTTACAGTTCACTTTTCATTTTTATTATGCTGGAGGGGGTGTCGCTTACCCTAGCCATTCGATATCATAGCTATCACCGCACCAGTTTTGTGAACGCCGCAAACCATTTTGCGGGCAATGTTTTCAACTCATACCACAACTTTACCGAATACCTTTCGCTCAAAACTGTGAACGATAGTTTGGTAAGGGAAAATGCGTTGCTAAAGGCTCGACAGTTATCTTCCTTTAGGGACGAGTGTGTTAGCATCGATTCGGTAAAAAATGAAGACCTCACCCAGATTTATGCTTATATAGGCGCCAAAGTAATCAATAAGACGACCGATAAGGCCAATAACTATATCTTATTGAACAGGGGCAGCCGACATGGTATAAAGCGCGACATGGGTGTAATCGCCGCCCAGGGGGTGGTGGGGGTTGTTATCGATGCATCGGACCACTTCAGCGTGGTGATGCCCGTATTACATAAAGACAGCAAGACCAGCGTGAAGATAGGCCAAAGTGCCTATACGGGCAGTTTGCAGTGGCAAGGGCCTAGCCCCTATTATGCCGACGTGCTAAACGTGCCCAACCACGTAAAAGTAAAAACCGGAGATACCGTTTACACTAGCGGCTATTCTTCCATCTATCCAGAAGATATAATGGTGGGAGTTATCAAAAAGCATCGCATACCATCCGGCAGCAATTTCCATGAAATAACGGTAAAGCTTTCCACCAACTTCGAGGCTTTGCCTTATGTATATGTGGTGAATTATTTATTGAAGCAAGAGCAGCAGGCATTGGAGGACAGCACCAAGTTATGATAGGCTTTTACATATCAAGGGTATTCATGTTCATCGGTTTGGTGGTGTTTCAAGTGTTGGTGTTCAATAACCTTGATTTCAATTTTTACGTCAACCCCTATATTTACCCTTTGTTCATCCTGTTGTTGCCTTTCAATACACCCCAATGGTTGTTGTTGATTTTGGCCTTTGCATTGGGCATCACGGTCGATCTTTTCAGCAGTACGCCCGGCTTCCATGCGGCGGCATTGGTGTTCATGGCCTACTGCCAGCCATTACTGGTTAGGCTATTGACCCCAAAAACAACCCTTGAAACAGAAACCCTGCCCAATATTCGCACCATCGGTTTTGCATGGTTCATCACTTATGCGGGTATTCTATTGCTATTGCACCATATTGTTTACTTTCTGATTGAAATTTTTAGCCTCCAAAATCTGTTGTTGACCATGGCCAAGGTATTAATCAGCGGCCTGGTATCCATGGTTTTGATAATATTATTGGCTTATCTGTTTTCTCCCGAAAAGAAAAGGACTTAAGGCATGGATCTTTTTAAGAAAAGGAGCTATGTGATTATTGGTTTTATACTGACGGTTTTTGTCGTGTATATCGCCAGGCTGTTCTATATACAGGTATTGGATACTACTTATCGCCAAGTGGCCGATCAGAACGTTATTAAAAAAGAGACCCTGTATCCCAATCGAGGCCTGATATACGACCGCAACGGCAAGCTGGTGGTAATCAATGATGCCATATACGAAATACACGTCATACCCCGCCAAGTAAAGGAGTTGGATACGTTGTTGTTTTGCAAACTGTTGTCTATCGATAAGACATTTTTTGTAGAGCAACTGGCCAAGGCCACCGCTGATTCCCGCTATCGGCCTTATCTTTTCTTGAAGCACATTAATCCGCAACAATATGCTACCTTTCAGGAGTACCTGTACCGCTTTCCGGGCTTTTTCGGGAAAATCAGGATGGTGCGCAATTACCCTTACCGGGCAGCAGCACATGTAGTGGGCTATATCAGTGAAGTAAGCCCGCAACAAATCAAAAAAAACAACTACTACGTTCAAGGCGATTATATCGGTACCAATGGTTTGGAAAACACTTATGAAAAAGTACTAAGGGGGGTTAAGGGCAGCAAGCTCATCATTGTAGATAAATTCAACCGCGAGTTGGGGCCATTCGATGAAGGAAATTACGATACTTTGGCGGTTTCGGGGCTAAACCTGATTACCAGTTTGGATATTGAACTGCAAAAGTATGCTGAGGACTTGATGCAGAATAAAAAGGGCAGCGTGGTAGCCATAGAGCCTTCCACCGGCGAAGTACTAGTAATGGTGAGCAGCCCCACCTATGACCCTAATTTGTTGAGTGGCAGGGAGAGGGGTATGTATATCAAGCAATTTCAACACGATACCTTGATGACCTTGTTCAACAGGCCCATCATGGCATCACAGTACCCGCCGGGTTCCACTTTCAAACCCTTGAATGCCATGATTGGCTTGGAAGAAGGCACTTTGAATGTCAATACAGGATATCCCTGCTCAGGGGGCTATCATATGGGCAGCATTACGGTGGGTTGCCATGCCCACCCGGCCGCAGGCAACTTAACACAGGGTATCATGCACTCGTGCAATGCCTATTTCTGTTATACCTTCCGCAATATTGTTGACCAAGGCAAGTTTCACAACATGGACGAAGCCCTAGGCACTTGGAATGAATACTTGTATAGCTTTGGCTTGGGTAAGAAAACGGGGATAGATATGCCCGGTGAATTGCCCGGTTTGGTGCCGACCCCTAAGTTGTACAACAAGGTGTACGGCAAGGGCCGTTGGAAATCATCAACCATTATTTCCTTGAGCATCGGCCAGGGCGAAATTGGGATGACTCCTTTGCAATTAGCAAACTACATGGCTGCTATCGCCAATAGAGGCTATTACTATACACCGCACCTTATTAAGAAAATAGAAGGGGACACCACCGATTTGCTAAAGCCTTACCGGGTAAAGCATGTTACCAAAGTATCAAGGCACAACTTTGACCCTATAGTGGAGGGATTATATCAAACCTGTGAGCAAGGTACCGGGCGGATTGCCCGAATTGAGGGCTACCAGGTATGCGGGAAAACGGGAACTGCGCAAAACCCCCATGGAAAAGACCACTCCGTATTTGTTGCCTTTGCGCCCAAGGAAAACCCAAAAATTGCCATAGCCGTGTTTGTTGAAAATTCTGGTTTTGGGGCTACTTATGCGGCGCCTATTGCCAGTTTGGTCATGGAAAAGTACCTGAACGATACAATAGCAGCTCCACGATTGCCTTTGGAGAAGCGCATGTTGGAAGCCGATTTGATTCATCCTAAAGTGATAGCCCAAAAAAATGAGGAACAACCGGGGGATATTCACTAACATCGATTGGATTTCAGTGCTCATTTACCTGGCACTGGTGGTGTTCGGTTATATGGCGGTGTATGCTGCCGATTACAATATGCAGGCCGAAAAGGTGATTGATTTCTCCAGAAGCCATGGCAAGCAACTAATATGGATATTGGTTTCGCTGGGCTTGGCGGGCCTTATACTGTTACTGGATAGTAAGTTCTTCACCACTTTCGCATATCCCATTTATGGTTTTGTATTGGGTTTGTTGGTATTGGTGCTGCTGATAGGTAGCACTATCAAGGGCTCAAAATCATGGCTCACGTTGGGCGGTTTCTCGCTGCAGCCAGCAGAGTTTGCCAAGTTTGCCACCGGTTTGGCAGTAGCGAAGTATTTAAGTGCCCTGGGCGTTAATATTCGCGATTTCTCGGCACGTATTATCAGTGGAGTTATCATTGCTATACCCGTCGGCTTAATCGTTCTACAGGGCGATGCCGGTTCGGCACTGGTGTTTGGTATTTTCATTTTGGTGCTTTATAGGGAAGGATTGCCTGCCATCATCCCCCTTATTATCCTTATCGTGGCAGTCCTATCTATATCTGCCCTTATTGTCAATAAGTATATTTTGATAGGCGTAATTGTACTTACGGCAGCAGTTATAGCTTTCTATCTTCGCCGCAATAGACAGGTGCTATTGGTTATTGCCGGCATTATGGTGTTGGCTAGTGCCTATGTGTTTACAGTTGATTATACCTATTCGCATCTAAAACCCCACCGTAAAGACCGTATTGCCGTTTACATTGCGGGCCTAACTGGGCAAAAAATGGATACCAAAGGCGTAGGTTATAATGTGAACCAATCACAAATAACCATTGGCTCTGGGGGATTGACTGGAAAGGGTTTCTTGAATGGTACACAAACGGCTGGTGACTTTGTGCCAGAGCAAATCACCGATTTCATTTTCTCAACCATCGGCGAGGAATATGGTTTTTTAGGCAGTGCCCTAGTGCTTGGATTGTTGTTTGGTTTGACCATCCGGGTCATTTTTTTGGCGGAACGGCAGCGTTCGCGCTTTACCCGTATATATGGCTATGTAGTAGCCTGTGTGCTGTTTTTCCATATTATGGTCAACGTGGGAATGACTATCAGTTTAGTGCCTGTAATGGGTATTCCATTGCCCTTTTTCAGCTATGGGGGTTCTTCCATTATCGCCTTTACGATATTGTTGTTCATTTTGTTGAAGCTCGATAGTGAGCGCTTGGCAGTATTGAGATAGTATGAACCAGCAAGTGGGTAAAGTGATTGTGCTTTTCGGGCTGTTAATAGTGGCAGCAGGTTTGATATGGTATTTCTTAGGTGATAAATTGAGTTGGCTGGGCAAGTTGCCTGGTGATATTCGTATAGAGAGGGATAACTTCAGGCTGTATTTTCCTATTACTACAATGATATTGGCAAGCGTAGCCATCAGCATTTTGCTGGCGGTCATTAGAAGGTGGTTCTAACTACTGCTTCTTTTTTAAATCTTCGTACCGCACGTCGTCATATTTTAAAGGCCCATCTAAAGTACCTATTACCTTAAACTCGGTACGCCTGTTCAATTGGTGGCAAGGGCAATCCCCGGGACCGGCCTTGGGGCATTCAGGATAGGGAGAGCAATCTTCCAGCAGTTGGGTCTCGCCATAACCTTTTGCCCTTAATTTCTCTAAGGGAATACCCCTAGCTAGGAGGTACTGCATGCAGCTTTCCGCCCTCCGTTGCGATAGATACTCATTGTAGGCAATGGTGGCGCGCTCATCCGTGTGTGAGCCGAGCTCTACAATAATGTTTGGGTTGGCCATCATGATATCATACAAAGTATCCAAGGTCTTTTTACTTTCTTCCCTTAAATACCACTTGTCATAGTCATAATATACGTTCTTTAATCGGTATGCTTTGCCTACTTCCAGTTGCCCTAAGTAAATATCCTGTCGCAAGGTGTCAGATTGTGTCAAACCTTGTGTACTGGCTGCGGCGGTACCAGGCAGGTATCCCTCTTTCTTTCCTTCCAATTGATAATTCTTGTCAAACTGAAGGGGAAAGAAGTACATGTTGTCGCCATCGGTTATTTGCGATTCTACGGTGCTGCCATCTCCCAAATTCACTAAAGCCCCATTAATGATTTTATTGGTAGTCTTATCAATTACATATCCTTGTATGGCAATTACTTTTGGAGCGGGTGGCATAAAGGCAAAAATATCGTCGCAACAAGTTTCACTTCGTATCGAAATGATACCTGGGCGATTGGAGACCAAATAACCCTTTTCCGTACCAAATTTTCGATAATACATATCATCCGTTTGCGAATTCAGTGGATAGCCAACATTCACCGGTTCAGCCCACTTGCTGATAGGGCCTGTTACGAAGAAAATGTCATAGCCCCCCATACCCGCCCAACCTTGTGAGCTAAAGAACAGGGTGTCTTTCAAAAGGGCAAAAGGAGTGGCTTCATTGCGGTCGGTATTGATCTTGGCGGCATTCTTGGCCATGCTATAGCTGCCATCTTTTTTTCTTTGGCTGTACCAAATATCCAATCCACCTTTTCCCCCCGGCCTATCCGATACGAAATAGAGTATTTCTTGGCCTTTATCATCGTTGCCTATACTTGGTTGGGTATTGGTAAAACCAGCGGCATTTACTTCTTCGCCCAAACGTTCCCCCGTTTGCCATTGGCCTTGCTTCCATTCACTGACATAGATTTCGCAGCGGATTTCATTGCGTTTATCTTGCTCACAGATGGTATAGTAGAAGCGTTTTTTATCAGGTGAGTAGGAGCCATTGGCGGTATGTAAGCCACTTTGGTTGAACAATGGAAAGGGCGTAGCTTGAGCATAACTTTCACCGTTCCCTATTGCCGAATAAAACTGTAAGAAATGCTGTGGGGCAGTAGTATCGGCTTTGTTGATTTTAATGATTGAATCGACGGGCAAGCTAGCAAACAATAAGGTACTGTCGTTCCATTGTAGCGGGGCTACATCCGTATAGGGTGAGTTTACACTATCATTGAGATGTACCACTGCCACTTGCAAAGGTTTTTCCTTCCATTTTATGGCCAGTTCGCAGCCTTGTGCATCTACTTTTGCCCATTTTTTGTATTTGGAGGCGTCAGGCCCTTTATAGTTTTTTATGACAATATTGAACTGCTTAAGTGCTTCGGCATATTTGCCGTTCATTTTCAGGGCAATAGCATACCAATATGCCGCTTTAGGGTAGGCTTCGGGAAAGGAAGTTGTCACCTTTTCGAACCATTGTTCGGCTTTCTTGTAGTCACGCTCTAGATAATAATTGTAAGCAAGAGTATAAGCTGCTTTGGCATTATCGGGCTGCTTGCTTAAAACCTTTTCTAACAGGTCGCTGGCATCATAAGTATTGCCGGTATTGATTCGCTTGTAGGCTTTCTTTGCAAACTTTCGTGGCTTTATCTTTTCCTTAGTAGCGGTTGAGTCCTGGGCAACCAATGGGCTTGCCAGCAATAGTAGGCAGATGATAAATGGAAACCTTTTCAAGGGAAGCAGGTACATGTGGTATTTCTATAAACAAGCGATGCAAATACCATGGGTATTTGCATCGCAATATTTTCATGAACAGTGGATTTTAAAATCTTGGGCAGAAGTAAGTTTTGTTCTTTTTTGCAAAAGAGCCAATATGTGCTGCCGAAATTTCGAAACCACCATTGGTATTGGTAGCATTGGTCAGTTCTGATAAGTTCAAATCAAAGCTGAAGCCCAATGTGAAGCTGCTGTAATCGATTCTGGTTACCAAAATCAATGCTTCACTGGCAATACCACCTGAATCTGTCACATTGTCGCGGGTAACGATGCGGTACCAAGGACCTACATAAAAGGCATTGCCATTGGGTTTATTTGGCTCAAACAACACCTTCACAAAGGAACCTACATTGGTTTCGAAAGCTGGGCCTTGGCTCAATACCATTACGCTTGGCTGAATGTCGATTCTTGGACCAACTGGGAATGAAGCCCCCGCTGTACCAGTAATTTTCATGTATAAATCAGCATCGGCACCATCAAAGAAAGATTGGTTGGGCCTATTGATGTGTGCTATTGAAACACCTGCGTAGTAATTGGTTCTGCCCTTGTTTTTCTGGTTGTAACCATAATAGAACAAACCAGCCGATACATCAAAGAAGGTGAAGTTTTGTTCTACTGGCAAGGTTTCACCATTAGGATTTGAAGGGTTGAAACCCTCCCCGTCAAATTGGGCACCGAACCTTAAGTTGGTATAATTGATACCCCTCACACAAGCACCCGCTTGTAAACCCAAAGAAAGGAAATGGGTTCCTTGGTTGTTCAAAGCCTTGGCATAAGCCAAAGAAAGGTTTACCTGATTGGAGCTAAAGGAGGCAGCCCCTGCCTTATCACTTAGGAAAACCACGCCTACGCCAAATCCATCCTTTTTGCCCACTGGCAAGCGGAAGTCGGTTGATGCAGAGAAAGTCCTAAACAAAGGAGTACCTGAAGGGTCATCTGACTTAAGGATACTATGCCACTGACTACGGTAAATGGCATTGATACGGTAGCTGCCTTGGAACAAACCTGTCATAGCAGGATTCAGTATCAATGGGCTGGCATTGTACTGTGAGAACCTGGCATCCTGGGCAAAAAGGTTGCTACCTGCCAGTAGCAACAACATTGCACATACAACAACGGAGCGGTAGAAATTCTTCATAGCCTTAAATGTAGCAAATATTATTTAATAATAGTAACACTTCCTTTGGAGGAGCGTTTTTGGTTATCCTTATAAGTGACCTCAATATAGTAAACAAAAGTATCGGGCGGTAATATTTTATCTTTAAATTTCCCGTCCCATTTGCCGCCGATAGGGCCTTGGTAGCTGTAAATCAATGAACCCCATTTGTCAAATATCCGCATTTGCAGTTGTTCAGCCCCTTTGGTATATACCTCGAAGTAGTCGTTGAACCCATCGCCATCAGGTGAAAAGGCATTCGGTACGTACAATACTTTGTTGTTGATTACTACTACTTCAATCTGAGCCGTTTTAGGGCAGGTTTCGTTCCTGGTTACCGTAACTTCATATACGGTGGTGGTAGGCGGCGATGCGTTAACGGTATTGCAGCTATCGCAATCCAAGTAAGTAGATGGTAGCCAAGCGTAGCGGTCAGTAATGTCCGCCGGTATTATTAAGGGCTGTAATTGTACGGTATCACCCACTTCCACGCTGTCCACCTCAGGGATAAATTGAACTGTGAAAGGTTCCGGTTCTATTACATCCAGCAATGTATCTATAAAGCAGTTATTGGCATCGGTTACTCGCAATTGATATCCGTTAGAGGCGGGCAAGGTAATGTAGTTCCCTTCTGTTTGCTGCATGGCTCCATTCAGCTCGTAGGTGTAGCCAGGAGTACCGCCTTCAGCCACGGCAAATATGCCACCGTTGTTTTCGCCATAGCAGCTTACGTTAATTACATTTACTTCCCTTAGCCTTAGGGCACTGGTAGGTTGACCCACGGTAACGGAAGTACTTGCCGTACATCCATTGCCATCAGTAACTACAACAGAGTAAGTACCCTGCTGCAAGCCCGATACACTGGAAGTTGTAGAGCCATCGCTCCACAAATAGGTATAAGGACTGGCGCCCCCAGATGCCGTAACGCTTACACTGCCATCGCCCGCACCAAAGCAGGAAGCAGGAACCGAATCAACTACCAAAGCAATGGCAGGAGGCTCGCTTAGCGAAGTGTCAGCAAATTCTGGGCAACCATTGGCATCTGTTACCGTTACAGTATATACCACGTTAGCAGAAAGACCAGTTGCCGTTTGGCCGGTTTGGTTCTGGGGGTCGTTCCATTGATAGGTAAATGGTGTAAATCCGCCGCTGGTATTCACGGTAGCTGTACCATCGTTACCGCCGTTGCAAGTAACATTGGTAGTTACAAAAGATAAAGTAAAACGTGGCGGAGCACCTACGGTAGCAGTTGCCGTCTGCATGCAACCCGAAGTGTCAGTAACTTGAACGGTAACAACACCCGCAGGCAAGGCTATGGCTGTAGGGGTTGTCTCATTACTATTCCATAGGAAAGTATAATTCACAATATCGCCACCCACAGAGGCTGAAGCTTGACCATCTGGTACATTAAAGCAACTAGCATCTTGAATACCACTAATGGTAATGATAAAGCTGTCGCGCTGGTTCACAACTATAGAATCAACAAAGCTACAATTGCCAACCACATCTGTTACGGTTACCACATAAGTTCCCGCAGGAATTCCTGGGTTAGATGGAGTGGTAACGGCATTACTCCAACGGTAAGTAAAGTTACCGCTACCGCCCGATGTTATGGTAATAGTAGCAGAACCATCACTGCCATTAGCACAACTTACGTCAGTTGAGTCAAGGGTATACTGAATCGCTGCAGGCTCGGTAACAGTGATGAAATCAGTAGCCTGACAACCGCTTGAATCAGTAACCACCAAGCTATAATTACCTGCGGGCAGATTCGTGATAGAAGCGGTAGAATCCCCTGAAGACCAAGCAAGGTCATAAGGGGGGGTACCCCCACTTATGTAGGCAAAAGCAGCTCCTGTGCTTTGACCGTTGCAACCCACATCGGTAACCGAAATAGAGTCGATAACCAAAGCAGGCGGTACAGTAAGTGTAATGCTATCCACAGCTAAGCAGCCATTAGCATCGGTAAGTGTTACAAAGTAAGTACCCGCTGCCAAGCCGGTAATGGTATCGGTTGCAAGGCCGCCTACAGAACGGATGACAGTACCGCTGGCATCTCCCCATTGGAAATCATAAGGGGAAGCGCCTTGCGTAGGGGAAGACACGATATCACCCGTGGCGGTACCGCTACAACCAATATTACGACCGGTAAGGTTGGCGGAATACCCATTTAGGAATTCGATATCCACTGTATCGTACGCATAACAGAAGCTATCAGTGACTTCTACACGATAAGTGACACTTGCAGTAGGTGTTACCGTTACAGTATCGCCAGTTAAAACGGGTCCAGTACCCAAAATAGGCGTCCAAGTATAATAGAATTGCCCTGGTGGGGGAGCACAGATACCAAAGAGCACATCGGGCCTTAAGCTTGATGAGGTGGGAGGATCCGTGATATCACAGCCAGAAATACCAGAGAAACTAGAGGTAGCTACAGTGAGCACGGAACTAAAGCCTGAAGGGGTAGCGCGGATGATATCATCGCCAATACTATTGAAGCCGTTACCGAAGCAAACCTCAATGATAATATTGGAATAACCGTCCCAATCAAAAGGGTTTGTTAAGTTATAAGTATTCCAGTTGGTCACCGTTGTGACATTCGCAGGCCCGTACACATCCGTTAAGGTAGTTGCAAAGCTTCCCAAAGTATCGGAATTGGTACAGCCCATGCGTATGGTAAATTGCTGGAACTGTCCTGCACTGCCTTTATTGGAAACATTGAATGCCAAGCTATTGATGATTCCTCTTGAGAAGCCAACATTTTGTAGTTCAGAGCCACGGAACAACATTTGGATACGACCTTCGTACTCTGAGCCCTTGTAAGGGGTGGTTGCAGTAGTCAATTGAGCAGCAGTACCCACAGTATCAGTTGCTACTGGCCCACCGCAAAGGGTTCCGTTAACCCCACACGTGAGTTGAACAGGAGCAGCAATACCATTGGCAGCGGCAGTAAGGGTAATTGGGGTAGGTACGCAAAGACTGGTATCCTGCGGTGTAGCCGTTAATTGAAGGCTGTTGTCAACCACAACGGTAACAAAGCCTGAGCCCACACAGGCACCTTCAGTAACATTAGCTGTATAGGTGGTAGTGTTGAATACTTGCGCCAATGGATTGTTGTCGTTAGGGTTGCTTAAGCCGGTAGTTGGGGTCCAACTCACTACGGCCCCTGGCAATAGGCCTTGCTGGCATATGCTAAAACGGGTATTTGGCCGTTGGGTGGAAGTAGTGGGGTTGGTGGTAGTAACACAGATATTGGCATTGTTATCCTGACGAACATATGCCACAGAATTATAGGAAGTGGTGGTATAATAAGTTGGACTGTTATTAGTATAGGTAGTCTGGCATGGGTCATTTGAATAGCATACTTCCAAAATGATGTTACTTACCCCGTCCCAATCAAATGAATTGTCAAGGACATAATTATTCCAACCAGTAGTAATGGAAACAGTACGTGGGTTCAGCACGGTTAACATATTGCCTTGCCAACTGCTAGTTAAAGCGGTGAGGTTGGTACAGCCTAATTTGATGCTAAAACTGCAGTATTGGGTAGTGCCATTGATTTGGGCAATATTCCATGCAATTTGAGAGATGGTGCCCCCAGTTATGCCAAGGGCCTGTAACTCCGAAGCTCGGTACAAAATCTGCATCCTTGTTCCTTCATAGAAGTGCCCATAAATGGCTGGTGCGGAAGTAGTAGTGCCGAATTGTGTTCCTGAACCTAGCGTATAGTCAATATTGGAAGTAATACATGGACGAGTGCTCAACCCACAAGATTGGGGAGCCGTTGAAATATCCAAAACCACTGTTCCGCCAGGACAAACAGTGTCAGGCGTGGCGGTTGCGGTAATATTAGGTGCTACCCCTTGAACGGTAATCAATGCGGTACTAGTGTCCCTACAACCTTCACTGGAAGTAGCCACCACGGTGTAAGTGGTAGTTGCTGGTGGAGAAACAATAGGGCTTGCTGAGGTAGGGTTGGAAATGGATCCAGCAGGAGTGGTAGGTGTCCAACTGTAGGTAAAAGGACCATTACCTCCCGTTACATTGGCCGTAATGGTAGTAGATCCGTTTAAGCAAATAGTATCGTCAGGTGCAGCTACAACGTTATAAGAGGCTCCTACGCCTATAGTAATGGTGTCGCTTCCGCATTCCGTGGTAACGGTATAGGTTGTAGGTACCGTTGGCCCGGCCTGTGGGTTGGCAATATTTGGATTGCTTAAGCCCGCTGCAGGTGTCCAGTTGAAAATAGAACCACCGATGGCGGAAAGCTGTACCGAATCGCCGCAAAAAGCAGGGGCACTGGATGCCGCAACTACCGTGCTATATACAAATACCTTAATGGTTTGAGTTACCGACCGTGGTACTGGGCAGGCATCGTTCTGTACAGTAACGGTAAAGAAATAAAGACCAGTGTCGCCTATGCCAGGTGTCCACGAGAAAGAACCTGTTACTGTATCATTGGGCGCAGTGATATTGAAAGTACTACCAGGTATAGCCGTAGTTGCATTGGAAGTCATAGTTAAGTTGGTCGTTCCTGAGGAGTCTATGGATACCACATTGAATGCTACCGTACCACCATTACACATTTGAAGCGTGACACTGTCCAAAAAAGCTGCACCAGTAGTGGAAGTCAGTTCAGGCGAAGAAGGTGCTGCACCTGAACAAAGCCCACTGGCCAACACTTGAAACTGGATATCTCGGCGGGTAGTGCCTACCAAAACCGTGACCCCATTTATCCTGCGATACTCGCGCACCTCTACAGCTACTACGGCTGCTTGGGAGACATCAGGCGTAAAGCACATTTGCCCAGTGGTGGAATCGAAAGTGAAAGAATTGCCACCCACAGTGCTCATTGGGTTAGTAGGCGATAGGCCAGCAGCATAACCAGTAATAGGGGTATTGAGCGCACTAAGTGGTGCTACCAAAGAAAAAGCCAAGGAATCGCCGTCAATATCAACCGCACCTTGATTGTAGCAGTATGAAAAACCGGCACAGAACAATTCAGAGGGGTTGCTGGTATAGAAAGGAGAGTTGTTGCAGGTTCCGGAAGCGTTGTTAATATTAGCAAACACAAAGCCGTCGTAAGCATCAGCGCCCGGAATATTGGTAATTGCAGAGTTTCTGCAACATTCCCCATAGTAGATTACCCAGTCGCTACATTGTTGGGGCAAGGTAAGAGTGCCACAATAAGTCCAAACTTCCACACCTGGCAATGAACCTCCATTACAGGTTGTTTGGCTCTGTGCCGAATTACACACCCCAGGCAGCTCGTCTTGGTTGCACAATCCAGTAGGCGTGCAGCATCCAGCATTTGGGCTTAAT
Source organism: Chitinophagales bacterium (assembly GCA_033762815.1). Classification (GTDB taxonomy): domain Bacteria; phylum Bacteroidota; class Bacteroidia; order Chitinophagales; family CAIOSU01; genus JANRLF01. Next base: position 503,821 of record JANRLF010000008.1, on the reverse strand, counting down.
GAAATAGTGCCTGATACACCGCAAGATGCGGAACTGTAGTTAAGGGTTACAGTAGTGCTTGGAGTTATCCCATCGCAATCGCGATAAAAGGAATATAGAATGCGGTAAGTATTCGGCCCGATACATTCATAGGTAATATCTGCACCAAGTGCATGTGATGCATTAACCTTTAGCGGGATAAGCAATGCAGACAGGCAAAATGCCAATAAAAATGCGTAGGTTTTTTTCATATTGATGATGAAAAAGGTGACGAAACCTTTAAAATTACTTAATTCTTAGGTAATAATCCAGTGCCCAAAAGGTTTTAATGCGTATTTTTCTTTTTATGATATCCTGAAAAGCTTCATATCACTGCAAAGCAGGAAAAATATTGCTACTTTAGCCGTTGCTTTTTTTTAACGTTAAGTAGCATGTTTGGATTGTAAGGAGTATTGAAATGTATAGAACACACCATTGCGGAGAATTGAATATTGGCCACTTAAACCAGATAGTGGCATTAAGTGGCTGGGTGCAGCGTACCCGCGACCTAGGCGAGTTGATTTTTATTGACCTGCGCGATAGGTATGGCATTACGCAGTTGGCATTCAAAAAAGAGAAGGATGCCGAATTGTTCAGGCTAGCAAAATCGTTGGGCCGGGAGTTCGTTATCCGTGCGGAGGGGATAGTTGTAGAAAGGGAAAGCAAGAATCCAAATTTACCTACTGGTGAAATAGAAGTGGTGGTTAATGAACTTGAAATTTTGAACCAAGCAAAAACACCCCCTTTTACTATTGAAGACGAGACGGATGGCGGCGACGAGTTGCGCATGAAGTATCGGTATCTCGACCTTAGGAGAGGCCCTTTGAAACGCAACCTTGAGTTGCGCCACAAAGTGAACATGGCCGCCCGTGAGTATCTCAATACCAAAGGCTTTATAGAAGTAGAAACCCCGTTTTTAATTAAAAGTACCCCTGAAGGTGCTCGGGATTTTGTGGTTCCCAGCCGAATGAACCCTGGTACTTTCTATGCATTGCCCCAGTCGCCCCAAACCTTTAAGCAACTGCTGATGGTGGCCGGTTATGACCGTTATTATCAAATGGTGAAATGTTTCAGGGATGAAGACTTGCGGGCAGACCGGCAGCCGGAGTTCAGCCAGATAGATTGCGAAATGTCATTTGTGCACCAAGAAGATGTAGTGCAGATGTTCGAAGGTCTTGTTAGGCACATTTTCCAAAAGGTAAAGAGCATAGATATTGGTGAAGTACCCCGGATGACTTATGCGGATGCGATGAAACTGTACGGCAGCGACAAGCCTGATATCCGTTTCGGGATGACCTTTAACGAACTGAACGGTCTAGTGCAGGGTAAAGGCTTCAAAGTGTTCGATGATGCGGAACTGGTGGTGGCTATTGTCGCTAAAGGTTGTTCGGAGTTCACCAGGAAACAATTGGATGCCTTGACCGATTTTGTAAAGCGGCCACAAGTTGGTGCTTCGGGCTTAGTATATGTGAAATACAACACTGATGGCAGCCTAAAATCATCGGTAGATAAATTTTATGATGAGAGCCAACTGAAGCAATGGGCAACTGCTACTTCCGCAGAGCCTGGAGATTTGATACTGGTATTGGCGGGAGCGGAAGAGAAGACCAGAAAAGCCATGAACGATTTGCGACTGGAAGTGGCGGAGCAATTGGGCCTCAGAAATCCTGATGAGTATAAATTCCTATGGGTGGTAGATTTTCCCTTGTTGGAATGGGCAGAAGATGACCAACGCTGGGTGGCAAGGCACCACCCCTTCACTCGGCCTAAGATAGAAGATTTGCCTTTGCTGGAAACCAATCCGGGAGCAGTGAGGGCCAGTGCTTATGACATGGTACTGAACGGTACAGAAATAGGAGGGGGGTCAATTAGAATCCATGAACGCTTACTTCAGGAGCAAATGTTTGATGCTCTTGGGCTCAGCAAGGAAGAGGCGGAAGAGAAATTCGGCTTTCTGTTAAAGGCTTTTGAATTTGGTGCGCCTCCACATGGAGGACTGGCATTTGGGTTCGATAGATTGGTGGCATTAATAGGGGGCGCCGATTCGATTCGCGACTTTATAGCCTTCCCCAAGAACAATGCTGGACGTGATGTAATGCTCGATGCGCCCTCCATCATTGATGACCATCAATTGAAGGAGTTGGCAATTAAACTGGAAGTGCCCGAAAAGACTAATTAAACCCCTTTCAGCAAATCCATAAATTCTTCTTTCTTCCTCACGGATACATCTACTGAGGCCCCATCGGTCATTACAATGTACCCACCTCTGCCTTTTACGTATTTTTTAATGTAGTTTAAGTTGATAAGGTGTGAATGGTGGGTCCTAAAAAAGCCTCTTTGTTCCAGCAGTTGCTCATATTCTCCAAGCAACCTGGTTACCATTATTTTATCACCTTGTATAGTATAAATCATGGTGTAGCTGCCGTCAGCCTCGAAACGGATAATGTCATCTATGTTCACAAATACAAGGCCTTCATTACTTGGCAAAGCAAGTTTATTGAATCGCTGTGCGCTCAGACTTTCCCTTAATACATTAAGTTGCAAGTTGCGTTTTTCCGTGGGTAGCAGCTTGTGCTGTACCTTTTCTATGGATTTTATCAAATCATCCAAATCAATGGGTTTCACCAAATAATCAATGGCGGCAACCTTAAAAGCTTTCAGCGCGAATTGGTCATAGGCCGTGGCAAAAATGATTTCGAAATCAATATTGCCCACTCGCTCCAATAGTTCGAATCCATCGCCATCAGGCATATCAATGTCCAAAAAAACCAGCTGGGGTTGAAGTGTTTTAATGGTTTGCACCCCCTTGGCCACTGAGTCGGCCAGGCCAACTACTTTTACTTGGGGGCAATACTTCTCTAACATTTTTTTTAGTCCGTTCCTTGCCCTTTCCTCGTCATCTACAATAATAGTCCTTAGCATATTTATGTGATAGTTTTAATTGGGATTATCAGTTCTACTTTTGTTCCAGTCGCATGGCCCATTTCGTCCTCCATATCTATAATCTTTATTTGGTGCCCCTGATCAATCAATTGCATGCGCTCTTTAGTGATTTCCATTCCATATGAGCGATGTGATTTGAGGTTGGTACCATGGGCTTCTGCATATTTCCGCCCTACGCCATCATCAGTTATCCAGCAGTGCAGTTCACTGCCTATTTCCTTGATTGACAAAGTTAGGCTTCCTTTCCCTTGCTTTTTCTGTAGCCCGTGCCTAATGGCATTTTCCACATAAGGTTGGAGGAGCATGGGGGGTATCACTAAGTCGAAAGGGTGGGTAACGGTATTAACCTCTATCTGAAAATCAAATTTGTTTTCGAAGCGGAGATTTTCCAACTCTACATATAATCTTAACGTTTCCAGTTCATCCTGAAGCGAAATTTCATGCTTTCTGGAGAAATCCAAAATGCGCCTAATCAATGCTGCAAACTTCGAAAGATACAGATGCGCAGAACGTTGGTCTTGGTCGGCAATGAAATCATGTATGGCATTCAAGGAATTAAAAATGAAATGAGGGTTCATCTGTGCCCTTAATGCTTGCGATTGGAGCTGTGCCAATCGTTTCGAAAGCTCGGCACGGTTGCGGTAATACCGGATAATAGCAAATGTGATAGCGGCAAGCACTGCAACAAAAAGCAGTGCCATTAATGCCTTGAACCACCAACTTTGCCAATAGGGTGGTTTTATAATAAATATAATAGAAGCTGGTTGGTTGCTCCAATTTCCATACAAACTGCGGGCATCAACCTTGAAGGTGTATTTGCCCGGGGGCAAGGAAGGATATTGGATATTGCGGAAAGATGATTCTGTCCAAGCTGTATCAATACCTTCTAATTGATACCGATACAGCAAGTTCCCATTGCTTTTGTAGGAAATGCCAACGTATTCTATTTTAATAGAATTAAAGTGATATTCAAACACGTTATGGGCGCTAATAGCTACTGAACTATCGTTTACCAAGAATTTCGTAATATGCACAACAGCTTTGGACGTATCAATGGTTGCTAAGTTTAAATTAAAATATGAAATTCCTTTAGGAGATAGTGCATAAAGAAAGCTATCCGTTTTTATAATGTTTTTTATGTCGGGATAATGTAAATCGGCATTTATTTCTAAAGGTGCCACCTGTTTTATGGTACCTTCCTTGTCCATGATGATTTTGTTGATTCCCGATTTTGTAGCAGCCCAAATATGATTACCATCGATGCAGAGATTATGAACAATATTACTTGAAAGACCCAACTTGTTGTTAAAATTGCGAGCCTGCCCATTCTTTGTGACGTAAATGCCAAATCCATGTGTGGCAATCCATAATCTGTTAAATTTATCAAAGGCAATGTCCTTTATATTGCCCCTTAAGGTTTGGTTTAAAAATTGGTATTGGTTGAATTTTTTCCCGTCAAAATAGGCTAATCCGTTTTCCCCTGCTATCCAAATTTTATCTTCAAGATCAGCACATATTGCTATGGTCCTATTGTTTGAAATTTGTTCGAATTTATATTTAGCACCCAGCGGAGTTAAGCGAAATGTGCCAAAAACAGTTGCAATCCATATCCGGTCTTTTTTGTCTATAGCTATATCCTTACCAGAAATAGTATATATGTTAATCCCCGTGTCAACTAACAGAGCCCCTTCTAGCGCTTCCTTCTGAAAGTACTCATTTATGAAGTCAAACTTAACTTGGTTATTTACCCTATAGTTTCCATTGGTAAATTTCACAACATATGCGTCGCAAACGCACCATAAGTTATTTTTAGAATCATTTATGCAGTTGTTTAGTGTGCCTAATATGTCAGAATTGTTTAGCTTAATTTCACTTAGTGAATCTTTTTTTAGTGTTAAGAGCCTGCCAGATACAGTACCGATAACATGTTGTTTGGTTCTAGCATCGAATACAATATTGGTAAGTGTTGATTTGATATCGTTGTCAGGAATTATATGCGTAATGTTCGCACTGTTCCTGCTTAAAAAAAATACTCCGTCATCTAATGTGGTGATCCAAATGTTGCCTTCGTTATCCACTAACGCCCTACTGGTTCCTGTGTTTTTCTTATAATGGTGAATGATTTTGAAACTTGATAGGGAAATATGAAAAACTCCATCTGAAGTGCTGACAAGAACAGAATTATCTGAATGAGGGGACACATAATAAATTATGAACTTATTAGGTGTGCTGTTGCCATTGAGAATTGATTTGGGTTTGCTGTTTTCGAGTAAGTAAAAATTTTTTCTATTGTATCCATAGATTTTCCCGTTTTTAGCAAAAAACAAATGAAGTAATGCTTCTTGTTCGAAGTATGACTTATCTATGGCAACAGCATTTTTTGGATTGCTTGCCTCAAAGTAACCAAAGTAGGTGCTTATCCATATGTTTCCATTTGAGTCCTCAGCAAGAATAGTATTGTTGAATTTGATATTGCTATTATGTTTATCCAGTTTTTCGATTTTCCCATTTATGTATTTTATTATTCCTTTACTAGAGGTAGAGAACCAAGTCGTCCCTAAGTTATCTGTAATGATATTGTTAATGTTTGTGCCATCAAAAATGCGATCTGGGTTGAATTGGTGAACTGAATCATCTATTATGTAGACGGGTGGATTATTGTATATGATTAGCCAAATTTTACCAGTTCTGTCTTCGCAAAGGTGTAACACGTCATTGTCGGGTAATCCGTTACTGGTATCGAATTTTTTAAAATTATAGCCATCATACTTGGCTACACCGGCATCTGTTGCAAACCAAATAAAACCCCTTTTATCCTGTAAGATGGAGTAAACTTTATCACTGTTTAATCCTTGGGCTTCGGTAAAATGCTTGTAAGATAGCTCTTGCGATTTTACCGTATTAAAGACTAATATGCATGATAATATAGATAAAGCCCTTAGCACAATACTGAAGATAATTAAAGCTAAGTTACAATATTTCGTCTATGTAATTAGTTGCTTCCCTTTGGCACGTTTATAGTTTATGCTGTTTCTTATCCGTATTTTTCAGCTATGAAAAGCACGAAGGCGAACAGATTGGTAAAGGAAAGCAGCCCTTACTTGTTACAGCATGCCTACAATCCCGTAGACTGGTACCCTTGGGGAGAGGAGGCGCTGCAAAGGGCCGTAACTGAGGATAAGCCGATATTGGTGAGCATAGGTTATGCTGCTTGCCATTGGTGCCATGTGATGGAGCGAGAATCATTTGAAGATGAGCAGGTAGCCGAATTGATGAACCGGCATTATATCTGTATTAAAATTGACAGGGAGGAGCGCCCCGATATTGACCATATCTATATGGACGCTCTACAAGCCATTAGCGGGCAAGGAGGATGGCCACTAAATATGTTCCTGACACCGGAAGGAAAGCCGTTTTATGGGGGTACTTACTTTCCACCAAGAAATGTACATGGCCGTCCTTCATGGTCCAATGTGCTGCGCAGCGTACATGAAGCTTTCATAAGCAATAGGGAAGCTGTAAATGAACAAGCAGATTCCTTAACCCGGCATATCACCCAATCAGATAATAATCTCATAAAAATTCCACTAACTGATGGCGATGAAAAGCGGCAGTATTCCAGCGATGAGGCGCACCGGTTGTTCAATGAAATGCGTCAGCGTTTTGATAAGATAAATGGAGGCTTTGGTGGGGCTCCCAAGTTTCCCAATACCCTTAATCTACAGTTCCTGTTAAGGTATTACTACCATACTGCTAACCAAGAGAGCTTGGACCACGTAGTTCTGTCGCTAACTAAAATGAGTTTAGGGGGCATTTATGACCATTTAGGGGGTGGCTTTGCCCGGTATTCGGTGGATGCTGAATGGTTAGCTCCCCATTTTGAGAAGATGTTGTATGACAATGCCTTATTGGTGACTGCATTGAGTGAGGCCTACCAGATTACCAGAGAGCCATTATTCAAACAACGGGTGTATGAAACTTTGGCCTTTGTGGCAAGGGAAATGACCAGCGTTGAGGGCGGCTTTTATGCGGCACTTGATGCGGACTCTGAAGGTGTGGAAGGAAAATTCTATACGTGGTCATATGAAGAAATAAAAACCCTTTTGGGGGATGATGCAAAGGTGTTTTGCAATGTTTATGGAATACAGCCTGAAGGAAACTGGGAAGGCGTGAACATTCTTCATCTGCCAAAAGATTTAAAACAATGGGCTAAAGAGGCAGGGGAGGATTTCCACCAACTTCAGGAATTATTGGCCCAATGCCGTGCGAAATTGTTTAATGCCCGTTCACAAAGGGTTAGACCCGGGCTGGATGATAAAATACTGCTAGGCTGGAATGCCTTAATGTGCTCAGCATACTGCAAGGCGTATGAAACATTTGGGGAAGAAGAATGGTTGTCCATTGCTCAATTAAACATGGCATTTATGCTACAGGTCTTTGTTGAGGTCAATGAACATGGGCAGGCCTTATTATACCACACTTACAAAGATGGCAGTTCAAAATACCCAGGGTTTTTGGATGATTATGCTTTTTTAGCTGAAGCCATGCTCGATTTATACCAAGCAAGCCACGATGAGCGCCTTATCGGTCTAGCCGCTGAGTTGGTTGCCACTGCCCATGAGCACTTTTATGATGAGCACAACGGGTTCTTTTTTTATACGCCTGATTACCAAACAGATGTGGTGGTAAGGAAAAAAGAACTTTTTGATGGAGTCACCCCTTCTGGCAATGCTACCATGGCTGCGGTTTGCAGAAAGATGGGTGTTATTACCGGCAATACAGAGTTCAGTGAATTGGCAGAAAGGATGTTGCTTGGTATCAAGGATTCCATGCTAAAGTTTAGTTTTTCTTTTTCCAAATGGGCTAGCTTGATGCTTACTTATATATACCCGCCAAAAGAAATTGCTATTGTAGGGTTGCAGTACGATATTTATGCGAAAGAGATCAATCGATACTTCCTGCCTGATAAGATACAAATGGCATCAGCTGGAACTGCCGAAAACACTTTCCCTTTGTTTCAAAATAGACTTGGCACGGGCAATACGCTGATATACCTATGTGTTGATTATACCTGTAGCCTTCCTTTCAAAGATGTGGAAAGTTTCCGCCGCGAAAGCGGTATTTTCTTGGATACGACCGCTTGACCCTTGTTTTATCAATTTTTCGTAATTTAGAGTGCAATACTGGTGGATGCGTAAAATTCTCTTGGCCTTAATGATGTTTCATGTGGTGACGCCTTTATGGGCTCAGGTATCGCCGCAATTTTCCAACTACATGTTTTTTAGACAGGCCTATAACCCTGCGGTTGCCGGTAGCGAAAATTATGTGGACATGACTGCGCTGTACCGCGCCCAGTGGGTCAATATCAATGGGGCGCCCTCTGTCGCCGGGCTATCTGTCCATGCCCCCATTAAGTCCATCAGCTCAGGTATAGGTTTTACATTTTATAATGAAATGACCGGTGAGCAACGTTTGACTATGGGCAATGTGAATTTTGCCTATGGCCATTCCTTTCGGTTTGGCCGCCTTTCGGCTGGTATAGGGCTGGGCCTGTACCAAAGGGCATTGAACGGCGATAAGCTGATTGCCCCTGAAGGCAATTACGAAAGCGGCGGAGTGAACCATAACGACAACTATATTCCCAATACAAAGGTCAGTGCTTGGACACCAGAATTGAGCACGGGGCTTTATTTCAATAACGATAGGCTTTATCTTGGGGTGGGCGTTATGAACCTATTGCAAATGAAATCGACCCTTGCCGCACCTGGCGGTGAAGCGCAAATAAGGGCTACGCGCACCCTGGCTTTTATGGGTGGCTATCGCATATCGGTGGGAAAAAAGTTTTTTTTATTGCCCTCGGTGATGGTAAAAACAGAGTTTAAAAATTATCAGAGCGATGTTACACTGCTTTTGCAGTATAAAGACAATATTTACGGTGGGTTCTCGTTTAGAGGTAGTAGCAGCAAAACAAAGGATGCTTTGGTTGCGATGCTGGGTTTTAGAATCGTTAAAGGTTTAAATGTAGGCTATAGTTATGATTTTTCCTTATCGGCTTTGAACAATGCCAACAGTGGTTCGCACGAGGCATTTATCAACTACAGGTTGCCGCTAAGGGATAAGTCAAAACCAGGCAAAATCATTTACAATCCGAGAAACCTTTAAAATACGATTAAAATTCACGGCATTGAAAGTTAACTATTGGAAATTAAACCACAAGAAATTCGTGGATTTTTCTTTTTTTTGCGGAATATTATATTTTTACGGGCTTTAGAAAATAAAACAGCGTATCTTTCTCTCGATTATAAATTTGTTGTCATGAAAGCGAAATTGCTCTTGTTAACTTTGTCAGTTATTGCCATGGCTGGCTGCGGTGGTGGGTACAACGGCCAACTACTTGGCGTACAAGACCGTCCAGGATGGAATAATGTGATTCCTTATGGTATGGTTTACATCCCATCGGGCACCTTACACATTGGTCAGAGCGACCAAGACATCAACAATGCGATGGTTCAGCGCAGCAAATCGGTATCCATCCAAGGTTTCTACATGGACGAAACCGAAATCACCAACAACGAATACCGCCAATTCGTACAATGGGTACGCGACTCCATTGCCGCCAAAACTTTGGCAGGTGATTTCATCACTACCGACGATAATGGTACCGAGCGTATCAACTGGGAAGCTATGGAAAATTTCGATTTCAATGACCCAGAATACAAAGAAGAGTTGGACGCCATGATGGTGCCCGAGAACGAGCGTTTTTGGGGTAAAGAAGAAATGGACGTTTCCAAGTTGAAATTCGAGTACTATTGGGTAGATATCAAAGAGGCTGCCAAAAAATCGAATGTCGGCAAACCCCGCTCTGATTTCTTCCGCACCGGCAATGCGGATATCTATCCTGATACTTTGGTATGGGTAAGGGACTTCACTTATTCTTACAACGAGCCAATGACTCGTAACTACTTCTGGCACCCTGCTTTTGATGATTATCCTGTAGTAGGTGTTACTTGGAACCAAGCCAATGCATTCAGTGCATGGAGGACTAAGTTTTGGAGCGATTACCGTGAGCAACGTGGCGAACCTATCAATGACCCTTTCCGTTTGCCAACAGAGCAAGAATGGGAGTATGCCGCTCGCGGTGGAAAGAAATTGGCTCCTTACCCTTGGGGCGGTCCTTACTTAAGGAACACCAAAGGTTGTGTATTGGCCAACTTCAAGCCTGGCCGTGGCAACTATCCTGAAGATGGCGGTTTCTATACCGTTCGTGCCGATGCTTACTGGCCTAATGACTACGGCTTATACAACATGGCCGGTAACGTATCTGAATGGACTTCAACTGCTTACTACGAAAACGCCTATGCTTTCGTACATGATTTGAACCCCGACATCCGTTACGATGCAAAGGATGAAGATCCTATTACCCTAAAGCGTAAAGTAATCCGCGGTGGTAGCTGGAAAGATATCGGCTACTACTTGGAGAACGGTACCCGTCACTGGGAATACCAAGACACTGCCAAGTGTTACATCGGCTTTAGAAACGTGCTTACTTTCTTGGGTAGGTCAATCAACGACTAACCATTTAAGGCAGCAACTACTTATTGAAAACCACATTTATCATAACAATTAAAATCACTTTCTCAAACAACTAGCGTCATTATGAAAGGACTTGCGCTTTTTTTCGAATCAGAAACCGGTCAAAGAGTTAAAAATGCAATTATCGGTGTGGGAGCCGCCATCGTTATGATAGGTGCCCTTTTCAAACTGGAATCATTCCCTGGAGCGGGTATTTTCCTTATCCTTGGTTTGTCCATTGAAGCATTCATTTTCTTCTTACAAGGTATTCTTCCTCCACACTCCAACTACTACTGGGAAAAAGCATACCCAGGTTTGAACATTCACCCCCACTTGGATGACAACTATGAAGAGCCTCGTCCAGGTGCTAAGCGTGGACCATCAGTTACCCACCAATTGGATGACATGTTGGAAAGTGCCAACGTTGAAACCAAGTTGATTGAAAGGTTGGGTGCCAACCTTGGCAAATTGGGCGATAACGTAGCCAAAATGTCTGAAATTGGCGAAGCTTCCATTGCTACCAACGAGTATGCCGCTAAAACCAAAGAAGCTATCAGCGCTTTGAATGAAATGAAAAACGCTTACGCTTCTGCTACTGGCTCTATCCAAGCCTTGTCAAATTCTACTGCCCAGTTCCAACAATACCATGAGCAAATTTTGGAAGTGTCTTCCAAATTGGCTGCCTTGAATTCAGTATATGAAGTGGAATTGAAGGAAACAACTAGTGGCTTGAAGTCATTGAACAAGAACTTGGCTGGCCTTAACTCCGTGTATGGCAACATGCTGTCAGCTATGACCATGCCACGCGGCTAATTTTGATAGATAACCTTATTTGATAAACCCTAGAAAAGCTAAATAGGAATGTCTATACCTAAGGAACCGCGGCAGCAGATGATCAATATGATGTATCTGGTGCTTACCGCGTTGCTCGCACTGAACGTTTCAGCGGAAATTTTGAACGCATTTAAACTAGTAAGTGATGGCATGAACACTAGTAACCGCGCCATGGACAAAAAGAATGTCGATTACATGGCCGCTTTCAACGACAAGTTTAAAGTTGACCCCGGTAAAGTAGCAAAGTATTACGATGACGCTAAGAAGGCAGAAGCCTTATCAGCTACCTTTATTGAGTATGTCAAAGGTCTTCAGAAGAAACTGATAGATGAATCAGGCGGTGTAGAGGTGGATGAGACCAAAGACACTACCCTAAAAGGTAAGAAGAACTATGATGTGACTACTAACCTGATGATTGAAAAGAAAGAAGGCGATAAATTGCGCAAGGAGATAGAAAAATTGCGCGACGGTTTGCTGGCTTTGCCTTCCTTAAGCCCTGGTGATAAGGACATGCTTGCTAAGCAAATGACTTTGAGCACTTTTTACAATGAGAAGGCCGCTAAGAAGTTAGGTAAAAAGAACTGGGAAGCTTACCACTTTGACCACGTTCCAGTAATTGCAGCCAATACCTTGTTGACCAAGTTTAAAGGCGATGCCATCAACTCTTCGGGTTTGGTTATCGAAACATTGTTCAAGAAAATCGGTGAAAAGGACTATTCTTTCAACGCTTTGACCCCGATGGTGAATGCCAATAGCAATTATGTTTTGGCTGGCCAAGAGTATAATGCGAAGGTGTACCTTTCTGCTTACTCTACCACCATTCAGCCTGAAATTTTGTTGGGCCCTCTGAAGCCAGGTTTGAAGCGTGACGAGAACAACAATTTTGTTGGCCCTTTGAACGAGAACCCAGTTTCCGGTGGCGGTACCAAGTTGCCTGCTGAAAAAGTAATAAATGGCCAAGGTGTTATTTCTGAAGTTGCTTCAGGTGCTGGCGAGCGCGTGAAGACTGGTGCAATAAAAGTTTTGAAGCCTAACAGCAATGAATACGAATATTATCCGTTTGAAATGAAGTACGTGGCTGCTGAAGCTGCGGTAGTAGTTTCACCTGATAAAATGAACGTGTTCTACATTGGCGTTGAAAACCCGGTATCTATTTCAGTACCTGGCTATGGTTCTGACAAGATTACTGCCTCCTTGACCAAAAGTGGTTCTATCTCTGGTTCAGGTGGCAAGTATATCGTAAAGGTTACTGCTCCAGGCGAAACAGAAGTAGTAGTGTCTGCCAAAGGTGATGATGGCAAAATGAAGTCATTCCCTGGCAAGAAGTTCCGTATCAAGCGTGTACCTGACCCTATTGCCAAAGTGGGTAATAGCCCTGGTGGTAAAATTCCAGCTAACCAGTTTAAAGTACAGAAGGGTGTAAATGCGGTATTGGAAAACTTTGACTTCGAGTTGAAGTTTAAAGTAATCAGCTTTGATATGACTTATGCGGCCAAGCGTCAAGACTTGATTACCAAATCATCCAAGAGCCCTAACTTCACCCCTGAAATGTTGGATTACCTTAGCAAGGCTAAGCCTGGCGATGTATTCTACATTGATGATATAAGGGTACAGGGCCCGGATGGTGCTACCCGTAAATTACCTAGTATCGTATTCCAGTTGATTTAATAAACTGACGACCATGAAAGTATTATCAGCAATTGTATTAAGCGCCGGGCTCATCTTTATGACCGCTAGCGCAATTGCCCAAAATGTGCAAGATGCCCCTCTTGATAACGCTTATGAGCCTATCACTGTTGAAGATAAAGGTATCATTCCTTATGACCATATCAGGGAAGCCGATGTGTTCTGGGAAAAGCGTATTTGGCGCGTAATAGATGTAAGGGAGAAAATGAACTTGGTGTTCAAGTATCCTAAGCAATATTTCGTGAACATTCTGCGCGATGCTGCCATTGAAGGAACAATTGCTGTGTACGATGGTGCAGATGATGAATTTACCAAGCGTATAGCTCCAGGTGAAGTCGCTTCTTTGGGCGTAGGAACCGCAGATACCGTAATGGTTTGGGATCCTGAAACGGAAACGGAGACAGCTACAGTTTCCGCAGCTATCTTTGATCCTGAAAAGGTAACTAAGTTCCGTTTGAAGGAAGTCTGGATTTTCGATGAGGAGACTTCTACCATGGTAGTTCGCATATTGGGCATTGCTCCTATTATGGATGTGATTGACGATCAAGGTAACTTCCGTGGTGAGCAGCCTTTGTTTTGGGTGTACTACCCTGAAGCAAGGCAGTTGTTAGCAAAGTATCCTGTGTTCAACACTGGCAACGACGCACAGCAGAATAGCTGGGAAGACCTAATGGAAATGCGTTTCTTCTCTTCCTATATTATCAAGGAGCGTAACGTTTACGACAGAAGGATTCAAGATTACGCTGCTGGTATCGATGCGCTTTACGAATCAGATAGAATCAAAGAACAAATCATGGAGTTTGAGCACGACCTTTGGTCATTTTAAGCTCGGCTGCTGGGCTTGAAAGTGTTCGAACACTATTTTAGCCTTTGATAAACCTACTATTGAGGCAAGCTCTTCCAAAGATGCTTGCCTCAATTTTTTTTCTGACCTAAAGGCTTTCAATAAAGCCTCAGTGGTTTTTGTACCCACACCTTTTATTACGGTAATACCAGGTTTCAAGGAGGCCTTAGTACGTTTTGCACGGTGAAAGGTAATGGCAAAGCGGTGGGCCTCATCGCGAATATATTGCACCAGCCTCAGGCTTTCTGAACGTTTGCTGATATGGAGTGGCACCGGGTCGTTAGGGAAATAGATTTCTTCCAATCGCTTGGCAATAGAAGCGACGGAAACCTTGCCAACCAACCCTAAGCCCTCAATTGCCTTCATGGCTGAACTTAGCTGGCCTTTGCCCCCATCGATAATGATTAACTGTGGCAAGGGCGATTGTTCCTCCAACAATCTTTTATATCGCCTGTGCACTATTTCCTCCATAGAGGCAAAATCATTCGGGCCCTCCACGGTTTTGATATTGAAATGCCGATAATCTTTTTTGGAGGGCTTTGCATTTTTGAATACTACCATGGAGGCTACAGGAGTGGTGCCCTGAAAGTTGGAATTGTCAAAGCACTCGATATGCTGGGGCAGCACCGGTAAGCGGAAATCTTTTTGCAATTGCTCCAATACCCTTTCTGGCCCTCGCTTTTTCACTGTTTTATGCTGTTCTTCCAAGTATTGGCTCTTCAGCAACAATGCGTTTTTCATGGAAAGCTGCACCAGTTTCCTTTTGTCGCCTATTTGAGGAACTGTGATTTTCACTGCCTCGTCAGGGTAATCGATGGCGAAGGGCACTAAAATTTCCCGCGAGCTGGAATGTAACTGTTCCCTGATTTCAGCAATGCCGAAAACCAATAATTCTTCCAGCGACTCATTGAGCTCGCTTCTTTTCAATTCAAGTCCCTTGGTTTGTATAATGCTGCCGTTTACGATTTTAAAGAAATTGATAAATACCGCTTCTTCCGCATCAGCTATGCTAAAAACATCCACGTCGCTAATACTGTGGTTCACTACGGCCGTTTTGGCTTGGTAGTTTTGTAGGATATCTATTTTCTGCTTCAAGTCATTGGCCGCTTCAAACTGGTACTCATCGGCCAGCATTTTCATCTGTTCCTTTAATTCGTTCAGTACCACATTACTTTGCCCTTTCAAAATCTTCTTGATTTGCTCAATGGAATGGTTGTACTCTTCCTCGCTCTGGTAACTTTGGCAGGGGCCCATGCAATTGCCGATATGGTACTCCAAGCATACCTTGAACTTGCCGCCCTCTATCGATTTCTGCAGCAGGTTAAGCGAACAGGTCCTCAGTGGATAGATAGTGGTGAGCAGTTGTAATATACTTTCCGCCTTCCGTACTGAAGTGTATGGGCCTAAATAAATGGAGCCGTCTTGAATGTATTGCCTGGTGAGAAATACGCGAGGGAAACGCTCATTTTTGATAACGATGAAAGGATAACTCTTGTCGTCTTTTAGCTGTATGTTATACTTTGGCTTGTATTTCTTGATAAGGGAGTTCTCAAGCAACAGCGATTCCTGTTCACTATTTACTACTGTCACCTCCACATTCTTGATTTTGCGCACCAGCATGTTCAGCCGGGCACTGTCATGGCGCTTTGCGAAATAGCTGGAAACCCTTTTTTTCAAGTTTTTCGCTTTCCCTACATACAGTACCTTCTCGTTGTCGCCTACAAAGCGATAGATGCCTGGCCCACTAGGCAAGTTCAATATCGTATTCCGTAAGTCATCAGGAGCCATAAAGCAATACTACTAATGCTTTTACAATTTTAAGCGGAAAATAGTTGAAATAGGGGGATAAAAAGTATTTACTCGTACTCGGAGCCATATACTCCCTCTAGCACTTCCTTCTTGTCATCTTTTGCAGTAGTGTATTTGGAGCAATCCATCTCTATTTGCACCCCTTGCGATGGGTAAGCAAAATGGGTATCCTGCGAATATCCTAGTTTGGTATCGGCATATAGTTTTTGGTACATGAGTCCATACACGGGCAATGCCATGCTAGCACCTTGGCCTAAGGCCAGGCTACGGAAGCGCACAATGCGGTCCTCGCCGCCCGTCCATACACCAGTAATAAGTTCGGGAGTGATGCCGATGAACCAGCCATCGCTTTGGTTTTGGGTAGTGCCCGTTTTGCCGCCAATGTCAGCCTTTAAGCCAAAGCGGTAGCGTAATCTGCCGGCAGTACCATGGTTTACCACGTTACGGAGCAAATCTACCATTACATAGGCCTTCTCTTCGGTCATTACTTCATTGGTAACAGCAGTGTTGTGGTATATCTCATTACCGTCTTTGTCTTCAATACGGGTAATGAAAACTGGCTGGGTATATAGCCCCTTATTAACGAATGTGGTATAGGAGCCAACCATTTCCATAACGGAAAGGTCAGGGGTACCTAGGCAGATAGAGGGCACTGTATCGATATGGCTTTTGATGCCCATTTGGCGCACCAGCTTAATGATTTCTTCCGGCCCTATCTGCTTCATCAAATAAGCCGAACAAGTGTTTTGCGATTTGGCCAAACATTGGCGAAGGGTTAATAAATCGCCTGTGTATTTATTGTCCGAGTTTTGGGGTGTCCAGTTATCATAGTTCTCAAAAGTGACTGGAAGGTCCAGTATCTGGAAGCAGGGGGAATAACCATTATCGATGGCGGCGGCATAAATAAATGGCTTGAAAGTAGACCCAATTTGCCGCTGGCTGGTAATATGGTCGTATTGAAAGTATTTATAGTTGGTGCCACCCACCCATACCTTAATGTGCCCGTTATAAGGATCGACCGACAGTACCCCTGCTTGCAAAAACATGCGATGGTAGCGGATAGAGTCAATGGGGCTCATGGTGGTGTCTATTTCCCCTTTGTAGGAGAAAACTTTCATTTTGATGGGCTTGGACAGTTCCCTCATAATGGCATTATGGCCCATGCCTTGCTCCTTTAACTCTTGATATCGGCTCGATTTTTCTATCATCCTCCTGAATTCGTCCGGCACATCTTTCCAAACATCCTTACCTTGCCAATGCTTGAAAAAATCGACCTGGAGCGATGCCATATGCTGTTGTACTGCATCTTCGGCAAAGGTTTGTAATCTGGAATCAATAGTGGTATAAATCTTAAGGCCATCTTTATAAATATCATAGCTACTGCCATCTACCTTGGTGTGGCTTTTACTCCATTCCATCATCCATAGGCGCAGGTATTCCCTAAAGTAAGGAGCAGGGCCTTCCACATGGCTAGCTTCATGAAAATTGAGTTCAATATTGCAGGCGGACAGTTCTTTTTGGGCTTCTTTATCAATAAAATGGTATTTCTCCATTTGGGCCAAAACGGTATTGCGCCTACGTTTTGAAGCTTCGGGGTGCAAGCGGGGGTTATACGCCGTGGGTGCCTTTAGCATGCCTACCAGCACTGCTGCCTCTTCGACACTTAAGTCTGCTGGCAATTTATTGAAATAAGTACGCGATGCGGATTTGATTCCGTAGGCATTGCTGCTGAACTCCACTGTATTGAAATACATGGCAATAATTTCCTCCTTGGTATACCGGCTTTCCAAGCGAACGGCAATAATCCATTCCTTTACTTTTTGCAGTATTCTTTTTACCACGTTGCCCGTACGGTCATGAAAGAGATTTTTGGCCAACTGCTGGCTAATGGTGCTTGCCCCGCCTTGACTATTGAAAGTGAGTACCCCTACCACTGCCCTTAGCAAGGCTTTGGTATCAATACCTGAATGCTCATAGAAGCGTACATCCTCAGTAGCTATTAGTGCATTTACCGCATTGGGCGATATCTCACTAAAAGTGGCATTGCTCCTGTTTTCTTTGAAAAACTTGCCTAATAGAACCGAATCGGCGGAATAAATTTCAGTGGCTAGGTTGCTGCGTGGATTTTCCAGTTCTTCAAAGGTGGGCAATTTGCCAAAGGCTCCCTTGGCTACCGCAAACAAGAAAACAACAATACACAATACCCCCGCTGCAAACAAACTCCAAAAGGCAATAAGCCACTTCCTGAACCGCCGCCAGTCAGCCGAGCCAGAAAAACCTGAAAGCCATTGCCAAAAAGATTTACGTAACAATGTGTGTTATTGAGGGTATTTGAGGTTGAAATACTCAAAATATGAACCAATTTCCTTGTTCATGATAACTTTATTCAGATTGATGTCCGATATCAAATAGAAATTAAGGGCTTGCTTCGGGAAAGCGGCAAAGGCATCGCTGCTGATAATGGCATTATAATAATCTTTGGCTAGCATTAGATTTTCAAAGCTCTTCACGGTAACGATTGTGTAACCATCGGGCATTATCAAGGGCTCCACTTTAAGGTTCTCCATACTGCGGTTCACTTCATTGTATTTGCCTATGGCATTCACCACATCTGGTACTTTAATGCTGTCGCTGTTGATGCTAAGGAGGAAAAAGTGCCTGCTTTCTGCACTGTATTCGTAGCGCAGCATATTGTTTTCCTTACGGATGGTACTGTCAGTACTTTTGTTGATATAGTCCAATATTTCCTGGGCTTTAATTTTGGCTTCATGCCCCGGATACTTGGTCACCACATCTTGCAAGGCGGTTTTATAGCTGCCCAAATCCTTGCTTTTGCCAATAGCCAAGGCTTGTAGCAAGGCAAACTTGGGTTTCAATTCATAATTTGCACCAAAGAGGGTATCGGCATAAGACACTCTGGCAATCACGGAATCCATGGCACCTTGAGCAAAGTACTGGTAGGTGGCGGTATAGTAATTGCTTTCCGCTTTTTCCATTTCCTTTTCCTGCTGCAGGTAGTTGGGGTTCTGTATGATTTTGGCATACTTGCTACCAGCATATTTGCCCAGCAATAAGTCTTTGTATTTATTGGCATTTGCCAAATCGCCCTGCTTGGTGTATAGCAAATACAAGTTGTAATAAGTTTCTTCTACGTATTTATGGTCGCCGGGGTACTTTTGCAGCAATTCTTCAAAAGTGGCAATGGCTTTAGCGTAATTCTTTAAATCAATGTAATAAATGGTACCCAGCAAGTAGTAAGCTTCAATTACTTTGGCCCTGCTTTGTTTAATATCCTTGTCAGAACTAGGAACGGTTTTCTTCAGCTTTTCCAAAGCCGACAATTCCTCTTTTTTCTCCTTGCCCGTCTCTTTGGTATCCTCTTCAGTTACTTTTTCTTCCAGGGCCTCATCGGATGAGGCTTTGTTCGAACGGCGCCAGTTGTCCTCCAACTTACGTTTGCCCCATTTACGGATAAAATCATTATAACCCGTAGCTTTTGCGCCCGGATTATCGAATATCCAAGTTCCTCCGTCGGTTTTTGAATCGGTAAAGCTAGTGTTCTCGGGCTGCAAAAAAGTTTGCTGCTGGGCTTTTTCTTCTTCCTCTTGCTGCAGTTTGTCCAGTTTAGCCTGTAAAACTTTTTCCAATTCTTTATCTGATAAGGTACTCAACTTCAAAAGACTGTCCTGCAGGGTAATGGTATTGATTTGGGTCACTAGGTTTTTAAGGATATTGTTGCGCTTCTCCACTTCTGCATACTTAGCATGGGTGGGTTGCAATATCGCTATGGTACTGTCATAGTATGGCTGCGATAACTCGTACTTTTCTTGGTCAAAATATATCTCGCCAAGACGTAAAAAAGAAAGTGCCTTTTGGTTGGTGTTGGTAGTGGATGCAGCTACCGATTTTTTATAGTTTTTTACGGCCTCGTCCAGCTTGTTTTCTTTAATGTTAAGCTCAGCCAATGCAAAATACACTTGGTCATAAAACTCGCTGTTTTTGCTATCACGCAACAGGCGTTTCAATATTTTCACCACATCGTCGGTAGGCAGGGAGTTATCCTTAACGGAAATGCGGGCAATATTCATTTTCGCATTGAAAGACATATCATACTTGGGCTTGCCTTCCAGTACCTGCTGGTAGTATCCGATAGCCAATGCGTTGTCATGCTGGCTTTCATATATCTGGGCCAATATGTAGTTGAAGCGCGCCTTGTTCTTTTTCTTTTTAATCATTTTGGTAAGCCGCGTCAAAGGAGCGATGGCCTTATCCAAGTCGCCTTTTTGTAGGTAAAGATTTGCCCTTGCCATTTCCACATCTTGAAACAACCAACTGGGGAACTGCTCATCAGCATCTATTAAGGTAAGCACTGCTTCGGCCTCACGGTATTTTTTTTGTGAAGTATAACAATCCACCAGCCATATCATGGCATCGGGGCGAACAGGCTGGTGTTTTAGCCAGTGCAAAGGGTCTTCTTTGCCTTTTTTATTTTCAAGGTCTATTACTTTTTCCGCCTCGGTCTCTTCCGTATTGCCGCTCAATAGTGCTTCTTGGGCCTTTTTTTCTTCCAGTGCTTTCTTTTCTGCTGCTTCTTTTTCAGCCTTTTCTTGGGCTTCTTTTTCCAAAGCGGCTTTTTGGCCAGCTGTTAATGGTTTGCCTTTGTTGCTCTTCGAAGAAGTAGGGGCTTTGTTTCCACTAGTGGCATCCTCTTTTTGGGAAGCAGATTGCGGCTTGCCCTTGCTCTTAGGCTGACTGCTGCCCGTACTGCCTTTACTGCTGCTTTTCTTTTTGTTTACCTCTGGCTTGGGCTTATACACCGCATTAACATATTGAAAGGTTTCCTGAGCTGTCTGGAAATTGCCTTTCAAATAGTGTGAAACCCCAACTAGGAAGTAAGAGTTGTCAGTATGGATACTTACCTCGTGCTTGCGAATAACATCCGAAGTTTTTTTAATTACGGAATCCAAATCAGCCGTATAGCTTTTGGCAAGCTCGGGGTCACGGTCGGTATAGATGGGCAGGATTTTGCTATAATCGTCAATGCGGGAATTTTCAACGTTTTCCCTGATGGTTTCCAGCTTCAGGTCGGCATTGAAATAGGCATTATTGCGTGCGGTAATGTCGTGATAGGTCTGTTTTAGGAATGGAGCCTTACGTTCGGCGGTACATCCCGCGAATAGTAACAACACACATACTATCGTGAATACTGGTATCTTTGTCTGCCTCAAGGCTTCCACTGCTTTATTAACTAAGATTCTGTAAAATTATTTTAAATTTTTCAAAGCTCTGGCACAAAAGGTTCGTAAATGAGTACAAGGAGCGGAAACAAGGGAAAGTTCGTTACCCGCCTACGCAGCAAGTATAGGCTGGTAATACTGAACGACGAAACTTTTCAGGAAAGTTTTTCGCTGCGCCTTTCACGGGCCAATGTATACACCCTATTCAGTATTTTATTGGTGGTGCTTACGGCCCTTATCTTCGCTTTGGTGGTATTTACCCCGCTTAAAGAGTACATACCGGGCTATGGCGACGTTGGCATGCGCCGCGATATTGTAAAGCTGAAGGTACGAGCCGATTCGTTGGAAATGGTGGCTACGCAGCAGGAGGCTTGGATAAACAATGTAAAAAATATCCTTTCCGATAATGTAGATACCATTAGTAACAAGGATAATAAGGGGCTTTCACAGTACGATACCGTTTCGCTAGACCATGTGCCAGAGCAGGATTTGGCCCTCCGGCAGGAAATTGAAAACGAGGAGAATTACGCTGGTATGTTTTCCAACCCTGCAAGCGGTGCCGTGGAAGATTTACTGGTGGAAAACCTGTTCCCCCCAGTAAAGGGTTTTATCACCAATCAGTTTGAACCCGCAAAGCAACATTACGGTATCGATATAGGGGCCAAAGAAAAGGAAGCGGTGAAATCAGTGCTTGATGGTACGGTCATTATGGCCGACTATACTGCAGAAACGGGCTATGTAATTGTTGTTCAGCATGCTTATAACTTAGTTTCTTTCTATAAGCATAATTCGGTATTGTTGAAAAAAGTTGGTAACTTCGTTAAAGCGGGAGATGCGATAGCGATAATAGGCAACAGCGGGGAAATGAGTACAGGCCCGCACCTGCATTTCGAGCTGTGGAAAGACGGCCTTCCGGTCAATCCGGAGACGTATATTGTTTTTTGACCAAAACCAAGCTGTATGGCACTTTTTGGCATAAAGGAAGAAATGGACAACCGTCCGGGCAAGGGCCCACACATTACCAACCAGTTTATGGAGGGCACGGTGATACATGGTGATGTGAAGGCTGCGCACGATATACGCATTGATGGGTATATCAACGGTACCGTACAGGCCAGTGCAAAACTGGTGATAGGTAAAACGGGCCGTATTGAAGGGGACATTGTTTGCGGCAGCGCGGATATTGAAGGGAAAGTAACCGGCACCTTGCAGGTGAAGGAACTGTTGATATTGAAGGCCACTGCCGTTATCGAGGGTGATATCACCAGTAACAAGTTAGTAGTAGAACAGGGTGCCAAGTTCAACGGCACCTGCACTATGGGTACCAAAGAAATGAAGCATGAGCGAACCGCAGCAGGACCCATCCTCCAGAAAGAAACCGCTTAACGACTACGTCAAGTATTCCGCCCTAGGCTTCCAAATGATGGCCATTATAGGTGTTGGTGTTGGCCTTGGCTATCTTATCGACAGCAAATGGGGCAAGCCGGAAACCAATACCTTTACAATCATTTTCAGCCTTTTATTTGTGGTAGGCTCCATGGTGTGGGTCATTATGCAATTGCTAAGGGACCAAAAGTAGTTTAGTGTATTTGTGCCATTTTTTCAACCAGCTAGTTTTATAGCGTTTCCATAGGAGTAAAATTTATTTGAAAATATTTTTTTCATTTAATTATTATTTATCTTGGTGGAAACAATATTATTTATGTTAGTCGAAGAAGATAGTTACCCGAAATCGCCAAAGAGTCAACAAGAAGATTTACTGGACAAAGGCTTTAAGATACTGTTATTTGTACTAATATTAACTTTCTTGTTTATCCTATTGGTAAGCTATCCTGCAGGATATCCCAATCCGCCCAAGTGGCAAGAGGCCATCAAGCTTTGGGGAAGGAACAGTTCCCTGTTGATGTTTGTTTGTGCAGCCGCATTAACTTCGGGCGGGTTAGTTGGTTTTTTGTTTGGAATACCCCGTATCCTTCAGAAAGGTGATGGAAATAGCGATGGAAATGGTAATGGTTTTTTACAAAACACTAATTTGGAACAAATTTCAGACTGGCTTACCAAAATTCTCGTTGGTGTCAGTCTTGTTGAAATTAAGCCCTTATTGGCAAGCCTTGATAGATTGGTAGCTGGTTGTGCAAGCGGTTTACTCATGTTGTATGCTACTGCGTATGCCACATCTTATGCATTGATTGTATTGTTCTCAATGTGCGGCTTTCTGTTTGGTTACTTATGGACACGTGTGCGATTGCTTCAGGTATTTGTTGACTTGAACCGTTCACTCACACCTATCGAGAAACGTTTGGAGGATTTATCAAACAACCTTAAGGCCCAAGATGAAAGATACCTGAACAGAAGAAGGCAAACCTTGACATCAGCCGAAAGCGACATTCCCGATGAATTACTGGCTAAACTCGCCCCAATAACTAATGCGGAAGACCCACAAAAGGGGAGGTTTGGAGGAAAGGATGTTGTCGATGGAAGAAAAATGTATGCTAATATCACTGAAATAGTGAGTGGGCTGACCTATGAAGTGAAATTGACCGTAGAAAGTACAGATGAGAACAAGCCTTTGGTTGACCCGGTATTTTTCTTTCTTCACGATACCATGGCGCAACCTATAGTAAAAGCAACGGTGGAAGAAAACGTGGCTACACACACAGTGAGGGTGTACGAAGCCTTTACGGTTGGGGCAATATGCGACAACGGAAACACGCTTTTGGAGCTCGATTTGAATGCAATACCTGATGCTCCTCCCGGTTTTAAGTATTGACTAAGCAGAAGTACATATTAGTGCTCGCCACGAGTGACAAGCTCTGGTATGGCATCAAACCTAATGGTTACAACCACCTTAACCTTGCCATAATCTGCCATAGCCTGTTTATCTCGGAAAATAGCGGTAAGTTTGCACCCGATTTAACATCATTATGGAAAACCTTAGAAATATTGCCATCATTGCGCACGTTGACCACGGGAAGACGACCTTAGTAGATAAAATGTTATTAGCGGGCAAACTGTTTGCCGACCATGAGAAGCCCGGAGAGCTGATTTTGGACAACAATGACCTGGAAAGGGAAAGGGGTATCACCATTCTGGCAAAAAACGTTTCGGTACGTTATAAAGGCTACAAAATCAATATCATCGATACCCCGGGCCACGCCGACTTTGGCGGGGAAGTGGAGCGGGTATTGAACATGGCCGATGGTTGCCTACTGTTGGTGGATGCTTTCGAAGGTCCGATGCCGCAAACCCGTTTCGTACTACAAAAGGCATTGAGCATGGGCCTGAAACCTATTGTGGTAATCAATAAGGTGGATAAGGAAAACTGCCGCCCCGACGAAGTACAAGAGGCCGTATTCGAGTTGATGTTCAACTTGGATGCCGATGAGGACCAATTGGATTTCCCTACCGTGTACGGTTCTGCCAAAAATAACTGGATGGGAGAGGACTGGCGCAAACCAGCCACGGATATCACTTACCTGATGGACACCATCATCAAGCATATCCCTTCGCCGGTATCGCATCAGGGTACCCCGCAGTTAATGATTACTTCTTTGGATTACTCTTCCTACGTAGGCCGTATTGCTATAGGTCGCTTGCATCGCGGCAAGTTACAGGAGAATATGCCCGTATCATTGGTGAAGCGCGATGGAACGATTACAAAGTCAAGAATAAAAGAATTGTTTCTTTTCGAAGGATTCCAAAAGCAACGAACCAAAGAACCTATTATAGCGGGTGAGATATGTGCCGTATTAGGGGTGGAAGGATTTGAGATAGGCGATACCATTGCCGATTTCGAAAATCCAGAGGGCTTGAAGCCAATTGATATCGATGAGCCTACCATGAGCATGGTGTTCACCATTAACAACTCGCCATTTTTCGGTAAGGAAGGCAAGTTTGTTACCTCAAGGCACTTAAAGGACAGGTTGGAGAAAGAATTGGAAAAGAACCTTGCCCTTAGGGTAAAGCCAGGCGATACTGCCGACTCGTTCCAAGTATTCGGTCGTGGGGTGTTGCACTTATCCGTATTGATTGAGACCATGCGCCGTGAGGGTTATGAACTGCAGGTGGGCCAGCCACAGGTGTTGCTAAAGGAAATTGATGGCAAGAAATGTGAGCCAATAGAGGACTTGACCATTGACCTGCCCGAAGAAGTAGCTGGAAAGGCCATTGAATTGGTGACCCGCAGAAAAGGCGAGATGCAAAGCATGACCCCAAAGGGCGACCGTATGCACTTGGAGTTTACCATTCCATCGCGCGGCATCATTGGCTTGCGTAATAAATTGTTGACCGCTACTGCGGGCGAGGCCATCATGGCGCACCGCTTGAAAGGTTATGAGCCTTACAAGGGCGAGATAGAAGGTCGCATCAATGGTTCCTTGATATCTTCAGAGCCGGGTACCGCCTTTGCTTATTCTTTGGACAAATTGCAGGAGCGGGGCTCATTCTTCATTGAGCCTGGTGAAAATGTATATGCTGGTCAGGTAATTGGCGAAAATACCCGCCAGGATGATTTAGTGGTAAACGTAACCAAGGCCAAACAATTGACCAATATGCGCGCATCGGGTGCCGATGACAAGATGCGCCTGGCACCACCTATTAAGCACAGCTTAGAGGAGGCATTGGAATACATACAAGCCGATGAGTACGTGGAAGTGACCCCACAATCAATCCGTCTGCGCAAAATCTACCTGGACGAGAACGAGCGCAAGCGCATGGAAAGCAAGATGAAGTGATGTGCTGGTGTGCTAATGTGCTGATATGCTGAATTTAGTCTAGTAAGTTGCACTTTTTGACGCTGCACTTTACAATATAAGCCCCCCTTAGTTTTATTGAAAGGGGTATAGCATCTGCCAAAGCTTTTCCTCCAACCCGAGGTGAGAAGGCATAGAATTATCTCCCATACACCTGTACCACTCTAAATCCGCCCTGCGGTTGCGCTTTATTGGCTTTCGTTTCAAATACTTCCAAGCCCGCCATGGGCAAGTGATAATGCCACCAGCGGTGGATATGGCCTGCAAACCAAGCTACTAATTGCTTACGGTAAGGGTGCATGGTGCGTTTCAGGATTTTCCTTTCTTTCCAAGTAAAGGAGTAATGGTGCCCTAATGGGTTTTTCATGGGCGGGTGGTGCGAAAACAATACTACTTGTTGGTTTTGTTCCTTTGCTTTTCGCAATTCCTCTTTTAGAAAGGGCAGGGTTCCGCCTTCATAATCCGTCAACTGTGCTTCAGGCCCAATGCCCGGCTCATCCTTCCGCACATGGTAGCGCGGGTTAAAGTCAAGCAATACGAACCGGTAGCCTTGGTAAACGAAACTATAGTTTTGCATGTAGGCAGGCTGGCCCGCTTCAGGGTTTATCCAGCGTACCGTGCGGCTGCCATCATTCCATTCAAATTCGCTTTGTAGCTTTTTAAATGTTGCATCAAATACCACGTTCATCAAGCTATCGCCACAGGCATAGGGGGCTTCATCACGAAAATGGTTGTATGGCCAGGCATCATGGTTGCCCATTAAAGGCACATAGGGTATGGGCAATGAATCCATCATTTCTTTTACTTGCATAAACTCCGAGGTCTCGGCACTGCCCGTCAAGTCCCCAGTGGCGATGACAAACTGGATGTTGGCCGCTTGTTGGTTGGCTTGTATCCATTGTATGGAGGAGCGCAATCGGCTGGTGGGATAACCGGTATCATTGGAGCTGGGCTGGTCAAAATACCCTTTTGAGCCGAAATCGTGGTTTTTGGCTCCCTCCCCGATATGGATATCGGTAATGTGTACAAAAGAAAATAATAACGGCCGCTTGCTGTTGCCCAACTTGGTGGTTTTTACCTTTGTTTGTGCAGGTGCTACCAACCATAAGCCGAGCAGTGTAATAAGGATACCCCAACGCATACCCCAAAATTAACGATATACTGTCACGATTGCTGAATAGTAGGCATTTAACTGCTTCTACAAATTGTTACCAAAGAAATTTAAAACCACACTTGCACAATCGACACTAAGTGCGTACCATTGTTTAGTATCAAGATATGAGACACAAGACACAAGAAAATTTTTTGCTTCCAAATCAGCACCGCAAATGCAAAAAATAGCAAAAAAACACAAGATTTTTGCATAAATAACTGGTAAACAACCAATTTATGTAAACTGAAAGGGTACTGAAGTACTACTGAACATATACTGAAAGGGTACTGAAGTACCACTGAAAGGTCACTGAACATACACTGAAATACCACTGAAAGGTTACCGAAACATGAAAATTGTCAATTGAGGTTAGCAGGGGAGGATGACCTATGAATAAGAGTATTTTGATGTGCTATCTTAGCAGTTATGGAAACAGGAACTTATGAGATTGTAAGCACGCGGATATTTAACCACCCCTTAAGTAAAGTGTACAGGGCATGGACGGAGCCGGTGCTTTTGGCTGTATGGTGGGGGCCCAAGGGATTTACCAATACCTTCCATGAACATGACTTGCGGCCAGGCGGCAGGTGGCTATATACCATGCACGGGCCGGAAAAGGGGAACTATGAAAACGCCTGTACTTTTGTAGAGATAAGGCCAGAAGCCTTCCTAAAATGGACCCGCCAATCGCAGCCCTACTTTAATGTGGAGGTCACTTTCGAGCCTGTATCGGAAACGCAGACCAGGGTGGTTTTCAAAATGGTATTCGATGATGCAGAGCTGCGCCGCAAAATCAACAACTTCGCCCCAGAGAAGAATGAGGAAAACTTCGATAGGCTGGAAGGCGTGTTGCAAGATATGGTGGACTAAGGAGTTGGGCTTTTGCAAAATGAATCGGAAAGCCATGGGCTACAACCAGCATGAATGCTGAAATGCCTATTTTTATGGAAAATACCCATCAATGAAATTCGCGACCAAAGCTATACATGCAGGGCTGGAACCCGACCCTGCAACAGGTGCCATCATGACGCCCATCTACCAAACCTCCACCTACGCCCAGGCGGCCCCTGGCGACCATAAGGGATACGAGTATTCGCGCACACACAATCCTACCCGCTCGGCATTACAGGCCAATCTAGCGGCTTTGGAAAATGGCAAGCATGGCCTATGCTTCAGCACGGGCATGGGAGCCATAGACACCGTTATCAAGCTGCTCAGCCCTGGCGACGAAGTGATTTCCACCAACGACCTGTATGGCGGTACTTACCGCATCTTCACCAAGGTGTTTGCCAAGTACGGTATCAAGTTCACTTTTACTGGCATGGCGCAGGCAGCGGAAATTGCGCAATATATTACCGACCGCACCAAGCTGATATGGGTGGAGACCCCCACCAACCCCATGATGAATATTATAGATATAGCGGCGGTAGCGGCATTGGCCAAGCAACACCATTGCCTGCTTGCCGTGGACAATACCTTTGCCTCGCCCTACCTACAAACACCACTTGACCTAGGGGCCGATATCGTGATGCACTCGGTTACCAAGTACATTGCCGGCCATTCCGATGTGGTGATGGGTGCCCTGGTGGTGAACGATGAATCGCTGGCAACCCAATTGGCCTTTATACAGAACAGTTGTGGCGCCACGCCTGGGCCCCAAGATTGTTTCTTGGCCTTGCGGGGCATCAAAACCTTGCACCTGCGCATGGAACGCCATTGCCAAAATGGCGAAAAGATTGCCCACTGGCTGCGCCAGCATCCTAAAGTTAAGAAAGTCTTTTGGCCCGGATTTACCGACCACCCCAATCATGAGATTGCCAAAAAGCAGATGCGCAGCTTTGGGGGCATGGTATCGTTTACGTTGAAAGAGGACACCATAGCCGCGGCCAACAAAGTTTTGTCAGGCACCCATCTGTTCTCTTTGGCGGAATCATTGGGAGGTGTGGAATCATTGATAGGCCACCCTGCCACCATGACCCATGCCAGCATACCCAAGGAGGAAAGGAAGAAAACGGGGGTATTGGATTCGTTGGTACGCCTGAGCGTGGGCATTGAGGATGCAGATGACCTGATTGCCGACCTGGAAACCGCATTGTCATGAGCTTATTGGCCTTAGCTTTGGCACCAGGTTTTGCCATTATGCTGTATATCTATTTGAAGGACAAGCATGAGCGCGAGCCATTGGGGCTATTGATTAAGTGTTTTATTGCCGGCATATTCAGTACGGTTCCTGCAGTAATATTGTCAAGGTACGGCAGTTCTTTCGGCTATGGCATATCCGATAACCCATGGATAACCTTTGTGTATGCCTATGGCGTAGTGGCTTTTAGTGAAGAGTTGAGCAAGTTTGCCATGGTATATTGGTTTGCCTATCGCAACAAAAACTTCAATGAGCCTTTTGACGGCATTGTGTATAGCGTAATGGTAAGTATGGGCTTCGCCACCTTGGAAAATATCTTGTATGTCAACCAATATGGTTATGGTACCGGCATTATGCGGATGTTTACGGCAGTACCAGCCCATGCCTCGTTCGCTGTGGTAATGGGCTATTTTTTAGGAAAAGCGAAGTACGATACGACGGAGTCGTTCAAATTGAAGTTGTTTGGTCTTCTAGGGGCTGTCTTATTGCATGGCAGTTATGATTATTCGCTGTTTGAGATTAGAAATTATCCGCTGGCTTTATTAGGTGCTGTTATATCCTTGGCCTTGGGTATCCGCTTATCAAGGAAGGCTATGAGGGAGCATCAATTGGCCTCGCCTTTTCGCTTCACGAAAGATAAAGATATTATTTCCTGATGTCGGTTGAGGAATTGTTGCGCTTGAAGCCCTTTTTGGACAGTAAAGCGGCCAAGTACAATTGCATCGATTTTATAGAAGATGACCCTATCAGCATACCGCATTTGTTCGATAAGAAGCAGGATATAGAGATAATGGGGTTTTTTGCTGCCGTATTGGCCTGGGGCCAACGGAAAACCATTATCAATAAGTGCAAGGAATTGATTGATAGAATGGACGGAGAGCCATACGAGTTTGTGCTGCACCATAGCAAAGCTGATTTGGAAAGGCTCAAGGGTTTTAAGCACCGCACTTTCAATGATATCGACCTATTATATTTTGTGGCTTCTTTAAGGCGGCATTATGAAGAGCATGCATCATTGGAGGCAGCATTTCTCGGAGCAGGGTCTAGCGACACTGTTTACCAGATGCTGGTGCATTTCAAGCAGACTTTTTTTGCATTGCCTGACTTTCCGCAGCGTAGCCGTAAGCATGTTGCCAGTCCATTAGAGGGTTCCACTTGCAAGCGGCTCAATATGTTTTTGCGTTGGATGGTAAGGAAAGATATCAGTGGTGTCGATTTCGGGATATGGGAAAAAATTAGCTCTGCGCAACTGATGTGCCCTTTGGATTTACATGTTGATAGAGTAGCCAGAAAATTGGGCCTATTGAGCACTAAAAACACCAATTGGCTTGCCGTGGAGCAGTTGACCCATAATTTGAAGCTTTTGAATCCTGAAGACCCTATAGTGTATGATTTTGCGCTGTTCGGCTTAGGGATTGTGGAAGGTTATTGGAAAGATTGATAGCTTTAAGTGTATGAATGACCAAAACAAAGTCCAGCAATCTGCCGCTTTAAAAATTTGCCAAGATTTTGGGATGGAGTTAATTTCCCCATCGGAAACGGACTATTTAGCGGTGCTTAAATCGGTATTGGTCAATCGATTGTCAGATTTAATACAATATGATAATGAAAAATTAAAATGGATACTGTATAGAATTGATGTGAGCGAAAAGAAAGTATTAACTTTATTGGCGGAAAACCCGTTACAAGAAGCATTGGAGGGCATTGCTGATTTGATTATTGAAAGGCAAATTGAAAAAGCAATCAGTCGTCAACAACATTCATCGGGTGAAGCCGATTTGGAAATGGACATTGAATATTAATAGATAGTATTTTGACTAATTACATTTTCTCCAACCAAGACCTTATTATTTTTTTCTTGGGAATCGGCATGATGGTGTTGATTTTTATTATTATGCGCTTATTGAATGTTTTGCGCAAAGGCTCTTGTCCTGCCTGTACTGGCAAACTTAGCCGAAAGTCGAGGAACTTTGGTGATAAAATTGTAATGATTTCTACTTTTGGCATATTGCCTTTCCGTCGTTATAAGTGTGTACACTGTGGATGGGAAGGTTTGCGGTGGAATACAAGGCCTGAACAAAAAAAAGGTCCGCGCCCCTAGTGTTTGTTGGCCAATTGGCCACATGCAGCATCAATATCCTTGCCTCTGCTGCGGCGAACTTTGGCAACCACGCCTTGCTTTTCGAGATATGCTACAAATTTATCCCTTTTGGAATCAGGCGGCTTTACCATGTTCACCTGTTCCACGGGGTTATATTCTATAACGTTGACCTTGGCCGGTACGCGCTTGCAAAGGGCAATCAACTCATCCGCATCCTTAAGACTATCGTTGAACTCATTGAAAAGGATATACTCAAAGGTAATTTTGTTGCCAGTAAGTCGATAGAAATAATTGAGTGCCTCTACCAAAGCATCCAGATTATTGCTTTCGTTAATAGCCATAATAGTGTTCCGCTTTTCATCATTGGCGGCATGCAGCGAAAGGGCCAGATTGAATTTAACTCCATCGTCTCCCAGCTTTTTGATCATTTTGGCAATTCCGGCAGTAGATACAGTGACCCGTTTGTAAGAAATATTCAAACCTTCCGGTGAACAGATATGCTCAATAGCTCTCAACACATTGGCATAAGTCAACAAAGGCTCGCCCATGCCCATAAAAACGATATTGCTAAGCGGCTTGTTAAAATGCTGGAGTGCTTGCCTATTGAGTAGCACCACTTGGTCATAGATTTCTCCAGGTTCCAGATTCCGCTTTCTTCCTAAAAAACCAGTGGCGCAAAACTTACAGCTTAAGCTGCAACCCACTTGTGAGGACACACAGGCTGTCATGCGCGTCTCGGTAGGAATCATTACCCCTTCTATGATATTGCCGTCAAAAAGTTTGAAAGCCGACTTAATAGTCCCATCGTTGCTTTTTTGAACAACATGTTCTTCCAGGGCATTGATGGCAAACTTTTCTGCCAATTTTTCCCTGAGCGGCTTGGATAAATTGGTCATCTGCTCGAAAGAAATGGCGGAACGCTTCCATAGCCAATCATATACCTGACGGGCGCGGAATGCCTGCTCCCCCATTTCAACAAATAGGGATTCTAGCTCCTGCTTGCTCAGTTTGCGAATATCTATCTTCTCTACCGCTATTTCCATCACTTGCAATGTATGCCCAACTTTATTGAAAGGTAATTAATTCCCAATAACCTTAGCTGGTTGGTTATGGAAAGCTTTGAGCAATATCCAAAACTGGGTACCAAATATCAGGCTGGCCAATAATAAGTGCACAGGCTGTATATAGGCAGGCATTCCTAGATATGTAAGTACAATACCGGTCAAAATTTCGATAGCCAACAACAGAATCAGCCAGCCATTGGCCTGCCAGCGGATGCCCTTATTATATAGCGCCCATACCAAATAGCTATTCAGCATGATTACCACTAATGAAAAGCTACGGTGCAGCTTGAAAATGGCATTTAATTCGCTTATCCATTGCCATCTATTGCCATAGCTATATTTAGCGGCTATTTCATCAACCTGTTCCCTTACTTGAGTGCCCAAAGTTACTTGTACTAGGGTAAGAAATAGGCAACCTATTGCTATCCATCTTAAACTGCTACCTACTGCTGTAGTTATTTTAGAAGAATTGGAAGAAGTGCGTTTTATAATATACAGTTGCAGAGCTACCATTACTAGCGCCATCAGCATATGTACGGTGATTTTTACTGGGGTCAATACCGAATCAACTACCAGTTTTCCAAGCCAAGCTTGGAAGCCAATAGCTATTACCGCCAATAAGCATAACCAAACCACCCTTCTATCACTACGCCAATATCCAAAAGAAAAAAGTAGCATTGCCAATATGATAAAGCCGGTAAGTGCACCTACCAAGCGATTGAGATATTCGGTCCAAGTATGAAATACATTGAAGCTCGTATCTGCATAACCCCTATCGGCATATGTTTGTTGGTAATCTAAGGGCAACTGAGAAACATCAGTGGGCGGAATCCACATCCCAAAACATTTAGGCCAATCAGGACAGCCCATGCCTGAACCAGTCATTCTTACAACGCTACCAGCAATGATTACCAGATAAATCATTACCAAGCCTATTTTAGCCAATTTCAAAAAGGTATTGTTCACTTCGATTCGCTTGTTGATTGCAAAATCCCGTCTTTGTAGGTTTCCTTCAAAAGGATGCTCCCATCTTCTCGGTAATAAGTCCATTCCCCATTTTTCAAATAACCTTTCTGCAACTCACCTTCAGCCCTAATTTTGCCATCGTCATAGTACTCTTTCTTCCAATTGCTGCCTAATCCTCGTCCTGCTTTATCAGGCAACAAATACTGAAGGTAAATTGTTAGTATGCCTAGTGAAAATGCCACTATAGCGAAAATGGCCATTTGTTTACGTAGCCTTTCATTTCCCATGGTACAAAGATACTTCTATAAGTTTTCAATTTGGGTGATTGTGTCAACATCGGTATTGGTTCTTTGTTTGTAGAATCTTAGTTTTGTGAATCATGTTAACTGTTTACAGTAAAACAATAGGTAGCCACCTAACCCCTGATGATTTGCTGTATAGGGTACGAAATGTAGTATCGGCAAGGTACGATGCCTCTTTGCCTTACATTGGTGTAATAGAAGCCCATACTTTTAGGATACACCGTTCCTCTGGAATGTCAATATTCTTTCCTGGTATAAGGGGTAATGTAACACAAATGCAATCAGATACCCAATTGAAGTTGAGCTTTAAATTGCCAATGGTAATGATTTTGGCGTTTGCCTCTATTTTTATTTGGCTTTGGCTACATTATTGGTTGATAACTAGCAGATTAGTGCAAATTAGAACCCCTGACCCGATATGGTACCTGCCTCTTGTACTATTAATCATCATCTTTTTAGTTTTGGTGTTCATCTTCATAGTCGAGTGCAGGGAAACCATCGCTTTTTTTCGTTCGTTAGCAGCTAAGGTTTAGAGGTACTGTTAGAGGTGGGCAATTTTAGCTAATTTTGCCATCCCAAATATTTCAAATGCAGCACCTTAGCGAACAAGAAATTATCAGGCGCGAACACCTGGAACAAATTAGGTCACTGGGCATTGAGCCCTACCCAGCCGCATTGTATGAAGTAAATGCCAGTGCAGCAGAGATTAAGCAAAATTTTACTGAAGGCTCGGGGCTATATCAGTCTATTTCACTAGCAGGTAGATTAATGTCACAGCGCATCATGGGCTCGGCATCTTTTGCGGAATTAATGGACGCTACCGGCCGCATACAGATATATGTAAACCGGGATGAAATATGTCCTGGAGAGGATAAAACGCTTTATAATACTGTTTTCAAGAAGTTGTTGGATTTGGGAGACTTCATTGGAGTGAAGGGTAATGTCTTCATTACAAAAGTTGGGGAAATCAGTATCCATGTAAAAGAATTGACTGTTCTGAGCAAATCTCTTAGACCGTTGCCAGTAGTGAAGAAAGATGAGGCAGGTAATGTATATGATGCCTTCAATGACCCTGAGCAAAGATATCGCCAACGGTATGTCGATTTGATTGTAAATGAAGGTATCAAGGATACCTTTATCAAGCGTACTAAATTGATAAATTCCATGCGGGCGTTTTTCAATAGCCGAGGGTATTTAGAAGTAGAAACGCCTATTTTGCAGCCCATCCCCGGTGGTGCTGCTGCACGTCCTTTCATCACGCACCATAATGCGCTAGATATTCCTTTGTACTTGCGTATTGCAAATGAGCTTTATCTGAAGCGCTTGATTGTGGGCGGTTTTGACGGCGTGTATGAGTTTGCTAAGGACTTCCGAAACGAGGGTATGGACCGCACCCACAATCCCGAGTTTACCGTAATGGAAATTTATGTGGCTTATAAAGACTACCATTGGATGATGGAGTTTACGGAGCAATTGCTGGAGAAAATTGCCCTTGACCTTCACGGTACTACACAAGTGCAAGTGGGTAGCCAAGTTATTGATTTTAAGGCTCCATTCAAAAGGGTGACCATGTTCGATGCCATTAAAGAACATACCGGTATTGATATTAGCACTTTGGATGAACTGGGTTTACGGAACGTATGCAAAGATTTGGACTTACACCCTGACGATACTTTTGGAAAAGGTAAATTGATAGACGAAATTTTCGGAGAACGGTGCGAAATGCACTATGTTCAGCCAACTTTTATTACCGATTTCCCAGTGGAAATGTCGCCTCTTTGCAAACGGCACCGCGATAATCCTAATTTGGCGGAGCGATTTGAACTGATGGTGAATGGTAAGGAAATTGCGAATGCTTATTCAGAGTTAAATGACCCCATTGACCAGCGGTTGCGTTTTGAAGAGCAGATGCGGTTAGCCGATAAGGGAGATGATGAGGCCATGCTAATCGACCAAGATTTTCTACGGGCATTGGAGTATGGCATGCCACCTACTTCGGGCATGGGTATTGGTATTGACCGACTGTGCATGCTGATGACTAACAATGCATCCATACAAGAGGTGCTCTTTTTCCCGCAGATGAGGCCTGAAAAGGTAGTGGCTGAATAACACTTTTGACAAGATAAAATACAATAGCCCGGTAGGCTATTCCGGGCTATTGCTGCTTACGCAGGTTACAAAAAGGCTTCTTTACTGGCTATAAAGTAACAGATTGATTGGCACAGGAAAAATTTATTCCGCTTACTGTACAGGATTGATAGACGAAGCCCCTGAGGCATCAGACGAAACGATAGGGTTACCCAGGTATTCGATACTACTGGCGCCATTTGCTTCAGCGTCTAATTTCTCCTTAACGTTTACAAGTGCGGCGCTTGCGCCAGTTGCCTCTATCTCAGCAGTATTGGTGGTTAACTTTCCAGCATCCATTGATGATGCGCTTACTACTTCTGCCTTCAGTTTATTGGCATTGCCTGATAGTTTAACTTCCGCGGCTCCATTGGCTTCTACAGTCAGCTGGTCGCAATCTAAGTGCATTACACCGCTACTAGCACCTGTAAACTTCAAGACCACTTCATCGCCTTTCAAGCCTTTTCCTGAAACATAGCATGGCCCGTTCACTTCAAGTGACTGTAATTGAGGCAGGTCTATTTGAATTTTAATTTTATGTGGTTGGCGAAATTTGAAAAGCCCCCGAATGTTTCCCATGCCAATGGTAAGTTTTCCATCATTGCTAAGTACTTGTATATGCTTGGTATCTTCCTCCGCTCCATAAACTTTTACAGCGGCATCTTTCCCTGTGCGGATTTCAACATCGAAAGCCCCATTAACTTCTACATCATTGGCATCAGATATATCATATTCTTTAGCGGCTCCTGTATTCCATCCATGTTCTCTGTCTTCACGGCCTTCATCCTCACAGTCAACACAAGTTAACCCATCAAATTTCATTGTCCATGTATGGCCCACCATATCACCGTCATAGGTGTTGGTGGTATTTCTTATGTCGTATATCAAATGACGAATATTGTTTGCAAAGTACACGCTGCCACCTTCAGGTATTTTCAGAGTCAGTTGTAGTTCCTGGCCACGTATTTTGCCGCTGGTGGGTATACTAAAAAACTCATCAAAGGATAGCACCGAATCTTTTTGCGCAAAATGATACTCAATAGCTTGCGCATTTTTGATGGCTTGGTTTTGACTGTTCCCCATAGATGCATTTTCTTGAACCAATACATAGTCATCAGTTTCGCTTTTCACCACATCCAGTTTGATTCGATCCATTACATAAATAGAACTGCCTTCATGGTAGTATGCGCCCCAGTTGCCAAGTGCTATGTATGCGCCATCATACTCCTTTTGGTTGGATAAGACTAGGTTCAAAACATTAGTGCTAGGGCTATTTAAAACCGTTTCTTTTTTGTAGGTATGATTTCTTTTGAAATCATTCTTCATTTGCAGCAGTAATATAAAACCGAGCACCAAACCGAGAAACCATAAGGCGGTAAAGCTTATTCCAACGCTCCTGTGGCTTTTCTTTAGCCCCAATAGTATTCTAAAACCAGAAATAGTTAATCCAATTAGGGGAACAAAAACCAACAAGCATAGTGCGATAATCGCTAGGGTCACCTGCATGCTGCTATTAAATATATATGGCCAAACATCAGTGTTCACCGTCATGATAGTACCAGGCAGTAATAGGCTCCATAGCACTACAATTATTACTGACAGACCGAAAAGAATAAAGAGCAATCCTACCAGTTTTGCCAGTGCCTTTATCAAATACTTGAACAGTACTAAACAAAAGTCAATGAACTTTTGGAAACCAGTTCTTGCTTTATGCTGAACTGATTTGGTGTCAATATTCTTTACCCTGTTTTCCAAATCTTGAAAGTCCTTCTTAATGACTTTTTCAATATTCTCAATATTGATAGGCTCCCCCCTCATTTGCAGCTTTTCCGAAGGCGTGTTGGCTTCAGGTACAATGACCCAAAGAATGATGTAGGCTACAAGCACCGTCCCTCCTGAAAAGAAGAATAGAAGTACAACAAACAAACGTACCCACACAACCTCTTCAATACCAAGAAAGGCAGATAAACCAGAAACAACCCCTCCAAGAGTTTGGTCGTCAGGATTGCGAAAGAACTTGCGCTTCACTTCTGCTGTGGCATTTGGTTGATCTGTGTCCGCAGTTTCTTCTGAAGCTTCATCTCCAAATTGCGCTGGGTCTCCCATAATTGCCATACATTCTTCGATATGCAGCAGGCTTACCACATTCAATCGGTTGTTTATCCTTTCTGTTAGCATTTCAGCCAAGCGTCCTTCAATGTCGCCAAGTATCTCTTCTGCACCTTGGGTGTTTCGATACCTGGTTTTGATGGCATCTAGATAAGCGCGCAGCTTTTCGTAAGCATCTTCATCTATTTGGAACACTTGTCCGCCAAGATTTATGGAAAATGTCTTTTTCATTATAACGGTTATTTAGCTTTAGTGGTGGTAATGTTTACTGCATATACTAACTCTTGCCATGTCAGGTCGAGCTCTTTTAAAAAATTGCGGCCCAGGTCGGTTAGCAAGTAGTATTTTCGTGGTGGTCCTGATAGTGATTCCTTCCATTGATAGCTGAGATGACCACTGTTCTTAAGCCTGGTAAGGAGGGGGTACAGTGTTCCTTCTACCACAATCAGTTTAGCCTCTTTTAACTTATCCAGTATATCAGATGCGTACGCTTCACCTTGGGCAATTATGGATAGTATGCAATACTCCAGAATTCCCTTCCGCATTTGCACTTTGGTGTTTTCAACATTTATTTCTGGTGTTTTCATAGGCATTCGTTCAATGTATCACAAAGATATAGCTATTAAATGGTACTATGCAATACATAGTAGTGTTTGTTTTCGAAAATATTTTGCAATTAATTGATTATCAAGCTTAAAAAATTTCAATCACATTGTGCTTTTTTGGTGGTGGTGATTTAGTCAATGCTTACAATTCGCCTTAGTAACATTGACCTTGCTCCTATATCCAGTTTTAATAGCTTTGCGTAAAATCAATGAAGAGATGAAAAAGCTAATACTATTGCCGTTATTTATAACCATTGGTATGGTTATGTATGCACAGAATACGGACGACCATTCTTATCATTTGGAGGCTAAATCTTTAAGTGAAAAAACCGCAACCCCTATCGATACAGTAACGGCCGATACTATACGCTATTGGACTTATGGGGGCGATATTACGATAAACCTATCGCAAGTAGCTTTAAAAAACTGGGCAGCCGGGGGTAATAGCTCAATTGCAGCAACAGGAATTGTCAATTTTTTTACACGATACGAAAAGAACCGTTTTGTATGGGATGCAAAAATTAACCTAGCATATGGTATTCAAAAGCAAGGGAAATTAAAGGTTCGGAAATCGGATGATGTGATAGATTTTACCTCGCAGTTGGGCTATAAGTTCAATGATTATTGGAAACTCGGTTTTTTGAACAACTTCCGCAGTCAATTTACTTATGGCTATGAATACGATGATGCAGCAGACACCCGTAGGCTAGTTTCCCAATTTATGGCCCCTGCTTTTGTAATTGCCGCATTAGGTATTGAGTACCAAGCCCCAAAGTTCTTTAAATTGTTCGTGTCGCCCGTCACTAGTAAATCAGTAATTGTATTAGCTGATGCTGTACCTGAAACAAAATATGGTTTGGATAGCAACAAAACGGTTTTCCAAAATTTGGGTGCCTATCTGGTAGCTAACTTCGATGCCGAAATTTTTAAGAATGTAACTCTTTCGACTAGACTTGAGCTGTTTTCCAACTACTTAAAGCACCCAGAAAACATTGATATCAATTGGGGCACCAAAGTAAACATGAAGGTGAACAATTTCTTAACCGTGTCCTTGTCAACGGACCTTATTTATGATGACGACATAAACGTTCCTAAAGAACGTGAGGATGGAACTATATACCAAGGAAAAGGTACCCAGTTTAGAGAGAACTTGGCTATTGGTATAGGTTATAAATTTGGGCAAGAGAAGAAAAAGTAATGTCGTAAATTTCCCCGAGATTAGATGTTAAGATTTTTTCTTATATAGTACTAAACCTCCCAGAATGAAACGTATCCTGAAAGTCATTGGCATTTTAATAATGGTGGTGCTATTGGGTGCTGCTGTGGGCCTTAGTTATGTTTCATTTGCTTTGCCTGATGTTGGTCCGGCACCTGAACTAAAAGTTGCTTCTAATCCCGCAATGGTGGCTCGGGGCCAATATTTGGCTAATCATGTGGCAGTTTGCATTGACTGCCATTCTACAAGGGATTGGAGCTTGTATTCTGGTCCTCCAAAAACTGGAACCTTTGGGCAGGGCGGTGAAATATTTGATCAAAATATGGGCTTTCCTGGTAAATATTTTGCACCAAATATTACCCCCGAAGGCATCGGGCATTGGACAGATGGGGAAATCTATCGGGCTATCACCTGTGGAGTAGCTAAAGATGGTCGCGCTCTTTTTTCCATTATGCCACATATTGCCTATGGCAAAATGAGCATGGAAGATGCAACCGCCATTGTTGCCTATATTAGGGCTTTACAGCCCATCAAGCAAGAAGTGCCAGTTTCCGAATCAGATTTCCCTATGAATTTTATTATCAACACTATTCCCCAAAAAGCCAACCATCAGCCAATACCAGCAAAGAGCGATACGCTCAAATATGGCGAATATATGATTACCATGGCAGCTTGCAAGGATTGCCATACACGCATGGAGAAGGGAAGTTATATAGAGGGTATGGAATATGCCGGAAATATGGAGTTTAAAATGCCCAATGGTGTTCTCCGTTCAGCCAATATTACCCCTGATAAGGCTACAGGGATTGGCAATTGGAGCAAACAAGCTTTTATATCCCGGTTCAAAATGTATCAGGATGCTGCCAATATTGCCAAAGTAGACGGCAAGTCGATGAACAGTATTATGCCCTGGACCATGTATGCGGGCATGACTGAAGAAGATTTGGGCGCTATTTATAGCTATCTGCAAAGCCTAAAGCCCATACAGCAGGAAGTTGTAAAATTTTCCCCTCACTAATTTTTTTAAACCTTTTTTGCCTAACTGAAGTTGAATCACTATATTAGCTAACGAACGTTAGGTTGCATGGCGCAAACAATACTGACAAGAAAAGCCCAAATAAAAGCTACAGCCCAAAATCTTTTCAAAGAAAAGGGCTATTCCGCCACATCCATGCGCGATTTGGCAAAAGCTGTCGGTATTGAGCCAGCTAGCCTTTACAGTCATATTAGCAGCAAGGAGGAAATATTGAGCAGTATCTGTTTCAGGATTGCGGGTGAGTTTAATGATGCGCTTAGCAGTGCTTTGACAATCGGTTCAAATCCAATAGATGCATTAACAAATGCTATAATTGCCCACACGGAAGTTATTTGCCGTAACCTTGATGCGGCTGCGGTATTTTTCAATGAATGGAAACACCTACCGGTGCATGATTTGGAAGTATTCAAGCATAAGAGGCATCAATATGAGGAAAAGTTCAAGCAATTGCTACAAGAAGGTATGTATGCCGATGTTTTTCATATTAGTGACATCAATTTTACACTCCGCATGCTTTTCGCAAGTATGAATGCAACTTATGAGTGGTATAAACCCAATGGTAAGTTGACCCCTAAAGAAATTGGCCTGCAAATAGCGCATTATGCCTTAGCTGGAGTTAACGCAATCAACAATAAAGAAACAAGTTTCACCAAGTAAAAGCATTATATGTACGGAGGAGGTTATATCTACGACGATAAACAAAAGGCAGCTCAAATAGCCGACGACCCTGAAAAATTGGCCGCATTTCAAGCCCGCATTGACAGGGGGGAGAAAATTGAACCACAAGACTGGATGCCAACCGAATACCGGAGGCAATTAATCCGAATGATTGAGCAGCATGCCCATAGTGAAATTATCGGCGCATTGCCTGAAGGCACTTGGATAACCCGTGCACCTAACTTTAGACGTAAAATGGCCTTGATTGCCAAAGTTCAGGACGAAATAGGGCATGGCCATTTGCTGTATTGTGCTGCCGAAACATTGGGAAAATCAAGGGAAGAAATGATGAACGACCTGTTAAGTGGCAAAAGCAAGTATTCCAATGTTTTCAATTATCCCGCAAAAACATGGGCTGATATTGCCGTTATTGGTTTTTTGATTGATGCGGCGGCCATTATCAATCAGTTGGCGAATTCAAAGGGTTCATATGGCCCCTATTGCCGCGCTCTGGAGAGGATATGTGCCGAAGAAGCATTTCACTTAAAGCAGGGGCATGATGCTTTTGTGTATCTGGCCACTGGTACACAAGCTCAAAGGGAGATGCTACAAGACGCAGTGAATCGTTGGTACAAGCCCATCTTGCATTTCTTTGGGCCTCCTGATAGTGAATCGGTTCACTCGGAACAACTTATACGTTGGAAGGTGAAAATGGCGAGTAACGATGATATGCGTAACCAGTTTCTAAGTACTTATGTACCAAAAATTAGGGAAGTAGGTATTGATTTCCCTGACCCGAACCTTCAGAAGCATGAAGACGGCACTTGGACATTTTCCGATCCAGATTGGGAGGAGTTTTACCAAACCATAAAAGGCAATGGGCCTTGCAACAAGGAGCGTTTGGCAGTAAGAAAATGGGCAGAAACCCATGGCCGTTGGGTAAGAACTGCAATGGCTTCTGCAAATACCAAGCATACCGTACCATTGGCTTAATAGTACCAGTATCAAGAAATCATTATGGAGCATAAAACAGATTCTTTAGACCCCCGTATTCAACGACTTGAGCTGCCACAAGGTGAGGTTGCCTTGCCTAACGATGAGTATTGGGGCACCTTTGAGGTATTCCATCAGGAAAAAACGGGCAAGCGTTATACCCATGTGGGCTCCGTGCATGCGCCTGATGCGGAAATAGCTTTACTCTTCGCCAAGGAACAATTTGGTCGTAGGGGCACTACCATTAACTTGTGGGTAGTAAAAACTAGCGACATATATTCCTTCCAAGCAGCAGATGAAGATATGTTTGCCACTACGCCCGAAAAGCAACATCGGGAAGCTGGGATTTATAACAAGGTGAGAAGCAAAATAGATGCTTATCAAGCAAGAACTAAACCTGCAATTTAAAATATTAGCCCATGGATTTACTAAAGGAGTTTTTATACAAAGTAGCGGATGATGAACTGATACTTGGTCATCGAAACAGTGAATGGACAGGATTAGGCCCCATGTTGGAGGAAGATATTGCCTTTTCATCGATGGCCCAGGATAAGATAGGACATGCCAATGCTCTATACAATATCCTGTATATTGAGCTTGGTGAACAACAACCCGATCAAATTGCTTTCGGCAGAAAAGAAAAGGATTTTAAATGTTGCCATCTAGTAGAAATGCCCAATGGTGAATATGATTTCAGCCTAATAAGGCATTTTTTGTTCGATCATTCAGAGTTATTGCGCTATACGCTTCTTGAGCAATCGTCTTTTGCGCCTTTGGCCCAATTGGCGAAGAAGATAAAAGGAGAGTTAAAGTACCACGTTCTGCACGGAGATACCTGGATAAAAAAACTAGGTAAGGCCAATGAAGAAAGCCATGCCCGTATGCAAAGTGCCCTTAATGAAGCCTGGCCATTGGCATTGGGAATTTTTGAAGAAGGCCCTTACGAAGTCGAGCTGATTAGCCAAGG
Source organism: Chitinophagales bacterium (assembly GCA_033762815.1). Taxonomy (GTDB): domain Bacteria; phylum Bacteroidota; class Bacteroidia; order Chitinophagales; family CAIOSU01; genus JANRLF01. The sequence goes on along the minus strand of JANRLF010000008.1, from coordinate 460,691 downwards.
GATATTTGTAGGCGAAGCTACATTGAAGGAACAATGGTTGGTTTCGGTAAGTACCATTTTGGAATTAGCAAACTTGAAGATTCCTGTAAATATCGAAGCTTCCTTAGGTGGCAGGAGAGGTTACCATACCGAGCATTTAGCGCCGCTATTAAAGGAAATGACCGAGGTTTTTAGTCTTGACCCCAATGCGGAATGGTAGTAGTATGCTAGCAGTAGAAAACAAGACATCGCTAATTTGGGAAACCTTGCAAAAGGTCGCTGACCCTGAAATTCCGGTCATATCTGTGGTGGATATGGGAATGATTACCCAAGTGGAGTTGCTTTGCCCCTCCTGTGTTCGTATACAGATGACGCCAACCTTTGTAGGTTGTCCAGCCATCAGTTATCTTCAGGATCAAATAGAGAGAGCGATAAAAGCTCTTGGGTTCTTAAGGGTAGAAGTAAATGTAGATTTCTCCACGGCATGGACTTCCAATAGAATAACCGAAAAGGGTTTACAATTGTTAAAGGGCTTTCGACTATCACCACCCAAGAGGCATAATGGTGAGGTAACTATGGAAAGCCTCCAAGAAGCGGAATGTCCAAACTGCGGTAGCCATAATACAAGCCTAAACACACCATTCGGACCCACCTTATGCAGGGCCTTGCATTTCTGCTATGACTGCAATCAGGCTTTCGAGCAGTTCAAGCCGGTTTGATATTTCAGGGCTTATGCCTATCTTTGCACTGCGTAAGCAATATATTTATCAAGAAAGACAGAGGGAACGGCCCTAGGAAGTCTTGGCAACCTACCTGAAAGGTAAGGTGCTAACTCCGGCCCTAAGCAATGCTTAGGGAAAGATAAGTTGTAATCAAGCCACAATTTATTTCCCGGAACTCTGCTTTGTTGATACTATAAAACGGTGTTAAATAAAGCATATGACAAAACCTGACATTAGGGACATTTTGAAAGACCGCATCTTGGTGTTAGATGGTGCTATGGGCACCATGATACAGCGGTACAAGTTGGAAGAAGAAGATTTTCGGGGGGAGCGGTTTAAAAATCATGGCCATCCATTAAAGGGGAACAATGATATCCTTTCGCTTACAAGACCTGATATTGTTAAAGAAATACACCGCCAGTATTTTGAAGCGGGAGCGGATATAGTGGAAACCAACACCTTTAGTGGAACAACCATTGCGCAAGCCGACTATCATCTAGAAGATGCGGTATATGATATCAACTACTATTCAGCAAAAATCGCTAAGGAAGTAGCAGATGAGTTCACCGCCAAAGAGCCCAATAAACCAAGGTATGTGGCGGGTGCCATGGGCCCAACGAACAAAACAGCATCCATCTCGCCCAATGTAAACGATCCAGGTTATAGGGGTATCACTTTCGATGAGTTGGTAACGGCATACAAGCAACAAGCAAGGGCTTTGATAGAAGGTGGTGCCGATATTTTGTTGGTGGAAACTGTTTTTGATACGCTTAATGCCAAAGCGGCCCTTTATGCCATTGATGAACTGTATGAAGAACTGGGCAAGCAATATCCCATCATGGTATCTGGTACCATCACCGATGCCAGTGGGCGAACCCTTTCAGGCCAAACTACCGAAGCATTTCTTATTTCTATGTCGCATATGCCCCTATTGAGCATTGGTTTGAATTGCGCCTTGGGTGCGAAGCAATTGCGCCCCTATTTACAGGTGCTGAGCAAGGAAAGCGAGTTCCGCGTGAGCGCATATCCCAATGCGGGCTTGCCCAATGCTTTTGGGGAGTATGATGAAAGCCCTGCCGATATGGCCCGACAAGTAGAAGATTTTTTAAAGGAAGGTTTGTTGAACATTGTGGGCGGCTGCTGTGGTACCACTCCCGACCACATTAGGGCTATTGCCCAAGTGGCGGCTAAGTACCAGCCAAGAATGATTCACGAAACCGTTTTAGCCTGATTGCCAAATGTCCCAAACAGTTAATCTGGAAAGTACAGCTTCTATTGACATTGAACGTCAGTTTCCACCGTTGCGATTGAGTGGCTTGGAGCCACTGAAGGTTTTTCCTGGAAGCAATTTCATCAATGTAGGTGAGCGAACCAATGTTACGGGCTCTCGTAAGTTTTTGAAACTGATAAAGGAGGAGAATTATGAAGAAGCCCTCTCTGTAGCCCGTGAGCAAGTGGAGGGTGGCGCACAAGTGTTGGATATCAATATGGACGAAGGCATGCTAGACGGGGAGAAGGCTATGGTGCGTTTCCTCCATCTATTGCAGGCTGAACCTGACATAGCTCGCATTCCCATTATGATCGACTCTTCTAAATGGAATATCATAGAAGCAGGGCTAAAATGTGTGCAAGGTAAGTGCATTGTCAATTCTATCAGCTTGAAAGGTGGAGAGGAAGAATTTATCAAGCAGGCTAAGACTATTAAGCGATACGGGGCGGCGACGATTGTAATGGCTTTTGATGAAAAGGGACAAGCGGACACTTTTCTGCGCAGAATCGAGATTTGCAAACGTTCTTATGATATTTTGGTGAATGTCGTAAAGTTCCCGCCGCAGGATATCATTTTCGACCCAAATATTTTTCCGGTAGCTACGGGCATTGAAGAGCACAACAACAATGCACTTGATTTCTTTAGAGCTACAAAATGGATAAGGGAAAACTTGCCCGCTGCACATGTGAGCGGTGGCGTAAGCAATGTCTCCTTTTCTTTCCGTGGGAATGACGTAGTGCGTGAAGCGATGCACTCTGCTTTTTTATACCATGCTATCCATGCAGGTATGGATATGGGAATTGTTAACCCTACCATGCTCAATGTGTATGATGAAATTCCAAAGGACTTATTGGAAAGGGTGGAGGACGTATTGTTGAACAGACGCCCTGATGCAACCGAGCGATTGTTGGAATTGGCGGAACAAGTAAAAGGGGGTACGGTAAAAGCCAAAGAAAAGGATGAAGAATGGCGCAAGGCCCCAGTAAATGAGCGACTGAGCCATGCTTTAGTAAAAGGAATAGTAGATTTTATTGATCAAGACGTTGAAGAAGCCCGCCAGCAATACCAGCGGCCTTTGCAGGTAATAGAAGGCCCGCTAATGGACGGCATGAAGGTAGTGGGAGATCTTTTTGGTGCGGGGAAAATGTTCTTGCCCCAGGTGGTAAAAAGTGCCAGGGTAATGAAAAAGGCAGTGGCTTATTTGTTGCCCTATATCGAAGCAGAGAAGCAGGCCGGGGACCGCAAGAATGCTGGGAAGATTTTGCTGGCTACTGTAAAGGGCGATGTACATGATATCGGTAAAAACATTGTAGGGGTAGTATTGGGATGCAACAATTATGAGGTTATCGACATAGGGGTAATGGTGCCCGCTGAAAAGATACTTCAAGCCGCTCGTGACCATCAAGTGGACGCGATTGGCTTAAGTGGATTGATAACCCCTTCATTGGATGAAATGGTGCATGTAGCCAAGGAAATGGAAAGGGAAGGTTTTGAGGTGCCCTTATTGATAGGCGGGGCCACTACCTCCAAAATACATACCGCCGTAAAAATTGAGCAGCACTACAAACGAGCGCAGGCCGTGCATGTTTTGGATGCTTCCCGATCAGTTCCGGTGGTAGAGGCTTTGTTAGGTGATAAAAAGGAAGATACGGTAAGAGCTATTAAGGCAGAGTATGCCGAAATCCGTGAACGGCATAGCCGCAACCAAGGCACAAAGGAATTTGTTGGAATTGAAGAAGCCCGAAAGAATAGGGCAACCATCGACTGGGCGTCTACAGTTATTACCAGGCCCTCTTTTTTGGGAGTAAAAAGTTTTGTCGATTATTCCTTGGAAGAATTAAGCCAATATATTGACTGGACGCCCTTTTTTGCAACATGGGAATTAAGTGGCAGGTATCCAGCCATTTTGAATGATGCCATTGTTGGGACGGAAGCTAAGAAGCTGTTTGCCGATGCGCAAGCGTTGTTAAGCCAGATTATCAAAATGAAAATGCTGAAAGCCAACGCCGTGATTGGTTTGTGGCCAGCAAATGCCGTAGGGGACGATATAGAACTATATACTGATGATACCCGTACGAAGGTACTTACTACCCTTCACCACTTACGTCAGCAAAACAAAAAGGCGGCTGGCCAGCCCAATTTTTGCTTGAGCGATTACATTGCCCCCAAAGAATCGGGGCTGGCAGATTATATGGGCGGCTTTGCGGTTACTGCTGGATTGAACATAGAGCCTTGGCTGGACCAATTTAAAAAAGACCATGACGATTATAACAGCATCATGCTGAAAGCGTTGGCAGACAGGCTTGCGGAGGCTTTTGCAGAGCGCATGCACGAGCGGGTGCGTAAGGAGTTCTGGGCCTATCAACCCACTGAAAAATTGAGCAACGAAGCGTTGATTGACGAACAATATCAGGGCATCCGTCCGGCACCAGGTTATCCGGCCTGCCCTGACCATACAGAAAAGGCGACCCTGTTCCAATTGTTAGATGTGGAGCAAAACACTGGTATCCACCTTACCGAGAGCTTTGCCATGATGCCCGCGGCCTCAGTAAGCGGATGGTACTTCAGCCACCCGCTAAGCAAATATTTCGGCATTGGTAAAATAGGTAAAGACCAAGTAGAAGACTATGCCCGCCGCAAAAGCATGGAAATGTCAGTAATAGAAAGGTGGTTAAGCCCAGTGCTGAATTATGGCTAAAACTTATTGACTTAATTGTTTTTTAATCTATTTTCATAGGGTAATTGCCCCTCATGAAAAGAAGCTTACAGCGGGTTTTCTTGGCTTTAATCATCTTTACCGTAGCTTTCCTTATTAGGGTGCCATTGGTTGATCGTTACTATCAATATTCCTTTGAACCCGATTCAGAGTCTTGCGTCAATGTGACCAGAAGCTTTTACTTTTTCTTTAAGCATCCCAAGAAAGCAAATTTCCCTTACGAACTGTCTTCATATCCTAACTATTCTGATGGGGCATTCATTGTATCAGCAATCATTGCCAATGCTGCAAAGGAGCTGAGCCACTTAGGCTTGGCCCCACAAACATTAGCAGACAGCAATAATAGTGTAATCATATATGGTATGCGATGTTCAGGAGTTTTGCTCGATTCGCTTTCAGCAATGTTGGCGTTCCTTATATTGACTCTAGTAGTTGGCAATCATTGGATAGCTCTAGTACTGAGTCTATTAGTTTACTTGTTAAACCCCCATACATTACTAATCGATTTTGTCCGTATCGATCACTTTGTTCTATTTACCGCCAATCTCTCCATGTTAGCGGCTGTGGTGGTTTTTCTGTGTCCGCAGAAATGGTCATCATATTTGTTATTGGGCATAGCAATTGGGCTTACTAGCGGTACCAAAATCAACTTTCCATTCTTTCTGTTGTTGCCATTTCTGGTGGTTATGTTTCTTATTGCCACTAAGCAATTGCGTTTAAGGCATTTCTTGGTTGCAGTTTTTAGCTTTCTTTTCACTTTTATGTTCATCTACCAGCGATGGCTGTTGTACCCTGAAAACATAAGGCAGGTGTTAGCTGAGACCATAGAAGTAGGCAAAGAGTGGAATAACTATTGGGACAACGGCAATTACGATTACTACTTATGGGATGAGTTTTTCCAGCATGGCTTTAGTTGGGGAGTAGCATTATTGTTGATTTTAGCTTATGGCTCATTGTTAACTGCAGTTATCAAGTTGGCTAAAAATGACAGGCTAGTTTTACTATTGGCCACGGCTTTCATTTTGCAATCAATAGCGTTAATGCTTTCTCCAAAGATTGGCCGATATGGCATTTTAATGCCGCTTTGGATTTGTCTATTCTTAGGATTAGGATACCGAGTGGTTTCTAATAGGAGATTTTTCCAAGTAAAATCCATGTACATAACTGTGTTAGGCATATTGCTGCTATTGCCCTATTTCGCTTATGCCTATCAAGATTATAATACTATAAGAATAGACGCTATTAATCGGAAAAAATCAATAGAGGATACTCGGATAGCAGCATATAATTGGCTTAAGGCTAATGGCAAGGCAGGATATAAAGTAGCTTATCAGCATCCTCGTGTCAGTGCTCCCCCCATGTTTGAATTGCCCTTCAATTTTACGGAAGAATTTTCCTATCGGTTTTTGAAAAAGGAGACTTTGTTATCGTTCCATCCGCCCACTAAACAAGCATTGTCCAAAATCAATGTATTGGTATTATGCGATAAGGAGATAAATTATCATTTACTTGCTCTCAGAGAGGCCAATGCAGAGCCATCATTGATTGCAGAATGGGAAAAATATTATCGGTCGCTTGATAGGATTTTTCCTTCAGTAGCCTTTTCATCTCCCTACAGAAACTATGGTGTTTCGTCATATAAAATGTATCTGGTAGACAGCATGGTCAATTCAACTTACCCAAGGATTAGTATTGCAAATCCTAACAACGAAGCAACTGCCTTGGTATGGGATTTCCCTACTTATTATATGAGCAATTTCGAACTTCAGATTAGTAAAGATAGCAGCATGCAGTGGTTGTCTTATGGCATTATGGATGGATTCCCCAGTAAACATAGAACTGTCAACACAATTTGGAATTTGAGTGTAGTGCCTCCAAAGGCATTAGCACTTTTGAAAGTATCTACAGCTAATAAGCCTTCTGAAAAAGAATTGGCGTACTTTTTTGGTAACATTCTAAGAAAATTGGCCGCGGATACTATTTCTTTAAGGGACGCCATATCATCTATTGTAGAAAACAGTACCACAGAGGCGGTATGTTTACAGATTGCGAGCTTGTATCCCAACCATCCAGACTTGTTAGATGGTCCGCTAGAAACCTATCTTGCTGTTACCGACTTGCCATTTACACGGGAAAAGATCCTGAAAGAATCCATCACCAACAACTTTTCATTTGCCATACCCAAAGAGTGCAGGGACGGGAGAACTTACTATTGGCGTATTCGGGCTAAGACCGAGGAAATTGTTTACTCCCAATGGAGCGATATTCATACTTTTAGCGTCAATCTATAAAGTACATGACGCAAGACGGAAAAGTGTTGGTCACCATTGTAGTCCCTGTGCATAACGAGGCACCAAACGTTCAGGTGCTCGTTGATCAAATTACTAAAGTATTATTGCCATTGTCTGCTGAATATCAATATAGCATCTTGTTTGTAGATGATGGCAGTACAGATGGTACTTTAGCCCAGATAAAAAAGCTTAGAGAGACAGCTTTCCATATAAATTACCTTTCATTTTCAAGAAATTTCGGTCATCAATCCGCCTTATTGGCGGGATTAGCCAATGCTGCGGGCGATGCCATCATTACCATGGATGGCGATTTACAGCATCCACCTGAATATCTTCCAGCAATGCTAGAGGCATTTTCTAAGGGGGCTGATGTGGTTTATATGCAGAGGATAAACATGTCCGAATCATTGAAAAGTACTTTGGGCCAATTGTTTTACTTATTATTCAACCTTTTTTCCGGATATCGCTTGGTTGCCAATGCCGCAGATTTTCGCCTAATTTCAAATGATATTGCCAAACAGTTGGTAGCCTTACCAGGCCAAGGCAAGGTATTGAGGGCAATATTGCCTACGCTAGCCAAAAAACCTGTGGTGCTGCAATACCACGAAGCAAAAAGAGCCAATGGCCAGCCTTCTTATTCCTATCATGACCTTTTTGTACTGATGCTCAATATTATCTTCAAGTTTAGCAAGGCACCTGCTTATTCACTAATCATCATTGGTCCATTATTGCTATTATTAAGTATTATCCTTCTAACTTTATCCCTAGCGGGAACCCTCATTGTACCATTGTTTTTGCCTATTGTGTTGCTTGCCATATCCATCATACTCATCTGTACGGGCATGTTAGGCTTGTTTGCAATTTCGTTGATGGACCAAATAAGGCAAACCCCTAATTATATCATACAGGAAAGCTCGATAGCCGCACCATGAGCCTCTTGATAGTGAACGCCGACGATTTTGGCCTGCACCCTGCCATTGATGAGGCTATTTTACAGATTGCCGAGGCAGGCAATATTACCGCTGTTTCAGTCTCTAGTAATGGAAAATCCTACAATCCTGAAAAAGTAAGGGACCTTAGTCAGCATGCTTCTATCGGTGCACATATTACTTGGGTGGGTGAAGCATGGCTTACCCAACCATATCGTTTTGAAAGTTGGAAAGAGCTTATATGGCGCAGCATTACCGGGGGTAAAGCTTTTCAAAAAGCATTGTGGGAAGAGGCTGAAGCACAGCTAGGGCTTTTATTACAAGCTGGCATTGCCATAGACCATTTAGATAGCCACCAGCATGTGCATGTGTTTCCTTCTATATGGCCTGTTATCCAAAAATTGTCAAAGAACTACCAAATTTCGTTCATCCGTTGCCCTTGGGCGCATTCGCCAGCTTTGATGCGTAGTGGTATCAGTGGCCGCATGCTTCATCGGTTTGCCAAAGCGCATCGTGAAAATGGCTTCCATTTTTCTTGCGCCGGTATTCGCCTTGCGGGCAATTATAGTTTGGCACTTTTAGAAAAGGAACTCTCTATCTGTTCCGGCCAGGATACTATGCTAATCATGCATCCAGGGCATAACAACCAGCAATTAAACCAGCACTACGGCCATTGGCATTTCAATTGGGAGCAGGAATATGAAACCTTGATGCACCCTGATTTTAATCAATTAGTGGCCAAATATGGGTTTCAATTAATCAACACCGCAACTGCCACCAACAAAGCGTAATTTAGCCCCTGATGCTCACCATCGATATCCACACCCATATCATCCCCGAACAGTTGCCCAATTGGGCGGAAAGGTTTGGCTATGGGGGTTTTATCAGTTTGGAGCACCATAAGCCCTGCTGCGCCCGAATGATGGTTGACGGCAAGTTTTTCCGCGAGATTCAGGACAACTGCTGGGACCCTGAAACCCGCATGAAAGAATGCGACTACCACCGGGTAAATGTGCAGGTGCTTTCCACCATCCCCGTAATGTTCAATTACTGGGCCCAAGCCAAAGATACCCTTCAAATAGCCCGTTTTTTAAACGACCATATAGCCGAAATTGTAGCGCGTTACCCTAAGCGTTTTATCGCTTTGGGAACGGTGCCCCTACAGGACCCGGATATGGCCATCGAGGAGCTACAGCGTTGTATGTCCATCGGCCTGCGCGGGGTACAGATTGGTTCCCATATCAACGATTGGAACCTGAATGCCCTTGAGCTCTTCCCCTTTTTCCAAGCTGCAGAGTCATTAGGGGCAGCGGTTTTTGTGCACCCTTGGGACATGATGGGCAAGGAAAAAATGCCCGATTACTGGCTTCCTTGGCTGGTGGGCATGCCTGCCGAAACCTCCTTGGCCATCTGCTCCATGATTTTCGGCGGTGTCTTCGAGCGGTTGCCCAATCTTAAGGTAGCTTTTGCCCATGGCGGTGGCTCCTTCCCCGGCACCATAGGCCGCATTGAGCATGGCTTCCATGTTCGCCCTGACTTAGTCGCCAAACATAATCCCATTAACCCACGAGATTACTTGGGCAAGTTTTGGCTGGACAGCTTGGTGCATGACTCTTTTATGCTCGACCGCATCGTTCAACTCTTGGGCCCTGGCAAGGTTTGTCTGGGCACTGACTATCCTTTCCCCTTGGGCGAATTGGAACCTGGAAAGCTCATCCACTCTATGCCTTATGACGAGGCCACCAAAGCCCAACTGCTGCACGGTGCCGCATTAGGCTGGCTAGGGCTGGAAAAGTCGCATTTTAGCTAATCCACTCACCATTCCTTCATCCGTTCTCACATTTTTTCTGCGCTCAACCACGTTTCGGTAACCTTTCAGTGGTATTTCAGTGTATGTTCAGTGACCTTTCAGTGGTGCTTCAGTACCCTTTCAGTATATGTTCAGTGGTACTTCAGTACCCTTTCAGTTTACATTAATTGGTTGTTTACCAGTTATTTATGCAAAAATCATGTGTTTTTTCGCTTTTTTTCGCATTTGCGGTGCTGATTTAGAAGCAAAAAATTTCTTGTGTTTTGTGTCTTTTGTCTTTTGTCTCATATCTTGATACTAAACAATGGTACGCACTTAGTGCGAATATTGCAAATCAAAATTTTGGCAATTGGGTGCACCCTCAAATACCTATTGCAGGACTTAGCGTATGGCCTTGAAAAACTTTCTATCCCTCACCCAATGTCTATCAACGTTGCCATCAAAGATTCCTCCTGCGTCGGAATGGCACAAGGAGCGGCGTAAATGGCCCCGCTGGGGCAGCAATAAGGATTATTTGAAATGCCCCTTTTATCAGAAGCTGCCAGGCAATCACTTTAGCCAGTACGGTATCAAACCATCAGAACATTAGCACACCAGCACATCATTCCACCCCCTTCTGCATCTCGAAGAGTTGCTTGTTGGCGTCGCTTATATGGGTGTTAGGCAGCTAAGCTAGCATCTACTTTAAGGGTATAGCCCAATGCTCTCATGATGCTTTCACAATCTTCCCAGAAAAGGCCAAACTCTTTTACATCCGCCGCCGCTATACGGCCCAGTACTTGCATCAACATAGGGGCATTACTGGGATCGAGCCCTCCATTCATGATGGTATCTTCTGCCCAATTGACCAATGCCGCTAAAGTGATTCTATGGTTCAGGTATTGCAACAGTTGCTGTGCTATCTCTTGTTTGGTAATCATTGGTTTAGCTTTATGTGTCCTTTGTCAACTGGGTATTTTTCATGAATTTCTACCAACTCATTACTGGCATTGTATATTTCCTGAACAAAACTGATGGTAAGTTCTTCTCTATTTACCGTTTTGATATAGCGGGCAAAACCGCCAGTTTTCCCTTTAGTATCAAACCAGTACTTTCTACCACCTTCAGGTAATTCTTCCCAATGCTCAAACTCATTTTCATTTTGCTTTCGCTTGGCAGCATTCATGGTATAAATATAGTTAATACGGCCTGAAGTTCCTCACAAATGGAATATGTCTACCCCTCCAATCCCTTTTGCATCTCGAAGAGTTGCTTGTTGGCGTCACTCATGGAGGCTACGTGGTGCACGGTGAGGATAAGGTGCTTGGGGGTCTGCTTGAGGCTGAACTGCTTGGGCCGCTCCTGCACGTGCTTGAGGATGGCGGCAAAGGTGGGCGACTCGTAGTAGTATGATTGCTGGTCTTCCACGAAGTAGCACTTCATTTGGCGATGCTTGATGACGATGCGCTCGAAGCCCAGGCGCTTGGCCACCCACTGTATGCGGATGGCATGGAACAGTTCGTTGACCTGCACGGGCAATGGCCCAAAACGGTCGATGAGCGAGTACTTGAAGCTTTGCAGCTTCTCCTCTTCGGCAATGTTGTTCAGCTCGGTGTACAGGCTTAGCCGCTCGTTAATGTTGCGCACATAGTCGTCCGGTATCAGCATCTCCAGGTCGGTATCCACCTGCACGTCTTTGATAAACTCGTGGTCACCCTCCAGCTCGTCCTTGTACAGTTCCTTGAATTGGTTCTTCTTCAGCTCGCGGATGGTTTCGTCCAGTATCTTGTGGTACATGTCGTAGCCAATCTCCGCAATGAAGCCGCTTTGCTCGCCGCCCAGCAGGTTGCCCGCCCCACGGATATCCAGGTCGCGCATGGCAATGTTGAAGCCGCTGCCCAGTTCGGCAAATTCCTCTATGGTCTGCAAGCGGCGGCGGGTATCGCTGCTTAGGCTTGACAATGGCGGGGTAAAGAGGTAGCAAAATGCCTTTTTGTTGCTGCGGCCCACGCGCCCGCGCAACTGGTGCAGGTCGCTAAGCCCAAAGTGGTGCGCATTGTTGATGATGATGGTATTGGCATTGGGAATGTCCAGGCCAGCCTCCACTATGTTGGTACACACCAGCACATCGTATTCGCGGTCTTCAAAGCGCATCATGGCCTCCTCCAGCTTGTGGCCGTCCATTTGTCCATGCGCCACGCCAAAATCTACCTCGGGGCAAAGGCGTTTCAGCATGCCCGCTATTTCCAGTATGTCCTTTACGCGGTTGTGAACAAAGAACACCTGGCCGCCACGGGCTATTTCGTAGTAGATGGCCTCCTTTACTATTTCATCGTTGTAGGTATGCACCTCCGTCTGTATGGGCTGGCGATTGGGCGGTGGGGTATTCATGATGCTGAGGTCGCGGGCACCCAGCAGGCTGAACTGCAGGGTACGCGGTATGGGGGTGGCGGTAAGGGTAAGGGTATCCACGTTTACGCGCAGCTCGCGCAGCTTTTCCTTGGCCGCCACGCCAAATTTCTGCTCCTCGTCAATAATCAGCAGGCCCAGGTCTTTAAAAGCCACATCCTTGCTCAGCAGGGCATGGGTGCCTACCAAGATATCTATCTTGCCCTCTTTCAGGTCTTTCAGTATCGCCTTCTTTTCGGCTGCCGATTTGATGCGGTTCAAAAACTCGACCCGCATGGGGAAGTCCTTCAGGCGGTTTTTGAAGGTCTTGCTGTGCTGTAGGGTCAATATGGTGGTGGGCGCCAGCACGGCCACCTGCTTGCTGTCGGCCACGGCCTTAGCGGCAGCGCGTATGGCTATCTCCGTCTTGCCAAAACCTACATCTCCGCACACCAGGCGGTCCATGGGGTACGATTTTTCCATGTCGCGCTTGAAGTCAGCGGTGGCTTTTATCTGGTCGGGGGTGTCTTCGTAAATGAAGGATGCCTCCAACTCGTTCTGTATGTAGGTGTCCGGCGAGAAGGCGAAACCCTTGTGGGCCTTGCGCTGGGCATACAGTTTTATCAGCTCCTCGGCTATGTCCTTTATCTTCTTCTTGGTCTTGCGCTTTACCTGCTCCCAGGCATCGGTGCCCAGCTTGTTCACTTTGGGGGCTTGACCCTCCTTGCCCACATACTTCGATATTTTGTGCAGGGCATTGATGCTTACGTACAGCAGGTCGTTATCGCGGTAGCGCAACCGTACGGCCTCCTGCATCTGCCCGTTTACCTCTATCTTTTCCAAACCTGAGTACACGCCCACGCCGTAATCGATATGCGTCACAAAGTCGCCCGGCTGCAATTCCTTCAGGGCCTTCAGCACCATGGCCGCATCTTTGCTGAAACCCTTGCGGGTATTGTACTTGTGGTAGCGTTCAAATATCTGGTGGTCGGTATAGCAGGCCAGCTTCAGGTCATGGTCCACAAAGCCCTCGTGTATGGCTACCAGAATGGGCGTAAACTGCACCTCGGCCTTCATGTCCTCAAAAATGTGGTAGAAACGCTCCACTTGCTTGGCATTGTCGGAGAAGATATAGTTGGTGTAACGCTCCCGCTGGTTGTCTTTCAGGTTGCTGATAAGCAGCTCAAAATTTTTATTGAACACCGGCTGCGGGGCTATGTTGTACTCCACGGTATGCTGTGGCTTCAGGAAGGCGGTATTGCCAAACTCGATGCAACTGAAGCGGCTGAGGTCTTGCAAAAAGTTCTTGACCGTTTCGAAGGTCTTGATAGGTTCTTCTGCAAAAAACTCGCGTTCCTGCTCGGTCAGGTACTCTTTGCGGCGGTTATCGGCCTGGTACATGGTCACCGCATTCTCGAAGCATTTCTCCAGCCTTTCCTTGGTAAATTGCAGGTTTTTCAGCCAGACAATGGTATTCTCAGGCAGCACCTCAAAGAAAGAGACCTTTTCCTCCCGCTTAAAATGGGTCTGGATATTGGGCACAATGGTTACCTGGCTGATTTTTTTGGTGCTGAGCTGTGTGGTGGGCTCGAATACCCTGATGGATTCCACCTCTTCGCCGAAAAGCTCCACCCGGTACGGCAGTTCGTTGCCGAAGGAAAATATGTCCACAATGCCGCCCCTGATGGAGAATTGGCCGGGCTCGTACACAAAATCGACCCGCTCGAACTCGTAGGTCACCAGCAGTTCGATGATGAAATCGATATCCAGCTTTTCGCCCACCTTCATGTGGATGGTGTTTTTCTCCAGGGCCTGCTTGCTTACCACCCTTTCAAAAAATGCCTCTGAATAGCTTACTATCAGCTCTCCCTTGGTGTAGCGGTTGCTCACGCGGTTCACCGTTTCGGCACGCAGCAGTATGTCCGTATTGCTTATCTGGTCGAAGATGCCAGGCTTCTTGAACGAGTCGGGGAAAAAGAAGACATCCTTGTTGGTGAGCAGGCTGCGCAGCGAACTTTGAAAGTACGAGGCATCCTCCTTGTCCGGCAGGATGAAGAGGTGGTTGTACTCCGTTTGCTTGAACACTGCCGCTGCGGCAAAGGAATCTGACGAGCCCACCAATCCCTTCAGGTGAAGCCGGGTAGGGCTATTGCCCTGTAAGCTACCTGCAACACTCTGCGTCCGTTTATCCTGCGCGTAAAACCCTAATAGCGACTCCAGGTCCATCTTTGCTGTTGCAAAGATAGGGGTTTTTAGTGTGGAGGGGACTTGGTTAACTTCTTTAAAATTGCTAGCCTTTTATTCACAGGCATTGCAACAGCCATAGCCTTTTACCAGCTACCCCCGGCACCGCCGCCACCGAAGGAGCCGCCACCGCCGAAGCCACCAAAACCGCCACCACCGCCGCCCCAGCTTCCGCCGCTACGTCCCCAACCACTACTGCCAATCAGGATGGGTCCCATCATACCGCCATAGCCCCTCATACCGCCCCTACCGCCACCGCCTCTACGGCCAAAAATGATGGAGAAAACCACAATCATGATGATAATGGCAATAAGTACCCCGATGGGGAAATCACCACTGTTGTTTTTCGGCTCACCCTTGAACTCACCTGAAAGGTATTTGAACATGGCATCGGTGGCTTGGTCGAAACCTTGATAATAATTGCCGCTCCTAAAATTAGGCACCAAGTACTCATCCCTGATACTGCCTGCTATACCGTCCGTAATACGGGCCTCTACACCTTCTCCCGTAGCTATCCATAATTTTCTATCTTCAATGGCGGCCACTATCAATATGCCATTGTCCTTATCCTTCCTGCCGATGCCCCATTTGTCGCCCAATTCTATGGCATATTCGCTGATATCATAATCGCCCGTAGTGGGCACGGTGACTATCACAATTTCTGTTGAGGTGCTATCGGCATAGCCTATCAGCTTGTTGTTTAACTGCTGTATCTCCCCTTCGCTCAGTACTTTGGCATAATCATTTACTGGGTACAAGGTGCCGGGTTTTTCCGGCAGGTCATTTGCGGCAATAGCGCATAGCCAAACAAGCAATAGCGGCAACCATAATAGTAGTTTCTTCATCGTCCTTTCCTGAATGATATGTCATCTGATAGTTCATTGCTATCCTTGCCGTGTTGGTAGGGAAAATAATGCTTGAGTTGCTCGCCAGCCATACGGATACCTTCACATAAGCCGCTATCAAAATCCCCTTTGCGGAAATAGTCCTGCATGGTATTGCGTACTTCGTCCCAAAAATCAATGGGTACCGCCTTATCGATGCCGCTATCGCCCAAAATGGCAAATTGGTGGTCTTTCACCGCCAAATAAATCAGTACACCGTTACGTAGTTCTGTTTTGGCAATGTCCAAATGGGTAAAGATAAATTTGGCCCTTTCAAGGGCATTGGGCTGTGCATGGTCTTCCAAATGCACTTTTATTTCGCCAGAAGTATTCAGTTCCGCCTCACGGATAGCATCCACTATACGGGCGCGTTGTTCTTCGGAGAAAAAGGATTCGGCGGTAGGCATAGCTAGAATTTAACGGTGGGGACTTTCTCGGTGCCCGAGTCGGCCTTGAAATACGGTTTGGTCTTAAAGCCAAACATGCCCGCAAAAAGATTGTTTGGGAAGCGGCGGATATAGCTATTGTAATCCGTTACCACTTCATTGTAATCTTTTCTGGCCTTTTGAATGCGGTTTTCAGTACCCGCAAGCTCGTCGCGCAGGCCAATGTAGCCTTGCTGGCTTTGCAGGGTAGGGTATTGCTCCACGGCCACCAATAGGCGTGACAGGGAACCACTCAATTCATTCTGGGCATCTTGGAATTTTTGCAGGTTTTCCTCGGTCAAGTCATCCGCCTGAAGCGTGATGCTAGTAGCCTTTGACCTAGCCTCAATCACCGCGGTCAAGGTTTGTTGCTCTACCGTCGATGCTTGTTTTACCACGGTCACCAAATTGGGTATCAAATCAGCGCGGCGCTGGTATTGGGTCTCTACATCGGCCCAAGCTTTGGCTACCATTTCATCCTTGTTTACCATAGAGTTGTACCCACATGAAGAAAGTGAGGCAGCTATCAGGAACAGTCCAAAAAATTTAAGAATTGTACGGGTCATTTTTGTAGGTTTATGTTGCTTTTAAACTTGCTATCAAACTTAATTGGACGCTTTTGGGCGCCAATTATTTTATAAAACTAACTAATCTTACAACTATCATGGCTGATTTGGTGAAAGAATTCAATGATTATCGTCAGCGTACAAATGAACTCATTTTGTCCAAAGATAATTTGGTGATTAAGCGCCTGTACAACTTAGACAGTAATACTTATGCAGAAGGGGCACTAACTACCCGCGAAAAAGAAATGATGGGGCTGGTGGCCAGTATGGTATTGCGCTGCGACGACTGTATCAAATACCACTTGGGCAAATGCAAGGAACAGGGCATGAGCACAGCCGAAATATATGAAGTGTTTGCCGTGGCCAATCTGGTTGGCGGCACTATTGTAATACCGCATACCCGCCGGGCTGCGGAATATTGGGAAGCGTTAAACGAAGCAGCATGAAAGAAGTACCTATCGACAAAAAACTATTTTTACTGGATGCCTATGCGCTGATTTATAGGGCCTATTTTGCCCTGAACAGCAATGCCAAGGGTACTACCGGTTTCCACAACAGCAAAGGTTTCAATACCTCCACCGTGTATGGTTTTACCAATACCTTACTCGATTTATTGACCAAGGAAAAGCCTACCCATATTGCCGTGGTGTTCGATGCCCCGGGCATTACCGACCGTGCCGTAGAGCATGATTTCTATAAAGCCAACCGGCAGGAAATGCCCGAAGATATCCGCTCTTCCATTCCCATTATTAAAGACCTTATCAAGGCTTTCCGTATCCCTATTTTGGAAGTGCCGGGCTATGAAGCCGATGACGTGATTTGCACCGTGGCCAAACAAGCGGAAAAAGACGGCTACCAGGTATATATGGTTACCCCTGATAAGGATTTCGGGCAAGCGGTAACCGATAACATTTTTATTATGAAACCTGCCTATAAGGGGGGCGGCTTTGAGATAATGGACAGAGCGGCAGTATTGAAAAAATGGGAAATAGCCCGGGTAGAGCAGGTGATAGACATACTGGGCATGATGGGCGATGCGGTGGACAATATTCCCGGAATAGCGGGGGTAGGGGAGAAAACCGCATCCAAGCTATTGGCTCAGTTTGGCAGCATGGAAAACATGTATGAAAACCTTGACCAAATTCAAGGCAAGCTAAAGGATAAAATAGCGGAAGGCAAGGAAATGGCCTTTATCTCCAAGAAATTGGCCACCATATTATGCGATGCACCCGTGGAGGTCAATGAAGAAGAACTGGTAATATCAGAACCGGACAGGGATGCTTTGGCAGCCTTGTTTTCGGAATTGGAGTTTAGAACGATAGGCAAGCGGGTGTTGGGCGAAACCTTCAGCGTAAATATCAGCACGGAGGTAAAGAAAGAAACCATTGACCTTTTTAGCCAACCAGTAGAACGGGAAACCACTACCGTGACCACCGTAACCGAGGTGATTAGGCCTTTGGAAGCTGGTAAGAATATCCAGAATACACCCCACCACTATGAATTGGTGGATACACCCGAAAAGCGAAAAGCATTGATAGCATTGCTTTCCAAGCAAAGCAGCTTTTGTTTCGATTCGGAAACCACTTCCATTAATGCCCATGATTGCGAATTGGTAGGCCTAGCTTTTTCCGTAAAAGCCGGAGAAGGATATTATGTGCCCGTACCCTGCGAAAAGGAGGAAGCAACCGCTATTCTGGAAGAGTTTAGGTCACTGTTTGAAAATGAATCGATTCTCAAAATAGGGCAGAACGTAAAGTATGATATTATGGCCTTGTACTGGCATAAAATAGGAGTAAAGGGTCCCCTGTTCGATACCATGCTGGCTCACTACCTTATCGACCCAGAATCGAGGCACAACATGGATGCCCTAGCAGAAAACTACCTAGGCTACACGCCGGTATCCATAGAAACCTTAATCGGCAAAAAAGGCAAAGAGCAAGGCACGATGCGCGATGTAGAGCTGGAAGCCATTAAAGAATATGCGGCCGAGGATGCGGATGTTACCCTGCAACTAAAAGAAAAGTTTGCGCCCTTAATAAAAGAAAATGGCTTTGAAAAGCTGTTCTATGAAATAGAAAACCCTTTGGTGTACGTATTGGCCGATATGGAATGCGAAGGCGTAAGGGTGGATAAAGATTTCCTTAGCAACTATTCGCAGGAGTTGGCTACCGATATCGCCCGCTTGAAGGACGAGATTTTCACCTGTGCGGGTACCAATTTCAATATCGAATCGCCGAAGCAGTTGGGCGACGTGCTGTTTTCATTGATGAAAATACCCTATGTAGGTAAGAAGACAAAAACGGGCCAATATTCTACCAATGAGGAAGTGCTATCCAAATTGTGCAATGAGCACGAGATAGCGCAAAAGTTGCTGGACTATCGGGAACTGGTAAAGCTGAAATCGACCTACGTAGATGCTTTGCCGCAGTTGATCAACCAGCGCACGGGGCGTATCCATAGCTCCTTTAACCAAGCCGTAGCCGCCACTGGTAGGTTGAGCTCGCAAAACCCCAATTTGCAGAATATCCCCATTCGTACGGAAAAGGGTAGGCGCATCCGAAAAGCCTTTGTACCGCGCGACGAAGAGCATGTTATCCTCTCCGCCGACTATAGCCAAATAGAGCTGCGCTTAGTAGCCGCCATTAGTGGCGACAAGGCCATGAAGGATGCCTTCCAGCAAGGGCTGGATATCCATACGGCTACAGCAGCGAAAGTATATGGGGTACCACTTGACCAAGTAACGGGTGAAATGCGGCGCAATGCCAAAGCCGTAAACTTTGGCATTATCTACGGTTCGTCTGCCTTTGGATTATCCCAAAACCTTGGCATTCCGCGCAGGGAAGCTGCTGATTTGATAGAAAACTATTTTAAGGAATACAGCGGCATTAAAGCTTACATGCAGCAAGCGGTGGCTGAAGCCAAGCTAAAGGGCTTTGCACAAACACTGATGGGCCGCAGGCGTTACTTGCCCGATATCCGTAGCGGAAACATGGCCGTGCGTGGCTCGGCGGAGCGTAACGCCATCAACGCGCCCATTCAGGGTACGGCTGCCGATATGATCAAGATTGCCATGGTAAACATTCACCAGGCTTTCAAGGCCAAGGGATTCAAATCAAAACTCACCTTGCAGGTACATGACGAATTGGTCTTCGATGTGCACCATACGGAGGTGGAGGCGGTAAAGCCCTTAGTGGAAGAGCTCATGAAGAACGCCCTGCCCGTGGATGTACCCATATTGGTGGAAACCGGCACAGGCAACAACTGGCTGGAAGCACACTAGTGGATGTGCTAATGGGTTGATTTGCTGATGTATTGTGCTTAAAAAGATGTTCAAATAATAGAAGTAGCAGTTCTATTTACAAATTGATTGCAAGGCTTCCGATAATAGGCTAATACGGGTGCATTGGTAGTGTAAGTGATTCTTAAACACTACTATCGGTTGGGGAGAATATTCAGAATTTAGTTTTCACCACCCACCAAAGGAGGCAGGCCCAGCCCGCCAAAAAACAAAGCCCGCCCAAGGGTGTAATGGGGCCTAAGATACTTCGGCTAATGCCCAATAGGTGGCTCAAGCTCATTAGATACAATGAGCCGCTAAAGAGGAGAACGCCAGCCAAAAAAAGGTATCCTGCCGTAACGGGCAGCTTGTACTGCTGCGCAACTAGGCCCGCCAATAGTATGGCAAAAGTATGGTAGAAATGGTAGCGGTTGGCCGTTTCCCACCAGGCATGCCCTTCCTCAATAAAATGGGGCTTTAAGCCATGGGCTCCGAATGCCCCCAGGGCTACTGCCAAAAAACCTAGTATAGTACCGATGACAAATAAGGGCTTATGCACGGATGATAGTGGATATTAATTTGTACAGTGTAAAATATACTTGGCTAGCTTGGGCTAGCTTTGCAAAGATAAACCAACCGCGCATTGAGGGGAGCACTATTAGCAGGTATTTTGGCCATTATTTTGATAATCGCTGGATTGAGTTACTACCGTATGGCAGTAACCAAGGCCAACTCCAAGCCCGCCTATGATGCCCTGCCTGCTTCTACGGCCTTGTTTTTTGAGTTTAAGGATTTCGGAAGTACGAGTACATTGCTAAATAGTGGGGCCTTCAAGGAAGAACTTAGACAAACGGGTTTTGTCAATCGCTTGCAAAGCCAAGTACAATTTATTGATAGTGTGTTTGCTGATACCCGTTTTGTAATGGGCAGCAATACGCTTTTAGCGGCACTGTTATTCACTGAGCAAGGCCGGTATGATTATCTATATCTGGCACAGGTGGAGAATACTATTTCACGTGACGTCAAAATCGCTTTGCGGGATATTTCCGATGAAAAGAAAGCCAGCGTAAAGGAAAGACGGTTCAAAGGGGAAATCATTTATGAGCTAAGTATTCCGGGTAAAGAGATAGTGTTGACTTGTGCTTTTGCGAAAGGAGTATTGATGTGCAGCATGACCCCTTTTCTGGTGGAAGCTGGTATTGAGCAAGTGAAGGAGCGACCTAGCATAGCAAAAGAAGCTGGATTTGATGATATTCAGAGGGTGGCAGGAGCCAATGCTAGTGCTACCTTGTTTGTAAGGTATTCAAGGCTAGGGTTGTTGCAATCCGTACTGGCCAATCAGGAGATAGATACTTTTTTCCCCTTCGTGGAAAAGTTTGCGGCTTGGACAGCACTAGATTTCACCATTAAGGGAAACGCCTTTATTCTGAATGGTTATACGGCCACAGGGGGCAATACGCAAACGTATTTGGGGCAATTTAACAGGGTACCTGACCAACCAATGACTGCCACACAGGTACTTCCTAACAATACAGCCATTTTTTTTCATAAACAGCTTACCACAAAACAAGCGGAAGATGAACCTATGGAGTTCAGTTATCTGCGCAACTGGGCCAGCAACGATGTAGTCTTCGGCATTGCCGAACCTTTTGATCAAGATATCGCCCAGCAATACTTTATAGTGGCTTCAAGTAACAATGATGAAATAGCCTTGCAGAGTTTGACAGAGCTATCTAGATTAGCTGGTGATAGTGCCGAACTTAAGGAATATAGTGGCTACAAAATTGGCAGGCTGAGGGTAGGGAAAACCATCACCCATTATTTCGACGATGCGCTGTTGGAGATTAATGACCCTTACTTTGCGGTAGTAAAAGGGTGCGCCATTTTTACCAACAATGAACAGACCTTGCAGACCATTATCAACCGATACTTGAATGGGCAGACGTTGGAAAAGACCCAAGCTTTTCAGCAGTTCAGGAAAAATCTCTCCAGCAAGTACAATTTCCTTGTGTATATTGACCCTAGCCGTGCTACTGAAATTATCAATTCGCGCATGGCTGGTGGCATTTTAGATATGATATCCTTGGGAGATAAATCTTATAAGAAGTTTACGCCCATGGCATTTCAGTTTGTATGGGAAGAAGGCAATTACTTCAGTACCGGATTTATCAACTTTCAAGAAGAATCAGCTGAAATAGCCAATGAAATATGGAAAACCGGCTTGGACACCACCCTGCTCCATCAGCCTTTTGTTTTTATCGATTCTATCAACGGTGAAGCGGATATTTTGGTACAAGATGTTAAGTACCAATTGTATTTGTTAAACAAAGCTGGTCGCATTATTTGGAAAAAAGCCCTTGATGCGCCTTTGAAGAGTCAAATTTATAAGGTGGACTTGTATAATGACGGGGGGAAGCAATTTATATTCAATACCGTAAAGGAACTGATTGCCGTGAATAGTAAGGGCGATTTTGTAGAAAGCTACCCAATCAAGCTTCCCTCACCCGCCACTAATGGTTTGCTAGTAACGGATTTTAGCGGCAATAAGGAATACCAAATTTTTATAGCCTGTTCCAATTTTTCCATCTATGGTTATGATAAGCTAGGAAAGCCATTGCCAGGATGGAGCCCTCAAGCCAAAGTAGGGAATGTACCTTATACGCTACAGCATGTGCATGTGGATACTACTGATTACCTGATTGCGCAAAACAATGGCGGCACCCTACTATATTTCGACCGAAATGGCAAACGTCAGTTAGATCCTATCCGTTTTGATAAACCCTTTAAAGGACCATTCTATCTGAATGCAATGGACACCTCATTCCAGCTCATCAATAGCCACTCTGATGGAGGCACGGTTACTATTGATAAGTATGGCAATCAATCGAGTTTACAAATTGATAGCGTTTCTTTTCGCAGTTATGTTTTTTTGGCGCAAGGTCTTGCGGGCGGCCACCATGTATTTGTCGATACTTTTTCAGCAAAATCATATGATATTCAGGGCCAAATGACTGGGGAACTAAAGATTCCCTCCCCTATTGACAGGCCTGCATTTTTGGTACCCATGCCCAATGGCGATAAGGCAATAGGATTGATTTCAGGAGCCCACCATAAAATTTATTTGATACTTCCTGATTTCACCTTAGCAGAAGGTTTTCCTTTGGAAGGGTCGCTTCATTACACCGTAGCCGCTTTGCCAAAAAGCGAAAGTAAAATTTTGCTCACCAGCGATGGGGGCAAGCATTTAATCTGCTATCGTATCCGCTAATTTACTCTTCACCAACCGTAGTATGGTCAGTAATGTCGCCCTCAGGCAGGGTGATATAAGTAGGGTCGTTCTCGTTCAATATCCTTTCTATACCATACACCACGGCATGCTTGCCATAACTGTTGGTATGGTTCAGTACAATAATGGTAACCTGCCTCTCCACATCTCTGATAATGGCGGTGCGGAACCCATGCCATAGGCCATTGTGGTATATTACCTTCCTGCCATTACGTTCTGCTATTCTAAAGCCAAAACCATAATCAACGTCCTTTCCTAAATTGGTTTTCCCCTTGGTAAATGCTTCTTCAAGTATGTCCTTTCTTACCAATCTGTCAGTGTATAAGGCTTGGTCCCATTTAAAAAGGTCTTCCACGGTGGAGTGCACACCCTTATCGCCCACACTTCCGTCCAAATCATCAATCGGCACTTGGTATAGGCCGCGTTTCGACATCCTATAACCGTTCAAGCATTCTTTATAGTTACATTCCTTTGCCGCACTGTAAACATAGCTGTTGGTCATGCCCAAAGGCTGGAAAATGTGGTGGTCTACAAAATCAATAAACTCTTCACCGGATACCCTTTCCACAATGGCTGCCAATAACATGTAACCCGTATTGCTGTAAGTAAACTTAGCTCCGGGCTTAAAATACACCTGTGGTTTGTATTTTGCCATAAGGGCTATTACATCTTCGTTATAAGGGGCATAACTCTCTTTCCAACGGTTGTCTACCAGCCACATATAGTTGGGTAACCCGCTAGTATGGTTCAATAAATGCCTGATGGTGATTCCTTGATAAGGTAATTCAGGCAAATAAGTAAGCATATCATCATCAAAGCTCAATTTGCCTTGTTGTTTCAACAACATGATGGACATAGCGGTAAACTGCTTGCTTACCGATGCCAATTCAAAGATGGAATTGCTTTGTAAAAGCTCGCCTGTAGAAAAGTTGGCAAAGCCGACAGCTTTATTTACCAATATCTGTCCTTTTTCGGCTACCAGCACTGCACCATTAAAGCCATTATATTTGAATGAGCTGTCAATCAGGCTATCAATACGACTCAATCTATGGTTGTACACCAAGCTGGGCAGCTCTACATCCAAGGGTAGGCCATCCAGTTTATCGAGCAATACCTCCGCCAATCCTATTTTTTCATAGTCTCTTAGAATTAGGGCAGCATTACTCCCTTGCTCGGCATTCGATATGGGCTGGGCGGTTTGAACTACCCCTTTACCGCACGATAAGGATACAAATACTAAGGCGATGATGGGGAAGATGGGTCGCAGGCCGAATTTCATTGCGATAAGCTTACTCTTTAATGGTTACGTAAATATGGTCAAAATGTTAGGAACGTAAAGATTAAAAAATGCTAAAAAATATGACATTCCAACCTCATAGCTTCCAAAAGCGTTCACATATTGTAAAATAGCATAAGGCATTCCACTTCAGAAAGTAATGTTTTGCCTTAAGCCAGTGTTAACTGTGGTGATGATAGTACAGGCTAGAAATCAGTGGTAAGCGAAAAATAGAACTTAGGCCCCGTTACTGCACCACTGTCATTGCCCCATGCTACATCAAAACGCATATAGTAGCCAAATAGTGTGGAGCGTAGGCCAAAACCATAGCCAACCACTACTGGATTGCGGAAATATTTCACGTTGACTGTGACAGAGCCATTAGTGATTTGGTCAGTGAACAAAGGATTGTCACTATTATATGGATTGAAGCCTTCCCATGCGCTGCCCACATCGGTGAAGCCGATGAGCATAAAGTCACGAATAAACTGGGAGCGGATATTGGTATTCAAGAGGTGGGTAAAAATAGGCCAGCGAATTTCCGAATTGAGCACTGCATAGCTATTGCCATTGCGTATGTTTTGGTCAAAGCCGCGCATATTGGTCACAATGGTTTGGAAGGCATAATTGTTATCGGTATTAATGCCAATGTTATTGTTGAACCCTGGGGCTATCCAACTATCAACACCACCTAGGTAGTAGATAAGTTTGCGTGTGCCAAATGATGAACCTACCGCAATGCGGTTAGCCCAGGTAAGCTCTCGGTGAATTTTTTGGTAGTAACGGAAATCCATACCTACCACCCCTAAAAAAGTACCGTCAAAATTAGGGAGAGTAAGTTTGAGGTTGTTGAAAATGGTATCTTTCTCAAAGGTGAATTTGGTATGCATTTC
Source organism: Chitinophagales bacterium (assembly GCA_033762815.1). Lineage (GTDB taxonomy): Bacteria > Bacteroidota > Bacteroidia > Chitinophagales > CAIOSU01 > JANRLF01. Next base: position 435,756 of record JANRLF010000008.1, on the reverse strand, counting down.
ACCCCAAACCTTGAATTTAACGCCATTGCTGATATTGGTGGCGACCTTAATGGTATTGTCCATTATATATTCCAATCGGGCAAATACCCAGTTTTCGGAATAGTTGGGCAATTCTAAAGTAAATTCCTCATTGGCTTGGTACACATAATTGTCATTCCTGAAGGCCATATAGCCTCTTATGCTGCGCAACACGTCCAGCGAATATTTAAGCCGCATTTCCAGATAGTTGGTCTTTAATTTGGCTTCAATAGGCAGGTTGGGATTTCTTACGGCAATGTTTGGATTGGTGGCTGCCAAGCCATTAGCACTGTTATTTACGAAAGGCAGAATATCATCGTTAGAAAAAGATTCTTTCTGCACCCGACGATAGTAGGTGAAGCGTTTATCGAGCCTACGGCGTAAGTTCTCATAAGCGATAAAGTACTCCGAACCCTGTAAATCGAAAGGCAGCCTGAATCCGCCAAAAATGCGGTAATCTTCCATCAAATCGCTGATGCCTAAATTAATCATTGCCCCTAAAGGCGGGTTGCCAAATACCGGTACGCCTGGCCTGAATTTTTCATAGCGGGTCATTATTAGGCTATTGTCAATTTGGGTCACAATGTAATCGGTAGAAAACTTCGGGCGATAGGGCAGCACCTTCGTTACTTGAAAAATGGAGACCCTTCCTCCCAAGGTGTCACCTGCGCCATGTATATTACCTATAAATTGAGCGACGTTAATTTCGGGAGCTACATTAAAATCGCTCTGGAAGTAAGGTTTAGGAGGTACGGTATCGATTGGGACAGGTGTCAAGGTATCATCATCCAACACCAGCACTATTTCTTGGCCCAATTGTTCTTGGGGCTTGGTTTGTTTCTTAATTTCCTTTTCTGCCTGTTTTTCAACATAGAGCCGGTAATCTGACTTATTAGGGTTTAGGGAGGTACTAGAGGGGTTGGACAATGGATATAGATAAAGCTCTTCTCTCCCTGCTTCCCTAAAAATATGCAAGGCTTTGCCGCTTTGATGGCTAATATCAACTTCCATTACCGTAGCCGCAAAATCTGAAAGCGGTTTGGCGGTTACTATGTCTTTGAATTTCTCCACTACATTAATGGAGTCAATACCATTATTGGGCGTGTTGCGCAATGCCTCTAAATCCCATTTGGGATTGGTGACCACTGAATCAACAAAGAAAACCACCGTATCAAAACCAGTACTTACCCTCTTGAACGGGCCACCCACATAATTGCTGATGCCAGTAGCATCAGTTAACCAAGCTACATTGTTGCTATCATACTGCAAAGGGCTGCGCTCGTTGGTAAGAGGTGTATTGGTTACTTGGGTCAGCTCCGTGCGGTTCTTGGTATTAAGAAAATAGATATCAAAATCGTGTGTTAGCAAAGTAGTATCCAGGCGCAGAGGCTTTAGGCTGATATCGGGCCGATTGCTCGAAAAAATAATACCGCTTCTGCCTTTAACGTTGATATACTCTACGTCCAAGTCATCATAATAATCATTCGTCAATTGATCGACCGTAGTACTGGATAACTGATAGCTGTATATATCCGATTGGCCCATGTTGACCGCCGACATAACCAGTAAGTTGGGGTCGTTAGTAAAGCGGAAATCGTGAATTTGCTGGAACTTGGTGATATTGGCCTTTGTTTTTTTAGTGGCTTCCACATCATACAACAACAATTTAAGCTTATCGCGGCGATTATAAATCACTGCTAGCGTTTTCTTATCAGGCGACCAAGCGAGTAGTGGGTAGGAGTAATCGGTTACCAAGGTGGTAGTCTTGTGTCCTCCCTTTAGTATTCGCCGTTGTTTATTCGCTTCTATATCGTTCACATATACTTTATACTTGCCGAGTATATTGGTAACGAATCCTAGGTGTTTGCCATCTTCACTGATTTTGGCTTGATACAAGTGCTTGTTGCCCTTTACTTTTTTATCGACTTTGTTTTCCGCCGCTAGGTTTTGCCTGCCATCCATTTGGCTTGTATAGCGGCTTTTTTGGGTGGTGTACCATTCATCCAATACATTTTTGACCGAGCCGCCTAAAACGAAGAGGAAGCCACTTTCAAGGCTTCTATTAATACGGGTAAGGTAAAGTAAATTGGGCACAGCTGTCTTGCCATAACGCTCTTCCACATAATGCCAAAATGCATGCCCTGCGAATTGTGCTTCTTCCCCCTTTAGCTTATTGAATTTCTTGTATTTACCTGATAGAATGCCATCTCTAAGGCGGTCGTCCATATCAGTGTTCCAAGATTCACCGATATAAGAAGCAAAGCCGTACGAAAACCAGTTGGGAAGATTGAGCATCACGGCATTTTGTAGTACTTCCTGTACATTGGTGCCAAACAGCATGTGGCTCAGCATTACTTGGGCGATTCCTTGGCGTATTTGCTTTTCCAGGTGCTGGTGGTTGCCATCATAGTAAATAAACAAGCGATTGTCGATAATTCGGGTCAAACCCCCTGTATTATTCAACTCGGTTCCCGTACCGATATTGGTTTGGTTTAGGTCCGATAAGTCATTGTAAATCAGTACGTCAATACGTCGGTTGATTTTGAACTCCATTGCCTTTTCGATTTCAGGCAAAACTTTTTCCGAATAGATGATGGCATATTTACCGATATCTTGGCCACCTAAATAGAAATAGGTAAGGAAATGCTCAGATTCAAAAAATGACCATTGAAAGTTTTTGTACTGTACCCGGTTTTGACCAAAATCCGTGATAGTACCTTGTGCCATCGTGGGCACGGTGGCAATGGAAAGCAAACACAACACTAACACCCATCGCGCCAAAAACCTATGACCCATTGCTTTTTCCATTAATCTGCGCCTGCTACTGCAGTAATATTAGTTAATTTTGAGGTTTCCTAAAAGGAAATGAAGATAGCTATTTAAAACGAAACAAGCATGGAGCCTATTGCGGTATTTGCTTTTAATCCTTTTCAGGAGAATACTTATGTAATAGCGGCTGATAATGGCGAATGCTTAATTATTGACTGTGGCTGTTATCATAGTTATGAGCAAGTTAAGTTGAGGGATTACCTTAAAAAAAACAACTTACGCCCAGTGAGATTGTTGCAGACCCATTGCCATATTGACCATGTTTTTGGCAATGCTTTTATAAATGAAGCTTACGGCTTGCTGCCCGAGTGCCACCCCTTGGCATTGGGGGAGCTTGCTGCTATCCCTTCCTATGCCGCCATGATGGGCGTAAAGTATCAAGTGTCGCCCCAGCCACAGGCCTTCATAAATGAAGGCGATACTTTGAAATTGGGGAATCTAAGTTTTAAGATACTGTTCACACCTGGCCATAGTCCTGGAAGCATCTGTTTTTACAATGAAACTGAGGGCTACATTATAGCAGGCGATGTGCTATTTAGAGGCAGTATAGGTCGTACTGATTTACCGGGTGGAAGCATGTCAACCCTTACTAAGTCAATACAGGAAAAGCTTTACCGCTTGCCTGATGAAACCATCGTTTACCCCGGTCATGGGGAGCCTACAACTATTGGGGGCGAAAAACGGAGCAATCCGTTTGTACGACAAGCATAAAAGGGATGTCTTTTTCAGAAGTTAAGACATTGTTAAGGGCTAAATAATTGATGGCTAAATGCTGGCAAAATGACTAGGATATAGCCCCCCGCTTGCAGTCAACATTTTAGAACTCGGTGAAAAACACTATCTTCGCAAAAAAACCAGAAGTGGCTAAAGTTGCATTGATAACGGGCATTACGGGGCAAGATGGGGCATATTTGGCGGAGTTCCTTTTGAATAAAGGGTACATTGTGCACGGCATCAAACGCCGTAGTTCTTTGTTCAATACCGATAGGGTGGACCACCTATATTTGGAAGAGCAGTCAAGCGATATCAGTTTCCGAATGCACTATGGGGACATGACCGATTCCATGAACCTTACGCGTATTATCCAAGAGGTGCAGCCCGATGAGATATACAACCTTGCTGCCATGTCGCATGTTAAGGTAAGCTTTGAAACACCTGAATATACTGCCAATGCCGATGGTATAGGCACCTTAAGGATTCTGGAAGCCATCCGCCTATTGAATATGGTGGAGAAAACCAAGATTTATCAGGCTTCTACTTCCGAGCTTTATGGTTTGGTACAAGAAGTACCTCAATCAGAGCGAACACCTTTCTATCCACGCTCCCCTTATGCAGTGGCCAAACTATATGCCTATTGGATTACCGTTAACTATAGAGAGGCTTACAACATGTTTGCCTGTAATGGGATTTTGTTTAATCACGAGTCTCCTACCCGGGGGGAAACATTTGTAACCCGTAAGATTACCAGGGGGGTATCAAAAATTGCTTTGGGCCTACAAGACAAGCTCTACATAGGCAACCTAGACGCAAAACGCGATTGGGGCCATGCAAAAGATTACATTGAAGCCATGTGGCTTATTTTACAGCAAGATGTAGCAGAGGACTTTGTAATAGCTACAGGTACCACCACTTCCGTACGTGATTTTATTAAAATGGCTTTTGGTGAAATTGGTGTCGAATTGCAGTTTAAAGGTCAAGGAGTAGAGGAAGTGGGTATGGTGGCAGCATGCAATAACCCCGAATACCAACTGCCAATAGGCAAAGAAGTAATCCAAATCGATAAGCGTTACTTCCGTCCCACAGAAGTGGATTTGTTGATTGGCGATCCGACCAAGGCACAGCAAAAGCTAGGTTGGAAACCAAAATACGACCTTCCTATGTTAGTGGCTGAAATGATGGCGGCCGACTTGGATTTGTTCAAACGTGATAGATACTTGAAAGAAGGTGGACATAAAATCCTCAATTACTTCGAATAATACAGGCTTGGCTCTTTATTCCCGAAAGGAGACTTAATGGAAAAACAATCGAAAATATATGTTGCGGGCCATACTGGCATGGTTGGTTCGGCTATAGTGCGCAAACTAAGGCAAGAGGGGTTTGACAATATTATCCATCGTTCCTCCAAAGAACTTGACCTTCGCAACCAACAGCAAGTGACCGATTTTTTTGCTGAAGAAAAACCCGAGTACGTTTTTTTGGCTGCCGCTAAGGTGGGGGGCATTGTAGCTAACAATACCTATCGCGCCGACTTCATTTACGAAAACTTGATGATAGAGTGCAACATTATCCACCACTCATATTTGAATGGGGTGAGAAAATTGCTTTTCTTGGGCTCATCATGTATATATCCGAAAATGGCGCCCCAGCCATTGAAGGAAGATTACTTGCTATCTGGGTATTTGGAACAGACCAATGAGCCTTACGCCATCGCTAAAATAGCGGGCATTAAGCTGTGCGAAAATTACAGACGCCAATACGGTTGCAACTTTATCTCCGCCATGCCTACTAATTTGTATGGCCCTAACGATAACTACAATCTTCAAAATTCGCACGTTATACCGGCTCTGATCCGTAAAGTTCATGAGGCTAAATTGAATGATGCCCCCTTTGTAGAAATTTGGGGCACTGGTTCGCCCTTGCGGGAGTTTTTGCACGTGGACGATGTGGCAGAAGCCTGTTTGTATTTGATGCAGCATTACGATGAAGAACAGATGGTGAACATTGGCTCAGGCGAAGAAATAAGCATTAAGGATTTAGCCCAGTTGGTAATAGATACTGTTGGCTACTCTGGCCAGCTAAAATTCGATACCTCCAAACCAGACGGCACACCCCGTAAGTTGATGGATGTTTCCAAAATAAATGCTAGCGGGTGGAAACATAAAATCGATTTAAAGGAAGGTTTGAAGCGCGTGTACGAAGAAACATTTTTGGCTGAAGCCACCATAAAAGAATAAGCTGGATGCAAACGGAAATAACCGCCCGCAAAAAATGGCAGTTTCTTGATGGAAGAGATTTAAGGGAAGTCATCCATTATAAGGATTTGCTGTATATGCTGGTGGTGAGGGATATTAATGTACTTTACAAGCAAACCATTCTTGGCTTTGCTTGGGCAATAGTAAAGCCCTTGTTCCAAGCCCTTATTTTTACGGTCATTTTCGGTTACTTGGCTGGCATGGCCAATAAGATGCAGGGAAATATACCTTATATTGTTTTCACTTTTGCCGGGTTGGTTCCTTGGACTTATTTCGCAACCGCAATCACTGGTTCTACGGGCAGTCTTATTGCCAACACACAGTTCCTTACTAAGGTATATTTTCCTCGTATCATTATTCCGCTTACCCCCATTTTATCCAAAATGGTCGATTTTGTGGTTTCTTTGGTAGCTTTAATCATATTGATATTGGCGTACGGAATTGCTATCCCACCCACTATCATTTATCTGCCTATCGTACTTATCCTTTTAGTGCTTACTACTTTTGGCATGGGGCTTTGGCTCTCGGCCATGGCCATTCAGTATCGCGATGTGCAGCAATTGATGCAATTTTTGGTGCCTATCCTGATGTACATGGCACCGGTGGTATTACCGCTAGCAGTGTTTTTGAAAATGAAGCCATGGGTGGTTACGGTTTTAAGTTTTTATCCAATGACGGGTATTGTTGAGGGTTTTAGGGTATGTATGGTAGGGGGTGATATGCCCTGGCACATACTTTTATACGGCAGTATTACCACATTTATAATATTGTTTACCGGTATCATCTTCTTTAGGGCAAAAGAAGATTTCTTTGCCGATGTAGTGTAATCCAACCTTGATATGGCCAAACCTATCATTACTGTTGAAAATGTTTCCAAGCGCTACCGCATAGGGCTAAAGGAGCAGGTGGACGACAGTGTGGGCGGTGCGATTATGTCTATCCTTAAGTCGCCATTCAATAATTTTAAAAAACTACGCAACCTTACCAGTTTCGATAAGGATGATGAAGCGGGGGTGTTTTGGGCATTAAGAGATGTTAGCTTTCAGTTGAAGCAAGGGGATGTGCTAGGAGTGATTGGTAAGAACGGTGCAGGCAAGAGTACGCTTTTAAAAGTACTATCCAGAATCACCCCACCCACTACGGGGCATATTGAGATAAACGGCAGGGTATCCAGCCTTTTGGAAGTGGGCACAGGCTTTCATCAAGACCTTACGGGGCGCGAGAATGTTTATCTGAATGGTACTATATTGGGCATGAAGCGTAAGGAAATTGAGAAGAAGTTTGATGAAATTGTTGCATTCTCTGGTATAGAGAAATTTATAGATACGCCTGTTAAACGTTATTCAAGCGGCATGACCGTAAGGCTGGCCTTTGCGGTTGCGGCGCATTTGGAACCCGACATTATGATAATAGATGAGGTGCTGGCAGTAGGCGACGCGGAATTCCAGAAAAAGTGTTTGGGCAAAATGCAAGATGTATCAGAGCATGGGCGTACGGTTTTGTTTGTAAGCCATAACATGCAGGCCATGCAGAGCCTCTGCAACAAATCCATTATGTTGGAAAATGGAAAACTGAAGATGGAAGGCCGTACCGATGAAGTTATCAATTTTTACTTAAGCAAGCATTCGGCCAACCAAGTGGAAAAAGTATGGGACAGTATTGATACTGCTGATGGTAATGAACTGATAAGAATGCGGGCAGCCCGCATTAGCAAAACAGATGGTACAGGTTCCGATGTGTTTTATGTAAACTCCGATTTGAATTTCGAATTTGAGTTTTGGAATCTGGAAGATGGAAGCATGATTAATTTGAGTATTGTACTAAATACTATTAAGGGAGAGACGATTTTTAATGCCTTAAGTGCAGCAAAAAGAATATCAAAAGGTGTGCATAGGATCGTATTTTATGTGCCCGGTAATTTATTGAACGACGATGTGTATTCAATTGATTTATATTTTGTAAAGAATACCACTGATGTGATTTTTAGACTCGAAAGTGCCATATCGTTCGAAGTACATGATATTCCTCGGGAAACAGGGTGGTACGGTAAATGGATTGGTGCGGTGCGTCCGATATTGAAAACTGATTATCTTGAAATCGATTGATGATGTTTAAAAATCTGGTACCCGTTTCTCTTAAAGAAAAGCTAAAGGCATCTTTTATCTCTTTTGCTGAGAAGATGAACAGGCGCGCCTACCAAATGCATTATTTGCCACACGAGTGTACGGTATGCGGTGCTAAGGTACTTGAATTTAAGCCTTTTGTAGAGTTTCAGCTTTATCAGAAATACCGCTTTAAGTTTTCCATTTTTGCCCTTGAAACTTTCAATTTTACCCAATACCATTGCCCTTTTTGTAAGGCCAATGACCGCGACAGGTTGTATGCTTTGTACTTGAAGGAGCGCTTTGCCAAATTGGATAAGAACAAAAAATATAATTTTATCGACTTTGCTCCGGAAACGCTATCATTAAGAGCTTTTGTAAAAAGCCAACCTTTTCTAAATTATCGCACTGCCGATTTGTATATGCAGGGAGTTGATGACCAGGTTGATCTACAGGACATGCACATTTATCAGGATAGTAGCACGGATATGTTTATCTGTAGCCATATGCTAGAGCATGTGCCCGATGATTTGAAAGCCATGCGTGAGCTTTATAGAATATTAAAGCCTGGCGGATTTGGTATTGCGATGGTGCCGATACAGTTGGATATTGAGGAAATTTATGAAAACCCTGCTATAACAAGTGGGGAAGAGCGATGGACACATTTTGGCCAAGATACCCATTTGCGGGTTTATTCGAAAAAAGGTTGGTTGCAAAGGTTGCAAAGTGTGGGCTTCAAAGTAGAACAGCTGGGAGCAGCACATTTCGGGGAAGCTAATTTTGAAAAATACGGTATATATCCTAGTTCAATACTATACGTCGTCAGCAAGTGATTAATGTAACCAAATCATACCTTCCTGACAGGAAGGAGTACGAGAAATATTTAGAAGGTATTTGGGAGCGTGGCTGGCTGACCAATCATGGTCCATTGGTGACTGAGTTGGAGCAAAAACTCCGGGAATTTTTAGGAGTGAAGCACTGTTTTTTCGTGAACAATGGCACCATTGCCATCCAAATAGCCATTCGTGCACTTGACTTGCAGCAAGAGGTAATCACCACCCCTTTTTCATATGTCGCTACGGTAAGCAGCTTAGTATGGGAAAAATGTTCGCCTGTGTTTGCAGATATTGAGAAAGATTATCTCACCCTCGATCCTGCTGCTATTGAAAAGTTGATAACCCCTGAAACTACGGGTATCGTAGCCACGCATGTTTATGGCAATCCCTGTAATGTTGAGGCTATTGACGCCTTAGCTAAAAAACACGGATTAAAGGTAATTTACGATGCGGCCCATGCTTTCGGTGTAGGCTATAAGGGCAAAAATGTTTTGAATTACGGCGATATCTCGACTTTGAGCTTTCATGCTACCAAACTGTTTCATACCGTGGAAGGCGGTGCAGTTGTTACCAATGATGACGAGCTTGCCTTTAGGATAAGCTATATGCGCAACTTTGGCCATAATGGGCCTGAGAAATTTTTTGGGGTTGGTGTAAATGGAAAGTCTTCGGAATTTCATGCGGCAATGGGTTTGTGCGTTTTGCCCGCGGTACCTGACATAATGAAGCGCAGAAAAGAGATTTGCTCCCTTTATGACCAACTGTTGGATAAAAGCTTGGAATTTTTCCATCAAAGGCCCGATACTACTTACAATTATGCTTATTATCCTATACTTTTTCCATCTGAAAGCGATTTGCTGAAGGCAGTTAAAGCCCTGAACGATAATCAAATTGTGCCGAGGCGATATTTTTATCCTTCGCTAAACACACTTGACTATGTACAGTATATGGAGTGCCCGGTATCGGAAGACATATCCAAAAGAGTATTGTGTCTGCCTTTGTTTGTAGAATTAAAGGATGAACAGGTACGGCAAATTTGCTCTCTTGTCAACAAATCTCTGAATACATAATCTTGAAATGCAATAACTATGGGCTTTAAGTATCAGCAAGTTTTTGTTTTAACTGATAACCCATATTTGTATAGGCAATTTCTTAATCTTTTGGAAAGGAAAGGTATTCCTCGGTCCATGTTTACCTTTGCCTGTAGCAAGGCCAATAAATCCTTTCAGGAAACCGATAATATTGAGGGTTTCAATATTAAGAAGGATTATGCATCGCTTGCTAATTATGACCTGGTCTTTTCCCTGCATTGCAAGCAGTTGTTCCCAAAAGAATTAGTATCTGCGAAGCTGTGTATCAATATACACCCCGGCCTTAACCCCCATAACCGTGGGTGGTTTCCGCAAGTGTTTTCCATTTTAAACGGTAAACCACTTGGTGCCACCCTCCATCTTATTGATGAAGAAGTTGACCATGGGGCTATTATAGCCCAAAAACAGGTATCCCTATATGAACATGATACTTCTTTAACCGCTTACAATAGGGTGCTAGAGGCAGAATTAGCACTTTTGGATGAGTTTTTACCGAAAATTTTGGAAGGTACTTTTGAAACACATTTGCCTGCAGAGGAAGGCAACTTAAATCTATTGGCAGACTTCAACAAGCTGTGCGAAATCAATCTGGAGGAACAGGTAACTTTTGGCCAAGCAATTAATCGCTTGAGGGCGTTAACCCATGGCCACTATAAGAATGCATATTTTCGAGATAGTAAGGGTAACAAAGTATTTGTGAGCATCGATATGGCGCCTGAAAATTCTCCCGAAGCGAATTAGCATATAAAGTCTTAAATTACTGCTATGAACCTGCACATAATGCCCGATGATAAATATGTGGAGACCTATATCGAAATGGCTGAAAGGGCATCCAATGCAGGTGAAAATGTCTATTTGATACGTGATAAGGAGCCTTATAAATATTTATCTGAGAAGTTCCCACTTATCAATGCCCCTGTCGGAAGTGCGGTATTCAATGAGTATACAGCGAAAATGGGTAATGGCGATCGAATATTATTACACTTCTTACATCCAAGTGTTATTAAATGGCTAGCCAATTTTACTACTTCCGCCAAGATAGGATGGGCGTATTGGGGTGCCGATTTTTATGAGCATACTTATATTGACTACAACAACTACGATCGGTTAACCCAGGCTTTTCTTGATAGCAAGGTCGACAATCATCTTTCGCGATTTTATTTGTTATCAAAGTACAGGGTATGGAAAAGAAACCGAAAGGAAAAAGAAAGTAGAAGGCAAGCCAATCAAGTCGCGGCAAAAGCATTGGCTAAAATCGATTACATTTTTCACTTCATGAAAGGTGACTATGATTTAATAAAGCAATATTTCCCCAGTATAAAAGCCAAGTTTGAATATTTCCACTATAGTCAGCCATTCTCATTTGATGATATTGAGGCAGATGTACAAGAGAAAGATATTACTATAAGCAACTTTAGTAAACATATCTGGATTAGCAATTGCGGATATCCTACGGGCAACCATTTAGATGTATTTCAGTTGTTAAAAGACATTGATGACGATACGGGTATTTGTTTACCACTTTCATATGGCGATAAGGAATACACAGCACATATAATTAAGGAGGGTAAGCGACTGTTCGGTGAACGGTTGATTCCTTTTACTGAGTATATGGACTTTAGCACCTTCGTCAGGATTCTTAAGCAAATGGATGTTGCAATTATGGGCCATAACAGTCCATGGGCTATGGGCAACATATTGATACTATTTTACTTCGGCAGGAGAGTTTTTGTGAAAGAGCGCTTACCTTCCTATCAATGGATGAAAAATCATGGGGCATGTATTGAGCGGTATGAGGATTTTGATGTAAATACCTGTTTTGAGCCATTAAGTGCAGAATGCATTAATCGTAACAAAGAATATTCGAATATTCTATCAAGGGAAAACTCATTTGAAACCATTTCCAAAATGCTGAAAATTTAGGCAGGCCATGGATGTTTCGGTAGTAATACCCGTGTACAATGCCGAGAAATACCTAAGCGAATGTGTAGCATCGGTTTTGGCGCAGCCAGAAGTAAATGAAGTGCTGCTTATTGATGATGCTTCTAAGGACAACTCTTTGGAGCTTTGCCACCAGTTGGCTAAGGATGATCGGCGAATCAAAGTCTTCACACATGGCAATAATGAAAACAAGGGTCCGGGTGAGACGCGTAATGTAGGCATCATTCATGCACAAAGTACCTATGTAGCTTTTATTGATGCCGATGATGTATTTCTGCCTGGCCGTTTTCATGAGACTGCAAAATTGTTTGCCCAGCACAGTGATGCGGAAGGGGTTTATGAGGCTGTGGGCAATTTTTTTACTGAAAATGCAGTTTCGCTATCCCAGTCGGTAACGTTTGATAATGTCCCTGAAATACATATGGTGCATAAAACGGTTTCGCCTCAAGCATTATTGGGGCAATTGATAGACGAGCCCACCGGTATTATTATGTTGCAAGGGTTATGTGTAAAGCGCAGCATATTCAAGCGTTGTGGCCTATTTCATGCAAAATTTCGTGTTTTTGAGGACATGTTGCTTATTAAGAAAATGGCAGCAATAGCCCATTTATACCCTGGTTCACTTACAACTCCCGTTTCATTAAGGCGGATACATGATAGCAATATTAGTTTTTCCACTTACAAGGACATTAACCCCCATGCTTTCATGGAAGGAGAGGAGTTGTATGTATGGGCTGCGAAACATAAGCTGGAAACCAAACCCATGAATGCGGTAATACGCTTTTACTATCGGCAGTACCTTTATCGGAACAAAAAGCATTTCCATGATACTGGTGCGAGATTATCGTGGTGCAATGAAGCTATTAGATTATTCCCTAAGGTGGTTCGCTATCAGGAGTTTTGGAAAATCGCTCCCGTGGCAGGTAGATTTATTAAGTAGCTATGAATATTCTGGTTATCACGGGTCTTTATGATGAGCAACCACAATCAGGTGGCAGTTTTATAATGAAGCATTATGTTCAGGGCTTAATTGATGCTGGGCACCATGTAGTGCTGATGTACGATACTACGGCCAATGAGCAATTGCCTACTGGCAATAATATTATATCTCTTTCGCAATTAAAGAATAGCTTTTACGCCAAGCAGGGCTTACTAAGTAAGGTATTCAATAAGGTTAGTGCTTTGAGGGGAACAAAGGAGCCGAAGGATATTGAATCGGAAGTACGGCAATATCTTTACCGCAATTTTAAATGGCTGAGAACAGATTTGCATGTTTTATGCAAACTGCACAACATTGATATAATACAAGTGGATTTCCCATGGATGATGAACGTAGCTTCAGTATTCCCTCAGGGCATACCCAGTGTTTTTGTTTCGCATGAAATGCAAGCCGTTCGTTTGGAGAGAGAAGCCGGGCTTAACAGTGCGGGCGAACAAAAAAATGCTTTGTTGAAGAAAGCAAACGCATTTGCTTTTCACGAAGCGCTTCTTGCAAAAAACTACAGCGCCGTTTTAACACTTACCAATGTTGAGAAGGTTTTTTGGGAAAAGCATTTGCCAGATAAATTTGTATTTAACTCACCCATGGGTATAAGCCTGCAGCCCGCAGTTGAAAAGAGGCCAATACAAGCTGAAAAATTGGTTTACCTGAGCAATGGAAAGCATGTGCCCAATGTGAACGGTTTGTTATTCTTTTTCAAGGATGTTTGGCCGCTTTTGGAAGACAAGCTGCAGATTCCGTTTCATATTACCGGCCATTATAGCGAAGAAGTCCATGCTTTGGCTCCAAAGTCAGATAAGATTGTTTGGGCCGGTTTTGTTCCAAACTTAAGTGAGTTTATGGCCAATTCCATTTCCATTGTCCCCATTTTATTAGGGAGCGGTGTTAGGATAAAAATCCTAGAATCAATGGCACTGGGCGCACCGGTAGTTTCAACTTCAATGGGCGCTGAAGGCATAATGGCGGAACAAGGAAGGGATATATTGATTGCTGACGAACCAGTAAGATTTGCAGAATTGATACTTAAGTTAGTTGCTGACCAAGATGCTTATAAACAAATAAGAGAGAATGCTTTGGCACAAGTAGCGGTACATTATCAGCTTGAGGAAACTATTCAGCAAAGGGTTGGGATTTTTAAGAAACTATTAACAAAATAGGTAGTTCACCCAAAATCTTATCTTTGCTCAAAAGTGATTCTAAACAAAGGAACCCTAAAATTCTAGGTCAATTATAGCTGTTTTAGACGATGCAATTACTCAATAACAGAAATATGCACTGGCGCGTTAGACAGGCCGATAGGCTTATCAAGCGTTACATATGGAATGTTAAAAGATCAATGGATGCTTCCCCAAAGGAAACAGTTGATAAAGTATCTATAGTAGTGGTAGGTCGGAACGACAATTATGGAGGAGATTTTTCCGATAGATTACGTGCTACCATTGATTGGAACTATGGCCACATACCCAATGCTGAACTAATCTATGTGGAGTGGAATACCATAGCTGACCGCCCCAGCGACACTGAATGGATAAGTAAGCGGTATCCAAATTCCAAGTGTTTTATTGTCCCAAACGATATTCATTTATTGTATAATACCAATCCTAAAATACCCATGATGGAGTACCATGCCAAAAATGTTGGCATCAGGCAGGCTTCAAATAACTGGATAGGATTGATTAATGCAGATGTTTTTCTAGCAGAGAATACTATCGCCAATATGGCGGCACTAAGCAAGAGCCATATTTACGGCACCCATTATATTAATATTAAATGGAAGGGGGAGGTTTTAACCAAGGAGTTTTTGAGCAACAAGAAAATAGTATTGCACCAGTTTTCAACTGATAAAGTGTTGCATTCCGTTGTGGGTAATTTTATTATGACCCATAGAGACAACTGGTGGAAGGCCACTGGATATGATGAGCGGTTGACTGATGTTAGGGATGGAGTGGATACCAATGGGCTCAGGCAACTACAATATATGGGATTAAAGCCCATGGTGATAGGTGATCATTATCATTTGGACCATAATGAATCACGTATTTATGGCTTCAATGAAACACATGGCAATAACCGCGATTTTAACAAAGCAATAACTGAAAATATCCCTTATAAAAATAAAGATAACTGGGGTCTTGCCGATTTTCCCAAAAAACAGATAGCCGAAAACATATGGGTGTTTCAAAAAATTTAGTATTAGGTGGGTCTGGACTTATCGGTTCCGCATTGATGAAGTATTTGCATCAAATTGGTGAAGAGGCTATCAATATTGATTTAAAGGAAGGGAATGATTTAAGGGAGATGGACTTAAGCCCTTATGTGGGGGTTGATTATGTATGGTTTCTGGCTTGGGATGTAGGTGGGGCAAAATATTTAACGGCAGAAAAGAACCTGTTACAGATATTGCGCAACAACACTATTATCTGCGAGAAAGTATTCCACTTCCTTGAACTTACCAATATCCCATTTCTTTTTACTACAACCCAATTGGCAGATACGCACAATACATATGGCATTACAAAAATATTGGGAGAGGAGTGGACCCGTCTGTTAGGTGGCCAAATGGCCAGGCTTTGGAATGTATATGGATGGGAAGAACCAGGAGAACGTTCGCATGTTATACCTGATTTAGTGATACAAGGCCTTTTACAAAAAAAAATCAACCTTCTGACCACTGGAATTGAAGAAAGGCAATTTGTGTATGTGGAAGATGCTGTAAAGAATTTGGTAACTATTCGCAATCAGAAAATTCCTGTTGCCGACTTGACTAATGGTAATTGGATAAGTATAAAGGATGTTACAGCCTCCATTTCAATTCTTCTAAATGTGCCCTATAGTCTTGGCGATGTTGTCGGCTATCATCATAAAATAGAACCAAACATCCATAGCTCTTTATCTTATCAATTCAACTTGGAGCAGGGCATAAGAGTTATTATTGATGAAGCAAAGAACTATATTTCGGCAAACGGACTGAAATGAGAATCAAGTTCTTTCTAGAGGAATATATAAGCCCTGAGGAATCAGAATATTCAACGGAGGCTATTGTATTGGCGCAGGGCTTAAGGAAACTAGGAATTCAGTTTTTCTCTAACGTGCCTAATTGGAGAGACCCAATAGAACAGGCATATCTTTTCCAACCCGCCCCAGAGGGTTTTGAGGCGGACGTGAATATATATTTCAGTATGTCCTACTTTTTGGGCAAGCCCGAAAGATTGGCTACTATCGATACTTCAAAAATAAATATCGCATTAGAAAGAAATGACGAGTTGGTGCCCTATTGGCAACGACCAGATTATGAGGGATTCTCGAAATTTGATTTGATACTGATCTCCCACTATAATGACAATCAACCCTATCCGCCATATAAGGTAAAGCCTTGGCAAATGGGTTATACGGAAAGGATTTACAATTATATAGAGAAGTATATTGATGAGCCAGTAGAAGATATTGTATTGGATACCTACAGGCTGCACCATAACCTACGACAATTGGCAGTGGCCAAGCTAAGCACTGGATTGAAAGAAATATACCCAACCAAACAGTATATTACTGACCCCCTCACTGCTAAAGGCATAGATTTAAATGAGCCGGACCTTACCTACTGGAAATTGACAGGTAAGCGACACAATCCAGATTATTTCCGTGAATTGAACCGCTCTTTGTTTACTTATTGTTTTGGTGGCTTTTTTCATCCTTTGCCTGCTACACAATCCTTCTTAAGCAAACTTTTGCGCCAATACTACAAGGTTAGAATTAAGCTAGAAGAGCGATTAGGAAAAGACACTTCCTCCAATTATTATATCTATCAATGGGATAGCTATCGGCTATGGGAAGCTCTGCTGGCAAAAACATGCCCGATACTATTGGACCTGGAGGATTGGGGTTTTCAATTGCCTGTAAATCCTGTAAATGGCAAACACTACATAGGCGTGCACAAATTCAATTTCGATGATACTATAGCTTTGGTAAAATCGATGAGCAAAGATCAGATTATTGAAATAGGCTGGGAGGGAAGAAAGTGGGTTATGGAGAATTATAGTCCTCCAGCAACGGCAAAGAGGTTCTTAAAGTTGGTTGATGAAGTTCCTAAAAAAAGCTAGCCCGTTTGTCGACTTATAGTTTAGCTCCCATAGTTCTATTTGTTTATGCTAGGCCTTGGCATACCCAACAGACTCTGAAGTACTTAAGTGCGGCCAAACTTTCAAGCGAATCAACGCTTTACATTTTTTGTGACGGTCCAAAGCCTAATGCAACTGATGATGTTAGAAACAAAATAGAGGAAGTGCGGGCAGTAGTTAAATCGGCTCAATGGGCAAAAGACGTCATAATTTCTGAAAGTGCCACCAATAGGGGGCTTGCCAACTCCATTATTGCCGGTGTAACTGAAGTCATCGAAAAGCACGGCAAGGCGATAATATTGGAAGATGACCTACTAGTGCATCATGATTTCTTGGCCTATATGAATGCCGCTTTGGATAAGTTTGCAAATAACCAACAGGTTTTTAGCATCACTGGATACCAGTTCCCGGCCAAGTTTCCGGAAAAGCTCAGCAATACATTCTTTTTTGAAGATATTGCATCTTGGAGTTGGGCTACCTGGAAAAGGGCATGGACCCATTTTGACCCATTGGCAACGGGGTGGGAACAAATGAAGTCGGATATCCAGCTACGCCAACGCTTTGATTTTAATGGCGCGGCAGCATACTTTGAAATGCTCCGAAAGCAAATGGAAACCAAAGAAATAGATTCTTGGGCAATAAGGTGGTATTGGTCAGTATTTAAGAATGGAGGTGTTAATCTTTATCCTAAGTATAGTTTGGTGAAAAATATTGGCTTCGATGGTAGTGGCTCTCATGGCGCTGATAATGATATCAATAACACGATTTTGTATGATAAGGAATTTGTGCCTGAATGGCCAAAAAACCTTTATTGCGACAGCAAAGGCCATCAGGCTATTGTAGCCTTTTGGAAACAACAACGAAACCCAAGTATTATAAGTAGGGCTTTAAGAAAATTAAAATCGTTTTTGGGTTAAAGGAGCATTTTAGAGAACGCCTGCCATGTTGTTTCTCCAGTAGCTATTTTCTCCATTTCGCTACACCAACAATTGAATACCAGAATCTGGTAGAGTAATATTCTAAGTTTAAAATCCTTTTTGCTTTTCTTCATAATGGCTGAAAGGCCTTCCTTTGAGATGTAGCTATTTTTTATCAGATAGCCATCTACTAGGTCTTCTTCGTAAACTTCAAGCAGCTTATTTCTCCATTCATCTACTGGGGGGGAGAACGGTCTTTTTTTCCGGTTGATTATATCCGGTGATAGAAAATGCTTAAGGGTTTGCCTGAACCAAAACTTTGGTGCTTCATTGAAGTCACTTTTAGTTTTACGCAAACCTATCACTTTCTCAACAAAAACATGGTCAATTAAAGGTAATCGAACTTCAACAGAGCAAGCCATCGACAACCTATCGCCTTGAACGATTCCATTTTCCTGTAGATATGTTTCACAAATCAGTTTGGTAATTAGCACATCTACATTATGGCTTTTGTCAAAGGTAGAAATATATGGTGCTGCTTGCTCGTGGCTCACGTGCTCAATTTTCGAACCATGAAGAAGTTTTTTAACTTCTTGCATTGTTTGGAAATTTGGATCCACATCATAAAAAACAAGATGATTATCCTTGTTTTTCAATAAAGATTTAAAATAAACATAGCTTGAATTGAAACCTCCCAAATCATACAGCCATTCTTTCAAAAATCCAAGACTCATGCTTTCAGGAAGTCTAAATCTCAAATAATATGGAAAGGCTAGCCATCCCTTATGGAGGAGATTCTTCTTTTTTATACTCTCCTCGTAAGCTTCTTTCACCCATTCATATCCCCAAAACAATTCGTCAGGTCCCTGACCTAAAAAAACTACCGGTACATCTTTTTGATGGGCCAGTTTCATCACAGAGAAGTAGCCATAGCTTGATATATCGGCAATGGGGTCATCGCATGCTATGGTAACAGCTTTAAACTGTTTTACCATTTCATCGGTACTCAACTCAATATCTGAAAATTTGATGCCAAGTTGTTCGGCAAGTTCTTTTGCCTCCTTTCGCTCATCATAATCAGGGTATCCTGGATAACCCACCGTAAATGCATGAATTTCATTGTTGCTGTAAGTAGCTGCAAGCTTTGCTATAAGACTTGAATCCAAGCCACCACTCAAAGCTATACCAATTGGCCTATCTGAACGTACGGTCAATCTACCGATTGTTTCTAATTCTTCCTTTAAGATAGATTCAGGATTGCCATGGATTGGATTGGCATCCTCAATGCGCCAATACTTCGTTTCTTTCAACAACCATTGGTTCAAGTCAATTTCTAAAAGGCACCCCGCGGGTAGTTTGCGTATTCCTTTTATTGGGGTTAGTGGCTCGGGAACATAACGGTAATGTAGGTAGAGATTAAGGCTATCGGGTTCTAATTCAAAAGGGATGGCTTTCGAAGCTAGAAGCGCTTTCAATTCAGAAGCGAAGAAGATACTATCTTCGGTTTGATAGAGATAAATGGGTTTTTCCCCCATGTGGTCTCTGCCAATAATCAATTTGTTTTTTGCAATATCATACAAAGCAAAAGCAAACATTCCCCTGAGATACTTAACGCAATCAATTCCATATTCCTCATAAAGATGAATAATGGTTTCGCAATCGGAATGTGTTTGAAATTGATGCCCTTTCTTTTGTAGGTCTTCGGTTAGTTCTATATAGTTATAAACTTCACCGTTCGCAATCAGTACAATACTATTATCCTCGTTATACAGTGGTTGCTGGCCCCCATCAATATCTATTATACTTAGCCTCTTCATTACCAGGTAAAGTTGCCTGGCTTTATATTCACCTTCTCCATCAGGGCCTCGGTGCGATAGCCATTGTTGCATATTCTGCACGGAAGCAATGGCATCGGGCTTCAGAGCATTCTTATCTACATATCCTGCAATCCCACACATGGCAACCTGAAAAAGCCCTTAATTATTTTTTAGCAAAGCTAATCACAAAACGCTATAAACCTAATGGCACTCAATACAATTGAACAAATTTTTTATCTGTTATAACACTTAATTAGAAACTGGTAGCATGCTGTCCTTTTTAAGTAAATCAAAAGGCTTGCCACGCTTAAATAATTTGCGATATTGCATTTATAATTGCCCCTTTCAGGACAAAAGTTAAATTATGCTAAAGAAGGTTTTGCTTAAGTTCCCATGGTTTTACCGCATTATTCAAAGAGCAAAAAAGTCGCTCCTTGCAAAACCAGATTTTACTTTTCCTGTTCCACTCAATAATGAACTCGATCGCACTGCAGAGGTGCTCTTATCTCCATCATGGAATATTTGTTATGGCAAAGGGTTGATGCATGAAAGATTAGAGCAAGCTTTTGCAAATTATGTGGGTACCAAGTATGCTGTAGCAGTAAATACTGGCGGAATGGCACTACAGATGTGTAAACGTGCTATTGGTGTCAAGCCAGGTGACGAGGTGATTCATCAGGTGGATACATGTGTTGCCAATGCTTTTGCCGCTGTCAACGCATTTGCTATACCCAGGTTTTCAGATATTGATCTTGGTACATTTATGCCTGGTAGGCAAGAACTGGAAGCCTGTATTACAGGCAAAACAAAAGCACTTATCCCCATCCACATTTGGGGAAATGCCATGGACATGGATATGGTGAGAGATATTGCCAACAAACACCAACTTACCATAATAGAAGACGGGTGCCTTGCATTGGGTGCCAAGTGGAAGCAAGAGAATGTGGGTTCTATGGGGCATGTGGGGGTTTTTTCTTTCGGCTGTTTAAAACCAATTCAAGCTGGGGAAGGAGGGATGATTACAACCAATGATGAAGCATTGGCAAAAGAACTAAGAACAATCCGTAGCTATGGTGATACTAGCTGGGAGTATAATGTAAGAGATAACAGAACTTTATCATGGAATGGGCGGATTTCAGAAATTGTTGCTGCGGTAGCCTTTGAACAGCTATTGGGTTATCCGGAATTCCTGAGGCGACTGACGGAAAACGTAGCCGAATTCAAGAAATGGCTGGAAACCATCGATGGTTTATCCATTCAAGAAGGCAGTTATCAAAATGCCTACACGCAAGTGGTACTAAAGCTCGAACCTTTGGTAATGAGTAAAAATGATTTGAAACAGGCAATGGAGCAAGTGGGTATAAACGTATGGCATGCTAACTTCGAACCAATTACTAGCCTAAGTTTTTTTAGAACTGATGAGTGGCGCACATGGTTGCCCGAAACCAGCCACGAAAGTGTAGCCAAAAATTTTGGCGGGCAGTTTCCTAATGCATGGAAGTTGTACAATGAAGTAGGATTGGGCATTGGCCGGCAGCACTTCATTTCCAAAGCAAATGTTAGGGATTTAATTAAGAAGATGGGAAATGTATTGTTGAAATCTTAAAGAAGCTTCTTCGATAGATTTACTAATAATTTACCACTTTTCCTGTAAGGTCGATTGTTTTTTCCAAAGTAACAAAGGTCTTTTTCTTCTTGTCTTTTTCCTTCACCAATACTTTGGCGATGCCGTTTTTGAAGGGATTGGCAAATTCATGCTTTTCAGGCAGTACAATTTTTCCGGTAATATCAATATATCCCCATAGGTTCTTGGTGGCTACTGGAGCTAGGCCTTGCCCGAAGGGCCCCGCTTTTTTAAATGTAAAGGGAATGACCATATTCCCCAAAGTATCAATAAAACCCCAAAGACTGTCTTGCTTAACTGCGGCCAATCCTTCAGAAAAAGAGGTGGCATCATTAAATTGCAAGGGTATCACTACTTTGCCAGTACTATTCACATAGCCATAACCTTCATCATGCTTACGAACCATGGCCAATCCGTTGCTAAAAATAAATGCGTCATCATACTCCATTGGCACCACTATCTCTCCGTGTACGTTTATGAAGCCCCATTTACAGGTAGTTGATGTTTCGCCACAGTTGCCTTTCATTACTATTGCCAAACCATTATGAAAAAGGTCGGCTTCATCGTATAGGGTATCTATCACCAACTTTCCCCTGCGATTAATGTAGCCATATTTGCAGTCATCTTCACAGGGATTGATGCTCACTGCCGCATAGCCTTCTGAAAAGGGGAATGCATCAGAAAAGGTAGCTGGAATAACTATTTCATCTGTCAGGCTGTCTTTATAGCCATAAAGTCCGTTTTCTTCAAACACCATCAACAACATTCCGGCACGGCGCAGGTCTTCCTTTAGCATTTGTCTTAATGGAAATGAGGGATAAGCTTCCGAAAAGGCTATGTAGGCAGCAGAATCTTGTTTTATAGTAGCTAGTTGGTAGAGCAGCTCCCAGGCCTTATCAATATGTTTATTGGTGGGGTATTGTTTGATAAAACTAGCATAACTATCAACTTCTTTGTTGATAGTAGCCAATTCAAATACTTTATCCTGTGCCTCATCTGCATAATCGCTGAAAGGATAAGTATTGGCAAAGCGTGCATAACTTTCAATGCGGCCATCTTTAGTCACTTCCTCATATTGCAGTTTGTCGGCCTTAATTTTGGCCTCTTCAGCGTAAGGGCTTTCGGGATGTTTTTCTGCAAATGCACTATAGGATTGCCATCTTCCATCGGCAGTCAACTGCTTATACAGTAGGCTTTCGTAAAGTTTTTCCGCTTCAGGTACCTGGGCCGCGTTTGGGTATTTTTCCATGAACTGCTTAAAGCTTTCATAGGTAGCTGTATTTTGTGCTGCTTCATAGGCAAGCTGATTACGCCTTTCAATGGCCAATGAAAACTTAGCTGCTTTGGGGTAGGCTTGTAAAAAATGTTCCCAAGCCGCTACCGTGTTTAAGCTGTCTGCCAAGTTATAGCTATCCTGCTCTATCTTACTGGCCAATTCTGAAATGGTAAATTCTCTAATGCCCAGATAGGCGTAACGTTTCATCTGTTTTTCAGATAAATCCGTTGGGATGTTCTTTTGCGCCCTGTCGATAAAAAACCTGGCACTGTCCAAATTGTATTGGGGGTTATCTCTTTTGGTAAACAGTAATGCATTGAGATAGAGGCCACCATGGTCGATACTATCTTTTTTCAATACCTTGCCAAGAATGGCAGATGCTTCTATATAATTGCCCGCATTGATTTCTTTTAATGCATCCGACAAAGGGTCTGCTTTAAGCAATACCGGATTGAACAACCCCATCAATATTATGGCAAAGGGTAAAGCATACCTTACTTTTGATAAATCTGTTATTAAAATCCAGCGTTTTCCGTTTCTCCGTTTTTGCATAAGCAACACGAATTTATCTATATTTGAGCCGTCACAAATCACAAAACACGCAAAAAATGAAAAAAGTATTGCTATCATGCGCTATTGCGTTATCGCTTTCTACGGCCTTTGCGCAAAAGGGTTTACATATTGGTGCTACTGTAACGCCAGGAACCTCTTGGATGTTCAACAAAGATGATTCCGATGCTGGGGAAGAGTACAACTATGTTGGTACTTTCGGCATTACAGGTGGTTTTAGCACCGACTACCATTTTACCGATGGCGTAGGTGTTGGTTTCGATATCCTTTATAGTCGACATAGCCAAAAATTCGAGAGCTATGGTATTGGCTTTGAAAAGCGTAATAATTATCTAAAAATCCCGGTATTGCTGCATTTCAATACCAGTTCCGAATCTGTAGGCATGTTTAAGGGTTATATTGGGCCATCTTTCAATATCTTGACGAATGCCGATGTATTGGATGCCAACGGAAATTCTATTTCAATACCAGGCTTATCAGGCCTGTATGAAGATGGCTATAAAAAAATGAACATTAATTTCGTATTGGCTTTTGGTGCTGGCTTCAACATCACCGATTTCTTACAAGCATCAGCCATGCTACGCTTGGAAGGTTCTCCATTTAATTCTGAAGAAGAGGATTACTTTGCAGCTAACCGCGCCGTTACCCGCAATGCCTTCGGCGGAATCGAAATCGGTTTCAAGTATGTGTTAAGAACTGGAAGATAAACACAGGTATTTTGAAAATCTATTAGCCCCGGCCCACAAGGTCGGGGTTTTTTGTTGCTGCTGCTATCCATTTCCAAACCAAATCGGGCTCAAATCCCTTTGCAAACAGGTACTGGGCCAGTCGCCCTTTTAATTCGAAATCATCAACGATCGTTTTGTCCAGTTCCCTCCATTTCTTGAGCAACATTTGGTAGCCAATATCTTCATATTCCAATGCATCAATTGCTGCCAATGCACTATCTATTTTGCTTGGGGCAATTCCTTTTTGGGAAAGGGCACTTCTAATTTTTAATTTGCCCCAATGTTTTTGCCTCAATTTGCCGTTGATAAAACTCTCCAAGTAGCGATCTTCGTTCAGATAGCCTTCATCAATCAATTGATCAATGATGGCGTCCTGCTGCCTTTTCGTTAATTGCCAGTTGCCCAGCTTTTCCCTTACTTCCCGCTCACATCTTTCTTGATAGCCGCAGTAATGCCTGATTTTCCTTTCTATTTCAAGCAGAGCAAGGGCACGGTTTTGCATTATTCCCCTTTAATAAACCTAGCTACTGCAAGCTTATCATTGGAAGACAGTTTTATGATATAGCAGCCAGGAGATAATTCATCAATGATAATTCTTTGGTCGCTGGCCAACACCCCGTCAAGTAATTGCCTGCCCGATAAATCCAATACATGATAATGGTCCCAAACCTTATCGCTACTAATTTGGATATAACCATTAGCAGGGTTGGGATAAATATGGAAACAAGCAGCAGCAACATTATCTATAGCGGTCAAGGTGCCATCATAGGTCACATTGCCATCATTCAAAATTCCATTGCGGGGGTCAATTTCCAAACCGGTTATTGTTCCTGATAAGGGCAAAACAAAAGTTTCACTATTGGTATTTTGCGCTACTCTAATAATCGTATCTCCTATATCCCTTTGCACCAATAACTCCAATGGGGTTTGGAAAAGCGGGGTCGATGAAGAAACCGTTTCATCACTTCTAAGTACTAAAGTGTCATTGATTTGATTCCAATGGATATCGAAAATGGGATAGCCTTCCCCATATATCCATTGCTGCATAAAGGGGTCAAAATCGATACCGGTCTTTTGTTCCAAAACAAGCTTTAAGTCGTTGGTAGTGGCTACGCTATCGCCATACACAGTTAAGTATTGTTCCAAAGCATCATAAAAAATACTGTCGTTATTCACTACAAACCGGATGGAGTGTGTTATAGCGCTGCCCTTATCGTACGACAACCTAGAACTAAAGATACGACTGGAATTTGTCGTGTCGGCAACATAAACCCTACCCCCAGTATTTGCCATTACAGAATTGTGCACGCCTTGCATGTAATTAAAAGCCTCTTGCTCTGAGCGCAAATATTCAATAGCTAAGTATTCTCCATATGAAGCAAAACCCTCATTAAGCCAGATATCCTCCCATGAAGCACAGGTAACATGGTCGCCAAACCATTGGTGCATTAACTCATGGGCAGTAAGCGTAAACTCAAAGAACCCTTGGGTAGTCATGGTTTGATGCTCCATGCCCCCGGAAATTGGGGCCATGCAGTGGCCATATTTCTCCTTATTGAAAGGATATGGTCCGAATAGCTGTGAGTAAAGCTCCAGCATCTCCGCTGTGCTATCAATCTGGTTTCGGAAATTGGGTAGGGTTTGAGGATTGTTGTAGATATAGTTTTGAATTAAAACCGAATCAATGCCTACAGGGTGGGCATAAATGCTGTAATCAATATACTGTGCCACCGCTGCTGAAATCAGGTAATAGGCTATGGGATAAGACGACCGCCAAGCGAACTGCTTTTTGTTATTGGGTTTGTTAGTAATGTTCACCAACTTCCCGTTAGAGCCAGCAAGGTTGGAAGCATCGGTAGTGATATATACGGCTGAAGAATCGGCTTTGTCATCCAATACTTGCTTGCAGGGCCACCAATCGTGGGCAGAAAAGGGCTGGCTCAATGTCCAGGTCACTTGGTTGCCCCATGATGGTGAAAAATCATTGCTGATACCTGGGTCATCAAAACCACTGCTGCCCGTTGTGGGAGGCGTACCCTTATAAAACACTTGTACCGTAAGCGATGTGCCAGGAGTATAAGTCTGGCCAATCAGGATGCTTACCGCATTGCCGTTTCTGCCAACTGTTTTGGTTGCCCCATTTACCTTAGCAGAATCAATGGCCAAATAAGGGTGCAGTTCCAAAGCAAAAATATCCATATTGGCTAGGGCAACGGCCTGAATGGTAACATTGCCACTGATATAGGTAGAGGTCCTTTCCAAATTGAGGTCAAGCTGATAATGCTTTACATCGTACATGTTTTCCAAAATGGTGTGATTGGGATCAACCACCGAGCGTTTGGATGAATTGAAACTAGATTGTTTAATGGCTGCACATGGGTGGCTTAATTGTGCCTGTACATTAAAAGCGTACAGTAAAAGTAAATAGGAAAGTACTCTCATAATAATGAAACCTAGGTTGTAACTGTTAGCTAAGATAAGGATTTAGGTTTTATAGCGACTTAATGACTTTCAAATCAAAATTCCTCCTAAATATTTATGAATAAATCAAAAAATGTTTACATTAGACGAAATTATTAGCCCATATCGTATGATAGATAGAAAAAGGATTTTATTAACCGCTCTTGCCATTGTTTTGCTTGGTGGTTCAGTATTTATTATAGGTAACTCGCTTTATGAAAGATTGTTCGGGAATAAAGGAGAAGTATATGAATTCCAACCTTTCGACCCGGAAAGCCAGTTTGCTATAGGAGAGAAAATTTCTAGACTCAACAAAGAAGGTGTAGAGCTAGAAGGGGAAAGGGCTTTGTTGAGTGAGTATGTGGAGCATCTTAACAGCTCTAGCCAAATTTTGCAGGGAATCAATGCCGAAAGATTTGATACAGTCGATATTCCTTCAAAGCTGATAAAAATACAGCCTAATTACATCCTTCAGTTACCCGTTACTAGCCTTTCCAGTACAAGTACTGATGCTGTACCCGGCAAACTGTCTTTTGAAAAATGGCAACTGGCTAGAGGTCGGGAGTATAGTGTATTATATGGTGAGTTAGCTAACAAATTGGGATTTGATATTACCTATAAGGCTTATAACCAGAGTTGGCTGAATAGCGAATTATACATATCCGATTTCAGAAGAAAGGAAGATTCCAGGGTCAATCAGTCCGATGTTCAGCTCAGAAGCATAAAGCAAGATAGTGCAACATTTGCCCAAGCAGTGTTAAACCTAAATAATATGCTAAGTAAGCAAATTGATGATGCGAAAAATAAAGTTGATTCCCTTAAAAACAGAATTCCAAAATTAAACGAACAAATAAAGGACTTGCGCTCTGATTATCTCAACAGCAAAGTAGATATTAATAAATATGCAGTATTAGTAGGCATACCTTTATTCATTATATCAGCATTGCTCATGTATTTCTACGGCATTTATAACAGCAATAAGCTGAGGGAAGACTTAAAAATTCAAGACAATAGTTTCAATTCTCAGGACTATAAAACAGGGTTATCTTTTACACTATTTTCCATAACAGTGTTATTGCTAATTCTTACTTTGATGATACTGGGATTGGCAGGCGTACTTGGCGAAGATGTATTGGCTGCCTTATTGGGCACTGTAGCGGGTTATGTACTCAATACCGCCGTTGACAAGTCAGGTGCCCAACCATCCAATGGGAACGGAAACAATACACAACCTGCGGCAACTCTACCAAGCCCTCCAAATCCTCAACCCATCCCAACAGAACAAGGCTAAGCCCAACTTACTCAAACTCTACATCCCCATCCACATTGCCGCTGTAGGTGTTATT
This sequence comes from Chitinophagales bacterium, assembly GCA_033762815.1. Classification (GTDB taxonomy): domain Bacteria; phylum Bacteroidota; class Bacteroidia; order Chitinophagales; family CAIOSU01; genus JANRLF01. Next base: position 408,114 of record JANRLF010000008.1, on the reverse strand, counting down.
GCTTTCAGTGAAGGTGCCACTGGTATGCACATATATTCCAAACCCATCACTGTCGCGTATGATGGAATTGCTTAGGGTAAGGGTTCCGGTTACATCTATATTCGATTTAATGATGGGCACCTGAAAACCGCTATCGCCATCGCCGCCAAAAGCTACTACTACATAGTTGAGGATATTCTGTGCGTCATTCGACTCAAACCTCAAGCCTGCCCAATAGCCCTTCGTGGCTTGCTGGGCTTTGAAGGTAATAGAATCTGTTGCGGTACCATTTGCGTTCAAAGAACCACCGGTCCTGATACGTAGGCCAGCATTTTCATCAGCAATAATGTCCGTTCCGGCCGCAATCACTATATCGCCGCTAACCTCCGATATCTCGGAAGGCAAGCGGTAGGGTACGTTCAATGCAGCCCAATTGTTAGTGCCAGTTACATCTGGGCCGATAGGTACGATGCCGTCAATGTAATTGTTATCGTTGCCAGTAAAATCGCTACCAGCATCAAAGTATTTGAAACAATGCAAGGGGGCACCTACCGGTGTTACGCAAGTCTCAAAATTATTGTCCCCACTATTCTCAAAGTTGCTGGTTTCGTCCACCAACAATAAGCCGTAGCCGCCGCTATTGGTTACGTTGCTATGCTCCAATTTCAGCCTGCCTCCTTCGTATACAATCAAAGCGCCTTTTTTGGCGGGAATGGTTCTGTCATCGCCCCCAGCATCAGATATGTTGCAGTAGTGTAGGTAGTTGGCCACATCATCGTTTTTAAAGTATAGGCCGCCCCAATAGCCACGGGTTGCTTGCTCGCCCTTAAAGGTAATGGGCATTGAACCTGTACCTTCCGCATTCAGAGAGCCATCATCTTCCACGCTAAGGTCGGCATCCTCTTCAAAGCAAACAATCACACCAGGTTCAACTGTCAGTGCTGCGAGTACTTTTACCTTGGTGGTTACTATATAATCGCAGGCACCTGGTTCGTCTACCACGTCGGTCAGGGTTCTGGCAGTGGTAATGTCGCTGCTTATTTCAATCGGTTGCGTATTGGTATTATCGTCGTCATCCTTACAGGAGGCAATAGACAATACGGCTGGCAAAATAGTCCATAGGAATAAACGATTGATTTTCATGATAGTGATTTTTAGTATGGCTAAAATAGCAGATTATTCTTGAAATATAGCTCTTAAATATTGTAAAATGTAACTATACACGCTGAATACTGGCACCAATCGTATTGAGCCTGCCATCGATATTTTGGTATCCGCGGTCAATTTGGTGGATATTGCTGATACGGCTGGTGCCTTTTGCGGAAAGGGCCGCTATGAGCAACGACACACCCGCCCTAATATCGGGCGAACTCATGGTAATACCCTTTAATTGATAGGCTTTGTTAATGCCCACTACTGAAGCCCTGTGTGGGTCGCAAAGGATTATCTGCGCTCCCATATCTATCAGCTTGTCAACAAAGAACAAGCGGCTTTCGAACATTTTTTGGTGTATCAATACGGTACCCTTTGCTTGTGTGGCAACCACCAATACAATGCTTAGCAAGTCAGGCGTAAATCCAGGCCAAGGAGCATCGGCTATGGTGAGGATGGAGCCGTCAATAAAAGTCTGTATTTCGTAGTGGTCTTGTGCGGGAATAACGATATCATCGTTTTCAATGGAAAACTGAATGCCCAGTTTTCGGAAAGTATCGGGTATCAGTCCCAGTTGGTCGGCCCTCACCTGTTTAATGGTAATTTCAGAACCCGTCATGGCGGCAAGGCCGATAAAAGAACCTATTTCAATCATATCGGGCAGCAGCCGGTGCTCCGTACCGCCCAGTTTTTCAACGCCATGTATGTGAAGCAAGTTGGAGCCAATGCCATCTATTTTGGCACCCATACGCACCAGCATATTGCACAGCTGTTGCAGATAAGGCTCACAGGCAGCATTGAATATGGTGGTGGTGCCTTGGGCCAATACGGCTGCCATCACCACATTGGCGGTACCGGTCACTGAAGCTTCGTCCAGCAGCATATAGGTGCCCTTCAATTGTTGGGCATCAATGGAGAAGAAGCTGGTATCTGAATCAAAATCGAACCTTGCGCCCAGCTTCTCAAAGCCCAGAAAGTGGGTATCCAATCGGCGGCGGCCAATTTTATCGCCACCAGGCTTGGGCATAAAGGCTTTTTTAAAGCGGGCCAAGAGCGGGCCAATAATCATAATGGAACCCCGCAGGCTAGCACCTTTCTTGCGAAACTTGTCCGATTGCAGGAATTCCAAATCAATATCCTTGGCAGTGAACCGCCAAGTATCTGTTGCCAAGCGCTCAACCGTCACGCCCAAGTCGCGAAGGATATCAATCAAACCATTGACATCGATAATATCCGGTACATTGGAAATCGTAACGGGTTCTTCGGTTAATAAAACAGCGCAAATAATTTGCAGGGCCTCGTTTTTGGCACCTTGGGGCACTATTTCGCCTTTCAAACGGCGCCCCCCTATTACTTCGAAAGTATCCATCAAGGATATTATTTATTGGTAGAATTTTCTTTTCCTGAATTGTTGGCCATCATTCTGTCAATTAAGGCTGCAATTTCTGGCCGCTCATTTTCTTTGACCATATACTCACTAAAGTCTTCCATGATTTCTGGAGGTGATTTTACATAACCTTTCATAAGCTATTGCTGCCTGTTCTGGAACTGCTTTTTCTTGAAATTCTTGTTGCGGTTGCCTTGCTTATTCTGGAATTTCTTTTTGCCACCCCCTTGTTGCTGCTGTGGTTGGCGGGTTACCTTGGCCAATAAATCTAGGTTCGAATCTTCGGCCAGCTTCAGTTCCCCTTCCGATATGCGCTCGATATCGCTGTAAATCACTTCGTTGTTCACATTCTCCTGGCTCCAGTTGTTATGCACCAGTTTCATGTAATTGCCTATCACTTCCGTAAAACCCGCTTTCTTTTCAGGGTCATCCATGGCTTTTGCCTTTTCTATCATGGCCAGCACATTTTTTCCATAGTGCTTTTCCGGAATATTGCTCTGTGGATAGGGCAGGGGCTTGGGCTTTTCAAAGAAAGTCTCCCGTTCAGGGGTAGGGTATGGCGAGTTGACCTTCAATTTGAAATCGGACATGATGATGATATGGTCCCAAAGCTTGTGGCGGAACTCCTCTACGTTGCGAAGATGCGGATTCAACTGGCCCATAAGCTCTATCAATACATTGGCTTGTTCGTTGCGCTTCACATCATCTTCTATAGTACATACGTACTCCACCATTCGTTGTACTATGCGGCCATATTCACTCATCTCCAGCTTGCCTCTCTCGGTATTATAAGTCATTTTTGATTTTTCGATTGATAATAATCTTGCAAGTTACGCTTTTCAGCCCGAAACAGGAAAAAGGGGGTTAAGGGGTAAAGCACATTTTAGTTGGTGTTGGTCCTGGTAGTTTCGCAGGTATTTCGCAGGTGCTTCGCGGGTATTTCAAAGGTGCTTCGCAGGTACTTCAAAGGGTGTTCGCAGGTACTTCAAGGGTATTTCGCAGGTAGTTCAATTCTGATTAGTTTGCTGTAAATCAATAATTTATGTTGATAATGATTGTTTTTTCTTGTTTTTTATCGATTTTGCGTCTTTAATAGCCTCCCTCCAACCACTTTCGTAGTGCATTTATCTTGTTATTCGTTGCTCAATTCTTGCTTCTAAAGGTAATTAACGACATTTAAGATGAACAATGCAAGTGTTTTTATAGATTTTGGTAAAAGACCCACTTTGTAATCCTACCGAAAGTTGTTTAGCTTAACCCGCTAAAGCTACTGTTTGGGAAAGAACAATCAAAATGCTTGGGGCACCCGCGTAGGATTGATATTGGCCATGGCCGGTAATGCCGTGGGCTTGGGCAACTTCTTACGCTTTCCCGTACAAGCAGTTCAAAATGGAGGCGGGGCATTTATTATTCCTTACTTGGTTTGTTTTCTTCTATTGGGCATTCCATTATTATGGGTAGAATGGGCCATGGGTCGGTATGGGGGCCGCAACGGTAATCACTCCACTCCTTTCATTCTCGATTCGATGGGCAACCGGCAACGGTTGTGGAAGTATATCGGTGTGTTTGGCATTTTTACCAACATTGCCGTGGCGGCCTATTACTGTTACATTGAATCATGGACCATGTCATATACCATGCACTCGGCCATGGGCACCTTCCAAGGCATGGACCAAATGCAGGTGGCTAGCTTCTTCAAGTCATATCTTGATATCGAGATAAGCACTACCGGTATTCCTTATGAGCCTATCATATTCTTCATCACTTGTGTAGTGCTCAATAGTTGGGTGTTGGGAAAAGGCTTGGCGGGCGTTGAAAGGGTAGCGATGGTGGGCATGCCCATGCTGCTGCTGTTTGCTATTGTGTTGGCCTTCAGGGCGGTGACATTGGGTACTTCAGGGGCTAGTCCCCAACATCCCGATGCAAGTGCTATTGACGGGATTAATTTTTTATGGACGCCCCAATACCAATCATTATATGACCCCAAAGTGTGGCTCGCGGCGGCGGGGCAAATTTTCTTTACTCTGGCGCTAGGACTCGGCTCTATACAATGCTATGCTTCTTATTTAAGGTCAAAGGACGATATTGCCTTAAACGCCGTTTCAGCAGGCTTTATGAACGAGTTTGTGGAGGTTGTGCTGGGCGGTGCCATTGTGATACCCATAGCCGCAGGTTATCTTGGGCTCGATTGGGTAAAGGAGAACGCCAGTTTCGGCATGGCTTTCCAAACCATGCCCTACCTTTTTCAAAAGTGGGGGCCCATCCTTGGAGCTGCTGCTGGGGTCATGTGGTTCGGGCTCTTGTTTTTTGCGGGCATTACTTCTTCGCTGGCAATGGGTACACCTTGGGTAGGCTTTATGCGCGATGAATTCAAGTGGAGCAATGCCAAGGGAGCTTGGTCTTTCGGTTTGATGCTGATAGTATTGGGTTTGCCAACCGTGGTATTTTACAACGAAGGGGTGTTTGATGAATACGACTACTGGGGCGGTACTATTTCCCTGGTGATTTTCGCTACGGCAGAAGCCATTTTGTTCTCATGGATATTCGGCATCCAAAAAGGCTGGCAAGAGATTACCATGAGCAGTGATATTAAGGTGCCCAGCTTCTTCAAGCCCATATTGCTATATGTTACCCCAGTGATGCTTATTTTGGTATTGCTTGGGGCATTAATAAGCCCTGAGGCGAACAATTGGCTAGGGGCATTTCAAAGCCTAGGTGCGGGTAATGGTTGGCCGCTGAGCAATGGTTCTATCATTAGCCAACTCTTTAATACTGGTTTGCACCAACAAATTGCCACGGCAAAGGGGGATGGTGCCACAATATTGAAAAACAAGCTAATGTATGTAAATGGAGCTAGGGCATTGCTGCTGGCATTGTTTGTAGGCATCTGTATATTGGTTTATGTTGCCAATGCTAAAAGAAAAAAACAACAAGTGGCATGAATACTTCTGCTTTGATAATAATGGTACCCACCTTGATAGGCATTAGCGGCTTTACGGTCTATTTTTTCTGGAAAGTGTTGAATGTGCCCAAGCGAGACGAGCCCGATTCATTCTCCGATAACTAGTTGCTCAACCATTTTCTTACCCAATACTCCAATACCAGCAGCTTCCAAAGGCGCCAGTGGTCTTTAGCTGCCAACAACTTGTTCAGGCCTTTATCGGTAATAATATCATGCATCAACAAATGACCGTTTACCAGTACTTTACGGTAATGGTCAATATTCATAAAATATTGATCAGGCCCTACAAAACCCTGTTTGGGGCGGTTCAGTATCACTTCTGGTAGATGCCCTTTCAGATTCTCAAACAGCAAAAACTTAGTAGCTTCCGGTTTGAAATAGACTTTTTCATCAAGCGAAAACACCAGTTCGAATAGTTCATGGTCCATGAAAGGTACTCTTACTTCCAATGAATTGGCCATGCTGGCACGGTCAATTTTTTGCAACACCAGTTCTGCCATAAAGCAGTTAATGTCCATATACTGTATGGATTTCAGTGGGCTAAGGCCGGTATCCAGATGCCGCCTATAAAACCATAAGGTATCCTCGGGGATGTACTTCTGCAGCCTGGGAGAAAGGATATCTTCCAACTCAGCGCTTCCAAAATAACCCATGGACATGGCTTCGGCATAATCCTTTAATTGGATGGGGTGGTTGGGCCTGAATATGTTGTTCATATCTAGCAACAACCGTCGTTTGCCATAATCATTGAAAAACTTCTTTTGCCACCAGTAGCCCCCGAAAAGTTCATCGGCCCCTTCCCCGGATAGAACGGCTTTCACGTTCTTAGCGGCCAACTGGCTCACTGCGTAAGTGGGTATAATGGAGATATCGGCCAATGGTTCGTCATATACCCAGCCGAGGTCTTCGGCCATAAAGATGCTGGTATCTGGCAATACGGTTTCTTTATGTTGGGTATGGAATAAATCGGCTACTATGCGGGCATATCGGTGCTCACTATCATCCCAGTTATCAAAGCCAATGGAAAAGGTTTGTAAAGGATATTGCAACCTATTGGCATAATACACCATGGCGCTGGAATCATAGCCCCCGCTTAGAAAGGAGCCGACAGGAACATCGCTCAACAGATGGCCTTCTACTGAACGGAGGAGCAGCCTGTCAACTTCATGGACGACTTCCCGCTCATCCTTCAGCAAGTTGGCTGATTCCAAATTCCAATACCGCTCATCGGCCCAAGCACCGTTCTCTTTGATGGTTAAAAAAGTAGCCGGGGGCAGTTTCTTTACTTTTCGGTAAATGGTGTTGGGGGGCGGTACATAGCGATAAGTAAGGAACTCAGATATACTGCGCTCATTGATTTCAAGCTTCACCCCCGGATATGCATGTATCGCCTTTATTTCCGAAGCGAATATGAGGTGCTCCTCCGTGTGGTAGTAATACAATGGTTTGATGCCAAAGCGGTCCCTAGCCAAAAAAAGTTCATGCTTACGCGCGTCCCATATAGCTAAGGCAAACATACCTTTCAAGCGTTTTACCACATGGGTGCCCCATTCTTCGTAACCATGTACAATTACTTCGGCATCGCATGTGGAGCTAAACACGTGTCCTTTTGCGATCAGCTCATTTTTGATGGTGGGGTAGTTATAAATTTCTCCGTTGAAAACGAGCCATACATCGCCCGTTTCGTTGCTCATCGGCTGCCGGCCATTGTCTGATAGGTCCAAGAAGGATAAGCGCCTGTGGGCAAGGCCTGTGTGTCCATTTTCAGAAAGGTAGATACCGTCGCCATCAGGGCCCCGGTGCTTAATCCTGTCGCGCATGGCAACAAGGCCTTGTTCATCTACTTTTTCCCTGAAACTGATTATACCAGCGATGCCGCACATATCAGGTAGTTAAGTTAAGCCATATTGCTTTCACATCAATCAGCCACTTCTTTATGATGCTGTTAAATAATACAAAATGTAGCACCAATAAAATTAAAAAGTATGGTGATAAAGTAACCAAATAGATTACGGCTGCCAGTGGAAGCCAGTCCTCAAAAAAATCGTTCAGGAAGTAAATGAACATAAACCAAAACTGCCGATAAGGCAAATCATAAAACGACCAAGCCCTGAACCTTAAGTAATAGAAACAAGAAAATGCCAGAAGCACTAAATAAAAATGCCTTACATTAATAGAAACAACCGCAACCAACACAATTAGCACAAGACCCTCTAAGGGAAGAATGAATCGGTTGAGAAACATTAAGATACGCAATGGACGACCTGCGCTTACAAAGGTGCGGATACCCGCACGGCGATCGTTGCGACGGTCTTCCAACTGGTGCAACAAGATATTGCGGATACCTTTGATGGAGAGGGCCATGAACACTACGGCCAAGAAGCTGCCGAAGTGAGCAAAATGTGATTGGGCTGGAGTCTTGTTAAAGGTAAGAAGTGCTATTAGTGCAGGTACGGTTAGTCCATACAGTGTATCGCATATGATGCCCAATATGCCTTTTTCCTTAAAGCGGAAAGGGTGGAATGAATAGATGATATACAGCAGCATTTGGAAAGCCAACAACAGCCATGTGAGCCAATTGCTTTTTAGATATAGCCAAGGCAGTAAGGCAAACAACAGCAGTATTAGTGCAAGCCCAACTCTTTGTACATTGCTTAACTTAGCTACTCTGTTGGGTTTCCCCACTTTCTTATCGAAAGCAATATCGCCCAAGTCGTTGAGGAAATAGCCCAGGCCAGCAATTCCTACAATAGTAATGATAGATGCTATAAAGAGATAGATTGACTCGGTAACGGGAATTCTATTAACATATACCATTAGGTATAACAGGCCCAAAAGGGGCGCAGTTTTATATGCCCACCACGATTTTAATCGTACATTGCCTTGAAAATCAGCAATAGGTTTGTTGGCCAATATTCCCATGTAGGTGTTTCGCCTTGCCATTGAATATAACAAGAAAGCCGGGAATTTCCCGGCTTTCTTCAACTTGTTATCCCAATACCTTATTCGTAAATATGTATCCAAGCATCTTTAAACTCGGTTTCCCGGCGGATTTTGTAAAGTTCCTTAATACCTTCTTCCAAATTGCCTGGTTGGGTGAGGTATAGATAGTACCATGTACGCCTTTTGTTGTACACAATGCCAATTTTATGCCCTTTGGCTTCCAAGCCATCGGCTATTTTTCTGGCAAGTGTTTCGGTACGTACCGATGATACCACCATGAAATAGTTACCATCGGGTTTCCCTTTAATGAATTCCAAATCTTCTTTCTTGCCTTTATACACCAAGTCGGAAGGGATGGGTGCTGAACTGCCGGTTTGGGCGGAATCGCGCTTGGCAATATCCTGTATAATCTGCTGCACTTGGTTTTCCAATTGCTGTATTTTGGCATCCTTTTGTTGCAGTTCATTGCGCAGTTGGTCATTGCCCTTTCCAACGCTATCCACTTTTTGTTCCAAAGTATTGATGCGTTCGTTCTGCAACTGCTGGCTCTCTTCCAATTTCTTAATCGATTCAACCAAGCCCTTATCTTCTTTTTTACCGAAGCGTAGACCCACCATTACTTCATGGGTACCACCGCCGTTGCCTTTCAGGTTATTGGTATTGATATCATAAGCATAACCGATGTTAAAACGATTGTGCACACGCACACCTGCACTCACCGTTACGGCATAATCAAAACGGTACATGGCACTTATCCAGGCAATGCGCTTGAACATGAAGGAGCTACCGATATCGAACTGGTAGGTTTTACCCTCTGCCGCACGGAACATGGCTATAGGCTCAATAAAGAACAAGTCTTTTTTGATAGGAATTTCGTAGGAGGCGTTCACCAAATAGTGCCTTGCCAATTGGTAACCCGTTTCATCGTCGTCACTTAAATATTTCACCCTAGTTTTGAAGAGTTGCGGAACGGCAAAGCCCACATTCAATCCTTTCCATTGGTAATTGATACCCGCTGATGCGTCAAAAGCTACCCCGCTTTGGGTGTTGTTAGATTGCACAGGGTCAATGACTCCATCGCCAAAGCTGGCTTCGTCGAAATTGATGCGGGTTTGCACCACACCAGCGTTGATACCCAAGCTAAGGCGCATATCAGGTTTCAACTTGAAAAAATAAGCGTAGGACAAATAGCCAGCATTGCGGTTGACAATGTTGGTGAAATCCTGATAAACAAAGGCACCAAGACCTACTTTATCGTCTACAATGGCACCGTCCAAAGAGATGGCCCGGGTTTCGGGGGCTCCAGGGATATCAGTCCACATCCTTCTGTAAATCAAGTTTACGTTCAAGCCACCTTGTTGGCCTGTACGTGCAGGATTATAAAGGAATGGATTGAGGTTGTACTGTGAGTACAATGGAATCTGCTGCGCCATTACAGGCATTGCCATCAAAATTCCTAAAGCTAACCAGATATATTTTTTCATATCGTCTTTTGCTTATCGTTTATCGAAGAATTGTTACAGCACCTTTGTAAACCTTTCCGCTACAGTTGATGATGTAGTAATAAGTACCATCAGGCAATGCTTCACCGTCGTTGGTACCATCCCAGTTGTTTTGATAGTCTTGCGCCGAATATACTTCAGTACCCCAGCGGTTGAAAACAAATACCTCACATACCGGGTAGGTGGTGATATTGGTAATTACCCAATAATCATGTATTCCGTCGCCATTTGGAGAGAACACATTCGGTGCTTCTATCACAAAGTCTTCGTTCACGGTGATGGTCACATTGCGGCGACTGGTACATCCTTCCCCTGCTGAAACTATCACAGTATAAGTGGTGGTGGTTAATGGTGTTGCTATTGGGTTTGCCACCGTAGTGCTGCTTAACCCTGTTGCTGGTTCCCATAAGTAACTCACGCCACCAGTTGCTTCAAGTTGAATGCTATAACCCAAGCTGATGCTGGTATCAGCGGTGACGGTGATATCGGCTTCCTCAAAAATGTTGACGTAGATGGTATCTGCTAAAGCACATCCTGAAGCATTAGTTACCGTTACCGAGTAGTCACCTGATTGATTTACCCAAACCGTTTGTGCAGTTTCGCCAGTTGACCATTCGTACACCACTGATGCATCAGGAGCACTTAAGGTAACGCTATCGCCTACACAAACACTGTCGCTGATGCCGTTGGCGGTAATGGTTGGGTCAGGCAAGGCACTCACTTGAACCACAGCCGATACCGTATCGAAACAATTTTGGTCAGAGATGGCAACCAATTCTACCAAATAAGTGCCCGCATCTTGATAAATATGGGTCGGCTCAAACAGAGTTGAACTATCATTATCGCCAAAGCTCCATTGATAGGTCAAAGTGCCAGAGGAAATGGTAGAGGTGTTCACAAACTGCACATCTTGCAGTTCGCAGGCCAAATCCCAAGTAAATCCAGCTACAGGTTTTGGCAATGACTCAACTACTGCCGTAAACGTTACCGAGCAATCATTGGCATCGGAAACAGTAACACTGTAGGTACCAGCGGGCAGGTTGGTTATATCTTCCGTGGTATCGTTGGTTGACCAGATGTAGTTGTACGGAGGTGTTCCACCATTGGCTTCAATATCTACAATTCCTTGGGCATCGTTGCCGCAACCAGCACCTTTAGGGGTACCTGTTACGGTCAGTGGGTTAGGTTGTGATATGGTAATGCTGTCAAGGCCTGTACATCCGTTGGCATCGCTTACGCTTACAAAGTATTCTCCAGCAACCAATCCAGTTACGCTTGGGGTAAAGCGGAAATTGCTCCAGAAATAGGTATAAGGCGGTGTTCCACCCGTAACGGTTACTCCCGCAGAGCCATCAGCAAATCCATTACAACTAACCGCTGTGCCGCCAATGACCAGCACCAATGAATCAGGTTCAGTAACGGTATAAGTACCTGTTGCGGTACAGCCATTATCGTCAGTTAGGGTCAAATCGTATTGTCCTGCTGCCAAGCCGTTTCTATCAGCACTAGTACTGCCATCAGCCCAGTTATAGGTATAAGGAGCAGTACCACCGGTAACAGTTACATCAATTGCACCGTTGCTTAAACCGTTGCAACTAACATTCGTAACGAGAGCATCCAACACCAAAGCATCTGGTTGAGCAACAGTATAAGTCGCTACAAGGGTACATCCAGCATCGTCTGTTACTGTTACATCATAGGTGCCAGCCGCTAATCCACCAATCGAGTCAGTAGTTTGGCCACCTGACCAAGCAAAGGTATAAGGGGCAACACCACCTGTAACGGCCACATCTATGCTGCCATCATCTTCACCGAAACAGCTTACATCTACCAAGGTGGCAGTGATTGCCAATGCTGTGTTTTGGTTGATGGTAACGGTATCTACCACACGGCAGCCATTGTTATCGGTTACCACTACCGTATACGTGCCAGCAGCTACACCGTTTAGGTCTTCAGAGGTGGCAAAGTTGGACCACAAATAGTTGTATGGAGCAGTGCCACCCGATACGGTCAAGTCAGCAATACCTGTAGTAGCACCAAAGCAAGCCACATCTGTTTTTGTGATAGCAGTAGTCAAGGCTAAAGGTTCGCTTACCACGAAGGATGCCGTATCGGTACAGCCGTTGTTATCAGTTACGGTAACGGCGTAAGTACCACCAGCAATGTTTACTAAGTTTTGTGTGGTGGCACCATTGTTCCAGTTAAATGTGTAAGGAGTAACCCCACCTGATACCGTTAAGAATACCGCACCATTGCTGTTACCGGCGCAGGTAACATCTATTACACTACCCTGAATGTCGATAGCTGCCGGCTCATCGATTACTACAGTCAATGAGGCGATACAGCCATTATCATCGGTTACGTTTACCGTATAGCTACCACCTGCCAAGTTGTTCAAGTCTTGGTTGGTGCTTCCGCCAGTCCATGAATAGCTGTATGGGGCGGTGCCGCCGGTTACTGTCAAGTCGATACTGCCATTTGCAGCACCGTTGCAGGTAACATCAGTAGCGGTAGCACTAAGCGTTAGTGGGGCTGGTTCGGTCAATATATAGGTTTCTGAGGCCGTGCAGCCCGTTGCGTCAGTTACTGTCAATCCATACGTTCCCGCACCCAAACCTGTTATGGTGGACGTAGTAACGCCATTGTTCACTAAACCAGTTGACCAAGAGAAAGTGAATGGCCCGTTACCTCCAGTTGCAGTTACTTCTATAGAGCCATTGGTGCCCCCATTACAAAGAATATTGGTAATAGTTTCCGTCAAAACAATGGCTGGAGATTGGGTTACCGTGGTAGAAGCTGAAGCACTGCATCCATTGGCATCGGTAACTATCAGCGTATAGCTACCGGCTGGTACCCCGCTAATAGCTGGTGTAGTAGCAAAGTTTGACCATAAATATGTATATGGAGAGGTTCCACCCGTTACAGCAGAACTCACGCTACCCGTAGATGCTCCATTACAGGCCACTGGAACCGGATTTAATGAAACTTGCAAAGCACTTGGTTGCGATAAAGTGTAACTGTTTACCAGCGTACAGCCGTTCGCATCAGTGATAGTAACGGTATAAGTACCCGCTCCTAGATTGGAAATAGTGGCTGTTGCCGCTCCATTGCTCCAAGCAAATGTATAGGAAGGAGTACCGCCTGAAACTGAAAGGGCAATGCTGCCGTTGGTACCGCCATTGCAATCGATACTATCTACGTTAGCTGCTACCACAATTGGAGACGGTTGTGTAACGGTGACCGATAAGGTATCGGTACAGCTATTGGCATCAGTAACCGTTACGCTATATGTGCCAGCGGTAAGGTTGCTCAAATCCTGCGTAGTGGCACCACCTGTCCAAGCATAAGTATAAGGCGATACACCGCCAGTTACGGTTAGGTCAATGCTTCCATTATTGCCGCCATTACAGCTAACATTGCTGCTTTGAGCGCTTAAGCTAATAGCGGTAGGTTCGGTTATTGTTACCGTCAAGGTATCTTGGCAACCAGCCCCGTCACTCACGGTTAAAGTATAAGTACCCGCACCTACGTTGGTCAAATCTTGGGTAGTATCACCATTTGACCATTGGTAAGTATAGCCTCCAGTGGACTGGATGCCTGCTTGTCCAGGACCTGCAAAGGCAGTAGTCCATGGACCGTTATCGCTATTGCCGAAACCCGAAGTAAATAAGTAATAAGTAGTACCAGCTGTAAGATTAGCCGTAACGCAGGAGTTTGCTAATCCTGGGCAATCATCATTACCAGCAATAAATACAGAAGGGCTTGTTGTATTTAGGTTCAATGGCGCACTAAACAAGTGTATATATCCGTCCCAGCCTGTATAGGTATTGGTGATGGTATAGCTACCTGAAACGGATACTGTAAATGCTAAAGTATCAGTAGGCCCGCTTGTGTTAACACCTGAACAACAGGTTCCATCCGCAAAAAGACGACCTGTCAAAACCCCACCTGACAAGGCGTTCCAGCTAGGGCCAGTCAATGCGGTACCGCTTACTTGGTTGGAAGGGAATGCGCTGAAACCTAACTGGCCACCAGTAACAATGACATCCACTGAGCCAGTGGTATCACCGTTACAAAGAATATTCACAATAGTATCTATGCTTGCAGTAAGCGCAGCATTACTAGTGATAGTAAAAGTTTGCGATGAGGAGCATCCCCTTGCATCCCTAACTATTACGGAATAAGTACCAGCGGCAAGGTTGGAAATATCTTGGGTGGTAGCAAAGTTAGACCATTGATAGGTGTATGGTGCCGTGCCACCAGTAACGGTTAAATCTATAGCACCTGAAGGCGTAGTGCTGCAGGTAAGATTGGTAACAGCACCTGTCACAACCAAGGCGGCGGGTTGGGTTACGGTATAAGATGCTGTTATGGAGCAGCCATTATCATCAGTCACGGTCAAATTATAAGTCCCTGCAGTAAGGTTAATATTGTCTTCGGTGGTAACCGAGTTTGACCAGTTAAATGTATATGGAGGTACGCCACCGGTAACCGTCACATCCAATTCGCCATCATTTCCTCCGTTGCAGCTTACCTGTGAAGCATTGGCTAGGTTCACGCTCAACACAGGCGGGGCATCAACGGTGGCTGTAGCAGTTGCCGTACAGCCATTTGCATCTGTCACCGTTACGGTGTATGTTCCAGCACCTAGGCCGGTATTATCCTCATTGCTAGTGGTGTTTGACCAACTGAACTGGTAAGGTTGCCCTCCTGTAGGAACAGTTTGGCCAGCCTGACCAGGCCCTACAATGGCAGTAGTCCATGGACCGTTATCGCTATTGCCGAAACCTGAAGTAAATAAGTAATAAGTAGTACCAGCTGTAAGATTGGCAGTTACGCAGGAGTTTGCTAATCCTGGGCAATCATCATTACCAGCAATAAATACAGAAGGGCTTGTTGTATTTAGGTTCAATGGCGCACTAAACAAGTGTATATATCCGTCCCAACCTGTATAGGTATTGGTAATGGTATAGCTACCAGAAACGGATACTGTGAATGCTAAAGTATCAGTAGGCCCGCTTGTGTTAACACCTGAACAACAGGTGCCATCAGCAAACAATCGTCCTGATAAAGCACCGCCGCTCAGGGCATTCCAAGAAGGGCCCGTCATTGAGGTTCCGCTTAGTTGGCTTGGCGAGAACGCCTGAAAAGTGGTGCCACCACCGAAGTTCCCTTGGGTTCCACCACTTACACTGATATATACACCGCCCGAATTACTACCAGCACAAAGCACATCCACAACGCTATCCACCGTAACCGTTAATAAGGCGGGTTGGGTGATGGTATCATTAACAGAATTGGTACAGCCAGCAGCATCCCTTACAATCACCGTATAAATACCAGCTTGTAGGCCAGAAAACGCACCACTTGGTTGGTAACTGGTACCATTAATGGTGTAAGTGTAGGGAGCGGTACCTGAACTGCCGCTTACATAAATTTCACCGTCATTGGTACCAAAACAACTAATATCGAAACTAGAATCCAACGCTATATTCACGCCGCCTACATTGCTTAGGCTAGCCGAAACCGTATCAGTACAGCTATTGGCATCTTGTACAATTACGGTATAACTTCCTGCAGATAAATTGCTAAAGGTAGCACCAGGCTGTAATGGGCTTCCATTGAGGGAGTATTGGTAAGGGCTTGAGCCGCCAGAAGTAGTTAGGGTAATAGCACCATTATTTACCCCTGAACAGCTTGGGTTAGTGGTATTAGCCACTAACAGATTAAGTGGTGTTGGTTGACCAACCACTACAGGGTTAGAACCATAAGTAGCCGTACAGTTATTGGCATCTTTCACCACTATATTATAGCTGCCCACAGCCAAACCACTAAAGGTATTGCTTGATTGGTAATTGGTGCCGTTGTCAATAGAATATTGCAAGCTGCCAGTACCCCCTGAGGCCGTGATGGTAATGGTACCGGTAGAGGTACCAGAACATGCGGCATCTGTTTTTACCACATTACTTATCACTACTTGGCTTGGTTGGCTAATAGTAGTACTGGCTGTAGCAGTACAACCTGCCGCATCGGTTACTAACACGGTATAACTGCCTGCTGATAAACTGTTTGCAGTAGCATTGACACCTCCACTAGGCGACCAGCTATACGCATATGGTGGCAATCCGTTGCTTGCCGTGGCAGTTGCGGAGCCATTGTTGAACCCAAAACAAGTAGGATTGGTAGTAGCACTAATAGAAACAGATAAACCTGAGCTGACGCTGATGGTAATGGAAGTACAGTTGCTATTGCCACAATCGCCCTCACCTCTTACGAAATAGGTAGTAGTGGAAGAAGGATTGACACCTATTGACGGGCCAGAGCCTACCAATGAACCTCCACAGCTTCCGCTATACCATCTCCAGGTTGCGTTGGTACCTAGCGTACCCCCATTAACTGATAAAGTGGTGCTTGCCCCACCGCTGCAGAACAAAGTACCATTGCTGCTCAAAATGCTGGATGGTTCTACTGATACTGTTTTAACGGTGATTGTTCTTTGTACAATATTGGTGGTATTGCAGGGCCCTATGGCACGCACATAGTAAGTAGTGGTAACAGAAGGGGATACCGTAATGGTACTTCCTGAATCGATTGGCGAACCACAACAAGCCGCACCGGAATACCAAAACCATTTTGCACCTGTGCCAAGACTTCCGCCCAAAACAGACAAGGAGGTAGCCGTACCTGGACAGAAGTTATCTTGGGTAGCACTGATACCCGTTGGGTCAGTGGAGAATGTCCGAACATTGACGGTTACAGACTGGCATGCGGTCGTATTACACGTTCCCCTAGCATGAACGGAATAAGTGGTGGTTGCAGAAGGTGTTACCGTAAGGGTGTTTACTAAGGTAGAATCAAAAGGTACCCCTGTGCAGGAGCCATTGGTGTACCAATAATATTTTGCCCCTGAGCCCAAAGAGCTACCATTGGCAGTTAAAGTGACACTAGGCCCAACACATATAGTGGTTTGGCTAGCAGTGAGAGAAGTAGGTGCCACTGAATTGGAAAACACGGTGATGTTTTGGGTGGCAGAACACGAACCCAAGGTATAGGTAATGGTATATACCCCTGCAGTTGCCGGTGCAGTAAAAGTGGTACCACTAACGCCGGTACCACTAAAAGTACCACCAGCGGGAGAAGCTGTCAAAGTACGGGTAAGGCCTGCACAGATATCAGCATTTGATGAAGTGATGCTCAGGTTGTTTACTTGGCGATAATTCAATACTGCAGAACCGAAAGCGGTACAATCCGTACCACCTGCACCACCGGAACAAGGGTCGCATGAGTTAGGGCCGCCAAAAAGATATCTATCCATCAATACCCTTAGCGTGCCATTGAAGGTGCTGGTCCAGGTAAGGCCTGCATCTAATGCATTGCTGTTAGGAGCAGTACATGGTGTGGTGGTACAATTGGTACAGCCTGTAATACCTCCTGGGCCTACATCATCATTAAAGAACTCTACGGTAGAACTGGCTCCGTTAAAACCAGTAAGCCTAGTATCCAAACTGTTATTATTGTTGTAAGAGCCACATGCATTGAACTCATAGGTAGCGCCCGCAACCACCGGAAATGTGGCATATGTACCGGGCCCTATGGCTACTTGGTCAAACGTACCGCAGGGTATGGAACTGACCGCTGCGGATTGGACATTGTCATTCCCACACTGTGCCCATAAAACCGAGGGGCTAAAAAGGGATAATAATATTAAAACAATCAAATGTGGTTTTTGTCTATTTGCCATATCCAATTTTTTATGGACTGTTACCTTATAATTTCGACGGAAAAATTCAAGAATGCCTTGCTAAGGTAAATTTTTCTTTAAAAAAATCGCACACTCAAGGCAATATTTAAATTTTTTCCTTTACTGCGATAATTATCATTGTCTTCTGTTTAAGGTCAAGATGGTACAATCATTGCGTAATTTTGCAATAACTTATATCCTGTTCCATGAAAATGAATATTCCTGAAGTGAGCCAACCCAGAGTAGTAATTGTGGGGGGCGGTTTTGGTGGCTTGCAATTGGCCAAAAGCCTTAAGAATAAAGATTTTCAGGTAGTGTTGGTAGATAAGCACAATTACCATACTTTTCAGCCGCTGCTGTATCAAGTCGCAACTGCTGGTTTGGAGCCTGATTCCATTGCTTTCCCTATTAGAAAAGTATTCAAGCACTATAACCAGTTTTACTTTCGCATGGCAAAGGTGGAACGTGTAGATACGGAAAGGAAGCGTTTGGAAACTCCTATTGGATATCTAAATTATGATTACTTGGTTATTGCCACCGGTTCAGAAACCAATTATTTCGGGAAGCAAGATATTGCCAATGAAAGCCTTCCTATGAAATCAATCCCAGAGGCACTCAATCTGAGAAGCTTGGTTCTGCAGAATTTTGAAAAGGCGCTCACGGCTACCGAAGTTGGTGAAAGGGATAGCTTAATGAATTTTGTAGTGATAGGCGGTGGGCCTACCGGTGTTGAATTGGCAGGTGCATTGGCAGAACTGAAGAAAGAAGTATTGCCGCGAGACTACCCAGATTTGGACTTACGCCGGATGCAAATCCATTTAATAGAAGCCGGCCCAAAACTATTAGGGGCAATGTCAGAGGTGTCGTCCTCAAAATCCTTGGAGTTTTTGAAAGACTTGGGCGTAAATGTGTATACTTCCACTATGGTAACTGGTATCCAAAACAACGTGGTAGCTACTGATAAAGGAGGGGCTTTCTATTCCCACAGCATAATATGGACTGCTGGTGTGGAAGGTGCTCCTATAGAGGGTTTGAAGCCAGAGGCAATAATAAGGGGCAAACGTGTTAAGGTGAATGAATTCAACCAGGTTGAAGGATATGATAACATCTTCGCCATTGGCGATGTTGCGGCCATGCTTACCACCGAATTGCCTAAAGGCCACCCTATGTTGGCCCAAGTAGCTTTGCAACAAGGTAAATTGCTGGGGGAAAACCTCCTAAACCTGAGAAGGGGTAAAGCATTGAAACCCTTTAAATATAAGGACTTGGGAACAATGGCCACTGTAGGAAGGCATAAGGCTGTGGCGGAACTGCCTTGGTGGAAAACTCAAGGTATCATTGCTTGGTACCTGTGGATGCTGGTGCATTTGATGGCTTTGGTAGGTTTTCGTAACCGGGTAGTAGTCTTCATCAACTGGATGTGGAGCTACTTTAACTATGACAAGGGTGTAAGGCTTATTATCAGGCCCTTCGTAAGGAAAAAAACCGTTGATGAGCAACCAATCGATCATCTACAAACCTCTACCAGTATAAAGTCTGCTTAAATGCTTAACTTTAAAGGTTATAAGTGTAACTTTAAAAAAAGACAATGAAACAGTTATTATTAATCGCATGCTTTGCCATAGGCAGCACAGTTGCGCTACATGCCCAAAACACTGCCAACCAAGTAGCACCCTCCAAAAAGGAAACAAGCAGTGTAACAGCTACCGAAAGCAAAGCAACTAAGAAATCGAAAAAATCTACCGCCAATAAGCCTGCTTGCTGCACCGCCGCAGAAAAGGAAGGGAAAACCTGTTGCTCTGCCAAAACAACTACTACCAGCAGCGCAAACACCACTACACCAACTGGTTGTACCGGACATAGCCACGGCACAGAAGAAAAGCCGAAGCAAGATTAGTTGCTAAGATGTTTTGCTTGTACCACTTGCATTTCAATCAAGGATTGGTATATTACAACCAGTTCAATATAGAATAGGGATTGTTGAAAGTCCTAACTTAAGGCTGGCATGAAGAAACCACAATTAGATTGTCTTTTAATATTTCCCCCTTTTATATTCCCTGACGGATTTTATACGAAACAGAGGGCATTGGACCCTCCATTGATGCACCTAGCCCTGGCCGCTTATATTCGCCAATATGGTTATAGTGTAAGAATATTGGATTGCAATGCCGAGTTTCATACCACCGATGAAGAGTTTGAAGCTTATTTTTTGACAAATTATGTAGAAAGGTATGCTCACATCAATGTAATAGGCATATCAACCACTACTCCAACCATCAATGCATCATTCCGCGTAGCAGCTATTTGCAAAAAATACTTTCCAGATTGTGTCATGATATTTGGCGGTGCCCATGCCTCTTTTATTCCTGACGAGTCCCTTGATAAAGATTTTGTAGATGTAGTATGCATAGGTGAAGGCGAAGAGACTTTAAAAGAAGTATTAGATGGTAAGCCCTATCCTGACATAAAGGGCTTGGCTCATAAGATGGTCATTAACGGGGAAAAAACATTTATCAAGAACCCACCAAGAGCAAGACTAAAGAAGTTAGACGACCTGCCACCACCTGCCTATGATTTGATAGATATGGGTATTTACCGACCTATCATAGGCAACTTTAGAAGATTGCCGGCCATGATGTTGGTCTCATCTCGTGGCTGTCCGTGGCCTTGTAACTTTTGTCGTAGGCCAGTTGGCAGAATGTGGACTTATCGTTCTGCTCAAAGCCTTTACGATGAATTCAAGCATTTATCAGAGGTACATGGCATTAAGGATATTGCCATTATGGACGATGTTTTTACCGTCAATAAAGAACGGGTTTTTGAATTTTGCGACCTCCTTATCCAACATCCATTGGATATTGAATGGCTTTGCTTTGCCAGGGTGGACATAGTAAGCCCAGAAATGTTGCATAAAATGAAGGAAGCCGGCTGTTGGCAAATCATGTATGGCGTGGAGAACTTCAACCAATCTATACTTGATTCCATCCAGAAAGGCATTGCTATCCAACAAATTTTCGATGCGGTGGGTTGGTCTAAAAAAGCAGGCTTGGCCGTAAGGGTATGCATGATGGTTGGTAATGATGGCGATACCAAACCCATTATTGAGCAAAATATTAAGTTGCTTAAAAAGCTCGACCCTGACTATATCTCTGTCGCCATCCTTACCCCCTTCCCCGGCCATGATATATACAACCAAGCTATTGCCCAAGATAGAATATTGACTTACGATTGGGATTTGTACTATGGCTCAACCCCCATATATCGGTTGGACACCCTTAGCCCCGAGGAAGTATTCTCCCTATACCGCAAAATGACGTTTAGCTTTTATTTTAGGCCTAGCTTTATTTTTAAGAAGCTGATGCAATTACGGTCAGGAACCGAGCTATGGCATAACATCAAAGGATTTATAGGTTTATTTACTTTTAGAATTGAAAAATTGTTGCCGAAGCGGAGCGTGGATAATAGAAAGAAAAAGCAGGTGGAAAAGCTTAGCCCCAAAGAAATCGCTTTAAGAAGAGAGCACACTGAGTCGGCAACCAAACAAACTGCAATTACATGAGCGTGGATATTGATACTAACTTGACGGAGACGTTACAAAAAATACTTCATTATTATGATGTTTGCTGGCTAGGTCGATTTAAGGATGGACATAATCCAATATCGCTCGCTATGCATATGGGGCATTTTGAGGGGGATAATAAAGACAATGATCTCGCAAAAATGAAGGCTAACCAATCATTGGCGCGTTTTATCAATATCCCATCAAATGAGGAAAGGTCTATAGCTGATTTTGGCTGTGGCATAGGGGGTACCTGCTTCTACCTGGCAAATACTTATACATCAGCCGCCATTACAGGTATTAACATATCAGCAAGTCAAGTAGCTTATGCTAATCAATTGCTGAAACAGCGGCCTAATACTAACAATCTGCAATTCCTAAGGGCTGATTACGCCCAAACTAGTTTGCCTGACAGTAGTTTTGATTATGTTATTGCCATAGAAAGCATTTGCCATGCACCCAATAAAACCAAGGTTTTTCAAGAAGCATATAGAATATTGAAACCCAATGGCGTGTTTGCCTTTATGGATTATTTCGAAGAGGAGGCCACTAATTATATGCAGGCTCATTGGTTGGCGGAGTTTAGAGAGGGTTGGGCGGTTGAGCAGTATCTAAAGAATAGCCAGAGTGAACTAGAAAACGTAGGCTTTAAGGATGTGGTAGAAGAGGATATTACCTCGCTCATATATCAGGGAATCGAATACTCAGCTATTAAGGCCACTGTTGCCTTAAGCAAGGGAAACCAAGAGAATGTAGTGGAAAAACATTTAAGTGCCTGTATCGCCTTAAAAAATTTGGTTGACAATAAGCTGATATCCTACAAAATGGTAAAAGCGCTCAAGTTATGAAGCCAGCCATTTAATAACTAGCAGTAGAAAGCAAAAAAGAAGGAAAACTCCTCTTGATATGTATTGGAAAAGAAGGGTTTGATGCTTGTTACCTTTAAGCAAAATAGAGTTTACTAGTAAGATTAATGTAGGCAGTAGCAGCAAATTGAAATCCATTGCTTCAATTATGCCCATAGCCAACAACACTGATAAGTAGATAGTAGCTATCGCTATAGTAGCTGTGCGCAACTGCAGCATCCGCTTTACACCAATCCTTACCGCAGTAGTTTGATAACCTGCTAATGTATCATTCTCCACATCTATAATTTCATGGTGCAAATGCCCTATGCACAAAAGGGTTGCGAAGAAAATTGATATCAATAATGAATTGCTAGAAAAAGGTTGGTAGCTGCAATAACCCATTTGAAAATGGACAATTCCGGCTATAAAATGGATGATGGAGCCTCCAAAAAGGGTCGCT
Organism: Chitinophagales bacterium; assembly: GCA_033762815.1. Taxonomy (GTDB): domain Bacteria; phylum Bacteroidota; class Bacteroidia; order Chitinophagales; family CAIOSU01; genus JANRLF01. Next base: position 385,581 of record JANRLF010000008.1, on the reverse strand, counting down.
TTGAAACGAAATGGCGGCACATAATAGAAAAACCATAAAAGCATACCCAGCCAACAAATTGCCAACAAAATGTAACTTATATAGTAAGATAGCGCACTAAAAGCCATGCAAGCTAAAACGAGTAAGCCCAAATACTTGCTCCTTGATAATTTCGAAACATTTTTTAGCCGTTCCGACAGCATATCTGCGGCGTAATCTGCATAAGAATTGAGAAAATACACGGCCATTACATAAAAAGCTACATACAATAGCAAGGGTAGAAAAATGCTAGGATTTGCCCAACTGCTTGGGTCAGTGAAAAGCACCCCTACGAAAGAGAAGCCAGTCATGAGTAAAATTTCGCCCATCCTGAGCGGTTGCCAAACAGATTGCTTTAATCCAGTTATTGTCATTGTTACCTCATTCCACTACATGGACATCGAATCCATAGGCTATAATGCCTTAAATTAGTATTTTTAATGGAATCCTATAAGTGATAAGTTAAGTGTAGCGGTCATCATGCGCGGAAGTAGTAAAGAATTGACATCATTTATCCTTTTCGCTGCCATCTTTTGTCTTGTAGTATTTTTCGGGAAGTTGGGTATTGTGCTTTATGAGCACGCCAGCGATTCTGGTTTCTCTACAATCTTACGAGGTACACTTACTAGTGTTCATGGTAAATTATCCAATAACGATGGGCAATGGATAGGCATTCAATACCTATTGAGGTTTTTGTATGAGATGAATGACTTGATAGACTGGTATGGACTTACTTTGATCTTTGGCTTCTCAGTGTTTCTATATGCATTCGTTCAACTTATTATTACTAGGAGGGGGTTTCATGATAACCCAGTTTACAGTAGCATAGTGGCACTACTTAGCTTTTCGTTGCTTTTAATGTCCCTTGAGAATTTGTTGTTGATAGAGTTCACAAAGGTTTCTTTTGTACTATCGCTAATTGGATTGGCTACCATAGCAGCAAGTATTAAATGGACCAAGCCCAGTTTATCTTTCATTGCACTTGGAAACTTGTGCTTCATTTTTGGGGGCTTAATCAGGCATCATACAGCCTTATTGGCATTCCTAATATTCTTACCCATCTTTTTACTGTTGACTTACGAGAACAGGACCAGATTTTTCAAACTTCTAAAACTATTGGCCATCCCCATAACTTTTATCGTGTTGTTAATGATATACACCAGCATTCGTTGGGAGAAGGACATTGATATGACTCCTGAGTATGGCGGATATCTAATCAACCTATGGGACATCCATCCAGATAAGAAGCAGTTCAATCTTGCTGATAAGGGCGACTCGTTAGCTTTGGAAATGGTAAGCCAACATTTTTTTGTGAATGACCCAAAGCATATTAACCCCGATTATTTTAAACGGATTGGAGTGCCGTATGCTGATAAAAAGTTACAAAGTATGGGCACCTTATTAGGTAATAAGGTGATTTTATTGGAAAAAATTGAACACGTAGCATTGTATTATATGAACAAGCACGTAGGTTGGTTGCTGATGTTTTTGTTGATTCTGTTTGTAGCACTTCGTAGCTGGGTGGGGTCAAGCAAATTCTTATTCTGGAGTACCCTAATGGTAGCTCTTGCTTACTTATTGCTTTATTTCTGCATTAGTGTATTCCTGAAAATGGAGGAAAGAATCTTCTGTCCTCTGTTTTTGTCGTTCTGCTTGGCCTTAACAATGCTAATAAAACCAACTCGGTTCAATGCTTCTTTTTTAAAACCTATTGTTGGTATAGCAAGTATTTGCTTGATTTTCCAACTGTGGGAGCTAGGCATGAAGTACCGCCAAAGAAATTCTGAAATAAGATATCTAACGCACGTATGGAGTACACTGGAAAAAAGGCCTGAAAAATTGCAGTTTGTTGATTACATTTCCGATCAGATGATTTTAAAGCCATTGCAAAGCAGCTTGCAATCTGCACAAAAGCAATATCCCACCATTGACAATTATTGCTTTTTTCTGGCACCTAGTTATTCTAAAATGATGAAATCTCTTACTGGTGCTGATGAATTACAAGGATATTTATCATTTGTTGCTGACAATCCTGATGAGTGTATCATGATTTCCAATGAGCAACGGATAAGCGCAATATTGGAGTATGCAAATTATAGGTACCATACTAACTTTAAGGCATATCCAATTATTAGGGATTTGAGAAATGGAACGGAATTGCAGCAGAATAGTCTTGAACCATTAGGGATTTTTAAACTGCGCCGGGAAGAGTAACATAAGTGAAACCATATTGTAGTAAATATTAAATCTATTTTCATGAGACAAGTATTTAAGGATAGCCATATAAATGACTCGCTCGTTGAAAATGGTTATGTGGTCGTTCCTTTTGATAAGGGAGATGAATTAGGGGCTTACAAGGATAGAATCTATAGTTTATCTCCTAGTGATGGGTTTGGAGCTTTTCAGAAATCATTAATGCACGAGCAAGATTATCATTGCACCTTTTTTGATACTAATATGGGGTATCGCGATGCTGTTTTTAATATAATAACTGATTTGTTTGCATCTACCGTAAGTAATCTTTTGGTAGACTATAAATTCATTCAGGGCAATGTTTTTATCAAATTACCCAAAATGGGTTATGTAGCTCCGCACCAGAATCTTACTGTTGTGGACGAAAGTAAATTCACTTCACTTTCTTTTTGGTGCCCAGCGCAAGATACCACTGCGGAAAACGGTACTATGGTATTGGTACCCAAAAGCCAAAAAAAGTTTATGCGCTACCGTACTACAAATATTACTTGGCCACTGCTGCCTTTATTTCAAGATTATACCAATCCTTTTTTAAAAACCATAGATGTGAAAAAGGGTGAGCTTTTAATTATAGACGATAGTATTGTACATGGCACATTAATGAATAATTCTAATAAAGAGCGTTTTGTTTTCCATGCCATGCTCGCTCCCTCAGAAGCAAATGTCATTTATTGCGATGTAAAAAAAGCCGACAAGAAGGTAATCGTATATGAAGTGCCTGACTTGTTCTGGCAGCATTATTTACCTGGAGACCAACCGATAGGTTTAAAAGAAAAGGAAACATTGCCCTACAAAGAGCATGATTTAACCCTGGAGCAGTTTGAAAAAGAACTGAGGGGAAGTAAAAGTTTTCTAAAAGATTTATTGGCAATTTTTAAATAAGCCTAAGTTAAAAAGCAGAAAGTCCTTTTAAAGGGGATTTGCTTTTTACAATTAGGTTATAATTAAAACAGCACTACCTTTTTGTTTAGAGAAACATTGCTACCAACAATCTTTACAAAGTAAACCCCAGCACTGATATTGGACAAATTAAGGGTTACACGGTTCAATCCCGGTTGGAATGTGTTGCCAGTAGTGGCCATGGTTCTTCCTGTTTGGTCAAGGATTTGAACGCTGCCATTAAAGTTTTTCAAAGCTTCCACATCCACTGTCAATATCGTACCCGTTGCTGCCGGATTCGGATAAACATTTACCCTAGCTATGCCAGATAATTCATTGATGTCGGAAATAGCAAAGGTCTCCGTAACTGAACAGCCCTTTGCATCGGTTACTGTGAGCACATAGCTGCCGTCGCCTGCAATAGGTATAATGTTGGCACTATTGCCAGTGGACCAATTGTAACTATAAATAGGGGTACCTCCCTTTACTTGCGGCACCAAATTGTTTCCTGAAACGGCAATGTCCACCTCTAGATTTTTTGGTTCAGCAATACCAACCGATAAAATAATGGAATCGCCACTGGCATCAGTTACGGTGACAACATAATTGCCGCCTGAAAGATTATCTAGATAGTTGGAAGTAGAACCATCGGCCCATGCATAAGTGTATGGTGGTGTACCACCACTCATCAACACTTGCACAGCCCCATCTGCATTGCCTGAACAGGTAACGTTTACCACATCAAATGTTGGGGTTAAAGCGGTCGCAGCTCTGGTTCTAAAAGTCGAAAAGTTGGTGTACGGAGAACAGGTTTCAGCAGCATTAAAAGCCCTTACCCTCCAGCGATATTGATATCCGACAGCTAAACCGGAAATAAACACGGAGGTATCGGTCAAAATGGTATCCTTGTCCAACAAAGTACCATTGGAACTACGGGTAACTTGTAAGCTGTAATGGGTAGCACCGGGTACCGATGACCATTTAAGGTTAATATAGTTAACAGGAACACCCACAACACCATTAGCTGGGAAAAGCGCCTTAACGGTATCTGTTATTTCAGGAAAACTATCATGGGCCATCAACATGTAGCTCCTCCTATCTACCAAAAAGGATTTAATAGCATCTACTTGTTCAGGGCTATGGTACTGTGTGCAAGCATCGTTGGAATAAGACATATAGAATCGACCGTCGGGGTTATATGGGTCACCAGCAAAATCGGTTTTGGTGCCACTGTATGGGCAGTTCCATCTGTCAGAAAGATAATCGGCAGGGGTATCGCAAAAGCCATCACCCGCAAACCCACAGTTGCTACCGTCTACGCGTTCATCATTTGCAGTAGGTGCATCAGTGGCACTCCTGCCTTCCCATCCACTGAAAGTATGCGGCAAAGAAAAGAAGTGGCCCAACTCGTGGGCAATGGTGCTATTTTCAGGACCCGCACATGACTCGTTGATGGCTACAAAACCTTGTCTGCCGCCCCAACCACCAGTACCAGGGCCGCCTCCACCATAATAATACCCACAGGCACCTGAAGGATCATCTACAAAAAACATATTAGCTACATTCAGTACACTTTCGCTGTTGATGATACTTTGATAATTGCCAGTATGCTTATTAAGGGCCTCACTATTAATATAGTTGATGTCTTGATAAATATAGAATTGCCAATCGTAGGGAGCATACTGCTCATTCAGTTTGCACATGGCGTCAAGTAGAGAGCTGATTTTATAATAACCTGCCCCGTTATCATTGCCTACAATATGGATTTTAATGGGCAAATAAGTAATGCCATTGCTAGATTTATAGACAGCAATGTTTCTGTTCGCCTGATGATTGCGTAACCAGTCAAGCATTTCTTGGGGCATTTGGGTGGCACAGGGAGTTTGGGCATGCACGTTGCAAAATAGGGCGAGTGCAGCTATTAGTGCGTAAATAGATTTCATTGGTATTGGTATAGGCTTTTTTGTAACGGGGAAGTAAAAATAACTGATTAACACTGATTTAACAAGTAAATAATCGAGGCTTCACGGACTAACACATTTTTTTGATAGTTTTGTTCAACAAAACACAATTTTTTATGAAAATATCAGTAATCGGAGCAGGGAACGTAGGCGCCACCTGTGCCAATGTAATTGCGGCCTACGATATAGTTAAGGAAGTGGTGTTGCTCGATATCAAGGAAGGTGTTGCCGAAGGCAAATCATTGGATATGTGGCAAACATCGCCCATCGGGATGACCAGCACCCGTGTAAAAGGAGTGACGAATGATTATGCGGCTACAGCTGGTTCGGCAGTAGTGGTAATCACTTCAGGTATTCCGCGCAAACCAGGGATGAGCCGTGACGACCTTATTTCAACAAATGCCGACATTGTTCGCAGTGTGACGGAGAATGTGGTAAAGCACTCTCCTGATACCATCATCATCGTGGTTTCCAATCCACTGGATGTAATGACTTATGTTGCCTACCAAGCTTCAGGTTTGCCCCACAATAAAGTATTTGGTATGGCAGGTATTTTGGATACTGCCCGATATAAAGCCTTCTTGGCCGATGCATTGGATTGCTCGCCAAAGGACATACAGGCAATGCTGATGGGTGGCCACGGCGATACCATGGTGCCTCTACCACGTTACACTACTGTATCAGGAATACCAGTTACTGAGATGATTGACGGGGAGCAACTGAACAAAATTATTGAGCGCACCAAATTCGGCGGTGGCGAGATTGTTAACCTAATGGGTACCAGTGCTTGGTATGCACCTGGTGCAGCGGCCGCCCAAATGGTAGAAAGTATCGTAAAGGATGAGAACCGCGTGTTCCCTTGCTGTGCTTGGTTGACAGGCGAGTATGGAATGAACGATATTTACCTAGGCGTACCCGTTAAACTGGGCAAAAACGGAATCAGCAAAATCATCGAGTTGAAGCTGACCAGCGACGAGCGCCAACTTTTGGAAAATTCCGCTAATGCCGTGAAGGAATTGACTTCAGTTCTGAAATAAGCATTTAGTCGAAAACAATGGAATGGCACTTTGCAATGCAAGGTGCCATTTTTATTTTTAGGCCATGCCAACAATTATACCATTTCATTTGCAACAATTGGAAGAAAACAGCTTCCACCTTTTCGTTGAGGGTACGGTCAACGATATTCCCTGCCGGATATTGATAGATACTGGGGCGTCCAAAACGGTCTTCGACAGAGCCTACTTGCAGGCCCACAAGGATGCTATCCAACTGACGGAGAGTGAAAAACTAAGTAGCGGGTTGGGTACCAATACCATGAAAAGTGAAAAGGCATTCATCGAAAATCTTGCTATTGGCAGTATGCAACTGGGTAGTTATGAAGGTGCGGTGCTTGACCTTACACATGTAAACAATTCGTACAATACACTGGGCCTTCAACCCGTACATGCCATACTGGGCAATGATATCCTTTGCCGCTATCAAGCAGTTATCGATTACAAAAGAGGTGTACTGGAATTGGATTTACCATCCATTGATAGATAGATTTACCAACTCAAAGGGCAAAAACCATTATCTTTGCGTCCCGAACGCAATTTCCCCCCATGCCAAGAGATACTTCTATCAAATCGGTCCTGATTATCGGGAGCGGACCTATTATTATTGGCCAAGCCTGTGAGTTTGACTATTCTGGTTCACAAGCCGCACGTTCGTTACGGGAAGAGGGTATCTCCGTTAGCTTAATCAATAGCAACCCTGCAACGATTATGACCGACCCCATCACAGCTGACCATGTGTATCTATGGCCGCTCACGGTGGAATCGATTGAAAAAATCCTACAGGAACAACAGATAGATGCTGTACTGCCTACCATGGGTGGACAAACGGCGCTCAACCTAGCCAAGGAGGCCCATGAGTTGGGCCTATGGGAAAAGTACAATGTACGGATGATAGGTGTGGATATGGAGGCGGTTGAAAGGGCAGAGAATAGAGAAGTGTTTCGAAGGCTGATGATTGAATTAGGCATCGGGGTAGCGAAATCAAAAATTGCCAATTCATTTTTAGAGGGCAAAGAAGTGGCACAGGAAATAGGTTACCCTTTGGTGATAAGGCCTTCTTATACCTTGGGCGGTTACGGGGGCGGCTTTGTACATAACAAAGAGGAGTTGGATGAGAAACTGAGCAGGGGCCTAAATGCATCTCCCACCCACGAGGTGTTGGTCGAGCAAGCGGTACTTGGATGGAAGGAATTCGAACTAGAACTGCTGCGGGATAAGAACGATAACATAGTGATTATCTGTACGGTAGAGAATTTTGATCCTATGGGCATCCATACCGGCGATAGCATCACCGTAGCACCCGCCATGACACTGAGCGATACTGCTTTTCAGCACATGCGCAATACGGCCAAAGTTATTATGCGCGCCATGGGCAACTTTGCTGGCGGATGCAACGTGCAATTTGCCATGCACCCTGAAACGGAGGAGTTGATAGCGGTAGAAATCAACCCTAGGGTGTCACGCTCGTCGGCATTGGCGTCTAAAGCCACCGGCTACCCCATAGCCAAAATTGCTGCCAAATTGGCGATTGGCTATACCTTGGATGAACTGGACAACCAAATCACCAAAACCACTTCCGCCTTTTTCGAACCGAGCTTGGATTACGTAATCACGAAAATACCCCGTTGGAATTTTGATAAGTTCAAAGGAGCTGATACCAAGTTAGGGTTACAGATGAAATCAGTAGGCGAAGTAATGGCCATAGGCCGTAGCTTTATCGAATCGCTCCAGAAGGCCTGCCAGTCTTTGGAGAATGGTCGTTTGGGCTTAGGGGCTGACCAAAAAACCTGGACACGGCTTGAGGATATTGTCGCTGGTTTGGAAAGGGCATCTGACGACCGGCTGTTTCTTATCAAAGATGCGCTGAGCTTGGGAGTACCAGTAAAGACCATACAGAATCTTACTAAAATTGATCGCTGGTTTATCAAGCAAATCCAAAGTTTGGTGGACATGGAAGAAGAAATGCAGCGCCATCGTTTGGATACCATGCCGAAGGAAGTATTGCAAAAGGCAAAGCAAATGGGCTATAGCGATGCACAGATAGCCTATGTGCTGCGTAATGTAACAGAGGATGACGTTTATGACCGAAGGACGAAGCTAGGCATCAAAAGGGTGTATAAGCTTGTGGATACCTGTGCTGCAGAATTTGAGGCACAAACCCCTTATTATTACAGCACCTTTGAGCAAGAAAATGAAAGCATACGAAGTGACAAGAAGAAAGTCATAGTGCTTGGGTCAGGCCCTAACCGAATAGGACAGGGGATAGAATTTGATTATTGCTGTGTGCACGGCATCCTGGCATTGAAGGAATTGGGCTATGAAGCCATCATGGTCAACTGTAATCCTGAAACTGTTTCTACTGATTTTGATATAGCCGATAAGCTATACTTCGAACCTGTGTATTGGGAGCATTTGAGGGAAATCATAGAACATGAGCAACCCGAAGGTGTGATTGTTCAATTGGGCGGCCAAACGGCTTTGAAACTGGCTATCAAACTGCATGAGTTTGGTATCCCCATTATCGGCACTCCCTTTGAAACAATGGATATGGCCGAAGACCGTGGCGCCTTTTCCGATTTGTTGAAGAAACTGGATATACCTTACCCGCGATATGGCGTTGCCAACTCAGTAGATGAGGCCATAGCAGTGGCCAAAGAGGTAAAGTATCCCGTATTGGTAAGGCCAAGTTATGTGATAGGGGGTCAGCGGATGAGCATTGTCATTAATGATGACGAACTAGAGCGAGATGTTTTGAAGTTATTGAAGCATTTACCGGGCAACCGCATATTGATTGACCACTTTTTGGATAGGGCCATGGAGGCAGAAATAGATGCTATTTGCGATGGGGAGGATGTACATATCATGGGTATTATGGAGCATATTGAGCCTGCTGGGATACACTCCGGCGATTCAAGTGCCGTATTACCCCCTTTCAATCTAAGCGATGAGGTAGTGGAAACGATGGTAGCGCATGTAAAAAAATTGGCCATGGCTTTAAGGGTCAAAGGGCTAATAAATGTACAATTCGCTATTAAGGGGGCCGATGTATATGTGATTGAAGCCAACCCAAGGGCATCACGTACCACCCCTTTCATTGCCAAAGCACATGAAATTCCTTATTTGAACATTGCGACCAAAATTATGGTTGGTGCTAATAAGCTGAGGGACTTTACTTTCGAGCCCAAGCTGGAAGGATATGCCATTAAGGAACCTGTATTCTCTTACAACAAGTTTCCAGAAATAAGTAAGGAATTGGGCCCTGAAATGAAATCTACCGGCGAGGCTATCCGTTTCATTAAGGATACAAAGGATGAGTACTTCCGCAAATTGTACAGCGAGAAATCAATGTACCTGAGCAAATAATATTGGAGATGTTAAAGACCTTATTGTTATTGTTTCTGTTTGTTTTGGTATTGCGCTATTTGAATTTCTTCTTCAAAGAATTATATGCCCCACAAGCCCAAAAAGAACCCGATATGCGGGTAAGGCAACATGATTCAGCCTCGTCTCGGCAAACGGATAAAGGCGAGTATATTGATTATGAAGAGATAAAATAGGATTTAAGCCCGCTTTTTGTGTTTTAAATTATCTTTATAAGATGGAGTCGTTAAAAATAAATTTGCTAAATCCGAAAGCTAAGATGTTGCTAGAGCAGTTGGCTGAACTTAATCTAATATCCATAGAAGAAGATAATCAGAATGATATAAAGTCAGTTTTAAATAGATTAAGGGCTAAAAACAAGGGCACTGTTAATTTCGATGAAATTACCCAAGAAGTAGAATTAGTAAGGGCAAAGCTTTATGGTAAAAAGGCCTAAACGGGTAATACTAGATACCAATATTTGGATAAGTTTCCTTATTTCCAACCAACAGAAAAAGCTAGATAAATTGTTATTCGACGATGGTATCACCGTTCTATTTAGCCAAGAACTTTTAGAGGAATTTTTGGAGGTTACTGAAAGGCCCAAGCTTAAAAAGTATTTTACGAGTGCAGATGTTTATAACTTGCTGAATGTCTTGAATACCAAAATAAGCTTTATCGTGGTACATACTAAAGTAAATGTATGTAGAGATGCAAAAGATAACTTTTTGTTGTCTTTGGCTGTAGATGGAAAGGCGGACTATTTAATCACTGGAGATAAAGACTTACTGGATTTACACAACATAAAGTCCACTAGTATAATTACTCTGACAGAGTTCCTCTCAAAATTTTGATAGCGATTACTGCACCCTTTCCCAAGTTTGGGTTTGGCCAAGTAATTCAATGCCTACAAAGCCCCTAACGTATAATTGGTTGCCTTCTAATACCAGCTTGCCGCTATAATCTTTATTGGTCCTTGGGTCCCATATTTGGCCTTCTACCCACTCCTTTTGGCTGCGTTTTTTGAAGTTTCGCAACACTACAAAACCTTTGAAACGAATGTCCTCGGGCTTGTCAGGCTTTACAATTTCTTCCAGTTTGCCACAAATGCCATTCTCGCAAGGATATATGTAGACAATCGATTTTTTGTCCTTGGTCCACCACCTGCCAAAAATATTTTGGGCCGCCAAATCAGAAGCCATAAATCCTATCACTAAAAGAAGAAGTAACATTTTTTTCATACACAGTAAGCTTTTTCAAATTTCATGCCCAAGCGCAAAATTAAGCAACAAAAATTTCGTAAGCTTGTTTTCGCTTGCTAGGTTATTCACCTATTATTGGTAATATCTGCTTTGGACAGATAGACGTAATAAAAGTTTAAATATTGTGCAATGCTTAATTTGAGTAAGCCTATCCGTTATTACTTGCTGATTAGCGCAGCTTTTTTGTCGGTAATTTGCTTGGCCCTATATGGTACTTTCGACAAGCAAAGGGAAGAAAACAGTAAATTGTTTGTAATAGATGAACATGATCCCTTGTTGCCAAAAGCAAAAGCCCTTGCCCGAAAGAATATAGATACCCTTTTTCAATTGTTTCCCAACAACGAGAAAACCTATGTTCGTTTCAGTAAGAAAGGGAAGCAGCGCGAGGAGCATTTATGGGGTTTGTTGACACAATTGGAAACAGATTATGTATCACTTATACCAGGTGAACCGGGCACCGAGAGTGCCGAGGGCAAAGAGCTGCAGCTGCCACTAGATGCGGTTGAAGATTGGATGGTACAATTACCTGATAGTAGTATAAGAGGGGGTTACACGGTACAGCTTATTCTTAAAAGACAGGGCGAAAAAGGAGATACCCTTGCGGGAGAACAGTTAAAATTTTTTAAGGACACCTATTTCTAGCCAATTCTGCCACATAATCTATTGGGCGGATTGATTTAATTTTTATTTTAGAGCCAATATTTTGCTATATGAGAGGAATCTATGTTGGTGTTTTTGCGGTATGTGTGTTATTGGCGGGTTGTTCCACCGGACCTGAAGCGGTTGCCGAACGTTTTTTAAACGCTTTGGGCGACCTAAAATTTCAGGAAGCAAAAAAATATTGTACCCCTGAAAGTAAGGAAACCATTGACCTTTATCAAAGTATCGCTAACTCCCAACAAGCCACTGTCAATGCGAACTATACCAAGGTGGATAGTTGCCAAATTGCCGGTAATAAGGGTACATGCTTCTATATGCACGAAGGAAAGATAGAACAGGTAAATATGGTGAAAACAGATGACGGTTGGAAAGTGGATATGAGCTTCAACACCATTCTGGAACTTGAAAAGGGCGAAATGTTGGACAGTGTGGAAATGCCGATAATGGTGAGCCCTGATAGCACTGTACAGGATAGTCTTTAAAAAAAAAAGACCGGCATTACGGTGCCGGTGCTTTACTAAACCTAACTAAACCCTATATTATTTGCCAGCTTGTGTTTGTACTGGCAGTTTGCTTTCTACTGGTGCATTCACAAAACGTAGGACTTGGGTATTTCTAAATCCTACGGAATTGAAAACGTACATTTCTTTTGCATCATCTGTCAAAGTAATGCCGCTCAGGTAACCGCTGTTGGAGGTATTGGCAATTTCTTCAGCGGTGCCAAAATTTTCATTGATGCTTTTGCGGGTGGCATGATAGATGTAATCGCCGGAAAGGGCATACACTTCCAGTTCATTATTGCTTAATAAGCAGCTCATGTTGTTGCTGATTTTGGGCAATGTAAAGCCCATGGGCTTCGGGGTACTGAATTGGTTGTCGCTTGTGTTGCGTTCAGCCATGTAAAAGGTAATGTTGCTGCCCTTTTGCTTGGTAAAGTAAATCCTACTGCCATCAGGTGATATCCAAGGATAGCTATCGGAGATATTGACGTCATTTATAGCCTCCAAGGCATGTATGTTGGCGAAGTTGCCATTTTCGTCTTTGGTTGCGATGTAAATATCATTTCCGTTCTGCATGCCGTTGGCACTGTGCACAAATATCATCGTGCGTTCGTCAGCCGTTACGCTGGGCATGATAATATCGTATTCACCATTGTTGATGGCTCCTGTCAATTTTTCAGGTAATGAGAACATTTCGCCTTTTGCTTTGCGCGACATTTTAAACAATTGTTTGTCGCCTTTGCTGTCTTGTGAGGTAAGGTATAAGTTACGTCCATCTTTTGACAATTGGCCCACTAAAGGCATCATTCCGCTGCCTACATTTACTACCCCAGTATATTTGAAATTGAAACTGTTGGTGGTGTTACTGCCAACGTTCATGTCATAAACACTGCTGGAAGTATTATTCAAGAAGAAAGTACCAATCAATAGAGCTGCAACTATTTTGATACCAGCTTTCATAAGGAGAGAAGTTTAGTTAGTTCACAGGGTTATGGTTGCTTGTACGTAGGCGGTAGCTTTTTGTTTCGGTTTTTTCGGAAATTTGCTCCATGGAAGCAACTCAATTTCAATTTTCAACGGCCGATTTAAGCGATGCCCATAGTAATGTGCAGGCAGTTGGCGATGTCTTCAAATCGTTTGGTGCTGTCACAGCATTTTATGGTATTATACATACCGTGCAGGTATTTGAAGATAATGTGTTGGTTAAAGCAGCTTTGGAAACCGATGGCAAGGGAAAAGTGCTTGTGGTTGATGGTAGGGCTTCGCTAAAAGTAGCATTGATGGGGGATAACCTTGCTGCACTAGCCATCAAAAATGGATGGGAAGGGGTAGTTATCAATGGGGCCATCCGCGATTCAAAGGCCATAAATGCTATGGGGATAGGCGTTCGTGCGCTAGGCACTAATCCCTTGAAAAGTGTAAAGAAGGGCTTGGGCCAAAATCAAATATCGGTCAATTTTGCAGGATTGGAATTCGTACCGGGGCATTATATATATGTTGATGATGATGGAATTTTAGTTTCCGAAAAACCGTTGCTTTAAGCCAATAAGCAATCATGCAATTCGGAAGACTTACTGATATCTCTACCATCGATTTTTCATTACCTGTTGACGACGTACATAATGCGGGTATCTTAGCTAGTGCCGCAAAACAAGCTGCCAAGGTGTACGTAGGTTGTCCAGTATGGGCCGATAAGGGATTCATAGGAAAGATATATCCTAAGGGCACGAAGGCTGATAAGTACCTTTATCATTATTGCCAACAATTCAACAGTATTGAAGTAAATGCCACAGCGTATCAGTTGCCCAGCCGGGAAGGTATAATGAAATGGAAAGAAGTCGCACCTCCTGGTTTTAAGTATTGTCCCAAATTCCCACAATTTATCACCCATCGAAAGGATATTGACAAGAAAGATGCTGGGCTGGATCAGTTTTTCAGTTTGATGTATGAATTGGGCGATAATTTGGGGCCAAGTTTATTGCAATTGCCTCCACATTTTGGGCCAAGGCGGTTAGAAGAATTGTACCGTTTTTTGGAAATAGTGCCACAGGATTTTTCAGTGGCAGTAGAAGTGCGGCATCCCGATTGGTTTAGCGAGGCAAATGCAAAAGAGGAATATTTCAATATGCTCCAACAATTGGGGCGAATAGCCGTGATTAGTGATGTTGCTGGCAGGCGCGATGTGTTGCACATGAGGCTTACCTCGCCTGTTGCATTTATACGTTTCAATGGAGACAATTTAGTGCCTTCTGATTATGAGCGGACCCAGGCTTGGGCAATCCGTTTGGCCGAATGGGCAGATGCGGGCTTACAGCAATTATACTTTTTTCCACATGAGCCTGATAAGCATAAGGCAGCCGACTTATCCGTCTATTTTCTGCAGGAATGGAACAAACTGCGTGGAGAAAGCCTTCCTTATCCAAATATTGGAAAAAACAATGGCAGCCTTTTTGCGTAATACAGCATCATTGTGTATATCTATGCCCATGCGGAATAATCTTTTTGTTAATTTAGATGCGTACCAAGCTCCATGTTTCTGGAACTGTTGATTATCCTTTTATTGATATTGATTAACGGCATTTTCGCCATGTCCGAAATATCGCTGGTTTCGGCACGTAAAGCTAGGCTGGAAAGTGCTGCCAAAAGGGGGGATAAAAATGCTAAGAGGGCATTGGAACTACAGCAGCACCCTAACCGCTTTTTTTCAACGGTACAAGTAGGCATTACGCTCATAGGTATTTTAATGGGTATATTTTCCGGTGCCTCGCTTACCGAGAAATTCCAATTATGGCTGGAGCGTTGGCCCGCCTTTCAAGTATATAGCCATAGCATCGCTATTACGCTTGTAGTTATTGTTATCACTTATTTTTCATTGGTTTTGGGCGAGTTGGTGCCCAAACGCATTGGGCTTACCTATCCTGAGGGTATTTCCAAAGTAATGGCTAGGCCCATGACTTTGCTATCTTATATCACTTATCCTTTCATTTGGTTGTTGACCCAATCGACCGACTTGATTATCAAGCTGCTGAATATTAAGCCTACTTCTGAGTCGAAAGTTACCGAGGAAGAGATTAAGGCCATTATTCAGGAAGGTGCAGATGGAGGTGAAATAGAAGAAATTGAGCAGGATATAGTGGAGCGCGTGTTTCACTTGGGCGATAGAACCATCAGTTCGTTAATGACACACCGTGCCGATTTGGTTTGGCTCGATTCGAACGACCCAATTGAGGTGAATAAAGAGAAGATTCTGGAAGAAATACACTCTGTTTATCCCTTGTGCGAGGAAGAATTGGATAGGGTTATTGGGTTGGTATATATCAAGGATTTGTTTGCAACCAATATCAATGGGGCATTCAACGAGCTGAAATCATATGTGAAGGAGGCACTTTTTATTCCTGAAAACGTAAGTGCCTACACCGCATTGGAGCGTATGAAGGAGCAAAAAAAACACCATGCTTTGGTGATTGATGAGTATGGCGCGGTGCAAGGCATCATTACCATGAAGGATATATTGGAAGCTTTAGTGGGCGATATTACCGAATTCAATGAGGAAGATTATGAAATTATAGAGCGGGAAGACGGTACCTGGCTGGTAGATGCCCAGTTGCCATTTTATGACTTTGTACAATATTTCGAAATCGAGAACTTGTATCCCTTGGATGTAAATGATTTCAATACACTAGGCGGCTTTGTTTTGCACATTTTGGAGCATATCCCAAAAGCGGGAGATAAATTTAACTGGAAGGAGTTTATTTTCGAGATAGTGGATATGGACGCCAATAGGATTGATAAAATATTGGTGAGCAAGGAGCAGCCGGTAGAAGCCACCTAATTGGTTACGCAACCAAATTGCCCGCAGGATTGTCTATTATGCTGCAAGGGGCATAACGCTTAATTTTGCACGCTTTTTTTACTAAATCCATCTACTTGAAGTACGCGTACCTTTTTATCATCAGCTTGTTATTGTTATCCTGCCAGAAAGATGCTGGCAATATGGATGAGGTAGGCCTAAGTGCCGTACAAAAACAGGTCATAAAGGGAAGTAATACCCTAGGGTTTCAGTTATTGAAAGTTTCTGATAGCCTTAACAATGGCAATGGTAACATTTTGATTGCGCCATTCAATGCCCATATGGGCCTGGCTTGCCTATTGAACGGTGCTGAAGGGCAGACAAAATTACAAATGGAACAAGCCCTTGGCCTTGATAATATTAGCATAGCCGATATTAATAATAGCCACAAAGAGTTGGTTGGCGTTTTAAACGAACTACCCGAGAGCAATGAGTTGACTTCCATTAACAGCATTTGGTATAGCACTGAGTTGAAGCCCGCATTCAAACAATTAAGTCAGCTTTATTATGATGCCTATACCAAGAATCTTGACTTTGGCTCACCAGATGCTATAAACACCATTAACAACTGGGCAAGTACAGCAAGTAATAATAGCATCAATCCACTACTGGATACCATCAACCCTTTTGCTAATCTGTATTTATTGAATGTTGCCACTTTTAACGCGCCTTGGGAAACGCCTTTCGACAGCAGTTCTACCCGAATACGGACATTTTACTTGGACAATGGTGAAGTGGTCAATACCCCAATGATGTACACTGATAAAGCATTTCCATATTTCACTGATGGAGAGGTCGAGTTTGCCAGTTTACCCTATGCTGGCAAAAATGTTCACCTAGGTATTATAATGCCCGCTGGTAATAATGGTATTGATAAAGTGATTAATAGTTTGTCAGTTAATAAATGGAGTTATTGGTTGAACAGTTTAGATACTACCTCAAGTAAAACCCTTTGGCTTCCGCAGTTAAGGCTGAAAGGCAGCTTATCACTAAAAGAAAGCATCTCAGCCCTTGGCTACGGAGTGCCTTATGATGATGCGGCTGATTTTACAGGCCTTGCAGAAACCCGTGTTAAAGTAGATGAAGCACTGCAAAAGACACGCTTGGAAATTAATGAGAATGGGGAATATGCCCATATTACCAACATCAATTCATTTTTGCCCGATGGAAACAATCTGTCGTCCATGGTAGTCAATCGCCCCTTCCTATTGGTAATCTGGGACCAACGAACAGGTGCTATTTTATTCTTAAGTAGAATAGCAGACCCTACGAAGCAATAAAAAAGCCATCCGAAGGGGATGGCTTTTTTTACTTGTCAAACAGGTTTTTACACTGTTACCGCTTTCATATTATTGATGAGTGCCGTAGCAAACTCACTGGTTTTAAGCAAAGTAGCTCCCTCCATCAAACGATGGAAATCATAAGTAACTTGTTTTTGACCAATAGTTGCTTCAATGCTCTGAATAATCATATCAGCGGCTTCTTGCCAGCCAAGGTGCTCGAACATCATGACCCCTGAAAGTATTACCGAACAGGGATTAACTTTATCCTGGTCGGCATATTTTGGTGCCGTTCCATGTGTAGCTTCAAATATGGCATGGCCAGTATGATAATTGATATTGGCTCCGGGCGCAATCCCAATGCCGCCAACAGCCGCTGCCAAGGCATCGGACACATAATCGCCATTTAGGTTAAGTGTGGCAATAACAGAATACTCCGCTGGGCGCAGCAAAATTTGTTGCAAAAACGCATCAGCAATCGCATCCTTCACCAATAGCTTACCTGCCTTGAGGGCGGCAGCCTGTTCTTTATCTGCTGCATCTTGTCCTTTGTCTTTTTGGGTGCGTTCATATTGCATCCAGGTGTAGACTTTATCGCCAAATTCCCTTTCTGCTAGTTCATAGCCCCATGTTTTGAATGCCCCCTCAGTGAATTTCATGATGTTGCCCTTATGCACTAGGGTAACTGAAGGGCGCTTCTGCTCCAAAGCATATTGAATGGCTGAACGAATCAATCGCTCCGAACCCTCTTGAGAAACAGGCTTGATACCGATAGAGGAGGTTTCGGGAAAACGGATGCTTTTTACCTTCATGTCATTGATAAGGAAAGCTTTCACTTTGTCCGCCTCTGGTGTACCTGCCATCCACTCAATACCGGCGTAAATGTCTTCCGTATTTTCCCTAAAGATGACCATATCCACCAAATGGGGCTCTTTAACCGGGGAAGGTACCCCTTCGAACCAACGGACCGGACGTACGCAAGCATACAAATCCAATTGCTGGCGCAAGGCCACATTTAAAGAACGGATACCGCCACCTACAGGAGTTGTCAAAGGCCCCTTTATGGCAATCAAAAACTCGTTGATGACATCCAATGTTTCGTCCGGCAGCCAATTCCCGGTTTTATTAAAAGCTTTTTCGCCAGCCAGCACTTCTTTCCAGGCTATTTTGCGAGTTCCGCCATACGCTTTTTCCACAGCGGCATCAAAAACCCTTTCACTTGCCCGCCAAATGTCAGGACCAGTTCCGTCCCCTTCAATAAATGGGATTACTGGATTATCGGGCACATTTAACTTTCCTTCTTTAAACGATATTTTTTCTCCACTCATACTTTTTGTTTTTTTTGGCATTTGCCTTACACAAAGTTAAACTTTTGCCCTGCTTTCCAAAGGTTTTGTTTAACGGGCTTTAATTGATTCTTGATTCGAAAGCCTCCAGAACTACCGAAGTAACTGAAACATTACTGAAACAAAAAAGGCCCACTATGTAATAGCAGGCCTTCTTATAGATAGTTAAGTTATATTAGCCCAACATGGCGTAGTTTTTAGCTACTTGTTCCCAGTTGATTACGTTCCAAAATGCACCAATATAGTCAGGCCTACGGTTCTGGTAATTCAAATAGTAGGCATGTTCCCATACATCAAGGCCCAATATGGGAGTGCCCTGTACTTCTGCCACATCCATTAAGGGGTTATCTTGGTTTGGAGTTGAGGAGATTTTCAGCTCTCCGGTATTGGTAGCCAATAGCCAAGCCCATCCTGATCCGAATCGGGTAGTAGCCGCTTTGGAAAACTCATCCTTAAACGTGTCGAAACTGCCAAAAGCAGAGTTGATAGCTTGGGCCAAGTCACCATTGGGTTGTCCTCCTGCGTTAGGGGCCATAATGGTCCAAAACAGGTTATGGTTATAAAAGCCGCCACCATTGTTGCGGACAGCAACAGGGTATTTGGAAATGGTTTTGCAAATTTCCTCAATGGATAGGGTTTCAGCAGGCGTACCCTGTATGGCTGCATTTAAATTGTTGGTGTAGGCCGCATGGTGCTTGGTATGGTGTATTTCCATGGTGCGCGCATCGATATGTGGCTCCAAAGCCGAATAATCATAGGGTAAATCAGGAAGTGTAAAAGCCATATAAAGTGTTTTTAGTTTTTTTTTGAAGTGGATAAATATAGCAAGATTCAGTTTCTTGGGACATTCAGCAATAGCATCATTCCCGTTTTTTCTTAAAGAAATCCTTCAGCAATTGGCTGCATTCATGGTCCATCAGCCCTTTTTCAATGTGGGTGGATAGCGTGAATAAATTGTTATCAAATCGGGTGAAGCCATATTTGTTATCGCCTGCGCCATAGAAAATGGCCCCTATTTTAGCCCAATATAGGGCTGCAGCGCACATCATACATGGCTCAATGGTGACATAAATGGCACAATCTGTCAGATACTTGCTGCCCAAAGCGTTGGAAGCTGAAGTGATGGCAATCATTTCGGCATGGGCGGTAGCATCGTTCAGCAGTTCTACCTGGTTGTATGCCTTTGCTACCACGTGGCCATGCGAAATGATGACTGCCCCTATGGGTACCTCATCTTTCTCCGATGCGTATTGCGCCTCCTTGAGGGCCATGCGCATATAATATTCGTTCAGGTTGATCATTTGGCAAGTTTTGAATCAAACCATTCATCAAAGCGGATGAGCTCGAATCCGGTAGGGTCCCAGGCATAGTCGCCCTTCCCTTCGCGCAACAATTTGAGCTTTGCAGCTTCCAGGCCGTTTGTTTTTTTATAGCTCAAGCCTGTCTTGGCAAATGTTTCCAATATTTTCAGTATGGTTTTTGCCCGTTCCACGTTCTCCTCTTTTTGGCGAAGCAACAGTTTTCTGAAGCTTTCTGTCCTATAGTCGATGATATAAGTGTCCTTGGTTTCAATCATGCACATCAGCTCGAATACCTTATGACCCAATAACCAGCCTGCCCTATCCTTCATTAGCTCACTTTGTTGGATGAGCAGTGCCGATGCTTCATCAAATTTGCCTAAGGAGAAGTAAAGGTTCGCCTTGTAATATTCCCAACGTGCAGGGATGGTTTTATTGGCCTTGTACTTCGGGTGCGATTCAGCTTGTGCTATAACTTCTTCGGTCTTCTTATAATCTTTGCTTCTGTAGTAAGCAAAGAACAAGAGCTCTATCGCTTGTAATTCGTTTAGCAACCCTTTTTTAAAGAATTTCCCTGCCTTAATTGCGAAATCAATTGCCGGTTTAGGGTTACCGCTTTGAATTAGCATACTCGCCATTTGGAGGTTAGCTTCAGCAATCCGAGAATTAGAGCGTATGGACTCTTCTTTTTCTACCAATTGCAGAAAGCCCTTACCATATTCCAGCCCATCTTCCCATTTATTGTCAAGTTGAGCGTACAACATACCGATATAGTAATAGTAGTAACCAATGTTTGCTGACTTGTTCTTTTCAAAGACCTCTTTCAATTCCTTCAAAACTTGTTCACTGTATTCGGTAAATTGATTTTGTCTATTCAGATGGAAAAGATTTGGTACAATAATTCGATGGTAGTAGTCCCTTGCCTTCAAAAGAGCATGTTGCTCTTCAAGGTTTTTGATAATTTCTTCATTGTATTTATTATAGGTATTTAAGCCAGCCTTTACGCCCAAGTGGGATCGTAATAGGTCATTAATCGCAACTCCTTCATTGTAAAGTTCATACTTCTTTGCTAAGGAACGTGCTTTCTCCAAGACATCCACTCCTGAATTATAAGCCCCCCTTCCAATTAGCAACTGACCTTCTATAAGCATTCTGCGGGCATCAAATAGCGCACGGGTGTATTGCGTGTCATATCTTTTTGAGCTATCTTGCAATAGTAGCAGATTCAATATGTCGCGCTGCAAGCGCGCTTTGAGATGCGAGTAAGCCGAATTGGGTGCCGCTTTGTATATTGCTCGTGCTGCTTCTAGGTCGTTCTTTACTTTGCCGGATTTTATATAATCAAATAGGGCAAGCCTCCTTTTTATTTCGCCGTTGGATTGTACCTTGTAGAATGCCCTAATCAATCTTACTTCGCCAGGCTTCAATGATTTTATTATCTGTGTCAAAGTTTCCATCTAGCAACCTATGTGATAATCAATGTCTTAAATCTTAAAGGTCAGCTGGAGCTAAGTCAAAAAACGTAGATACTAGCCTTAGTTTTTCTCTTTTCATTTTGCTTCTTTGATTAGCAGTAAAAGAGAAAGGAGGCATTATTTGACACAAACATAGCTGACATACGTATAAAAGTAAGAAAAAACTACTTTAAGAGGCACAGCTTATCTTAAGTTTGTGTCAATATTTATGTTTTCAATGTGTGTTATACCATTGGCTATCTTAGTTTTATCTTTGATAGAGGGTGTATAACTGTGTCAAATATGCATCTTTAGTGTCCTTTGCAGGGGCCAATTTTAGTTCCATTTTCGTAGTGCACAAAGCAATTAACTAACAGCTAAAACACTAAAAAATGGAACTTTTAATTTCTTTCTTGCTTGCGATTAACTTGTTGTTTGGTTACGATCCTGAAAAAGGAATCGAAAAGGAAGTAGTAATCAAAGAAAGCCAAGTTAACAAGGATTTGATTAACGAAGCCTACGGCGATGTATACTGGGAAGAGTATGGCCGTATTTTCGGTACTGACCAAACAGAAGAACAATAAGATATCAAAGTTTTCTAATCGTTGCCCTTTGAAGGCCCAATGCTCCAACCATTGGGCCTTCTTCATTTTTAAGCGTTCGCAGATAATTTGTAGTAGTTTATCTAAAATAAGGTGAAGAAAATGTTACCAAAACCGCTCCGACAATAAAAACCTGTACATTTGTGACTTTGAAAGCCACTGGCATTTACACGATGAAAAATCTCATCTTCCTTAGTCTTATTTTAATCTCTTTGTATTCTAAAGCCCAAGAACAATGGGACTTAGAAAAATGCCTTAGGTATGCTGTAGAGAACAATCTGCAAATAAAGAATCAAGAAGCCAATGAAGAAATTGCGAAAAACAATGTACTTCAATCAAAAGCAAATTTATTCCCAACTTTAAATGCCGCAGGCTCACAATCCGTCAACTGGGGGCGTACCAATGATCCTACCACTTTCCAGTTCGTTACGCAAAGTATTATGACCGGTAGCTATTCTTTGAGCTCGGGCATAGATATTTTTACCGGTTTGAGAAACTTGAACACTATACAACAAAGCAAGCTTCAGCACCAAGCCAGCCATTTTACAACGGAAGCCACCAAGAATAGTGTGCTGTTGAGTGTGACCAACTCTTATTTACAGATTTTGTTGGCCAATGAAACTTTAAAATCGCTGCAAGAGCAGGCGGCAATCACCCAAGGCCAACTAGAGCGCACGCAGAAACTGTTTCAAGCGGGCGCAATAGCAGAAGGTGGCCTGCTCAATATCCAATCTCAGCTTGCCAATGATAGCTTGAACATTGTTACTGCCCAAAACAATCTTGACATTGCCAAACTTAGTCTCGCCTTGCTTTTACAGCTTGACCCCAATAATTTTCAGGTTAGTGTGCCTGAGTTATCGGATGTTATACCACCCCTCGATGTACAAGGTGCAGAGGGTATATTTGCTTATGCAGTAAATAATCAGCCAGAGATAAAAAGTGCCGAGTTTTCTTTTAGGGCTGCCCAAAAGACTTTAAATGTTGCAAGGGGGCTCAATTACCCCACGCTTACGTTGTTCGGCAACTTAAGGAGCAGCTATTCCAGTTACGAGTTCTTACCCTTTATTACGAAGGATCCTTTCTTTACACAATTTGGCAATAATTTTAACCAAACTGTTGGACTGCAATTAAGCATTCCTATTCTAAACAATCTACAAACCTTTACCTCAGTAAAGAATACCAAACTGCAGATACAGCAAGCACAGTATAATAATGAAGCGGCGAAGAACCAGTTGAAGCAGGATATCTATACGGCTTATGCTGATGCAAAAGCTGCCAGCCAACGCTATTATGCTTTTAAGAAGAGTGTTGAATCATTAGGGGTAACCTTTACCTATGCCGAAACTTCCTTTCAATTAGGTGCCAATAATGCTTTGGATTATGCCACCGCGAAAAGCAACCTTACCATCGCCCAAATCAATCTAATCAACGCCAAGTATCAGTACATTTTTAAGCTAAAGGTGCTTGACTTTTATCAAGGAAAGCCCATCACTTTACAATAATGAATCCACGTACAAGAAAGATTTTATTCATTTTATTAGGCGTTGTAATACTGCTTGTTGTCATTTCCTCCGTAGGTAAAAGCAAAGGCTGGTTTGGGGCAGGTAAACCATCAGAAGTGACGGTTGCCACCATAACGAAACATGACATATCTGAAACTGTAACAGGCACAGGTAAAATCTATCCGCAAACCGAGATTAAGATAAGTCCCGATGTTTCAGGAGAAATTACTTCCTTACCAGTAGAGGAAGGCGATTCCGTAAAGGCAGGAGCTTTGGTTGTAAAAATCCGCCCTGATATATATGAGTCAATGGTGAACCAGGCTGAAGCATCGGTGAATCAGGCTAAATCAAGCTTGGCAAATAGCAAGGCCATGTTGTCGCAGGCTCAGGCCCAATTTGACAATGCGCAGACCACCTTTCAGAGAAACGAACAATTGTACAAGCAAAAAGTATTATCAGAGGCGGAATATCAAAATGCGGTAGCTGCCTATAAAACAGCCCAAAGCCAGCTAGATGCGGCAAAGCAGAATGTAGTAAGTGCCGAGTTTAGCGTAAAAGGTTTTGAGGCGTCTTTAAAAGAGGCTCGGGATAATCTGTATAAAACCACCATTTATGCCCCATCGGGAGGCATTATCTCTATGTTGGCCGTTGAGGTAGGTGAAAGGGTGGTAGGCACCACCCAGATGGCGGGTACGGAAATCATGCGTATTTCAGACCTTAACAACATGGAGGTACGGGTTGATGTGAGTGAAAGCGACATTTTGCGCCTTAGTCTTGGTGACACCGCCAACATTGAAGTGGATGCCTATCAGGACAGGGTGTTCAAAGGTATTGTAACACATATCGCAAATTCTGCTACCGCCACCAATCAGCTAACAAGCGAATCGGTGACCAACTTCACCGTGAAGATTGCTTTGCTGAAAAGCTCGTATCAAGATTTGATAACTAAAAACAATAAGTATCCATTCAAGCCAGGCATGTCTGCTTCTGTTGAAGTTTTGACAGAACGGGCCGATGATGTGTTGGCTGTACCACTACAAGCAGTAACATTGGATAACTCAGATGATAAAAAAACCAATGAGATAGTGTTCCTATTCAACCAAGGTAAGGCGCAAAAGGTGATAGTTACCACTGGCATCCAGGATGATAGGGTCATCCAGATTAAAAAAGGGCTTCAAGAAGGCCAACAGGTTATTACCGGGCCGTATGCCCTCATTTCAAAAGAACTTAATGATGGCGACCCAATAAAGATTTTAGTGGAGAAAGCATCAGATAATCGTTCGACAACCCCTAAAAATCAATAGCAGGTTTCCTTATTGTTAAATTTATAGGAAACTCCGAAACTTTATTTCGTTTCCAGCGTTTTTTGTCTAGTTTTGCCACGCTTTTGTGGGCTTATCATTTTGGACCAGCTAGGTAAAATATTGTTGAAAGCGGAAGAATTGTTCTTCCTGAATGGTTTAAAGAACACCTCGATGGATGACCTTGCTAAGGCAATGGGCATGTCCAAAAAAACCCTTTACCAGTTTTTCGACAATAAGGACGACTTGGTTTATAAAACCATGGAGCACCACATGGCATTGGAAAAAGAAGCTATCAATAAAATCGTCTCTGAATCGTCTAATGCTATTGAAGAGCTTTTCAGTATTGCCAAACATGTTACAGGCCATCTGAAAGCTTTCAACCCAATGGTTATTTACGATATGCAGAAGTATTACCCACAAGCATGGGCTTTGTTCCATAATTATAGGGATACTTTTATTTATAACTTGATATTGGATAATATAAACAAAGGGATTGGACAGGGGCTTTACCGCCAAGATTTTCAGCCTGATATTATCGCCAAAATTTATTGTGCAAAATCGGATTGCATTGTTGACCCCGTGCTATTTCCATTTACACAGTACAACATTATAGCACTGTATAACGAGTACTTTAGATATCATATAAGGGGTATCGCTTCACAGGAAGGCATAAAATATATTGAAAAGCAAAAGACCAACTAATGGGTATGAAAAAGATGTGGTTAGCAGTATGCTTAACAATGTTGGGAATGAAAAGCTTCGCACAGGGTGATACCTTACTATTATCCTTGAGCCAAGCACAAGACTATGCAGTGAAAAACAGCTTCACTGCAAAAAATGTAGGTTTAGATGCTAAAATTGCCAAATGGCGTACAGTGGAAATTTTGACGGAGGGGCTTCCCAAGCTGGATGCTAGTGTAAACTATACAAACAATTTTAAACTACCGGTTACCATTTTGCCTGGCGACCTAGTGGGACAGCCTGGTACTGACGTGGAGGTTACATTTGGTACCACCAACAATGCGAGGCTCGATTTTCAGATTAACCAGTTGTTGGCTGATGGCAGGTATTTTATTGGTTTGAAGGCAAACAGGGCGTTTCTGGCTGTTGCGCAAGAAAACATTGAAATGACCGAATTGCAGGTGCGCAATGCGGTAGCTAGTGCCTATTATGCAGCCTTAGCGGCAGAAGAAGGGCGTAAAATCATTGAGGGCAATATAGCTACGATAGAACAATTGGTCTATCAAACTACTGAAATGTACAAAGCTGGCTTTGCAGAGGAGTTGGATGTTGATCGTCTTAACCTTTCATTGAGCAACCTTCAGGCCAAGCTAAGCCAAACTACTGTAAGAAGAGATTTGACCCTTACCGTGCTAAAATTCCAAATGGGCATGGCAATTGAAACCCCCATTAACCTTACTGACAGCTTAGAACAATTGATGCTAGAAAAGCCAGCTTTAGTGGAGCAGGCATTTAACTATGAAGAGCGGTCGGAATATCAATTGTTGAAACTAGCCAAGCAACTGCGTGGCTATGATGCTCAACGCATAAGGGCAGCTTATTTCCCCTCATTGTATTTTCAATTTGGATATGGTTTTAATGCCCAGCGCGATGCTTTTAATTTCTTCAAAATGGGATTGCCTTGGTTCCAAACTGGTTTTTTCGCTTTTCAATTGAACATTCCCATTTTCGACAGCTACAAATCTGGGGCAGTGTACCAACAAAAGAAGCTGGAAATCCAGAAGTACAGCAATGACATGGAAAACTTTAAGTTGCAAGGGAATGTGCAGTATGCCAATGCACGAAGTAACTACGTGAATGCTCTTTCGGAATATCAATCGCAAAAGAAGAATGTAGCACTGGCACAGAAAATATTCAATAAGGTGACTATCATGAACCGTGAAGGTCTTTCAAGCAGCTTTGAACTGTCTCAAGCTGAAACCTCTCTTACTGAAGCACAAGGCAATTATATCAACTCCATTTACAATCTATTGGTTAATAAAACCGAACTCGACAAAGCTTTAGGAAAATACTAAAACCATACGGCATGAAAACTATAAGAATATGCACTATAATGTTTGCGCTGGCTCTCTTGGCTAGTTGCGGGGGCGGTGCCAAAGACCCAAAAGAGAAAAAACAAAAGGAGCTAGATGCTAAACGCAAGGAACTAGCTACCTTGCAAAGCGAGATACAGAAACTGGAAAAGGAACTTGGCGACTCTTCCTCAAAAGACAACAGGGCGTTGGTTGAACTGGATACGTTGGTGTCAGAGCCATTCCGCCACTACGTAGAGATACAAGGTAAAGTGGATGCTGAGGAGAACATTGCTGTGAGCGCAAAATCACCTGGAGTTGTAACTGCCATATATGTAAACGAGGGCGACCAGGTAAAAAAGGGACAAGTGCTTGCCCAATTGGACAACCAAGCCACTGTGCAGGGGCTGGAGGAAGTAAAGAGCCAATTGGCATTTGCTGAGAACATTTATCAAAAACAGAAAGCTCTTTGGGATAAAAAAATAGGCTCAGAAGTACAGTATTTGAACGCCAAAAATAACAGGGATGCTTTGGTAAAAAAGGTGGAAACGCTTAATGAGCAAGTTGAGCTAGGTAAAATAAAATCACCAATCAATGGTACCGTTGATGAGGTGATGGTAAAAGTAGGCCAGTTTGCCAATCCAGGACCACAGACACCTGCGTTTAGGGTGGTTAATTTCAGTAAATTGAAGGTACGTGCTGAGGCACCCGAAAGCTACACTGGTAAGGTAAAAAAGGGCAACAAAGTAGTGATAGAGTTTCCTGACCTTAAAAAGGAATTGGAAGGTAAGCTTGATTTTGTGGCAGGGGTAATCAACCCTCAAACACGAACTTTCTTTGTGGAAGCACCTTTGGAGTCAAAGTCAGAGTATCGCCCTAACATGATAGCTATATTGAAGATAGTGGATTATGAGGGTGCCAATACCATAACGGTGCCCGTTAATGCAATCCAAAGGTTAGCAGGGGCCACTTATGTGATGGTAGCCAGGCAAGAAGCAGGGAAAATGATAGCTCGTAGAGCAGAGATAGAAACCGGATTGACTTACAATAACCGTACAGAAATCAAATCAGGGCTGAAGGACGGTGATGTGATAATTGTAACAGGTGCTGGCGAGGTAAATGACGGCGATCCAGTGAAAGTGAAGTAAACGGGTAAACCCAGCGAAACTATGAACAACGGACTTAAAGAGTTTAAACCTACCAGTTGGTCGATAGATAACAAAACGAGCATTTTTGTTATCACGGTTATTATCACCTTGGCGGGTATTATGGCATATATCAACTTGCCAAAGGAGAAGTTTCCTGATATTGTGGTGCCTCAGATATACGTTACCACTATATATCCAGGTGTTGGGCCATCAGATATTGAGAATGTGGTAACCAAGCCTTTGGAGAAACAGTTAAAAAGTATCACTGGCGTAACGGAATTGTCGAGTACTTCCGAGCAGAACTTTTCCAACATTAAGGTGGAATTTAATACAGATGTTGACGTAGAAGAGGCGAAGCGTAAGGTAAAGGATGCAGTAGATAAGGCGAAACAAGATTTGCCCAATGATTTGCCAAATGACCCTAGTGTAAGGGAAGTGGATTTTTCTGAGATGCCTATTCTGTATATTAATATATCAGGTGATTATGACTTGAATAAATTAAAGGAATATGCTGAGGATATTCAAGATAGGATAGAATCCCTTCCTGAAATCACCAGAGTGGATATTATAGGAGCACTGGATAGGGAAATACAGATAAATGTTGACCTGTATAAAATGCAGGCTTCCGGTTTGTCACTGCGCGATATTGAAACTGCCGTAGCTTATGAAAACCGTACCATTTCAGGTGGGCAAATCAGTCAAGATGGCGTAAAGCGTTCCATAGATGTAGTGGGAGAGTTTAAAGATATTGAAGTCATAAAAAACTTGGTGATCCGCTCTTCTACAGGGGCAAGTGTTTACTTGAAAGACATTGCCGAAATAAAGGATGATTTCGAAGACCAAGAAAGTTATGCCCGGCTTAACCATAAGCCGGTGATTACCCTAAATGTCATTAAGCGAAGTGGGGAGAACTTATTAGATGCATCGGATAAATCAAGAGAAATTGTAACAGAGTTGCAGAAAACCAAGTTTCCAAGAGATTTGAATGTGGTAATGACGGGGGATCAATCATCGCAAACCCGCGTAACCCTACACGATTTGATAAACACTATTATCATTGGTTTTTTGCTGGTGACCATCTTACTCATGTTCTTCATGGGTGTATCGAATGCCATTTTTGTGGCTCTATCAGTACCGCTATCCATGTGTATTGCCTTTTTGGTAATGCCTAGCATTGGGTTCAGTATGAACATGATTGTAATGTTCTCTTTCCTGCTGGCCTTGGGTATTGTGGTTGATGATGCCATAGTAGTTATTGAAAACACCCATCGCATTTTCGATAATGGTAAAGTAGATATTGTTACCGCCGCCAAAACGGCAGCGGGCGAAATCTTTTTGCCCGTATTGGCGGGCACTTTAACTACACTTGCCCCATTCTTTCCTTTGGCATTTTGGGGAGGTGTGACAGGTAAGTTCATGTTCTTCCTGCCCATTACATTAATTATTACTTTATTGGCTTCACTATTGGTAGCCTATATTATCAACCCAGTGTTTGCGGTGCAGTTCATGAAGCCTCACCATGATGAAGAGTTGCACGGTAAGAAAAAGAAAGTGACCCGCGGTTTTATTATCACTTGTGCCATATTCCTAGTAATAGCAGCCGTATTTTATGCAGCAGGTTTTGGTTCGGGAAGTGAAGGTACTGTTGGTGTCGCTAATTTCATAATGGTCATTTTTGCATTTTATCTGTTGCACCATTTCTTTTTGTACAAGGTCATCCTCAATTTCCAAAACAAGGCATGGCCATCGGTACAGAATGCTTATAAGCATTTATTGACTTGGGCTCTGCAAGGTGCTAAGCCCTATGTTCTGCTGGTGGGTACTTTCTTCCTTTTGGTGGCTGCCATAGCAATAACCATCTTACGTAACCCTGAGGTGGAATTTTTCCCTAAATCCGATCCCAATTTCATTTATGTATACATAACACTACCTGTGGGAACCGACCAAGTATATACAGATTCCATTACGCAAATAGTGGAAAATCGGGTGTACGGGGTAGTGGGTGAGAAGAATCCAATCATCGAGTCGATTATTTCAAATGTGACCATTGGTGTTAGCGATCCATCGGAAGGGGAGCGGGGTTCATTTCCTAACAAGGGACGGATTGCAATTTCTTTTGTCGAGTTTTCACACCGTAATGGACAGAGCACTTCCGCTTATCTGGACAAAATTAGGGCTGCAGTAAAGGATATACCCGGTACGGAGATCATTGTTGACCAAGAACGTAATGGCCCCCCCACGGGCAAACCAGTTAACATTGAGATTTCAGGTGATGATATGCAGCAGTTGATAGCAACTTCGCAAAATTTAAAACGATATCTCGATTCCTTGCAGATACCTGGTGTGGAAGAGTTGCGTTCAGATTTGCAGGAACGCAAGCCAGAATTGGTTGTGAAGATTGATAGGGAGCGCGCCAATAGGGAAGGCATTTCCACTGCCCAAATTGGTTCGGAGTTACGAACGGCAGTGTTCGGCAAGGAAGTATCCAAATTCAGGGATGCCAATGACGAATACCCTATCACCCTGCGCCTAATAAAAGAACAACGTCAGGATATAGATATGATATTGAACATGAAAATCACGTATCGTGACATGAATATGCAAGGAGCTATTAGACAAGTTCCCATATCTTCTGTTGCCAGTGCGGAGTATGGTTCTACTTATGGGGCTATTAAGCGGAAAGACCAAAAGCGCCTTATTACCTTATCATCCAATGTGCTGGGCGGCTATAATGCCAATGAGGTTTTGCAGAATGTGCAAGCAGCAGTTGGCCAATTCAATACTCCTGAAGGGGTGCTGATAAGTTTTACCGGCGAAAGCGAAGAACAACAAGAATCGGCCAACTTCTTGGGCTGGGCATTAATGGTGGCCTTTGGCATTATCTTTTTGATTTTGGT
Organism: Chitinophagales bacterium; assembly: GCA_033762815.1. Lineage (GTDB taxonomy): Bacteria > Bacteroidota > Bacteroidia > Chitinophagales > CAIOSU01 > JANRLF01. The sequence goes on along the minus strand of JANRLF010000008.1, from coordinate 354,919 downwards.
CACCCAATTCAATTCCTTGGGTAAGCCCTTGATCATACTTACGGAAATACCGCTTAGTATGATTGGCGTATTGCTAGGCTTTAGCATATTTAATATGCCCATGTCCATAGTGATGGTGGGGGTTGGTATCGTAGCTTTAGCGGGTATAGTGGTGCGAAACGGTATTCTGCTGATTGAGTTTACGGAGATATTATACAAGGAAAGAGGCTATGATTTGAAGACTGCAGTCATTGAGGCGGGCCGAACCAGGATGACGCCAGTACTACTTACAGCTACTGCCACATGTTTAGGTATGATTCCATTGGCGGTAGGTTTGAATATCGATTTTGAAACATTGTTCACCCATGGAAACCCACATATTTTCTTCGGGGGTGATAGTGTTGCTTTCTGGGGGCCTTTATCATGGGCCATGGTGTTTGGGTTGTTGTTTGCGACTTTCCTTACCTTAGTATTGGTTCCAGTAATGTATTATCTTTCAGAAAGCTTTAAGGGCGGCATAAGAAGACGCAGGAGCCTTCGAGCCGAAAGAGGTTGAATAGTATTAATTAATTGAATTTCTTGCCTATGGTCATGAACTTTATGCGGGTAAGATATATTTAGTTAAGGATGCGTGCCCAATTGCTGATACTTTTTTTGATTCTATCGTTCGTTGTTAAAGCGCAAGGGGTGGAATTGATTACATTCAAGGAATTGAGCCAACGCTTCGATAAACAATCTGACACTACCTACGTTTATAATTTTTGGGCAACATGGTGCAAGCCATGCATTGAAGAGTTGCCCTACTTTGAGCAATTAAATAGCGATTATGCTAGCAAAAACGTGAGGGTGGTTTTGGTGAGTGTCGATTTTAAAAGTCAATTGAAAAAAGTACAAGATTTTAGGGCTAAAAAGTCTTTAAAATCGGAAGTCGTTTTGCTTAATGCCCCCGATTATAATTCTTGGATAAATCAAGTAAGTCCTGATTGGCAAGGCAGTATTCCCGCTACTTATGTGGTAAGCACTGATGGCCGCCGTACTTTCCATGAAGGACCATTTACCTATGCTGAGTTAGAATCCTTTATTCAACCGCTTATAAAACCTTAAACCCATGAAAAAGATAGTTTTTGCTTTAAGTGTCATCCTTACAGTAGCCATTATGGCATTTACCAATGACACTGGTTATGCCGTAGGCGATTATGCTACCGATTTTAAGTTGAAGAACGTGGATGGAAAAATGGTGTCTTTGGCTGACATGAAAGATGCCAAAGGGTACATTGTTATTTTCACTTGCAACCATTGCCCTTACTCTAAAGCATATGAGGATAGGATTATCGATTTACAAAAGAAGTATGGTAAGGCTGGTTATCCGGTAATAGCCATTAATCCGAACGATCCTGGCGTAGCCCCTGATGATTCCTTTGAGAAAATGCAGGAAAGGGCCAAGCAAAAGAAATTCAACTTCCCATACTTATATGATGCTACCCAAGAAATTGCTAAGACATATGGTGCCTCGCGTACCCCGCATGTTTACATTTTGCAAAAAGAGGCTGAGGGTAAATACAAAGTAGCATATATAGGGGCTATAGACAATGATACCGAGAACAATTCCAAGGACAAGGAAAAATATGTGGAGAACGCTATTGCTGCTTTACAAAAGGGCCAACAGCCCAACCCATCCAGCACCAAGGCTATCGGCTGCACCATTAAATGGAAAAAGTAGTATTATAAGTACCTACCTCTATCAAAAAGGGCCTAGGCTGAAAAGTCAGGCCCTTTGCTTTTTGTTAATATTTGCAAAAAGCCCAAGCCTTTGTGTAAAATATCTATAAATTTGCCCGCTAGCCAATTTCATTGGTAAAATATCGTTTACATTCTCTAAAAGCATAGCATACATGAATTTTCAGTTAGGTCGGTTAATAGCCTTTGTCATCCTTAGTTTGCTTTCATATTCCTCCACCTTCGGACAGACCCCGCCCACTAAGAAAGATGCTGTGGTGAAAGGTACGCAAGCGCTCCAGCCTAATGCAAAGCCTAATACGGCAACGCTTAGCAAGGCCAACCAGTTGCCAGTTGATAAGAAGCCACAGTTGCCCATTTTAGGGGCAGCTAAGCAATTAATACAGGATAAAAAGACAGATACTGTTTTATCGGTTGTAAGCCCTGTATTGTTCAACATTGGTAGCGAAGCCGTACACGCTGATGAATTTGAATATGTGTATAACAAAAACAATACTGATAGCAAAACCCAACATACCAAAGCATCAGTGGAAGAGTATTTGGAGCTGTACATCAATTTCCGCTTGAAGGTGAAAGAAGCTGAATCATTGGGCATGGATACTATTAAATCCATCATTGACGAGTTGGAAACCTACCGTAAGCAATTGGCCAAGTCCTACCTTTTTGATAGGGAAGTAAATGAAAAATTGTTGACAGAGGCTTATGAGCGGATGCAAAAGGAAATCCGCGCCAGTCATCTATTAATAAAGATAGCCGAACCCGGATTGCCTGCTGACACCTTGGATGCTTACAAAAGGGTAATGGATTTAAGAAAGCGATTGTTGAAAGGGGAAGATTTTGCCACTTTGGCGAAAACCTATTCCGAAGATCCCTCGGCAAAAACCAATGGAGGCGATATTGGCTATTTTACCGTTTTGCAAACAGTTTACCCATTTGAAACCGCTGCTTATAACACTGCGGTCGGAGAAATTTCGATGCCTGTGCGTACTAAGTTTGGATACCATTTAGTTAAAGTTACCGATTCAAGGCCTGCACAGGGGGAAATTACGGTTCAGCATATTTTGGTAAAAACAGCTAAAGACGCTACCCCTCAGCAGCAGGATGAAGCCAAGAAGAAAATAGATGAAATTTATCAAAAAGCTGTTGGCGGTACCCCCTTTGAACAGTTGGTAGCGCAATATAGCGACGACAAATCAAGCAAGGGCAAGAATGGTGAATTAGCCCCTTTTGGCACTGGAAAAATGGTGATAGAGTTTGAATCGGCTGCCTTTGCGCTGCAAAAAGATGGCGACATTTCGGCACCAATAAAAACAGATTTCGGCTGGCATATCATTAGGCGGGTTAGCAAAAAAGGCTTGCCTCCTTATGAGAGCATGAAGGCCGAGCTGAAGAAGCGGATTGAACGCGACAGCCGGTCGGAGATTGCAAAAAATATATTGATTGGCAAATTGAAGAAGGAATACCTTTTCACGGAATTTCCTACGGCAAAAACCGAGTTGTTAGTAAGGATTGACAGCTCCATAACTGCAAAGTTCACAATGCCCAATAAAGCTGATTTGGATAAGCCATTATTTGCAATATCGGGCAAAGGTTACTCGCAGAAGGATTTGGTGGGTTATATGGAAGATAAGCAGAAGAAAAAGCGTACAGAGCCCGTACAAAAGATATTCAATGACTATTACGACAAGTTTGTAGAAGAATCATTGTTGGCTTATGAAGAAAGCCAGTTGGAAAGGAAGTATCCTGAGTTTAAGGCTTTGATGAAAGAGTACCGCGATGGAATATTGTTGTTTGAATTGACCGATCAGAAAGTTTGGTCAAAAGCAGTAAAGGATACGGCTGGGCTCGCCAAGTACCACGAGCAGATCAAAAACAAGTACATGTGGGATGAGCGGGTGAATGCGGTGATTTTTACCGTGAAGGCCAGTGAAAAAACCTTGGGAAAAATCAGAAAGTACGCTGAAACACATCAACCAGAGGAAGTGGCCCTAAAGTATAACACAAAGTCAGCCCCAAATACAATAAGTTATTCAGAAGATATTTATGAAAAGGGCCAGAATGCAGCAGTGGATAAAACGGGATGGAACTTGGTATTGGGAGAAAACATGATAAATAAGGATAGCACTATCTCTTTTGTAAAAATAATGAAGAAGGTTGCCCCCACACCTAAATCATTGAATGAGGCTCGTGGGTTTATTGTTTCCGACTATCAAGAGTTTTTGGAGAAGCAATGGATACAAGAGTTGCGCAACAAGTATCCTATAAGGGTCAACCAAGAAACATTGAATACCCTTATCAAGAAAAATTGATAGCGACACGTACCAGCATTTTCCCAGTTTTGTTGCTGGTATTTTTGACCAGTTCGTGCAAATATTTTCGAAAAGAGGACCCGCCAAAGGAAAAGGCAATTGCCCGCTATAAGGACAATTACCTGTATTATTCAGAAGTAGCAGAGCTGATTAAGAAGGCACCGAATCGTGACAGTGCCAACTTGGTAAAGAACTATGTGGATGCTTGGATTAAGAAGCAACTGATCTTGGATAAGGCCATGTCAACACTTGGTGATGAGGAGCAAGATATTGAAAAGCAGATTAAGGATTACAGGGAATCGTTGCTGATGTATAAGTATGAAGACCATTTAATTAACGAGCAATTGGATACCAATGTCTCTGAAGAGGCGATACGGCAATACTACGAAGCTAACACCGACAATTTTTTGCTAAAGCAGGATGCCGTTCAGTTTATCTACATAGCCTTGCCCCGTGATGCCCCAAAAATCGATTCAGCTAGGTTTTTAATTAATTCTGCAAAAGCGGCAGATAGAAAGAAGCTGATGGCTTATTGCTTTCAGTACGCTGAAGATTTTTCATTAGCAGATACCTTATGGGTAGAAACTTCGTTGATACAAAGGCAAATACCCATTGCCGCCGAGCAGATGGAGAGTATTGCCAGAAACAAATCGACAGCAGAAGTGGAAGATTCCAGCTATCTTTACCTGCTTAAAGTAAACAATTTTAAACCGCGTGGTGAATTGGCCCCGCTTGATTTTGTAAAAGAGGATATTAAAAGATTGATAATCAATAAGCGCAAAATTGATTTAATTAATGCCACTTATGATAAGTTGTTGCAGCAAGCTGTAAAAAAGGGCAACTTTGAAAAGTATTGAAATGAAAGGATTCCTAACAGCTATATTACTAAGCACGTTACTCATCTTGCAAGCGCAGGAAAAACCCGTTTTGGTAGACAAAATAGTGGGCATAGTGGGCGATGAAGTCATTTTGTTGTCGGACATTGAGCTACAGTACCAACAGATGAAACTGGAAACTCCCGGCCTGCCGGAGAGTTTCAAATGTCAGTTGTTCGACCAAATGCTCACCAACAAAATGTACCTTGAGCAGGCCAAGATTGACAGTATAAAGGTAACTGACGATGAGGTGGAAAGTGAGTTGAATAGGCGCATACAGTATTTTGTAAGCATGATTGGGTCCGAAGAAAAATTGGAGGCCTATTACGAAAAGACCATTTTACAGATTAAAGATGAATTCCGGACCGATATAAGGGAACAATTGCTTGCACAGCGCGAGCAAGCCAAGATATATGAAAGTGTGAAGGTAACGCCAAATGAGGTAAAGGAATTTTTTAACACCATTCCAAAAGACAGCCTGCCTTATTTTAAATCAGAGGTGGAAATTGGGCAAATAGTTATTAAACCTAAGTTTTCTGCCACTGCAAAGCAATTGGCCATTGAGAAGTTAGAAGGTATTCGCGAGCAGATTGTAAAGGGGAATAACGATTTTGAGACGCTGGCTAGCATTTATTCCCAAGATGATGGCTCCAAAGACCTGGGGGGCGATTTGGGTATGGTAGGGCGTGGCGTAATGGTACCTGAGTTTGAAGCGGCAGCTTTTAGCTTGCAAGATAGCATGGAGCTTAGTCCCATAGTGGAAAGCCAATACGGCTACCATTTGATACAATTATTGAGCAGAAAAGGCGAAAAGGTGCATGTGCGCCATATTTTGGTGATACCAACCATTACTAACTTTGACTTAAGGGAAGCAAAGGCCAAACTCGACTCCATCCGTAATTTAATTGTTCATGATTCTATTAGCTTTGAAAAGGCAGTGAACCGCTTTTCGGAAGATGATGAAACCAAGTATCAAGGGGGTATGCTGAGCAACCCACAAACGGGTGGTAATTCTTTCGAAACCGACCAATTAGACCCCAGTCTTTCTGTACCCATTAGCGACATGAAGCCTGGTGACATATCGCAGCCAGTAATGTACCTAGTGAGTGAGCGGGAAAAGTACTATCGCCTGTTATTTTTAAAATCGAGGACAAAAGCCCATACTGCCAATTTAGAGGACGATTTTTATAAAATTAAGGCGGCAGCACAAAACAAGAAGCAGGGCGAAGCTCTACAGAAATGGTTAAAGGATCGCATACAGAGTACCTATACCTTTGTGGATACCAAGTACCTGAAATGCGACCAAGTAGAAAAATGGAACAAGACCGGAGTAACAATAGAAAGCACGTATGACTAATTTCACATCGGACGTTGAGGCGGTAAATGCACTGGCTGCCAAGTATAAAGTACTGAAGCAGGAAATAGGCAAAATCATTGTAGGTCAGGACAAGGTCATCGAAACGGTATTGATTGCCATTTTTTGCGACGGCCATAGTTTGTTGGTAGGGGTGCCAGGACTTGCGAAAACCTTGCTGGTCAACACCATCTCTGAGGCAATGGATCTAAGCTTCAAGCGCATTCAGTTTACGCCTGACTTGATGCCATCTGATATTACCGGCTCTGAAATTTATGAACAAGGCCAAGGGTTTCGTTTCAATCGCGGGCCCATTTTCGCCAACATTATTTTGGCCGATGAAATCAACCGTACCCCACCAAAAACCCAGGCCGCGTTATTGGAGGCCATGCAGGAGCGTTCCGTCACTGCTGGTGGTAGCGTACATAAACTAGATAGGCCATTTTTCGTATTGGCTACACAAAACCCCATAGAGCAAGAGGGTACTTATCCATTGCCGGAAGCGCAGCTTGACCGTTTTATGTTCAACATTATTGTAGGTTACCCCAGCTACGAAGAAGAGCTACAGGTTGTAAAGAACACCACCGCTGGCTTGGAAGTAAAAGTGGAAAAAAGCATTACGGTAGATGAGATACTGCATTTCCAAAAGCTGATAAAGAAAGTACCCATTGCCGACAATGTGCTGAACTATGCAGTAGGTTTGGCCAGCAAAACCCGCCCCAACACCGAAAAGGCAGTTGATTTGGTAAACAACTATCTATCATGGGGTGCAGGCCCAAGGGCCTCGCAGTTCTTAGTGCTGGGTGCCAAGTGCCATGCCGTGCTGAACGGCAAGTATTCCCCTGACATAGAGGACGTTAGGGCAGTAGCATTACCCATCCTGCGCCACCGTATCGTAAAAAACTATAAGGCCGAAGCCGAAGGCATCAGCATAGACGATATCTTGCAGAAGCTGCTGTAACTAAGGCATTAACTCGGCTACTTGTGCAGCAGCCATGTTTATGTGGCAATTGATTCCTTTTTTAAAGGCCGCATCCCCACACTTTAATGAACTTTTAATAAGTTAACATTAATTTAACATTCCATCGTGCCTTGTGGTTCACTACGTATTTTCAAAATTAATATCTTGCGTCAACTAATTTATCAACTGTCATAATCTATTAACTACCGCAATATGAAAACGCTACCCCGCATTTTATTATTGGCTTTCCTCCTTTCAAGCCTACCATCGGTACTGCTTGCCCAGTATAATTGGCAAGGTTTTTCGAGCAATCAATGGAGTTATTTTTACAATTGGAGTACATATGTAGTACCCGGCCCCGGAGATGTTGTTAATATTTTTTCAGGTGGCGGTGACGACCCGATATTGGATGTGGATGCAACCGTGGCTGATTTGTATGTAGCTTCGGGTGCAACGTTAACAATACCCAGCGGTAGAACCCTTACCGTTACCGGCAGCCTACAAAATGATGGGTTTATAGTTGTTAATCCTGGGGGCAGCCTGGTGCAAACGTCAACTAGCGTGCTCGTTCCCAGCTCAGGCACCTATCGGGTAAATCTCAACCAGTTGAACGGGGTATCCTTTATCAGTTCGCCCATCCCTAATTATGATGCTAGTGGGTTTGCAACCTCTCCTTCGCTTAATGGCAGCCAACTTGTGCCCAGCAGCATCAACCCCTGTAACCCTGATTCCATAGCCGCCAATTCTCCTTATGGCAATTTGTTGGAACTGCGCGAGAATGCCTCGCCCATCGGAAACTGCGCACAGTCGCTTTGGTACGTTAAAAGCTCTGGCAGCCTGACCCCCGGACGCGGCTACAGCTCCACTGCTGGCCCCCAAAGCATCAACTTTGACGACATTGTATTGAACGATGGCGCCGTAACGTACAGCGGCCTTACCCGGCAAAGCGGCAGCATTGACCAACAGGACGGCAGCAGCTCCAGCCGTGGCTGGCACTTGGTGGGCAACCCCTACCCGAGCCCAATCACCCTATCGGGTGCCCAATTGACCGCCATGGGCTTTGACGCGCAGGTGCAGTTGTACGATGGCTCCACAGGCAATTGGGTGACCCCTGCGCCTACCCTTCCGGTAACCATCGCCGTAGGCCAAGGCTTCCAAATAAGGAAAACCAACGTGGGCGGCACCAGTGACTTTAGCCTTGACAATACCTTTAGGACCGGGGGCAACCCAACGTTCTACAAGCAGGCAGCTGAGACTGGCGTGCTGAACATCACCCTGAACGGCGCATCTAAGACCGACCGGACACAGGTGTATTTCCTGGCAGGCGCCACCGCCGACTTTGACCCCTTGTACGACGCGAACAAGCTGATGGGTAACTACTACAACCCGATGCTGTACACCGTGGCGGCCGATGAGCGCCTGAGCTACAACGCGCTTCCCGAGCTGGCGGAAGGCACCGAGGTGGCCGTGCCGCTGGGCGTGCACCGCGGGGTTGAAGGCAGCTTCACCCTCACCTTCAACGATATAGCCACCCTGGGTGCCGACGTGGCGCTGGAAGACCTGAAGCTTGGCACCACCACACCTTTGACTGATGGCCAGGTATATTCCTTTACCTCCGCAGAGGGCGAAGCCAACGAGCGCTTCGTGCTGCACTTCAACAAGACCGCGGAGCCTACCGGTATAAACGGACTGGCCCAGCAAAATGTGAAGCTTTACCCTAACCCTTCCAGCGGCAACGTGACCCTGCAACTGCCACAGGAGCACGGCTATACCCAGGCCCAAGTAATCGATGCCACGGGCAAGACCGTTGCGCAGGTACAGATTGCGTCGAATGGCAGCCAATACCGCATCGACACCGAGAAGTTCGAAAAAGGGGTTTACTGTGTAAGGTTGGTGGGCGCGAACCAAACCGCCCTGGTGAAATTTATCAAAATCTAAAAGAGGGGATTTAAAATTATGAAGCCAATGACGAAAATTGTTTTGCAGGCGGTTTGCATCATCGTTCTGCTGACTGCGACCGCTACCTTGCACGCCCAGATACTCCCCCCTCCAGGCCCCGGTTCAGGCGGCGGCGGCGGCGGCGGCGGTACCGGCGTTCCCTTGGACCCCATGTCATGGACCCTGCTGGCCAGTGCTGGCGCCTATGCCATGAACCTATACCGCAAGAAGCCGGCCGTACAGGAATAAGTATGACAACCATTGCTGCCAATTACAGAAAGGAATTGGCTCTAGGAAAGTATTTATTCATCTTGATACTCATTTGGCTTTCTTGGAAAGGAATCATTTGGGTGCTAGGTGAGGAGCTAATTCCAATTGAACAAAGAATGTTCCCTGAGTTGAGCGCTGTTTGGGAAAGTTTTAATGTTTGGTTGGTAACCCTATTGGTAAATACTTCGCATTTTATTTTGCAGGTTTTAGGCTATCAGGTTTATGCAAGCGGTAGGGATTTATGGATTGGTCAAGTGCCTGGTGTAAATGTAGGCAATTACTGCCTGGGCTTGCAGTTGATGTATTACTTCCTATTGCTGATGCTGGTATCTGGGTTTAATAGAAAGTACAAGGCTGTAGCAATGATTGGCGGAATATTATTGATAAATGCCCTCAACATTGTGAGGATAGCCGGCTTGACTGTAATATCCTTTGAGGCCCCTAAATATTTATTCCTTGCACATGACCATCTTTTTAATATTTTAGTGTTTGTAAGCTTGTTCTTGTTCGTTTATTTCTTGATAAAATATGGAGACCAGCAGTTCCTTAAGGAAAGCCAAACGCCTAGTTAACAGTACTCTGGTTTTTCTTGCTGCCTACATGCTTTGTGTACTGTATTACCAATTCGCACTGGCTTTTCTGTGTACTCGCTTCGGTTATTCCCCCACAGTCACCTTCAACAAGCTGGAGCACCTGCCGACATCTTATAATTCATGGTCTTCCGTTTCGGTGGTGTTGGTATTTTCAGGTGCAGTGTTTTCGTTGTTGCTACTTAGTTTCGTTTCCTTTCACTTCTATGGAAAGTTATCACGGCCAGTTTCCTTACTTCATTATTTTCTTTTTTGGATGTTTGTGTTGCCGTTCAACTTTTTTTTGACTTTTGTGGCTACCTGTGTGGCGGGGGAAATAAACTATAATTGGGGTTTATACCAGGGTTTGGCCAACATAGTTTCTTGGTTCCGGATTCCTATTTTTATTACCATACCAATTATTCTGGGGGCAATTGCAGCTTCGGTCATTTTTGGTTATTCTTTTGGTAAAACAACTTTGAGGTTTATTTATTCATCGAAGTTAGGCAGAGATAGAAGTGGCCGCAGAGAATTTCTATTGTTTTCCTATTTCTTGCCATCGTGGTTAGGATTATGCCTATTGTTGCCAATTCTAAGTGCTTATTCAGTAGTGTTGCACATTGCTTTTATCACCAACCTATTTTTCATAGGTGTTGGAATGCTTTTCAGGAGCGATAATCTTAGAATGGGAGTAAAAGCTGATAAAAGAGATGTTTTGAATCACTTGTCACCAGCGTTTTATATTGGCCTTCCCGTGATTTATGCCTTGATTATATTTTTCTTATAGTATAAATTATAAAAAGTATATTATACTAAGACATCAACTCGGCAACTTTTTGTAATAGCCAGGTTTTATCTGCCACTTGTTTGTTTTCTTCTATCTCCTTTTGAAGGGCCGCTATTTTAGTAGCATTGCGGTATTCTTTTTTCAGCAGTTGGTTCACATATTTCACCAAGTTAAGGTATATCGTGCGCTGGTATTCACTTATTTCTTTGTTGCGCTTCAAATTGGAGCGGAATGAATCGATGAGCGAAAGCAGGGGGTCAATTTCATCTAATTCATAAAAATTCTTGAGCAGCAAAGAGCGGCTGTCTAAAAAATAGAAGATGTCAGTAAAGGAAATTTGATTTAATAGGGTAAGGCTCTTTTTGAAATCGCCAATAAAGAAGTAATAGTAGGCAAGGTTGTAAGTATAGGCGTTTTTCCTTTGGGCAGGGTTCAGCAGTGATTTTGATTGCTCAATAAAATCATAACACCATTGGAACTCACGTAGCCTCAGCGAAACGAATACAATATTCTTAAAATCGCTGTGCGAAAGGTACCCGTTTTCAAAAATGACGCCACTATCCAAAAGAGCTTTATATAAATCCAGCAATTCATTTAGGTAACCTAAATCGCCCCCATTGATTTTGCGGATGCAGTAATTTTGGGCATAACCATACAAATCGCGCATTTCTTCTTTGCTGAATTCACTGCTTGTAAGGCTCAATTGTTCTTTTAGCCTATTGTAATGTTCGGTAACATCTGGTTCTAATAAGGTTTCCAGTATCAGGTAATAATTGCCAACAGCAGGAATATTTTCATATTGCTTCAATGATAAGTATTCCAACAGGTCGGCCTTCAAGGCATCCGGAAATGGTGTTTTCAGGATGTTTGCCCGATTCACTATTTCGCAGGCATGCTTCAGCTTAGTAGTAAGAAAATACTTGTCCAGGTCTTGCAACACGTCGTTCAAATCCAGTTCATTGTTGCGGTTGCGCTTTTCCAGCAAATATTGATACTGTTCCTCAAAAAACTGGAAACGGCTCAGAAAGTAATGGGAATCATGTACGCCATTTTTTTCAATCAATTCAAGTTCTGAAGCTTGTGTTTGTTGGTAGTATTTATCCAGGTTTTTGCTGCGGTACCATTTCTTTAAGGTAGTGTAGTAAGGGGCTTGTTGCTCCAGGGCCGTTTGCTGAACTAAAAAATCCTCTACTAGAATGGTAAGGTCAGAAAAGGCGTAGCGGAGTTGGGGCATGTTAAATGGCTTTCCTGGAAATAGCCTTTCCCAAATTTTTTCCCTTTCAAAATCATCGCTGTCTAGTGTTGGATAATGTGCTTTTATTTCTTCGAAAAGTGCCAACAGCACGGCATTGTCGGTTCTGTATCGTAAGTATTTCTCGAAGCGCCGAAGTTCTATCTGCGATAAAACTTTACTTACATGCAACAATTTATTATCTTTCATAACAGTCCCTTTGCCGATAAAAATAAAAAATTGCAAAGAGTAATAGCCAAGAAAGGCCGATTTGTATGGGAAAATAGAATTTAAGGTTGAGCTATTGGCAAAAAAAACCTTCCGATAAAGGGCAAAATTTTTACTTTTTTTCGATAGAAAGAGCTTATATGTTTGTAATAATTCAAAACCAACCACTATGAAAAAACATTTACTCCTTTTGATTTTTTCGGTGCTGGGTACCATAGCGGTAGCGCAGAGTGTTGGCAAAGCGGTTAGGGGAATGTCTGCAGCTAGACTTGGGCAAGCAGAGGTTGTTTGTGATGGAGCTTGTGTTTGGCCTGGAGATGCGAACAATGATGGAAGGGTTGATGCTAGTGATATTTTCAACATTGGCCTTGCCTTTGGAAGTACAGGGCCAGTAAGAGTGCATGCTGCTTTAGCGTGGGAAGGGCAGACTGCGGAAGGATGGACCGCTTCTTTTTCAAATGGCTTAAACTATAAGTATGCCGACTGTGACGGAAACGGTATAATCGATGCCACTGATACTGTTGCTATACTGGCTAATTTTAACGAATATCATGGCAGGCCTATAACGAGTAGGGAAGCTGGCCCTGAAATATTTATGGTTCCTCCTGTTGATACCATTTCCCTTTCCACTTTTATTGAAATTCCCATTCATTTGGGTACGGCTGCCTTGCCTGCTGAAGATGTGTATGGTGTGGCCTTTACCATTCAGTACGACCCTGACTTGGTAGATGTAGCATCCATTAACTTCAACGTGGATAGTTCATGGTTAGGCGATTACGGCACTGACCTGATATACATTAAAAAGAATGTTCCAGGCTATATGCAGGTGGGGTTGGCAAGGAACAACTTTAACTCAAAAGATGGGTACGGAAGGTTGGGCGGTGTTAGTTTTATCACTACCGATAATCTTTCAGGAAGATTACCTGGAATTGATACTTTAGGATTTCACATTGGCAATCCGCAAATGATTGATGAAGAGGGAACGCCATTGGCAGTGGATACCAGAGATAGCTCTATTATACTGGTTTCCGCACCTACGGTTCCTATGGGGAGTTTAGGGTTTGAGATTTACCCAAACCCCAATGAAGGTAAATTTTACTTGAAAAGCCATTCTATTGAAGAGGTGGTCATCACCATTACTGATATTGTGGGCAACGAGGTATATGGTGGCTATATCACCAATGATGACCTCAACCCATTGAAGACTATTGACTTGGGCAATTGTTCCAAAGGACTTTATTTGGTGCATATACAATCTGCCGAAGGTTACGGAGTGCAAAAAATATTGCTGCGATAGCAGCGGAAGAGCGGTGGTGAAAAGGGCGTGACCCCTGTTGTTTGATCAGCGGCAGGGGTCATTTTTATTGGCTTATCACCCTAAGCCGCTTGATTGATAACTACAAAGGATTGCTTATCTTGTCTCGAAAAATTGTAGCCTATGTTTCGCATACAGATATTGCTATTTTTCCTTTTTGCCTTAGCCCTTAATGTTACTGCCCAGAATAAAAAAACCTCTGACGGTCCTGGCTTAAAGGAATCTTTGGAATGGCTTAAAAAGAACATTGTGGAAGTGAAGTCAGGAGGGTTTACCATCATCCAAAAGTTTGAGTATGATGCCGCTGACCCTTGTAAAGTGATATATACCCGTACTGAGACAAACAGCAAGGGCATCAGCACCACTTTCCGATATGAGTTTACCTTAAAAGATATTGATCCCTATTCGGTAAATTACGTACTGAGCGGAACCCGAATCAATGTCAATTTCTTTGTTAAGAACAGGCAAAGGGTAATTCAAGCCTTCCGTAACGATGTAGTGCAGAAGTATGAATTCAATTTGAGTTTTGTAGCGGTTGATGTGGAAGCTGCCCGTAAGTTGGTAGATGGCTTTAAGCACACCGTTGAGCTGTGCAACAATCAAAAAAGCGATTGGTACAGTAAATAGGCGATTAGACTGTTTGCTATCGCTCAGAACACAAGTCCCATTTTTTCATACAGTAAGAGGGTGTAAGCCGGGTTCTGTATTCCGCTTTCGCGGAACCTCTGCCATTTATCTGGGGCCAGCGTCGCCGCTGGCCTCTATCGACCAACCCAGTGGCATCGGGCGGGCCGCCCTCCATCGCCACCCTATTTGGTCTTTCGGTGCGCAAGGTTTGCCCACGGTGGCCATTGCTGGGCACCGTAGCATCGCTGCTTTTTCACTCCCGCTTGAAGCGGGACAATTTTCTGTGGCACTTTCTGCCCCCGTCAATGACGGAGGCGCTCCCGTTAGGAGCTGCGCTGCCCTACACCGCCCGGACTTTCCTTCCCACCATCCAAGGCGGCGGAACGGCAGAGCCCCTCTTTAGTATTCAGTATCAAGTACTGAGTAGCAAGATACTTACTTTAGCATCAAGATGCAAGGAGGTACAAGGTTAGAGGTACAAGGTAAAAGGTACGAGGTACAAGAAAACAAACTTCATTAAAGTATTTACATCAGCACATTTTCTTGCTACTTGCTTCTTAATACTAGTGGCTGTTAAAAGAAAATTTCCGTTGCGCCGAAGCCGTACTTGCGTTCGAAACTGGGCCCGTACGATTTTACTTTGGGGTGTTGCTTGACGATATTGATGATTTCTTGCTTCAATCGGCCGGTACCTACCCCATGTATTACTATCATGCTGTGCAGCCCATTGGCAATGGCACTTTCCAGTTTTTTGTTGAAAGTATCCAGTTGAAGTTGCAGCTTTTCAGCCCCGTTGTACCCACTTTCATCCTTTACCAAGGCATCGAAATGTAGGTCAATTTCATAAGAGGCTTCCGAAATGTCATATTTGCTTCGGCCACTGAAATTATCGGTCATGTGGTGTTTCAACAATTCAATATCCAGTTGCAGCTTGTTTTTGGGCACTCCAGGCTTAGCATGGTGATGTGGCGCGGGTGTAGCCTTGTGCAGCTCGTACAGAAAAGCCTCCTCGTTGAGCAATGCACAAAACCTGGGCCCGGCATGTATGGTTTTGGCTTTCGGTTTGATGCTTTTATCCAGCACCACCTCCTTGCCATGCTCCTCAAAGAAAAACTTGGCCTGTATTTCGGGTGCGGCATTCAGTTGCTCAAAATAGATGCTGCCCATATGGATCAAATCGCCGGCATCTATACTGCCTTCATAGCTTTCTTCTACCTGCCTGTCAAGCAATAGGTCATATTCATAATCTATGATGGTAGCCATCGCATTTACCAAATGAATGTCCAGTGCAACCAAAATACCCTTCACTCCGTAATCAGGTATCAATGCTAGGTATATTCCATTTTCTTGGGTTGCAGGCATGTTTCCGCAAAGTTACCAATACCGAATCAATTGCAATGGGCTGCATTATTTTGTCTTAATTTGAAACTATGGCCAGCCTACGGTGGAAGATAGCCCAATACTTTGAAGCCAAGTGGTGGAAACGCTACTTGGGCCAAAAACCAGTAGGTGCTTATCGCGAGTGGAAAGCGAACTATTGGAAAGGGCTGCTTGAAAGCGTAGAGCTGACCACCCAACAAACCGTGAAAGGGAAAGTGCTGGATGCCGGTTGTGGCCCCGCGGGCATCTTTTTGGTGCTGGCCGACTGCGAGGTAACGGCCATTGACCCCTTGATGGGCCAGTACAACCAGTTGGCCCACTTTAATCCTGCCATGGCTCCTTATGCTAGTTTCCATCAGATGCGCATGGAAGATATTGCCTGGAAAGAAGCGTTTGATTGGGTATTTTGTATGAATGCCATCAATCATGTAGAAGATATCAAACTAAGCATGCAACAGCTTTCGGCTTCCTTGAAACCCCATGGGCATTTAGTGCTGTCCGTTGATGCACATAAATACAATTGGTTAAGGAAGGTATTCCACTACCTACCAGGCGACGTGATGCATCCGCACCAGTTGGGCTTGCCGGGATATTTGGACTTGGCCAAGGCAGCTAAATTGCATTGCATGGGGACTATCTTGATAAAGGAAGAACCCATTTTTCAGCATTACCTGTGTGTTTTCCGCCGCATGGCCTGAAGAACGATGAGCCAGTTTCCATTCCTAATTCGGTGCAATTCATAATGAAAGCTTACCCGTTTCGCAGGTATTTCGCAGGTACTTCAAGGGGTGTTCGCGGGTACTTCAAGGGTATCTCGCGGGTGCTTCAAGGGGTGTTCAAGGGTATCTCGCAGGTAGTTCAAATCCTATTAATTTGCTGTTTATCAATCCTTTGTGTGAAAAAAGTGTGTTTTTTTGTTTTTTAGAGGGATTTACGCCTGCCCCGCTAATTGCGGGGATTTTCTTGTGTCTTGTGTCTTGCGTCTTGCGTCTTGTGTATAATCTTGTTAAAAAATCGTTTCAGTAGTATTTCGGTAGTGCTTCAGTGATGTTTCAGTAGTACTTCAGTATAGTTTCAGTAGTATTTCGGTGATACTTCAGTGGTGCTTCAGTAGTACTTCAGTTTTGCTTATTTCTTTGATTGTCAATAGTTTGCACTAAAATGGGTATGTTTTTTTGTTTTTTTTTGCTTTTTTCCTCAGTTCCACTCCCTAAGGGAGAGGAACTAAAAACAAGGTCATTTTCAAATTTCCAAATCATCAAATTTTCAAATCGACTCGCACATTAATCAATGGTAAGCACTTAGTGCGAAAAATCCAAATCAAAAAATGGGTAAATGGGGATATGCTCAGTGGGGGGTTTGGCTAGCTAGAAACCTGAAATATACCCCCGCCAGTATGCGGTGGGTGGGGGTAGAAGGGGTGGTTTTTTTTGGGGCGGTGGAATAGAAGTTACACCGCCTCTTTTTGGTACAAGTAAGCCTGAAAACCGACAAAGGCATCCCTGATAGTCCTTATGTCGCCCAATTCTTGCTTTGCATCAGCTATGGCATTATACTTCAGTTCTAACAAGCGGGGTAGTTTTACATCGTCCAACTCATCAATGCCCGAATGAACATATTGTTGTAGCACAAAGTCCAAAAAGACCTGTTGCTTGGCGTCATAGCTACTTAAGTGAATCCTTGCCTTTGTGGCTCTTGTTTCGCGCTCAACGGGTGCCCTGTGGAAAGCTACATAGGCCAGCACATCATAGAGGTCGCTCTTTTCGGCCTGAATCAGTTTTTGCAGTTCTTCCAGTTGCGCTTTGGCATAACCCTTATCCTGCAATTCCTCCATCAGCTTTTTGCGGGTATCGGGGCGACTCCATATGCTGCGCAGTTCTTCTTCGTCGGTAAACAGCGAGGGCAGGTCACCGAACATGTTCTCCAAGAATTGTTGCGATGATATGGGTTTACCGTCAGGGCTCCAGAAGCTGGTTCGGCTCATGTGTTGCAGTTCGCGCACTTTGCCATCCGAAAGCCTCACTTTTATCATTCTTTTAAGTGGCTGTGGGTAATCCCCCTCTTCGGTGTCCTCGTCCCCTTCATTGCCACTATCCTCGCCATCAATAACTGGAGGGTCAGGACGAGGCTTGGGCGGCACTGGCTCCATCGGCTCGCCGTCCCAGGCAGGGTCATTAAAATGGTGGTGTGCCTCTACAAAATCATAGATGGTAAAGTAGTCCTTGCCATCGAACAAGCGGGTACCACGCCCTATTATCTGCTTAAACTCTACCATACTGCGCACGGGGCGCAACAGCACAATGTTACGTACCTCTGGCGCATCTACGCCCGTGCTGAGCTTTTGCGAGGTGGTGAGCACCGTGGGTATGCGTTTTTCGTTGTCTTGAAAGTCGGCCAAGTGCTGCTCGCCTATCGCCCCGTCGTCAGCCGTTACACGGTGGCAGTAGTTAGGGCTGGCGCTGGTAGCATATTGGTTTATCAAGTCGCGTATGGCCAAGGCATGTTGTTGGGTAGCACAAAACACAATGGTCTTTTGGTGCTGGTCTATGCGCTCCATCAGCAGCCTTACCCGGTAGGCCTCTCGTTCTTTTATCTCGATGATGCGGTTAAAATCGCCCTCGGTGTAGCGTTTGCCTTCTTCTAATTCGCCTTCAAGCAGGTCGTCGTCGTTGGTGTAAACGTAATCGTCAATGGTGGTTTTTATCTCTTGCACCTTGAAAGGGGTAAGGAAACCATCGTTGATGCCTTCTTTGAGCGAATACACAAACACAGGCTCACCGAAGTATTTGTAGGTATCGCCGTTCACATCACGCTTGGGCGTGGCCGTGAGGCCCAGTTGGGTGGCGGGGCTGAAATACTCCATAATTGCCCGCCAGGTACTTTCGTCATTGGCACCGCCACGGTGGCACTCGTCGATAATGATAAAGTCGAAGAAATCCTTAGGGTAGTCACCAAAGTACGGTGTGCCCTCAGGACCGCTCATAAAGGTCTGGAAGATGGTAAAGAACACGCTGCCGTTCTTGGGCACCTTGCCTTTCTTCTTTATCTCGCTGGGCTTAATGCGCACCAAGGCCGCTTCTTCAAATGCACTGAACGAGTTGAAGGCTTGGTTGGCCAGGATGTTCCTATCGGCCAAGAAGAGGATGCGCGGGTGGCGTTGGCCGTCGCGGTTCATGTTCCATTTGCTTTGGAACAGCTTCCAAGCTATCTGGAAGGCAATGGCGGTTTTGCCCGTGCCCGTGGCCAGCGTGAGCAGCATACGCTGCCTACCCTCGGCTACGGCTTCCAGTACGCGGGTAACGGCCAAGTCTTGGTAATAACGGGGCTGCCAAGTGCCGCCACGGTCTTCGAAAGGGATGTTGAGCAGCCGTTCCTTCCACGCTATTACTTCTTGTGGTTGGGTGCGCTCGGCAATGCCGTAGGTCATTTCCCAAAGCTCATCGGGGCTGGGGAAGGCAGCACAATCGCCCTCGAAGCCTTGATGCATGTCCACGCTATAATGTCGGTGGCCATTGGTGCAGTAGGTATGGCGCACCCGCATCATTTCGGCATATTGCTTGGCCTGTGCCAAGCCCTCGGTATAGTGTTTGGTGGCGGCCTTGGCCTCTATCACGGCCAATATGCGGTTGCGGTACACCAGCAGGTAATCGGCTATGGCGGGCTTGGTGCGTTTGCCGTGGCCTATCAGGCGGCCTTTGGTAATTTGGTACTCGCGGCGCACGAGGCTATCGGGCACCAGGCCCCAGCCCGCGGCGCGAAGCGCCGGGTCAATCAGTTCTGCCCTTGTTTCCGATTCGTTCATGGTATTATATTTCCTAAACCTATCCTTTGAATAATTGGATCAACTATTTGCTGTATATTTCCTCGCCTAACTAAAATTTGCTGATTTACAAGATTGAAATAGTTTATGTTTGCGCAGAGTCTACGAATGTCTTGATGTATTCTTTGGCATATAGGAAATGCTTCTGAATCTAAAGTGACCATAAAAAATACGTTTTGACCAGCTTGATTACATATCTCTAGATAGTAATTATCCACTAACTCTGGATAAAATTTAATATATGGCCCCTCATTTTGTAGCCCAATTCTAAATTGTATCTCATTCGGAGCATCATAAAAACAAGGCAAAAAATTCTGAAGAGTCTCAAAGTTAAGTTGAGCTAATAAGTTTCTTAATTCAGGGTTCATAGTGTTAGTTTAAACAAGTTGCATGGGCAGCTCCCCGCTAAAGGCTTTTTGCAAAAGGGATTGTTTGAGGGTGTTCAGGTAATCGAGTTTCTCCTCTACTTTATCGCCATACTCTTTTGTTCTCTCGAAAAGGTTATCCAGTTCCGCAACTACTTGTTTCTGTTCCTCCAAAGAAAGTGGAAACTCAATTTTTACATCTTTTAATGATGAATTAGAAATTACGGGTTGTGCGGCTTGTCGTGCGTAGCTTAACAAGTTTTTATAGTTAAGTAAATATGTTAGGAAATATGGGTCAAACTGATGGTTATAATTGGTAATTCGAAATGCATTATCTGTTAACCAAAATTTACCTTCAACTACTCGTACATTTCCGCATAACGCACCAACTCGACCAATCACAATGTTAGTTCCATCAAAGTTATAAGCATTATGATAACCCGCTATCCCATTACCCCCATACACTGGAAAAACACCAGCGATCATATTTTTTGCTGTTAAGCCATCACCACTACTAAGCTTCAAACATTCACTAAATCTTTTCTCCACCCATCCATCTCCTTTCTCGGTAAAAATTTGGTTGAGGCGGCTTTGGAAGAGGTCGCGGGCGTTTTGTAGGTTGCGCTCCAGGTTGGTTTTGGCTTGGTCTATGGCCGCAAATGCCTCGTCCAGTATGACTACGATGCGTTGTTGCGCTTCAATAGAAGTAGGATACTCAATATAAAATTCTTCTTTTAACTTAGTTCGAGATAATTCCGTTTGGCCGCTAGCCCCTTCTCCGCTAAGAGCGATCACCTTTTCTATATTAATTAGGGCGTACCCAAAGAAGTCCAGAAAGAAAAGACCTTGTTTAGGTCTCACTATAGTAACGTGGGTATCTATAGTCGTATCTGATAGTACATATTTTACTTGAGCTACTCTACCCAGTGTTCCGACGCCTGTAGAATTTATAAGCACATCCCCAGTTTGGATAAGACGTTCCCTATTTATTGGTTTACTTGTGATGTCATGTATTCTAGATTGAGATAAATCGACTTTATGATCCCTAACGCATTTTTGATTTATTACAGGAATCCCTCCTTCTTCTATATATTTAGGTGCTATACCTCGAGCAATTAGGTCGCAGACCTCTCCCAATCTTTTTCTCTCCCACCCCTTCATAGCAACTCCTTTATGCTGTTCAATAGCTCGGCGGTTTCGGCATCCAGGGCTTCCATTTCGGCCAGTATCTCCTGCGGGCTGCGCAGGGGGGCTTCCTCGGGGGCGTTGGGGTTCTTCACGCTCAGGTCGTAGGTGGCGGTATTTACCTGCGCCACGGGCAGCAGCCAACTGTTGCGGCTGGTTTTGCGCTGGCGTTGCAGGGCCACAAAGTCGGCCATGTCATCGTCGTTCAAGGCATTGGTTTTGCCCATGCTGCGGCCGGGGTTTAGCTGGTAGTACCAAATATCGCGGGTAGGCTCGCCCTTGTCAAAAAATAGCACCACCGTTTTTACGCCCGCCCCTTGAAAGGTGCCCTGCGGCATATCCAGCACGGTATGCAGGTTGCAGCTTTCCAGCAGGTGCTTGCGCAGGCTTACGCTGGCATTGTCGGTATTGCTCAAAAAGGTGTTTTTGATAACCACGGCCGCCCTGCCGCCGGTTTTCAGCATTTTAATAAAGTGCTGCAAAAAGAGGAAGGCCGTTTCGCCCGTCTTTATCGGGAAGTTGCTCTGCACCTCGGGGCGCTCTTTGCCGCCAAAGGGCGGGTTGGCCAGTATCACGCTGTGGCGGTCGCGCTCCTGTATGTCGGCCAGGTTTTCGTTCAGCGTGTTGGTATGCACTATGTTGGGTGCCTCAATGCCGTGCAGTATCATGTTCATGATACCGATGATGTAGGCCAGGTTCTTTTTCTCCTTGCCGTAAAAGGTGTTCTCCTGTAGCTTTTTCAGGTTGGCGGTGTTTTGGGGCATCCGCTCCTTTATGTACTCATATGCCTCGCACAGGAAGCCCGCCGAGCCCACGGCCCCGTCGTACACGGTGTCTTCAATGCGTGGGTCAACCACCTGCACCATGGCGCGGATAAGCGGGCGCGGGGTGTAGTACTGCCCGCCGTTGCGCCCGGCATTGCCCATGTTCTTTATCTTGGTTTCGTACAGGTGGCTAAGCTCGTGCTTGTCTTTGCTACTGCGGAAGGGCAGCTCATCAGCATACTCCAGCACTTCGCGCAGGTTGTAGCCGCTCTTTACCTTGTTGCTCAGTTCGCTGAAAATCTCCCCTATTTTGTACTCAATGGTTTTGGGGCGGTCGGCAGCTTTTTGCTTAAAGCCCGCCAAGTACGGGAACAAATCTTGGTCAACAAACTTTACCAGATCGGGCCCCGTCATGGTTTTGTGGTGGTCCAGTTCGCCCTTGTCGTTTTTGGGCATGGCCCAGGTATTCCATCGGTAGGGGTAATCCAGTATATATTGGTAGTCTTTGCCTTGAAGTTCGGCCTCATCAGCCTTTTGGCTTTCCAGTTCGTCCAGATAGCGGAGGAACATGACCCAAGAAGTTTGTTCTATATAATCCAATTCACTATCTGCCCCCGAATCCTTATACAGGATATCGTCGATATTCTTGAAGGTTTGTTCAAACATGCCAGTTGATTGGATAACAAAAGTAACAAACGCATGATAAAAATGTAAAATTATTCATGCGTAAAAAATGCCCAAGCTGTCGCTGGTTTACAACTGACGGTGTCCGACTAAAGGCGGGGGCTGTAATTGCAGGCATTTGCCCTTACAAGCGGGTTTAGGCTCGTGGGTAACCACCACCCCGGTGGGTCATCATATCCTCGAATATTTTCTGCAATTCGCTGATATGTTTGGTTTCGTTTTGCCGTTGCAAAAGCCCATCAAAGCCTTTGCGAGACTGTGTTTCACGATTTTTCATGCGTATAGGTTTGGCTGTGTGTGAGGCATAAAGCCCACATACTGTGCCAATTGCAGCGTTGTGACTGATTTGGAACAGGTGAATGCTTGTAATGTGTACCTTAAATACCGACCCTTTGTATAAAACAAACCATGATGAAACTAAGGGAAAGAAGAAAACTGCGCAGAGAGCGTATCAGCAAATTGGCTGCACTAAGCGGGCAATTCAACTTTAAGGAAATCAAGAGCCATGAGGATTTGATCAGGCATTTTGCCCATTTGTGGCCCTTCTTGAAAATGGCACTTGAACTGATGAAAACCATCACTAGGGAACGTGGCGACAGGGTGATTGAGGAAATCACTAGCATTGGGGAACGTATAGCAGCAGGAAATGCGGGCAATCAAGACCAAACACGCCTATCATTGTTGTTTGAAAAAGTATGGTCATGGCTTCGGTTTGCGCTGAATATGATTGCCACCATCAGTACCAATAGCAAGGTGGATGCAGTGATTGATGATATTATTGCCATGGGCGACTTAATCTGCAAATACCAACCAGCGGAGGATGAGCTGTAAATCTGCTGCACGGCAAAGTTTAATTCTAGTTTAAATCCGCCCTAAGTTTTGTTTATCCGAGCACTTAGCGTAATTTTGCAGCGCAAATTGAAATTGTCGCTCTGATAAACCCGCTATAATGGCTAACATAGGCAAAATAAAACAAGTTATCGGTCCAGTGGTGGACGTGAGTTTTACCGGTCAAGGTTCTCTTCCGAAAATCCTTAACTCCCTTGAAGTAGTAAGGGAAAATGGTCAAAAAGTGGTGTTGGAATGCCAGCAGCACTTGGGCGAAGACAGTGTTCGTGCCATCGCTATGGACTCAACGGATGGTTTGGTACGCGGCATGCAGGTAGTAGATAAGGGCGAGCCCATTGCTATGCCCGTGGGCGATGCCATCAAAGGCCGCTTGTTCAATGTAGTGGGCGAGGCTATTGATGGTATCGGCGAAGTGAATACTGGCCGCTCTTACCCCATCCACCGCAAACCCCCTCGTTTCGAAGACCTTTCTACGGAGACAGAGGTATTATATACCGGTATTAAAGTAATTGACTTGATTGAGCCTTATGCGAAAGGTGGTAAAATCGGTTTGTTCGGTGGTGCTGGTGTAGGTAAAACGGTGTTGATTCAGGAATTGATCAACAACATTGCTAAAGGTTACGATGGCCTTTCGGTGTTTGCAGGCGTTGGTGAGCGTACCCGCGAAGGAAACGACTTGATGCGCGAAATGTTGGAAGCTGGTATCATTAAATATGGCGAAGGCTTCATGCATTCCATGGAAGAAGGCGGCTGGGACCTTTCGGCAGTAAACAAGGAAGAGCTGAAAGATTCAAAAGCTACTTTCATTTTCGGGCAGATGAACGAACCTCCCGGTGCCCGTGCCCGTGTTGCCTTGTCAGGTTTGACGGTGGCCGAATATTTCCGCGATGGTGAGGAAGGCAGCGGTGGAAAGGATATCCTTTTCTTTATCGATAATATTTTCCGTTTCACACAGGCAGGTTCCGAGGTGTCGGCTCTATTGGGCCGTATGCCATCAGCGGTGGGTTACCAGCCTACCTTGGCCACCGAGATGGGCTTGATGCAAGAGCGTATTACTTCTACCAAGCGTGGTTCTATCACCTCGGTACAGGCCGTATATGTTCCTGCGGATGACTTGACCGACCCTGCTCCGGCTACTACTTTTGCCCACTTGGATGCTACCACGGTATTGAGCCGTAAAATTGCCGAGTTAGGCATTTACCCTGCGGTTGACCCATTGGATTCTACTTCTAGGATTTTGAACCCGCAAGTATTGGGCGATGCCCACTACAACTGCGCACAGCGTGTGAAGCAAATTTTGCAACGTTATAAGGAGCTACAAGACATTATTGCCATTTTGGGTATGGAAGAATTGAGCGAGGAAGATAAGTTGGTGGTACACCGTGCTCGTAGGGTACAGCGTTTCCTGTCGCAACCTTTCCACGTGGCAGAGCAGTTCACCGGTTTGAAGGGTGTATTGGTACCCATTGAAGAAACCATCCGTGGCTTTAACATGATTATGGACGGCGAAGTGGATGAATATCCTGAAGCTGCTTTCAACTTGGTAGGTAGTATTGATGATGCCATCGAGAAAGGCAAGAAAATGCTGGCAGGAAACTAATTTGGAGATTTGAAAATAAGATAATTAGGTACTGATTTTCAAAAGCATTTTCAAATTCCCAGACCATCAAATCTTCAAATTGTACAACATGCAACTAACGATACTGACACCCGAGAAGAAGATTTTTGACGATGAGGCCAAAGGCGTGCAGTTGCCAGGCATTGATGGTTCTTTCGAAATCTTGGATCACCATGCTCCCATCGTTTCGGCTTTGTCAGAGGGTGAGTTAAGGATAAATACAGGAACAACTGCAAAAACTATCGGCATCAAGAGCGGTTTTGTGGAGTGCTTGGATGGTAAGGTGACCGTGCTGGTGGAAGGTGCAACTATGTAATTTTTCCCATTTTTCCGATGATATTCAAAAGCCCTCGTTAGAGGGCTTTTGTCATTTTATGCTTATCTACTTTGGGTCAATATCCCTATCCCTCAAAGTTAAATAAATTAGAACGCACAAATAGCAGAAAATCAATCAATTATTATCAAAGTTTAGAGCGATTCTAAACAACGAATTTTTACAATTATTTGTTGGTAGTTCGCTATTTGGTACTTAACTTTGCACCGATTTGACAATATTCTGACACATCAGGAGAAAACTCCGGTTAACATGAGGCTCAAAAAGTTAGTTTTTCTAATAACGTTACTCTCCCTTACTATATTTTATGCTCCTTTCAACTTAGCAGTTGCACAAGATGCAATGGCGGCAACCGATGGTGCGGCAGCAACTACGGATGGAGCTGGTGGAGGCAATTATGACAAGGGCTTGGAATTGTTCAATGCCAATTGCGCATCATGCCACAAATGGGAAGGAAACCTTACTGGCCCTGCTTTGAAAGGGGTGATTGGCAGATGGGAAGGTGCTGGCGAGTTTAAAGGGGTTGACGGTAGGGGTTGGATGAAGCGTTGGATCAAGAATTGGCAAGATCCAGTGAATTCTGGTTATGACTATGCGGTGAAAATACAGAATTATGCTCCTACTGCCATGACGCAGTTCCCGCAGTTGTCAGACGGTAATTTGAATGACCTGCTAGCTTATTTGGAGACTGGCCCGAAAGAGATAGTAACAGATGGGCCAACACCTCCGGATCCACCACAAAATCCTTACGGCGATTACTTCATTTATATATTGGTAGCCGTTTTATTGGTAGTTGCCATTATCCTTTGGAGGGTATCAGGTACCTTGGAAAGGTTGGTAGCCGAAAAAGACGGGGTGCCGCTTCCAGAGCCTATTCCTTTTTATAAGAACAGGAAAATTTGGGGTATAGTCATTTTGATTCTATTGATTTATGCTGGTAACGCCACCGTACAAGGTGCTATCAATTTAGGTAGGCAACAAGGTTACGCCCCGGTTCAGCCCGTGAAATTCCCGCACGATATCCATGCTGGTATTGACAAAATTGATTGCAAGTACTGCCACTCGGGTGCCGCTAAGAGCAAGCATGCCAATATCCCTTCTGTGAACACGTGTATGAACTGCCATAAGGGTATTACCGAAGCGGTTAAAAATGGCCGCTATGGAAGAAAGGAAATCACCAAGATTTTTGCTTCTATCGGTTTCGACCCAAATACTGGCCAGTACATTGCTAATTATGCCAAAATGCCTAAGAAAGATGCAGAGGCTATTTTCCGCCAATGGCTGAAAGATGATAAGCAAGGTGCATCAGAACAAGATATACAAGCTGTACTCAATCAAATACAAAAACCATTGGAATGGGTACGTATCCACAACTTGCCCGACCATGTTTACTTCAACCACTCCCAGCACGTGGTGGTTGGCGGCGTGGCTTGCCAAACTTGCCACGGCCCAGTTGAAACCATGGAAGTGATGACCCAGTACTCTCCCTTGTCCATGGGATGGTGCATTAGCTGTCACCGCCAGCATGAAGTCAACTTTTCAGGAAATGGTTATTACAAAACATTCGCCAAGTACCAAGAAGAAGTAAAGGCTGGTAAGCTGAAAAAGGTTACCGTTGAGAAAATGGGTGGTACTGAGTGTCAAAAATGTCACTATTAATATTATAAACGTCATCATAAATGGCTGAAAGAAAATACTGGAAAAGCATTGAAGAGCGCAACTTCGATGAGCAGGCATTCACTGCCGGGCATAGTCGCGAATTCCAGGAGGAGTTGCCTACGGCGAACGATTTTGCTGACTTGAACCTTGACGGCACCAACGCTACACGAAGAGACTTTTTGAAGGTATTGGGCTTTAGCGTTACCGCTGCGGCAGTTGCTGCCAGTTGTGAAATGCCCGTAAGGAAATCAATTCCTTATTTGATTAAGCCTGACGAAATTACCCCTGGGGTAGCCAACTTCTACGCATCCTCTTTTTATGATGGCTCAGAATATGGCAGCGTGTTGGTAAAAACACGTGAAGCCCGTCCTATCAAAATTGAAGGTAACCCGAAATCGAAAGTGACCAATGGGGGTACTTCAGCGGTAGCCCAAGCTTCAGTGTTGAACTTGTATGATAAGTATAGGAGCCGTTTTCCTAAAGTAGGTGGTGAGAAAAGCACTTGGGAGAAATTGGACGGCGAAGTAATCAGCAAGTTGCAAAAAATTAAGGCGGAAGGCGGTGCTATCCGTATCTTGTCGTCTTCCATTATTAGCCCATCTAGTAAGGCGGCTATTCAGCAGTTCATTGCCGCATATCCTGGTACCCAACACGTTACTTACGATGCCGTTTCTTATGACGGTATGTTGAATGCCAATGAGAAATCATTTGGCAGAAGAGTGATTCCATCCTATTATTTTGATAAAGCTGCGGTGATTGTAAGCTTGGGTGCCGATTTCTTAGGCACTTGGCTTTGCCCGGTAGAACATTGCGAGCGTTATGCCAGGACCAGAAAGGTAACCCAGGAGCGTCCTGAAATGTCAAGGCATATACAGATAGAGTCGTACATGTCAATGACCGGTGGAAATGCCGATACCCGTATAGTAGTGAAGCCATCGCAAGAGGCTGCCGCAGTGTTGTACTTACATAGCAAAATCGTTGGCGGAGAAAGTGTTTCCTTGGGTGGTATCGATAAAGAATTGGATGCGGTGGCTGCTGAATTATTGGCTGCTAAGGGAAAATCTTTAGTGGTAAGTGGCTCCAACGATGAAAATGTACAGTTGCTGGTAAACGCCATCAACAATGCCTTGGGCAATATCGGCACTACCATTGATTATGCCGCTTATTACAACCTTAAGCAGGGCAACGATGTGCAACTGAAAGCTTTGGTAGATGATATGTCAGCAGGTAAGATTGCTGGCTTGTTGATTTACGAAGCCAATCCTGCCTATAATTACTTTGAAGCAGAAAAGGTGAAGGATGCTATCGCAAAGACAGACCTTACGGTATGCCTGAACGAAAGGGTGGACGAGACTTCCATCCTTTGCGATTACCATGCGCCCAACCATCATTATTTGGAAGCTTGGAATGACTTAGAGCCCAAGAATGGTTCTTACAGCATCACTCAGCCAACTATTGAGCCATTGCACGATACACGCCACGCTTCTGAAAGCTTGTTGCGTTTCGCTGGTATCAGTACTGAATATTATGACTTTATCCGCAACAACTGGCAAAGCGTTTTTGCTAGCCAAAGCGCCATTACGGGTTTCGGTTCTTTTTGGGATTATGCCGTGCAGAACGGTGTATACGACAAGAGCCCGGAAGCCATCAACGTCACTTTTGCTGGTGATGTGAATGCTGCCGTTGCCGCTATCAAAGGCAGCCAATCACAAGGTGGGGTTGAAGTAAAAGTGTATGAAAAAGTAGGTATTAGGGACGGTAGGTATGCGGGCAACCCTTGGTTGCAAGAATTGCCTGACCCTGTATCGAAAGCTACTTGGGACAACTATGCGGCTATTTCTTATCAGTTAGCAGAAAAATTGGGTTGTTCCAATGCCCTGTTCCGTTCTGAGAAAGGATTTGGCGTATTGGAAGGCAGGGGCAATGGTACAGATACTGACGTGATTAAAGTGGTAGTGAACAATGTGGAGTTCAATCTTCCTGTAATCATCCAACCTGGCACACCCCAAGATACCATTGCTATTGCATTGGGCTACGGGCACACACAAGCTGGAAAGACAGGTACCAATATAGGTAGGAACGTGTATAGCCTTACCGGCTTGGCGGGCAATACCCGTACAACTTTCGCTACTGGTGCCAAAGTGAGCCGCGTGGATGGCAAGGTTTACCCTATTGCCCAAACACAGCACCATCACACAATTGACGATGGTTTGCAAAAGCGTCCTTTAGTAAAGGAAACTACCCTTGCCGAGTATAAAAAGAACCCCCATGCTGGTAATGAGGATAGGGAAGAGGTGTTGCACCACTTGAAAACTTTGTACGGCTACCATACCTATGCCGGCCACAAATGGGCAATGTCCATTGACCTTAATTCCTGCTTTGGCTGTGGTGCTTGCGTTATTGCTTGTACCGCTGAAAACAACGTACCCGTTGTGGGCAAGGATGAAGTAAGGCGTTCGCGCGAGATGCATTGGTTGAGGATTGACCGCTATTATTCCGGCACACCTGACAATCCCTCCATTGTGTTCCAGCCTATGTTGTGCCAACACTGTGAAAACGCGCCATGTGAAAACGTTTGCCCGGTATCTGCTACCAACCACAGCAGCGATGGTATCAACCAAATGGCCTATAACCGTTGTATCGGTACTAGATATTGCGCCAACAACTGCCCTTATAAAGTAAGGAGGTTCAATTGGTTCGATTACCAAAATGCAGATAGTTTCAAGAAAGGTACTTTCTTCGACAATGAGCACGATGCTGCCGAAATGAACGATGACCTTACCCGCATGGTGTTGAACCCTGACGTGACGGTACGTTCAAGGGGCGTAATGGAAAAATGTACCTTCTGCGTACAGCGTATCCAAGAAGGCAAGTTGAAAGCGAAGAAGGAAAGCCGCAAGCTAAGAGATGGTGAAGTGGTTACCGCTTGTGCCGCTGCTTGTACTGCCGGTGCCATTGTGTTCGGTAATGTGAACGATGCCAACAGCGAGGTTGCCAAACTGGAGAGCAATCCTAGAACATTTAAAGTGATAGAAGAAATACATACTTTGCCAGCAATAGGTTATTTGACCAAAGTACGTAACAGAAAAGAGGAAGCGAAGGCCTAATAACGAAGACATAAATTAAAAGACCAACAGAATGGCAGCATACGAATCGTCCATTAGGGAGCCCTTGATAAGAGGGGAGAAGAATTATAAACAGATTACCACTGACATCGTAAGGTCAACCGAGGGCGTTCCACCGCTTTCCTGGTGGTTGGCTACTGGCGTAGCGGGTACTTTTGCCATCATTTATATTTTATGTGTTGGTTACACCTTATGGGAAGGTATCGGGGTATGGGGTTTGAATAAAACCGTAGGCTGGGCTTGGGATATTACCAACTTCGTTTGGTGGGTGGGTATCGGTCACGCTGGCACCCTTATTTCTGCGGTACTGTTATTGTTCCGCCAAAAATGGAGAACAGGTATTAACCGTGCTGCTGAGGCGATGACCATTTTTGCGGTAATATGCGCCGGCCAGTTCCCGCTCATCCACATGGGCCGTCTATGGTTGGGTTTCTTTATCTTTCCCGCCCCTAACTCCCGCGGACCTGTTTGGGTGAATTTTAACTCCCCCCTTCTTTGGGACGTGTTTGCGATCAGTACATATCTTACCGTATCCTTATTGTTCTGGTACTCAGGTTTGTTGCCTGATTTTGGCACTATCCGCGATAGGGCTAAGAGCAAATGGCGCAAAGCGGTTTACAATACCTTGAGTTGGGGATGGACCGGTTCTGCCAAGCACTGGCAGCGTTTTGAGTCACTTTCATTAGTATTGGCGGGCCTTTCCACGCCACTGGTACTTTCAGTGCATACCATCGTATCTTTTGACTTCGCCACTTCCGTTATACCTGGTTGGCACACTACCATTTTCCCTCCATATTTCGTTGCGGGTGCTATCTTCTCCGGTTTTGCGATGGTGTTGACCTTGATGTTGATTGCACGTAAGACTTTGAAACTGGAAGAGTACATCACCATTGCCCACGTGGAATCCATGAACAAAATTATTTTGTTGACAGGCTCTATCGTAGGTATAGCTTATATTACAGAGTTGTTCATGGCCTGGTATTCAGGGGTAATGTATGAACAATATGCCTTTTATAACAGGGCCTTGGGTCCTTACTGGTGGGCTTACTGGAGCATGATGACTTGTAACGTAATCAGCCCTCAGTTCTTTTGGTTTAAAAAATTAAGGAGGAACCTTTACGTTACTTTTATCCTCTCCATTACGGTAAATATCGGTATGTGGTTTGAGCGTTTTGTAATTATCGTAACCTCGTTGCACAGGGATTACCTTACCTCAAGCTGGACTTATTTCAACCCTACTTGGGTAGATGTGATGCTTTTTGTAGGTACACTGGGTGTATTCTTTACTTTATTCTTATTGTTCTCCAGGTCTTTCCCTGTAATTGCTATTGCAGAGGTGAAATCCATCTTTAAAACTTCAAGCGAGGTGGCCAAGAAGAAGCAGGCTGAACGTTTGCAGCGCGGCGAAGATGACAGCAGGGTACTGGATGACGACCATGGACATGAACATCATTAATAGACAATACTCGTAGAATGGAAAAATTTATAGTAGGCTTATATAATGATGAAGAAATACTGCTGAAAGCAGTAAAGAAAGTGCGTGCCAGCGGCATCAAGATACATGATGTGCGCACTCCTTTCCCTGTACACGGTCTTGATGCGGCGATGGGCATGAAAGATAGCCGCCTGCATACCGTTGGCTTCATTGCTGGGGCATGTGGCGCCACTTTCGCATTGTCGTTCATCAGTTGGGTAACGGTAGTTGACTATCCTACCAACTTCGGCGGAAAGCCTTTCTTCTCGTTGCCGTCATATATCCCCATCACTTTTGAGTTTACGGTGCTTTCTGCGGCCATCACTATGACGGTGGCATTTTTCATCCGTTGTGGACTGTCAGTGGTAAAAGCACCAAGGATTTTTGATGAGCGCACCACCGATGATATGTTTGCCGTCATTTTTGAAGTAGACGAGCATACCAGCAACGATGATTTGGACAAAATAAACAATGTGCTTTCAGAAACCGGCGCGGCAGAAATTAAGCAAAAAGAATTTGGAGGCAAATAAGGCATGGACATGAGCATTCCTAATATTTCAAAGTATTTAGTGTCGGCAATATTGGTGGCGATGTTCGCTTCCTGTTCGTCCGATCCAAAGAAGCCCGGAAAGACTTACATGCCCGATATGGCATATTCACAGGCTTATGAAACTTATACGGTTCATAGCTATTTGGGAGCCGATAGCATGGAAGCTAGGCTTCCAGTGAAAGGTACCATTCCATACGGCTCTTTGCCCGCCGATTCATTGGCGAATGACAAGGTATGGCACGAATCGTATTTGTACCGCACCTATTTTCCAGAAGCTGATACCGCTTCCTACGAAAGGGCTGGCCGTGAGTTGAGAAACCCCTTGGCCAATAACGAGGAGATTTTGAAATTGGGCCAAGACGTTTATACCGTTAATTGTGCTATTTGCCATGGCGAAACTGGCGATGGGAAGGGCAATATTGTTGTTGTAGGTGCCTACCCCCCAGTACCTGCTTACAAGGAAAGGCTATCGACCATCAATGAGGGAAAAATGTTCCATTCTATTACCTATGGTAAGGGCTTGATGGGCAGCTATGCCCCACAAGTAACTCCTAAGGAGAGATGGGCAGTAATTTACTACATACAAAAATTGGCAAAGGTAGGTCCGTTTGCTGGCAATGCTACACAGGCAGCTGCCAAGGACAGTACTGCGAAAATGTAATTTAGAGTAAAGCAAAACGCATAGAGATGATTGAAACTTTTGTAGTACCGGGCAGAACCAAAAAGATAGCGGCTGGACTGGTTATCTTTGGTCTGCTGGCACTTATTGCGGGATATTTTTTGTACCCCGGCCATGGACACGGCCACGGAGGGCATGAAGGCCCTGTGACCCACACCCGTATTTGGGCCAATCTTTTGATTTGTGCTTATTATTCAACAGGTATCGGTCTCGCCGCTACCTTTTTCATTGCCACGCACCAAATCGGTTATGGTGGTTGGCATGTATTGATTAGAAGGATTCCTGAAGCCATGGGTGCTTATCTGTTGTACGGTGGCTTGGCCTTGTTGGCGGTATTCGCAATCGTTTTGCTTAGCGGCGACCATCAGTTATACCATTGGATGGACCATAGCGCCTATGAACCTGGCCCCAACTACGATAAAATATTGGATGGCAAAAAGGGCTTTTTGAACATCCCTTTCTTTGCCTTTAGGCTGATTTGCTACACCGTCCTTTGGGCAGGTACCGCTTATATGCTTAGGAGTATATCACGCAAGGAGGACGAAGTAGGTATCCAAAGCACCTATAAGCGCAGTAAGTATTTGGCCGCTTTGTTCATCGTTATTTTTGCGGTTACCAAT
The DNA here is from genome assembly GCA_033762815.1 of Chitinophagales bacterium. GTDB lineage: Bacteria > Bacteroidota > Bacteroidia > Chitinophagales > CAIOSU01 > JANRLF01. The sequence goes on along the minus strand of JANRLF010000008.1, from coordinate 321,633 downwards.
TCTACTTCTTCTTGGGATTTCATTATGTCAACCGACCCACATTGGTACAGCACCCTGTTCGGTTGGTACAACTTTGCCAGCTATACTTGCGCAGGATTTTGCACAGTGGTATTGTTATTAGCTTTTGTTAAGGGCCAAGGGTACATGAAGCGTGTGAACGAAGAGCATTTCCATAACCTAGGGATGTTTATTTTCGGTTTCAGCGTGTTTTGGACTTACTTATGGTTCTCCCAGTTCATGTTGATATGGTACGCCAATATTCCTGAAGAAACGATTTATTTCGACCGTAGATTTGAAAATGGCTGGTTTAAATTTTTGTTTTTCGCCAACCTTATTATCAACTTCTTTGTTCCTTTTCTGGGATTGATGAGACGCAAATCAAAACGCAACGTGCAGAACTTGGCAACATTCGCGGCTATCCTATTAGTAGGCCACTATATCGATTTCTACATGATGGTGATGCCGAACTCAGTAGGCAATGATGCGGGTTTTGGATTGCCTGAAATCGGGGCTATCAGCTTGTTTGCCGGATTGTTCATCATTGTAGTCCTGAATGCCCTGACCAAGGCTTCGTTGGTACCAGTGAACAACCCTTATTTGAAAGAAAGTATTATACACCATACCATAAAATAGTATTGACATGACAGGCATTTTAGTGGCATTAGTAGTAGTTCTGGTCTTTGCAATAGTGTTTTTGGCCGCAAGGGCTACGGAGTTGCTGGGCGTGTTGAAAGGAGAAGGGGAAACCACTGACTCAAGCAACCTGACCAATAGTATCATTTTAGTTTCCTTCTTGGTATTGGGTTTGATAGCAGCCCTATGGTCATATTTGGCTTACGAGGATACTTACCTTTTGGGCGGTTCTGCCTCGGCGCACGGCGTTATTATCGACCAGATGTTTATTTGGACCAGCATTATTTGTTTGATTGTTTTTGTTGTTACGCAGGTTTTGTTGTTCTGGTTTGTGTTTAAATATCGTTCTCGGCAGGGCCACAAGGCTTATTTCTTTTCCCATGACAACAAGTTGGAAATTGTGTGGACGGTAATACCGGCTATTGTATTGACCGTACTTGTGGCTTATGGTATTGATACATGGTACAAGATTACCGGTACAGCCCCTAAAGAGGCTAGGGTGGTAGAAGTTACTGCCCAGCAGTTCAATTGGTTGGTTCGTTATCCAGGTCAAGATGGTAAGTTGGGCGATCGCGAATTTCAGTTGACATCTGGTGATAATACCTTAGGCATTGACTGGAAGGATGCCAAAAGCCATGATGACTTTATGCCATCAGAAATACACATGGAGGTAGGCAAACCGATATTGTTTAAACTAGGTGCCAAGGATGTGTTGCACAGCTTTTACTTGCCACACTTTAGGGTAAAAATGGACTGTGTACCGGGTATTCCTACCCAGTTTTGGTTTAACCCTACCATCACTACCGATTCCATGAGAATCTTGAAAAACAACGCAAAGTTTGATTATGAATTGGCTTGCGCCGAATTGTGCGGTTCTTCACATTGGAACATGCGCTTTAAGGTAGTGGTCGATTCACATGAACAATACCAAAAGTGGCTGGCAGAGCAACAACCCATTTACAAACCAGAAGGAAGTGAAGATGCTCCAGCCGATAGTACCAAAACAGGCCCTGCTGCTCCCACAGAGGCCTCTACCCATACCAGTGAAGTAAGGCATTAAGTAAGTTAAATTTTTTGAGCGATGGCACATACAACAGTTACAACACATGAGGAGATCAGTCATGGCCACGGCGTGCACCATGACCATGCGCATGACCACGGTCACCATGAACAGAATTTCATAGAGAAATATATCTTTAGCCAAGACCACAAGATAATTGCCAAGCAGTTCTTGATATTGGGAATGGCTTGGGCTATTATCGGCGGTTTGTTTTCCTTGTTTTTCCGCTTGCAGTTGGCTTGGCCAAACGAAACTTTTCCCTTTTTGGAAACCCTTCTAGGCAGATGGGCCGAGGGAGGTAAGCTACAAGCTAACTATTACTATGCATTGGTAACCATGCACGGTACCATATTGGTGTTCTTCGTGCTCACGGCAGGGCTGAGCGGAACATTCAGTAATTTTCTGATACCCTTGCAAGTGGGCGCTCGCGATATGGCATCGCCGTTTATGAACATGCTATCGTTCTGGTTCTTTGTGCTTTCCAGTATTGTAATGACCATTTCTTTGTTTGTTCAAACTGGCCCTGCATCTGGTGGATGGACAGCTTACCCTCCATTAAACGCTTTGCCACAAGCTGCTCCTGGTTCAGGTATCGGTATGGATTTATGGTTGGCCAGCATTGGCTTGTTCATTATATCGGTAGCCTTGGGTGGTTTGAATTATGTTACCACGGTTATTAACATGCGCACCAAAGGCATGACTTTTTTCCGCATGCCATTGACCATTTGGGCTTTCTTCTTTACGGCAATTATCGGTTTGTTATCGTTTCCAGTGTTATTGGCCGCAGCTATTTTAATGTTGTTCGACCGTAACATTGGCACCAGTTTCTTCATGTCCGACATTTACATTGGTGGTGAGCAATTGGCTTATTCAGGTGGTAGCCCCATTTTGTTCCAGCACTTGTTCTGGTTCTTGGGCCACCCTGAGGTGTACATCATTATTTTACCAGCCATGGGTTTGGTATCGGAGGTATTGGCGGTAAACTCACGCAAGCCTATTTTTGGTTATAAAGCCATGGTATTCTCCATTTTGGGTATTACCATCCTTTCCTTTATCGTATGGGCTCACCACATGTTCGTTACCGGATTGAATCCTTTTGTAGGTTCCATCTTCGTGTTGTTCACACTATTGATTGCGGTTCCTTCTGCTATCAAAGTATTTAACTGGATAACTACCATCTGGCGCGGTGACTTGAAATTGACCAACGGTATGCTGTTCGCGCTTGGTTTCGTTTCGCTGTTCATCTCTGGAGGTTTAACTGGTATTTATCTTGGTAACTCATCTCTGGATATTCCTTTGCACGACACCTATTTTGTGGTAGCCCACTTCCACATTGTAATGGGTTTGGCTGCATTCTTTGGCATGTTTGCGGGTATTTATCATTGGTATCCTAAAATGTTCGGCACTTTCTTGAACAAGACCCTTGGGAACATCCACTTCTTCATTACCCTAATTGGTAGCTATATGATTTTCTGGCCCATGCACTATATGGGTTTGGCAGGTGTACCACGTAGGTACTTCCAATTCGATGTGTTCAATCAGTTCAACCATTTCGATAACCTGAACAAGTTCATTACGGTGTTCGCCATTATCGTATTTGCGGCTCAGATTGTTTTCGTGTTCAACTTCTTTTATAGCATGTTCTTCGGAAGGAAGGTAACATCGGAAAATCCATGGGAGGCCACAACATTGGAATGGACCACTCCTATCAATCCTGGTCACGGTAACTGGCCTGGAGAGATACCTGAAGTGCACCGTTGGCCTTATGATTACAGTAAGAATGGCCATAACTTTATCTCACAAACAGTACCTGTTACTGCGGATGAGTTGGAGTTTGATAAAGCACACCATTAAAAAATTGCACGGGTGTCAGCGGTGAGAACATATGCATTGGAGCTTGGTGATTTGCTGAAAAGCAAGTTGAGGGATTACACCCTGTTGGTGAAGCTGCGCCTTTCCTTTACCGTAGTATTCTCCTCTTTGATTGCTTATGCAGTAGGTTTACAAGGTACCATGGATTATGGGCAGCTTGCCTTATTGTTTTTAGGTGGTTTCTTCATAACTGGGGGGGCCAATGCCATTAATGAAGTTTTGGAGAAGGATTTGGACAAGCTCATGAACCGCACCAAGGAGCGTCCATTAGCAGCGAACAGGATGGGTGTTACGGAAGCTATTTTGGCCGCTGGTATTATGGGGATTGCGGGTATCAGTATTCTATGGTATTTTTTCAATCCTAGTGCTGCGTTGTTAGGGGCTTTGTCCTTGTTCCTGTATTCTTTTATTTATACACCACTTAAGCGGGTATCGCCTATTGCTGTTTTCGTGGGTGCCATACCAGGGGCGATGCCCCCGTTAATCGGTTGGGTAGCCGCCACAGGTAGTATTGCTCCTGTTGGTATGGCTATTACCGCTCTCCAGTTTTTGTGGCAGTTTCCACATTTCTGGTCCATCGGTTGGATATCACAAGATGATTATTTGAAAGCTGGCTTCCGGCTATTGCCTTCAGAAGAGGGTAGGGGCAAATTCACTGCTTTTCAGGCCATAGCGTATATTATGTTTATGATTCCGGTATCCGTTATGCCTTATTTGTTTGGAGTAACCAACGGAGTAGCGGCAGTGGTGATGGTATTGGCGGGTCTAGTTTTCTTAGCGCAGGCAATACAGTTGTTCCGTACCTGTGAAATGAAGGATGCCAAGCGATTAATGTTCGGCTCTATCATTTATTTGCCAGTGGTTTTGATTGCGTTGTTAATGGGAAAGATATAAGCCATGGGTAGCGTTTCTGTACATAATCATACCATATCGGATAACATGAGGCATTCTTGGATACATCCAAGAAAGTTTGCCATGTGGGCCGGTATAGTAGTGATGAGTATGGCCTTCGCAGGTTTGACAAGTGCCTACTTGGTGCGTAAGGGGGCTGGTAATTGGACGGAATTTGTGCTGCCCACGCAGTTTGCTTACAGTGCCATTATCATGCTGATGAGCAGTGTTAGCATTTGGGCAGCCAGTTGGGCTTTTAGGAATGATAAATTGGCTTTTTATAGATTGTTCCTGTTTGTCACACTCGCTTTGAGTATGGGTTTCATGTATAGCCAGTATTTGGGCTGGCAGCGTATGAAAGAGATTGGCATCTATATCGATGGCAACCCTTCAGGTTCATTTGTATATGTTATCAGCTATTTGCATGTGGTGCACGTGGCAATGGGCATCCTTTGTATTTTTCTCACTTTCGTCCGTTCGTTGTGGTTGTTCAGAAATCCAGCGGTGTTTCTCATTTACAGAACGGATGGCAATAAGCGAATCAATATCGAACTTTTGGCCACCTACTGGCACTTCGTTGACGTGTTATGGCTATATTTGCTCGTGTTTTTCATGTTTAGTTAAATCCTATTAAATGTCGCAGGAAACAGCAGTACAACAACAAAAGAATGTATGGGACGGAGGGGTATCGCCTTTCAGTGTTTCTTATGGAAAACTGATGATGTGGTACTTTTTGGTATCTGATGCATTTTCATTTGCTGCCTTATTGATTACTTATGCTGCGCTTCGTGTAAGCTCGCCTTGGTGGCCAAATCCCAATGAGGTTTTCAGTGCCTTTCCTGGTATACATAAGCCATTCCCGCTTGGTTTCGTCACATTAATGACTTTTATTCTGATTATGAGCAGCGTGTTCGTAGTACGTGCTGTGCAGGAAGGCCACAGGATGAATCGCAAGGGAGTAATGTTCTGGATGTTCTTGGGTATTATAGGAGGTGCGGCATTTCTTGGCTGTCAAGCTTTTGAGTGGAGCCATTTGATTAGTGAGGGGATGACCCTGTTCAATAACCCATTTGGCCCTGAAGGTTTTGTGCATGCGGGCCATCATTCAGGGGGTCATGAAATGCCATTAGGCCCTCGCTTGTTTGGTTGTTTATTCTTTACCATTACAGGTTTCCACGGGTTTCACGTATTTACAGGTGTATTGATTAACTGCATCATTTTTATCCAATCAGCACGCGGTGTGTATGATAGAAGGGGTCACTATGAAATGGTAGAAAAGGTAGGACTTTACTGGCACTTTGTAGATTTGGTGTGGGTATTCGTATTCTTAGCATTTTACTTGTTATAAGCACTAACATCATATAATCATGGCTGAAGGACATCAACATTTAAGCGAAGAGGCATACAAGAGTGGCGTTAAGGCTGTTTGGCGGGCTACGGCTATTCTAGCAGTGGTAACCATTGTAGAAGTAGCTGCGGCATTATACTTGGGCGATACATTAGGAAAAGCAGTGTTGAACCTCCTCTTTATTTTGATGAGTGGAATCAAGGCATTCTTTATTGTGGCTGAGTTTATGCACTTGCGTTATGAGATGCGTGCGTTGATAATCAGCATTTTGGCTCCTACTTTCTTCTTTGTTTGGTTTATTATCGCCTTCATGATGGACGGTGCCTCATGGGGTAGTTTAAGAGCTTTATGGAATTAACCGCTAATAATCAATGAGCAAAGACCGGAGAAGAAACAATACCGGATTACTCATTGCTTTACTGGTAGTGGTAGTGTTCCCTCTTGGCTTTTACTATTATTTCGAACATTTGCGAAAAGAAGGTGGTACCAAGCTGCCCGATGTACCTATACTTTCCAAAGACAGCATTCCCTTTTTCAAGTTCGTCAATCAATTAGGCGATACCATTACGGCAGATTCTTTAAAGGGGAAAATAGTAATAGCGGACTTTTTTTATACCACATGTCCTGGCATGTGCATCCAATTGACTAGTAGCATGGAGCGGGTGCAGAATATGCTCGCTAAAAATGAAGCGATAAAAACCCCATACCTATTATTGTCACATACCGTGAACCCAGCAAACGATAGTGTGCCTGTTTTGAAATCCTATGCGCAAACACATCATGTTGACCCAGAAAAGTGGTGGTTATTAACCGGCAAGCAAGAAGAGCTGTATGCTTTGGCTACCCAATTTTATAAGTTGCCTGCCATGCAGGTGAACCCTGATAGTGCCCTAATAGAGCCATTTGTACACAGCGAACGCTTTGCGGTATTGGATAAGGAAGGAAGGATAAGGGGATATTTTGATGGTAGGGATACTGCACAGGTGAACAAATTGATGGAGACGGTGGTTTTACTTGATATAAAATACGCCCAAGAGAAGGCCATTGAGGAGAAGAAAATAAGAAAGGGCAAGAAAGATTAATTTATGCTGACAGAAGTATTCTACCGACGCCTTTTCATTGGCATATCTATACTGGTACCTGCAATAGTTACAGTACTGTTTTATGTAAATCCATCCCAACAGGTTGATTTGGGATTTGATTTGAAACTGTTCCCAAAGTTCCATGCTTTATTAAACAGTATGGCAACGGTGTTTTTGATTAGTGGTTTTGTTGCCATTAAGAATAAGAACATCAAGGTGCATCGCTCCTTTATGTGGGCAGCCTTTGCAGTTTCCACTATCTTTTTGGTTTCTTATGTTACCTATCATTCCATATCTGCTCCTACCAAGTTTGGGGGCGAGGGTACTATCAAGTACATTTATTTATTCTTGTTGCTTACCCATATTGTTATGGCGGCGGTGATACTGCCTTTCATTCTCTTCACCTTTTATCGGGCTTTGACAGGCGATTATACCAAGCACCGAAAGATTGCCAAAATCACCTTGCCCCTGTGGCTGTATGTCACCATTACCGGGGTAATCGTTTATTTCATGATAGCTCCATATTATTGATATGAAGACATTCCGCTTTATCGCCTTCCAATTCGTTTTGATACTGATGATGGTATTGCCAAGCATGGCACAATGCCCAATGTGCAAGGCCTCGGTGGAGTCGTCAATGAAAGATGGCAGTACGGTAGCTTTGGGGCTGAATGCAGGTATTCTGTATTTATTGGTGATGCCCTATTTGGCTTTCAGCATTTTATTCTTTTTATGGTACCGTAGCTATAAAAGGAACAAAGCCGCCTAAAATTTTGGTACTTTACCTTATCGTTTGAATAAGGTGTTGCCCCTGGTGATAAATAAGCCCCTATATGTTGAAGTGATATTGCCGCTCAAGTTAAGAGAGGTATATACCTATTGGGTTCCTGATGAGCTGGCTGCGGACATTGTAATCGGAAAAAGGGTGGTGGTGCAGTTCGGGCCACGAAGATTCTACACGGCCATTGTAAGGAGTATTCTTTCCGAGATTTCTGATTTAATTAAGCCTAAACCAATTTTATCCATTGTTGATACACAGCCAGTGGTAAATGAAACGCAGTTGCGCTTTTGGGAATGGATGGCACATTACTATCTATGTACTAAGGGTGAAGTAATGCAAGCTGCATTGCCTGCGGCACTAAAGTTGAATAGCACCACTATTGTAGCTATTGACCCTACTTGGGAAGGAGATGATGCAGAATTGAATACCTTGGAATTTACAGTAGCCGAGATACTGCGCAATGAAGGGCCAAAAAGCTTAGACGATTTGGAAAGCCTACTTAAGGTAAAGCGTATCCATCAACTGGTGCATGGGTTAATGCACAAGCAAGCAGTAATTGTAGAAGAGACCCTGCAAGAGCGCTATAGGCCCAGATGGATGGCTATGATTAGTCTGCATGAGGACATGCAAACCGAGGCCTTATTAAATGCAACTGCCGAAAACCTACAGCGCAGTCCCAAACAATTGGAGCTTTTAATGCGGTTTCTACACTTAAGCGATGAAATGGGGCCCAGTATTCCTCGTCAAACATTATTGAATGGCAGCAGCACGGCCCTGCTTAAAAAGTTAATCGAAAAGGGTATACTGGTAGAGACACGGCAACAAATTGATAGAGTGTCAGGTCAGCAAAATGGCTCGCTGGATAACATTCATCCATTAAATGAAAGGCAGGCGCAAGCCTTGCAGCAGATTCAACAAGAATTTGAACGCCATGCAGTGGTATTGTTGCATGGTGTTACTTCCAGTGGCAAAACCCATCTGTACGTACAATTGATACAAGATGCCATAGCCCAGGGCAAGCAAGTATTGTATCTGTTGCCAGAAATAGCACTTACCTCACAGATTACCCAAAAGCTGGCAGTGGTTTTTGGTGATCAATTGGGTATCTACCATTCAAAATTTAATGACCAGGAAAAAGTAGAGATATGGACCAAAGTGTTGAACGGGGACTATCGAGTAATATTAGGGGCTAGATCGGCACTCTTGCTGCCTTTTCAAGACTTGGGGCTGGTGATAGTAGATGAAGAGCACGATGGCTCTTACAAGCAGCATGACCCTGCACCTCGATATCAGGCCAGGGATTCCGCTATTTATTTAGCCAGTTTGTATGGTGCTAAAACTTTGCTCGGCTCTGCCACGCCTTCGTTGGAAAGTTATTATAATGCCGAAAGTGGTAAGTACGGCATGGTAAGGTTAAGTGAACGATATGGAGGGATTGCTTTACCGGTTGTGCAGGTGATAAATATGGCTGAGGAAACCAAAAGAAAGCGCATGCATGGCCACTTTTCTGCTACGCTATTAGAAGCGGTGGAGGCAGTTCTTCAGCAAAAGGAACAAGTAATCCTTTTCCACAATAAAAGGGGCTATGCACCGTACTTGATTTGTGCCGACTGTGCTTGGATACCCAAATGCCGTAATTGTGACGTTAGTCTTACCTACCATAAGCAAATAGACATATTGCGCTGCCATTATTGTGGCTTTCAGCGTACTGTACCTAATAGCTGCGAGCAGTGCGAGCATACCCATTTGAAAATCCAGGGATATGGAACGGAGATGGTGGAAGAAGAACTTAAATTACTGCTACCTGAAGCACGCATAGCCCGTTTTGATTTGGACTCGACAAAAGGCAAAAAAGGCCATGAAACCATTATTGAGCAATTCCAATCGCAGCAGATTGATATCTTGGTGGGCACTCAAATGATTACTAAAGGCCTTGATTTTGGCAACGTCAGTTTGGTAGGTATTCTTAGTGCCGACCAGTTATTGGCATTCCCCGATTTTCGCTCGCATGAACGGGCCCATCAACTAATGGAACAAGTGAGCGGAAGGGCTGGGAGGAGACAAAAGAAAGGTTTGGTGCTGATACAAGCTACTGACCCTGACCACCACATTATACAACAAGTGGTGCAACACCAATGGAAGGAGTATTATGCGCAAGAACTGAAAGAGCGCCAAAAGTTCTTTTACCCACCATATGCCAGGCTCATTCAGTTAACCGTCAAGCACAGAGATAGGGCCATTGCTAAGCGTGCAGCAGAATACTTAGCCAACGCTATTAGGGAGAAGGCAAGTTGTAGAGTGATGGGTCCTGTCGTACCTGTTATTGGCCGCATCAGAAACCAATATTTACAGGATATATTGCTTAAACTAAAGAAGGAAGCGCAGGATTTGAGTTTCCATAAGCAGCTTTTATTGAAAAGCATAGACCTACTTAAGCACCACGCAGAATTCTCCACGGTGCAAGTGGTAGTGGACGTGGATCCGTAGCTTAGGGAGTTTGCTTCAAAAAGCTTACAATAGTACTTTCTAAATTGTTGGAGTTTAAATCTTTGGCCACAATTTGCATAGCACCATTGATTAGAAATATCTTGGGTGTTATATCAACACGGTAGAGCATTGCTGGCAACTCCCCTTCGGTTTGTTGCATAACATTTATCCATGGGGTTTTAATCTTTGCTAATTGTTGTTTCCAAGTATCAAAAGAAGGCTCCAGTGAGACGGCATACACTTCCAGACCCATAGAATGATATTTGCCATACAATTGCTTAACAGCTTCATGAAAAAGTTCGCATGATTTGCAGGAAGAGCTCCAAAAGTAAAGCATGGTCACTTTATGCTTGCTAGCAATAGATGAAAGGGAAATGGTTTTCGCTTCAATATCTTGCAGGTTTAATTCTGGCGCACTGCTCCCCGTTTCAGAACCCAATATTTGGTTCATGCGCACCGTATAAGGTTCATCAAAATTAAAGTGATGTCCCTTTCCATACTGATTCACTAAATGCGTGAATGCCTGATCGATGTTTTTCTTAAGGAATTGTTCACCCAAAAAGTCAAGCACATAAGCCCTAACCTTATTGTTTGTCCTCAGCTTCGACATGATTGAATCAGTCGCCGCCTTTATACCATTCACAGTATTATCGGAATATTCGCCCAAGTATGTCACCAACATTTCCGTCAATAAAGGGTGCAATAATACTCTTTCATCATTGAAAGGCAAGTTGTCAAGATAATGGGCATTTAGAAATGCCGGCAAGTTATCATAGCCCAATAAGTAAGAGGAGTCATCAATTTTTAAAGGGTGATCGGCGACGGTTGATAAAAAGGCGGCAAATGTGGTAGGATAAAGTTGACGGATGAGGCGCAAAGCGTCACGTCTAGCATACAGTAAATTTGTTCGAGATTCGGCAAACTCTGTTTTTATGCTCAGATACTTTGGATGGAACTTGGACAAATCCAATTCTTCCGTACTAAGCTGGTAGCTAACATTATTGATACTGTCCAATAGATAAGTAAAATGTGTATAGGCCTGGTTTTCGAAAGAAGAGTCCAACTCCATGCGCGCTTGAAGCAAATCATAATAAGTGGCTCTAAACACTGGTGATTCTTTTGGGGAAAGAATCAATTGTATATCAGTACTGTCATCTAAGGAAACGGCATAAAGACCTGTAGCGCCACTTTTATCATAAAGGGCGACATTGCCGTCCGTGGAAACAATTACAGAATCGACTTTATTGAAAGATTGACCATAATACTTTTTAAGGAATAAAGTATGTTGTGAATAGGCCGGTAGTTTAGTAATCTTACCCCTAATTTTTACTCCTTGTGCATTTATGGGCAGAAAGAAACAAAGCCAAAAAATGGTTAGGTAAACCTTAAAAAATGATGTCATGAATTATCTACAGCAAAACTTCATTTGGATACTACCTGTGCTTCCCGCATCCCAGGCCCAATCATTATTACGTATGTCAGCATTTCCATCATCTTCTGTATCCCATTTAATCCATACCTCGTAAAATCCTGCTGGGCATGCGGTCCATCTATATCCAATTACACAATAGGGTTGATTCAGTTGTATGCCTCCAGTTACATATAATGAGCCATTAACTTCCAGCCTATCCCAAACACTTACCCTGCGCACGTTCGGGTCATTCGACCGGTTACCTATAATCATCAAAGTTTTATAAGTGCCAATGTCATTAGCTATTTCCGAACCCAGATTGGCACTATTATCAGGAAACCCTGACCATGAATCTGTAAACTTGATACTTCTGTTCGGGGTGGAACTTCCTAAGAATACCGCACCCCTGACGTCCAAAGTCGTGCGGGGATCTGTAGCATTGCCTATCGAAACATTCCCATCTTCTCTAACATACAGATGCGTCTGGCTTGCATTTCTTACTTCTAGGGCATAGCGGCCACTACTATTAGTGCCTCCTGTATTAATATGTACGCCATAGCCATCTGCATGGGCTAGGTATACATTGGAGTTACCATTTTGGAAACGCCCTTGCCAGTTTCCGGGTGCACTTGTTGAAACGTGTAATGGATGGCCAGGGCCAATGTTGCCAATACCAAAATAGCCTGTGGAGGTCATTATACCCGCCCCCCCTGAATTACCATTACCAAAAAGCACCCCACCGGTACCTTTGTACCAGTTAAGGTACAATCCATATGCCCCACTGGCCGCATCCAAATGCAAGTTGCCATTGGTAGCTGCCACTGAAGCATGGTTGGTCACTAGGCCTCCGTTTCCTCCCACTTGCAAATACGCACCCCAACTACTATTGGGTCCGAACAATGCGTAACGGTTACCGGCCACATTCAAGCCAGCGGTAGTAGTGGTGGTGCCTATACCTACATTCCCATCATGGCCTATACGCACCAACTCATCGAATGTATTGGAAGCATTTGCCAAGTTGAAACTGAAAAAGCTGGGTGCGTAAGCTGCTGCGGTATACAATGCCACGTTGCCTCCTGCTGCTTGGGTAATACCATATCTATCTGCATTGGAGCTATAATACCATTCTAAACCGTGGGTCGTGTTTTTCGTGCCCTCCATGTAGATGATGTTACCCATGGTAAGGTTGGTATTCACATTTACGTTATCCCATAGCTTGATGGTGCGAATTCCGGTACCTGCACCTACAATATCCAAGGAGCCAGTAGTAAACAGTTGATACCCGATTTTACCGGCATTGGGTTCTTTGCCTACCACCCCTTTGCCAAATTCAAAATAGTTTGCGCCGGCAATAGAGGCGTTGCCATTGATTGTCAATTTCTCTGTTATGGTACTAGTTCCGATACCAATATTGCCACTATTGTTGTTGTAAATGTCATTACCAGTTTTGGTCCAATCATCAGTGCCTGTTAGTCGAGTGTCTACATAGGTTTTAACGGCTTGCTCAGTAGGGATAGCAAGGTCGCTGTTATCCGTTAGACCGCCATCAGTGCTAAATTCATTTACCGCTACCCCATTTTGCAAAATCAGGTTGCCATTTACATCCAACTTAGCGGCAGGATTAGGTTCATTGATACCTACATTACCAGTATTGGTGATTCGTAACTTCTCAGAACCAGAAGTACCCATTACAATATTGCTGTTCATATCAGGAATTGTGCTGTATCCTGAGAGATCAATATAGGATTTAACCCCTGCACTGGTACCCCCACCTGCGGACAACCTAATAAAACCGTCATCGGCAGATGTAAGGGCATTTTGCCCTTTTAACTCGCCATTTGCCATTATACCAGATGTTACTACCGGACGGGTGCTGCTATTGCTCAGGCCACTATTGATTAATTGTGAGCCGCCTAAATGTAATTTTGCTTGTGGATTGGTTTCACCAATACCAACATTACCTGTGGAGGTAACCCGTACTCGCTCATTGCCGGTGCCAGTGCCACCAGTAAAGATTTTAAAATTGGTTTGCCCTCCAATATTCATATTGCCGATTCCCTCATAGAATCCGATTGAACTAGGTTCCCACATTCCGCTGGTACCCCAAGTCGAGTTAAAGCGGTGCAGGTAAGCCAATCCGTTTCCTGATGCACTCTCCCCAAAACGGATGACGGTATAGCCATTCGTAGCGGTGTTGGCTAATTGCAATTTCATTTCACCCCCACTAACTGCACCAGATAATGTAAGGCGGGCATTAATATCTGAAGTGGTGGTGCCGATACTCACATTCCCTTCAAAAAGGGCTCCATTAGTTGGGGCGGCATATGTACCCCCATAAGTTGAGCCAACGGTAAGGCCGCCTTGAACGTCCAATTTGCTTTTGGGAGTGGTGGTACCGATACCCACATTTTGACTATATACCGTCACAATGGAAAGGCAACATAATAGCAAAAGTATAATTTTCATTTTCATAAATATCTCATTGAAAATCAATCAAACTGTAAGCTAGGTATTATGGCCAGCTTATGCAAGAATATATAGAATGATAATCAAATCTTAACAAGAGGATTTGCATTTTCCATGTTGCCCTTAAGGATAAGGGCTTCGTCTAGAACAACTTCATTTGTGTTTAATAACTTCAAAGTGAATGATTAATTAGGTAAAGGAAAGAACCTCCTCTTAGCTACAAACACTTTGTAAAAAAGGCTGTCCACTTTACCGTCGAACACATTGTCCGGATTTTGTGTGGAGCGCATGAAGTAGATGCCACTGCGCACCGAACAATCCACTACAATGCTTTTGCCGGTGGTATCAATCAGTTCTAAACTGTATTCGGGAGCATGAAATACCCCTTCTGGCGTTTTGTCAATGAAAGCGCTTCCTTGAATGGTATCTAAGCTATTTAAGAAGAACCAAGTACGGGCACTGTCAGTATATGCGGTATCCACCCTTCCTTGGTTACCCGTAAGGCTCACTTCAAATGAAGCCTCTGATGGCAAATGGTAGCGCACCGTTTTCCACGATTTGCAGTTAGCATTAATAAGCCAATTGTTCCTTTCTGGTTGGTTGCTGGCATTAAGAAAAACCAGTTTGCTGGCATCGATATTATAATATTTGCTCCTGAAGTTCCAATCAACTGCTTGACGGTCATACAGCTTTAGCCCGCCGATGGCTAGCACGACCATCAGCAATATAACAATCAATTGGACATTGGTGAGTTTATTCATTTCTTTTGATAAAATCTTCAGGGTTTCTTCTCATATCCCAGATATGAAGAACAATCAGCCAATCGTCATCAAAACTGTAAACTATTTGATACGCATCTTTAATGACATATCTGTCACCTGATTGTTCTAATATTCTTCCTGCATTCGGTTGGCTTGCAATAACTTGCAAAAGATTTCTTATTGCTTTATCTAATTTATTAGAATATCGTTTATTGCCATTTCTTATTTTCCAGTAATCTAAAATGCTGTATCTATCACTTAGTGCCAATTTTGACCAGATTATTTTTCTTTTAGCCATTGGTCGATAAGTCTATCGGCATCTTCATTAGTAATAAAAATACCTTTCTTGAAATCATCTTTACCCTGTTGGATTCTTTTTAGCTGTTCCATACTGAGAATGGGCTCCTTGTAAGAAATATGCTTGTGTTCCACTATTTCTTGAATCATTAACAGAAAGTCCTTATCATCAATGTTCTCTATACCTTCATGTAGCAACTGTTTTATCTTTTCAATGGTCATAAGCGTTATTTGTTTGTTAGACTCTTTCTAATCGCTACCACCTGCTCCAAGATGGCTTCCAGCTTATCCAAATGTAACATATTTTGCCCATCGCTTAATGCCTTGGAAGGTTCAGGATGGGTTTCGATGAACAAGCCATCCGCCCCTACTGCTATGGCAGCTTTGCAGATAGTGGCAATCATGCTGGGGTCGCCACCGGTGACACCGCTGGTTTGGTTGGGTTGCTGTAAGCTGTGGGTGGCATCCATTATCACAGGGGCGTACTGTTGCATCTTGGGGATAGCACGCATGTCCACTACCAAATCATGATACCCAAAAGTGGTGCCGCGCTCAGTGAGCAATACCTTATGATTGCCGGTGGATTGTATCTTCTCCACGGCGAAGCGCATGCTTTCAGGGGAGGAAAATTGTCCCTTCTTAACATTGACCCATCTGCCCGTTTTACCTGCTGCTACCAATAGGTCAGTTTGCCTGCAAAGGAAGGCAGGTATCTGTATATAATCGACTATGGAACTTACCTCGGCCACATCGGTAGTTTCGTGCACATCAGTAAGTATGGGCACCTCATAGGTTTGCCTTACCTTTTCCAAAACGGCATAGGCATTCTCTTTTCCGATACCACTAAACGAATCTACCCTGGTACGGTTGGCTTTCTTAAAGCTGCTTTTAAAAACAAAATCGATATCCAGCCTTTGGCAAATAGCCTTTACCCGCTCCGCTACCAGTAAGGGGGTTTCACTGTTTTCAATGGCGCAAGGGCCGGCAATGAGCAATAGCTTATCCATTTCTGCGCGATTGTTCTCCTAAATAGCCCCCGTGGTGCCTACGGGCAAAATCTTCTTTGCTAAACCCTTTGGCTTCCATCACCAACATGCACAACACATCGCCTAGGGCAAGCATTACCGTGGTGGAAGTAGTGGGGGCCATGCCTAAGGAACAAGCCTCCGAAAACTGACCCATATACAACAAGGCATCCACTTTTTCTTTTAAAATCGATTCGGGATGGGAAGTAATAGCAATAATGGGCAGCTTTGATCCTAGCATGTTTTCAGCCAAATCGACCAATTCGATGATTTCCCTTGTCCTGCCCGAATTGGTTAGCACCATCAATACATCGTCTTTGCCCAGCATGCCCAAGTCGCCATGTTGGGCCTCGCCGGGGTGCAAAAAAACGGAAGACGTGCCCGTAGAGGAAAAGGTGCTGGATATTTTTTGCGCTATGATACCGGCTTTTCCCATACCACTGGTTACTACTTTGCCCTTACAGGACAATAATAGGTCCACAGCCTTTACAAGCGATGCATCCAAAGGAATGTTTTTCACCGCCTCACTTTCCAGCAGCAATATTTCTTGGGCCCGTTCTAACGTTCCTGTGGTTTGTCTTCCCATTTATCTATCCATTTTTCCAACCAACGGCCTTTTTCCCAATCCCTACTGTTCACCACTTTGTCATCAATAAACACGTCATAAGGCGGTTTGGTCAGTTTTAGGTCGTGGTATTTGGCTCCCCATCGTTCCAACTGCCCACGGGTAAGTTCTGTCCAGTCAATACCGCTTTTTTGGCCCCTTGCCGTCCAATAAACGATGGTATGGCCCTCATCGTACAATTGGTTTACTTTCTCGATATTGGCCATGATGGGTGCGGAACCCGGATAATCCATGCCATTGGTCTTGCAGATGGTATCGTCAATATCTACGTAAATGGTCAGTACCTCTTTGTCCATTATGATTGTTTGTACAAAATTAGGCTTTTTCCCGCTGCTATCAGGATACCGGTACTGGTGGCTGCATTACCGAACCGCAGTTTTCGCAAGTTCTAAGTACTTCCGAGGCGTAGAAGTTGTTCATCACCACGGGTAGTTGCTGCACAATATCCGTTAGGTCGAGCCATTCTTCATGCAGCGGATGGTCACAATTTTCGCAAAACCACATGAAGGCATCCTTTTCGCCAGCTTTACGGTAACGTTCTATTACCAGGCCAACACTTCCGGCACCACGCTGCGGCGAATGGGGCGTGCGCGGTGGCAACAGGAAAATATCGCCCGCTTTGATAGGTATATCCACTTGTTTTCCATGCTCCACAATTTTCACCACAATATCGCCTTCCAATTGGTAGAAAAACTCCTCGCCTTCATTGTAGTGGTAGTCTTTGCGGGCGTTGGGGCCGCCAACCACCATTACGATAAAGTCGTCGTTGCCTTTATAGATTTGTTGGTTGCCAACGGGTGGCTTCAGCAAGTGTCTGTTATCGGCAATCCACTGCTGAAAATTGAAAGGGCGTTGAATGCTCATGGCAATATCTTTATATTGAAGATACGAAGCTTAGAGCAATTATGGCTATGCGCCCTTTTTCCGTTCAATCCAAGCCTGTACATTTTCTTCCAAGATGCTTAAAGGCACGGCACCGCTACCCAACACCACGTCATGAAACTGGCGGATATCGAATTTATCGCCCAACTGCTCCCTTGATTTTTTAAGAAGCTGTAGCAATTTTAGTTGGCCTACTTTATACGCAGTGGCTTGGCCGGGCATTACAATGTGCCTGTCCACCATACTTTCGCATTCCAACCTTGGGCTTGGGGTATTGCTCAGGTAATAGTCCAAGGCCTGTTGGCGGGTCCATTTTTTATAGTGGATGCCCACGTCGGCTACCAAACGGCAGGCACGGAAAAGCTCCATGCTCAGTCGGCCAAAATCGGAGTAAGGGTCTTTATAAAAGCCATATTCTTTGGGGATATATTCGCAATATAGCCCCCAGCCCTCAACATAGGCAGTATAGTCGCCACCCAAAGTTCTGAATTTGGGCAAGCTGTCCAACTCCTGGGCGATGCTGATTTGCATATGGTGCCCCGGTATGGCCTCATGGTAGCACAATGCCTCAATTTCATAGCTAGGGTTGCCCTTCATATCGTACATGCCTATGTAATAGGTACCAGGCCGTGAGCCATCTGGGGCCGGCGATTCATAAAAAGCACTACCAGCGGTTTTTTCCCTAAACTCCTCTACCCGTTTTACCACCAGTTTTGCTTTGGGTTTTATACCAAATAGGTCATCCAGTTTGGCGCGCATGGTATCAATTACTGCTTCCGATTCGGCAAAGTATTTTTTCCTGCCCGCGTCCGTATTGGGATAGTAAAATTGCGGGTCGGTTTTCATGAACTGGAAGAAGTCTTGCAGGCTATCGCTCTTGAAGCCCACTTGCTTCATAATCGCTTTCATTTCGCCTTGTATACGTGCCACTTCTTTTTGCCCTGTCTCATATATCTCCTCGGCGCTCATATCGGTTGTGGTCATACTGCGCAGCATGTAGTTGTAAAATTTGCCGCCGTTGGGCAGTTTCCATACGCCATCATCATTGGTGGCTTTCTTTTCCAACTCGGTCAGGTAGGCTATCAATTCCTCATAGGCAGGCTGTACCGATTGTTGTAGGGCCGTTTTTCCTGCTGCTATCAGTGCTTTCTTCTCTTCTGCGCTTACATTTTCCAAAGCATTCACTTTGGTTTGAAGGTCGGCAAAAATAGGCGAAGGCTCCTTTGAGTCATCAAAGGGCGCACCGCTGATAATGCCCTTACAATCGGCAATCACCATCGGGAAGCCCCATTTGGGCATAATAATGCCTTTTGCCTCCCTCGTTTTTTGCCCTTCAATCAATTGGTCCATGGCGGGCTTCAACTTTTGCAGACGTGAAACGTAGGCTTCCGCATCTTTTTTGTCGGTTACCAAATGCACATTGATCAAGAAAGATATAAGGAAGTTGTGCGCCCCGTTCATATGGTCGAAAGGGTAGTTGTGGTACATAAACTCGAATCCTTCCTTTTGTTGCTCGGCATCTTCCACCCACATACGGTAGGAGGTACGGGTTACCTCGTCCAATCCCTCAGGGTCAAAATGCTGCTTCAGGCTATCCAAATTGGCCATGGTAATTTGGTGTTCCTTTATGGCAAAGGAATCGCTAAAGTCGCCCCAACTGCCATAGTCTTTTTTGATACCATAATAGGTTTGCGCCACTGGGCTCCGGTCAATGCTTTCGTCCCACACCTTATCGAACCATTCGTTCAATTTTTTTGAGTTGGCGGTTATTTCTTCGGGGGTATAGGTTTTCTTGGGTTTCATGGCAGTATCGTTGCACGATGCAAGTATGGCAATGGTTAGGCTAAGGCTTAAAAGGCGCATATATTGGGCTTTGGGACGAAAATATAGATTGCTTTGATGACATTACAATATTAGGCACCCTCTTCGTCTAGGTTTTGGGTGGGTTGGTCTAAAGGGCCGCTTTGTTCCGGTTCCACCGCATTTTCATTCAAATGGGTAATGCCGCCCGATACCATGAATTTCATGATTTCCGTAGCGGAAACATTCAGCGGGGTAATGTCTTCCACTGGCACAATGTACAGCATGCCCGAAAAGTTGTAAGAGTCAGGTACATACACAGCTACCTTATTGGCTATATGCAATATGGAAAGGTCGTTTTCCGTAATAAAGCCCATACGTTGTATGCGGTTGCTGCCCTCCAAATTAATGAGCACTGGCTGGCTGAACTTCTTTTCCGTAACAAAGGCAGAAAAAAGATCTTTGATACTGCTATAGATAAACTTTACACCTGGGGTACGGGTTAAGAGCTCTTCAAACAAACGGAACAATGGCTTGAAAATGAAAGTGGTACTCAGAAAGCCTACTACGGTAAGCAGCACCAAGCCTACGATAATGCCCAAACCAGGAAAACGGAAGCCGAAGATACGCTCAATGGCATTGTTGAGGCTAGTATCAATGGTATCGAACAAAAAATAGATAATATATCCGGTTATAAAGACTGGAGCTATCAAAATGACGCCTCGCAATAAATAGGTGAGAAAACGTTTCATTGTTCGAGGTTTAGGTACTGGTTAATACTGTGTAGGATAATATCGCAGGCCGCTTCCAACTCGTCTACAGTAATTGTTAAAGGCGGAGCCAGGCGCATGCAATGGGGTGCAAACAAAAACCAATCGGTAATCAAGCCGTTTTCGATGCAAGTATCGATGATGCCCTTATTGGTTTCGAAATCGGCAAACTCCAAGGCCATCAACAAGCCCGCATGATGCTGGGAAAGAATAGCAGGGTGTTGCAACCTGGTTTTCAGTAGGGCTTCTTTTTCAGCTACTTGCTGTATGAAAGGACTATCATTCAATGTTTGTAGCGCCGCCAGTGCCGCTGCCGCACTCACCGCATGCCCGCCAAAAGTGGTGATATGCCCCAGCACGGGCGAATGCTGTAGGCAGGTCATGATATGGCTCGATGAAATGAACGCCCCAATGGGCATGCCTCCGCCCATGGCTTTTGCCAGTAGCAGCACATCGGGCACAACAGCCAATTGCTGAAAACGGAAAAGGCTGCCCGTGCGGCCAAAACCAGTCTGTATTTCATCGAACACCAGCAAGGCACCTACCTCCAAGCAGCGTTGCCTAAGGGCTTTTACATAATCCGTACTGGGAACCTTTACCCCCGATTCGGCCTGCACGGGTTCAAAGAATACGGCTGCGGTGCGGGGGGTGATTTGTTCCAAATCGGCTATCTCCCCGTAACGTAGTTGACGGGTATCGGGCAATAGGGGGCGGTAGGCGGTTTTGAAATACTCATCGCCCATAATGCTCAGTGCCCCTTGCGTGCTGCCGTGGTAGCTGCCCTTGAAATAGACTATCTCGCTCCTGCCCGTGAAACGCTTGGCCAGCTTCATGGCTCCTTCGGTGGCCTCGGCTCCTGAATTGACCAAGTAAACCGATTGCAATTGCTCGGGCAGGACTGCCGCCAAGGCTTGTGATAGCATCACTTGTGGCGAATGGATAAACTCGCCATACACCATCAGGTGCATGAATCGGGCTGCTTGCTCCTGTACTGCTTTTACTATGGCTGGGTGGCAGTGCCCTAAGCTGCTAACGCTGATACCGGAAATCATATCCAAATACCGCTTCCCATCCGGTGCATACAACCATACCCCTTCCCCCCGTTCAATCTCCAAGGCCAATGGCGCTGGCGAGGTTTGCGCCACATGCGAAAGAAACAATTGTCGTTGGCTGAGCATGGTTCAATATTACGAAATATAGGGCTAAGTAGCTTGTACCCTTACCTCGCTATGGCAGGGTGTATTGGTTTTTTGACTTAGGGTTTCATGATGGAATATGCTAGCCACACCTACCTGTTTATTGCTGCCCAAAACAGGGAAATTTTTTGTTTCGCAGGTATTTCGCAGGTACTTCAAGGGGTGTTCGCAGGTACTTCAAGGGTATCTCGCAGGTATTTCAAGGGGTGTTCAAGGGTGCTTCGCAGGTATTTCAATTTCGATTATATTATTGATTGTCAATTATTTATGCAAAAATAAGTGTGTTTTTTGTTTTTGTGGAGGGATTTACGATGGAAGCCTGCCCCGCTTATTGCGGGGATTTCAAATTTACACCTGCCTCGCTTATATGTAGGATTGCAGTCCAAACCATTTTCAAATTATCAAATCACCAAATTTTCAAATCAATTAGTACTTCTCTCTACACTCTACCTTCTACCATAATGGTAAGCACTTAAGTCCACATTTGCAAATCAAAAATTTGGTAAATGGGGGTATGCTCAATAGCTAGTAAGTGCAGCTAGAAACCAGGAATGAGGAATGGCTGGTGTAGCTTGGATGGGTGTACAGGCATCAGTTTTTTTACGGCCTTTCCCCAAGGTACGAAAGGTGCTACAATGGTGCGAGGCATTGCCATTTTCCCTTCAGTGCTTTGGAAACACAACTTTCGAAGCGGGCTTTTTGGCAAACTCTCCATATTCCTTTGTAACGTCTTTCATTTTACGTTTAGGGTCACCCTCTTCAAGTTTCTTTAGTGGCGATTTAGATATACAAGTAAAATTACCAAAACTTATTCTAGGGGGACACCCCTACTAATTATATAGTCTTGAAAGGCAATTACCAAATTAACACATTGTTTATGTGTTTCTTTTTGAACAATCTCAAAAGTATCTTCATCTAAATCAATAATGCCATCGTACCTAGCAATTCTAGAATACTTCTTTAAATCTCTATATTTTTTGTAAATCTTCCTATCAAATGGCATTACAGCAGTTGGAGAATCGGGATTCACACTATCATCAACTGATTGATGGCTTTTGCCTAAACTAACACCTTCCTTCGCTGCAAGAGCCTTTAGGCAATGAACTGCTATATAAAAAAAGTACGGTAATTTTCCAGTCAAAATACTTGTCTTCAAACTGACCACAGACGGCATTATGAAAATCGTGATTACGCCTTGCCTGTAAAATGTACTGATTCATCAGCGTGTAAATTGATTTTAGGCAGACTTGCAAGTTTACCTATAAGGCTCTCAGGCACAAATTGTATGTGAATAGGAAACTTAGATGCTACGTTTTCAATGCCATCAACAATGTCAAAGAAAAATGAACGGTTTTCTTCATTGTCCTCTTTCAATACAACGTAATAAAAATTATCAGTTTGGTGTTGCTTGTGAGCCGTAATAAGTAAATCTCGATTAGCGACAAAATGTGCAACCATTAAGTCGTCAATCATTCTTTTTATGTTTTCATCCCACAAATCGGCACCTTTTACCATTGCCTTTAATGGGTTCTCCATATTTTCTTGAAGTTCCACTACTAAGCCAGTTTTTGCTCCAACTTCAAGCAACTGAGATGAATTTTTAACTTCAGAAGAAAACCCTTGAAGTGCCATGCCGAGAACCTTGAGTAAGGCTTGGGTTTCTGCTTCAATATGGGATGTGGTTTTAGGAGCTTTTTCTTTGGTAGCCATATTCTGTGTGTTTATAGCACTGTACTTTACTTATACGACACGTAGAGGATAAAGATTTGCTAGCTGTATTTTGCAAAATGTGTGCCAGTACCTACGTAATTGCTACAACCAATGCAAAGGTACAAACATAATTCATATCACAAAACGGATATCAGACGATAATATTTTGACCCTAACCAATTACGTAACTTAAAATGACAATTGCAAACATCAATTGCGGGATAGCGTGGAATATCGTGAAAATCAATTACTAAGGTCTTTAGCAAAAAATTTAACTGTCCTTAAATTAAGCACCTTTAATTTCGATTATATCGTTGATTGCCAATTGTTTATGTGAAAATAAGTGTGTTTTTTTGTTTTTTGCTTCATTCGTAGGGGGTGGCATGTAGAAAGTAGAACGACATTTCTTCAGTTCCTCTCCTAGCAACCTCTAAAGCCCACCCCGGGTGAGAGGAACTAAAAACAAGGTCATTTTCAAATCAATTAGTACTTCTCTCTACACTCTACCTTCTACCATAATGGTAAGCACTTAAGTCCACATTTGCAAATCAAAAATTTGGTAAATGGGGGTATGCTCAATAGCCAGTAAGTGCAGCAAGAAACCAGAAAAAGGAATGGCTAGTGTAGCTTTGATTCGACAGGGTTTACCACAAAGTAAGTCGGGGCTCACCAAGACACACCGCTGCCATTGCTTTGGTTCGACTCCGCTCACCAAGACCCATTCCCTCCACCGTTTTGGTTCGACAGGGTTTACCTCGAAGTATGTCGGGGTAAACCAAGACTCTTCCCCCCGCCACGCTAATAAACAATACCAAACGGCCGTCCCTGTGAGCGGAGTCGACAGGAGCGCTGCCATCGCTTTGGTTCGACAGTGTTTACCCCGAAGTAAGTCGGGGCTCACCAAGACCCATTCCCTCCACCGTTTTGGCTCGACAGGGTTTACCCCGAAGTAAGTCGGGGCCCACCAAGACACATTCCCATGCTGTCAATTTTCATCCATCGCCAAACTGGCTGATTTTTCAATGGCTTGGTAAATGGCTTCATGTATTTTGCTGCGGACACCCAGGTTATTCAGCTTTTTGTTGTCCACGTTAGGGTAGATGCGGTTGGAAAGGAAGATATATACCAAGTCGTACTTCGGGTCTACCCACACCACGGTACCCGTAAAGCCTTGGTGGCCATAAGCCATGCTGGAGGCTAGGTCACTAGTCGGCGAGGCTTTTTTAGGGTCGGTTTCGGGCTTGTCAAAGCCTAGGCCCCGGCGGCTTTTATCACTGTACTTTGCGGTGAAGAAATTAATGGTGCTTGAGTCGATAAACCGTTTACCGCCGTACTGGCCATGGTTGAGCAGCATTTGCATGAGGATGGCCAAATCATTGGCATTGGAAAACAAACCCGCGTGGCCACTTACCCCGCCCAGCATGGCGGCACCCTGGTCATGTACGTAGCCGTGCACTAATGCCTTGCGGAATTCAGTATCGTTTTCCGTGGGGGGTATGCGTTGCAGGTCAAAACGGGCGCTGGGATTAAAACCCATGGTCTGCATACCCAGCGAACGGTAAAGGGCGGTATCCAGATAATGGTCGAAGCCATCTCGGGCAAGCGATGCGACAATTTCTTTCAGCAGGTAAAACCCTAAGTCACTATAAACGTAGCCTTTGCTCGTGTCCAGCCTATCTTGGAAGATGCCCTGAAAAATAGTGTCGTGATAATCGACCATGAACAAATCCTTACGGACTTCAATGCAATAGGCACTATCGGCAGCATTGCGATAGCATACCGCATACATGCTATCGGCCAACGTTTTTTTATAAAAAGGGATAAAGGGCCTTAATCCTGCTTGGTGGGTAAGGATATCTGCCATTTTGATATTCCTGATGGCCAAGGTGTCGCTAATACCGGGGATATAATCGCCCAAAGTTTTGTTGAGGTCGAACAGCCCCTTGTCGTAAAGTTGCATCACTGCGGGAGTGGTACCCGCAATTTTGGTAATGGAGGCCAAATCGTACAAGTCGGTCAGTAGCACCGGCTGGGTAGCCTCGTAAGTATGGTAACCAAAGGCCTTGTGGTAAATAACGTTGCCATTTTTAGCCACTAGCACTTGGCAGCCTGGTGTGGCCGAATCGCGGATAGCCTGCCATGCGATACTGTCAATGGCATTCAAATCGGCGGCACTGATGCCCTCTTGTTCAGGGTAGCCATAGCGCAACCTGCTCAGCGATGGGAGCTGGATGCCTTTCCCAGCGGGGAATTGCGGCGAAGCGGTGACTGGTAGAGTGCCGCTAATGGGTATGGCACCAAAGATGGCTTCGGTGGCTACTTCGCGGGTGTCCTTATTGTCCTCGTAAGCAAGGAGCAGACAATTGACGTCGCCAAGGCGGCTGAGGCTGTAAGGGCTGCCAAAAGCAACTACCGCTACTTTGGTGCGGGCCTGTAGTTTCTTGATAAAATCGAGCGATTGGGGGCTAAGGCCGTAGTTCTTCGAGCTAGCTTTTACCATATCATGCAAGCCGATGACCACCAAATCATAACTGCTGAGCTTTCTCAACAGTTTGATGAAAGCCAAGGAATCAGCCGATTTTTTGATGCTGAAATGGTCGGCAGTAGTGTACCAGTCCATCATTTGCTGCATTTCGTCTATGCTGTCAAGCCCAATGGCCAACGAAGCAATGCTGAGCGTGTCAAGCGTTTTGATGGGCAACAAATTGCCTTTATTGCTCACTAGGGTAAGCGCCTGTTGGTACAATTGCCTGCGGATGGCCTTGGCGTTTGAATTGTTGAGGTCTTGATTTAGGTTTTGCAATACTATGGGCTGGAAATCATACAGGCCAGCATCATATTTGGCCGCCAACACTTTCTTCAGGCGGATTTCCATCTCCTTCAGGTCGATATCCCCTTTTTTAATCGCCTTTTTAAACAGCTCTATGCCCTTTGGTACGTCATCGGCAAACAATAGGATATCATTGCCGGCAATGAACGCCCTTACGGAAAGCTCCCCGGGTTCATCGTAATTGCTGGCACCTTTCATGTTCAGGGCATCGGAAAACACTAGCCCATCGAAACCCAATTCCTTTTTCAGGAGGTCGGTCACCACTTTTCTGGACACGGAAGTAGGCTGGTCCTTGGTTTTGTCCAAAGCGGGCACATTCAAGTGGGCGGCCATTACGCTTTGCACCCCATGGTCAATTAAATAGCGGAAAGGGTACAGCTCAATGCTATCCAAGCGTTTACGGTCATGGGCAATCAAAGGCAAGGTAAGGTGCGAATCGCTGTCGGTATCACCATGCCCGGGAAAATGTTTGGCACAGGCCATTACCCCGCCGTGCTGCATGCCCAGGGCATATTGTAGGCCTTTGGTGGCTACACGCAGCCGGTCTTCGCCAAAAGAACGGTCGCCTATCACCGGGTTGTTGGGGTTGTTGTTCACGTCCACATCAGGGGCAAAATTGATATGGATGCCCAGGCGCTTGCATTCTTGCGCTATCTCCCTGCCCATGGAGTAGATGAGCGAATCGTCTTTCACCGCGCCTAAGGTCAATTGCCTAGGAAAGGCAATGGTACTGTCTTTCAGGCGCATTTGCAGGCCCCATTCCCCATCAATGGAAATCAGCAGTTTCACCTTTGCCAGTGACTGGTAATAATTGGTCAGCTCCGCCTGTTTGCCCGGATTGCCCTGCATAAAAATAAGGCCGCCTACTTTGTAGTCTTTTACCAGTTTGGCTATTTCTTTTACATGGTTGCTGTCTTTATTGGAATAAGCGGCCACCATATAAAACTGGGCGATTCTTTCGTCCAAGCTTAAAGCCGAGAAAACGGAATCGATCCATTTGGCCTTGGCGTCCTGCCGTTGCATTTCGCGTAATGTCCAATCCAGCAAAGGCCCTTGGGCAATAGTGGGCACTGAAAAGCTAAAAACAAGCAACAAAAACAGAAAGTACCTTAGGCGCATCGCTTAAAACTATAGCCTTTTTAGGCTATGTAAAAGAAACGGCCATAATATTATTGAACGTATGGATGTGGAAAGGGAATTAACAAAAATTATAGTTTCGGTTTAAAAACAGGCGCAGCTCCTTGGTTCTGCTGGTTTTGTTGCTGCGTGGGTACTGGCTGTTGATTGTATTTACCCGGCTCCAATTGGGCAGCTTTGGCAAAGTACTCTTGCGCTTTGTCCGTTTGCCCCAGCATACGGTACGACACGCCCACATTGTAATAGAAAGGCGCATACTTTGGGTTAATGGCTATACCGTCCAGTCCGGTTTGGATGGCATTTTGGTAATCTTGCTTAAAGCCGTAAGCCACGCCTAAATCTTCTCGAAAAACTTCTGGTTTAGGGTCAAGTGCAATGGCTTTTTTCAGCCACGCGATGGAGTTGTCCAAGTCGTTCAATAATCGGCCATAGGTAGCCCCTATTTTGTAGGTAGCCATGGCATTATTGGGTTCTATGGCCAATATTTGGTTGAAAGTGGCAATGGCTTGGTTGGCATCCTTTAGCTTAATGTATATTTCCCCCAAGTTGAAATAGTTGTCCACTTTCTTAGGGTCGTTCTGAATCTTAGCTTTCAGGTCGGGAATAAAAAACTCATCGTACATGCTCTTGGCAGAATCCAGATAAGGATAGGTAGGTACGCCGGTGGCAGGATTTACTACCATTGCCTGTGCGTAGGCATCGGCTAAGTTGTTCCTTGCACCGGGCAACTGGCTTTTCTTGCCGGAATTGAGTGCTTCTTGATAAGCCCTCTGAAGATAGGGCACTGCCAAAATATAGTTTTTAGGGTTTTTGGTGCCAGCTTCCAAATAAATGGTACCCATGTTGAAGTTGCCTTCAAAGTAATTGGGGTTTTGTTGCAGGGTGGCTTCGTAGTATGGTTTTGCCTGTTCAGGATCCTTGTACAATTTGTACTTGCAGTTGCCCATTAATAGCAGCGCATTTTGATAAGTGGGGTAGATGCGCAATGCCCTTTCCAACTGTTTTTCTGCTTCCACCAGGTAGGCCTTGGCCTGTTCGGGCGATTTGGTGGTATCGGCCGCACTTACCAATTCACCGGCATAGGCATTCGCTGTTTTACAAGAATTGGGGCTATTCACTGCATCTTTGGAGAAGAGTACAAAATCATTCTTCCAGTCGGTATTGCGGGTCACTGTTTTTATGGTGTACCCTGATAGGATAACAGCCATGATAGCCAATACCGGCGCAGGGTTGTTCACCATGCGATAAGTCCATTGTTTTTCTTTTATATAGTTGGTCGCCTTTACGATTAAGATGGCCAAAATCACCGCAAAGCCCAAAGAAGGCATAAACACAAAACGTTCATTCATGGCAATACCTACCGTAAACAGGATATTGGACACAATGGATATGGTGATGAAATAGTACAGTATGGCCCAACTGATATGGCTTTTCTGCTTGAAATAATAAAGGGCTACGCCGATGATACCTATGTTCAACAAGGCGGGCAACAGTGCTTTGGGGCTGTCCCAACCGATAATGGGCACCTGGTTGAAGTAATAATCGTAGGTAAGCGGATGTGGGAAAATCATTAGCCTGAGGTACTCCCAGAAGGTGAAGGCAATGGTCGCAAAGCGCTCGTTGTTTGTTGCGCGCACAAATGGGTTATTCAGTATTTCGTTCGAGTTGGAATCTATAGAAACGGGGGTAAATTGGCTCCTTAAGAAAACGAATATGACTGCTATGGCCAACATTGGGATAGTGGTGGAGAGATAATCTTTTGTAGTGGGCTTGGTGAAAAAGTACAGCGTAAGTGGAATGACTGCTAAATAGGTGATAGCATTCTCCTTGCTAAACAAAGCTATGATGAAGCTAAAAGCGGCAGCTATCAGCAGCTTTGTATCTTGCCGCTTTACGTACAGCAAGCTCAGGTACAATGCGGTCACTGAACCCAGCATGCCCATAATTTCATCCCGGCCCTTAATGTTGGCTACCACCTCGGTATGGATAGGGTGGGCAGTATAGATCAATGTGGCAATAAATGGCACGCTCAAGTAGAATTGCGAAAGCTTGGGATGCCCGAAAATTTCCTGTAGCAGCTTAAATATGACAAAACAGGTAAGCGCATACAGTAAGACATTGATAAGGTGGCTAATGTGCGGGTTGCCCCCGAAAATTTCCTGCTCAATAGCGAAAGTGACAATAGAAAGCGGGCGATAACGGCCACCAGCCACAAAACCAAAGTTATTGCCGAAAAAGCCCTTGAATGCATCGGTGGTCATTATCTCATCAATACCTTCAATGCCTTGTTGGGTAAACTCATTTTTGGTAATGACAATAGTGTCGTCCACCGCATATTCATTGAACCAGGTATTGGCATATAGGCCTATTGCCAACAACACCACAATGATGGCTTGTACATTGATGATGCGCTTTTCATCGGCAGTAAGGGGGGCAGCAGGGCTAGCCTTTGGCTTTGTACTCACTTGCTTAATGGGCTGCTGTTGCTCTAGGCGTCGCTGTAGCTTCTGCTGTTTCTTTGACATGGGCTTGTAAATACTAAGGTTAGGGCAAATTTAAAATATTTTCGACCTAAGCCTAAATAAGAAGGGGCAACCTATGGTCGCCCCTTTTATTAGTTCTAAGTATAAAGTTATCTCAACACATAACTAAAGCCTAAAGAAAACGAACGCCCTGGCACCAAGCGTTGGAAAACCGCTGGTGTTGGGTCATAATATGCTTCATATTGCCTTAAGTTATCATCGCCCACCAAATTCTCCGCCTGAAAGCTTAAACGGTACTGTTTGTTTTTGCCCCAAGCCTGCGTAATTTTTACGTTCAAGCTATTGAAAGGCATATCATATACATCGGGTGTACGACCAGCACCTACAATGGATAGCCGCTTGCCCTGCACATTGTAGGCTATGGTAGCGGTAAGGCCAATTTCAGGATGGGTGTAGCTTAAGCTGGTGTTCACTAGGAATGGCGACTGACCGAACATAGCGCGGGTATCGTCAATAGTATAGCCGTTTTTCTTCCATTGGTTGCGACCGTTGATTTCAGAGCTGTCCATCTTTGTGGTAGATTTTATCCAACTTAAGTTGGCACTGAAAGCTAGGCCTTCGAGTTTTTCATGGATGAACTTGAAGTTTTTCCTTACTTCCAGTTCCAGCCCGAAAGCTTTGGCATTATCAATATTACGCGGGGTGATATCGCGGGGCGTAACGGGTGAAAAAGCTACGATTTCTATAGGGTCATTGAAGTTTTTGAAGAAACCACTGAAAGAAACCATTTCACCAGATGCGAAGAAATATTCCCAACGAAGGTCGAGATTATCGATATGGGTTTCCTCTACGTTCAGATTGCCGATGAAGGTTACCTCGGTAATCGGGTCGAAAATCTGGGCCAATGATTTTTCTTTGAAGGTAGGTCGTGCCACGGTTCTGGAATAGGTCAACCTTACATTCATATTTTCAACGGGCGTGTAAATCAAATTGAAAGAAGGCAACACGTCCAGTTCGTTCAGGGTATGTTCATTATCGAATTTATCCGTTTCAGGGTTGAAAACCTGCTGCCTTTGTCCGGTGAAGAAAAGGTCGGCCTTTTCCAAACGAACCCCGTAAATAAGGTTCAGTTTTTCATGCAGCGGCAATTCGTGCATGGCATATAGTGCCGCTATGTTCATAAATGCATCAAAGGTGTTGGCCTTGTCCTGATAGCCCGTAACATAAGTGCCGTCCGTATTAGTCGGTGTCCATATATTCTCTTCCAGTAGCAAGTCATCCGCATTGTTTTCAATTACAAAACCATCACTATTTAAAGTAGCAACATAGCTTTTGAAACTGCGCGTTTTATAGGTTTCGTAAACCCCGAACTTCACTTTTGAATTGAGGCCGCTCCATTGTTTGAAAGGTACCATGAAATCGACCCTAAAGTTTTCGTTAATTTCATTCAAATCCCTAAAGTAGCGGTTGGTTTGGCTGCTACCACCCGTTTCCACTACTATTACCGAGTCCTGTTTGGCAAATTGCATTACCCTTAAGTCGGGGTCTTTGATAATGGAATAGGTAAAAGAATTCTTCCATTCTATTTCCATCTTTTCCAGCTTATGTCTGCCAGTAACAAGCACATTTGATATGGAGCGTTGCGAGTAGCTTAAGATATCAGCTACTGATTCATATTGGTCAATACCATCAATTTGTTCCCTTTCGCTAGCGGCTTTCTCGCCATTTTGGGTATGGAACAATTGCAAGGTAAGTCTGCTCTTTTTTGATTTGATGGCACCGCCCAACATGCCGCTCCACAGCACATTGTTGATGCCTAGGGCTCCTTTGGAAGTGCGGAAATTTTCCTCATCGAATTGCAAATAGTTAGGGTCTACATCGTGTAAGTGTTCCCCATATTCAGCCTTTTCAAAGAATTGGTAAGAGTTGCGGTAGGTAAGGCCAAAGTTGAAGCCGTAGCTGCGCTTTTCTTTGTTATATTGATTGCCATAGCTTACATAGTAGCTTTGGTTCAGGAAATTGTTTCGTTTTTCCGCTTCCAACTGGTTGGAAAAGCTGCGGGTGTAGTCTTCTAGTTTAGGGTCTTCCAAAATGGCCAGGCTGCTGGAAATATTGTTGTCATAACTGAATGGCAGCTTGCGGGTACCATTATCAATGCCCAGCCAATCCAACTTGCCCCCTTCATACAAAATGAAATCCTTCTTGAAGGTAGTGGCTGTATTGAAGCCTAGGCCTGCCCCTACTTCAAAAATGCGCCTATCGGGAAAGTCTTTAATGGTAATGTCCACCACGCCTCCGGTGAAATCGCCGGGTAGGTCAGGGGTAAATGTTTTATAAACGATGAGGTTATCAATCAAGCTGGTCGGGAAAACGTCCATTTGTACGGTGTTCCTATCGGGGTCAAGGCCAGGGATATCCATACCGTTCAGCATGGTTTTGGTGTAGCGGTCGCCAAGGCCGCGCACGTACACATATTTGCCCCCTTCAATAGAAACGCCCGGAACCCTTTTCAAGGCATCGGCAGTATTGTTATCGCCTGTTTTGCTGATGGTTTGTGCGGAAATGGCATCCAATACCGTTACGGAAGTTTTCTGTAAAGTAATCATGGCACTCTCATTATTACGGGTGCGTTCGGCGGTTACTTCCACTATCTGTATTTGTTCGGAGGCTTCCAGCATGCGCACATCGATGACGGTCACTTGGTCGGCGGTAACCACGATATCGCTTACGGTTTGGCCGGCATAAGAAAGGAAGGTAAAGGTAAGCTTGTAGGTGCCCGGTGCCAGGGAAAGATTATAACTGCCATCAATATCGGTTACGGTCCCTTGTGAAGTGCCTTCTACCCTCACGGTTGCACCAATAATGGCTTCCGCATTTTTATCATCTATTACAGTACCGCGTACGGTGCCATTTTGGGCCCGTAATTGAATAGAGCATAGAAGGATAGTGGCTAGTAAGAATATCAGATGTTTCATTGCAAAAAAACTTTTTCTTAAATAAAAAGACCCTTCCAGATTGCTGGAAGGGTCATATGGTATTCCTATAAAATCAGATTAGTCCAATTTACCGGCATTGTCAGTCCAAGTCCAAGTTTGGAATTCTGCTGTTGAACCGCCAACGGTGGTAGTGCTTACTGCGGTGTTGCCATCTGCTTCGAAGTTGTCGATTACCAAAGTGGAATCGGCATCGTTTGAAACCAATACACCGGTCAAGCTACCAGTAACAAATTGGCTATTGGTGATGGTTAACTCATCGTTCAAATAATTATCATTAGCACCACCGCCTTCTACTGATACCCAAGTAGTGAAGCCAGTGAATGCACAATTGGTGATAGTTCCTTGAGCGGCACTTTTCAAAGTAGCTGCGCGGCCAGTACCACTAGCATTTTTTACCGTGCCGTTCCTTAGGGTAAAGCTACCGCTAGTATAGGTTACACCTTCTGGACCGTCGATTTCCAAACCTGCGTTGTCTACTGCTGGGCCTTTGTGAACAATATAGAAGTTCTCAACGGTACCGCTGTAGTTTTCATCCAAGTCAAGGCCATCATCTTTTACATACGAAATCAAAATTTGGTTGAGGTTAACAGCACCACCGAAGATTTCCACGCCATCATCGCCGCTACCTACTACTTCAATGTGGTCAATGGTAGTACCTGAACCTACACCGCCCAAAGTTAATCCTTGCAATTCTTCGTCAGGACGCAGTTCGGTTCCGTTGTGGCGGATAGAAATGTACCTTAATGTACCAGAGTTATCGGCATCATTGCTGCCACCGTATAGGCCGAAAGTGTAGTCAGCAGGAATACCTTCAATTTGTCCTTCGGTATCGCCACTGACTTCTGATACTTTAGCATTTCCTAAGATGATCAAACCACCCCACAATTCAACATCGTTTTCATCCAAGTTGGTACCGAAACGTTGGCCAACGGTAATGTTATCCAATACTGAAGTCATTACGATAGGCTTGTCGGCAGTACCAACGGCATTGATTTTGCCATTGCGGGCAACAATCAAAGCGGAAGCGGCTGCCCCTTGGCCTTCGCGGAATTTCACGATAGTTCCAGGTTCGATGGTAAGAGTAGCGCCAGAATCAACCACCAAGTAACCAGCTACTTCATAAATGGTGTCGGCATCCAAGGTACGGTTAGTAGAAACAAAACCGCTCAATACGACAGTTTCAGTAGTGTTATTGTTGTTCTCTTTTTCGTCATCTTTACAGGATGATACTAGGGCAACGATTGCCAACATGGGCAATAGCATTCTAAAGAAAGTGGTGCTTTTAAGCATGTCTAATGGTTTTGGGTGAGTAATATGAACTGCCACAAAGCAACTAATATCATCTTAAGGCAAAGTAGCAGTTTCGTTAAGAATGCTTTAACCTATCTTTGCATAAGCATTTCCTTTTAAGCGGTTGCATAATGTATTTTTAAAACACGCTTAACAATTTATCTTAGGCTTAACATTATTTTTGTACAAAATTTACCATCATGCAGGACAAGATTAAGATTTTGATAGCCGATGATGAACCAGATATTTTGGAGTTCATACAATATAATCTGGAAAAGGAAGGCTATCATATCACTACTGCCAATAATGGTAAAGAAGCCATAGAGCAGGCAAAGAAGCATCATCCGCAACTGATTTTGTTGGATATCATGATGCCTGAGTTGGATGGTATCGAGGCTTGCAGGGAACTCCGTTCCATGGCCGATTTCAAAAATACGTTGATTGCTTTCCTTACTGCCCGCAATGAAGACTACAGCCAAATAGCTGGTTTCGATGTGGGTGCCGATGATTATATCACCAAGCCCATCAAGCCAAGGATATTAATCAGCCGAATTAAAGCTCTATTGCGTCGTTTCAGCAATGATGTCAAAGAAGAGGCAATATCATTGGGCAATATCCAAATCGATAGGGAAAAATACTTGGTATACAAGGACGGTGATAAGTTGAATTTGCCCAAGAAAGAGTTCGAATTGCTTTCCCTGCTTACTTCCAAACCTGGCAAGGTGTTTTCCCGCAAGGAAATCATGAGCAAAATATGGGGCAACGATATTATTGTCGGCGACCGTACTATTGACGTGCATATCCGCAAGCTGAGGGAAAAGATTGGTGAAGATAATTTCAAAACCATCAAAGGTATAGGTTACAAATTTGACCTATAATGAAGTACCCATCGCCCCGTGAGGTCGTTCTGATCGCTTCGGGCAGTATTGCCAGCTTTACGCTCATTGTATTGATGGGCATTAAAATCGTGTTTTCCGTCCCGCTTGATTGGTATTTCGTGGTGTTTATACCGGTCGCCAATTTCGTCCTTTGTTTTTTTCTGTTCGGATATTTCGTGGAGCGGTTTATCTATCGTAAAATCAAGCTCATCTACAAAACCATACACGATTTAAAGGCCCCAAAAACGGCCCTTTCCACCCACGTGGATATGGATAAAAACATCGTAAACCAGGTGGAGCAGGAGGTGCGCGACTGGGCCGCAAACAAGGCCAAAGAGGTAGAAGAGCTGAAGCGCACCGAAATGTACAGAAAGGAGTTTCTGGGCAATGTATCGCACGAGCTGAAAACGCCTATTTTCAATATACAGGGCTACCTGCATACTTTGATTGATGGCGGGCTGTATGATGAAAAAATCAATCAGAGCTATTTGTACAAGGCTTCCAAAAACTTGGATAGGCTTACGGCCATTGTAGAGGACTTGGAAACCATATCGCAACTGGAGACCAACAATATGATGTTGGAATTCAGGAAGTTCGATATTATCAAACTGATTAGGGAAGTGCTGGAAAGCCTAGAGATGCAGGCCGAAACCAAGGATATCAAGTTAAAAATCAAGGAGGGTACCGATAAGTCAGTAAGCGTAATGGCTGACCGGGAAAGGATTAGGCAAGTAGTAACCAACTTGGTGACCAACTCCATCAAGTACGGAAAGCAAGGCGGTAAGACCACCATTGGGGTGTACGACATGCACGACAATATTCTGGTAGAGGTGACCGACAATGGTATCGGCATATCCAAGGAGCACTTGCCGCGGCTATTTGAGCGCTTCTACCGGGTAGATAAAAGCCGTTCGCGCGACCAAGGCGGCACGGGCTTGGGTTTGGCCATTGTAAAGCACATTATTGAGGCGCACCACCAAACCATCAACGTGCGGAGTACGGTGGAAATGGGCTCTACCTTCGGTTTTACATTGAAAAAAGCCTGATAGATTTTCCCCATTACCGTATCTTGCAGCCAATTTAGCATACACGTATGAAAGTAGCCGTAGTAGGTGCCACGGGGCTGGTAGGTACCAAGATGCTCCAAGTATTGGAAGAGCGCAACTTCCCGGTTTCAGAACTGATTCCTGTAGCTTCTGAAAAATCGGTGGGGAAACGGGTGTCTTTTAAAGGAAAGGATTGGACGGTAGTTTCCGCAGAAGCTGCCATGGAAAGGAAGCCAGCAATTGCCTTGTTTTCCGCGGGTGGCAGCACCTCGTTGGCATTGGCACCGCGGTTTGTGGAGGCTGGCTCGGTGGTAATTGATAATTCCTCGGCATGGCGCATGCACCCTGATGTGCCCTTGGTAGTGCCAGAAGTAAATGCCCAAGTGCTGAAGAAAGGGGCAGGTATCATTGCCAACCCCAACTGCTCCACCATACAAATGGTGGTAGCACTCAAACCCCTGCATGACCGCTATGGCATTAAGCGCATTGTGGTTTCCACTTATCAATCGGTAACTGGTACGGGTGTAAAAGCGGTAACGCAGTTGATGAACGAACGAAAAGGGGAGAAGGGTGAAATGGCCTATGCTTATCCCATTGACATGAACGCCATACCGCAGGTTGATGTGTTTCTGGACAATGGTTACACTAAGGAAGAGATGAAAATGGTGAACGAAACCCGCAAGATATTAGCCGATGATACCATTGGTATTACCAGCACTACGGTGCGCATACCCGTTATGGGCGGCCATAGCGAGGCGGTGAATGTGGAGTTTGACACGGATTTCGATTTGCCCGAAGTGAAGTCATTGCTGCAATCTTTTCCTGGAATTGCGTTAATGGATGAACCATCGCAGTTGAAATACCCCATGCCCCTGCTCTCCCATGAGCGCGACGAGGTTTTTGTAGGCCGGCTGCGCAGGGACGAAAGCCAAGCCAATACCTTGAATATGTGGATAGTAGCGGACAACCTGCGCAAGGGTGCCGCCACCAATGCGGTGCAGATAGCCGAATACTTGCTACAGCATGGACTCATCTGAAAAAGCGCTGCCCATCTATACCCGCTCGCAACTGGCGCTGAGGAACGGCCAAGATAGGGAGGAAATATGGGTAGCCTGCCACGGCATTATTTATGACGCTACCGCCAGCCGCTTATGGAGAAACGGCAAGCACTATGAGCACTGGGCAGGGCAGGACCTAACAGAAGAATTGGCGGATGCCCCACATACCGAAAAGGTATTTGAACGCCTGAAAGCTATTGGCAGGTTGGGGTAATTATTGTAGGATAAACTTAATAGGAATGGTATAAAAGACCTCAACAGGTTTTCCTGATTGCATACCTGGTCTAAAACCCGATAAGGAGCTTACCACCCTTACCGCTTCCTGGTCTAAATATGGGTCTATTGCTTTGACTAGAACAACATTTCTGACGTTACCTTCCCTGGTCACCACAAATTTTACGTACACAGTGCCAGTTATGTCATTTTCACGGGCGACTTCAGGATAGATGGTATGTTCTGCAATGTATTTTAATATTGCCGTTATGCCCCCTGGATATTCTGGCATTTGCTCTGCGAAAGTGTAAATTTGATGGTTAGGGCCGTCGTCTGCCTTTTGATAAACTGAATAGCCATCTTTAACTAGATCCCATTCCTTCGGGACGAAAGCTAATCCCGAGAGGTAATTGGCATACTGACTGGAATCAGTAAATGCTTCCTTGGAAAAATGCACGTTTAAACGAACAAGCATAACTGTTGGGGTATCGTTTAGGGTACCCGGTGTCCAGCGCCTAATATGGCGGATATGTTCTTTAGCTCTGTTTTTTATCGCCTCAGGGTTAAATGACACAAATCGGGTATGTGAAATTGATATGCTATCCTGCTCCTGGAATTGGGCATAGGTACCGATTAACTGCCCCTCATTATTGATTAAGGCAGTAACCTCGACATTTAATGGCATGATGGGGTCCAGTTCATGTGGTTGGAAATAAGGTTTAACCAAGAAATTATCCAATTCCTTTTGAGTACCCTGAAATTTTGGCGGTACCCTATTGCCCTGAGCAAAGGTGTGGCAATAAGCAATGACGATAAGTATGATAAGAAAAGCCCTTTTCATGTTATGTTAATTTTTCACAACATAAAAATAGGCTTTTTACCTAAAACGTCAATATTGCCCGTAAAGCGGAATAAGCAACTATACGGTTGCTTCCAATTGCGTACTGCTGCTATAATCCAAAATGGCCTTAATGCAAACTTGGCTGGGTAGGTACCTTACCGCATCCAGGGCGGCCTTTACGTCTTCGAAAGTATGGTATTCCTCCCTCAAGTTGTAATTGAGCGCAAAGGCATCGTTGATGGCCTGGTTTTCCGTAACCCCGGTCTCATCATACAGTTTTTTTAATAGGTCTGCTCGAGTAAATTTTAGTTTCATAGGCGATAACTGCATGTTAAGTGTTTTGAAATAAGTTCGGTTATTAAACGGCAGGTTCATTCCTGATATTGTTTTTCTTTAACTTCGATGTCAAAGATTTTTTACACCATGCGTTTGCCTCTATTGTTATTTGCCCTCTGGGCCACCTCCTGCTTGTATGCCCAAGCCCCGAGTTTAAGAATTGTTAACGTCCCAGTCCTGAAAGTGAGTAAGCAACCAGAAAAAATGCTGCTCCTAGGGCAAAGCAATGCGGGCATAAGGAGCAACAACCTTGTCAACGAGCAGGTGCTGGATTTGGTAAGGGTGAAAGAGGCCGATTCCATATTGCCCAGAAAGACACAAAACCACCGTTTTTTGTTTGGCTCCATCATCAGCATTTTTGGAGTGAAATGGCGGGCCATCACTATGGAAAGGCAAAAGCTGGTAGGTACAGCCAAGCACAATGTAGGTGCGCCTTGTGAAGGCAGCGACCGATTTACGGAGTATGATATTAACATTGACCTTTTGCCCCACTATGAACCTTATATCGGCCTTATGTACAAAGGCTACCAACAGCAGATGCGCATCAACAAAAAAGGAGTAAGGGGCGAAGATTTTACCAAGCCCCCTTATTTGTATCCTACTGATTCTACTTTAAGCCAATCAAGGGTACATTGTGAGATAACCCCCCCTAAGAAGTTTAGGCCTGAAATCAACTCTAAGTTTTATCCCGTACTGTGCGGCACGGATTTTTTGAACCACCCCAACTTTGGCGTTGAAAAGCCGGTACTTGGCATGTATGGTGCCTTTGTGTCCGATTGCAACCACAGTTGCCATACGGAGTTGCACCCCTATGAATGGATATGGTGGCTGGATGTGAACCCCGCAAAAGATAAGGAAGTAAACAACAAACGTTGGCTGGTAGGTTTGCAAAGGGAAAGCAGCAACCGTTTTAAAGGATGGTCGGAAAGGCCGAGGGTAGGTCTCATAGCAGTACCGTTTTTGTTTAAGGCTGACCAAGCGGAAATGCGAATCGATATAGAGCATTTAGTGCTGAGCACCTTTGTGGAGGAGGGATTGGAAAAATTGCCAGAATTAAGCAAAGATGCTACCGACCTCAACTTCACTGAAATGAAAGTAAACTTGGGCGGATATGAAAACAAAAGTATTTCCATCCATACCAGTCAGGCACTGAAAGAGGAAGGCATCAAGCTATGGCTTACAGATGTGCAGGCCGATGACCAGTACATCAGCGGCTATCTCTATATAGCGGTATCCGTTACTGACCTATATATGGCGGCCGTAACAGTGCAGCAGTAAGCTTACTTTGCGCTTACGAACAACTTATCGGCTGGTATAATCTGTTTGCCAATACCCGGGCCTTTGTACATTACATCGAGCCAGTTGCCACCGCCGCCATTGAAGTAAGTTACTTTAATGGCATGCCTGCCAGGGGTTTTAATCTCAATATCCCCGGCTTCAGACCGTACGCCATGGTCGCCATCGTTATCGGTTACCAACTCACCATCAATGTACAGTTTGCTGCCATCGTCAGAAGAGGTATAGAAACGATAAGCACCAGGAGTGTCAATTTGCAAATATCCGTCTAACATGATGGCAAACTGCGCATCGCGATGTTGGATGGAATCGATGCGCAATTCATACACGGTGCCAGTCCTTACGGGCTTCATGGTTTGCATTACCGGCACATAGCTCAATTCGATAGGGCTTTCATAGTAAGCATACTTTACCCCATTTCCAGAGCCTGGCTTTATCACCCTGAAAAATGCTTCTGCCGATAGGCTGTTTTTGCCGTTTTTATCAAACACCCTAGCTTTTACGATGGCACTTTTATTTAGTGCAAATGGCCCATTGTATAGCGTCGAATTTTTATTTGGTTCTGTACCATCGAGAGTGTAGCGGATTTCCACGCCAGTCAGCTCGCTCTTGATTTCCACGGTAGCATCCTTATTTACATACAGCCCACCTGGAGGGGAATAGGAAACACGGTCAGGGTAAATTTTAGGGGCGGCAAGCATCTCCTTCAATTCGCTGCCCGCTGGTTCTGATTGCCCTTCAAAGGCTGCTTTCACCGGGCGGCCTATCCAAGCATAGGGTTGTTGTACCCCCAAGGCGTAAGCCACCGTAGCCGCATTGTCATAAGTATATACGGGTTGCTTTATTTTATAGCCCTTTTTGATGCCTTTGCCAGCAATGATGAACGGTATTTCCAGTTCGGCAAGGCTTTCACCGCCATGTCCGGTACCGATACCGCCATGGTCAGCGGAAACGATAATAATAGTATTGTCGTAAATCCCAGCATCTTTGGCGGCCTGGATAATTACCCCTATCAGTGAATCGGCAAGTGATACTGCTTTATAATAGGCCGGTGTACCATGCCCTTCGCCATGTCCTGCTCCATCTACATGGTCAAGATGGATGAAGGTGAAGGTAGGTTTCTTCTCTTT
Organism: Chitinophagales bacterium; assembly: GCA_033762815.1. Lineage (GTDB taxonomy): Bacteria > Bacteroidota > Bacteroidia > Chitinophagales > CAIOSU01 > JANRLF01. Next base: position 281,002 of record JANRLF010000008.1, on the reverse strand, counting down.
AATGTATTTTGCTGCATCGGCGGCTGTTTCCTTTTCGCCGTCAATATGCTTGTCATAATTCACTGCGCTTTTTTCAAACAACCTGCCAAAGCCGTCCCAATGGTAAATGGCCCCTATTTCCGCATCTTTCTTTTGTTGCCTAATCGTTCCAAAAATAGTAGGGAAAATATCTTCCATGCCAGTCACCACCGGGGTGAAGGGAAAGTCATCGCGCTCATAGTCGTTGCTGGTCATACCGTGTTGCTCGGTACCTGCGCCCATAATCATGGAAGCCCAGTTGGGGCTGCTGCTGGTAGGCAATACGCCCCTAGCGTGTAAGGTATATGCACCGTTTTTCATTAAGTCGTCCATCACCGGGGTGTTGGCCTTTTCCACGCCGTCGGGGCTCATGCCGTCAACACCAATTACGATAACGTGTGCTGCGGTCGGTACTAAAGCCCCTTCCTGCTTTTCCGCACTGGCTGATTTACAGGAATGTAAAAAAGTGGCCTGGCTGGCGATGGCCAATATTACGAATAGGGTGACCAAACGGGTGGAGAAGACATTCATGGCTAGGTGGATTTATGGGCACAAACGTAGGGGAATGTGCTGAATAAACATAACTCATTATTTAATTTAAGGTAAACTTAACGCCTATTTGCACAGTACGTCCAAGGTTTGACCAGCGTAAGTGTTGCCCAGCTTCTGCGCCATTTTGATATCCTCGCATCCCCCGGCTTTATCGCCTGACTTTACTTTCGACATGCCCCTGGATAAATAGGCTTCCGAATTGGATGGGTCTTGGTTGATTAATTGGCTAAAATCATTGATGGCACCAGTATAATCGCCTGAATTATGTTTGTTCAGTCCGCTTTGCAGCAAGCCTTTATCAGCGGCATTGGGAAGCGTTTTTTCTTTGGCCTCTAGCTTAGGTTTATCATAGGGTTGTACGGCGTATTGCGATGCCTTTTTCTCCGCTTCTTCCTTGTTAGCGGCATCATTGGTGGGTTCAGGCGTTTTGCTGGCCACGTCTTTTTTAGCGCAGCTTGCAAACATCCCTACGGTAGCAATAAGCAATAGGAAAAACATCTTTTTCATAAGGTATCGTTTAGGCCAAGCCACCCTCTTTCAGCTTTTCGGCATTTTCAGCCACTTGAAGCGCATGTATCAGTGGCTCCAAGTCACCATTCATCACATCGGCAAGGTTGTATAAAGTTAAGCCAATACGGTGGTCGGTACAACGCCCCTGTGGGAAATTGTAAGTCCTGATTTTTGCGGAGCGGTCTCCAGTGGATACGAGGGTCTTTCTTCGGGCGGCTATCTCGGCATTGTGGGCTTCCAATTTGGCTTCGTACAATTTGGTACGGAGGGCCTTCATGGCTATTTCCCTATTTTTCAACTGCGAACGTCCTTCCTGGCATTCCACCACCACGCCAGTTGGTAGGTGGGTAAGCCTTACTGCGGACTCGGTTTTGTTTACGTGCTGTCCGCCCGCACCTGATGAACGGAAAGTATCTACTTTAATGTCTTTTTCGTTAAGGTCGACATCCACTTCATCCGCTTCGGGCAAAACGGCTACTGATGCGGCACTGGTATGCACCCTGCCCTGCGATTCGGTGGCAGGCACCCTTTGCACCCTATGCACCCCCGATTCATATTTCAAGATTCCGTACACCCCATCGCCCAGCACATTCACTACTATTTCTTTAAAGCCTCCCGCTGTACCCGGGTTTTCGTTGATTAATTCATATTTCCAGCCCTTGGTTTCAATATAGCGGGTGTACATGCGGTAGAGGTCGCCGGCAAAAATACTGGCCTCGTCACCACCGGTGCCCGCCCTTATTTCCAGCATTACGTTCTTTTCGTCTTCAGGGTCTTTCGGTATTAACAGTATGCGTATCTCTTCCTCCAGTTCCTCTTTCTTTCGGCTCAGCTCATCCAAATCCTGTTTGGCCATTTCCCGGAAGTCTTCGTCCTTTTCGGTGCGCAATATCTCCTTGTTGCTGGCAATATTATCGACAACGTTTTTATAGATATCATATACCTGCACTATGCCGCCCAAGTCTTTGTATTCCTTGCTGAATTGTGAGAAGCGCTTCTGGTCGGCCACTATTTCCGGATCTGACAGCCGTTCCTGCACCTCTATCCAACGAGCCTTAATTTGTTCCAGTTTATCGAGCATGGGTAATACAGTACCTTATTTAAAAGCGTACAAAAGTAAGGCATTTTCATAAAGGCATACCATGGTGCCTTCCTGAATGTTCACATCCAGCAAATGTGTTTGCGAGGTACTGGGCAAGGCCACTGGTTTGGTATCGAAGGTTTTCAAGTGGTAGCTGAAAAGTTGGCCGTTTTGGAAGTAAAAGAGCTGGTTGCGTACTATCTGGAAACGTTCTAACCCCTTGATGGGGATGGTCTTTGAATACGCACCGAATACATCAAATACCCTTATGCCATGTTCCGGATCGTTCACAAACAGTTGGTTCTCCGTTTCCAGCATAAAATTGGGCCGTGCACCCTCTGGAAATAGGATGGTAAAGTCTTCGCTTTGCCGATATACTTGATTGTCCGTGTTCAATTTCTTTAGTCTATATTCCAACTCATCGTACACCCATATGTTATTATCTAGGGATAAGCAGATAGCCCCTGGTTGTAAAATGTTGGTTTTTCTTAAATCGATAAGTCCCTGCTCCGAAAGGGTATTATCCAATATAACAATGGTGGCGAAGTCTTTATAAAACACTAAGATTTTCAAGGGGTTCGATACATCGGCATAGGTAATTTTGCCAAAACGCATCATGGCATAGTTTTTTGGTCTGCTGCTGTCGGCACATAGTTTTGTCAACGCATTTTTAGAAGTAGCCACATAGGCACAACCGAACTTGTCAGAAAACACCTTGGTGCCCTGCACATTGGTCAATTCTTTGATTAGGGTAAAATCATGTCCTGTAAAGGAAGGCAGCAGGAAGAATAGCATGGAGCAACTAAACAGCCTGATAATACTTGAGCTGTAATTGATGGCCGTCAAATTCCGCATAAGAGCAGTAGCTGATCCAATCACCGAGATTAATATACCTGCTATTTTCATTCAATTGGATATCTAAGGGCAAGTGACGATGCCCAAATACAAAATAATCAAAATGTTGGGTTTTCAGTTTTTCTTTGGCATATATGAGCAGCCATTCCCGGTCTTCCCCTAAAAAATGCTCCAATTCTTTCGGATTCGCATTGCGACTGGTTTTTGACCAAAAGTTAGCGATAGAGATACCAACATCGGGATGCAGCAAACGATAAACGAATTGGGCCACTTTGTTACTGAAAATCTTCTTGATGATTTTATAGCCATGGTCGCCTGGGCCTAAACCATCGCCATGGCCCACATAAAGTAGTTTGCCGTTCAGGTCAAGTATCTGCGGTTCTTTATACACCTTAATGCCAAGCTCTTTTTCAAAGTAGCCGAACATCCACAAATCATGGTTGCCCGTGAAGAAATGTACCTTAATGCCATTATCGACCAGTTCGGCCAGTTTGCCTAGTATCCTCGTGTATCCTTTGGGAACTGAATGCCGGTATTCGAACCAAAAATCGAATAAATCACCTACAATGTATATTTCCTTTGCCTCGGCCTGTATGCTATCAAGCCAAGCTACCAAGCGTTTTTCGCGGGCCAGGCTTGCGGCATGGTTCGGGCTGCCTAAGTGAACATCGGAAAAAAAGAATGTTTTGGTGGCTACTGGCATAGGTAAATGGCAAGGGCTCCTTTCGGAGCCCCTGTTTTATTCGGTAGAAGGTTCTTCGGGAGTGGAAAATCCCATTTCAGGCCCCTTAGTCACATCCGTTTCTTGGTTATTGGGATTCAGGATATGCTTATGCGGGTCGTTCAGGTCAGGATTTTCATGGTGGTGCTTTTCCTCATAGGGGCGCTTGCCTATCAACCGCTCCAAGTCGTCCTTATAGATAATTTCCTTTTGCAATAGTTCTTTAGCCACCAGTTCCAGTTGCTCGCGTTTTTCTACCAAAAGCTTTTTGGTGCGTGCATAGGCCTCGTCAATCAGCTTCTTCACTTCCCCATCAATAATGCGGGCCGTTTCTTCTGAATAAGGTTTCTTGAAACTGTATTCCCCCTGGGGGTCATTGAAGGACACCTGACCCAGTTTTTCATTCATACCGAAAATGGTAATCATGGAGTAGGCCATTTTGGTAATGCGCTCCAAATCGTTTTGGGCACCGGTAGTGATGCGGTTGAAAACAATTTCTTCTGCCGCCCTGCCGCCCAAGGTCATGCACATCATGTCCATCAGTTGCTCGGTAGTGTACAGATACTGTTCCTTTGGCAAATATTGTGCGTAGCCCAATGCGGCCACCCCTCGAGGAACGATGGATACCTTCACTAATGGGTCGGCATTTTTAAAGAACCAACCACAAATAGCATGGCCAGCTTCATGGTAGGCCACTACTTCTTTTTCTTCAGGAGAAATGATTTTGTTCTTTTTCTCCAAACCGCCGATGACCCTATCGATGGCGTCGTTGAAATCGGACATATCCACCACCTGCTTGTTGCGCCTAGCGGCAATAAGGGCACCTTCGTTGCATACATTGGCAATCTCAGCTCCAGCGAAACCAGGTGTTTGGGCAGCCAACTTGGCAGCACTTACATCGGGAGCGATTTTAATTGGCTTTAAATGCACCTTGAATATCTGTTCACGGCCTACCAAGTCGGGTTTGTCAATGGTGATTTGCCTATCAAACCTGCCTGGGCGCATCAGCGCGCTATCCAATACATCGGGGCGGTTGGTAGCGGCCAGAATGATTACCCCGCTATCGGTACCAAAACCGTCCATTTCCACCAACAATTGGTTCAGCGTGTTTTCCCTTTCGTCGTTGCTTTGCACCAGATTCTTGCCACGGGCACGCCCAATAGCATCAATCTCGTCGATGAAGATAATGCAGGGGGCTTTTTCGCGGGCTTGTTTAAACAGGTCACGCACCCTGGAGGCACCCACCCCAACGAACATTTCTACGAAATCGGAGCCGGATATGGAGAAGAAAGGCACTTGTGCCTCACCGGCTACGGCCTTCGCCATCAAGGTCTTACCAGTTCCCGGAGGGCCTACCAACAGGGCACCCTTTGGAATTTTGCCGCCCAGATTGGTATATTTTTTTGGATTTTTCAAAAAATCAACCACCTCCATTACCTCTTCTTTGGCTTCGTCCAAGCCAGCCACATCTTTGAAGGTGACGTTTACTTTATTGGCATCGAACAAAGCCGCCTTTGACTTACCGATATTGAAGATTTGCCCGCCTGGGCCACCTGGGCCACCGCCTACCCGGCGCATGATGAATATCCAAAGCAGGAAAAACAATACTAGGGGCACCAGCCAAAACAGGGCATCGGAAAAATTAGCGCGTCTTTCCACCTTTACCGCTACCCATTCGGAAAATGGTTTGTTCTTTTGATGGTCTTCTAGGTTTTTCTTAAAGCTCTCAGCAGAAATAATAGTGAAGGAGAAATGCGGTCCTGTATTTAAGCCGCCCCAAGGGCTTTTTCTAATGTCTTTGTATTCCTGTTTGCTCTTCAGTTTGTTCGTGTCCAGGTAAACTTCCACCCCGTCATCGTTTACTATCACCACTTGCCTTACATCGCCACTATCGAGCATGGCATAAAAACGGTTCTCCAAGATGGTTTGCGAACCACCCTGTAACTTGAATAGATTGATACTAATGATGATTACCGCAATAAGGCCATAAATCCAATAATAATTGAACTTGGGAGCCTTGGGTAAGGGCAGTTTATTTTTTGGTTTATTTTCTCTTTCGTTGTTTTCCATTTTACTTTCCTCTAAGGTTGAGGCATTTGTTATTTAAATTCTTCTTTTTCGGCATCGTCCCAAAGCTCTTCCAATTCATAGAATTCTCTGGTGGACGTACGGAAAACATGCACTACCACATCAACATAATCCAGTAGCACCCATTCTAGGTTCTCAAACCCTTCTTTGTGCCATGGGCGTTGACCTGTTTTGTCTTTCACGTTTTGAAAAACGTGGTCGGCAATTGCTTTCACCTGCACATTGGTAGAGGCGTCGCAGATGATAAAATATTGTGTAACGGCATCATTGATTTTTCTCAGGTCGAGACTTACAATGTTTTCCCCTTTTTTATCCTGAATGGAGTCGATAATGCAATCTTTCAGTATTTCTGTTTCCTGCAACTCGGCAACTTTGGTTTTCAAAATTTCTTTTTTCCTATTTTTAGAGGGTCTGAAATCAGACCGAAAGTTAGCAATCTTTGGCAACAATTAGCAACACACTATTCATCGGAAAGGTTTTAATCAAGCTGGAAACGGTTGATTCCACCAACGATTATAGCAAGCGTTTGTTATCAAATTCCAAGCCAGTAGAAGGAACTGCCATTATTGCATACCAACAGCATCAAGGTAGGGGCCAATATGGCAATGAATGGCTAAGCGAGCCTGGCAGCAACCTTACTTTTAGTATTATTCTATATCCTAGTTTCTTGCACGCTAACCAACAATTTGGCCTTACACAAGCCGTAGCGTTAGGCATAGTGGATACATTGCAAGATATTCTGGACGAAAGTATTTTTATTAAGTGGCCCAATGACATTTATTGTAAGGGAAAAAAGATTGCGGGTATTTTGATTGAGAATACATTAATTGGCAACCAAGTGGGCGATAGCATAATAGGCATTGGGCTCAATGTCAACCAACAAGATTTTTCAAAATTGCCCCAGGCAAGTTCATTGAGCATTCTAGCGGGCAAAAAAATGGATATAGATATACTCTTACAAGCATTGCTGACCCAATTGGAAAAAAGGTATTTACAGCTTCGCAGCGGGCAAGTAGTGATTTTAGATAATGATTACAAAGAAAACCTGTACAGGTTGAATGAAAAGCACTGGTACAAAGCTGCTGGCGAGCCATTTGAGGGTACCATTGTTGGTTATGACAGTTATGGGCGATTGCTGGTGCAAAAAGACAACGTAGTTTTAGCCTTCTCCAATAAAGAGATTGAGTTTTTATAGATTTAGTAAATGTCAAATAATGCAGCATGGGGTTTTCGAGGCGGGTACCCATCCCCGTGAAGGCGGCTGCTTTTGGTGCCGTACGTTCGCACTGCCTGTGAGGCTGCCGAACATTACGGCACGCAGCGCCGAAAGGGCGATGGGTGCCGAGGACACCCCGCTGCGGGCTTTCTTTGGTTCGTTTCTTTGGCCTACAAAGAAATGAACCTCAAAGCGGAAGGCAGCAATCTTAAGAAACTGCTATTATTTATCTTATGCCTATTGCTTTTTCACATGAAAGTTTCCATTGTAATTGAAAAATCAATGTTGGGATTGTAAAAGAAGATTTTCCTCTCCCAAATTGTATAATACTGATTCATACATGCGTTTATAACTTTTAAAGGGTTGAATAGCAAAGAGAATAAAGGACTGTGGCTATACCATATCCATAATTTTAGCCGATAGGCTTAAAAGATTTAAGGTAGGAATAGTGCTAGTAGTTAAAATGAAAAGTTTTTTAATCTTTTTAGCAGAGGAATTTTAATAAATTTGGTTTGAAGACATTTTCCACGCACTCCCTATGAAGTTTTGGCCCCTATTATTTGCTCTTGCTTCCATTTTTCCCATCACCTTGTTCGGCCAAGTTACCGGTATAGAACAAGATTGCATTAATGCGCTGCCCATTTGCGCCGACCAGTTTACGCAAGCACAAACCTACCGGGGCGAGGGGTCCAACACCAATGAAATACCCCCAAGCAGTTGCCTTGCCAATCAGGAGAACAATTCCGTTTGGTATATTTTTACTACCAGCACTGCGGGTGTATTGGAGTTTACCATTAACCCTTTGGCGGGTGATGATTATGACTTTGCCATGTACAACATTACCAATCTCAACTGCTCCGACATCTTTTCAGGGGTTGCCCCTGAGGTGAGGTGCAGCTATGCCGTTACCAATGGCGCTACGGGAATTGGTAATGGAGGCACTTTAAACTCTGCTGGCCCGAATGGCCCGCCTTTTTTGGCACCATTGAACGTGGGTGTGGGAGAAACCTTTGCATTGATGGTTGACAATTTCGCTGGTAACAGTACCGCGGGCTATACTATTGATTTTACCAATAGCACTACGTCTATTAAAGATACGATACCACCAGTAATTGACAGTGTGAATACACAGGCCAGTTGTGTCGCTTCTAATCAATTGACCGTTTACTTTTCTGAACCGATTCTATGTAGCACCATAGCCACTAATGGTTCCGATTTTCAGGTTACTGGGCCATCAGGTGTATCCATTATTGCGGCCAATGCCAACTGTGGCACGGGGCGCTATACCAATTCTGTTGTACTTACTTTATCGGCCCCTATCCTTATTGGCGGCGTTTACAATATTCAGCCACGAGTAGGTACAGATGGTAATTCTATCCAAGATAAATGCCAGTACAATGCCATTACCACACCGGTACCTTTTCGTCGCGATGCGGTCATAACCCCTGACTTTAGTGCTAGCTTTGTGGCTGCTTGTAATATCGATACCGTAAACTTGACCAATTTAAGTACCCCTGCCGCTAACATTACTTCGGTGCTTTGGGATTTTGGCGATGCCACCACCTCCACCCAAGTGGCCAATACTTTTCATGTGTATAATGCCGTGGGTACTTATACCATTACCCTTACAGTGAACACCGCCGACTGCACCGAACAGATTCAGCGCAACGTCACTGTCAACCGTTCTTTTGAGCCAGGCTTTACTATTGATCCTATAGACCCTTGCCCAGGCGAGCCGGTACAATTTACCGATACTACTGCTGCATCGGGGGCTTTATATTTATGGCGTTTTGGCGATGGTAACATTGCCAGTTCGCCAAACCCTGTGAATACTTATACCAGCCCGGGAGTCTATCAAGTGTACATGAGGGTGGAATATCCTGTTATTAACTGTATTGATTCTGCCATTGCCTCCCTCACCGTGAATGCCCCCGCCGTGGCACGGTTTGGTTTGGATACCAATGTGGTTTGCCAAGGCAGTACGGTAACTTTGTTGGACAGCAGTGCAGGAGTGCCAACCGCTTGGAGATGGGATTTCGGGAATGGAGATACCGCTACGGTACAAAACCCAACTTATACATTCAATACTGTGGGGGTATTTGATGTGGCCCTACGGGTAAGCAATGTTTGCAATACCGATGATACCACCCAACAGATAGAAGTGCGGGTGCTGCCTTCTTTTAGCTTGGGCAACGACACTTCTTTCTGTAAACCTGATAGCATTTTGCTCACGGCGTATTTAGGGGCTGATAGCTACCTGTGGTCAACTGGAGCTACTACGGAAAGCATTTATTTCTTGGATGTTCCCAATGATGTGCGCGTAACGGCAACCGTAAATGGTTGTTCTTATGAGGATGCGATATTCGTGGATGAACAGATAGAAAATTGCTTAAAATTGAACCTCCCTACGGCATTTACCCCAGAAAGCGGGAATAAGAACAATTTTTTCCGATTGGTAGACCCACAGCGCATAGATGAAGTGACCATCAAAATCTTTAACCGCTGGGGCCGGATGGTTTACCAAAGCAATTTGGTCAATTTTGCTTGGGACGGAACCACTATTAATGGTGAGAAAGCACCGGTAGGGGTGTATGCTTGGTTTATTGAGGCACGAGGCCTATCGGGCCAAAACACATTTGCTAAAGGCAATGTTACTTTAATTAGATAGTTTATGTTGCAAACGTCTACCCTCGATTTTTTAAAGCAGTTGTCTGCCAACAATCACCGTGATTGGTTTATGGCGAACAAAAAAGCGTTCGAAGCTGCTAAAAAGGATTTCGAAAGCTTTATTCAAGAAATTATTAATGGCCTCGGTACTTTCGATGAGGGGGTAAAAGACTTAAAGGCCAAGGAATGCGTATTCCGTATCTATAGAGATGTGCGCTTCTCAAAAGATAAATCACCTTACAAAACTAATTTTGGGGCTGGAATGTCAAAAGGGGGTAAAAAGATGAGTCTAGCCGGCTATTATCTACATTTGGAGCCAGGAGGCAAGTCATTTTTGGCAGGCGGTATTTATATGCCTGAGCCCACTTTGCTTAACGCAGTTCGCCAGGAGATTGATTACAATACGGAGGAATTTGTAAAAATTCTGGAAGACAAGGATTTTAAAAAGCACTTCGGCAAACTTTCTGATATCAAGCTGAAGACAGCACCCAAGCAATATCCAAAAGATCATCCCTATATCGAACTATTGAAACATACCAGCTTTATTGGGGAATGCCAGTTGAAGGATGAGGTGTTTACGTGCAAAGATGCGGTTCAGAAAATAGTAACTACTTTTAAAGCTTTGCATCCACTAAATACTTTCCTCAACAGGGTAGCCACTGATGTAAGTGCCAAAGCTTAGTTGCTGCCGTTGAAAGAGGAGTCTATTGCTTCTTCTTCCCCTTTTATCAATTCAAACTCAACGCGGCGGTTGATTTTTCTGTCTTCTTCGGTTTGCTCATCCTTTATAATAGGTTTAGAGCTACCATACCCTTTGGCATCGATTCTTATAGGGTCAATCCCGCCGGTACTTACCAAGAATTCTTTAATGGCATTGGCCCTTCTATAGGAGAGGTCCAAATTCATTTCGGCATTGCCATTGGCATCTGTATGGCCGGAGATAACAAGTTTGGTGCTGGGATTATCTAGAAGGAAATCCATCATTTTTTCTAGGTCAGGGCGCATTTCATCAGTTATCTCCGCACTGTTGCTGGCAAACTCTACGCTAGCAAATTGAAGCCGAACGAAATTGATGGAGGGCGTTTGGTAATGTACCGTAGTATCGCCGTTCAAATCAATCAATTTTTCGATACGGAAAAAATCCTCTCCTTGTATCACCAATAGGTACTTGCTGCTATCAATCAAGTCAAACTCAAAAGACCCATCGGGCCTGATAAACTTGGGAGCCACCTCAATGCCCCTGTCCATGTCAATTACTGATACGATACCCTTGAACGGTTCGCCAGTAACGGAATCGGTCAAAGAACCTTTGAAAACAGTATATGCCAAGGGCTGGGCCTCCATAGGCAATGGGAAGGAAAACAAATCCGTATTCTTAAAATTATCATCAATGGTTCGGGCGTAGAACAGGTTTTTCGATTCTGCATCTATGGCAAAGAAGTTCTCATCTCCCCAGCCGTTTACCAAAGGGCCAATATTTTTGGGCTCTTGCCATTGCCCGTTTACCAAACGCGACTTGTAAATATCAAAATTGCCGAAATTGAGTACTTGGCTGTTGGAAGCAAAGTACAATACGTCATAAATAGGGTGATAAAAGGGGCTTAAATCATTACCCTTAGTATTGATGACAGGTCCCAAATTTTTGGCGGGTTGCCATTGTCCATTTTTACCCTTCACGGTAAAGTAAATGTCATTGGAACCAAAGCCACCAGGCCTGTCGCTGGTAAAGTATAAGGTATCTTCGGAATGCGAAAGCGAAGGGTGTGAATCCCAATCGCTGGAATTGACATTGGTACCAAGATTTTTAATGTTCGTCCACTTACCTTCTTCATCCCTTTCGGCTGTATAAATATCACAACGGCCCAGCCCATCAGGCGATTCACAGCGGACAAAGTAAAGCGTTTTGCCATCCCTGCTTAGGCATGGCGCCCCTTCATTGAATTGTGTATTGATACCCTCCAATGGCTTGGCGGTATCCCATCCATCTTGGTTGCGTTGTGAGAAGTAAATGTCCTCGTTAATATAGGTTTCATTACGTACCATGCGCCTGTTGCGTTTGGTACCGAACATTAACAACTGGTCATCAGGGCTTAGGGAAGGGCCATAATCTTCAAAGTCGGAGTTGATGACATCGCCCATATTCAAAAACACCCCCTGTGGCGGATGAAGAGTATCTACCTGCCGACGATAATCTACTAATTCATAGTAATATTTGATAGGCACGTAATAGTCCTTGTCGTTGATATCCAGTGAATCATAATAACGGGCTATTAATTCAAGTTCAGAAGCGGAGTGCCTTAAGAGTATGCGGTATAGCCATTTGGCATCGGCCGTGCGCCCTTTCTTTTCATACAATTGCGCCAAACGCCACATCAACTGATAATCCTGTCCGAAATTTTCTCCAGCAAAATGGCTGATATATCCTTCCAATGCCGGTATCAACTTATCAAAATCTTTGGCCTCCTCTAGCTTGGCTAGTTCCTTTATTTTTTTCTCATCACGATAATAAGTGGTGCTGGAGAGGTTGACAAAACTGAAAGCCCCTTTTGAAAAGCTCTCATCGCTTTCTTGCAGTACTTTATCCGTTAACCTGTAATGGTTTTCCTGGCTGTATAGCCCCTGCGAGTAAAAGAGCAGGGTACAGAACGCAGTCAATATTGCCGTGTTGCGTATCCCCAAGCGGATGATTTTTTGGTACTTCTAGGTATTATACGGTATGTGGAAAAAATAGTTTAACTTTTTTGATATGGAAGCGTAACCTTTTCTTTACATGACCGCTAGGGGGGCAATATAGTTGCTTATGCCTGGGCCGCTTCCTTTTTTGTGCCTTTCAAGTAATCCACATCTACGCTGAATTTCTCCGGAAATTTAGGGGCAATGTTCACATAAAACTCCATAATTTCCTTCATATCCTTGGCCATATCGCCACTAGGGTATATTACTTTGCCTACACCAGCTTCTTTCTTTTTATAATCAAGATAACCCAATGCAATGGGCACATTGGCGTTTACCGCCACATGGTAAAATCCAGTTTTCCAACTGGTACGTAGGCTGCGCGTGCCTTCGGGGGTAACTACCAAGGCTATCCTGTCCCTATCTTTAAACAAATCGGTCATTACCTCCACCATGCTCGGCCTTGGCTGGCCCGGTTGTTTTGGGCTACGGTCAATGCCAATGGCTCCCCAACCTTCCATCATGCGCTTAAAAGGCCATTTCAGCCACTCGTGCTTAATGGTGAACTTGAGCGGAATGCGCATCAATTCGAAGCAAGCTATAGTGAAAATCAAATCCCAGTTGCTAGTATGGGGCGAAGCAATCATTACGCAACGGTCAGTACCCGGTGGAAGCGGTGTGGCCAGTTTCCATCCCTTCAACTTGAAAATCCAAATAAAAAGCTGTTTCATGCCAACACTTATATACCAAAGTTAAGCAATCCGTACGGAGTTTTGTTTTTTCCAGCACATTCCTTGTGCACAACTACTGTATTCAATGGAATCTTCCTATTATTATGGTACTAAATACATGGCAGCATGTGGCAGGAAGCAAACAATCAATTGGTAAGAACATTTCAGTTCAAGAATTTTTCTGAAGCCTTTGCTTTTATGGTCCAAGTGGCCATGCTGGCCGAAAAGATGGACCACCACCCATATTGGACCAACGTGTATAATAAGGTAGAAATATACCTAAGCACCCACGATGCGGGAAATATAGTGACCGAAAAAGACCGACTTTTAGCAAAAGCTATCGATAAACTATTGGAGTAATGTACAACGCAGCCGCTAAAAAAGAATACCTGCAACTGACTCAACGCCTGTTGGCTACCGAAGCACCCCAAACACTGGAGGCAGCCGATGAAATTGTGAAGGACTTGCGAGATGCCATCAGCTTTCATGATTGGAATTATTACATCCAATCGCAGGCCTTGATTGCTGACCAGCAATATGACTATTTGTTCAAAATGCTGAAGCAAATAGAAGCGCGTTTCCCTGATTTGCTTACGGAAGATTCGCCCACACAGCGGGTTGCCCATGGCTTATCGCCCGATTTTCCGCCTGTGGAGCACAATGTGCCCATGCTGTCATTGGATAATGGCTATGATGAAAGCGACCTTAGGGAATTTGACAACCGTATCCGTAAGCTAATCGGCAGCCAGGGCATTAGCTATACCGTAGAGCCTAAGTTTGATGGCAGCAGCATTGCACTGGTGTATGAAAATGACCGTTTGGTTAGGGGGGCTACCCGTGGGGACGGACAGGTTGGAGAAGATATTACCCCCAATGTAAAAACCTTACGTTCCATCCCCCTAACGGCCCGTTTTTCCGATTTGGGGATTGCAAAAATAGAATTGCGTGGGGAGGCTTTGATAAAAAACACGGTGTTTGCTGAAATCAATAACCAACGCCGGGAACAAGGATTGAAAACATTCCAAAATGCCCGTAATACGGCATCTGGAGCCTTGCGCACCAAAGACCCTGGCGAAACAGCCCGCCGTGGCCTAGAGGCCTTTATGTACCAAATTGGATATGCCATTGATGCCGAGGGGAACAACTTGCTGGGCAGCCACTTGAAATTCCATAGCGAAAATGTAAAGCAATTGCAGGCACTTGGCTTTAAGGTACCCACTACAGAAACAAAGCTCTGCGCCAACATTGAAGAAGTAATTGCCTTTTGCGAAGAATGGGAAAGAAAACGCAACGATTACGAGTATGAAATAGATGGCATGGTGGTGAAGCTGGACGATATCAAGAAACAGGAGCTTACCGGCTATACCTCGCACCACCCGCGTTGGGCCATTGCCTTCAAATTTAAGGCTAGGCAGGCAAAGGCAAAACTATTGCATGTAGAGTATCAGGTGGGAAGAACAGGAGCCATCACGCCCGTTGCCAAAATAGAACCTACGCCATTGGCAGGGGTCACTATCGTGTCCATTTCCCTGCATAACGAGGATTTTATCCGTGAGAAGGATATCCGATTGGGCGATACGGTAATTGTAGAGAGGGCTGGCGACGTAATCCCTTATATTGTGGGGCCGGTGCCAGAAGCAAGGACAGGGGAGGAGGCCATTATCCATTTTCCGGATAAATGCCCCACTTGCGAAACTGCCTTGGTAAAGCCTGAAGGGGAGGCAGCTTGGCGCTGTGTGAATTTTGATTGCCCTTCGCAGCAGGAAGAGCGGCTTATCCATTTTGTATCAAAAGATGCCATGGACATTGAAGGCCTTGGTCGCGATATCGTTAGGCGTTTTATGGCCGAGGGGCTGATACAACATGTAACGGACATTTACCAACTTGATTATCGCCGCATCGGGCAAATGGAGGGCTGGGGACAAAAGTCAGTTGAGAATTTGCAAAAAGGCGTGGAGGCTTCCAAAGAAAATCCTAGCTGGCGCTTGCTGGTGGCATTGGGTATTCGCCATGTGGGCACCATCACTGCCAAAGAATTGGCCAAAAAAGTCATTTCGCTGTTGGAGTATCAAAATTGGGACTTGGAGCAACTAATGGCATTGGAAGACATCGGCCCAAAGGTGGCGGAAAGCATCCATGAGTTTTTCCATAATGCGGCCAATATCGATACCCTTGAAAAATTGGCCAGCCTTGGTGTAAACATTAGCAGAAACCCAGAAGCCGATAAGCCTACCAATGACAAGTTAGGGGGCAAAACTTTCCTTTTCACGGGCAGCCTTACCCAGTTTTCACGCGATAAGGCAAAGGAACTGGTGGAGAGCAATGGTGGTAAGCTATTGGGTTCGGTAAGCAAAAACCTAGATTACCTTGTGGTAGGCACCGATGCTGGCTCAAAACTCGAGAAGGCACAAAAAATACCAACCATCACCATCCTAAACGAACAGGAGTTTTTGGAGATGATTGCTTAGTTCAGCACGTCATTATATTCAGGGTGTTTTTCCAAAAAAGCCTTTACGGAAGCGCAGGTAGGGATTACTTTTATCCCGTGCTCACGGGCATAATCCAAGGCAAACTGAATCAATTTGCCCGATATGCCCTTTCCCCGCAAGGCCCTCGGTACGAAAGTGTGCCTATAATCCCACACTTTCTCTCTTACCTTATGGAAGTCGATGATGCTTTCCATGCCATCTTCCTTTAGCACGAAATGGTGTTCCTTTTCTGATAGATAAAGCTCCATAGCTAAGCGGTTAATTGCCTATTGGCTAAGTTACACAAATGGCATTGATGCTTACAACCCTTTGCTTCCAGCTCCTAGCACCCAGTTTACAAATTAGGCTGGGGGGTAGTACGCAAGTATGGTTTTATGCGGGTATGGCCTTTAGGAAACTTGGCAGGTATGTCCTCATCCTTAATGGCAGGAGCTATCACTACATCTTGGCCATTCTCCCAGTTAGCCGGCGTAGCCACACTGTAATTGGCGGTAAGTTGTAGGGAATCGATTACTCGTAGCAATTCATGAAAATTTCTACCTGTTGAAGCCGGATAGGTAATTATCAACTTCACCTTTTTGTCAGGGCCAATAACAAACACGGAACGAACGGTAAATTTATCCGATGCATTGGGGTGCACCATGTCATACAGGTTAGAAACTTTGAATTCAGGGTCTGCGATGATGGGAAAATTAACCGAGGTGTGCTGGGTTTCGTTGATATCATTGATCCATCCCTTGTGCGAATCCAAACCATCCACGCTAAGTGCTACCACTTTAACATTGCGGCGGTCGAATTCATTTTTGATTTTTGCCACGGTACCCAATTCAGTGGTGCATACTGGGGTATAATCGGCTGGGTGCGAAAACAATACTCCCCAGCTATTGCCGAGCCATTCATGAAAATGGATTTCGCCCTCCGTTGTTTGGGCAGTAAAATCGGGTGCGATATCGCCAAGACGTAATGACATAATGTAGTTTTTAGTCTATTAACTTACTAGAGTAAAGGTGCGGTTTTTTTGTCCTAAAACCAAGCAATAGCAAAAACTTAATATTAGCCATTAATGCCGCCGCTAACCTCAATGCGTTGACCATTCACCCAGCGGGCATCATCGCTGCAAAGAAAGGCTACTACACCGCCCACATCGGCCGCTTCACCTACCCTGCCCAAAGGCGATAGGGTGGAAAGAAAGGCCTTTAACTGCGGATTGCTTCGAATAGCCGCATTGTTAAAGTCGGTTTCAATGGGGCCTGGTGCCACAATATTGCTTCTAATACCCCTTGCGCCCATCTCTTTCGCCAAGTATTTGGTAAACACTTCCATGGCGCCTTTCATGGAGGCATAAATGGAGTAGCCGGGCAATGAAAAGCGGGTGGTACCCGTAGAAATATTCACTACACCCCCGCCATCGTTCATAAGGGCCATTACTTTTTGGGTGAGGAAGTAAACCCCTTTAAAATGTACGTTCATGAAGCGGTCGAAATCTGCCTCCGTAGCCTGCAAGAAAGGGATAGTGCCTCCCATGCCAGCGTTATTGACCAAATAATCCAGTTTTTCCGTACCGAAAACTGCAGGTAAGGTGGCTTGTACTTTAGCAACAAAAGCTTCGATACTGCCAAACTCTTCCATGTTCAGTTGCAGGGCAACGGCATTCCTACCCAGCGATTTGATAGCCTGTACTACTTCTTCGGCCTCCGTTTGTTTGGAATGATAGGTCAAGATTACGTCGAGCCCTTTTTCTGCCAAGCGCAGGCACATGTCTTTCCCCAAGCCACGGCTTCCGCCAGTGACCAATGCGATTTTAGTGTTCATGATGGTTGATGATGATAGATTACAAAAGTAAAGACGTATGGGATGATGTTTAAATTTTAATAGCAGAACTTTCCTTTCAAGCCTTAATTGTGACTAGACACAGCGAAGTATTCCCCTTTGAAAGTTTATCCCGCTTTGTGGGAGATTTAACCTTACCGCTTGCTTTTTTCATCCTAAATACCGTTCATTGTTCATATGGTCTATCAGTACCAAAACAGAAAGCACAAATGAATGAAAAAAGTGGGAAAATCAGCCTGTTTGTGTTTAAACAATTGAAAAACAATCAGTTAACCAAAACTGAAATACTACTGAAGTACCACTGAAGCATCACTGAAGCATCACTGAAGTACTACTGAAGTACTACTGAAAGCCCACTGAAACATCACTGAAGTACTACCGAAATAGTACTGAAAAATGAATTGATGGTACCTACCAAGTTTGACTTTTGGCTATTAGGTAATCAGTATGGGGAAATCTGTTTACAGTCCGTTAATGGAAATGCCCACTGTTAACGGGTGTATTTTTTGAGGGCCATCATTGAACAGTTCGCCAACGGAATAGTAGGCAAACACATTGAAGAAAGCATAACCGATACGTAGGGTGGGACCATAACGGAAACGGCTTAGGTCAGTAAAGTTCTTTACTTTCACCACTTCGCGGTCGCCATCGGGGCCATCATGGATTAGTTTGGTATGGCTATTGATCAACACGCCCGCTTTAAAACCAGCGGCAACTTTTACGCTCTTGTTGTGCTTGTTGGGCTTCGAGCGGAAACGCAGTTCCAAGGGGATATCAAGGTACACGGTATTGAGCTTGTATTTCTTGTAATCGCTACCAAAATCTGCAAAAGTGGTTTCGGTGCTATCGGTACCTTTTACCAACTGATGGTCAAGGAACACACTATGGGTGTAAATACCAAGGCCCGGGGCTATGCTAAAGCGCGATTTGCCCAAAAGGATATCGTACATGAAAGTAAACCCAAAGCTACGGCTGAAACGCTTGCTCTTGATGCTGTCGATATCATCGATCCAACGGTCGTAGCCGAAATCGATTACCAAACGGTCGCGGCTGCCGCTTTGGGCCACCTTTTCCTTGGCTTTTTGCAATTGGGTACTATCCTGGGCCTTAAGCACGGATGTGGCAGCAAACAAACACAGTAAAAAGAGCAGTTTTTTCATGCAGTGGTTTATTGTATGGGCAAAGTTAAGGTATTTGGATAAGGAAAAAATGAATTGTCAAAAAGCAGATGGAATAACATGCAGATGCTTAAACGGTGACTTGCGTTGCAATCTTTCGCCAAAGATGGAAAAAATTAATGGATAGGCTCGTCGATGCTTTTTTGCTGCATCCGTTTCAGTTGGCGACGGGGTATCTTATCGAACGATACCAGCAAAGCGGGCAACAATACCATATTGGAAAATAAGGAGGAAGCCAAGGTGATGGAGATAAGCAGGCCCATATTTTTAGTACCCTCAAAATCGGAAAGATAAAAAGTAATGAAGCCAAAAAACAGGATAAGGGCGGTATAAATCATACTGATACCCGTTTCGCGGAGGGTTTCAACGATGCCTTTAAAAATATCCCATTCATGGCGCAGCAGTTCCAATTTGTATTTGGATAGGAAATAGATGGTAAAATCGGAAGAGAGACCAAAGGAAACACTGAAAATCAATACGGTGGAAGGCTTGAGGGTAATGCCAAAATACCCCATAATACCGGCAGTAAGGCATAGGGGGATTAGATTTGGAATCAATGAAATGATGAGCGTACGTGGATTGCGGAAAAGATAAGCCATTACCAAACCGACCAATATCAGGGAGATGATGACACTTTCAGTAAGGCTGTCGGATATATAACGGAAACCTTCCATCGCAACAATGCTGGTACCGGTATAAGTGACTTTGTAATCTGCCGTATCAAAAACGGGCAATACAATACGGTCGAGCTCATGATAAAGGCTGTCCAGTTTATCGGAGCCTATATCGGGTATCTGTACACTGATGCGAGCCACCTGCCGGCTGCTATCCATATAGTTGCCCAGTACCTGTTGGCCCACGCCGTTGCTTTGGTCCATATTGGTGAGGTAGCGCGATATAAAACCCATTTCAGGAGTTAGTCCAGAAGAGGCGGGCAGGCGATATTTGTTGGGGTTGCCATTATAAAAAGCCTGGGTGGCAAACTTCAGCCCATTGACGATGGAAGTAGGCTTGGAGAAAAGGGAGCTAGCTTCCAAAGAGTCTTGTACCTCATCAATCTTACGCAAGGTGCTGGCGCTCATTGCCCCGCCCTTGCGTTTGGTATCGATGGTGATTTCCAAGGGCATCACGCCAGTAAAGTGCCGCTCAAGGAATTTCATGTCCTTATATACCTGGGAATCCTTGGGCACGTCGTCCAAAATAAAGCCCCGTGAACTGAGCCTTAGGATGCCGAAAGCGGAAACTAATAGTATGAGTGCCGAACCTGTATATATCCATTTGCGATGCCTAGTGCTGATATGGATAAAAGTCTCAATAACGCTGCTTAAGGCATTGCGCTCCAAGTGCACCATGTGCTTCACTTTGGGTGGGGGCATGAAGCTGAGCAGAATGGGCAAACTGACCACTGAAATAAGGTACAATAGGCAAATCATGATGCCCGATAAAATGCCGAACTCCTGTAAAATAACACTATGGGTAAGATAAAAAACGCCGAAGCCAATAGCTGTAGTAACGTTGGCAAACAAGGAACTACTGCCAATGCGCTCAATTACCAAGGTAAGGGCCCTCAGCTTATCACCGTGCTTCTTGTATTCGGTGTGGTACTTGTTCAGCATATACACGCAATTGGGTATGCCTATAATGATGATAAGCGTAGGCACCAGCGCGGTAAGGATAGTAATCTTAAAATCGAACAACACTTGTAGGCCCATTGCCCAAGCCACACCTATGGCAACAATAACAAAGGGGTAAACTACCGCGCTCACTGACCTGAACAAAAAGAGCAATACCAGAGCCAGTACAATTACAGCATAAATGGTAATATTTACCAATTCATTCGATACGGCAGCCATACGATTGTTGCGGATAAATGGCAGGCCGGAAAGGTGTACCACGGCACCCGTTCGTTGCTCAAAATCCAATGCTATGTTTTCCAGTTCCTTTACCGCCGCCAAGCGCCCCTTCGATTCTAACTCCTTTTCATCAAACCGAACAGCAACAAGGGCTACATGGGTTTGTGGGTTGTACAGCAGGTTTTTATAAAATGGCAAGCTTTCAATTTTTTGCCAAATACTGTCCATTTCAGCCTGAGAACTAATCAAACCTTGATGTACGGGTACAACTTTGAATTTGCCGGCATCAGCGTCTTTCACCAAATCATAGACAGTCGCAATGCTGAATGCGCTTTCCATACCCTCCACCTTCTCGATATCGGTGCCCAATTCCAGTAACTGGTTGTAAAAGTGGTAATCGTTCAGCCGCTTGCCTTCAACAGCCAACACCAGTACATTACTTTCTTGCCCAAACTGTTTTTGAAAGGCTTTGAACTCAAGGTATTTGGGGTTATCTTCAGGTATAATGCGCGCCATGGCATAGTCCATATGGATGCCTGCGCCCATGTAGGCCATAAATAGCGTACTGGCGCACAACACCACGAATAGCGGTATGCGAAACTTCAAAACCTGGACTGCTAGGCGGTGCCACATAGGAGTGCAAAAAGCCCACAAATTTAGCATTTTGGCCCACCTTTAAAGAATAGGAATTTAAATCAATCAAATGCCTTGCACCATAATAATGGGCTCTTGGCAAACGTTATGCGCTCACCATTCCATTATTTTCATTTAATTTCGGGGCAATGCACCGCATGTTGTTATTATTACTAGTGGGGCTTGTGGCAGTTCAGGCCAATGCCCAGGGTTTAGGCATCGGACAGTGGCGCGCCCATTTGCCTTACCGCCAAGGCTTGGGCTTGGCACATTCTTCCAGCGAAGTATTTTGCATCAGCAATGTTACTTTTTATGCTTTCGAAAAGGAAACGGGCGTAATACAGAAGTATGACAAAGTAATTGGCCTTAGCGATGTGAAGGTTACCAATATTGCCTACAGCGAAGCGTATGATGCCTTAGTGGTAGTGTACGACAACACCAATATCGATCTTATCAAGAACAACACGATTTACAATGTATCGGATATACAGAGGAAAAGCATAGTAGGTGAAAAGCGGGTGAACAGTATTTATTTGAAAGATAGTATCGCTTACCTCGCTTGTACTTTTGGTATTGTGGCTTTTGATATAAAGAATCAAGAGATTAAGGATACCTATTACATTGGCGATTTGGGCGAGCAATTGTCGGTAAACAATATCGTTTCTGACGGGGCTAAACTGTACGCTGCCACTTTGGAAGGACTGCGTGTTGCTAACTTAAGTTCACCAAACCTGATCAATTTTCAAGAATGGCAGTTGGATACTAGTCTTCCCAAGGCTCCTATCACCCAAGTGGTTTTGTTTCAAGATATTTTGATAGTGAATATCAATGATAGCCTGTTTATTAGGAATGGAACTACTTGGCCACTTTTTTATGAACAGGCCAATTGGACGATTACCCAGATGGATGTTTCGGACAATCATTTATTGGTTTGCGAAACAGATGGCAATTATACAGGGCGTATTGCGCGATTCAACAACGATTTGGGCTTTGCCTCACCCATTGTGAATGACCGCATCAGATTGCCACAGGACATCTATATTGATGAAGACAGCATTGCTTGGATTGCCGATGAGATTGAGGGCTTGTTGCGCATTGCTCCCGATGGCACTACCAGCAGCATACAGCCCAATGGCCCTGGTTCTGCTCAAGTGGCCAACTTATCATTCGCCGGTGGTAATTTATGGGTCGCCCGGGGGCCAGTACCCTTTTCAGGAAATTATTTGCAAGGTGGCTTGGATACCTATGGCGAGGGATATTGGACGTATCGGGATGAGTTCAACACGTCCGAGTTGGCTGACTTTAATCGCATACACACCGTGTTGGCCAAACCTTCTGGAGATGGCGCATATCTAGCCGCTTTTACCGATGGGTTAATCGATTTTGGCAACCCGATTGCCAGATATGATGAAACAAATTCGCCCTTGCAAGTACGTAATGGTGACGCTGGCAACACCCCTGTTACAGGTTTGGCTTTGGATGCATCTGGCAATTTATGGATGAGCAATTTCGAGACAAGTACCCCGCTTGTTGTAAAAAAAGCCGATGGCAGTTTTAAGGCATTTCGCCCAACTCCTTTGGTGCCAAACGGTAGCCTGGGGCAACTGGTAATAGATGATAACGGATATATCTGGGCGCAGATACTTTCGTCTAGCGCAGGACTTATGGTGTTCAATAATGGAGGGACCATTGATGACCTTGGCGATGACCGCACCAAAATTTTGACCACCGCAACCGGCAATGGAGGGCTTCCTTCCAATAGTGTCAGCTGTTTGGCAAAAGATAGAGAAGGGGAGATATGGGTGGGTACGGGTGAGGGCATAGCGGTATTTTACTGCCCAGGTTCCATTTTCTCTGATTTTGGTTGCGATGCCCAACAGATATTGGTGAGCGAAGGCGGCTTTGCGGGTTATTTGCTGGCTACGGAAGCAATCAATGTCATTGCAGTAGATGGGGCCAATCGCAAATGGGTAGGCACCAACAATGGCCTTTGGCTATTCTCGGCCGATGGTACGGAGCAATTGGCTTATTTCAATACCGATAACAGCCCTTTGATTTCAAACACCATTACCAGTCTAGCTATTGATGGTGTTACGGGGGAGGTTTTTATAGGCTCAGCGGATGGATTGGTGTCCTACAGAGGGGATGCCACCACTGGCGGGGAAGAGTTTGCCGATACTTTGCTGGTTTTCCCTAACCCGGTGAGAGAAACCTACCATGGACCCATTGCCATAAAAGGGCTTACCACTGATGCCGAGGTGAAGATAACAGATGTTAGAGGTACCTTGATTTATCAAACCACCGCCAATGGGGGCCAAGCCATTTGGGACGGGCGCAATTTTGATGGAAGGGAAGCCAAAGCCGGCGTTTATTTGGTGTTTGCCATAAAAACAGATGGTACTGCTTCCAAAGTGACCAAGCTATTGTTGATGCGATAGGCTTTCCATGTTGAAAAAGACACAGGGTATCGTTTTACAAAGCATCAAGTATTCCGAAACCAGTATCATTTGCCGCATTTTTACAAGAGACTTCGGCTTACAGTCATATCTGGTAAAAGGGGTACGCACCGCCAAACCATCGGCCAAAGGTCCGCTTTTTCGCCCTTTAAACGTGTTGGACTTGATAGTTTACCGTAAGGAGTCAAAAAACTTACAGCATTTAAAGGAATACAAAGTGGCTTACCTATATCAAGCCCTTCCATTTGATATTGTAAAGAGCTCTATTGCACTTTTTATGATAGAGGTATTGAGCAAAGTGTTGAAAGAAGAAGAAGTGGACGAGGAGCTGTATGCCTTTGCGAACCACAGCTTAGTATCACTAGATGTATTGGAGCATGTCGACCCTAATTTCCATTTATATTTCCTATTGGAATTGAGCAAATACCTAGGCTTTATCCCTTCCGGGGACTTTGCGCCGCCCTATGAGTTTTTTGATTTGCGCGAAGGCAATTTTGTGATGGGGCCCGCTATCCATGGTTATCAAGTGGGCTTGCCCTATAGCCAGTACATTGCCATATTGGTTAACGGTGAGTCAACTTTGTCCATTTCAAGCAAGGAGCGGAATATTATATTGGACTACTTGCTGCAGTATTATGCCTTCCACTTGCCTGATTTTGGGGGCATCAAGTCGCATAAAATTTTGCATGAGGTATTGGGAAAATAAGCCATACTTATTGCAAAACCTTTTTTAGCCTTTTTCGGTTAAAAACTCAGATATTTGTAGTTCGAAAAACAATACGTCTTTTTGATGGGATCTGACTCGTTTATTTTTAATGCACACCCCTCTTATATAGAAGCCAAATATCGCGATTATAAAAGCGACCCCGCCACGGTAGATGCAGAAATGCAAAAGTTCTTCGAAGGTTTTGATTTGGCCATTTCCAATTTTAGTGACAATGGTCTTGCGGCAGGCGTATCACCCAAGGAATTGCAGGTATGGAGCTTGGTAAAAGCCTATCGCTCTAGGGGCCATTTGATTTCCAAAACCAATCCCATTAGGCCACGCCGTGACAGGAAGCCGAATCTGGACCTGGAGTTTTTTGGCCTGAGCAACGACGACCTGCAAACAACATTTGTTTCAGGCAAAGAATTGGGTTTGGAAAATCCTACCCTAGCCAATATTATTGAACACCTGAAAAAGATTTATTGCGGGCCCATCGGTATAGAATATACCTATATCAACAATTCCGCGGCTCATAACTGGATTAAAGAGCGTTTTGAAAAAACTGCCCATACTATTCAACATAGCCCTGAAAAAAAGCGGAGGATTTTGCAAAAGCTTACCCAAACAGTGGTTTTTGAACAATTCCTAAGCAAGAAGTATGTAGGGCAAAAACGCTTCTCCTTGGAAGGAGGCGAATCTACCATTCCAGCTTTGGACGCTATTATCAATAAATCTGCCGAAATGGGGGTTGACGAGGTGGTGATAGGAATGGCTCACCGTGGCCGTCTGAATGTGCTGGCCAATATCATGCAGAAAACCTACGGGCACATTTTCAGTGAATTTGAGGGTAACATGACCCCAGACCTGACCATGGGCGACGGGGACGTTAAATACCATCTGGGCTATTCTTCACAGGTGGAAACGCCTACCAAAACCGTCCATCTGAAATTGGTGCCCAATCCTTCGCATTTGGAGGCCGTAAACCCAGTAGTGGAAGGATTTGCAAGGGCGAAAGCAGACATATTATATGGTTCAGATTACGACCGTATCCTTCCTATTCTTATCCATGGCGATGCGGCAGTTGCTGGCCAAGGGGTGGTATATGAAGTAACCCAAATGGCTGATTTGAAAGGTTACAAAACGGGGGGTACTATCCATTTTGTAATCAACAACCAAATTGGTTTCACTACCGATTTTGACGATGCCCGTTCATCGCCCTATTGTACAGGCGTAGCAAAAGTAATCCAAGCGCCCGTACTGCACGTAAACGGTGATGATGTAGAAGCAGTAGTATATGCCGTGGAATTGGCTACTGAGTTCAGGCAGGAGTTTAACCAAGATGTGTTCATCGATATGGTTTGCTACCGCCGCCATGGCCATAATGAGTCCGATGAACCTAAGTTTACCCAACCGACATTCTATAAGCTGATAGAAAACCACGAAGACCCCAGGGTAATCTATGTGAACAAACTGGTTAGCAGCGGTGCTATTTCCGAAGCAGAAGGCAAGCAAATGGACGAAGACTTCTGGAAGCAACTGCAGGACAGGTTGGATAATATTAAACAGACCCCATTAAAATACGAGTACCAAGAACCTGAGCTAGCTTGGAAAGCTTTAAGGCGTTCAACACCGGAAGATTTTGAGCAGTCGCCGGACACTGCTGTGGCAAAGAAAACATTCGATCAAGTGCTGAAAAGCATCATGGCTTATCCTAGTGAATTTAAGCCTTTGGTAAAAGTAGACAAGCTGCTGAAAAAGACCCAAAAGGATATTGAGGATGGGAAGATAGATTGGGCGACAGCCGAGTTGGCAGCTTATGGCACTATTCTTTTGGAAGGTAGGGACGTAAGGATAAGTGGGCAGGACGTAAAGCGCGGTACTTTCTCCCACCGCCACGCTATTATTTATGATGAAAATACCAATGAGGAGTACAGTCGCCTATCGAATGTAGGAAAGAAACAGGGCCAGTTCAGAATATACAATTCCTTGTTGTCGGAATTTGCGGTGTTGGGCTTTGAGTTTGGTTATTCCTTGGCATCGCCGGATAACCTAGTAATATGGGAAGCTCAGTTTGGTGATTTTGCCAACGGCGCGCAAACCATTATCGACCAATTCATCACCTCATCCGAATCGAAATGGCAGCGCATGAGCGGGCTCACATTGCTATTGCCCCACGGTTACGAGGGCCAAGGCCCCGAGCATAGCAGTGCGAGGCTGGAAAGGTTCCTGCAACTTTGTGCCGAATACAATATTACCGTGGCCAATATTACCACACCTGCCAATTTCTTCCATGCCTTAAGAAGGCAGTTGGCAAGGCCTTTCAGAAAACCGTTGGTGGTGATGTCTCCTAAGTCTTTATTGCGCCATCCTAAATGTGTTTCGGCACCTAGTGAGTTTACAACTGGCAGGTTTAAAGAGGTGTTGGATGATGAGCGCATCAAAAGCCCTGAGAAAGTAGAGCGATTGTTGTTGTGCAGCGGTAAGGTATATTATGACCTCTTGGAGTATCAAGAGCAAAACAAGAGGGATGATGTGGCCATTGTGCGTTTGGAACAATTATTCCCCTTGCCTAAAAAGCAGTTGCAGGCCATTTTTGAAAAGTACCCTAAAGCTAAGAAAATATGGGTACAGGAAGAACCTGGCAACATGGGAGCTTGGACTTATATGCTAAATAATTACCGCGATTTGGATTCCGTGACTAGAAAAGCGAGCGCATCACCGGCTATAGGATATAACAAAATCCATGTGCAGGAACAGGAACAAATAGTATTAAAAGCTTTTGGAGTAAACTAAATTTTTAAACAGGGTAAAGAGTCTTGCTACTTGCTACTCGTTACAAGATACTAGATTATGGCATTAGAAATCAAAATTCCTACCGTTGGTGAATCCATCACGGAAGTGACAGTATCCAATTGGTTGGTGAAAGACGGCGACTATGTAAAGCAAGACCAAGTAATTTGCGAACTGGAGTCTGATAAAGCCACTTTCGAATTGAATGCCGAAAAGGCTGGCGTTATCAAGATATTGGTAAAGGCAGGCGATAATGTTGCCGTAGGCGATGTAGTTTGCAGTATCGATACCGAAGCCAAAGCCCCTGAAGGAGCGGCGGCGGAAAAACCAGCTAAGCAAGAAGCACCAAAAGCCGCGGAACCTAAGGCAGAACCTGCTGTAGCCGCAAAAAGCGAAACCGCTGCCAGTACCTATGCTACAGGCTTTCCTTCACCGGCTGCTGCAAAAATTATTGACGAAAAGGGTTTGGATAAAGACAATATCCAAGGCACGGGTAGGGATGGCCGAATTACTAAAGCCGATGCAGAGAATGCCGCCAAAAACGGTGCCGCTAAGCCAGCTGTAGCGGAAACTACGTCCTCTGAAGCTTCCCCTCAAGGCAATTTTAGTAGGGAAACCCGTGCGGAAAAGATGTCCAACTTAAGGAAAACCATTGCGAAAAGGTTGGTTGCAGCCAAAAACCAAACCGCAATGCTTACCACTTTCAATGAGGTGGACATGACGGAAATCATGCGCATCCGCAATGTGTATAAAGATAAATTCAAAGAGAAGTATGGCGTTAATCTAGGCTTCATGAGCTTCTTTACCAAAGCGTGTTGTATCGCCTTGCGTGAGTTTCCTGCAGTGAATGGTATCATTGAAAACGAACAAATCATTTTCCATGATTTTTGCGATATCGGTATAGCCGTTTCTACCCCTAAAGGTTTGGTAGTACCCGTTATCCGCAATGCCGAATCATTGGACATGGCGGGTATTGAAAAGGCAGTAATGGAATTGGCAACCAAAGGCCGGGATAACAAATTGACCATCGAGGAAATGGCGGGCGGCACTTTCACCATCAGCAACGGTGGGGTTTTCGGCTCTTTAATGTCTACTCCTATTCTGAATATACCGCAATCGGCTATTTTGGGCATGCACAAAATTCAAGACCGCCCCATGGCCATTAATGGCAAGGTGGAAATAAGGCCCATGATGTATTTGGCCCTTTCCTATGACCATCGTATTATCGACGGCAAAGAATCGGTCAGCTTTTTGGTTAGGGTAAAGGAAATGCTGGAAAATCCTGGATTTATGCTCACCGCTGGCGACCCTGCCAAGAAACTGTTAGGGTTATAAGTGCTAAATAATGTTAGCGTGTTGAAACCAACGGGGTTTCTTGTTACCTTTATATAAGGTATGGGCTTAACTCTGAGATATGTAATAGTATTTAGCTGGCTGCTTAGCTTAGCTTTTTCTACTATTGGTATCACTATTTGCGACCATTTGTGCCATATGTCAGGCAAGCATACCGTATCTATTGTTTCCGTAAACGACACTGATAAGCAAGATAGCTGCTGTAAAAAAGAAGTACAAGCTCAGCAAGCTGAAAAGGGCTGCTGTGATGACACCGATACTTATGTAAAGCTGGATATCCTTAAACATAGGGATGACGACCAACACCCTAACATTGCTTTCTGCCCATCCTTCGTAATCAGCTATGCCATAGTTTTTTTATCTAATCTGCCAACAGATAATTCGGGGTTTGAGCTTCATTTACAGTCAGGTCCCCATATAGCCCAACTTCATACACAACCAACCCTACAGGTTTTCCGTATTTGATTTTCGTTGATAAGCGGCATATGCCGTTACTTTTCATTGTTATTAGTTAATATTATCAACGTAAATGGAAGATGTACCGATTTTGCATAATTATTTGGGTCTTATTAGCCTACCATAGTGTTTTTGGCCAAAACATCTCAGGAAAGGTGGTTGCTGTGCAGGCTAGGGCACAAGTCCCAGTCCCTTACGCCAATATTGTTTGGCAAGATACCTCGGTTGGGGCAGTAGCCGATAGTAACGGACTATTTTCCATTGAACAGCCTGTGGGCTATCAATACTTAGTGGTTTCTGCCCTAGGCTACCGCGCCGATACATTGGCCATAATGGATAACCATTTTCTAACCATAACCTTGGCATTAGAAAGCAAAGTATTGAAAGAAGTGGTGGTAGCCAAAGAACGCGACGCAACCAGTATTTCAGGGGTGAGCACCATCAACACTACCAAACTTTCAGAAAATGAGTTTAAAAAGGCGGCATGCTGTAATCTTTCGGAGGCATTCGAAACCAATGCATCAGTGGATGTGATGTACAGCGATGCCATTACAGGCGCCAAAGAAATCAGGATGTTGGGCTTGGACGGTGCTTATTCGCAGATGATGGTGGAAAACATACCTTCTGTAAGGGGTTTGGGCAGTACATTCGGGCTTACCTATATACCCGGCCCTTGGCTGGAGTCCATACAAATCAGTAAAGGAACTGGCACGGTAGTAAATGGCTATGAATCAATGACGGGGCAAATCAATGTAGAGCTTAAAAAGCCTAACGAAAGCCCACGACTGCACTTAAATACTTATGTGAACCATCTGGGAAGAACAGAAGGCAGTTTAAATCTTGCCAAACAGTTCAATCCCAAAATTGGGAGCATGCTCTTTCTGCATGGTAACTTTTTCGGAACCCGAATAGATGCAAATGATGATACTTTTCTTGATTTGCCCTTGATTAACCAGTTCAATGTGTTCAACCGCTGGCGTTTCGACCCGAACAAGTTTTGGGAGATACAGATGGGTGTAAAGGCCTTATATGAAGATAGGACGGGCGGCCAATGGGAATTTGATGAACGGAAAGAGGTTGCTACCCAACCTTGGTTTGGGCTGGATATGACCACCCAACGATATGAAGGATTCGTAAAGGCGGGTAGGGTATTCCCGGGCGCAATGGAAAGAAGTGTGGGCATCATTACTAACCTAAGCTACCACCATCAGCAAGGGTGGTACGGTAGGAATAGCTATACGGGAAGAGAAACCAATCTATACACCAATCTTTTGTTTCAAAGCCACGTACGCAATCCACGTCATACCTTAAAAAGTGGCATCAGTTTTATGCTGGATGGATTTGACGAACATTTTTCTATTATCCAAAGGGAAAGGATGGAGCTGGTACCTGGTGGCTTTGTTGAGTATGGATACAACCCCAACCAACAGTTATCATTATTGGCTGGTATGCGCTTGGACTGCCATAACTTGTTTGGCTTGTTCGCAACGCCAAGGCTGCATTTGAAGTACAATCCTGCTGAACTGACTACAATACGCCTGAATGCGGGCAGGGGCTATAGGGTAGCGAATATTTTTGCCGAAAATACCAATGTACTCACCAGTTCAAGACAAATAATCATTTTGGAAACTTTGAAACCTGAAATAGCTTGGAATTTTGGGCTAAATTTTACCCAAAAGTTCTCTATTGCTAAACGCAGCGGTACTTTCAATGTAGATATCTATAGAACCCAGTTCGAGAACCAAGTAATCTTGGATTTAGACCAAGACGTACATCAGGCCTTGTTCTATAATCTTGATGGAAAATCATACAGTAACAGCTTGCAAGTAGAATTGCAAACAGGAGTGGCTAAAGGGCTTGACATTAGACTTGCCTATAAGTTCAATGACGTAAAAACCACCTATTCTGGCCAATTGTTGGCACAAGTGCACCTTCCTCGCCATACTGGATTAATTAACATGGCATATGCTACCCCTAAAGGAGGCTGGAAATTTGATGCCACCGCGCAACTGAATGGAAGGGCGCGCCTTCCGCAAGGCCATAGGCATGCGGAGGTGCAGGTTGAAGGGGGCTATTCACCCATATATGTTACCATCAATGCACAAGTAACAAAAGTTTGGAAAAAATGGGAGTGGTACGTGGGTGGCGAGAATATCAATGGCTTTACACAAAGACAGCCTATACTGGGATGGGAACAACCTTTTAGCAACCAATTTGATGCTGCTTCCGTTTGGGGGCCTATTTATGGCCGAATCTTTTACTTAGGCATGCGCTACACCTTCAACTAGCTAGTGCTTTTTCAATAGATTGCCATAAACGCTGTGCAGTAAGGTCCCAACTGAATTGGACGGCTTGGACTTTGCCCTTTGCAGCTAGGTCTCTTCTCAGTTCTGGATTTGCATACAAGCGATACATGGCATCTGCTATATCGCCAATATCATTGGGGCTGACGAGTAGTGCCGCATCACCCGCCACTTCGGGCAACGAACTTACGTTAGAGGTAATAACAGGTACGCCTGCTTGCATGGCTTCTATCAAGGGTATACCAAAACCCTCAAATAATGATACATAAGTCATAGCAATGGCACCGCCCACTAAGGCAGACAAATCTTCAGAAGATAAATGCCCAGTAAATATCACCTCCTTTCCGAAGGTCATTGCTTCCTTCACCTCAAACACCTCTTCGTAGCCCCACCCTTTGGCACCAGCTATCACCAATTGCGTATCGCTTTCCGTTTGGGATTTAAACCGCTCAAAGGCCCTTAGTAAGTTAGGTATGTTCTTTCTGGGATTAATAGAGCCGGCATAGATGAAGTATGGCTTTCCTTGAGTATACTTTTGCTGAGCGGCTTCAATCTGATGGGGTTCAAGATAAAGATACCTGTCGTTGACCCCGTTCAAAGTGACGTCAATTTTTTCTGCCGAAATGCCGTAATGTTTGACTATATCTTGCTTGGAATAATTTGATACCGTGGCAATCCGGGTTGCTTTCCGAGCATATAGTGGGCTAAAATGCTGGTAGTATTTCCTTACTAAAAAAGGCACATGCTGGGGGTAATGCTCAAATGCCAAATCGTGCATTACAATTAAAGTAGGTATAGGGGTGGACAAACTCAAGTAGCCATCAGTAGAAACAAACAAGTCAGGTTGAATCTTATTTAGAGCCTTAGGTACCGACCACTCAAACCACCAATACCATAGAAAGGGATGGCGTGCAGGTGGAAACAATACATGGGCACGTACATTTGCGCCAAAAATGAAATTTTGGTCATAAGGCCGGTCAAATAGAAAATGGAATTCCACCTCAGGGTGTGCCGTGGTAATGCGCTTCAACGTTTCATAGGTGAACCAACCAATACCTTCCAAACGGTTTTTGAGCAAAAAGCGCGTATTTACTGCTATCCTCATCAGGGCTGGACAATAATACCTATTTTTGAATCATATTTGAACGGATGAAGGAAAAATTTATAACCAACCTCGCTTTTCTCATCCTAGTCAATTTTTTGGTAAAGCCAGCAGCATTGTTGGTAGAGGCGGCCGTTCAAAATGAGGTGGGCACTCAGGTATACGGTAGTTATACGGCCATATTCAATTTCTCTACATTGTTTTATATTCTTCTTGATTTTGGCATTACCAGCTATAACAACCGCAACATAGCTAGTAATCCCGAAAGCTTGAATGAATCATTGCCCCGCTTACTACAAATTAAAGGTTTGTTGGCTATTGCTTATTTAGTGATAACGTTTGGCATTGCTTTCATTTTGGGTTATTCCCCTACTCAATACTACTTGTTGGCATTTATGGCTGGAAGCCAAATCATGCTCTCAATGCTGCTGTATCTACGCTCGAATGTGTCGGGGCTGCATTTTTTTAGGGTAGATAGTCTACTTTCCGTGCTGGATAAGTTGTTGCTATTGATTTTGGTGAGTTGCCTTTTATGGGCAGGCTGGGGCACATTCAAAATACAGTATTATGCTTATGCACAACTGGCTTCATTAGCCCTTGCGGCCATAGCCGCTTTGTTTTTTTTAGTACGAAAGACACAGGGGCTTAAGTTTACCCTAGCTTGGACGGAGGTGACAACCATGTTGAGGGCAACATACCCTTATGCCCTTTTGGGGGTACTGATGACCTTATACTATCGGATAGATACTGTGATGATAGAACGGATGCTGCCCATTGAAGGAGATTATGAGGCAGGAGCCTATATGGCATCGTTCCGCTTTTTGGATGCGGCTAATAACGTTGCCTTGTTGTTTGCTGCTTTATTGTTGCCCATGTTCGCAAGAATATTGGCAGCAGGAGAGGCAGTACAAGAGTTGCTGCAGTTCAGTTTCAAACTATTGTTTACTGGGGCAATTATCGTAATGTCCGTAGCCTTCTTTTTTAGGTACGAAATTGTAAATGCCATTTATCATGAAAGTACCCCTTATTGGGGCGAATTGTTTGGTTTGCTGTTTTTGGCATTTGGTGCGGTATGTTCCGTATATATTTATGGTACCTTGCTTACGGCCAGTGGCAATGTTAGGGTACTCAATTTGATTTCGTTTGGAGGGGTCTTACTCAACATCGTATTGAACCTTATTTTGATACCGCGCATGCATGCGGTAGGTTCGGCATTGGCAACATTGGTCACCCAATGGGCAGTGGCGTTGATGCATATAGTAGCTGCCAACAAGGCATTTCAGTTAACTACTAATCTGGTATTAATTGGAAAACTGGCGTTTTTCTTATTGTTAGTAGTAAGTTTGGGCCTATTGATTGATTATTCGCCACTCTCATGGACAATTAATTTATGCGGCTATTCAATAATCCTAATGGTTTTTGCGTTTGCCATTCGATTGTTTGACCGGAAAGAGATGGTGGGCTTGCTGAAGAGCCAAAAAACCGTATAAAACCTTTATTGTCTGTATTTTCCTACCTTTGCACACAAATTTTCCGAGAATGGACCAAACCTATAATCTGGTTGATGCGCTTAAAGTATTGATCAAATGGCGCAAACCGATTTTTATTTTTACAGGAGTCGCAACCCTCATTTCTTTAGTGGTGGTATTGTTGCTTCCCAATTATTATGAATCGAAGTCGGTGTTTTATCCATCCAACCCCGCCGCCAATGATAGGCAGGCGCTATTTGGCCAATCAGGAGGTGAAAGCCAAATGGAATACTTCGGTACCAAGAACGATGTAAACCGGTTTATCACTATTGCCAACTCCTCGCCACTGCTCGATTTTGCTATTAATTACTATAACTTACCTGCCCACTACGACATAGATACAACTAAAAAGGCTTGGCGCTACAAAGCAAAAAAGAAGCTGTTGAGCAATATGAGCATTCTAAAAACAGAGTTTGGTGCCATTGAAATTACTTTTATGGACCGCGACCCAGTATTGGCGGCAACCGTTGTAAATGGTATGGTGGAAGTGATTGATAAGCTCAACAAGGAGATGATTATAGGCAATAAGGAGAATATCCTAACCGTGTTCCAAGAAAAAATTAAAGAGAAAACTGCGGAAGTAAATGCTCTTACTGACTCCGTGGCCTTTCTTGGAAAGACCTATAACATTGTAGAAGTAAGCCCAGCAACCGATAAATCAACTGGCATAGTAACGGGTAACGACCCCACCATGGTTGCTCACTATAAAGTGCTGAAAAGCCGTTTGGACAATGCCCTTATCGACCTTAACACTATTTCTACCCTCTACGACCAGCACGATGCCTCTAGCAAACAACAGGTTTCCACCATTTATATCGTAGAGAAAGCCTTCCCTTCTGAAAAGAAAGCATGGCCGCTCCGTTCATTAATAGTAGCCAGCACTGCCATTATAGCCTTGTTTTTGGCTATTGTGGGTGCTTTGTTGATTGATCAAGCCAGTGCCATCAAAAAGCAGCTGAATGCTCAATCGGTCAATTGAGAAGTACCAACTTTGGTATTTTGCCGGCTTTGCCATCATAAGCATCATCGCCATGATGGCGGCAGTGGTACTTAGGGAATTCCTTTTACTGGTAGTTCCTTTCCTCATTCTTTTCGCTTACATCACCTTTATCGACTTTAAGAAGATTTTCTTTTTGTTGATTTTCCTTTTACCGCTTTCGGTTGAAATACAAATAGGGTCCTTAGGCACTGATTTGCCTACCGAGCCCTTGATTGTGGCCTTAATGTTTGCATTCTTCTTGCTTATTGCTGCCAGGCCCAATCTAATACCTTACCCTTTTTTAAAGCATCCCATCATTGTTACCTTGCTAGTGCACTTGGCGTGGATGGCATTCATCATCATGCACGCGGAAAATACGATCGTATCGCTCAAATTTGTATTGGCCAAAACCTGGTACATTGTCACTTTTGTATTTGTAGGGGGCTTAATTTTGAATAATGTCGACCATTTGAAGAAATTCTTTTGGCTAATTTTTATTCCCCTCTCCCTACTGGTAATTCAAACTTTGGTGCGTTTCGCTACTTACGGCTTCGATTTTGAATTCGTAAATGAACCCATGTTCCCGTTCTTCCGCAACCATGTGAACTATGCGGCCATGATTACCATATTTTATCCCTTCATTTTTCTAGCGGCTACTTGGTATAAAAAAGGCTCTTTCAAACGCAGAATCATCCAATTTGCAAAGGTGCTTTATCTAGTAGG
Organism: Chitinophagales bacterium; assembly: GCA_033762815.1. Taxonomy (GTDB): domain Bacteria; phylum Bacteroidota; class Bacteroidia; order Chitinophagales; family CAIOSU01; genus JANRLF01. The sequence continues at coordinate 245,510 of JANRLF010000008.1, read as the reverse complement.
CATCTATTTTTCCTATACCCGGGCTTGTTTTTTAGCCTTGTTTTTAGCAGGCGTGGCATATGTGGTTATCAATTATCGCTTATTGGCATGGGGGTTTCGTATTGGGGTAGCGGTGCTTATAGGGGCAGTGGCCTATTTAAGCATTAATAATAATTATTTGCAGTTAGCTCCGGATTATTCCAAAACCATCCACCATAAGAACTTTGCCGACCACCTTACAGCCACTATCGAATTGCAGGACGTATCAAGTATGGAGCGTGTTTACCGTTGGGTATCTGCTTTCCATATGATACAGGATAGGCCCATTACTGGCTTTGGCACTGGCAATTTCTATCCTTATTATCAGCGTTATACCGTGAGCGATTTTCAAACCTACACCAGCGATAATGAAGAACGGTCGACGGTGCACAACTACTTCTTACTTACATTGGTAGAACAGGGCATTGTGGGTTTACTGCTATTCTTAGGCTTAACCTTGGCCATATTCCATTATGGGGAAAAGGGCTACTTGGCTGAAAAAGACAAACAGAAGCGCCAAATAATATTGACGGTAATGCTATCCATGGTAATCATTTATACCAATCTGATGTTGAGCGATTTGGTAGAGGTGGACAAAACCGGAGGGCTCTTCTTCATGAATGTCGCCCTGTTGGTTAATCTTTTGGTAGGCAATTTTTCGGTAAAAGAGAAAAAGGTAGAACTGGAGACTAAGAATCTATAGGAACCTACAACTCAGGATGGTGATATCATCAATAAACAATGCCTCACCTTTGAAGTCAGATACATAATCCAACAACTTTTTGTTAAACTCTGCCATCCCTAAATGATAGTTGGAACTTAAGAAAGATTCCAACCTATCAAGGCTGAAAAATTCGTCGTTGGCATTTTCAAAATCAATCAGCCCATCAGTATAATTGATCAAAACCGAATTGTTCGCCAAAGTGACCTCACCAATTTTAATGGCGGGCAACTGCTCAAACATGCCCAATAACGTACAGCCTTTATCCAATTCTATAATTTGGTTGCCCTGCACTAGCAGTGGCGGATTATGGCCTGCATTGACATATCGCAAAACCCGTGTTTCATAATTATACACGCCAAGGAAAAGGGTAATGAACTTTTCACCCTTTGTAATTTGGTTAACCTTCACGTTAAGCAGTTGAATAAACTCCGCCAAATCAGATTGCTTCACGATTTCCGTACGAAGGTTTGCCTGAAAGTTGGCCATTAAAAGGGCCGCGGCAATACCCTTGCCCGATATATCGCCGATACAGAATGCCAATTCGGTCTCCGATAGCTCTATGCAATCATAGTAGTCGCCCCCAATATCGTGATGAGGTAGATATACGGAAGCCATTTCTACTTTACTGTTGTTCGGTAAGTCACTGGGGATTAGCATTGACTGCATCTTGGCAGCAAACTCCAACTCCTTGCGCATTACTTCCTGTTGTATCTGGCTATTGAACAACTTTTTGTTCTCCACAGCCACTATCACAATATTGGTAATGGTTTGGATGAATTTCAGCTTTTCTTCAACCGAGTCGTTATCGTCTGTTTTCAAATCGCCAATCAGCACGTATGCTAAAGGAATATCCTTATGATAAACAGGGATAATAACATCAAACTCCCTAAGCTTTTCATTTCTGGTATTGGTAAGGGTGGCGATATTGCGAAATTGTATAAGGTCAATGTCAACCGATATCTGCTTATACATGTCCGTAATACCCGAGTTACAGACACAGTCCCAACGATCGTTTTTTATGAAAACCAACAAACGCTGTATGCCCATTTGGGCACGCAGGATAAATTCGTAAATTCTGAATAAAGCGGAAGTCGAAAAATTGTTGTTAATGGCTTGGGATACTTCCAATAAGGAATTAATCTGCAATTGTTTAACAGTCAAAAGCCTTTCTAAATGGGCCAATTTATCCTCTGAAACTTGCTCAGGATAATATTGCTTCATAACTCTTATCCCCTAATCTAATACTATTTTTTCTATTTCCCCTGTAAACTTGTTTTCACGTCCATTGCGTCCCTCAAGCCATTTCCCAACAAGTTGAACGCCAAAACCATGAGCATGATAGCAATACCTGGTACCAAGGCCAAGAATACATTGGCACTGATAATATAGCCGTAATTTTCACTTAGCATCCTGCCCCAAGATGGCGTAGTAGGGTCCACCCCAATGCCCAAAAAGCTTAGGCCCGCCTCTATTAGAATAGCTGATGCAAAGTTGGCTGCGGCCACTACAATTAATGGGCCGGTAATATTTGGTAAAATATGGATAAACATGGTTCGGGTATGTGAATACCCAAGGCTGCGCGCTGCTTCTACAAACTGCACCTCCCGAGTGCTCATCACTTGCCCACGGACAATACGTGCCGCATCAACCCACATGGTAATACCAATTGCGATAAACAACTGCCACATGCTACGGTCTTGTGCATCAAATGCCATGGTCATGGCGAAAACCAACAGAATGGTGGGAATTGACCATACCACATTAATCAGCCACATAATGATATCGTCTACCCAACCTCTGAAATAGCCAGCTATAGCCCCTAGCAGAATACCGATGCCCATTGAAATGATAACTGCTACCAAACCTACCGAAAGGCTAACCCGTATACCGATAATCAATCTGCTCAAAATATCCCTGCCATAAAGGTCTGTCCCCAGCAGGAATGTTCGGTCTTCAATGTTGTGTGCTGCTACTTGCTCCCTCAATACCGAAAGCTGCACCGTTTGATACTTATTGCTTAAATCATAAAAACTGACCTCCTCGTTTTGCACCTTGATTTCGGGCTTATCAGGCGAAATGGCGTAAGCAACTTCTGCTAGCGGTATTGATTTTTTGATGCCTTGAGGGGTGCTGGTGGATAGCTCGTGATAAATTAAATTAGCCCCTTCAATGGAATAGCTAACGATGGGCACCAGTTCATAAGGATTATCTTGGCCATACAGCATTCTGTAAAAGAAAGAATGGCTGGCTACCTCCCTATTCTTCCTCACTTTCAGCATAATAGCCTTGAAGCCTGGCGGACGGTGGTTGATTTGCAAGGTTTGCTCATTGGCACTAGGGCTGGCATCGGGTGTAATGGAATAGCCCAAAAAAGCCAAAATAACAGCAACACTGATGACAATTAAACCCACCACTGCCGAACGGTTCTTCAGCAGCCGCCTCAATGACCTTCGAAATGGGGCATTGCGCCTATTGTAATTCAATGGCACCGGCCTTTACTTGATTCGAAAAGAGGCAAAATAATCTTTCATGGCTTGATTGTTATCATTACTGGCCATGCTGATACATTGCAAGGTATAGACCCTGTTGCCATGTATATAATTCCGCATTTTGATAATAGCTTGACCGCCCATAAAATCGAAAACCATCTCTTTGCCGAAATCATTGCCCAACTTAAGATCAGTTGAAGAGAGGAGTTTGGCCCCTGGGATTTTTTCACTCACTTTCTTGGTACTGTTCTCAAAGAAAACATCAGCCGCCTGCTTATCCGCTATGGGTTTCTCCATATCGATATAAGATACCGCATAAGCCAAATTTTGCCCATCTGCCGACTGAAGCATATAGGTAGTTATCTGCTGGCTGGCAGCACCCTCTACTTGTGCCTCCTGGACGGTTTTCTTTGGTTCTGCTGGGAAATTGATGGTAAACCATTCTGTTTCCAGGGCATACTTTGCACTGGAAGAGTCGGCTACCTGCCCACTTGGTTTAGAATATGCTTCCAGTACTTTATCATTGCCGGGCGTATGCTGGGCAATAATTGGTTTTACGCTATACCCTTTCTTTCTGAGCAATTCTATTACACCGGTGGTACCTGGCAAATGGGCAGCACCGACAGCCGCAAAGGTGGATTGCTCTTTTGCCATATTTGAAATACGGTCAGCCATACGCACGTTGCGTTCTTCCAACAGCTTTTTGGAAAAATCCTTATCTTCCTTTGATTCTTCATTTACCAAAAGCATAATCTTTTCTAGATCATTTTTGGCATAGGCTTCCACCATCTCCTGAAATTGCTTGTCCGATTTGTCAGGGTCGTTCACCATTTCCATTAGCTGCTTCATGGTAACACTTTCAATGGCACTGATTTGCTCCTCTACCGTTTCAATACTCAAACGCTTTTTGCCCAAGTTACCTGCTGATGAATATAGATAACCATCTACCGATTCGGGCATGTCCTTTTGCATTTTGGCCTGAAGGATAAGGCTGATAAGGGCAAATGGCTTCATTTTGGTGAACATGTTAATGTCATAGCCAAGGCCTTTTACAAAAACACTGAGCTTTTCATAATCTTTCTTGCTAAAGAAATCCCTTAATTCCTTCCCTTCGGGCAGCATAATAGAGCTCATCAGTTTGGCCTTGTTCTCGTCGTCAAGGGTTAGCTCCATTGCAAAGGCATCTGCCTTGATAAGTTTGGGCAGCACCGAATCGTTAAACTCAAAAACCCGCTTGTCTTGAATATGGATGGTGCCGTACAGGTACGAAGGCTGTTTTAAGCCATTGCCGCTAATTTCCCATAATAAAGAACTCTTGCCCGTTTGGGCTTGTACAGGCAATAAGCCAAAAACGGAGATGAATAGTAATATCGATTTCCAAATGCGCATAGGTAGGGATAAGGTTAACTGTTCAAAATTAAGCTATAATGCTAAAGTAACATAGAATGCAACTGTTCATAGGCAGAATCAGCGATTCCTCCTTTTGAATTTGCCTGACACTTTCCGCTTCATGTGTCTAATGGCAGCTATATGAATTATTTTTTTCCTGGGGTATATCTCAAAAACTATTACAAATGGAAACTTCTTACAAACCGCCTGTCTATAATTCTTATGGATTTTAGGGAATTGATTTGGGGTTTGCCCAACTGACTCTAAAATTTTTTGAATTTCTGATTGGAAGAGCGCCCCTAGTCCAGCCTGTTGTTCTTCATACCAAACATAAGAATCAATATACTCTTGATAAGCTAATTCATGTATTTCAAGCAGCAATTTTATTGATGTTTTTCTTTAAAACTTTTTACTGCGGCTGCTTTAGTAGCTTCCCAAGAATAAGTCTTAGCACTACCTGATTGATATGCTATTTTTCGCTCTTCCAACTCATTGGCAAAGTCATCATCTATTTCGTAAATCTTTGGATGCATATCAGTTGACAGTAGAGTGTATATTGCCTTTACCTTTTCCTCGTCGGCATGTTTTATATAGCTAGCCAGCTCTTTTCTAATTTGCTCGATAGTCATCAAAAGACTTTTCACTAAGTTAACCTATTTTGATAATCCTAAGTTCTTATAATTGGTCTGTCAGATTTTCATTTTAATAACTTTGCCAAGTGGGTTCTAAACGCATATTGGTAATAGGCGGTGGTGCGGCCGGTTTTTTTGCAGCCATCAATACAGCAAGGTTGTTGCCCACAGCCCAGGTAACTGTCTTGGAGAAAAACCACTAAGCTGCTCTCTAAGGTCAAAGTATCTGGCGGTGGGCGTTGCAACGTAACCCATGCCTGCTTTGACAATAGCGAATTGGTAAAATACTATGCCCGTGGTGGAAAGGCATTGCGCTCGGCTTTCAATTCTTTTAGCGCTACGGATACGATTGCTTGGTTCGAAGAAAGAGGCATTCCCCTCAAAACCGAGGAAGATGGGCGCATGTTCCCGTTTAGCAATGACTCCCAAACCATTATCAATTGTTTTTTGGATGAAGCAGCGAAATACAAAGTCAATATTTTGACAAAGGCTGAGGTGACTGATATTCAATCATCAGGAACTGGGTTTACACTCACGATGAATGAAAAAGAACAATCAAAGGCCGATGTATTATTGATAGCCTGCGGTGGGCATGCCAAATCATCGGCTTATCAATTCTTAGCATCAACAGGTCATAGCATCGTTGAGCCAGTACCTTCGCTTTTTACCTTCAATCTGCCCGGCCACCCTATCACCAAATTAATGGGCGTGGTTGCCCCAAATGTGGCCGTTACCATTGCCAAAAGTAAGGCGAAGCAAATTGGCCCTTTGTTGATTACCCATTGGGGCCTAAGCGGCCCCGCAGTGCTGAAAACTTCGGCATGGGAAGCTAGAACCTTGTTTGACATGGACTACCACTATGAAGTATTGGTCAATTGGGTGCCCGACTTCAACGAAGAAACCCTGCGTGCGGATATGGAACAGCAGCGGCGGGCTTTATCCGCATCATTTGTGGCCAAACGACCATTATATGAATTGCCCCGTCGGCTGTGGGAGTATTTTTGCCAACAAGCCGAAATTGCAGAAACCATTCGCTGGGCCGACTTACCCAACAAACAGATGAACCGCTTAATCAGTCAACTGGTACGCAGCAGTTTCATGGCCAATGGCAAAACCACCTTTAAGGAAGAATTCGTGACCGCAGGAGGCATTGAGCTTTCGGAAGTGGATTTCCGCACCATGGAAAGCAAGAAGGTGCCCAACCTTTACTTTGCTGGCGAAGTGCTGGATATTGATGGCGTTACGGGCGGTTTCAATTTTCAGGCTGCCTGGACCACTGCTTGGATTGCCGCACATGCCATTGCCAACAAAGCTAGCGCTGGATAGGTACTCTCGACCGTAAATCGGGCAAGGCAAAAGTGGTCAGCCCATCACCTCCATAACGGGTACCTAGCACTGCAAAAAGTCCAGTATTGGTGCTTATTTGCATGGTTTGCCCCTGGCACAGCATCCAGCCATCAGGCGCATAATTGCCGGCAAACAGTTTGATTTCGCCCAAAAACGCCCCTTCTGTATTATTGCCCGTAATGTTAGGGTAATAGGTGCTATTGACGCAAATGATATAATTGAGCCCCAAAGTATCAGGCGAAATAAAGCTACCACCCCCTTGCGACAAGGTTGCTACCACTCCAGTTTTGCTAATCGTCTGCAATTCATTATTGGGGCTTTCATCGCCAAGGGTTATGTTACCTCCGCCCGTCAGGCTCAAAGTAGTACCATTTTTGCTCAATGTCTGCAATTCATTGCTAGGGTCGGCATCGGCATCGCCAATGAATACATTGCCCCCAAACTGCGACAATATCAAGGTATCTCCATTTCGGCTAATACTTTGCAGTTCATTAGTATCGTCATCATCGTTTAAAACAAAACTGCCCCCGTTATTGGAAAGCGTAACCGTGTTGCCATTCTTGCTGATAGTCTGCAATTCGTTGCTGCTGTTGTCATCTCCCAAAACGAATGAGCCACCATTGCTAAGGCTAACGGTAGTGCCATTTTTGCTAAGGGTTTGCAACTCATTGGTGGGGTCTTCATCGTTCAGGGACACCGTGCCGCCATTGCGGGAAAGCACCAAATTATTGCCACTCTTGCTAAGTACCTGCAGTTCATTGGTACTATCGCCATCCACTTCATCCACACTGCCCGCTTTATCAGCATAAAGGGCATAGGGTACGGAAAGCAGTTGGGTCGTACTTACTGGAATAAAGGTGCTACCGCCTGTTACGTCTACTTCCACCCTTAAAAAATGAAGGTCGCTTCCCCAAGCAATATTGGCCATGCTGCCCAATACCGTATTGCCCTCGCCAATCTGTAAGTGAACCAAGCCGTGGTCATCGGTAGTTGCAAAATGCGTTTCGGCATATTTCACCGTACCACTGGCGCTCCCACTTAAAATGGTAATTTGGAAAGCCACATTTTGATTTACCAATAGTTGCCCTGTTACATCGCGGGCCACCGCTTGGTAGCTAAAGCTTTGGGGGGCTTGTGCGGCAAGCTGCAAGGCAAGCGCAATGAAAAGTATGGATAGTAGATTTTTCATGGTTTCATCAGTATAAAGTTTAAAAATAGTGCTTTCCCCGCATATGGCGGCAGATGCGGCATTAACTGGCTTTTCTTAACTTTGCAAGCTATGGACACTGGTACGCAAACCCTTTTTGACCAAGTTAGCGAAATGCTGCAATCTGTTCAGCAAGCAAGCATCAGCAATGCCGCCGAGTTGGAACAGTTCCGCATTGAGTTTATTGGCAGCAAGGGCAAGGTAAAAGATTTGCTGGCCGCTATTAAAGACGTAGCCCCCTCCGAAAAAAAGGCTTACGGCCAAGTAGTGAACCAGTTGAAACAGGCTGCCGAGGCCAAATACAACGATTTTAAAGAACAATTTGAGGCCCAAATCGGTACCCAAGCCACTGATATTGACCTTAGCCTTCCCGGAGACCCAATTGAACTGGGAGCCCGCCACCCCGTGCAACTGGTTCGCCAACAGATAGTGGACATTTTCGTTCGAATGGGCTACAGCATTGCCGAAGGCCCTGAAATTGAGGACGACTGGCATAACTTTTCCGCGCTCAACTTCCCGCCCTACCACCCTGCGCGCGATATGCAGGATACCTTCTTCGTTTACAAAGACGCTACCGACCCGCTTAAGGATATTGCCCTCCGCACCCATACCTCATCAGTACAGGTAAGGGTAATGGAGACCACCAAGCCGCCCATCCGCAGCATTATGCCGGGTAGGGTTTATCGTAACGAAACGGTCTCTGCCCGCTCCCATTGCTTCTTCCATCAAGTGGAGGGGCTGTATATTGACCGTAATGTGTCTTTTGCCGACCTAAAGCAAACCCTGCTGCACTTTGCCCGGGAATTTTATGGTGCCGAAAGCAAAATCCGTTTACGCCCATCCTACTTCCCATTTACCGAACCCAGTGCGGAAATGGACGTTACCTGCTTTATTTGTGGCGGCACGGGCTGCAATGTATGTAAGCACAGCGGTTGGGTGGAAGTGCTCGGTTGCGGTATGGTGGATCCCGCCGTGCTTGACAATTGCGGTATCGACAGTAATGAATACACTGGTTTCGCCTTCGGTATCGGTATTGAGCGTACGGCCATGTTGAAATATGGTATTAACGACCTCCGCCTTTTTTCCGAAAACGACATCCGCTTGCTGCGCCAGTTCAGGGGGGCCGTTTAATATTGGTAAAATCCCTTTCCCGTCTTTCTTCCTAAGTGGCCTGCCGTCACTTTTTGCTGTTGTATGCGGCTAGGCCTGAATTTTGGGTCGTAATGAAAGGCCTCGAACAGGCTTTCCGTCACGGCATAGTTTACGTCCATGCCAATCATGTCCATCAGGCGGAAAGGCCCCATGCGAAAGCCTGTGGCTTCCATCAGCGCATCGATTTGTTCGTGGCTCGCTACCCTTTCTTCCAATATCTTCAGGCTTTCCACATAGTAATGCCTCGCCACCCTGTTTACGATAAAGCCTGGTGAATCCTGGCACATTACCACCGTTTTGCCCATTTGCTCTGCTACCATTCTTAGCGATTGTAGGGTTTCATCCGTTGTTTCCGTGCCTTTAATCACTTCCACCAACTTCATAACAGGGGCTGGATTGAAGAAATGAAGCCCCGCAATCCTTTGTGGATGTTGCATGCCCACCGCCAAGCGGGTGATGGCAAAGGAACTGGTATTGCTGGCCAAAATAGCCGACGGGCTGTTGATTCGTTCCAAGTGCTGGAACAATTCCCGTTTTAGCTCCAACTTTTCTATTATGGCCTCTATCACCAAGTCAGCCACCAACTGGCCCGGATCGGTTGTGGTGCTCAGCCTGTCGAGTGTCCTTTCCCGCTCTGCCTCGGTCAACTGCCCTTTTTCCACTAGTTTGTCCAGTTGGGCGGTTATCGTATCCAAGGCTTTGGCAACCTGTGCAGTGGAAATATCATACAGCACTACCTCAAAGCCTGCCCGGGCAGCCACTTGCGCTATGCCACTACCCATGGCACCCGCACCTGCAACGGCTATTTTTTTTATCTGCATTCCTTTTGAAATTGAAAATACAAATTACCAATATAAAAACGACTTGCTACTGTCAATTGATTGATTTCTCTTCCTAGCTTCCCTTCCATCCAGCCGCATAAATTTAAGTTTCAGTACTATTTCGGTGGTACTTCGGTGGTACTTCGGTGGGCTTTCAGTGGTACTTCAGTGGTGCTTCAGTAGTGTTTCGGTGGTACTTCAGTGGTATTTCAGTTTTTGTTAACTGATTGTTTTTCAGTTATTTAAATACAAAAAGGTTGATTTTTCTACTTTTTTCCATTCATTTCTGCCTTTCTGTTATGGTACTGATAGACCTTATAAACAATGAACGGTATTTAGGATGAAAAAAGCAAGCCGAGGGATGAATTGCTACGAAAAACCGCCAAAAAATCCCCACAAAATTTTCCCAACTTGCAACATACTATTACTATACATTTTCTGTTAATTTGTGTGAACACACTTTAACTCCACAAACCACATGTTTTCTACTTCATTGCTCCGCAAAACAGGTACGGGCTGCCTGTTGGTGCTACTGTTTTTTTCATTTTCCAGTTGTAAAAAAAAGGAACACAAAACCATTAATCCTGCCTTTGGGGCCTACATTTCCGCATTTACTTCGGGGGTAGTATCCAAGGAAACCACCATCAAAATCCGCTTGGCGACGGATTACAAAGACTCGGTTGACCGTAACAAGCCCATCAGCCAGAAGCTTTTCAGCTTCGACCCGCCTATTAAAGGGAAAGCGTATTGGCTCGATCAGCGTACCGTGGAGTTCAGGCCCGATGCGCCGCTGGAGTCGGGTCAATTCTATGACGCCGAATTCTATCTATCGAAAGTGGTAAAGGTGCCCGATAGCCTCAAGACATTTGAGTTTCAATTTCAGATAATCAAACAAAGTTTTGAAGTATCACCAGGGGCTATCCGCACCTATGCTTCCAATGACTTGAACTGGTATTTCATGGAAGGCAATGTGCTATGTGCCGATGTTATCAGTAACGCCGAGATAGAAAAGGTATTGACCGCCAAACAGAACGGTAAAGCCCTAAAGATAACTTGGACACATACCGATGACCGTCGCTTGCATGCTTTTAAATTGGATAGTGTGCAGCGGATGGAGCAACGGTCGAAAATAGAGCTGAGTTGGAACGGCAAACCAATAAAGGTAGATGTAAAGGGTGAGAAGGAAGTACAGATACCTGCCCTGGGTGAATTTAACCTGATGAATACCACCGTGGTACAACAGCCGGAACAATATGTGTCGCTACAATATTCTGACCCTTTGAACGAAAGCCAAGACTTGACGGGGTTGATTCGTTTCGAGTCAGGTGGCGACGTACGCACCATTATTGAGGGGAATGAAATAAAAGTGTATCCAGAAAGCCGTTTATCGGGTTCACGCACTTTGATAATAGCAGCCGGCATCAAGAACGTACTTGATTACAAAATCAATATCGAGCAAAAAGTAACCGTACTGTTTGAAGACATAAAGCCAGAGGTACGACTGGTGGGCAACGGGGTAATACTGCCCAACTCAAGGGGCCTCATGTTTCCTTTTGAAGCAGTGAATCTGCGCTCGGTAACAGTGAAGATATCCCGCATTTATGCCAACAACATGGGCCAATTCCTGCAAATCAACCAATTGGACGGCACCAGGGAATTGTATAGGGTGGCCCGCACTGTGTACAAGAAAAATGTAAAGTTGCAAAGCGACAAACCTGTTGATTTTGGCAAGTGGAACACCTTCTACCTTGATATTTCCAAACTAGTAAAATCTGAACCGGGTGCCGTGTACAATGTGCGCCTTAGCTTTAAAAAGAAGGACTCCATGTACCCCTGTGGCGACACCACGAGTACTGACCAAGATATGGAGGAAATAGAGGAAGAGGATTGGGATGCGGACGAATCTGCCGACAATAGCTATTGGGATTATTATGACGAGTATTACTATGACGAGGATTATGAATGGAGTGAGCGCGAAAACCCGTGTAACAGTAGTTATTACAATTCTAGCAAGCATGTAAGCCGCAACATTTTCGCTTCTGATTTGGGCATTATCGCCAAAGGTGGTTCCGATGGCAAGCTGTTCTTCGCTGTTACGGACATGATTACCACCAATACGCTTAGTGGGGTTGACCTAGAGGTGTATAATTTCCAAAACCAATTGATGGGCACTGCCCGCACGGGGGCCGATGGCTTGGCTACCTTGGAAAAACTCAAAGGCCGTCCTTATCTATTGATTGCCAAGCGGGGCGAGCAAAGGGGCTATTTGCGCTTGGACGATGGCAGTTCTTTGGCTCTGGGCAAGTTTGACGTATCGGGCGAGGTAGTGCAAAAAGGACTGAAAGGCTTTATCTATGGCGAAAGGGGGGTGTGGCGCCCGGGAGATACCATCTATACCATGTTTGTACTGGAAGACGAGCAGAAGAAATTGCCCGCCAACCATCCGGTGGTGTTTGAATTGACCGACCCGCAGGGACAGTTGGTTTATCGCACGGTGAAATCCAACGCTGTAAACAACTTCTACAACTTCACCACAAGCACCGACCCATCGGCCCCTACGGGCAACTGGATGGCCACGGTAAAAGTAGGCGGTACAGCATTCAGCAAAACCATTAAGGTAGAAACCATTAAGCCCAATAGGTTGAAGATAGGCCTTGATTTCGGTAAGGACAAAATTGTTTCCAATAGTGGGGTGAGCGGTACCCTTTCCGCTACATGGCTTTCCGGTGCCACCGCGCGCAACTTGAAGGCAAATGTAATGGTTACGCTAACAAAGGCTGGCACCAAGTTCCCCCAATATAAGGATTATGTGTTCGATGACCCTAGCCGAAGCTTCTACCCGGAAGAACAGACTGTATTCGATGGTAATCTCAATAGTGAGGGTAAGGTACAGGTATCTACCAATATCAATTTGGAAGGCACCGCTCCTGGTATGTTGCAAGCCAACTTTGTTACCAAAGTGTTCGAAGAAGGCGGCGAATTCAGTATAGACCGCTTTACGGTGCCCTATTCGCCATATCCCGCCTATGTGGGTATTCAATTGCCTAAAGGCGATAAGGCCAGGAACATGCTATTGACAGATACCAACCATACCGTGCAGGTGGTGACCGTAGATGCTGACGGCAAACCGGTTAAGCGGGAAGGCTTGAAAGCCACGGTGTATGAGGTGCAATGGCGCTGGTGGTGGGAATCTAACGCCGATGACCTGAGCAATTATGTAGATGGCAGTTACAGCACGCCCGTTGCCAACGTCACTTTCAATACTGGCAGCGATGGCAGGGGCACTTTCCAGTTCAGGGTCAATTATCCTGAATGGGGCCGCTATTTCGTAAAGGTAGAAGATGAAGCCGGAGGCCACTCAACGGGGCAAACCGTATACATTGACTGGCCCGGTTGGGCAGGCAGGGCACAAAGGGAGAACCCCGGTGGTGAATCCATATTGAGCTTTACTGCTGATAAAGCCAAGTACCAGGTAAATGAAAACGCCGTCATTACATTCCCTTCCAGTGGCATTGGTAGGGCTTTGGTGAGTATCGAAAACGGCTCGAAGGTATTGAAAGCCTACTGGGTAAATGCAGAGAAGAACCAGACCAAAGTAAGCATACCCATTACTGCGGAAATGGCTCCCAATGCCTATGTGCACATTACCCTGCTGCAGCCGCATGCGCAAAAGGTAAATGACCTACCCATACGCTTGTATGGCATGATACCGCTTTTTGTGGAAGACCCTGCCACCAAGCTTACCCCCTTAATATCGATGGCCGATGTATTGAAACCGGAAGAGAATGTTGCCATAAAGGTAAGCGAGGCTACCGGTAAGCCCATGACCTATACTTTGGCAGTGGTAGATGAGGGGCTGTTGGATTTGACCCGCTTTAAAACCCCTGACCCTTGGGCAAGCTTCTATGCTCGCGAGGCCTTGGGCGTGAAAACATGGGATATGTACGACTTGGTAATGGGTGCCTTTACGGGTGAAATGGAGCACGTATTAGGCATAGGTGGTGATGGTATAGTGGAGGGTGCAAACAAGAATAAAGCCAAGCGCTTTAAGCCAGTGGTACAATTCTTTGGCCCATTCGAACTGAAGGCCGGGCAAAGCAAGACCACTACTTTTAAAATGCCCAATTATGTAGGAGCGGTGAGAACTATGGTGATTGCTGGCGACCCCAGCAAAGGAGCTTATGGCAATGCGGATAAATCGACCCCGGTGCGCAAGCCTCTAATGGTATTGGCTACCCTGCCCCGCGTATTGGGGCCGGGCGAAAAGGTGAAGCTGCCCGTTACCGTGTTTGCCATGGAAAAGCAGGTAAAAAATGTTTCCATTACCGTAACGCCAAGCGGCCCGCTGAAAATGGTAGGGGGCGGCAGTAAGAGCATCAGCTTTACGCAAATAGGCGACCAAGTGGTGAATTTTGAAATAGATGTGGCGAAATCCATAGGTATTGGCAAAGTAAAGGTGGTAGCCACCAGCGGCAAGGAGCGTTCCGAATACGATATAGAAATAGATGTGCGCAATCCTAATCCACCTGTTACAAAAGTTTGGGAGGGTGTAGCCGACGGTGGAAAAACTTGGCAAAGCAGTTATAGTCCTGTAGGTATGGCTGGCACCAATAAAGCAATTTTGGAAGTATCCAGCGTGCCGCCCATTGATTTTGGTCGTCGTTTGCAATACCTGCTTAGCTATCCGCATGGCTGTATCGAGCAAACCACCTCATCCGCCTTTCCGCAATTGTTCCTATCCGATGTGATACAAATGGACGATAAGGCCAAGCAAAGGGCATCGGACAACGTAAAAGCAGCATTGAACCGCATCCGGCTGTTCCAGAACAGCGATGGGGGCTTTGCTTACTGGCCGGGGTATGGTTCTTCGGATAACTGGGGCACCAATTATGCCGGGCATTTTATGCTGGAAGCAGAGGCCAAAGGGTTTACTTTACCCGCGGGCATGAAAGACAACTGGAAGAAGTACCAGGCCAACCAAGCTAAAAACTGGACGGAAATCAATGACCAATATTACTATCAACGCAATGATGTAATACAGGCTTATAGGCTTTATACCTTGGCATTGGCTAAAGCACCGGAAATGGGCGCCATGAACCGCTTAAGGGAAAAAGCAAACCTTTCCCAGCAGGCTCGGTTCCGCCTTGCGGCTGCCTATGCATTGGCCGGACAGCCTGAAATAGCCAATAAACTGATTGCAGGCCAATCATTGGATGTGGCTCCCTATATGGAAATGTATTATAGCTATGGTTCAGATTTAAGGGACGAAGCCATGATATTGGAAACCCTCACCTTATTGAAAAGGAGGGCAGATGGTATGGGCTTGGTGCAAACGATGGCCAAACGCCTGCAAAGCATGGAATGGCTCAGCACACAAACTACTGCCTATTGCCTGATTGCCCTATCAAAATTTACGTTAGGGGGTACCAATAAAGGTCTCAAGTTTAATGCTACGGTAAATGGCAAGGCCGTGCAATATGTATCTCAGTTGTCCGTAATGCAGATTCCGGTGACGGTTAGCGGTACCAATGGCGGCAGTGTCAGTATAGTAAACCAAGGCCAAGGGGTATTATATGCACGTTTGTCGATGACGGGCATTCCTGAAACGGGGGCAGAAAGTGCTCAGCAAAATGGTTTGGAAATGACGGTGAGCTATAAGGATTTGAAAGGAAATGAGATAGATATCAGCCGAATGGAGCAGGGTACGGACTTTATGGTAGAGGTAACACTTAAGAACCCTTCTGCATTGCATTACCAAAATCTGGCACTGAACCAGATATTCCCTTCCGGTTGGGAGATACATAACGATAGATTGGATGGGGGCTCAACACACACTAGGGATATTCCCACTTATCGTGACATTCGGGACGATAGGGTATATACCTATTTTGATTTGGCCAAGGGGCAATCAAAGACTTTTGTAACGGTGCTCAATTCCACCTATCTGGGCGATTATTACCTGCCGGCAGTTTATTGCGAGGCCATGTACGATAACCGCATCAACGCCT
Source organism: Chitinophagales bacterium (assembly GCA_033762815.1). Classification (GTDB taxonomy): domain Bacteria; phylum Bacteroidota; class Bacteroidia; order Chitinophagales; family CAIOSU01; genus JANRLF01. The sequence continues at coordinate 229,723 of JANRLF010000008.1, read as the reverse complement.
TGAAACTGGGCAAATGGGTGAAAGTAATTGCTGAAGGCAATGCAGTGGGCATGAAATGAGGAATGCTTTTTTAAAACGGCTTAGGCCCTGGCTTTATCGGCATAAGATAAAGCTGGGGCTTTTATTGCTGCTGTTGCTATGGTATGCCTTTTTTGCCTTACCACGGCCTTTGTTCCAATCATCTACGGCCACCATTATTCAAGACCGCAAGGGCCAATTGATAGGTGGGCGCATCGCTGACGACGGCCAATGGCGTTTCCCTTTTAATAGCAAGGTGCCATCAAAATTTGAGAAGGCCATACTCACCTTTGAAGACAAGAACTTTTTCCGTCATCCAGGTTTTGACCCCGTGGCTTTCGCTAGGGCCATCAAGCAGAATGTTAAGGCAAAAAAAGTAGTGAGCGGGGGTAGCACTATCAGCATGCAGGTCATCCGCTTGGCCAGAAAGGGAAAGGATAGAACCCTCTTCGAAAAGTTGATAGAAATGGTGCTGGCCACCCGACTGGAGCTTTCGCATTCAAAAAAGGAAATTTTGGCCCTATACGCTTCCAATGCCCCTTTTGGGGGGAATGTAGTAGGTTTGGATGCGGCATCGTGGCGGTACTTCGGCCGTGACCCTTCGCAACTTTCCTGGGCGGAGGCTGCAACTTTGGCCATTTTGCCTAATGCCCCCTCGCTTATCCATCCGGGCAAGAACAGGGATTTGTTGCTCGCCAAGCGCAACCGCCTGCTCGATAGGTTGCGCGATCAGGGTTACATTGATGGGCCCAGCTGCGCCCTTGCCAAAGAAGAGCCGCTACCTACTAAACCCGTACCTATACCGCAGTTTGCCCCGCATTTACTGGAGGCTATACATAAAAGCCACAAAGGCCAAAGAATACGTACCAGCATAGCCGCCGAGGTACAGGAGAAAGTAAACAATATCGTTCGCAGGCGGGCAATGGAAATGAAGGCCATGCAAGTATACAATGCGGCAGTGCTGGTGCTTGACGTTGAATCAGGCCAAGTGCTAAGCTATGTGGGCAATACCGATAAGCAAGGCAATGAGGACCATGGCAATGACGTGGACGTAATAACCGCCCCACGAAGCACGGGCAGCATTTTGAAGCCGATATTGTACGCTTCCATGCTGAACGAAGGGGAATTGCTGCCCAATACCTTGGTGCCTGACATTCCAACGCAGATTGCGGGCTATACCCCCAAAAATTTCAACCTCACATTTGATGGGGCGGTGCCTGCCAAAAAAGCGGTAGAACGTTCTTTAAACATACCCGCTGTACGCTTGTTGCAGGAGCATGGCACGGAAAAGCTGCTGTACAAGTTGCAAAAACTAGGGATTAGGGATGCAAAATATGGCGCAAGGCATTATGGGCTTTCCTTGATATTGGGTGGTGCGGAAGGCAGTGTATGGGATTTGGCAGGCATGTATGCTTCCATGAGCCGTACTTTGAAACACTATACCCGGTATAGCGGTAAGTATTATGTAAGCGATATAAGGCCAGCAAGCTACTTTGCCGATTCCTTGCCCCCTAACCTGAAGAAGGAAAAGTCCATTGACCACCAAGTGTTGGACGCAGCTTCCATTTGGTATGCCTACGAGGCAATGGCAGAGGTAAATAGGCCTGATGCGGAACTTGCCTGGCGCAATTTTTCCTCTTCTACCAAAATAGCCTGGAAAACTGGTACCAGTTTTGGTTTCCGCGATGGCTGGGCCATAGGCACCACTGCCCGCTATGTAGTGGCAGTATGGGTAGGTAATGCCGATGGGGAGGGCAGGCCAGGCTTAACAGGGGTGGGCATGGCTGCCCCTTTAATGTTCGACGTGTTCGATATTTTGCCGAAAGCCAATTGGTTCGATATGCCCTATGACGATATGGCTAAAGTGCCCGTTTGTAGGAAAAGTGGCTATAGGGCATCTGATATTTGCGATGAAGTGGATACTACTTGGGTCCCTCGTGCGGGCTTGAAAACCTTGTCGTGCCCCTACCACCAAATGGTGCATCTGGATGCTGGAGGCAATTATAGAGTTACTGCGGATTGTGAAGAACTTGACGCCATGCAGCATAAGCCTTGGTTTGTACTACCGCCGGTACAGGAATATTACTATCGAGCCAAAGACCCTACTTATCGGCAATTACCCCCTTTTAAAGAAAATTGTGTAGTGGCGGAAAATGCCAAGCCCATGGAATTGATTTATCCTAAAGAGGCAGTGCTGTTATACATACCGATAGAACTCGACCAGCAAAGGGGGGAAACGATTTTTAAAGTTGCCCACCGAAAACCCAATGCCACCATCTTTTGGCACTTGGATGGCAACTATCTGGGCAACACCAACCAACCCCATGAAATGGGTCTGGCACCCGATATTGGGGAGCATGTTCTTACTTTAGTGGACGAGGACGGCTACAGTGTTTCTAAAGCCTTTAAAGTAGCTGGCGATAAGCAGAAAACGGGTTTGCGGTAGTATAAATAAGTGTTCCACAAGCCATTTACATAATCATCTTTTGAGTAAGAATTCGGCACTTTTGGTCACGCGTAAGGAATAAATACTATGTATTTTGGCAGCGAAAACAATAACAACCAACTAACTGTCCCAAAAAAACCTTATGCTCATGAAAACCTTAAAAACCATTTGCTTATTTGCTATTGTACTATTTAGCCTGCAAGCCAACGCTGCTGACTTGGCAGTGGCGCAAAACGGTACCGGAGGTGCTTATGCTTCCATAACAGATGCTTATAACGCCGCTACTAATGGCGACCGCATTATCATCACCCCTCAATCAGGCAACTCGCCTTATGTGGAAAATCTTACCATCAGCAAAAGTTTACAGTTTATCAGCGGGGTAGAAGGCCAGCAATTCACCATTCAAGGTACGATTACCATCAATGCCGCAGCAGGTCGCGAAGTAACTTTTATCGGCATGCGCAATCTTGTGGGCAATATCAGTGGCAACACCACCAGCCCGGTAGGTACCCGGTGCAAGGTAAATATTGTTAACTGCACTTTTTTGAACGGGAATGTGGCTTTTGATTACGATAACTGGGATATCAACCTCATTTCCTCTGAAATTAAAGGTACTGTTACTTATCGCTATGGAAAAGTAATAGGCAATATCATTGACTGCGATAGCTTGCCTTACACGCCTGTAATAACGGTTAATACGGATGCAAATCCTAGCAACGATACTTTATTGATAATCGGAAACAAAATATACGTGGGTACTGACTTTTACTGCTGTTATACTTCCGCTGGGATTTATTGGACCAGCAGCAGCCAGTATTTTTCTTTCATGAACAACTATATTACCCATATACCAAGCTATGGAAGCACTGCCCATGGTATTTATGTTTCTAATGCTAAAAGCTCTTCCACTGGTACCAATACTATTGTAAACAATACCATTACCTCCTTGAACACTATAGGTATTACTTATGGCATTTACACGCCTTCGGTTACCAACGCATTGTATGTTATAAAAAACAATGTTCTTAAAGCTCCCACTTTCTCCAATCCATTGTATGGTTTTGGAGGTGTTAGCTTCAACTATACAAATACTGGAAACTTGGGTGGAAGTCTTATCAATGACGGTACGAACAACTTGACCGCAACGATTAACTTGGATGCCGATGGCCGCTTATTGGCTGGTTCTGACCCAATCAATGCTGGCGATGCCGATTCGTCTTACTACGATATTAACTTGACCAGGAACGATGCCGGGGCTTATGGCGGTTCTTTCACTTTGGACAATTTCCACCCCTTCTATACTGGAGCAGCAAGGGTTTATTTCTTGAATGCCCCTCGCCGTGTGACCATAGGAAATACAATAGGTATCAAAGCGGACTCTTTTGACAGATAGTATCTGCTGAAGGAGAAACGCTACATCTATTGTCTTACTTAAATGGTCAAAACATGAAAACGATACAAAAAATCATAGCGGTATTCCTGCTATTGCTGGCTTGCGCTCAGTTAAGGGCACAAGTAGTGGCGGCGGAATACTTTATAGATACCGATCCCGGTCAAGGTAATGGTATTGCCGTTCAGGCTGCCGATGGCAACTTCAACAACGTGTTGGAGGGGCTAATCAGGAATGGGATTTCAGTAAGCAGTGGCTTTCACAAAATAGGTGTAAGGGTGAAGGATTTTAGGGGCAGTTGGGGGCCAGTGTTTACTACGGTCATCAGCGTTGAAACCCAACGAAGTACTAGGCAGATAAGTGTTAACATGGCCGAATACTTTTGGGACAACGACCCTGGGCAAGGGAATGGCACTGCCATGGTCGCTTTTGATGGCAACTTCAATGCCGCCCTGGAAACTGCACTTGCTTCATCAGTGAATGCGCCAAGCTTGGGAAAACACAAGTTAAATGTGAGGGTAAAGGATATAAATGGTAACTGGGGCCCTGTGTTTGCCACCGTGGTAAATGTAGAAAACCCCTTGGTGGTAAGGAGTGTGCGCGTTATAGCAGGGGAGTGTTTCTTCGATACCGACCCAGGACAAGGCAACGGTACGGCTTTGATTGCATTCGATGGGGCTTTTGATGAGGCTATCGAAACAGTAATAAATACCAGCGCCATAGCCGCCCCTTCCTTGGGCAGGCACAAGTTCAACGTAAGGGTCCGCGACCCATTGGGTAATTGGGGGCCTTTGTTTACTACCGTCATTTTTACTGAAAATCCATTTGTGGCCCGAAGCATTAGGGTCATGGCGGGGGAGTGCTTTTTTGGCAATGACCCAGGCCAGGGCAATGGCACACCCCTTATTGCTTTTGATGGCAACTTCAACGATGCCATTGAAAAGTTGATGGATAACGGTGGTTTGGCAACTCCCAGCACCTTAGGTAGGCATAAATTCAATGTACGGGCCAAAGATGCCTTGGGCAATTGGGGTCCACTGTTTACTACCATCATTAGCGTAGAGAATATCTTGGTTCCAAGGGATATCAAAGTGGTATTGGGTGAGTATTTCTTCGATACCGACCCAGGACAAGGTAATGCCAATGTAATGTTTGCTTTCGATGGTAATTTCAATAATGCCCTTGAAACAGCTACACAAGCGGCCTTAAGCTCAACACTTAGTACTGGCTTTCATAAGTTAAGTGCTAGGGTAAAAGACGTGAATGGTAACTGGGGGCCGGTATTTACTACGGTATTGTTTATTGACCCATGTACCACCACCCCGACCGTTACCGCTACTGCCAACGGCAATACGACCCTTTGTTTGGGCGACAGTGTGCAATTGACCGCAAGCGGCAGTTTCAGTTCTTACACTTGGGTACGTGGTGTTACCGTTGTAGGTACCACGCAATCGATTTACGTGCGCGATGCAGGTTTTTATACCGTGATAGTCAGGGACGGCAACAATTGCCCGGGCACTTCCAACCAAATACAGGTGCAGGTGATTGCTTCGCCAACGGTTAGTATTAGCGGCAACAGCAATCTTTGCCCGGGTGGAAGCACGTTGTTGACTGCCAATGCCAGCAGCTCTGGGCTTAACTATCAGTGGTACCGCAATAATACCCCCATTGGTGGTGCCGTAGGTTCTAGCTATTCAGCAACCCTTACTGGCGATTATACGGTGCGCGTTACCAATGGTGGAAGCTGTGGAAGTACATCGCCTTCGTTTACGGTGGTAAATGCCACTGCACCCACCGCCAGTATCACTGCGGGCGGGCCTACCAGCTTTTGCCCAGGTGCGGCCGTGGATTTGACTGCCAATAGTGGCTCTGGTCTTAGCTATCAATGGTACAGTAACGGTCAGTTTATCGTAGGGGCGTCGCAGCGTACTTACACGGCCAGTTATGCAGCCAGCTTTACCGTTGTGGTAACTAATACTAGTGGTTGTACTGCTACCTCCAATGCTATCAGTGTCAGTTTATATCCTTTACCTTCTGCTGCTTATACGGCATCGGGGCCCACCACTTTTTGCCAAGGCGATTCGGTGCGTTTCACGGCATCCAGTACAGGGCTGACATATAGTTGGTTAAATAGTGGAATAGCTACAGGAAACACTAGCAATAGCATATTGCTCACTCAAAATGGTAGTTATAGTCTTTCGGTTACTGATGCCAATGGTTGCACGGCAACTTCATCTGCTACGGCTGTTACCGTAAACTTGCCGCCATCAGCCAATATTACGGCAACGGGGCCAACTTCGTTTTGTGCGGGGGGCAGCGTGGTGCTGAATGCCAATACCGGCAATGGCTTAAGCTATCAATGGAAACTTGATGGAAACGTTATTGGATTTGCCAACGGCAATTCCTATACCGCCTCAGCTAGCGGCAATTATACGGTGGTGGTGTATTCCAACGGCAACTGCTTCAAAGAATCGAATCCAGTAAGTGTAACCGTATTGCCGGCGGCTCCAGCGTCTATCAGCCATGCACGGCCACTATCTTTCTGTCAGGGCGATTCGGTGGTACTAAAAGCACCACAAGGTGCAGGCTTAACATACCAATGGACATTTAATGGCAACAATGCCGGCACTAAGGATAGTTTGGTAGCTTATCAGGCAGGCACTTATGGTTTAACGGTGAACAATAGCAACAACTGTCCGTCCAATGCTGGTACGGTTACTGTTGTTGTTTCACAATCACCTACCGTTGCTATTTCCGCACAAGGACCTACTAGATTCTGCCAAGGGGCTAGTGTGCTACTGGAAGCCACCGCTACAGGTACCAATTTGAGCTATGCATGGTACAATGGGGCCAGTTATTTGGGGAGCAATACCAATATCAGTGTTGGCGCTCCTGGAAGTTATAGGGTCATTGTTACTGCGGTGGGCAGTTGTTCCGACACTTCCAATACCATATCAGTTACAGTAGATACCTTACCAACGGTTACGCTTAGCGCAAGCGGCAACACTACTTTCTGTAGCGGCGATTCGGTTACCCTTAGTGCCCAATACCAAGGTGCCTTAACGCTGAGGTGGTATCATAATGGCAACCTGATTGCTGGTGCAACGGCCAATACTTTGACTGTTGATTCAGCGGGTTCCTATTATGTGGAAGTACGGAATAGTAACCAATGTCTTGGTACTTCCAATAGCATTGGCATTTCTGTTTTGGCGAGCCCATCCAGTACGGTTACCGCCTCAGGGCCTTTGGCTTTCTGCCAAGGGGGCAACGTTGCACTCAGCGTTCCTTCTGCAGTCGGCAATAGTTATCAGTGGTTCGAAAATGGCAATCGCTTGAATGTGGTGGGCAATACCCTTCAAGCGGATACTTCGGGCGTTTACACTGTAGAAATCGAGAACAGCATAGGTTGCAATTCCAGTTCTATTCCGGTTGTTGTTACGGTATGGCCATTGCCCATTGCCGTGGCCTATTCTGCTGACAGTACCTTTTGCTTGGGCAATACCCTTACGCTTAATGCCGTGACTACTCCCGGCGCAGTTTACCAATGGTATAAGGATGGAGCTTTCACGGGCACATATGACAGCAGTTATGTAACTGGTTTGGGGGGTAATTACCACGTTATCGTTACCGATAGCAATGGCTGTATTGATACATCGGACATATTGCCCATTTCAGCCAATCCTTCACCACCTGCATTGATAAGTTCCGTAGGGCCTGTTGCCGTATGTACCGGTGATTCGGTAGTGATGATTGTAAATGGTGGCCAAAGCCATACTGGTTTGGTGTACGAGTGGCAAAAGGACGGTTTCCCATTGGGGGTGAATGATACTACCTATACTACTTCAGTGCCGGGGCTTTATAATGTGGAGGTGACCAATACCTTCAACTGTACTGCTACCACCGCAACCATTACGGTATTGATAGACAATCCGCCTACTGCAACTATTAGTGCTTTGGGGGCGACTACCTTCTGCAGCGGCGATTCGGTACAATTGGTAGCGGGTACCCAAGGAGGCTGGACCTATAGATGGCGATTGAATGGCAATTACATAACGGGTGCCACCGATTCGGTGTACTTTGCCACCCAATCGGGCAACTATTCCGTAGACGTTTTTGCCAATGCAGGTTGCGTAGCCACTTCATCAGTAATACCCGTAACAGTCTATCCCGCAGCAATGCCTTTGCTCTTGAGCTTGACCCCCACCACCTTCTGCGATGGCGATTCGGCCCAATTGTTTATCGTTAACGCCAATGTTGATTGGGAGTACCAATGGTATTACAATAACCAGTTATTGCCCAATGATACTTTGGAGTATTTGATGGTGTATCAGTCCGGAGATTATGACGTGGCGGTTATCGATGACAATAGTTGCCCTGATAGGACTTCGGTCATATCCATTACGGTTAAGCCCGTGCCTACAGTCAGTTTAGCTGCTGGAGGAGCTACCAGCTTCTGTCAGGGAGGCGAGGTAGAATTAAATGCCATTTCTGATAGCAACTACACCTATCTATGGACATTGGATGGCGACACTTTGCTAGGGGCCAATGATAGCATGCTATTGGTAAACAGCACTGGCAATTATTCGGTTATTGTTACCGATACCAATGCCTGTTCGAGTATTGCACAGGCAGTGGCAGTCACTGTATATCCTCTGCCAAATCCTAATTTTGTTGCGCAAGGCAATACGGAGTTTTGCAATAGGGAATCAGTGTTGCTTACAGCCAATCCAGATACCAGCCTAAGCTATAGTTGGTATGTTGATGGTAACCCTATACAGCCTACGGTGACTGATTCTTTCTATTTGGCGGAAACAGAAGGGGCGTATTCGGTTGTGGTTACCGATCAATTCGGTTGTAGCGATTCATCATCGGCAATCAACATCACGATTTATAGTTTGCCTGCCATTCCAGTGATAACGGTGGATACCAATAGGCTAACAGCCAGTCAAGCAAATGCCTACCAATGGTATAGGAATGATACGCTAATACCCGGCGCTATAGGGCAAAGTTATAATGCCACTGAAGATGGTGTTTACTCCGTGCTGGTAACCAATGCTCAAGGTTGTTCAACCCTTTCGGATACCCTGCATTTTGTTTATACAGGTATTGAAGATTTGCCGGGAGCAATGGCCATAAGCATTTATCCGAACCCTAACCATGGGGAGTTTAGTATCGAGTTTTCGGGAAACACTGCTGGCGAGTATATCATCGACATTGTCAATGCGATAGGGCAACAGGTATTTACGGAGGAAGTGCAATGGAACGGGGGCATACTGCGTAAGCAATATTCAATGCCATTGCTAGCGGAAGGCCTGTATTGGGTAAATGTACGCTTCGCTGAGGGAACCGTAAGCAAACGTTTGTTCATTTATCATTAATACGAGTATTTACTATCTGTCAATAGGGGGGAGATATCTAAATATCTCCCCTCCATTTTTCAAACATTAGAATTAGCGAAACGTTAAAGTAAAACACTAGGTTTTATCAGGTATTTTTTTAGTAATGAATAAATAAACTAGCGCATTGGCGCATTTTGGTTTATCTTAGCGGTTTAATACCATTAATACAAGGTAACGATGAGTGAAATACATTATCAAGAGAAGTTCTTGTCGTTGGAAGAGGCAATGAGCGACGCAAAAGCCAAGTCCAAGGAATTGGGCACTAAGGTGGCTGTGATACAGAAGAAAAGATTGTTTTACGTTGACACAAACGTCACTCCGATGGACAAAGAGGAGTTACACGTGGTGTACGAAAACGGAAAAAAATCTAAGTAAGCACCAGCGCTATTCGATAAGGCTAATTTTCATCTCCTTCAAAAGCAAGGACGGTTCTTCTATTGCTTAAATGTTTCTAAATCCGTATTGGCGGGCCCGTTTACTACTTTCCCAAAACAGGTAAACCGGGAGCCGTGGCATGGGCAGTCGAAGCTTTTCTCATCAGGGTTCCAATGTACTATGCAGCCCAAATGCGGGCACACCGCACTGAAAGTATGCAAATGCCCCCTTTCGTCTTTGTAGATAGCTTTCTTGCTTAGCCCCGAGCGGATTATAGCCCCTTCACCATTCTTCAGCTTTGCTGGTGTAATATTATCGCCAGAGGTCAAAAGCTCCGTGTATTTTTTGGCTACATTCAAGTTCTCTTCCAAAAACTCTCGTGCTCCATGTATGGCTGACCTTGATGGGTCATAAATTTTCACCCAAGGGTTTTCTATTTCTTGTATCAAATCGGATATAAGCATGGCGGCAATAGTGGCATGGGTCATCCCGTTGCCGCTATCTCCCGTAACAATGTAAATGTTGTTATCGCCCGGATTTCGGCCTATGTAGCCTAAGTTATCCGCAGGCTCCATTACTTGCCCTGACCAACGGTATACTACGTTCTCCATGCTGGGGAAATGGCGTTGTGTCCAAGCCTGCAAGTTTCGGTATCGTTGTTCTTCACTGATTTGCTCTTCATCCGCTTGGCCTGTTTTATGGTCTTCGCCACCCACAATCAATAGGTCGTGGGTTTCATTATAGGGCTGTAACCTAGCATAATGGTAAGGATAAGTAGGCCACTTCGATTCATGATCGCCGGTGTCCCACCACAAGGCGCGCTTAATACTATCTTTAGCAATAGCTGCCCCTATTGCATAGGTGCGGTAAGGGGCCTGTTTGGTGTGCATAGTCACTAAATCGTTCACAGGTGTGTTGGTAGCCACAATAAAATGCTTTGCCGTTACCTTTTTTCCATTAGCAGTTTCGGCATGTTCCTTTTTTACTGATTTTACATGGGTGTTGGTGAAAATTTGCCCCCCCTTCGCTACTATCGCTTTACAAAGCCCTTGCAGGTACTTCATAACATGGAATTGAGCTTGCCTCGGAAATCGAATGGCTTGCATATCACTCTTAATACCGGGCATTTTTGCTACCCATTCCGTAGGGATGGCTGCCCTTTGGGTAGCATCCAATTCTTTTCTCAAGGTACTTTCCTCATCGGTAGGGTGCAAAAACAAATAACCGTCCAACCTTTCGAAATCACAGGCTATATTTTCCTGCTGCACGGTACGTTCAATATAGTCAATAGCAGCGGTATGGCTGGCTGCGGCCAGTTTGGCCACCTCTTCATTGAATTTCTTTTCTATATCGTAATAGCGGTCGTCGAGTGCATTTACCAAATGTGCGGTAGTGCGTCCCGTTTCGCCACTACCTATATACCCATCTTCCAGAACCGCCACTTTCAAGTTACGCTTAGTCAATTCATAAGCACAACTCAAGCCCGACAAGCCGCCTCCCACGATGGCCACGTCCACTATTATATCCTGCTCCAAGGGGGTATATACTATAGGCTCAGTACTGTCGAGCCAATAGGATAGATGCCGTCCTGAAGTTACATTTCCATCATCCTGGTGTTGTAGTTCTGCCGTCATGATATGCGATTTGTTTATCATGTCAAAGCAAAAACAGCACCAATCTAGGTTGTAACAGGTATTTTTTGAGTTGTGATATTTATCAACCCAATACGTTGCGCTTAAAGCATAAGCTCTCGTTGAGACGGAATATAAGTTTTTCTAGCTTCCAAGCTGTGCAGTACCTCGCGGTCGTAATACTGCAGTAAAAAGGTAGGCTGCAACAATTGAGGGTATTGGGTGAAAAGTGCCTCGCTGCTATTCAATTGTTGTGCAAAAGGGTGTATCAACTGCACCCAAGCATAAGTAATAGTTTCATGGTAGCCACGTTCAGGTGTTTCGATAACTCCATGAACTTTGTTAAGCGCAAGTATGCCATGTTTCATTTGCTGAAAAGCCGCCTCTAGGCTATGGCTTTTACTTAATTGAAACGCTACCCTCAAATGTGCTCGGTGGGTCCATTCAGCCGCAGGTAATGTTTGCTGAAGGAACTGTTCCAGTAATACTGAGTCTGAAACTTCTGTAACCATATGGCAAGTTTAAAAAAAAAGGCCGCCAAAGGCAGCCTTTCCAATCATATTTTTTGTGATTGATTACAAAATAACACCTGCCCTTGCGGTATAGTCGCGGGTAGTGCTTGTGCCTTCAATCAGTTTTTTGCCGTTATCTTTAATTTCTACTTTCACGGAAGTGCCTTCATCGTTAGAAGCCGAAACATATACAAACTGGCCGGCATTTGCTTTCAGCTTTTGGCTCCAGTTGCCTTTTACGTTGTTCACTTCTTTGCTTTCTCCTTTTTCGTTGCGATAGGTTACTTTGCAAGAAGCGCAATTCACGTTGTACTCAATGTCATAAGAAGTTTTTTCTTCACCGGCATATGTAAATCCTACAAAACCAGTAGCTGCAATGGCTACCACCGCCAACACCATCAATCCTTTCTTCATAGTAGTCCTTGTTTCTTTTGTTTGTTTATGGGCTTCTACGAAGACAGCGAAATAAAGTTTCGTGCCAAAATGGAAAATATGATAAAAATTCAACTATAGCAGCCGCAGGCATTCTGCTTGAAAGGCCTGCTTGTTCAGGGTGCTTACTCCCGCTTGTTCGCATACCATTCCGCCAGCAATATTGGCCAAAGCGGCGATAACAGGATGCGGTAAACCCTGTGCCAAAGCCAAAGCGGCCACGGCGATAACGGTATCGCCGGCACCAGATACGTCCACAATATGACGGGCGTGTGCGGGCAAATGATGGGCCTGATGATGGTCTGTAACAAACATTCCTGCCTCTGAGAGGGTAATCAATGTCAATTGGTTGTTCAAACGCCCATGTATTTCCCTTGCGGCCTGTTCCAGTTCGTAGGATTTTTTGCCTACTTCCCTTCCTAGGGCATCGCGTACTTCCTTTAGATTAGGCTTGAACAGGGTAGCCCCCCGATAACCAAAGAAATGGTCTTTCTTCGGGTCAACTGCAGTAGCTATGCCTTTTAAATGGCAGATTTCCAATACTTCCTTAATTACGCTTTCGCTGAGCAATCCTTTGTTGTAATCCTGAAAGATAAGTACATCAATCTTTCTGCTTGTCAATACTTGGCTTACCAAGCTTAAGAAAGCCGCTTCGTCTTCATCTTGAATGGCAGCAGTTTGTTCTTGGTCAAATCTTAGTAGCTGTTTGGTACCGTCCATTACCCTTGTCTTCACAGTGGTAGGGCGGTTTTCCAGAGCTAGTATGTGGCCGGCATCTAATTGATTTTGGGCCAATAGTTGTTGAACATGCGCACCATCGGCATCTTTTCCCACTGTACCACAAAGCAATACCTCGGCACCTAAGGCGACAAGGTTGAGGGCTACATTTGCTGCCCCACCCAAGCGGTGTTCCCTGCGTTCAACATTTACAATCGGCACATTGGCCACCTCTGGAGACATGCGCCCCACACTGCCCCATAGGTAGGTATCCAGCATGATATCGCCTACCACCATACAGGTGGTTTCGGAAAAGCGGGAAAAGATATCTTCTACTTGGCCCAAAGGCTGTTTTTATGAAAGTTTGGCCAATGCTTCGGCAATGCGCCTTACCGCTTCTCTCAGCTTTTCTTCCGAAGTGGCATAGCTGATGCGGATACATTTATCGTTACCAAATGCGGCACCCGATACCAGCGATACGTTGGCGTGCTTCAAGATATACATGGCGAAATCATCGGCATCTTGAATGGTTTCTCCTTGGTAGCTTTTCCCAAAGTAGCTGCTCACATTAGGAAAAACATAAAAAGCTCCTTTGGGCAGGTTGGTCTTGATGCCAGGCACTTCTTTTAAAAGGTTGACCACCAAATCGCGCCTTTTCAAAAAAGAATCCCTCATGGCATGGGTAGGGGCCAAATCGCCTTTTATGGCGGCTTCCGCTGCTTTCTGCGCAATGGAATTGGTGCCGCTGGTAAATTGGCCCTGAATTTTGTTGCAGGCCTTGGCTATCCACAGTGGGGCGGCAATATAGCCCACTCGCCAGCCCGTCATGGCATAGCCTTTGGAAAAGCCATTTACTGTTACCACTTGGTTTTTGATAAAATCAAACTGGGCAATACTTTCGTGTTTGCCTTCGAAAGTAATGTATTCATAAATCTCGTCGGAGATAATGATAATGTCAGGATACTTTGCTATTACCCTGGCTATGGCTTCCAATTCTTCCTTGGTAAAAACAGAACCCGAAGGATTGCAAGGCGAACTGTATAGTAAGGCCTTGGTTTTTGGGCTGATGGCAGCTTCCAATTGGGCAGCAGTGAATTTATAATCTTGGTCAATGTCGGTAAAAATGTTCACCATTTTGCCTTCCGCCAATTGTACCATCGCTTCGTAGCTTACCCAGTAGGGAGCTGGCACTACTACTTCATCGCCTGGGTTTACAATGGCCATAATCACATTGATGAGCGATTGCTTGGCACCGGTACTCACCACTATCTCTTCTGGCGTATAATCAATATGGTTATCGCGTTTTAGCTTATCGGCAATGGCTTTCCTCAATTCCAAGTATCCAGGTACTGGAGTATAATGGGTGAAACCCTCATCCATGGCTTTGGCAGCGGCGTCCATGATATGTCGGGGGGTAACGAAATCGGGTTCGCCTATGCTCAAGTCGATTACGTCCTTGCCCTCGGCTTTCAGTTCCCTACTCAGTTGCGCCATTTTCAGCGTAGCCGATTCAACCATTAGGTTTACCCTTTCCGATACTTGCTGCATAATTTAGTTTGCTTGCGAAATTAACATACTTCTGTCTATTTTTTTGACGTTCCTTATTTCGCATTGCAGGTAGCATTTCCGTTTTTTGGACTTTGCTGCTCATGATGATAACGAGGAATGATTAGAAAAAAACGTACTTGGAATTGGTTGATTGGGGGGATGGTATTGCTGCTGGGCTTGGCAGTTTATTTTGCCTTTTTTGATAGCGGTGCCGACTATAGGGAATTTGAACTGCTGGAAGAGCAACAATTAAAAAGCGAGGCGGAGATATTGTTTGGCATCAGTACGGAGCATTTCAGGGTGATAAAGGACGAGGTAAAGCCAAATGAAAACATATCGCTAATGCTTGCCCGTAATGGCGTGAGCCCAGAACTGGCAACTGCCATGGTGCAAAAGTGCAAGGAAGTATTTGATATGCGCAGCCTTCGTTCTGGCAGACCCTATCTGATATTGGAACATAAAGATGAGTTTGCCCCGCGCGATAGTGCGCGAACACCTATTGGATACTTTATCTACGAGCATAGCCTAGTGGAGTACGTGGTATTCGACTTTATAAAGGACACCGTATATAAAGGTGTGAAGGAAGTGACAACGGAGCGGAAAACCGCTGTGGGCACAATTGAGTCATCTTTAACGGAAACCTTGGAGAAGGCAAATGCCAATACCATGCTTACCTTGAACCTGTCGGACGTGTTCGCTTGGACAATCGACTTTTACCGATTGCAAAAGGGGGATAAGTTTAAAGTAATTTACACGGAAAGCTTCGTAGAAGGCAAAACAATTGGGGTGGATAGAATAGAAGCCGCCATTTTTACCCATAAGGGAAAAGACTACTATGCCTATTATTTTGAACAGGATAGCGTAGGGGAATATTTCGACGAAAAAGGGGAAAGCTTGAAGAAATTGTTTCTGAAAGCCCCATTGAAATTTAGCCGCATTACTAGCCGCTATTCCGCCAATAGGTTCCATCCCGTACTGAAACGCATGAAAGCCCATTTGGGAACTGATTATGCGGCACCTACCGGAACGCCCATTATGACCGTAGGGAACGGTACCGTATTGGAAGCTCGCTATACGGCCAACAATGGATACTATGTAAAAGTAAAGCACAATGCCACCTATACCACCCAATACCTGCACATGTCGCGCATTAACAAAGGCATTAGGCCAGGGGTAAAAGTAAGCCAGGGCGACGTGATTGGCTTTGTGGGAAGCACGGGCTTGGCCACTGGGCCGCATGTTTGTTTCCGATTTTGGGTAAATGGCAAGCAAGAAGACCCCCTAAAAGTGAAAGTAATGGGCGGTGACCCAGTGAAACAGAAAAACAAGGCTGGCTTCCTAGCCGTGGTGCAAAAGCTGCAACCTGAACTGGCTGCCCTGTAAATATCGGACGAAATCGTTATTTTAGGCGAATAATGACTGCTATGAGGAAATATGCCGTGTTGTTACTAGTAGCCCTAACCTTTGGTAGCTGCCACCAGTTTGAGGACGGACCTGATTTTTCCTTCCGGACCAAGACTACCCGCATTTCAAGGGAATGGGTGCTTCAGGATGTGTTGAGAAATGAATTGGATACCGTTACTTCCGAATACCATTTCGGTATTTCTTTCGATGGCGATGAAAACTTTGTATTGCGCGATACCAGCTATGCAAGCGGTTCAGCAGTTGAAACGGTTACCTCCGGCGTATGGCAATTTAATGATGATGACCTGCTGATATTGTTGTTTACTGATGGCAATGGCATTAATAGTTCGCGGGTGTGGCGCATCCTTCGCTTGTCAACAGAGGAGTTTTGGGCCATTGAACAGGTGAACAACGATTATTACGAATACCATTTGGTAGAACGACCCTAAGCTTGCAATTGTGAAAACCAAGTTGCCTCGAATCCTATTCTTTGTTTTCTTATTGGGCATATATATATCAGGGCAGGCCCAAATAATAACGGCACCCGATGCTACTCCCGTGCCGCCTAGGGAAGCACTGCCGGAGGAAGATGTGGCTACTGACAGCGTTATTACAAATAGGCCAAAGAAACGGGAGCGTTATGGCCCCACTGACCATTCCACCGCTTACCTGATGCTTTATGGGGCAGGATCTATCCCTTTGGGCGATTATGGCTCCACTTCTTCATTTACCTTGCCGCTGGAAGGAAAACGCGCTAAGCCTGGCTTTGATGTGGGGCTTGACTTCGGCAAAACCTTTTATAAGTTTATTGGTATCGGCATTAGTGCCGGATTTACGGCCCACCCCAGTGATTTTGGCTATCTACAAAACTTCTTATTGGATATTAACTACAGTGGCTACAAGCAATTGTATGCTACTGTGGGGCCTTTGTTCAGCGTAAATATCCGCGATATGGTGAGGATTGATATCAAGCCGCAAATAGGCTTCGGCTATTGTATTGACGATGAAGCGACTTATACTTTTTATGATACCAGCCTTACCTTGGTGAACGATAGGATTACCGGTGGTAACAGTTTCTCCATGATGCCTGCATTCGGGTTTTCGGTGCGCAGGAATTTGACCGATATTTGGTCGCTAGCATTCAACTTTACTTACCGCTACGCCAGCTATACCATTGATGAACGCAAGTATTACCAGAACAATAACTACATAGGCGATTTTCTGCCTTACGATATCAATGCCCACATGCTGAACCTTGGTTTTGGTATCGGGGCCAGTTTTTAGGTAAGGGCTTTCAATATCATATTGTCTACCACCTCGTGCAAGGCTTGCGGCTTTAGCTTGCGCCATAGCAGGCTGTTTAGGTTTTCGCCGAAGTTGATATAGTAGTGCAGCTTGTTGTCGCGCATTTCGTGTATCACATGGTCGCGGAAGTTGATGGCCGCTATCCAACCGCCCTCGTCCTTAATGTCATCATACCACTCCTCGTAGTAACAATCGTCGCTGCTATGGAAATTGAGGATGTTTTCGCCTATGATGATAAAGCGGTAAATGCCCTCTTTCAGCATCGGGTCTATAACGTCGCGCTTCAGGAACATGATATCGTTTTCCACCGCATCGTTCCACTCGCCAATCATTTCCAACACCGCAAATTGTTGGTCGTAATCGGCAAACAATACCTTCATGTACAGGTTGTTGGAGCCGAAGTAGTTCCAGTCGGGGTGGATAAGGTAATTGTATATCTGGTTGGAGTATTGGCTATAGTCGCTTTCTATGCCGTAAAAGGGCGAGCGTTCGTCCTCCTCTGGGGTATAGAGGTCTCTCCAGTTATAAAAAGGCTCCAGTTGGTGCATGCTGATTACGAATATATACAGCCAACAGCTACTTGCCAAAGGGAGTTCCTATGGGCAGGTGGGGAAATTATTGTGGGAAGTGCTACAATTTTACCGCTAAATTTAACATTCCCCTTACTTATTATTGTGGCTGGGGTGCTTTGTTTTAGGGGCTTTGCGCTATATTTGAAGCCTAGGTAAAGCAAAACAATACTTCAACATGGCTTCAGCAACGGCACAAGAGCAAAAGGTTTTAAAGATAAAATTCGGTACGGACGGATGGAGGGCAATTATTGCCCAAGAATATACCGTGGACAATGTAGCAAGGGTAGCGGAAGGCACCGCCCAATGGATATTGGCCAATAGCGATAACCATTCCGTGGTAATTGGCCACGACTGCCGTTTTGCCGGCGAACTATTCGCCGAAACTACGGCAAGGGTAATGTGCGCCTATGGCATCAAAGTAAAATTGGCAAAAGGCTTTGTTTCTACCCCAATGGTATCTTTGGGGGCCAATTTTTACCAGACGCCGCTGGGGGTCATCATCACCGCTAGCCACAACCCACCATCGTACAATGGGTATAAATTAAAGTCGCAAGCGGGTGGGCCAGCTAGCCCTGCAGTAATACAGGAGGTAGAAGATATGGTGCCAGATACAATCACCGTATCCTTAAAGCCTTTCCAGTATTATATGGAACAGGGCCAAGTGGAGTACGTAGATTTGGAAGCATTGTATATCGATAGGGTGAAAGCGGCCTTCGATTTGGACACGATCAACCATTCCGACAAGATTTTGGCCTACGATGCCATGTTCGGTGCTGGACAAAACGTCATCAAGAAACTATTGCCAAAGGCCATGTTATTGCATTGTGACTACAATCCTGGCTTCAATGGCAGGGCACCAGAACCATTGCACCGCAACTTACAGGAACTGTCAGACCTGATTCGCAGCAACCCACAAATAGCTGCAGGCTTGGCTACCGACGGCGATGCCGACCGCATAGGCATGTATGACGAAAACGGCAATTTTGTCGATTCGCACCATATTCTGCTATTGCTTATCCATTATCTACACAAGTACAAGGGTATGAACGGCAAAGTGGTAGTTGCCTTCTCGGTTTCCAACAAAATAAAAAAGATGTGCGAACTGTATGGCTTGGAGCATCAGGTAACCAAAATCGGCTTCAAGTACATTTCCGAGATAATGGTAAAAGAAGATGTGCTAGTAGGCGGCGAGGAATCAGGTGGCATAGCGGTAAAGGGCCATATTCCCGAACGTGACGGAATTTGGGACGGCCTAATCCTATTGGAATATATGGCGAAAGCGGGCAAATCAATGACGCAATTGGTGCAGGAGGTGTACGATGTGGTAGGGCCTTTCGCATACGACCGGAACGATTTACACATTACCGAAGAATTGAAGCAAGCCATTTTGCAAAAATGTCAAGCCGGGGCTTATACCGCCTTTGGCAACAACGCGATACAGCGTTTGGAAGATATTGACGGCTACAAGTATTACTTAGGGGAAGACGAAACAATCATGATTCGTGCCTCGGGTACCGAACCTGTACTGAGGGTGTATGCCGAAGCCCCTACACGCGATAGGGTGAACGAGTTGCTAGAAGCCGCAAAAGCTACTTTGTTGGCTTAAGGGGCAATTCGGTATTGCTTCCATGCTATACCGTCAGGCTCATACACTATACGGTCATGCAAGCGGCTAGCACGTCCTTGCCAAAACTCGAAATAATGGGGCTTCAAGTTAAAACCACCCCAGTGTTCAGGACGTTTTATCTCCGTTTCCGGCAATTTGCTCAATTCGTCCACTTGAGCTTGTAGCGCATTTTTATCAATAGGCTGGCTTTGTGGAGATGCAATAGCGCCAATGCGGCTCATCAAGGGGCGGGTATTAAAATATTCATCCGATAAGGAATCCTCAACCTTTTCTGCGGTGCCCTCAATACGCACCTGACGCTCTAGGGCATCCCAAAAGAATAACAGTGCGGCCTTATGATTATGCTGCAACTCGGTGCCCTTTCGGCTTTGGTAATTGGTGTAGAAGGTAAATCCTTCATGGCTTAGCCCCTTAAGCAAAACTATGCGCGCCGAAGGCTGCCCGGTACTGCTAGCCGTGGCCAGCACCATGGCATTGGCATCGTGTATTTTGCTTTGCAGGGCTTCTTGAAACCAATGCTCGAACTGTAGAAAGGGGTCTGCCGCAAGGGTGTTCTCGTCCAAGTTGCCAAGCGTATAGTCTTTTCTTAACTGGTTAAAATGCTTGTCCATCATGCAAAAATAAACCTCTATGGGCAGAAAGGGTTCATTAAAGTGCTATTAAAAAATTGAAATAGAAAAATGTACAATTTAATAGATTGCTTAATTTCGCAGCCTCTAGATTTAGTAGTAAGAGGGCTCGTGATATGCATTTTAACCTACGTTTAAACGAGGATAGAAAAAGGGATTGGGCAGTATTGGTAAACCACAACATTGCTGCTTTTTTGCAAAACCATGCTGATTGTGAGCGCAAAGCTTGCTACATGGCACTCGCTATATTGGGCAAGTATCCCGAGCGAAAGGCAATAGCTCCTGTATTGATTAAAGTTGCCCAAGATAAGCTGAATAGATTCAGGATGGTGTATAATCTGTTAGATGGCAGGGCTTTACGATTAGGGATTGAACTGCCGGACGATATGTACACCAAACAATTGAGTTGGTTGAAAAAGGGTGGGAAAGAAGACCGTTTCATCTATCAACTGCTAACCGCTGCCGTAATTCATGAAAGGGAATGCATGATGCTCGAATTGTTCCAGCAGGTGGTGAGTGACAAGGATTTAGCAGATAAATACCAAATATTTTTGGGTAGTGTTAACCCCTATACAGGCATGCTGGGTCATTATCTTTCGGAAGTAGTACTTCGGGACAAGATGGCCGAAATGTCTTTAGCTGAAGCTAAAATATATGAAGGGATTGCTTTAGCGCCCGCCTTACATTAGGCTTTTAATTTTGCCAAGTACGGGTATCAATAGTCGCCTCCAACTCTTGTAGTATATTATACAAGCCGAAATATACCCTACCTAGATATATACCGTCCCTAGGGCCACGGGCGTATTTGGTATTGCGTACTTCTTTCATGCGGGCTACCTCTTGACCATAATCCGTAATGCGCTTGAAGTAAGCCTTATCGCCAAAGTTGAACTTGCCGTCATATACCGGTTTGGTCAGCATGGTCAAAATGGTTTTCGAAAGATTGAAAAAGAAAGCCTTTTCTTCCGCAGTATCATTTTCATTAATGAAGCTCAGTTTCAGGAAAACCTCTTCTAAACGACTTTCATCGTCTAGGATGCTCTTATCCAACATTTTTACAAAATCATTATAAAAATCGTCGGGTAAGCGTTTTACACAACCAAAATCGAGGATACCCAGTTGTACGTCATTTCCTTTCAGTTGGATTAAGAAGTTACCCGGGTGTGGGTCGGCATGTACCTGGCGCAATTGATGGATTTGGAAATTGTAGAAATCCCAAAGTGCTTGGCCTACTTTATTCTTGGTTTCCTGTGGGTGGTTTTCTTTGATGAATTTATCCAGGTGCATGCCATCCAGCCAGTCCATTGTGAGCACTTTTTTGTTGCTCAATGTAGGGTAATAGGTGGGGAACCGTACATTTTCAATATCCTTGCACTTTTCAGCAATTTCGCTGCCTTGCCTCAACTCATTTTCATAATCGGTTTCTTCTATCAATCTGCCGGTCACCTCTTCCATGTAATGCTCCACGTCTTGCTGGCGGATATTAAAAAGCGTGGAAGCCAATGGCTTTACAATTTTCAAGTCGGCGGTAAGGCTATCGGCCACGCCAGGGTACTGCACCTTTACGGCTAATTTTTTACCGTTCAAAGTAGCTTCATGCACTTGGCCTATGGAAGCGGCGTGGATAGCGTTTTTTGAGAAGGATTCAAAAATTTCTGTCGGGCCTTTTCCGAAATACTGTTGAAAGGTTTTCACCACCAGTGGGTACGAAAGTGCGGGTGCTTTGTATTGTGCTTCAGCAAACTTCTTGGCATATTCGGTGGGCAGCGTGTTCTTGTCCATGCTGATCATTTGCATCACCTTCAATGCGCCGCCTTTCAACTCGCTCAGTGAGTTGAATATATCCTCCGCATTCTTCTTGTCCAATTCATCCCGGCTCAGCGAGGGGTCAAATGCTTTCTTCGTATAATGCTTAACGAAATTGCCGCCTACCTTTGCACCTGTAGTGAGAAACTTAGTGGCCCTTTCAATTTTGGAGGTAGGAATCTTTTCGTATTCTTTCATGAAAATTTGTTCTTAAATAGATACTTGCCGAAGTCGAACAAAGAATCCAAGGGATTCTTGGCCATTAAATCGAAAGAAAGGTTGACGGCGCGTTCAATGGCTTCATCGGTTTTTTCAAAATTCTCGCTTTCGTCATTCACCCAAAAATTCAGTACGAAAAGCATTTGCGCCCATAAAGCTTCATTGTATTTTTTTGATAGTACGGGCCTATCATATATTTCTTGGGTGGCCAAAGCCTCCTGCACCATTTTTCTGGAAAACTCCAAGAACAGCTTTTTCAATTCATCAAGGTAGGTGGCTAAAAGTAAAGAACGCTTTCCTACGAAAGTAACATAGCTACGGTCGTTCTTTAGCACTTCAAAAAAAGTAAAATACATGCCCAGCAACTTTTCCCTTACGGAATACTGCTCATAGGCATCAGCATTATACAACCTGTTCAGTGTTTCTTCGAAGTATTGTTTCCAAATATCTTTTTCCAAGGCATCCAAAGAAGTATAGAAGCGATAAAAATCGGCCTCTTTGGCACCTAATTCTTTCATAAGACGATTAACGGAGAGCGGCCGTTTATTGTTTTCCAAAATAAACTCCTTGAAAGCATCTTTAAGCTCGGTAGCAGATGCAATAGTTCGTTGGGCAGGTTTGCTGGTTTTAACGGCCATGTGTTGAATATTGTCGGATTGTGAATGGCAAAGTTACCAATTAGAACTGCCTTTGCTAGGCAAAGGTTCATTCTTTATGATTTCTTTAAGTTGGCTTCCCTTATGCAATTTCCTCTACTCTTAGCTTATAGCCTGTGCCATGTACATTGGCTATCTCTATACTAGGGTCTTCTTTTAAGTACTTTCTCAGCTTGGTGATGAAAACGTCCATGCTGCGGCCAGTGAAATAATTGTCGTTGCCCCATATTAGTTTTAGGGCTATCTCCCTTTCCAATACCCTGTTCTTATTGAGGCACAACAGCTTAAGCAGTTCTGCTTCCTTAGTGGTTAGGCTTTGTATTTCACCTGCATGCTGAAGCTTTTGGCTGGGGTAATCAAAGTGGTATTTACCGATATCGAAGGCATTTTTTTCTTCTGATGCTTTGATGCCTTTGCTGCGTCTAAGCACCGCTTCCACCCTAAGTTCAAGTTCCTCCATGCTGAAAGGCTTGGTGATATAGTCGTCGGCACCCAGCTTAAAACCCTCTATTTTATCTTCTTTCAACGACTTTGCCGTAAGGAAAATGATGGGGATGTGCAAATCCACTTTTCTTACCTGCTTCACAAAAGTAAAACCATCTACTTTCGGCATCATGATATCTACAATGCAGATATCAAAAGTTTCGCTATTGAAGGATTTCAAACCTTTTTCCCCATCTTCATTGAGGGTTACTTTATAGCCCTTGCTTTCCAAAAACTCTTGCAAAACGAAGCCTAGATTTGGGTCGTCTTCTAGCAACAATAACTTTATTGAGGTTTCCATTAGTTTATCCGTTTGGTATAGGGCAGGTATATTTCAAAGGTACTGCCTTTGTTGAGTTCACTTTTAAGTTTTACGTTACCGCAATGGGCTTCCACCATCATTTTCACATAGCTTAAGCCTAAGCCAAAGCCTTTTACATTGTGTACATTGCCCGTAGGAACACGATAGAAACGCTCAAAAATCCATTTCTGCTGTTCCCTGCTCATACCTATACCTCTATCTGTAACTGCTATTATGATTCCACTTGCGGTATTACGGGTTTCCACAGTAATGTGTGGTTTATCGGGACTGTATTTAATGGCATTGTCCAACAGGTTGGTCAGGATATTGGTAAAATGCACTTCATCAGCCTGAATAATGGGTTGGCTTGCATTCAGTTGCAAGTGGATTGTACCTTGCCTTTCTTCCATTTGCAAGGATAGTTTGTCGCATTCGTGTTTAATAATTTGGTGAACGTCCACTTCCTCATAATTCAATTGGAATTGGCCTTTATCCAAAGTAGCCATTTGTAAAACCTTCTCTACTTGTCCACCTAAGCGCTTGTTCTCATCATATATCACATTGGCAAAGCGTGCTATCCGGTCTTTGTCCTCCATTATTTTGTCATTCTTCAGCATTTCGCTGGCCAATGATATGGTGGCCACGGGCGTTTTTAGCTCATGCGTCATATTATTGATAAAGTCCGTTTTCATGTCAGACAATTTTTTCTGTCTGAAAATGATGAAAATGGTATAGGCGAAGCAAACGGTAGTTATCAAAATCAAAAGCATGGAAGAAGCTGACATTAGCCCCAAACTGCGGAAAATAAACGCCTGCTCATTGGGGAAATGCACCAGTAACAAATTGGGCTCTGCTAAAAACTCATTGGGGAAAAGTGTTACCCTATGCGCATCTTTTACAAAAGCGGCCTGAAAATTATTGGTTTTACTGATGGCCATGCCGGAGCGGTTGATAACGGCATATTCAAAAGGGATGTCAATATTTCTGTTCTTCAGTTCTTCTTTCAGAAAAGTCTCCAAAGTCTGTTTATCAATTCTATCCCTTAGGTCGCGGGAGTTGAAAAGCATTTGGTACATCACATCCTCCATCAGGTTCTTGCGATATTCCATTTTGGAAATCTTTTGACCAATAAGTGTGCTTAGTTCTTCTTTGGAGTCATCTGTTAGTTTCTCCCGATGGGTGGAGTCGCTGACCTTAATCTGTATAGTGCCTGAATATTGGGCACTTCCCAATGAATCAATGATTGGTGTTGTATCGATACGCACGTCAATAGCGGGACTATAGAAAGGCTCGTTCATAGCGGCCGAATCGATAATGCCCGACTGTACCATTTGCGCTAAGGTCTCCTCTAGCTTGTTTTTTTCGAAACCTGGGAAGCAGGAGGGGTCGTTCATGAAATTCAGCGCCGGGTCGCGGTCTTGGATTTCCTTTGCCAAAAAGCCCTTGCTGAAGAAAGCCATCATGTCTTTTTGCTCAATACGGCGGGCGGCAAAGTTGAGTGCTTGATAGACGTTCTGAGCAAACTGTTGTTCGCGTAGGGCTATGGCATCCTTTATCCAGTAGGCTTGGATGGCGATTAAGCACCCCAATACAACGGACATCAGAATTATTATAGCAGTTACCGTCTGCTTCTTCATTGTGCAAATTACCGATGAAAAAAAGGAAAAGTTTCCTGCTTAACACAGTTTAACAAGCAAGCGTTCAACCTCTTAGATGATACGCTTTAGGCTTTGTAAAGGCCCTGATGCCTAAATAAGACAAGGTTGCACCAATACCTGAATGTTTCCTGCCTGACCATGGCAAATGGGCACTCACCCTATCGCAGCAGTTCCAATAAGCGGAGCCGGTATCCATTTGTTTCAGAATAGCTTCGGCGCGATCTCGGTTACTGGTATAAACAGCGGCTGTAAGCCCGTACTCGGTATCTTTCATCAGCCGCACCGCCTCATCGTCATTGGCTACCTTTTGTATACCTATCACTGGCCCGAATGATTCTTCGCGCATTAGGAGCATATCATGATTGGCATCCGTTACCACAGTTGGCTGGAAATAGTAGCCCTTTTCCCCGGTCCGCTTTCCGCCAGTAAGCAATTTTCCGCCTTTGTTCAACGCATCGCTAACTTGTTGTTCCAAAACGCTGATTTGCTCTTTGCGGGTCAAGGGTCCCAAAAAGGTGCCTTCTTCCGAAGGTAAGCCCAATTTCAAGGCTAGGGTTTCTTTAACAAATGCTTCCACAAAGGCAGGATAAATATGCTCGTGCACATATATCCGTTCTACAGCACAACAGCTTTGCCCGTTGTTGTAAAACGCCCCTTCCATGGCTGCTTCAGCAGCTTTGGCGATATCTGCCACGTCATCGGTAATATACATGGGGTCCTTGCCCCCCAATTCTAACTGACAGGGCACCATTTTTTGCGCTACGCGCTCATAAATGTATTTGCCGGTACGGTACGAACCGGTAAAGAAATACCCATCCAAAGGCAGGTCCAACAATTGCTCCCCTGCTTCCCTACCACCGATTATCAATTGGAACACTTCTGCTGGAATGCCTGATTTCAACAATAGGTCGTGGATGTTTTTACCAACCAAGGCCGCATATTCCGATGGTTTATACATTACCGCATTACCGGCCAACAGTGCGGGTATAAAAACATTCACCCCTACCAAATAAGGATAATTCCAGGCGGAAATGTTTGCCACTACTCCTAGTGGTTCGTGGCTTAACTTTTCTATGAGGCCTTCTTCTTGGTACAAAATTTCATCGGCCAAATAGTGCGCACTGTTGTCCAAGAAAAATTTGATGCGTTTCCGGGCTCCATTGATTTCGTTAATGGCTTGGTTGAGCGGTTTGCCTACCTCATCGCTCAAGGTTTTCGCCAGTGCATGTTTGTTTTGTTCCAGTAGTTCATAAAATACTTGGATGCATTTTAGCCTCTCCGCCAATGGTTTTAAAGCCCAACTAGGCTGGGCATTTTTTGCCTGGTGAAATTTTTGTTCAATGGCATCTTTGGCATCTTGCGCTATTTCGGCAATCAGTTCTTCGGTTGCAGGATTGATAATGTTCATTTTTGTTTGGCTTGGCCTGTAAAACTAAGGAAATGCTCATATACCTTATGGGCATCCATTAGAGTTCCCTGCTTGAAGTTGTGAAAATACTCGGGATGCCATTGTACGCCCATCACCTTACCTTCTTGCGCGCCCGTCCAAGTAAAGGCTTCTATTAGGCCGTCAGGTTGGCTATGGGCCATTACTTTTAGGTCTTTTCCCAAATCCTTCACCGCTTGGTGATGGACGGAGTTGACCCGCCGGCTTGTTTCATCAGCGTACAATTTTTGCAGGATGGTACCTTCCACCAAGTCGATTTCATGGCTTATTTGATCATACAATTCTGCATCGCGGTGCATCAGTGCATGGGGTATTTGGCTGGCAATGTCTTGATACATTGTTCCCCCAAAGTAAACGTTCAAGAGTTGGAACCCCCTGCAGATGCCTAGTATAGGCAGTTCCCGTTTCATTGCCATTTCAATCAGCCACAACTCATAAGCATCCCTATAAGCATCACCAGGCCAGCGGTTGTTTTCTATAGGCTGTTCTCCATATGTATTAGGGGCTATATCGCTCCCTCCTTGTAGTACCAAGCCTTCCATTTCATCCATGTAGCTGGCCAAAATGTCTTTATCCTCCATATCAGGTATCATGATGGGCATTACCTGTTGCCTACCTAGGTAGCGGGCCATGTCTCGTTCAAAGTACTGTAGTGTCTTGTGCCCGAACACCGGACGACTCTTGTCAGGATAGAAGAAACAGGCACTTACGGCAATTTTTATCATATAAAAGGGATTGGGGCAAAAATACGCTTAACTCATTTGGAATCTTTATTGAGTCGAACAAAAGACAAAATTGAATGTTTTATATACATTTGCAACCTGTTGTTATCGGATGCTAAGTTTGATATAGAAGCGAACTTAAAAAATTAAAAAATAGTTTAACGAATGATTACGTCTTTTTACCGACAATTTCACACATTCCGACGAAAAATATGTATGAACATACAACCTAAATATTAGTTTTGTGTTGAATAATTTGAAGAATAATAATTGACCCAACCTTTTTAGTTAAACACCTTAAACCCTTTTTATGAATTATTTGAATAAAGAAGAAATGGAAACCCTTCAAAGGGCAAAATCAAAAGTAAGAGCTTTGTACCATCCTTTGCGTCAAAGCATCCTGGTATTGATCAATGACAGCAACAACCGCATGAATGTAACTGATATTTATGTGAAGTTGCGCATTGAGCAGTCAGTAGCTTCTCAGCATTTGGCTATTTTAAGAAATGAAGGTTTCGTAAATACCGAGCGTGAAGGAAAAACCATTTGGTACAGCGTAAATACTGATGCAGTAAAGAGTTTCGTACAGAATGTAAATGAAGTGTTGGAAAGCGCTGCTTCCATCGCTGCATAGTCAATTTATTCCTGTTTCGCATTTTTATAAAGGCGGTTATACCCCTGCGGTTGCCGCCTTTTTTTATTGCTCGAAAAACAACTATTGCTATATTGCATGCATTTAGGATAACTACCTAACCCAAAGCTTATGGTAAAACGTGTGCAGCTTAGGCTTCTCCCAGCCGAAGCTTTTGATGATGCTATTTTGCTCCAAAAGGCCTCAAAGGAAGCAGGTATCAATCGCTCAGAAATACAAGGATTTATTAAAGTTCGGCAATCCATTGATGCTCGTGGAAGGCAAATCTATTACCAGTTAGTGCTTGATTTGTTTATTGGCGAACCAGCGACCCGAACAGCTACCGAAATCCACTTTCGGGATGTAAGAAAAGTTAATCCTGTTTTAATAATAGGTGCTGGCCCTGCAGGATTGTTTGCCGCTTTAAAATTGATTGAACTGGGCATAAAGCCCATTATTTTGGAAAGGGGCAAAGATGTTCGCTCCAGGCGGCGCGATTTGGCGGACATTATGAAGAGCCGTACCGTCCATCCTGAATCCAACTATTGTTTTGGTGAGGGAGGTGCTGGTACTTATTCTGATGGCAAGCTTTATACCCGTTCCAATAAACGAGGCGATATCAATCGGATACTGGACATTTTCTTTGCCCACGGTGCCGATGAGCGGATTTTATATGAGGCGCACCCACACATAGGTACCAATAAGTTGCCCCAAATTATAACTGCCATGCGCGAACGGATTGAAGCTTATGGGGGCGAAGTGCATTTCAATACCCGCTTGGAGCAATTACTCATCAATAATGGGGCAATAGTGGGAGCTAAAGCCAGTAATGGTGCCATTTTTCATGGCAAGGCTTTGATTTTAGCAACAGGCCATTCTGCAAGGGATATCTTTAAGATGCTGCAAGAAGCGGGAATTGATATACAAGCCAAGCCTTTTGCTTTGGGGGTGCGTATTGAGCACCCGCAGGGGCTTATCGATTCCATTCAATACCATTGCCCGGTGCGCGATGAATTTCTACCGCCTGCTAGTTATAGTTTGGTACAGCAAGTAGATGGCAGAGGGGTGTTTTCATTTTGTATGTGCCCAGGTGGTATCATAGCACCGGCAGCCACTAATGTGGGCGAAGTTGTGGTGAATGGTTGGTCGCCATCAAAGCGCAATAACCCTTTTGCCAATTCAGGAATGGTAGTAGGGGTGGCTGAAGAAGACTTCAAGCCATATATAAAGTATGGACCATTGGCAGGCATGTACTATCAGCAAGCCGTGGAGCAACAGGCATTTATTGCTGGCGGCTCCAATTTAACGGCTCCTGCACAGCGAATGACTGATTTTGTAAAAGGGCGCATTTCAGCTACGCTGCCCAATTGTTCTTATGTGCCCGGCATACAGTCGGCCGATTTATCACAAGTATTGCCTCCCGCTGTTTCCAAGGCATTGAAATTGGGCTTGCAGGAGTTTGGCAAGAAAATGAAGGGCTATTTTACCGAAGAAGGGGTGTTGGTAGGTACTGAATCGCGTACATCTACGCCTGTACGGATTCCCCGCGATGCCGAAACATTGCAGCATCCTCAGGTAATGGGGCTTTTCCCCTGTGGTGAGGGGGCGGGCTATGCTGGTGGTATTGTTTCAGCCGCCATGGATGGTGAGAATTGTGCCCTAGCTGCCGCTAGATATATCAATAAGTGATTACGCGTTCCACCTTTCCGTTTTCCAGATAATTTTTGATAATCATCTGCACGTCGCGGTTATTGGGCGATGCTTTGATACGGTCTTTCAATGCTTCTAGGGCTAATCCCGCATCTTCTGCCTGAATGAACCCATAGCCTAAATAGCGGCCATTTTCGACACATACCACCGCTTTTTCTTCGGGCTCCCGGCCTTGGTCAATAATAATGAAATTATCATGTTCATAACCAACCAGTTCCAAAGCTTGGCGGGCACGCTCATTGTAGCTTTCCGCACTTTCATGGCCTACACAGGCGCCGTGGCATTGTTTGATGCCATAATGGAAGCAAGCACCTTGCGAGGGGAACAATCCCGTGAGTTTGCGGCATAGCTCAAATTGTTCTACCAGCCGTTCCATATGGTTGCGCCCCTGCTCGCGGGTAGTAAACGTAGTCAAGGCTTGGGTGCGTGGGCCAAGCCGCTCAATGCGCATATGCAGGTATCCGTCCAATTCATAATCAGCCATCAGCCCAAATTGATAGTTTGACCTGATTTGTGCCCTGTTATAAATGGGCCTAAACTTTTTAATTTCTTCCGATTCCTTCAACAAGGCAATGAGTTCGCTACCCGTCAATTCATAACCTATGTCGGCCACGCTTTGGGTCATGCTGGCAGCCTTTTGTGTGGTATAATTGCCTAAATGGGTAGTAATGCGGCTTTTAATGTTGTTGCTCTTGCCCACATATATCAATTCCCTTTGCTCATTATACAGATAGTAAACCCCGGGTTTCTCGGGCAATGTGTTCAGCATGGGGCGCAGCGGGTGTTGTTCCAGTACTTTCAGTGCCTTTAGTTCCTGGGCAGAGCGTTTACGGAAATGGTTGCCATCCTTTTGCAGCAATAGCTCGAAAAGCTTCACTGTAGCAGCTGCATCACCAGCGGCACGGTGCCGGTGTTGAAGGTCAATGTTTAAATCGCGGCACAGCTTCCCCAAGCTGTAAGATGCATGTCCCGGTAGCAATTTTCGGCTCAACTTTACGGTACAGAGCGTTTCCTTGCTGTACTCATAGCCCAAGCTTTTAAATTCATTGCGGATAAAATGGTAATCGAATTTGGCATTGTGGGCCACGATGGTAGTACCTTCGGTCAACTGTACGATTTGTTTGGCAACCTCATAGAATTTTGGCGCCTGCTCCACCATTTTGTCCGTTATCCCCGTCAGTTCAGTAATGTAGTAAGGTATCCGGCATTCGGGATTGATTAAGCTGCTAAATTCCGCCGTAATTTTTTCACCGTCATGTACAAAGATGGCTATTTCCGTAATCCTATCGGTACGGCTATTGCCCCCGGTAGTCTCTATGTCGATGATGGCATACATAAGCAAAGAAAATTAGCCAATTTCCTTTGCCCTGATAGCTTTGAAGTAGATTACTTATCCACAGGCGGTTAGTGGCAATGCGGTTGGGCGATTTTATGTTTGAACATAAGAATACTTTACAATTGTAGGTGTAAAAATAAGCCGTGGCAATGCCACCTACATTGCCACGGCGCCCTTTGGATTATTTGATGCTAAACTTGATGGGCAAGGTAAACTGTACTTTTACCTTTTGGCCATTGTGCATGCCGGGCTTCCAAGCAGGCATGCTGTTAATCACCCGCAGTGCTTCTTGGCATAGGTACTTATCCCTGCCCTTGGTTATTTTGCTATTGACCACACTGCCATGCTCATTCACCACGAAATTGACATAAATGGTTTCCTCTACCTCATTTTCCAATGGTATGGCAGGGTACTCCATATTGCTGGCGATAAATTTCATCATGGCTTGTTGGCCACCTGGGAATTCCGGCATCACTTGTACCCAGTTATGTATATCGTTGGTATTGGTTGGTGTTGTTGGCTCTGTACCAGTGCCGGTGCCTGTTGTATTGGTTAGGCTGGTACCTGTACCGCCCGGTACTCCGATGGGTTCAACATGCGGCTGCTCATCAGGGTTTTGTGTAGGTAGCTGATCTATCGCAGTGCTGTCGGCCACTATCAAAGGAATTGAGAGAGTATTTGGGTTTGTCTGACTGCTGGGCGCTGTTGGCGCAGCGGGCCGGCTTGCTGCGGGTGGCTCAGGAGTGGGATTTTTCGGTACTTCAACAATAGTGCCCAAATCAGGATAAATTTCAACTATATGGGGTGCTGCTTCCACTGGCTTGTTATACGCATATAGTACTGCCCCAGTAAAGCCAGAGAGCAAAAAGGTGGAGATAAGCATAGCAACAATGAGCGAACGTTCGCTGATTTGCCGTAGTTGGTAGGCCCCATAGGCTTGGTTGCGGTTGGCAAATACAATGCTGCACCAGCCGGAGCTGAAGACGTCGTTATGAGGAAACATGTGAATGGATTTAATCAGTTCATGGAAATGCACTTACGAATGATTAAACACCAGGAGGTAACAAATGTGAAGTTTGTATCTATACCGCCGTCGGCGCGCAAACATCACAAGATGGTATTAAATCGAAAATAGCGCAGGAATCTTCACTGCAAATTGTATAACCAAAACATAGTCCACATTCCCCTATCATTGCCCTTGACATCAATATATCTATAAATAAGAGCAAATTCATGGCCAAAAAACGATAACGATTGCCCATAATAAGCGGCTCTA
Source organism: Chitinophagales bacterium (assembly GCA_033762815.1). GTDB lineage: Bacteria > Bacteroidota > Bacteroidia > Chitinophagales > CAIOSU01 > JANRLF01. Next base: position 197,473 of record JANRLF010000008.1, on the reverse strand, counting down.
ATCCGAATAGCTTCAATATTATTTAGATTCCAAGGGGGATGTTCCCTAACTTCATATGATTGTTCCAAGGTAACTGAATCTATGATATAAGTAGTATCACTATATCCCAATAGCCCCCTTGTAAACCACTCTTTATCAATCTTATCTGGTTGATGAAGCTCTTCGAAAGCCGTCCGCTGGCCCGTAGATAGCTTGTAACAATTTCAGAACCCAATTTTCATTGCCTGCTTTGGCAATATATTGCTGTAACTCAGGCACATTAACCTTTGAGGCATCCGCAATTTTTATATCATATTCCAATACCTTACGCAAGGTATCTTGCGCCTTAACAGAAATGGTACAAGTTATCGCAAGTAGTAGCCCAAGTATGTATTTCATGCTCTTTTTACAAAAATATAGATCCATTGAGATTATTAGCAATTATTCAACTTCTTTTACTTGACTTTATGATTTAGTTTTTCCCAAAGACAGTTAGCTACCAAAGCAACTTCATTCGCATTTATCTTATAATGTCTACAAGCGAGTGTTATATAGCAATGATTAAGCTTACAGCTAAACATACAACCTTACTTTTTCTTGACTTCGGGAAGGATGTACGTCAAGTGGCATACGAAATTAGCCTCATCGAAGGTAGTGGTGGCCGTGCGGCCCAAACGGGTGATATAGATATATCCAATATCCATCCTAAATGGTTTCACCGGCGCATAGCTGAAAATGAAAGCCGCCCGGTTGTGGTCAAAGAAATGTTGTATGTCCGTGCCCGCTATGTTCAAAAGCAACTCGTCGAAAAGCTGCAGGCTAATTTTACTATGGGCATCGTAACGCAAACCAATTCGGTTCCTGAAGCGAACAAAATTGTTTGAAGGTGCTTCAAACAATCGGTATTCCAGCCCTGTGCGGCCAGTGATGAAAAAGTGCTTCGCCAATTCACCTTGCAAATCGATGGCCACAGCAAACCGGTACTCCTTACTTTTTTGGGCGGGTTCATCGCTTGCCTTTTGTATCACTTTAAAATTGGAAAAGTAGGCAAAGGGCGAAATAATGAAGCTGACATGCTGGCTATGCCGATAGTTGAACCATAACCTGAACGAATGCATCAAGTTATCATCAAAAGCATTATGGTTGCCAAAGCCGCTTTGCCTGCGGTGCTGGTACTCCACATCCGTCCTGAATTTTTTGGCGAATGGAAGCGCTACCGTCGCCCTGGTCCATAGGTTAAAATGCTGCTGGGCTTTTAAGGACGTTCGGGTCAACAAGCACAAAACCAGCAAAACAAGGGGCAAAAAGTTATTAGCTAAGCGCCTTGCTTTGGCAAACATAATCGGTCTTAGGCAGGTTGGTTTGTTTGATGGCATTAAAGCCGCCTTCTACTTCCGTAAAATTGCGGTAGCCCCTGGCTTGCAGGATGGAGGCCGCAACCATGCTGCGGTAGCCCCCGGCGCAGTGCAGGTAAAAATGTTCATCGGGATTTACATCCTTTACCCAATCGTTGATATAGGCCAAGGGGCGGCTGTATGCTTCATCCAAATGCTCTGCGGCATATTCGCTTTCTTTGCGCACATCCAACACTTTACTGGTTCCTATTTGTACCTCTGAGGCAAATTGGGCGGCGGGGATGCGGTGTACAGTATCTATGTCCTTGCCTGATTTTTTCCAGGTTTCAAAGCCGCCTTCCAAATACCCTATCACATGGTCAAAACCCACCCTGCTCAGCCTTATAATCACTTCTTCTTCGGTGCCCGGGTCTGATACCAGTAATATGGGCTGCTTCACGTCAACTATCATGGCGCCAACCCAAGGGGCAAAGTCGCCCTTCAAACCTATATTGATGGACTGCGGAACATATCCTTTGCTGAACTCGCCGCTGCCGCGAGTGTCCAGAATGAGGGCCTCCGTAGCTTCGGCGGCAGCTTCAAAAGCTTCTGCCGACAAGCCGCGTTTCCCTTTTTCCATCACCTCGTCCAAACTGGAATAGCCGCCTTTGTTCATGGCCACATTGGCACCAAAATACCCTGGAGGAGGTGTCAAACCATCGGTTACTTCTTTAACAAACTCCTCCTCGGTCATGTCCGCCCTTAAAGCGTAATTGAACAACTTTTGCTGGCCAATAGTCGATACGGTTTCTTTGCTCATGTTTTTGCCACAAGCGCTGCCTGCACCATGCCCAGGATATACGGTAACCTCATCAGGCAAAGTCATGATTTTATCCCTCAAGGAATGGTAGAGGGTCGCTGCCAATTTTTCAATGGTCAAGTCGGCACCCTTTTGGGCAAGGTCAGGGCGGCCAACGTCGCCAATAAACAAGGTATCGCCCGTAAATACGGAATGCTCCTTGCCGTTTTCATCTATCAACAAATAGCAGGTGCTTTCCATAGTATGGCCAGGGGTATGCAGTACTTTTATTTTGGCTTTTCCTAGCGGTAACTCTTGCCCATCATTAGCTAAAAGAATATCAAAACCAGCATTGGCTGTGGGGCCATATACGATGGGTGCCCCGGTTTTTCGACTCAAATCCAAGTGGCCACTTACAAAATCTGCATGAAAATGGGTTTCCAGAATATACTTCAACTGCACACCATCTTTCGCCAGCCTGTCTAGATAGGGTTGCACTTCCCTCAATGGGTCGATAATGGCGGCCTCGCCTTCACTTACTATGTAGTAGGCGCCTTGTGCCAAACAGCCTGTATATATTTGCTCAACTTTCATCCAATCTTTTTTTAACCATACAAAGATGAGACACTTTTCGTTTACAATCAGTGACTTTTGTCAATTCTATGATTACATGGACTAGTACTACTTAGGTTACTATTTGTGATAAACTTTCCGTTTCCAGCTATTGTTACCATATTCTTAATGTCTGCTTGAATGAAAAGATATTAATTTTGTTTGTGATGACTAAGTATCGCCAGTTTGTAAAGAAAACCTCCAAGTTGACCTTTTATCTTATTTTGGTACTGGGCGTAGTGAGTTTTTTGCCGGCTTACAAACCCTATTTGTTTATTAGTTGGGCCAGCCTTTTTTTGTTTTTTGGCCTCACTTTGTTTAGTGGCTATTATAATAGCAGGAGCGTCAATAAGTCGTTTTTCCTGAACATTTTTTTCATTACTCTGGCTATCAAGTTCTTTGCTTCGCTTTGCTTCTTTGCAGCATATTATTTGTTGTTTCATCCTATCAAATACACCGTCCTGCCCTTTATGGTATTTTTTGCCATTTTTAAAATCTTTGAAACTATTATGTTGGTGCAGTTCCATAAAGATTTGGAGGAGTTGGGTGAAACTACTGGCAGCAGCCAAGAGGCTCGTTAAATTTTCAACAATAATCAATGTTGGTACATTGAATGTTGCTAAAGATGTTTAAATTCGAACAAAACCTAGCAAATGGAAAAAGTTAAATGGACCCTTGACCCCGCCCACTCTGAAATTGGTTTCAAAGTGCGCCACTTGATGATTACCAATGTAAGCGGCAACTTCTCACGCTTCGATGCCAGCGTATATACTACTGGCGATGATTTTATGAGTGCGGAAATAGACTTTTGGCTCGATGTTACCTCCATTAATACCAATAATGCCGACAGGGACAAGCACCTCTTAAGCCCTGATTTTTTTGATGCCGAGCAATTTAAGGAAATCTCCTTTGTAGCTGATAGCTATGAAAATGTAGATAATGACGGCAGTTATGAATTGTGGGGCAACTTGACCATTAAGGGGACTACCAAAAAAGTGAAACTGGACGTTGAGTTTGGTGGGGTAGTAGTTGACCCTTGGGGGAACTCGAAAGCAGGATTTACTATCAACGGCAAAATCAATAGAAAAGATTTCGGCCTTAACTGGAATGCCGTAACTGAAGCAGGCGGCGTTGTGGTAAGTGATGAAATACGCATTGCCTGCGATGTGCAATTGGTAAAGCAAGGATAATTATCACCCTGCAAGGAAATAGAATTTTATTGCTATTTTTACGCCCAGACTTTGATGTACTTGGTGGCCGGTACTTGTACCTGCCTTAATAGGGAATCCGGTGCGAATCCGGAGCAATCCCCGTTGCTGTAAGTCCTTTCAAAGCTTCTTGCAATATATGTCCACTGTGCTGCCATAGGCGGTATGGGAAGGATGCCAAGAAGTAGGACAAGCCAGAAGACCTGCCAAGCCGCATCTTATTCTAAAGCTTTCGGGGAGAAAAGCTTAGGGATAGAGCCACCTTGGTGGTGTACTATTTCTGAATAACTCCTCATTGATTTTTTATAACCACAAAAACAAAAAACCAATGAGCAAAGTATTTTTTACCATTCTTAGTTTTTTCATTGCGTCAGTGACTAGTAACCTTTCTGCGCAAAATGACACCCTCTACAAAGTATTCATCGCCAATGGGGGGACTTTCGAATTTAATCCGCCTTTTGTTGACCGTACTTCGGTAGGCGTATATGAGCCTTACCAAGAGGCCTACTCCGTAGTCGATTCGGTACAAGTAGAGAGTGTGCAGGATATGGTAAGCGATGGTGAGTTTGTGTACCTCGCTGCGCAAGACTCCATTATCAAGTACAATGTGTTTACCAATTCAAGGGTCGCTAGCATCCCATTTGCTGGTATATTGAGCTTGCATTTCATTGACAATTATTTGATTGCGGGCAAGTATTATGGCGCAGAGCCCTTTGTAGTAGCTTATTCCAAAAATTTGGATTCTTTGTTCGCCATTTCCGGCATTGACAATACGGTATCCGGTGTTGCCAAACTGGGCGATAGCTTATATGTCAGTTTTAACGTCACCGGCTCTTCTTTCATTGATACCTTGGGCCGCTTGGCGGTAGTGGACCTTAATACGAAAACGCTAGTCAAAATAGTAGAATTGGATACTGCCGGTGCAGGAGCTACCTCCGTTTTTGCGCATAATGGCAAAGTGTATATCATAGCAAGCAATACGGGCAATTTGTTGGAATATGATGTAACGGATGGCGGCCTCACTACTTATCATTTGGATATTACCGATATCGGCTACAGTAATTGGTTCGAGCTACACAATGGTTTGTTATATGCACAGATGGGCAATGCAATAGCTACTTTCAATTTCAACAATGCCCAAACAAATACCGTATTGGATTTAGCTAACCTTAGCAGCCCAAGTTTCTTTTTGGCAGCCGCTGCCTTTGACACCATTAACCAACACTTCTATTTAACCTATAGCGATTATGCTACTGGTGGATATTGCTTGGTGTATGATACCGCAGCCACTAGGATAGATAGCTTCCAAACAGGCATTGCTTCGGAAGCTTTGGCCTTGGTATATCGCACGGGGCCAGTAGGTGTGGAAGAAACTAAAGCCCAAGTGGGTGTTAAGGTATTCCCCAACCCATTCGGCAATGAAATGGTGGTTGAGTATAATAGTGCCAAGGCTGCTAATTGCCGTTTGACCGACTTGAGTGGCCACATCTGGTTCCAAAATAGTATCAACTCCTCTTATCATATCGACACCAAAGATTTACCGGCTGGCATTTACCTATTGCATTTGGAAAATAGCGAATTTTCCAGCACCAAGAAATTGTTGAAATTCTGAGGGCCTTAGTGACCATATCGTGCCTAGTATTTGCCTGTCATGCTTGGGCAAACAATGTACGCCTGAGCAATTTGGTGATGGAGGATGCCTATACTTTATCCATTGACATTGCTTGGGATCATGCTTGGGATTTGGATACGGTGCAAGCGCCCTTTAACCACGATGCAGTATGGCTGTTTGTTAAAATTCAGGACCAGCCTTACCATTTTCTGCATGCGGACTTGAGCACCGATAGCGCAGCGTTTGAAATAGATAATGCGGTATTGGGTATCAATACCGTTGCCGATGGGAAAGGCATTTTTGTAAGGAGAACGGATGGGCTGGCAGCGAATGTCCCTGCCTCGAAACTGACATTAAGATTGAGCCAAGCCATCCCTGCTGGTGCCTATAGTATTCAGGTTTTTGCGATAGAAATGGTATGGATCAATAGCGAAGCATTTTATTTGGGCGATAGTACTAGCTTCGACCGCCTAGGTACGGGTGCAGATGTGAAACCTTTATTGGTAAATGCTGAGAACGCCCTCCCTATTGGTAATGGTACTGGGCAATTGCAGGCAGATAGTACTGCCATAGCAGGTAATGTGCCTAGTGCTTTTCCCAAGGGTTACCAAGGTTTTTACTGCATGAAATATGAAATCAGCCAAAGCCAGTATGTCGATTTTCTGAACACCCTATCTGCCGTTGCCCAGCAACAAAGGGTGATCAATCCGACCAATCAAGCTGGCTATTCTTTTTCTTCCAATCCAGCCTTTCGAAATGGCATTGTCGTGCAAGAACCCTCCAATGGAAATGTTCCAGCCTTGTTTGATTTAGATGGTAACTTCAATAGTGTGCTCAATGAGCTGGGTGATGGGGGCGACCGTGCTTGTAGCTTTTTGAGTTGGGCTGATGTGGCCGCTTTTTTGGATTGGGCGGCATTGCGGCCCATGACCGAACTGGAATACGAAAAGGCGTGCCGTGGGCCAGAAGTACCAGTAGCCGGTGGTTTTGCTTGGGGGACACCCCTCATTACCGATGCTAACACCCTTGCAAACGATGGTTTTGAAAACGAAAGCGTTACTGATTCCTTGGCCGCCAATGCAGGCTTTGGCAGCCATGGTTATGATGGGCCCACTGGCCCACTGCGCTCTGGTTTTGGTGGCAATGACAGTTCCACCCGTTTAAGTATGGGTGCAAGTTACTATGGAGTAGCGGAGTTGAGCGGCAATCTTTGGGAGTATTGTGTCACCGTATCTTCTCCGCAGGGCCTATTGTTCAGTGGCGCCTTAGGTGATGGTGAGTTGGATACACAAGGCAATGCCAATATTGCCAATTGGCCTTTAGCAGATGGGACAGGTGCCGGACACCGTGGTGGCGCTTGGAACAGTGGTATATTGCCTACTTTTCGTGATTTGGCGGTATCCGACCGCTTTTACATTAACTTAAAACCCAGCCTCAGAAGGGGTACTGGCGGTGGGAGGGGCGTGCGATGAGGTTACTATTGGTTGTCATATCATTTATGTTTGTTTACTCTGCTAAAGCACAAGCCCCATATACAGGTGGCAATGGTGATGGGTATGCCATGGCAGCACTTACTTTACGAAATGTGGGCATTGAACCTACCATAATTGATGTACTTCATGTATATCCTAATCCTGTACAATTGGGCAACCATGTAAATATCCAAGCAGCAGTTGGGACTCATCTGTCGATAGCTGACATTACAGGAAGAATATTGTGGGAAGGGGAGTTGGTATTGCAGCCCTTTGCATTCAGTTTCCCATCCGCCGGACTTTACTTTTTACGGTTGGAAAGGGGAAAAACATGTCCTTTAGTGGTTTTACCATGAAATGGATAACCAGCCTGTTGGTAGCCCTTCCGCTATTCTTATATTGCCAAGGGCAAAAGGACACCGTTATTGTTATTACGGATGCTGCCATTGTTATTGCAACGCCCAATAGCTTGGCACCCCTAGGCTTTAAAGTAAGAGAGGTTGACAGCATTACCATGGTCGAAAAGCAAACACAGGGCATCGACCAAGTGCTCGCTACGGAATCGGCCATTTATTTGAAATCGTATGGAGTAGGCAGTTTGAGTACCATCAGTTTTCGGGGTATGGGGGCCAATCATACCCGCCTGTTGTGGAATGGTATGGTGCTTAATTCGTCCATGAATGGCACAATTGATTTAACCACCCTACCAGCAGGTTTGTTTGATAGAGTTGAATTACAGTACGGTAATTCCAGCTTGCAAACCGGCAGTGGTGGCATAGGGGGTGGTGTGCAGCTTTTTTCCAAACCTGATTGGCGCAAAAAGCACTCGGTATTGGTAACTCAGGAAGTGGGCAGCTTCCATAGCTGGCGCGGTGCGGCCAAAATTACGGTCGGCAATAGGCAATGGCAAAGCAATACCAGCCTTATGTATGTGCATCAACAAAATGATTTTACTTTTCGCAATGTTGCCCTTTTCGGCGAACCGCAGCAAAAACAAACAAGGGCAGCGTTCCAGCAATATGGCTTGGTGCAGGAAGTGCATGGCCGTTTCAAAAATAATGAGCTTTCATTGATTGGCTGGGTAGCATGGGCCGAAAGGGAAATACCCCCCACCATGATTAGCAGCGACAATATGGAAGGCCAAAAGGATGTGTTGCTCTTTGCGGCAGCCGAATGGACAAAACACTTTCAGCTAAGCATTTTGCAGGCTAAAAGCAATTATAAGTTTGATAAAATACGGTACAGTAATGCGTTGCTACAACTGGATACCGCAAGCTATACCCATACACTGAGCAATATATTGACCTACGACCTGCCTTTCAAGAAATGGAGATTCAGTGCCAGGTTCGATAACCAAAATCAAGTAGCCCTTAGCGGATATTATTCCAATGGTAAGAAACGCCAGTTGATAAATGGGTTGTTTGCAGGAGCAACTTTTATACCGATACAGCCTATTGAATTGCTTTTGTATCTTCGACAGGAGTTGATTGACAACCAATTGTCACCCTTCCTGCCATCTTTTGGGCTCAATATAAAATTACTCGATAAAAGGGCTCACTCGCTTGCCATACATGGCAATTGGCATCGCAACTACCGCTACCCCACATTGAATGACCGTTATTGGGCCGCGGGCGGCAATCCTGACCTGAAACAGGAAGTATCCATGGGCACGGAAGGAGGCATCGGTTTTTCAAAATGGTTGAAATCAGGTAAAATAGCGGCAGATATCACCGGATTTTATTTGTTGGTGGATAATTGGATACTATGGCAGCCCGGCAATTTTGGCTATTGGTCGCCAGAAAATATCAGAAAAGTAAAAAGCAGGGGTTTGGAAGCTAGCTTACAGTTCGATGGCCAAAAAGCTGATTGGCGTTGGTGGTTCAGGAGCAATTACCAATTCGTAAAGGCAACTGTACTGGAAAGCACTAATGGCAATGATTTATCCATTGGTAACGATTTGATATACACCCCCCGCCATGTAGCCAGTGGTTATATTAGGGTGGCCTTCCAAGGCTGGTACCTGAGCTACAATCATCAGTTTACAGGCAAACGTTACACTACCAGCGACAACAGCGAATCATTGCAAGCTTTTACCACGGGTGAAATCATCGTAGGCAAACAATTCCTAAAAGCCCTAAAGGGTTTGGATATATTTGTCAACGTGAAGAACCTATGGAATGAATCTTACCAAAACATTGCTTGGCGGCCAATGCCAGGCAGGGCCTATTATGGAGGCATTCGTTTTTCATGGGGAAAGGATTTGCAGCAATGAAATGGAAGTGGACCATATTATACTGTTGTTTGCTAGGGTTGGCATCCTGTAGAAAGGAGCAAGATACGCTCCCAGAAACAGCTTTGGTTTCACCAGGTTCGGTGCTGGTGCTCAACGAGGGCAATTATACTTATGGAAATGCATCCGTCACTTGGTATCATCCTGACTCAACGGCAATTCGGCAAGACCTTTTTGAAGCGGTAAACAACCGTCCATTGGGCGACGTGGCACAGTCCATGGCAGTTATCAATGGCAAGGGCTATTTGGTGGTCAACAATTCTTCCAAAATAGAAGTGGTCAATTTGAGTGATTTCAAAAGTGTGGCTACCATTACTGGGCTTTTGTCTCCACGGTATTTATTGCCGGTTTCCTCCAGCAAAGCTTATGTAACCGATATCTATGCCGATAAAATCCATATACTCGATTTAGCTACCCAAAGCAAAGTAGGCGAAATAGCTTGCTCAGGTTGGACTGAGGATATACTCCTAGCCAATGGCAAAGCATGGGTAGTGAACTATGACAGCAGCCGAATAGAAATAATTGACCCCAATACCGACCAGAAAATTGGTTCGGTGCCAGTGCCCAAATCGCCCAGCAGCATGGTGAGCGATACCTTGGGAAAACTATGGGTATTAAGCGCGGGCGATAACTTACAGTCCATCGCACCAACTTTAAGCCGTATTGACCCTAGTACGCAATCCGTTGAATGGAGCCAAACTTTTCCAATGGGTGCAGCACCTACCGACCTCAATATCGCTCCTGACGGCCAACGCTTGTATTATTTCGACCAGCATATTTATTCGCTCAACATTGCTGACAATGTATTGCCTTCCGTTCCTATAATCAATGCCAGTGGTAGGTTGTTTTACACGTTGGGCTTGTCTCCTGATGGAGGACGCTTGTATGCGGCCGATGCTATTGATTACAACCAGCGGGGCAAGGTATACGTTTACCAACTACCTACGCTGCAACCTATTGATACCTTTGCTAGCGGCATCATTCCTGGCTATTTTTATTTTGTACAATAGCGGGTATCAAACTGGAAAGTTTAGTATATTTGCCACCCATTTCGGGGCGTAGCTCAGCCCGGTTTAGAGTACACGTCTGGGGGGCGTGTGGTCGCTGGTTCGAATCCAGTCGCCCCGACAAAAAAACCCGCTGTAATGGCGGGTTTTGCTTTTAATATTAAACTCAAATCTCCTTCTCAATTATTTGAGCTGTTTGGGCCGGGTCTTTCGCACATTAACTAAATATTACCACTTTTTTAGGATAGTCTCATTTTGTGATAAAAGCAGTATTTTAGGCACTTAAACAGAACCTTATGCGCATAATTACTTGCTTGATTATTTTAGTACTAACCGCTTCCAATCTCCAAGTTTTCGCCCAAGAATATGCTGGCACTAAAAGGCTGAGCATTGATTCCTCTTTGGCCCCATTTTACCACGGTGTCGCATCAGGCGACCCACAAAGTGATCGGGTGGTCATTTGGACTAGGGTTACTACGCAAACCCCTGGACCCATTTCCGTGAAATGGTACATGGCTACTGACATTAACATGAGCCAGGTGGTGGATTCAGGTACCGTCAGCACTGATGATACTAAAGACTATACGGTAAAGGTAGATGTTGCTGGTCTGCAGCCGGCCACTTGGTATTATTATATGTTCCAGGCGGAGGGCAGCTTTTCCATGATTGGCCGTACCAAAACTGCGCCTTCCGGTGGAGCAAGTCACCTGCGCTTTGCAGTGGTTTCCTGTTCCGATTATGAGAGCGGTTACTTCAATGTGTATAAGTCTATCGCTACTCGCAACGATATTGATGCCGTTATCCATTTGGGCGACTATATTTACGAATACGCTGCCAGTCAAACTATCCCTGGCCGCCTTGCAGAACCGGCTACCGAAATTATCCAATTGGACGACTACCGTACCCGCTATTCGCACTACCGCCTTGACCCAGACTTGCGGTTGTTGCACCAGCAATATCCACTAATCGTTACTTGGGATGACCATGAGAGTGCCAATAACTCTTGGAGTGGTGGTGCCGAAAACCACACCCCAGGTTCGGAAGGCGACTGGAATGACCGTAAGTCAAATGCCGAGCAAGCCTATGAAGAATGGTTGCCCCTACGTTTGCAAGACTCCACCAATGCCGGAAAGATTTTCCGTAAAATCCGTTATGGTAATTTGGCAGATATCATTGTAGTTGATAGCCGTTTGTATGGCCGAGATGAACAAGGCGGTACTACTAACCTGGATTCGAACAGAACCATGTTGGGCCTTGACCAATTGGATTGGTTCAAAACCCAACTATCAGACAATACCGCCAAATGGAAAGTAGTGGCCAACCAAGTAATGATGGCCCCTTTGCGTGCTTTCGGAACACCACTCAACCCTGACCAATGGGATGGTTACCCAGCAGAGCGCCAGAAAATTTACAATCACCTGAAGGCAAACAATATTGATAATATGGTGGTGATGACAGGGGATATTCACACCTCATGGGCTAATGATTTGCCTGATAGCAATTATGTTGCGGCTACTGGTGCCAATTCGGCAGGGGTGGAATATGTGGTAACGAGTGTCACTTCTAGCAGTGGCCCTGCTGGTGGCCTAAGCGGTATCTCTTTCCAGTTGATCAACCAGAACAATCCGCACATTAAGTACGCTGACTTGGCAAAGAGGGGCTACGTGGTTCTTGATTTGGACGAAGACAAAGCACAGGCCGACTGGTTTTATGTGTCAACCATTACTGATACGGTATTTACTGTAAGCAATGATGCCTCATGGCATACCAATGATGGTGAAAACCATTTGACGCAATCTACCGCTGCAGCAGCCGGATTGACGGACAATGCTCCATTTGCCCCACAGGGCCCGGGCTCACTGGGAGTAGGCATTGAGCAGCCGAACAATGTCATCATTATCGGTGCGTACCCTAACCCGTTTAATGAGACCCTTACACTGCAGTATTATGTGGAGCAGGCAAGCAGCACTAATATTAAAGTATTTGATTTGGCCGGTAAAAAGGTATTTGACGATAAACTGACTCCAGCCCAAGCCGGGGTAAATTACACTAAAATCAATCTGGCCAAATTACCACAGGGCACCTATGTGCTTACTATGGAAAATGCAGGCCAACAGTACCGTAAGCAAATAGTGAAGGTACAATAATCAGTACGATATAATACTTTAAAGGCACGGTGAGCAGCCGTGCCTTTTCTTTTTTGCTATCTTCAAGTTTTAAATCGTATAGCATGGGGATGGTAAGAAAAATTATTCTAGGCATAGTGGTATTGCTTTGCGTACTGCTCATAGGTGGGTTGGCTTACTATCAGTTTTACTTTTTACGCCTGCCCGCGCGCAACATTCCCCATCAGGCCAATCTTTTTGTGAGTCCAGCAAACGGACGGGTAGCCAGCGTAACCCATTGGAATGCCGATAGTTTGGTAATTACCAAAGGCAACTGGGGAGCCATCAAAGTACTGGCTGAAGATGTGGGCCAATCGGGTACGTTGGTGGCAATAACACTTAACCTAGCCAACGTACACTTTCAAAGGGCTCCTATTAAAGGCACTTACCTAGGCAGTACCTATAAGAAAGGAGCGTTCAAAAATGCCCTAAAGCACGAGAATCAATATGGCCTGCGTTTTGAGAACGAGCACAATCAGTATCTATTCAAAACGCAAAAGGGCTCCATTTACAAAGTGGTGCAAATAGCTGGTTTTGCTGCGCGAAGAATAGTAGATTACATACAAGGGCAGCCCAATACACCTGTGGAACAGGGTAAGGTAATTGGCTTGATGAAGCTGGGTAGCCAGGTAGCGGTATTGCTGCCTGAAAATGCGGAGGTACTGGTGAAGAAAGGTGATATTTTAATTGATGGCGAAACTCCCCTTGCGATAGAAAAGTAGCATGCCGATTATTGATAGCCAAACAAAGCCCCATTGGGCGGACATCTTTAAAGAGCATTGGTCCGCTTTTGTCAATTTGTTGTTTCCCAATCTTTGCAGTGCCTGTGGCAACCACCTTGGCCGTGCGGAAAATGTGATTTGTACCATTTGCGAATACCAGTTGCCCAAAACCAATTTCCACGTTCAAGCTGATAATGAAATGGAGCGTCGGTTTTGGGGTAGGGTGCCGATAGTGCATGCGACAGCCTTATACTATTTTGAAAAGGGAGCTAGTGTACAGAATCTGATTCACGAGCTAAAGTATAATGGTAAGCAAGAGGTTGGTATACGTTTAGGGCAAATACTTGGTCAGGATATCAAAAATTCGCCCCATTTTAAGCAAATTGATTTAATTGTGCCGGTACCACTGCATAAAAAGCGGCTTTCAAAGAGAGGATACAATCAATGTGACCTATTTGCCGAGGGAATCAGTATGGCAACCAACATACCTTTTGCTCCCGATGTTTTAAGTAGAGTAATGTACAACGAATCCCAGACAGGGAAAAATAGAATCGACCGCTTCGGTAACGTACAGAACATATTTGAATGTAGGGCACCCCACAATATTGCCAACAAGCATATTTTGTTGGTAGATGATGTAGTAACTACTGGTGCTACCTTAGAGGCATGCTCCATGGAACTCTTAAAAGCCAGCAACGTAGCTGTAAGTATTGCTACTATTGCCATTGCCCAATAAAAATGCTAAGAGCTTTTAACAAGGTTTGTTGAATTTTCTTAATTTTACCACGCGTTTGCATTTGTTGCTTATCATATTTTAAATTGTATAATCTTTTCCTTTGAGCGTAGACGTGGCCAGTGTTCATTCCATTGAAGATTTATTGACCTCTTCGGTTGATAGTTTGAGTCTATATGATTGTGAAAGAGAGCAATATTTGTATGTAAGCCCCAGCACATTGGCTACCTATGGTTGTTCAATGGAAGAATTTTGCAAAGAAAGAGACGCTTGGATAGCATTTGTGCATGATGATGACAGGGAAATGATAAGGAGCACCTATGATAATTGGCTATTAAATGGAGGTTTATTGGAAATAGAGTATCGCATAGGCCATAAAAATGGAACCAAGTGGATATCGGATAGGCGCAAAATAGTGGTAGATGACAATGGAAAGCCATTGCGCCTACAAAGTATAGCTACTGATATTACCTATAGGGTGGAAGCCAAAAAGCTGATAAAGGATTTGGCAAAAAACCTGAACGATTTTAAGTATGCATTGACCCAATCTACCATTGTTTCGATAACAGATAAAAAGGGGATTATCACCTTTGCCAATGCCAATTTTTCGGCTATCAGCGGTTATGAGCTGAAGGACCTCATTGGTAAGAGCCACAATGTGGTCAATTCAGGCTACCACCCGCCTGAATTTTTCCGCGCAATGTGGGCAACTATTAGTAAGGGTAAAATATGGCGGGGCGATATTAGGAATAAAAGCAAGTTGGGCCAATATTATTGGGTAGATACCTATATCGTTCCTTTTCTTGATGAGCAACATAAACCCTATCAGTACCTATCCATACGGAGCGACATTACTTCAAGAAAAGAAGCTGAACTGCACTTGGAGGAAATGAACAAGCAACTAGAGCAAATGGTGGCAGATAGGACACAAGAATTAGAGCAGAAAAATGCCAGCTTAAAGGATTTTGTGTACTTCATTTCCCATGATTTACAGGCTCCTTTAAGACATTTGAATGTATATGGCTCCAGACTGCAAACAGCATTAGGTGAAAGGTTAGATGAGCAGGAAGCCACCTATTTACGGAATATGGGTAATTCCGTGGAAAAAATGAGCAGGCTTATTGATGGGCTCTTGCAATTTTCCCGCTTGGAAAACCAGCCTCTAACCTTTAGATGGATAGATACAGGCAGAATGGTGCATAGAATATTCGAAGAGTTAAAATTAGATTACCCTGACAAGGAAATCTCTTTTAATAGCGATGAATTGCCGGTAGTATATGCCGATGAAATGTTGTTGAACCAAGTTTTTTCAAATTTAATTTCCAATGCCCTCAAATATTCCAGTAAAAAAGAAGAAATTATAATATTGATTGGTTGTGAACAAACCGATAAGCACACCCTATTTTCAGTAAAAGACTATGGGGTAGGGTTTGATGATAGATACATCCATAAATTGTTTGGCGTGTTTCAGCGCCTGCACAATGTTTCTGAGTTCGCAGGCACCGGTATAGGTTTAGCCTGCGCAAGAAAAATAGTAGAGCGGCACGGTGGAAGTATCTGGGCCGAAAGTAAATTATCAGAAGGGGCAACATTCTATTTTACTATTTCAAATGAACCGCAAAATGTCGCTTAGTCGGATACTACTTGCTGAAGATGATTTGCTGGATGCTGAATTGACCATCCAGACCTTGAGAAACATCCCCTTATCTAATGAAATATTGCATTTCGAGAATGGTCAATTGTTGCTGGACTACCTATATGGTCATGGAGACTATGATGGAAAGCCCGCCCACGATCCGGCCATGATTATTCTAGACCTGAAAATGCCAAAAGTAGATGGCTTGGAAGTGTTAAGGCAATTGAAGGAGGATAAAACGAAGAAGCATATTCCCATAGTGATGCTTACTTCTAGTAAAGAGATAAAAGACGTAATTGAAAGCTATGGCTATGGCGCTAATTCGTATATCGTGAAGCCAGTGGATATCAAGCAGTTTGAAGAAGTGGTTTCCACTATGGGCCTTTACTGGGCAGTGGTAAACCACCTGCCCCGAAGATAGTTTGGAAATTGTTTCGGAACTTTCCGAAACCCATTTGCATTCATCACGTATCCCTTCCATAATAGGTTAAGTTATTCTGATAGATGCAACAAATCTACTAGCCAATCTTGCTTAAGTATGAAATATCTAATAGCTACCCTGGCATTGTTATGCTCAGTATTGCCTTACAAAGCTTATAATGGACCACGTTGGGAAACCGAAAAATCAACAACTTTCTTTGGTCAACATGCTCAATATCTGTATGGATTGATTAATGAGCCTAGTCTTGGATTTCATATTTTCCAGACGGCATTGAAAGGTTATTACCAAATGCTAGGCGAGGGTAAGCTTAAGAACCGTGAGGTGCTCACCATTGCCGATTTCAGCCAATCATCCAATAGCAAGCGGCTATATGTTATTGACATGATAGCCAATAAACTGATTAGAAAAAGCTGGGTGGCCCATGGCCGCGGTTCCGGAGAAGAATATGCTACCCAATTTTCTAATGGTGTAGGTTCCAATATGTCAAGTCTAGGGTTTTATATTGCCAACGAAACTTACCATGGCAACCATGGTCTCTCCATCCGTTTGGATGGATTGGAAAGCACCAATTCCAATGCCCGAAACCGTGCTGTAGTAATCCATTCCGCTGACTATGTTTCACAATCATTTATCGATGTGAACAACAGACTGGGGCGTAGTTTTGGCTGTCCTGCATTGCCAGCCGAGGGCTATTCGCAATTGGTAGATTTGATAAAAGGTGGCTCTTGCTTGTTTATCTATTATCCTGATGCGGCTTATCTTAAGCAATCGAAGTATGCCAATGCCACACAGTTTATCGACCAGTATATAGCCCGGTCGCTTTAGGCTGTTTCGCCAATAAGTGTTCTAAAGCCTTATCTTTTCCGTATATATCAGGGTAAAAATGGATGTGCCCGTCTTCGTCGCCAGCAGCGGTGTAATATCTAATATAGATGGTAAGTGGCTTTTTAAGTACTATCGTTTTTTGCTGCATTTCATCAATCAATGCTTGCAAATCTTCACAATCGGTTTCGCATCCGTCCCTTTCTTGCAGAAAGAATCCAAAATCTACGGGGTTTTGCAAGCGAACACAACCATGACTGTAGCCTCGAACGTCGTTTACAAACAAGTTCTTACTAGGGGTGTCATGTAAGTATACACTATACCGATTGGGGAACATAAATTTGATTTGCCCCAAATCATTGAATGTTCCTGGGTCGCGACGGATAATGTAGTTAAAATTTCGACTGTTCACATTGTTCCAATTGACGGATTTCGGGTCAATTTCATTTCCCTTGTTATCTAAAAGCCGATAGTGTTTTGACGCTAGGTAGCCGGTGTTTGCCTTAATCTTGGGCAACAATTCTTCCGTAGCAATACTTCTAGGTACGCTCCAAAAAGGGTTTACAATAAAATAGGTGATGCTGCTGCTCAACTCTGGTGTTGGGCTGCTGGCCTTGCCTACCACCACATTGTGTTCGCGAACCAGTTTCTCATTATTCAATACCTGTAGAGTAAAGGAGGGAATATTGATATACACATATTCCGTATCAAAGGTCTGCTCCCAACGCCAACGTTGCAAATTGAGCGCAGCTTGTAAAAATAAATCGTAATTGGAAGTGCTCAATGATTCACGGGTAGTGCTGTCCAACTTACCGGTGGGTTCAATGCCGTTCAGCTCCTGAAACTTTTTTAAT
This sequence comes from Chitinophagales bacterium, assembly GCA_033762815.1. GTDB lineage: Bacteria > Bacteroidota > Bacteroidia > Chitinophagales > CAIOSU01 > JANRLF01. Next base: position 179,786 of record JANRLF010000008.1, on the reverse strand, counting down.
GCGGCGATATATGCTTTATTGTCATTGGTTTTCTTGGGCGATAGATATTTTCGCCTTATCAATTGTTCCACTGCTTTCGCTTGTGCCTTGGCCGGAAAACTATCCGCATTCGGGATGTTGAGGGTGTCTACACTTAATGCGTGTTCTTTTAAGAACTCCTCCAGGGCTTTTTGAAGATGCCGGTATCCTATATTTTTGGGCTGCAGTTGCAATAAGCTTTCCCGAACCCTCCCTTTATCGATGGCGGTGTGCAGGTGCTTGGCCATGTCGATTTCACCCAACTGGTTGCTATTGATAGGTTTGCCTTCTTTATCAATTATCCCTTTATGTAAATGGTTGGCCATTAGCAGGTAAGAATAACTGAGCAATACATCAGCTTGTGCCAATAATGTATCGGCCATAATGCGATCATTTTTCTTGAAATAGGTCTCTAATGTCGCGATGGAATACCAACCTGTGTCAATTCCATAACTCCTGCTGTTATGAAGCAATTCCATTAATTCATCCCCTTGTTTGGTAAGCCTGCGCTTGCGTATCCATGCTGGTTCATAATCGCGCTGGCCATAAAAACTTTGCAGGACAGCAACCCATGAACTATCCATTTCGCTTAATGGGCTGTTTGCTTTTGCTTGGGGTTGTTCAAGTATATCGGCTATTTCTTGCGATACATATTGGTTCAAACGGCCGTTGAGCACATATTTCTTGCCCCCTTTGTTACAGGAAGCCACAGTAAGCAGTAATAGAAAGATAAATAGGGAGTGGAATCTCATAAGCACAAGTCGATATACCTCGCCGGTATTCCTTCCAAAGGTATGCCAACTTATGCTCTCATAGTGTTACTAAATGTATAACCACTATCACCTCATGGAGACCATATTCCCAGTAACCGTTTCGGATGGATATACCTGAAGCGGCAATTCTAGGCGCTGTATTCCCGGTTTTGTTTTATTGAAAGCCAACTGTTTGAATTCGGCAGCACTCATTAAGGCTATCCTTCTGTTGGGCAAAACTGCCATAATGCTGGTATTACTATTAGGCACTAAGTATATTTCTTTTTGCCATAAAGGATGGTATTGCTGCACTGTATTCCTGTCATGGTCTATTACATACACCGCAATTTTGTTAAAGAATGGATTCACTGGCTCCGAAAATAGGAACTGCGCCTCTACCTCTACAAATAGACTAGGGTCAACAATTTTATCACAGTTCCAGACACCCATTTCGTTAATGGCGAAACTTGCTTTGATATCCGCCTCTTGCGCCAAACGTTGTTCCTCTACCAGAGCCAGTTTCAGATTCGTTTCATAAGTCGCCAATTGCACTTCAAATTCCTTCATGGCAAGCTCCAAATCTTTCCCTGTAAGTATAGGTAATACTTTCATACTGTAGGATTTCTTAAACACAGTACCATTGTACAACTGTTTGTTCGCGCTCATTTGTAAGACGTACTCCCCATCTACCGATTTGTTCACCTTTATTTTATCCCATTCCATTCTAAACACCCAACCGTCTTTTATTTTATCAAGCTCAATGGCTTTCCAGCGCAAACGGTGCAAGGGCTGGTACTGGGGCAGGGCTTGATAATCGGCTTCCGTTTCTACTACTATGTCTCCCTCCCCTTCACGTGGGTCCATAGGGGCAATGGGCAGCGGTTTTAGCTTTGCACAACTATCTAGTTTCATATCATTCTGCACTACTGATGGCTTTCCTTTCAAGTCCCATTCAAAATTTTCATTCAAGCGGAAAAGGTCATATCCCTCCAAATTTTTGAAACTGGCCAACTGTACCCCTATATTTTTCCCATCAGCTAATAAGAGCTCGTTACCATCCTGGTTGGCATTTATTTCCATCATGCTGGCTGATTGTAGGGCGCCTTTTGCTATATCGCCCATGGGTATGCCACTCATGGCTAAATCATAAGCATTATGAAACTCCCGATAAGCGATTGTTACAGTGCCTGTTATCGTTTCACCCTGCCTATTAACAAAGGCGTTCGGTGGAATGGTAATATCAGTACCGGTAGTGTGATGGTAGGTGCCCCCTTTCTCGGCATTAATCGTTATTTCCTTAAATGGTACCCCTTCGCCAACAGGGTGGATACCTTTGGAATAATACCATACTTTAAAGTACCAAAAGGTGGTAAGTGCCAGAAAGGCAAATATAGCACCTCCCAAGGCTAGTTTTCTGTTGTTCATCATGTCGGATATATTTAAATGGTTATCGGCTAGAATAGTACTGCTTGCTTGGTATGCCCAGCGAAAAGCAATAGAGATACCCATCATAACAACTCACCAGCATCTCCAACTTTCCATCGTTGTCAGCATCTGTTATCAATGGGGTAGTTTCAGTCCCGTTTGGCAGGGAATATTTGCGAAGGGGTACCAGCGATGCATCGTCCATTACCTCTACTAGGCCATTTTGCCTTAACACAATGTATTGAGGATGGCCAAGTTTCATCAGGTCGAAATACTGTACCTGGGCGGTAATATCTTCTTCCCAATAGTATTGCTTTTGCGGCTTCAGCCCATAAGGCATTTTTATGACCTTTCCGCCTTCAAATGCCACTATCGTGTCGTACGAGGGAGATATTATCCTTTGGCCAATTTGGGTGAGACCTCCATGATAGTTCAAATTGGCACATTCCAGCTTGCTTACAATCTTGCCATTCGAATTTACCTTAATCAGGTATTGATGCCAGCCTTTTTGATCTTCCAACACATAAGGCATATACATAGCGTGGCCATCATTGTTCTCAAGTAGCGGGGTAAATGAATTGAAAGTAACCCCCGTAGCTAGTTTCCAAAGCAGGGTTCCGTTCTTTCCATTCAGGGCGTAGGCATTGCCGTCACGGGCCATATACACAAAGTCAGCTACCTTATCCTTGTTCAGGTCGGCCACTGCTGGTGCTGCCATAAATCCATTGCCGTTGCTAAACCATGCCCCAACTTTAAACAAATAGCGGTTATCTGTTTTTGTCCAACCGCTGAAATCCTTGATTTTGAAACTCCATTTTTTCTTTCCGTCCCTAGTATCTATAGCTGCAATCTCGCCACTCTCGGTGGCATATATCAGGTCCATTGCGCCGTCGCTGTCTATGTTTACCAATATGGGCTTGGTTTCCACGTCGCCTGATGCGGGTATGCGCCAAAGTAATGCACCTGATTTGTGGTAGCACATTACCTCTTCATTGTCGTTGCCAAAGAAAATACTGTCACCTAGTATAGCCACCCCATTTACGTCCATATCGCCCAATATTTCAGCACCATAGGTCTGCAATATTTTGCCGGTCCTTAGGTCAATGGCCTTCAGCCCATTGCCATTATCCAAGGCGTAATCCTTATAATGTTCCCCGTTCGACCCTATATATAATCTGCCCCCATCCACTACCATATTGGTGCGGAGTGTAGTGTTGCCAATATGCGCTTTCCATTTAATAGGGCAAATCTGCGAAAGCGGCTTAGGAGCATCGGAATCTTTGCTAAAGCCCATTGCCATCAGGGCTATCATCAGTATGCGTATCATGTTGTCGGAATTTGGTGGTAAACTATTCAGGCACAGGAAACTACTTATGCGAATTGTAACAGGATAACTTGTGCGATGAAGAAATTATTGCTTGATTCGTCATTTCCCACCTACACCAAACAGGGGCTTATTAACGTTTTTTAAAAAATCTTATTTTACATTTTTCGGGCATGCCTAGAAAATTTCTATATTAGTACGTTATCTGTTCACTCAACAATCACCATATGTACCTACAGCTATCCAAATACAGCTTTCATACCTTACTTTTTTCCTTGTTTTTTATACCATCGGTGCTATTTGCCCAAGACAAGGACTTGGCAAAAGCAGATGAGTATCTGAAAAAAGCGGTTACCCTTACTGGAACCGAGAAAAACGAATTGCTGAAAAAGGCTATTGAGCTTTACACTAAGGTGGGAAAGACCAAAGAAGAAATGTACACTACTATAGGCGATGCCTTAGTAGATGCAAGGGACTATAATGGTGCAACAACCTATTACACCCGAGGCGGTACTGCTGTAAAAAAGCAGGGGCAAATTCGTATTGCAGAGGAGTATATGGAAAATGCTTCCGAAGATGCCAAGAATGAAAGTAAACTGATAAAGAAAGCATTGGATGCTTACGTTAAAGGCGGGGCATCAAAAGACGGCTACAAAACGGTTGGCGATTATTACAGCGCCAAAGGGCCTGAGTACGATTCATTGGCATTTAGCTACTACGAGCAGGGCCAGGTGACCGAAAAGTTGACAGAAATAGGAGACAACTACTATTCGAAAGGACCTGAATATTATGCAAAGGCCGCAGAAGCCTATGAAAAGACCGGTAGCCCCGAAGGCACCAAGAAAGCTGGTGATATTTATTGGGGCTTGGGCGAAAAGGACGTAGCTTTTTATGAAAAGGCTTATACCGCTTACGATAAAGGGCACCACATGGATGGCATCAAAAAATATGCTGACCGCCTTTTTGAAATGGGCCAAGAAGATGCTGCCAACGCCCAATACAATAAAATAGCCGATTACTATGTAAGCACTAAAAACAGTGGTGGCCTTGACAAGCTGGCATCTGCGGCTTTTGATGGCGGTAACTACCAATTGGCATCAATGTATTATGAAAAAATGGCCGACACCAAGAATATGGAAAAGGCCCAATCATACGATGCCTTGTACAAGTTTGATTTTGCCGGTGCTATAGACCACTTCACTAAAGCAGAAGACATGGCAATGGCCAACGCTATAAAAGCCAACTTGAAAACCTTGGAAACATTGCCGCAAATTTATAATGACCTTGAAGAGATTAAGAAAACGGAACCATTTGTGGGGATGGATTCAAATGCCGTATTAGGTAAGAAAGTGCCCAACGCGCAGGATCAAGCTAATTTCAACGCTTACTATAAATCAGTGCAAGGTACTATTGCCGATAATGTTTACAAAGTTTCCGCTGCCTACCAGAAATTGACCGACCCTACCTTGAAAAAAGTGGTGAAGTTGAAGTTCCAAAGGTTCAATGCCTTTAAAACCATCTTGAACCCTGATACTTTCGTCAAGAAGAAGGAAAAGGCTGCCTTGAAACTGGAGGACGTAATCCTTTAGGGGATTAGGATAAAGAGGAACAAGTTCCTTTACCACATTGTTGCTAAGTTTTCAACAGTAAGGTTTTGGCCTTTATTGAAAGTGCCGAAACCGCTATTTTTACCTACATGAATTATTTGGACGAGCTGAATGATGCCCAACGGGCTGCGGTGATGCATACGGAAGGACCTGTTATGGTCATTGCCGGGCCGGGTTCGGGTAAAACCAGGGTATTGACCTATCGAATCGCTTACCTGATAGAAAAGGGTGGTTTGCCAAAGGTAACCGAGGATGGGGAGTTGATTTTGGACGAGTTGGGTGAACCTATCCGTAGGGGGGTAGACGCATTCAGTATTTTGGCTTTGACCTTTACTAATAAGGCCGCCAAGGAAATGCGTGAGCGGATACACAAAATCATTGGTGGGGAGGCGAAGAATATTTGGATGGGGACCTTCCACTCCATATTCGCCCGTATCTTAAGGGTGGAACATGACAAGATTGGATACCCCAGCAACTTTACCATTTACGATACCGACGATAGCAAAAGCGTTATCAGGCAACTGGTAAAAGAATTGGAACTGAACGATAAGCTCTATAAGCCCAATGTGGTGTTCAACCGCATCAGTAATGCCAAGAACAACCTTATCAGCCCGGCTGCCTACCAAAAGGACGTGAATATTATGAGCGACGATGCCCAGAGTGGCCGTCCGAAGCTGGGCCTGCTGTATGAAATGTATGCCAAGCGTTGCTTCCAAAGTGGTGCCATGGACTTTGACGACCTTTTGTTCAAAATGTACGAGTTATTGGCCACACACCCGGAGGTACTGCATAAGTACCAGCATAAGTTCCAGTATATTTTAGTGGATGAGTATCAGGACACCAATTTCGCCCAATACCTGATTACCAAAAAATTGGCGGCGGTACATGAAAACATTTGCGTGGTAGGCGATGATGCGCAAAGCATCTATTCCTTCCGTGGGGCTGATATACAGAATATTCTCAACTTCCAAAAAGATTATCCCGATATGCGGGTGTTCAAATTGGAGCAGAACTATAGAAGTACCAACCATATAGTGAACGCTGCCAATGAAATCATTACCAAAAACAAGTTGCAGCTGCCCAAGAAGATATGGACCAGTAATGGCGATGGTGAAAAGATAAAGGTGGTAAAGGCCCTAAGCGACAATGACGAGGGTAGGATAGTGGCCGATAGCATATTTGAATACAAGATGCGCGAGCACTACCGCAACGATGATTTTGCGATACTGTACCGCACTAATGCCCAATCGAGGTCTTTTGAGGAAGCCTTGCGTAGGAACAACATTGCCTACAAAGTGTATGGCGGTCTTTCCTTCTATCAGCGGAAAGAAATCAAAGATATGTTGGCTTACCTGAAGCTGACCGTGAACCATTATGATGAAGAGGCGCTAAGGCGTATCATCAATTATCCGGGTAGGGGCATTGGCGACAGTACCATTGAGAAGGCCACTGTAATAGCCTCACAGCAGGGTAAGCGGTTATGGAACATATTGGAAACCATTGAGTTTTACCCTAGCATACAGACCCGTACGCAGCATTTGATTATTGATTTTGTGCAAATGATCAAAAGCTTTGCTACCATGCTGACCACGCACAAAGCTTTTGATTTGGCCTCGCATATCGCCCGCTCATCAAGGCTTTTGAAGGAATTGTATGATGACAAAACGGTGGAAGGCATTAGCCGCTATGAAAACTTGCAGGAATTATTGAATGGTATTAAAGAGTTTTCAGAGCGCGACGAGGTAGCTGAAGGCGAGAATACGATTGACCTAAGCTTGGGGGCATACCTGCAAGATATTATGTTGCTGACCGACCAGGACGACAATAAGGGCGAGGTGGACCAGGTGAAGCTAATGACCATACATGCGGCCAAGGGATTGGAGTTTCAGTGCGTGTATGCCGTAGGCTTGGAAGAAGGCCTCTTTCCAAGCATGATGTCCGTTAATTCCAGGGAAGATTTGGAAGAAGAACGCCGTTTATTTTATGTGGCCGTTACCCGTGCAAAAGGACACCTAACCATCAGCTATGCCCTGCAGCGCTACCGTTTCGGCCAACTAACCTACTGCGAACCCAGCCGCTTTATTGACGAACTGAATCCTGCCAATATTGAGTTTTTAGGACACCGAAGCAAGGCCAATAATTTTGTAGAAAAGCCTTTCATGCGGGAGGAATTTTCCAAAACATTTACGCCCCGCCCATCACAGCGTACAGTCGTAAGCGATTATGTGCCCAGCCCGGGCTTTAAGGCCGATGACCCTTCTTTATTGCAGGCTGGCATGGAAATCGAGCACCAGAAATTCGGCATGGGTAAAATCATTAGCATTGAGGGGGCCAAAGATAACCGTATAGCTACCCTTTCTTTCGAGGGAATGGGCGAGAAACGCATCATGCTCAAGTATGCCAAAATCCGCATTGTCAATAGCGGTGCTTTGAATTAGCTAATCTTATCGCATGGTATCTTTGGTGTAATGCAAGATTATTGAATCAGTATTCAGCGTATCTGCTTTAAATAATTCATAGTATTGCTGGTACTGTGCCTCATTCGGATTATTGTTACAACTATCTTGCAGTAAAATCCGCAATGACATGAGAATAGCAACAACAAACAATGAAGAGTACCATGTTCGATTGCTTTCTGCCTTTTTTGCCCTTGCCTCATCAGCCTTCGCTTGGTAATAAGCTTCCCAATTGATGTTTTGCTTGTATTCAGTATGTTGGTGGCGATATTCGTATTGCGAATCCCGCCTTGCGGAGGAACCCCTGGGCTTATATTGGTAAGTTGGTTGGCTGGTTAATACTTCATAGGCTTTTTGTACTTCCCTAAAGCGCTCCACAGCTTTCGGATTGTTTCCATTCCTATCTGGATGGTACTTCAGCACCAGCCGTCGGTAAGCCTTCTTGATATCTTCTTCCTTTGCCCCCGGTTGTAAGCCCAATATGCGGTAGTAATAATCCATTGCCCTATTTGCACGGACAAAAATACTTATTGCCTGGCATAATAATGGAGCTACCCTTTATCAATATTGTAAAGCCAAACTACTCGCTACTCACTAATAGTTTACAGCTTCCGCTTCACTTCTTTTTCAGTGTAAGCTTCTAGGGTATCGCCTACTTGTATGTCGTTGTAGTTTTTGATGCTGATACCGCAGTCTTGGCCCATAATAACGTCCTTCACGTCGTCTTTGAAGCGTTTCAGGCTGGCCATTTCGCCGCTGTGCACCACAATGCCTTCACGTATCACACGAAGCTTGCAGGTACGCAATACGCGGCCTTCCGTAACTACACAGCCCGCAATGGTGCCCACTTTGGTTATCTTGAACACCTCGCGCACCTCGGCATAACCGGTAATGGTTTCTTCTATCTTCGGCTCCAACAAACCTTCCATGGCGGTCTTCACCTCGTCAATGGCATCGTAAATGATGGAGTACATGCGTATCTCGATGTTCTCTTTTTCGGCCAGTTTGCGGGCATTGACTGATGGGCGCACTTGGAAACCTATAATTACTGCATCGGAAGCAGAGGCAAGCAACACGTCCGATTCGGTGATTTGGCCAACACCACTATGCACCACGCCTACCTGTACTTCAGGAGTTGAAAGCTTCAGCAAGGAGTCTTTCAATGCCTCTACGGAACCATCGAAGTCACCTTTGATGATTACATTCAGTTCTTTGAAGGTACCCAAAGCCAATCGGCGGCCAATTTCATCCAGAGTAATATGTTTCTTGGTACGAAGACCCTGCTCGCGCAAAATTTGCTGGCGTTTATTGGCCACTTGTTTGGCATCGCTGTCGCTTTCATACACTTTGAATATTTCACCGGCCTGTGGAGCACCGTCAAGTCCCAGTATCAATACGGCAGTGGCAGGGCCAGCCTCTTTCACTTTTTGCCCTTTTTCGTTGAACATGGCCTTTATTTTGCCATAGTTGACACCAGCTACCATAATGTCGCCATTGCGTAATGTACCCCCGCTTACCAGTACCGTGGCGACGAAGCCGCGACCTTTATCCAAGGAAGCTTCCAGCACGGTTCCCCTAGCTGGCTTATCCGGATTGGCTTTTAGCTCCAGCAATTCTGCTTCCAGCAATATTTTATCCAACAGCTTATCGATATTGGTACCTTTCTTGGCTGAAATCTCCTGACTTTGGAATTTACCGCCCCATTCTTCCACCAATAGGTTCATGTTTGCCAATTGTTCCCTAATCTTGTCGGGGTTGGCACCGTCCTTATCTATTTTGTTGATGGCGAATATCATGGGCACACCAGCAGCTTGCGCATGGCTGATAGCCTCACGGGTTTGGGGCATCACTTGATCGTCAGCAGCAATTACAATCACCGCCACGTCGGTTACTTTGGCACCGCGTGCGCGCATGGCAGTAAACGCTTCGTGACCAGGCGTATCCAAGAATACTACTTTACGCCCATCATCGGTAGTTACCTCATATGCTCCAATGTGCTGGGTAATACCCCCAGCCTCTTTGGCAGCTACGTTGGCACTACGGATATGGTCAAGCAAGGATGTTTTACCATGGTCAACGTGGCCCATAACCGTAACAATGGGGGCACGTTCCACCAAATCTTCCGGATTGTCATCGTCGTCTTTCAGTTCCTCTTCGTCTTCGCTTACGTTTTGGAACTGCACTTCATAGTCAAACTCCGATGCTACCAACTCTATCACCTCAGCATCCAAGCGTTGATTGATGGACACGATGATGCCCAATTGCATACACTTGCTGATTACCTCGGTAGGTGAAACATTCATTAAGCTTGCCAACTCGCTTACTGATACAAATTCCGTTACCTGTAGTATGTTGCCTCCTCCTTCCGCGGCCTCTTCGGCTGCGGCCATATCTTCCCTACGCTGGCGTTTGAGTTTGGCCTTGGCTTTTCCTTTCGACCCTCCGCCACCGCCAAGCTTCGCCAGGGTATTTTTAATCTTTTCCTGTATTTCTTTTTCAGTTACCTCGGTCTTCTGTTCTGTAACGGGTGGGCGCTGACCTGGGCGATTATGTCCGCCGCCTCCACGTGGTCCACCGCCACCGCCTGGCCTATTAAAGCCACCGCCTTGTCCGCCACCTTGGGGGCGTTGTTGGTCAGGCTGATCCTTCAACGTAATACGCTCAGGGCGCACTAGTCGTTTGCGCTTCCTGCGTTCCCCGCCAGCACCTCCTGCATCTTCTTCGGGCTTGGCAGCGGGTTTGTCCTGCTTTACCGGTAGTTCTATACGGCCCACCAACTTAGGTCCTGATAAAGTTTGTTTTTCCGTCCTTCGGAAAAATTCTTCTTCCGCAGCAACTGGTGGTTGGGTGGTTTCGGTTTTCTCTTCAACTACCGGCTTAGGCTCTTCCTTGGGTGGGGCTGCTGGTGCAGTAGCAGTTTCTTTAGGGGCAACTTTTTCCTCTTTTGTTTCGGGCTTAGAGGGCGCAGGTTTTGGTTTAGGGCTTAAATCGATTTTGCCCATCACCTTCGGACCTTCCAATTTCGGTGCAGTTGTTTCTGCCTTGGCTTGAGGTACTTCTGCTACAGGTTCCGGTGTAGGTGCTGGAGCCGGTGCCGGTGCTGGTTCTTCTTTTTTTACAGGTGGGCGCTCGGCAGGTTTTTCAACTACAGGCCTACTTACGCTCGTCGTTTTGATATTGATGATTTCCTCTTCCTCTTCCCTACGGGCAGCAGGTTTCTTCGTATCTATCACCACGTCTTCCCTATTGCCTTTGCTTAGGCTGATTTGTTCTGCCTTCGACTTAATTTCCGCGTCCTTTTGAAAAGCCACGCGGAGTACATCGTACATCTCAGGCGTCACTTTCGTGGCGGGGTTGATGCCGTTGAATCCTTTGTCCTTCAGGTGGTCAATGATCGTATTCACGCTCACATTGAACTCCTTAGCTACAACTGGTAATCTTAATAGTTTAATATCTTCCGACATGTAATCGCCTCTGCTTTTCTTTTTTAGTTGTTCTCAAATTCGGCCCTCAGGATACGCACCACCTCATTGATGGTCTCCTCCTCAAGGTCGGCGCGGCGGGCAAGCTCTTCCTTATTTAACTCGAGCACACTGCGCGCTGTATCGCAACCAATGGCCTTCAACTGGTCAATAATCCAGCCATCGATTTCATCCGCAAATTCATCCAAGTCAATATCGTAATCTTCCACTTCATCCGTATCGCGATATACATCAATTTCATAGCCAATCAAGCGGCTCGCCAATTTGATGTTTAAGCCACCACGGCCTATAGCCAGTGACACTTGGTCGGGCTTCAAATATACGGATACCGCCTTTTTCGCCTCGTCAATCTCTACCGAGGTAATTTTTGCCGGTGCCAATGAACGCTGAATCAACAGGCTTAAATTATTGGTATAATTGATAATATCGATGTTCTCGTTCTTCAATTCGCGCACGATACCGTGTATACGGCTGCCTTTCATCCCCACACAAGCACCTACCGGGTCTATACGGTCGTCATAGCTTTCCACCGCCACTTTGGCTTTTTCTCCAGGCTCGCGAACAATTTTCTTAATAACGATAAGGCCATCGAATATCTCAGGTACTTCCAACTCCAACAGTTTTGCCAAGAAGGCAGTATCGGTGCGGCTAAGGATAACGATAGGGTTGTTGTTTTTCATCTCTACCTTCTTCACTACGGCACGTAGGGTATCGCCCTTTTTGTAGTAGTCGGTTTTGATTTGTTCGCTCTTGGGCATCAGCAGTTCGTTCCCCTCATCGTCAAGGCACAGGATTTCCTTTTTCCATACCTGATATACTTCTGCGGTGATGATTTCGCCTACCCTATCTTTATACTTTTTGTATACTTCATCCTTTTCGAGTTCCATCACCCGCGATTTCAGTGTTTGGCTAGCCGCCAATACCGAACGGCGGCCAAAGCTCTCGATGGTAATTTCTTCATAAGCTTCTTCGCCTACTTCATAGTCGGGCTGTATTTTCAGAGCCTCGCTGTGGCCTATTTCCAAGTTGTCGTCTTCTACCTCGCCATCTTCAACAATAGTACGGCGGCGCCAAATTTCCAGGTCACCCTTGTCGGTGTTCACGATGATGTCAAAGTTTTCGTCGCTGCCGTATTTTTTCCTCAGCAGTGTGCGGAATACATCTTCCAATACCCGCATCATGGTGGGGCGGTCAATGTTTTTAAAGTCCTTAAACTCCGCGAACGATTCTATAAGTTCGATACTGTTCATCGCTTAAAAATTAAGTTTCAATTTAGTGCTTTTTATGGCTGCAAATGGTATCTCCAGCCGGTTTGTTTCTAATATTTTCTTTTTACTCTTAATCGTTTCTTCTATTACAATGTAGTCTTCGTGTACTTCTTGCAGCACGCCTTCCAACCTTTGCCCATCCGTGCGCACCACTATTACTTCCCTGCCAACGCGGCGCTTGTACTGGCGCAGTACTTTCAGCGGGTTGTCCATGCCGGGGCTGCTCACCTCAAGCACGTATTTTTCGCCCAAGGGCTTTTCTGTGTCAAGGTACTGCTCCAAGTAGCGGCTTATCTCCGCACAGGTATCTACCTTAATGCCTTGGTCGGCATCTACGAACACCTGTAATTTCGATGGCAGCATTTTCACTTCCACCAAAAAGTGGTCGGGCCTATCGGCCAGCAATTCATTTACCAAGCCCTCTAGTTTGGCTTTTACCGCGTTTAAATCCGTCATGTCCAACAAATAAAAGAGGGGACTTTTCGGTCCCCTCTGTACTTATTCGTGCTGCAAAGATAATCAATCAAAGCATACAATCAAAGTTTTTGTAAAATGGTTCCCTGATGACCAGCTCCAGCCCGTCCAGATATACATCAGGACAGGCCTAAAAGCAGGAGGGGTGCCGCAGGCGGGGTGCTTAAGTTGTGAAATGCTTTGCAATCTCCTCTAGCACTTGTTCAGGGCAGTTGAAAACCATGTCGTTCTGAAAGCGTAATACCCTATACCCAAGTTGAAGTAGCCTTGCATCCCTTGCCAAATCGTTTTCCATTACGATAGCATCTAGATGTATGCCTCCGTCCAGTTCTATGACTAGCTTTTCGGTAGGGCAATAAAAATCGACAATATAATTTTCAATGCTGTGTTGCCTGCGGAACTTGCGCCCGAGTAATTGACTATTTTTCAAACATTGCCACAGTGTGGCTTCGGCGGGTGTTAGGTTGTTTCGGAGATCCCTACGTGCTTGCTTTAAATAGGTACGGTTATGCATCTGGTTGGGCCTCATGCTGGTAATATACAAAACTTTTACATCGGCGACCACCCCCCAGCCCCTCCTAAAAACAGGAGGGGAGTTTTTTCTTTCTGTGCTTCGCTCAGAAACTGGAAATGTGAAGAACTGTATTTATTAGATAAATCCCCTCCTGCTTTTAGGAGGGGTGCCGCAGGCGGGGTGGTCAAATGGCTTTGTGTATGGAAGCGATTCATTAAGCATTAACCTGTATCTTTATAGTTACAAGTCAATTCAATGCGTTATATAACTTTATTTCTATTTTTGATATCAGCCCAGCTTTTTGCCCAGCAAGAGGGAATGTATTCACGGGCTAGGGTATGGACACCGGGCACCACAATTCAACAACTATCTAGTTTGGGCATTGCCATTGACCACGGCACTTATCGCAAGGGTGCTTATCTGGAGTGCGACTTCAGCAGCTTTGAAATTGAAAAAATGCGTTTGGCGGGCTTTAAAGTAGATGTGCTCATTGAAGATGTATCGACCTATTATGCTAAGAGGAACCAAGAATCGGCCAAACAGCACAAAGCCATGCCAACTGGTACTTGCTTCCCTACAAACTACCAAGTAGCTATACCTTTTGGTTTTAGCTACGGCAGCATGGGCGGCTACTACACTTATCAGGAAATGTTGGATATACTCGATAGCATGGCTAGCCAATATCCACAATTAATCAGCCCCAGACAGCCCATCGACACTTTCCTTAGTCATCAAGGTAGACCCATTTTTTCCTTAACCATAACCAGTAATGCCAATCCAGGTGTAGCGAAGCCCCAGGTATTGTACACTGCATTGCACCATGCCCGTGAACCAGCATCGCTATCGCAATTGATTTTTTATATGTACCATTTATTGGAAAACTATGGCACCGATCCGGAAATTACCTACTTACTGGACAATGTGGAGATGGTATTCGTGCCCTGTTTGAATCCGGATGGGTACGTCCGCAACGAAACTACCAACCCAACAGGAGGTGGTTTGTGGCGCAAAAACTACCGCAACAATGCTGATGGTACATTTGGTGTTGACCTTAACCGCAATTATGGCTACAACTGGGCTTACGATGATGATGGCTCGTCACCTATAAGCAATGATGATACTTACAGGGGGCCTGGGCCATTTTCCGAACCTGAATCACAGGCTATGAGGTATTTGTGCGAGCAACATGATTTTAAAGTAGCACTCAACCATCACACTTACGGCAATCTGTTGGTATATCCATGGGGTTATGAAGCCAGCTTACTCACACCAGATTCAACCTTGTTTATTGAGCTTTCAAAATGGATGACCCAATATAATGGCTATAAATATGGGACAGGCGACCAAACAGTGAACTATACCACCAATGGCGATAGTGATGATTGGATGTATGGGGAGCAAATTAGCAAGGGAAAAATTTTTGCGTTGACACCCGAATCAGGCTCGCAAATCGACGGTTTTTGGCCCGACCAAAGCCAGATAGTCCCTATCTGCATTGATAACGTGCACCAAAACTTGAGCGCTGCTAGATTTTTGCTAAACTATGGCCGAACGGAAGATTTAAGTGCTAGCATTTTGCCAAGTACCAATGGCACATTGGATGTAAAAGTAATCAAGGCCGGACTTGACGTGGCCGGTGCACTTTCCGTACGTTTGGAGCCGATTAGCCCTAGCATTCTTGCAGTAGGGAATACAGTAAACGTATCAGGACTTGGCACCTTTGAAAGCGATACGGTCAGTTTCAGCTATAGTATTGACCCTTTTGCATTGAAAGGCGATAGCATACTCTTTAAGCTGGTGTTGAGCAATGGCATCGTTGAAACAGTGGATACTTTGGTGAAATATTTAGGGCCAGCGGATACGGTCATTTCCGAGGTTGCTAACTCCGCTGTACAATGGAATGGTGCCTGGGCGACCACTACCAGTACTTTTACCTCCAGCCCAAGTGCATTTACCGATTCGCCTAATGGCAACTATCTGCCCAATACCAATAGTACTTTCCTATTGGATACGGTAATTGATTTAAGCCAGGCAGTCTTTGCGCAGCTTAGCTTTAATGCGAAATGGGCATTGGAACCTGGTTACGATTTTGTAATGGTACAGGCAAAAGCGGGCAATGGGTCGTGGCAGCCCCTTTGTGGGAAGTATACCAAGGAATGGGCGTTGAGCCAAAATGAGCCATTATACGACGGATTTAGCAATGGTTGGCTACGGGAGGAAATGAGTTTGAACGATTTTTTAGGCAGCACCATACAGCTACGTTTCCTGCTTTACAGCGATGATTTTGTGGAAGAAGATGGTTTTTACTTTGACGATTTACAGGTACTAGCCCTGCTTACACCCGATACTACCGATAGTGTAAGCACTCAGATACAATTATTGGACGAAAATCCAATAGCGGTGTACCCCAATCCGGCTCAGAGCCATATTGACATAGTAAGTGCGGAAACTTTGCCTGCAAAGATTAGTCTTTGGGATGCGGCCGGTAGGCTGATGAAGGTGATTGAAGCGGCAGGGGCACATGCGGTAATGGACGTTTCCGACCTTTCAAATGGTATTTATCTGCTGAGATACCAGACCGAAAAAACGGTTTACAGCAAAAGGATAGTGCTTAACCACTAATCATCAAATTATTTCCCATCATTTCGTGAAAAATTGAAGTTAAGTGCTTACCATTGACAATGTGCAGATGTGTTAATGTGCTGGTGTGCTGATGGAAGCACAATTTGAAAATTTGGTGATTTGAAAATTTGAAAATGGTTTGGACTGTAATCCCCGCATTGAGGGGGGCTGGTGTAATTCGGAGATTTGAAATTTGAAATCGTTTTACCCTCTAAAAATGAAGCAAAAAACGAAAAAACACACTCATTTTTATATAAAGCATTGATAAACAAGAGATTGATTAGAATTGACATACCTGCGAAGCACCCTTGACATACCTGCGAACACCCTTTGAAGCACCCTTGAAGCACCTGCGAAGTACCCTTGAGATACCTGCGAACTACCTGCGAAACTTCATTTTTTTAAACTAGAGGCACCAAACACTAGTCAGGAGAAATTTATCTTTACAAAAAGCCGGATATGGAGAAGGAGCGCCAAATGTACCTAGTGGTGGTGGACAATATTGTTTACCAATATTACGAAACGGAAAAAACGATAGGCTATGTGGAAGAAGGAAAAAAGTATAGCCAGGGTTTGGTGCTGCTAGAGCTGGAGCTAGCCAATTATGAAACCTTGGAAAGTGCCCGCGAGGAACTGCTTCGCCGATTGGATGAAATGAAGAGGTAATTTGGAAACTGGGGATTGCACATTCCAAATTCCAAATATCAGGTGGATTCAAATTGTTTAGCCAATAATAGGTAACTCTAAATCCCCGCCTCAGCCTGGGCAGGTGTAAATCGTAAACTCTAGGTTCAACAATCCTTCAGCACAACTGTTGTAGCATTGCTTAATTTTAAGGGATTTTCCCATATTGCAACCAGTTTTCCCTCCCGCATGGATAAGAAAGAAATTCAGGGTTTTTCAAAATTGCCCAAAGAGCAGAAGCTGCAGTGGCTTGCCGACAATTACTTTAGCGATAAGGAGCAGGCCGCGAAGGAGTTATCCAGTTATTGGCACCGCTATCCTGAAACACAGAAGCTGTTTGATGAATTTGCCGAAAACACGATTAGCAATTTCTATATGCCTTTTGGTGTGGCACCCAATTTTTTAATCAATGGCCGCATTTACGCTGTGCCCATGGTAATTGAAGAAAGTTCGGTAGTTGCGGCGGCATCTATGAGTGCCAAACAGTGGCTGGAAAGGGGGGGATTCCATGCTGAAGTCATTGATACCGAAAAGATTGGCCAAGTACATTTTTTATGGCAAGGCGAAAAAGCAAAGCTAGATAGGTTTTTTGCAGCGATAAAGCCCAAGCTTTTTGAGGAAACGGAAAGTATTACGGCCAATATGCAGCAAAGGGGTGGGGGCATATTGGGGGTAGATTTGGTGGACTTGACGGAACAGATGCCCGATTATTACCAAGTGAAGGCACGGTTCGAGACCTGTGATTCCATGGGTGCCAACTTTATCAACTCTGTATTGGAGAAGTTTGCCGCTATTTTGAAACGGGAGGCTTCGCAATGGTCGGAATTTGAAGGGGATGAGAAGCAGGTAGAGATTATCATGTCCATCCTTTCCAACTATACGCCCAATTGTTTGGTACGTGCATGGGTAAGCTGCAAGGTAGCAGAAATGGACTGTTTTGTGAAGGACATGGACGGTCCTACTTTTGTTCGCAAGTTTAGCAATGGGGTGCGAATAGCCCAAGTGGACCCTTATAGAGCCACCACACACAACAAGGGGATATTTAATGGTATAGATGCTGTGGTATTGGCTACGGGCAATGATTTTAGGGCGGTAGAGGCCTGTGGCCATGTATATGCCGGCCGAAATGGTCAGTACAGCAGTTTGACGAATATCGATATTCAGGATGGGCAGTTTACCTATACCTTGGAAGTGCCGCTGTCTCTAGGAACGGTAGGAGGATTGACCACCCTGCATCCCATGGTGCGTAGGGGCTTGGAAATGCTGGGCAACCCTAGTGCAAGGGAACTGATGATGATAGCGGCAAGTGTGGGATTGGCCAACAATTTTTCTGCGGTACGGTCGCTGGTGACGGTTGGTATCCAGAAAGGCCATATGAAGATGCACCTGTTGAACATTTTGAAAAATTTTGAAGCTTCGGAACAAGAAACGGAGCTTGCAAAGAAGTATTTTGTTCATAATATTGTTTCCTACACCAGCGTACGAGAGTTCTTGGAACTGTTACGCTCAGGACAAACGGTAAAACTGTGAGCCAAACCCCCGAAACCTATTATGCCCACGGCAAACTATTGCTGACAGGGGAATATTTTGTACTGGATGGCGCCAAAGCTTTAGCATTGCCCCTTATGCTAGGCCAAAGGATGGAAGTTTTGCCCCAAGGCGAGCCTAACCAGTTAAAATGGATGGCTTATGACCATGAGGGGGAACTGTGGATGGATGCTACCTACATTATGCCGCACATGGATTTGATAGGGGAAGAAACTCCTGAAAGGTTGAGGCTACAGCAAATTTTGTTGGCTGCTGGTGTTATCAATCCCAAATTTCTGACAGATTATGCGGGTATAACCGTAAAAAGTTATTTGGAATTCCCCTTGGAATGGGGCTTGGGCAGCAGTTCCACCCTTGTGTATAATATAGCCCAATGGGCCAAGGTAGATGCATTTGAACTTTTGAAAAATACTTTTGGTGGTTCTGGCTACGATATTGCCTGCGCCGCGGCTGATGGCCCCATCACCTTTCAGCTGATAAATGGAAAAGCAATTGCGCGGCCGGTTGCCTTTAAGCCAGAGTATGCCCACCAGTTGTATTTTGTGTACTTAGGCAATAAGCAGGATAGTAGGGAGGGCATAAAGCGCTATAAGTCTTATGCCAAGGATGATTTCGCCATTTACGGCATCAACATGATTACGGAGGCATTGCCCACCTTCAACCGATTGGAACAGTTCAATTTGATGATGGACCGACACGAGCAGATAGTTGCTGACTTTTTGGAGCTGGCCAAAGTAAAAGACTTGTATTTTGATGATTTCCCAGGTACGGTAAAATCTTTAGGAGCTTGGGGCGGTGATTTTGTGTTGGCAGCTACCGATATTGAGCGGGATATGGTGATGGAATATTTTAGGGACAGGGGCTATTCAACGGTACTGTCTTGGTCCTCTATCGTAATTTCCTCATAATCGGCTTCACCAAAGTCAAGAGATAAATCATTTTGCAGCTTATTCCAGGTAGTATTAGCCAAAATTTGCTGTTTCTCGATGTCCTTGTCTTTGATGTAATCCAAAATGTATTTTGCCCTTTCCTCAGGTAGCGGATGGGTGCTTATCCAAGCCAATGCCGCATTGTCGCTTGTTTCTGAAGCCAATAGGTACATAAAGTTGGCAAAGGGTTCAGGATCCACATTTGCTTTGATGAGGTAATCAACTGAACTGATATCGGCTTCCCGTTCCAATTCCCGGTCATAGGCAGTGGATGTTAAAAGCCTCATAATACTAGCTATTTGGCTTCCTCCCCCGTTGCTAGTAGCGGTAACTAGAATTGCCAGGCCAATTTCCCTTGTCAGCTTTTGCATTACGTGATGCTTCTCGATATGGCCTATCTCATGGCCAATAACACCCAGCAGTTCCGCTTCATTTTTACATTTTCTAATTAATCCGGTGTATACCACTAAATGCCCGTCGGGCATAGCAAAAGCATTTATCTCGTCCTTCTCAATGATGTGTAGTTTAATATCTTTCCTGTCAATATCATTTGCTTTGCAAAGATGGTCAACAAGCGTATCCACTGGGTCCACAATGTTTTTCTTGGTGACCAAGGTCTCGGTTTCCTTGATTTCGTCCCAAAGTAAATCACCTAGCTTTTCTTCGATGTTCTTTGTCTTTTCCTCCACCTTAAAAAGTTCTCGCCAGGATATTTGAGCCAAACCCAGCCAAGCACCAAAAAACAACAATAAACTAATAAGCACTTGTAACAGTATCTTCCCCATTTGGTTCTTTAATAATTAGGTGAGTTAACGGACCGTACAAGAAGAATTCCACATGCTTGCCTTTCCTTACCCGGATAGCCGCATATAGTGTTGCTATAAACTCTAAAGTATTGTATAGTACCATTATAATCATATATGCTACGTAATAGTTGTTAGCCTCGGCATCGGTTAGTATGACAGTCATTGTCCATGAGATACCCATAGTATTAACAATAAAAACTGATAACTGCGAAAGTAGTGCTTGAACGCAGTGCCATCTCACATAAAAGGTAGCCTTTCGGTTACCTAGAAAAAAAAGGAGGGTCGCAGCTAAGTTGATAACAGGGAGGGGCATCCCAACCAAAATTGCTACAATTGACATTAAATAGCTGTTTGACGCACGCTCTTTTTCCTCCTCGTAAGGTTTGTAATATTTAATTCCCATATTAAAGACCTTTTGCAATATTCCAACACCAATTGATAGCTAACAGCAAAACTAAGGGTATCGAAATAGTTTTTTTAGTCAAAGTTAACTCCAATATACGGTATCCAAACGCTAATACCTGTTTTCTAAAAAGTAAATCAAAAGCCAAACCAATAGGAGCTATGAACAAAAAGCATACTACGACATAACCTAGTGGGTTAATGAAAAATGCTTCCAACAAATTGCCATGTAATATTGCTACTGCTGACCTAGTTGACCCACAAGCAGGACAAGGAAAGCCAGTAACATTTTTAATAAAGCAAATCGTGAAACTTGAATGGGGATGATGATAGGCAAAAGATAACCAACCAATGCCAACCAGACTTGTCGCAGCTATAAGCAGATGGATTTTCTTGTTTGGCAAAATTTACAGTACTTGAGAAAGGGTCTGAAAATTGACTTCCTTAGTTCTATTTACCATATTAAACCAATCAACAATAGTCCAAATTTGGAATCCTCCACAAGTCAATAATTTTGCAACACCAAGACCTGTATCGCCCACCATAAACCTGTCAATACCTAAAGCCCCGCCCAAAAATGAAGCCGTTAGAATAATGCTTGGTTCCTTAAACTGCAAAGTCAGTAATGCCTGCCATTTACTTTCATCTGATGCTAATAGCTTTTCACGTATATAACCAAGTTGATGACTTTCAAAGTATTTGCCATTAATAACAATGTACATGTCGACTTTTTGTGCGTCCATTTTTTTAATAAACTTTTTGTAGGGTTAGTGGTTTGTCTTACTCGTATGGCTTTTCAGTTACGCCCTTGTTTTATAGTGACAAGCTACACTATAGTATATCAACCTGTTGAGTGTTTTATTTCGAATTGCCCTTTGTCTTCGCTTCATTCAAATATAATAACAATTTTGATATTCCAAATTATTGCTGATTTGTTTTTACAACAATTACTTTTGCGGTCTGAGATGCTACTTTCAATAGATAATCAAGCGATATGAACCAAGTAAAGTGGCGGTGTCCGTCTAATATTGCATTGATTAAGTATTGGGGGAAATTGCCTGGGCAAATCCCTGCCAATGCATCAATAAGCTTCACATTGACCAATGCCCATACGGATATGGAATTGCAATGGTCAAAGAAAAGCAGCAAAGGAATTGCACTCGACTTTTTCTTCGAAGGGAAACCGAACGATAAGTTTAAGGATAAGATATTAAAGTTCCTTCAAGGGAAACTGGCCGATATGCCTTGGTTGGAGGAAATAGCTCTTGAAATCCATTCCAGCAACTCCTTTCCCCATTCGGCTGGTATAGCATCGTCTGCTTCTAGCATGGGTGCTTTGGCACTTTGCCTATGCTCATTGCAACAAGCCTTGGTAGGCGGTTTCGATGACAATTGTCAGTTCTATACGCAAGCTTCAGATTTGGCCCGGCAGGCTTCGGGCAGCGCATCGCGTTCCATTTATGGCGGATTGGTTACTTGGGGCAAAGTGGAGCAATTGCCCTTTAGTTCCAATCAATTTGCCAGCCCTTTGCAGCAGGAAAAGATAAATCCCGTATTCCGTGACTTTCAAGATGCGGTATTGATAGTAAGCAAGGATGAAAAGGCGGTATCGAGCAGGGCAGGCCATGCATTAATGGACACCCACCCCTTTGCCCAAGCTAGATACCAACAGGCGAAAAGTAGTATGGCAGCATTGTTGCAAGCAGTCGCTACCGGCGATATGGAAGCATTTATTGGAATAGTTGAAAATGAAGCTTTAACTTTGCATGGGCTTATGATGAACTCACAGCCTTCGGTAGTGTTGATTAAACCAAATACTTTGGAAATTATTCACCGCTTGCGAACATTTAGGCGCGATACGGGTTATCCTGTCAGCTTTACTTTAGATGCTGGTCCTAACGTACATGTGTTGTACCCTTTAAGCATCAAAAATGAAGTTGAATCGTTCATTAACCAAGAAATGGCTGTATATTGCGCCAACGGGTATTGGATTAAAGACCAGGTAGGCACAGGCCCGACAAAACTGTAGTATGAGCACCACCAAAGCTACGCCCAAAAGCTCATTTAACTCGAAAATCTTACTTTTCGGAGAGTACAGTATCATCCAAAATTCCATGGGGCTTTCTATCCCTTTCGAATCTTACAGAGGTACTTTGGCATTCATGGAAGAAGGAATGTCGTTAACTCTTACCATGCGCGAATCCAATGAATCACTCAAACAGTTCGCAGCGTACTTATGTGGCCTGCACAATGATGGCAAGTTGTTAGTGAAAATGGATATTGACCGATTGGAGCAAGATATATCCAAAGGTCTCTATTTTGAATCTACCATTCCGCAAGGATTTGGGGTGGGGAGCTCGGGTGCTTTGGTAGCTGCCTTGTATGATAAGTACGCGACTGAGAAAATTGATACCCAAGAGGTAACTGGAGAGAAACTGCAGCAATTGAAGCAGGTTTTTTCCCAAATGGAAAGTTATTTTCATGGTACCAGTTCAGGTATGGACCCATTGATATGTTACATTGATTTACCAGTTCTGATGAAATCGAAGACCGATATCGGAACTGTTGATTTGCCCGAGGATAAATCAACTGGGCAGGGGGCTATCTTTTTGTTGGATACCGGCAGGCCTGGCCGTACCCAGCCTTTGGTACAATACTTTTTGGACAAGTGCAAAGAAAAAGACTTCGTGGAATTGTGCCGTTCGAAGTTTATACCATACAACGACCAGTGTATCAAAGATTTCCTAAAAGGAGAGACTAAGTCGCTGTTTTATAACTTGTACCACCTAAGCAAGTTTTTGTTGGATAACTTGACCCCTATGGTGCCCAAACTCTTTCGTGAATTGTGGATGCAGGGCTTGGAAACCAAGGCCTATTATTTGAAACTTTGCGGCTCAGGTGGTGGGGGCTTTATCCTTGGCTTTACGGAAGATTTGGAAAAGGCGCAATATTATCTCAAAGACCACGACATAAAGGTCATTAAGCGGTTTTAGAATTTTTCCTAATTAGCCATTTCCGATAGAAACTTCAGCTTTACCAGTTGTATTTCTTCTGGGGTAGCACCCTCTGGCCCCAGTTCTTTTAAGGCCGTTTCCAGTGAATCGGTTTCGGAGGTGAGGAAGTAATCATAAATCATCTCCTGTATATCCTCGTCCATCACGTCGCCTATATAATAGTTCAAATCAACCTTAGTGCCCGAGCTAACTATGGTTTCCATCTCATGCAACAACTCTTGAAGGCTTAGGCCTTTAGCGGAAGCAATGTCTTCTAAGGGCAGTTTTTTATCGATATGCTGTATGATATACACCTTAAGGCCCGACTTGTTTACCACCGATTTCACGGTCATCTCTTGGGGCCTATCAATGTTATTTTCCTCAACATACTTTTGAATCAGTTCCAGAAACTTCTTGCCATACCTAATAGCCTTGCCCCGGCTTACGCCTGTCATGTTTGCCAACTCGTCCACTGTTACAGGGTAGTTGGTAGCCATATCTTCCAACGAGGGGTCTTGGAAAATGACGTAGGTAGGCACGTTCATCTCTTTGGCTACTTTTTTGCGCAAATCTTTCAACAAGTTGAAAAGCAATGGGTCAAGCAGTACGGGGCGTGCTTGTTCTGCTTCTTCATCAGCGGCCAAGGTTTCAAAGTTATGATTGAGGCTAAGGCTAATGGCATAAGGCTTTTGAAGGAATGCTTTCCCCTCATCAGTAAACTTGATAACGCCGTACTGCTCAATATCCTTCCTTAACAAATTGTGTAGCAATGCCTGCCGGATAACCGAATTCCAGAACAAATCATCCTTATCCTTACCGGCACCAAATGAGGGCAACTCTTCGAAACCAAAGGAAATCAATTCTTGGGTTTTCTTGGCCATCAACATATTTACCAGTTGAGGTATGCTTAGGCATTCCTTTACGTTGGCCACCATGTTCAAAGCCCTGACTATATAATCCTTACCCTCAATTTGTTCCTTAGGGTTTAAGCAGTTGTCGCAGTTGCCACATTGGTCTTTGCCGTACTCCTCGCCAAAATAATGCAGTAAAAACTTACGTCGGCAGGCAGAGGTTTCAGCATAGGCTGTCATTTCTGCTAGCAATTGCCCCCCCATTTCGCGTTCGGCAAGGCTTTTATCGCGCATGAACTTTTCCAGCTTATGGATATCCTTGTAACTATAAAAGGCCATACACTTACCTTCAAGACCATCTCGCCCAGCACGGCCTGTTTCTTGGTAATAATTCTCTATGCTTTTGGCAATGTTATAGTGAATGACAAAACGGATATCAGGTTTATCGATGCCCATCCCGAAAGCGATGGTAGCCACTATCACCTCTAGGTCTTCCATTAAAAAATCGTCTTGTGTACGGGCGCGGGTTGCCGCATCAAGGCCAGCATGGTAAGGTGCTGCTTTGATACCGTTGATGTTCAGCAGTTGGGCTATTTCCTCTGCTGTTTTTCGGCTCAATACATAGATGATGCCCGATTTCCCTTCGTGCTTTTTGATAAATTGGATAATCGCTTTATCTGTTTGTGCTTTGGAAATCTTTGGTTTTACTTCGTAGTAAAGGTTAGATCGATCAAAAGACGAAAGGAAGATATTGGGTTCATGTAGCTGCAGGGTTTTAACAATATCCTGCTTTACTTTAGGGGTGGCCGTAGCCGTGAGGGCAATTATAGGCACCTTTTGTTCAAGCATCTGCAACATGATGCGGATACGCCGGTATTCGGGTCTAAAATCATGGCCCCATTCCGAAATACAGTGGGCTTCATCAACGGCAATAAACGAAACCTGAATATCTCTAAAGAATTCGATATTTTCCTGTTTGTTCAGTGTTTCAGGAGCTACGTACAGCAATTTTGTTTTGCGCTCGAGAATATCTTGCTTTACTTTTTTTATTTGTGACTTATTAAGGGAAGAATTTAAAAAGTGGGCAATATTGTCGATACTGCTATAGGAGCGGATCAAATCCACTTGATTTTTCATTAAGGCTATCAACGGGGAAATGATAATAGCCGTGCCTTCGCTCAAAATGGCAGGCAATTGGTAGCACAATGACTTGCCACCGCCCGTAGGCATAATTACAAACGTATCTCGGCCAGCAAGCAGGCTATTGATAATTTTTTCCTGATTGCCTTTAAAATAGTCGAACCCAAAATACTCTTTTAATGCCGACTTAAGTTTATCGTCCACTGCTACCATAACTTACGCACTCAAATGCTTCTTTGTTTTCCTTAAATTTACGCAAAAAAATGTGCCCAGTCCGTATTAATGTTACAAAGCTTTGGCTAGGCGCATGATTTTATAGACTTTTAACCCTTAGACGAGGCAAACTCGTTAAAGGATGGTTAATGTAATAAATTAATACGTAAATGGAAAATAAATTTGTCGCTATTATGGCTGGCGGCATCGGCAGTCGATTTTGGCCTAAAAGCCGAGTAGCGCATCCAAAGCAGTTTATTGATATACTTGGAGTAGGCAAAACCTTGATACAACTTACGTATGAGCGCTTTTTGAATATTGTGCCAAAAGAAAATATCTATGTGGTAACCAACGACATTTATTACCACATTGTCAAAGAGCAATTGCCCGAATTGACTGATAATCAAATTTTGTGCGAACCTTCCAGAAAAAATACCGCTCCTTGTATTGCTTATGTAGCTAACAAGATAAAGGCTATTGACCCCAAAGGCAGTATGATAGTAGCTCCTTCCGATCACATTGTATTAAAGGAAAGTGAGTTCAAAAAAGTGGTAGAGCATGGTATGGAGTATGTATCGCAGTACCACGTATTGCTTACATTGGGCATAGTGCCCACCAGGCCCGATACTGGTTATGGTTATATACAGTTCGATGAAGAATCAGCCAACGATGGCATTTATTCTGTGAAAACGTTTACCGAAAAGCCGAATCTGGAACTAGCAAAGCAGTTTATTAAAAGTGGTGATTTCCTTTGGAATGCGGGTATTTTTATCTGGAAGGTAGAAGATATCTTACAGGCTTTTGAAGAACACCTGCATGATATGTGGGAGATTTTCAATGAAGGTAGCGGCATCTATAACAAGCCAGAGGAGAAGGAGTTTATTATGGCCGCCTATTCCCAATGCACCAATGTTTCCATTGACTACGGCATTATGGAAAAAGCGGAAAACGTACAAGTAATTCCTGCCGATATTGGTTGGTCTGATTTGGGTACTTGGCAATCGTTGTACGAAAAGTATGATAAGGATGCTTCAGGTAATGCTATCAACGGCGAACAAGTGATGGTATTGGAAACCAATAATAGTATGGTAATGGTGCCCAATGATAAACTAGTAGTGCTGCAGGGCCTTAACAATATGTGCGTGGTAGATACGGGCGATGTGTTATTAATTTGCCATCGTGACAGGGAACAAGAAATCAAGCAAATCACCACTGACGTAAAGAAATTAAAGGACGGGGAACGGTATTTGTAATGTGCTAATTAATAATTTGCTGATGTGCTAATATCGTATAATTAATCAGCACATTAGCACATCAACACACCAGCAAATTAATAATGGTTTCAAAGCTGCCTGATACGGGTACCACCATTTTCACAGTAATGACGGAATTGGCAAACCGTCATGGGGCCATCAATCTTTCGCAGGGCTTTCCTGACATACCTACTCCTCCAAAATTGATTGAGCTGGTAAGCCACTATATGCAAAGCGGCCTTAACCAGTATGCCCCAATGCCTGGTGTATTGCAGCTACGGGAAAAGATTGCCGAAAAGGTAAATGAGCTTTACCATGCCAAGGTTGATGCACAAAATGAAGTAACTATTACAGCTGGCGGAACTCAAGCTATTTATACAGTTATTACTACACTTATTCAGCTAGGCGATGAAGTAATATTGTTTGCCCCCGCCTATGATTGCTATGCACCAGCAATTATGGTAAATGGGGGTAAGCCCATCTATGTATCATTGAAGGCTCCAGATTTTGCCATTGATTGGGAGGAGGTGAGGGGCATGGTGAGTACTAAAACCAAGCTCATTATTATAAATACCCCCCACAACCCCACGGGGATGGTAATGGCTCGGGAAGATATGTTGCAGTTGCAAGCATTGATTGATGGTAAAGAAATCTATGTGCTCAGCGATGAGGTTTACGAGCATATGGTGTTTGATGGACAAAGGCATGAAAGTGTTTTGCGCTATCCCGAATTGGCGGCTCAGTCCTTTGTGGTTTCCTCATTTGGTAAAACTTACCATAATACTGGTTGGAAAATAGGGTATTGTATCGCACCTGCTAAGCTAATGGCTGAGTTTCGCAAAGTGCATCAATACTTGGTGTTTAGTGTCAACCACCCGATGCAACGTGCTTTGGCAGATTTTATGGAACTACGAGAGCCTTATTTACAGTTGAGTGCTTTTTATCAAGCCAAGCGCGATTATTTTATCGATTTACTAAGCCCATCTAGGTTTCGCATTTTAAAGCCAAAAGGCACTTACTTCGTTTTGCTGGAATACAGCCAACTGTCTGAAAAAAGCGATACTGACTTTGCCATACAATTGACCCAAGAAATAGGTGTGGCTTCCATACCCATTTCTGTTTTTTATCCTGATAACTTTGACCAAAAAATCCTGCGGTTTTGTTTTGCCAAGCAGGAAGATACTTTAATGAAAGCCGCCGAAAGACTATGCAAGATTTAACTGTCACCCTAGTTCAGGCTGACCTTCTGTGGGAAAACATAGAAGGCAACCACCAGCGCATTGAGCAGCTACTTTCAAATACAGGGCAAACCGATCTGGTAGTACTGCCCGAAACATTCGCTACTGGTTTTACGATGAATACCCATATTTCCGAAACCATGGACGGGGCTTCAATTACTTGGATGAGGCGAATGGCGAAGGAAAAAGATAGTGTAATAACAGGAAGCTTGATTATCAAAGAAAACGGCAATGTATTCAACCGCCTGATATGGATGCGGCCCGATGGCAGCCATGAGCAGTATGACAAAAGGCACCGGTTTGGGTTAGGAGGTGAACAAGAAAGCTTTACCGCTGGCAAAGGAAGGGTAATAGTCGAATTAAAAGGATGGCGTATTTGCCCCATTATTTGTTACGATTTACGTTTTCCGGTGTGGTGCCGCAATCAAAATGATTATGACACGTTACTGGTGGTTGCCAACTGGCCCGAAAAGCGCTCTTATGCTTGGAAGCAACTGCTCATTGCCCGCGCCATCGAAAACCAGGCTTATGTGGTAGCTGCCAATAGGGTAGGCAACGATGGCATAGGAATTAGCTGCGTAGGTGATAGCAGAATTATCGACCCAATGGGCGAAATCCTTTTCATGAACAAAGGCCAGCAAATAGTACATACTGCCTTGCTTTCAGCCAGTTATCTACAAGAAACAAGAAGCAAGCTGCCTTTCCTAAACGACAGGGATAGTTTTGAAATTCAGCTTTAACGGCTATTCTATTTATCTTTCGTTATGTTTCGTTTTGTAAGCCTTTTTCTTGCCTTTTTGGTTTCTGTACAAATTTGGGCCCAAGGGCCTCTTACTTACCAACGTAAGGACGGGGTAGTTTCTATTTACAGTATAGGAAATGAAAAGCCATTTGTACAACTACAGGAAGATGATTTTATCAAGTTCGCTATAGGTGAAGAAAAAGTCAGCAGTAAATTGGGCAGCTTTCGGTTAAAGGACAAACTTTCAAAACAGTATGACCATCCTAGCCTTGATTCCATTTTTATGGGGAAAGGAAATCTATATATAGTTGGCAGAATAGAGGATAAACCCAGAGCTCCCCATTATTACTTGGTGTTCAAAGTGGCGGGTGAGCATGAATTGATTTATGATGTGGAAGTTTACGATACTACTATTAACCGTTTGGAGCTGACTTTCCTATCTACTCCCGAGGAACATTTCATGGGTTTTGGAGAGCAATTCAGCCAAACGGACATGAAGGGCGAAAAAGTACCCATTTGGGTGGAGGAGCAAGGTATTGGTAGAGGAGATAGAGGCATTTCATTTGTTACCGGAATGGCTGGTGCTGCCGGCCACCACTTAAGCACTTATGCCCCATTGCCTTTTTTTATTACCACCCATGGAAGGGCGATGTTCATGGAGACTTATTGTTATTCCGAATTTGATTTCCGGGAGAAGGACAAAATCAGGTACCGTACTTGGACTAGCCGCATGCAAGGGCACATTTGGCAAGGGGAACCGAAGGAACTAGTGTCGGCTTTTACCCAGTTGAATGGCCGTATGCCCAAGCCTCCCGAATGGGCAAACGGGTTTATTGCGGGTTTGCAGGGAGGTGCGCAAAGAGTAACGAACATTGTCAAGAATGCAACAACCGCAGGTGTTCCCATTACGGGCGTTTGGATACAGGACTGGGTTGGGAAACGCCCAACAAAATATGGTAGCCGCCTGTGGTGGAACTGGGAGCCCGACAGCTCTTACGGCGATTTAAAGGCGTTTTGCAAAGAAATGGCCGATATGGATATCAGGGTGTTGGGTTATATCAATCCCTTTTTGGCACCCGAAGGTAAGCTAGGAAAAGAAGCATTGGCTAAAGGTTTCTTGGTGAAGAATTCGAAGGGCGAGGCTTATCTGGTGCCAGCTGGTGGATTCTCCGCCTATATGATTGACCTTACAAATTCAGATGCCGCCAATTGGGTCAAGGATATCATCAAGCGCAACATGATTGGCAATGGCATGAGCGGATGGATGGCCGATTTTGCGGAATGGCTACCTTACGATGCGGTGTTGCATTCAGGGATATCCGCCAAAGAGTATCACAACATTTATCCCATGGATTGGGCGAAAGTAAACAGGGAAGCGATACAGGAAGTAGCAATGGAAGGACAAATCTTTTTCTTTACCCGTTCTGCTTTCATCCGTTCAGCAGAATACACAACCATGATGTGGGCAGGCGACCAGTTGCACAGTTATGGGAAGCATGATGGCTTACCATCTACTATTGTGGCATTGAACAGTTCGGGAATCAGTGGGTATGCGTTCAATCATAGTGACATAGGGGGTTACACTACTGTTAAAGCGCCGATGCTTAAGTATGTACGCAGTAAAGATTTGCTCTATCGCTGGACAGAGATGAATGCTTTTACGCCCATTTTCCGCACCCACGAGGGGCTGAAGCCTTCCATCAACCAACAGTTTTACTCCGATAGCGCTACTTTAGCGTTTTTTGCCCGAATGGCCAATATTCATAAGGCATTGAGGCCGTACATTAAGCAACTTTCCCAAGAAGCCGTTGAAACGGGCGTACCGGTGCTAAGACACCCATACCTTGTTTTTCCTAATGATAGCAATACGATAGCATTGGACTACCAATTTATGCTGGGAGATGATTTAATGGTGGTACCCGTGATTGGGAAGAATAGCCAGCTTGTTAAGGGTTACCTGCCCCAAGGGCAATGGGAACATGCATGGACGGGTAAAACCTTTGAAGGTGGGGAAACCTATGAGTTTGAAGTCCCTTATGGACAGCCTGCCGTGTTCTATCGAGTAGGGGGCAAGAATTATAGCCAACTGAAGGCTCTTCTGAAAGGGTTTTAGCTTAAAAGCCCGGCCCAACAGGCAGAAAGATAAGAGGCCAATGTGCCGCAAATCAATGCCTTAAACCCCAATCGGGCCAAATCTTTTCTACGGCTTGGTGCCAATTCGCCAATACCTCCTACCTGAATGGCAATGGAACTGAAATTGGCAAAGCCGCAAAGTGCGAAACTCGCGATAATCAGGGATTTAGGAGCAATGGTTTTGGCAACAATCATGGGTTTCAGGTTGCTATATGCCACAAATTCATTTACTACCAATTTGGTACCCAATAGACTTCCCACGGTATGGGTATCTTGGCTGGGAACACCCATGCACCAGGCAAATACGGAGAATACCGAGCCGAAAATGGCATCAAGGCTCAATGTTTTTAAATCAATGCCTATGCCAGCTAGGCTTAATCCTTTACTCGCCAACCATATGCCCAGTATCATCAAAAGCTTGTTTACCAAGGCAATCAAAGCAATAAAGCCAATAAGCATGGCAATCACGTTCAAGGACACTTTCAATCCGTCTGATGCTCCGTGCGAAATAGCATCTAATACATTTGCGTGGGTTTTGCTGATCTCCAATTTCACCAAACCTTTGGTGGATGACTCTTCCGTTTCGGGCCACACGATTTTGGAAATGACCAAAGCCGCGGGTGCTGCCATAATGCTGGCCGCCAAAAGATAGGGGGCAGGAACGCCCATGGAAATGTATACCGCCATTACCCCACCCGCAATGCAGGCCATACTGCCGCTCATGCTGGCCAACAGTTCGCTCATGGTCATGGAAGAGATGTAGGGTTTAATCATTATTTGGGCCTCCACTTGGCCCACAAAGGTGGAGGCTACATTGGACAGGGCCTCGCTGCCTGAAACCCGCATCAATACAAATACTACCCTGGCAAAAAAGGAAATAATAATCTGCATAAGGCCTATATGATAGGCTATGCTCACAAGAACCGCCACGAAAATGATGGTGGGCATAATTTTGAACATAAACAGGAAGCTAAACCCATCGCCAAAAATAGGTTGCAGCAATTCAGGGCGCATGAGGCCGCCAAAAACAAACTCACCACCCTTGTCGGCCAGTTTAAGTAGGCCTTCAATTTTTTGCCCCAGCCAGGCAAACAAATTATGCCCTACCCAAGTCTTTAAGATAAATACGGCCAACAAAATCTGTAGCAACAAACCACTCACCACCGTGCGATAGTTGATGGCTTTTCTATTATTGGAAAGGAGGAATGCAAAGGCCAAAATCAAAGCGATGCCGATAAGGCCGGTAAATCTATCCATGTAGGGAAGTGCAGGTTTTTTGCCAAACTTAAGCAATCCTTAGCTTAATGCATTTAAAAGCCCATGTTTTGTTAACTTTAGTTGTTGCAATAGTTGTCGATGAATACATTTCATTATTACCCTCCGCGGCTGCTCAATAATGTTGTTTTTGTATTGTTGCTGGCTGCTTTTCTGTGTTTTCTGCATGCTTGGGGCCATACTGCTTGGAATTGGTGGATGGACAGTATGGGCTTGGGGGTATTTATCGTGGTGGTGGGTTTTGCCTTCTATTTAGCGGTGTTTTGGATATTGGGTGCATTGTACCTGCTTTTAAACCATTACCAAAAGCCACTATTTTTATATCGATATAAAATACAGGAGGTACCGCCTTCACGTCAGGGGAGAAAGCCCAAGGTACCTTTATCCAAATCCATAAAGCAAGTATTGATTAATCAGTTTTTAGGTACTTGGCCCTATCTGTTCGGGGTGTATCTGTTATTGGTCTGGATGGGCTATGATGAAGAAATTCCCATTCCTTCATGGTGGGTGGCCATACTGCAATTATTAGGTTTGGTTTTGGTGGAAGACGTGTTGTTTTTTGCCATGCACCATACCATGCACCGCCCTTGGTTCTTTAGGCGATACCATGCCAAGCACCATGAGTATAAGGAATCGATAGCTATTGCCACCCATTATGTGCACTACGTGGAACACATTTTTGGCAACCTTACG
Source organism: Chitinophagales bacterium (assembly GCA_033762815.1). Classification (GTDB taxonomy): domain Bacteria; phylum Bacteroidota; class Bacteroidia; order Chitinophagales; family CAIOSU01; genus JANRLF01. Next base: position 146,944 of record JANRLF010000008.1, on the reverse strand, counting down.
CCTGTTTTCGCTGGAGTATTACTGTTGCAGCCGCATCCTTTCGTAGTCCTATTTTGGATTATGATAGTAGTGATGAATGCCTTGCACACCCATTCGGGCTTTGCATTTCCCTGGATGAGCTACAGCGTGCACCACGACTGGCACCACCATTATGTGAACGGCAGTTTCAGTGCAGTTGGGTTGATGGACCAACTGTTCGGTACCGACAAGGCTTTTGATGAACAAAAACGCAAGTACAAGGCTTCAGTGTTATGATTACGGCCCATATCCAATGGATTTTGATAGTTACCGGTAGTATCACGGGTCTCATGCTATTGCAGTTCCTGTTTCCGCAGTTTTATGCTAAAAAAGTGTTGAGGATAAAGCTCAACAATGAGGCTTCGCGTTTTTATTTTGCCCATTGGGGCGTGGTAGTTTTTTCCATAGCTGTGTTATTGGTATGGTCGGCTTGGGTACCTGAAATGTGCAAGCCAGTAGTCATCGCTGCCCTATTAGAGAAAGCAGTATTGGCTGTTTGGATTTTAAAGGACTTCCGCAAAACCTATGCGCGCCGTATCATTGCTGGTGCTGTGTTCGACACTTTTACCTGTATTATCTATATTCTTTACCTTTTGGGCTTTTAGTTGGCATGATTCTTTGGTGGTTTTTCCCTAAAACTATCCATGCGATTGCCAAACATCTTGAAGAACTTTTGGAGCATACTGAAATCGGCCTATAAGGAATGGAACTCTGATGACCCTTTTGCTTTGGGTGCCGTTACAGCATATTACGCTATCTTTTCATTGCCCGCACTTTTGGTCATTATCATTACTGTAGCTGGTTTCGTCTTTGGACAGGAGGCGGTAACCGGTCAGGTTTCCGGCCAGATAAGCGAATTTGTAGGACCTGATAGTGCTAAGTCGGTGGAAGAGATGATAAAGAGTACCACGGAATATGGCACTTCTTGGTGGGCCGTGGTGCTGGGGGTGGTCACTTTGATATTTGGTGCTACAGGGGTCTTTTACCAATTACAAAAACAACTGAACCGTATTTGGGGCTTGGAGGTGGAGCCCAAAAGGGCTTGGGTGAAACTGATCAAAGACAGGGCTACTTCACTGGGGGTAATATTGGCAATAGGGTTCTTGTTGTTGATTTCTTTGATGCTCACTTCCGTTTTAAGTGTGCTTAGTAAATGGATTGAAGCTCAGTTGCCGGATATCTTCTTGTATGGCTTTTTTGTTTTCGATTTTCTTTTCTCAGCATCCATTATCACGTTGTTGTTCGCCATGATATTCAAAATATTGCCCGATGCCCATATACCTTGGCGTGCCACTTGGATAGGTGCGGCTATGACTACTTTGCTGTTTCTGCTCGGCAAGTTTGCGCTCGGTATTTATTTTGGCCAGGCCGACCCTGCATCTGCTTATGGGGCGGCGGGTTCAGTAGTGCTAATATTGCTATGGGTCAACTACTCCAGCCTTATATTGTTCTTTGGTGCCGAGTTTACACAGGTGTATGCTAGGCATAAGGGTATCAAAATTCGCCCTAAAGCGCATGCTAATTTTCTAGACCAGAAAGTGGAGCGCGGCCTTGAGAAAATCAAAAGTATCAGGAAACGCGACGAGGACGAATCATCGGTACCGCCCAACATGTCTACAGGAGGGGCTTAACGTAGCAGCGTCACGTTACCCCTGTCTACCCCATACTCTTGGGTTGCGGCCATTTGATACTCCACCACCCAAGCAAAAGTGCCCATCGGCTGTTTTTCCCCATTATAAGTACCGTTCCAGCCTTCTTTTACGTCGTTGGTTTCAAAAACCTTTTCTCCCCAGCGGTTATAAATTCGGAGGTTGTACGAAAGCAATTGACCGGAAACAATGGGCCTGAACAGATCATTGCTGCCATCGCCATTAGGTGTGAAACCCGTCGGAAATGACAGAAGTGTTTGGCGCAAAACATAAATGGTAGTAGAATCGAATGAGCTGCAACCGTTGGCATCGGTTACGGCCAACAAATAGGTAACCGTATCATTTGGCGACGCAACTGGGTTGGCGCAATCGCCGCAAGTTAGGCTACTATCGGGTGTCCAAACATAAGTATATGGCGACGTGCCCCCTGAAACAGCGGTTAACAAGTCAACTATCTCACCCTCTACAATGGTAGCGGTATCAGGATTGATGCCCACTAAAATTTGGGCAGGGGAGGTCAAGTCGATAGTGGTAGTATCAAAACAACCGTTGTCCTGGGCAACCAAGGTATAGCTACCGGCACTTAAGTTGGGGAAATTGCGGGTAGTATCGAACAAGCGACCATCAAAGGCATATTGGTAGCTTGCATTGTCCACGCTAATAGCACCATCGCTTAATCCAAAGCAGCTAGGATTAGTACTGTCAACAGTATATTGCAGCGGGGTAGGGCTATCTACTAAGATATTAGTTAGGTTAGCTTGGCAACCATTGGCATCAATCACATTTGCTGTGTAAGTAGCTGCTGTAAGATTATCGAACAATTCGGAACTATTCGATGAAGCCAGGTTACTGCCGGCCACAATGAACGTGTAGGGGGCGGTGCCAGCCAAAACATTTACCGTAATACTGCCATCCACGGTATTAGCACAGGAGGTATTCGTCGGATTGGCGGTAATACTTATTGCAGGATAGACATTTACCGTAACATCGTCGCTGGCAGTACAATTGTTTGCATCGGTTACGGTTACGGTATAGGTGGTACTGGCTGCAGGCGATACCGTAATACTGGCTCCCGTTTGTGAGCTGCTCCAATTATAGCTTTGTCCGCCAGTCGCGGTCAAAGTGGCGCTGGTTCCAGGACAAATACTTTGGTCGTTCCCGGCATTGGCAATAGGTGCAGGTGCCACGGTAACTTCTGCATCATCTGTAGCGGTACAGCCTTGGGCATCAGTACCAGTAACTGTATACGTAGTATTGGTGGTTGGCGAAACAGTTATGCTGGCTCCCGTTTGGCTAGTGCTCCAGGTATAACTCACCGCTCCGGTTGCCGTCAGTATGGCTGATTGTCCTTGACAAATGGTAGGGTCATTGGCTGTTACATTGGGCAAAGCATTTACCGTTACTCTCACTGTATCGGTATCAATACATCCGCTACCCACCGTCAAAGACACGATATAATCTGTAGTAGCGTTGGGGCTTACGGTAATACTTTGTCCTGATTGGGAAGTGCTCCATGTATAAGTGCCGCTGCTGCTGGAGCTGGCATTAAGCACCGCCGTGCCGCCATTGCAGATACTGGTATCATTGCCTGCTGATACTATTGGCGGGATAATTAAGGTAATATTGATAGCGTCAGTTCCCGTACAGCCATTGGCATCGGTAACTATTACGGAATAGTTGCCCGTGATAGTAACAGTGATGGTTTGGCTATTTTGCCCACCTGGCGACCACGCATAGGTGCTACCAGCATTGCCAGCATTCAGCACAAAACTGCTGCCACATACCGTGGTATCATTGCCCAAGTTAACAATCGGCAGGGTATTAATGGTAACATTGATATTATCGGTGCCCGAACAGCCATTGGCATCCGTTACCGTTACCGAATAGCTGCCTGTAGTGGATACGGTTAGAGTCTGCTGATTGGATAAGCCTGGGAACCAAGCATAGGTGGCTCCGGGGTTGCCTGCATCCAAAACCACCGAGCCGCCACATTGGCTGGTATCGTTTCCTAAGTTAACAGTGGGAGGGGAGTTAACCGTTACCGTTACACTGTCGATAGATGCGCAACCGTTTCCTGCCGTTAAGGTCACAAAATATTCCGTGGTCAATAAGGGGCTTACCGTGTCATTTTTAATGGTTTGACCAGTACTCCATAGGTAGCTGCCCGGTATGGGACTATCCGCATTCAGGAAGGCCGTTCCGCCTGAACAAATGGCCGTATCATTACCCGCATCGACAGTGGGTAATGGATTGACAAATACCGTTACGAAGTCATTGCTGGAACATCCGGTACTGCCATCGGTAAAGGTGATTCCATAAGTGGTAGTGTCATTAGGGGCCACTAGGTTGCTATCGTTGTTTACCCCATTATCCCAGCTAAAGGTACCAGACGACGAAGCGGTGGCAATCAACACTACGGAATCGTTCAAACAGATAATGCGGTCAATACCTGCGTTAACTGTGGGGTTAGGGTTATAGTTCACGACCACCGTATCGATATCCCTACAACCGGAAACGATATCAGTAAAAGTAACCGTATAGGTGGTGGTGGTGCCAGGATTGACCACATTGGTATCGTTGGCCACTCCATCGTTCCATAGGTACACCCCGCCGCTTGCCGAACTGGCAACCAACTGTACCGCTTGACCTACGCATACGGTACGGTCAGGGCCAGCAGTAACCGTGGGCAGAGCCTTCACGAAGAAGTTGATGGTGGCGGTATCGCTACAACCTAATGAGTTGGTATAAATAATGCTTACAGGGCCAGTGGTGCTGGCAATGGCGGTATCAAAATTGGCACTGCCCAAATACCCTGAGCTGAAATTGAAGGTGCCCGTACCATTGGCGGTTGCGGTAAATATCACCGTATCGCCGAAGCATACGGTATCATTAGGGCTTACGGAAAGGGAAACCGTGGGCGGTGTGCCTGAGCAGTTGAGGTTCATGGAGTTGATCCAAGCTGCATTGGCGGCGTTATTCGGCGCACCGGGGGTTTCGTTGCCGGTGGTTGATGCTCTGGTCCAGTTGGCTTGCAGGGAAGGGTTGTTACTAGTGGAATTGTTCATGAAGTAAACATTGCCCCCGCCAGTGCCTGAAAAATAAATAATGGTACTACTGGAATTGTTATTATAGCTAACTGCATGGAAAGGCACCGAAGTGTTCAATGGGTCACGCACTTGGTAGGAGTCGTTGGTATTGTTCAATTGTTGCGTAGTCCATGAGCCGCCTGATGAATAAGGACCTGTGAAAGTGGTACTGGAGCTTCTTTCGAAAAGGGTACTACTGCCGGGCAAAATATACACACAGCCAGTTCCAGTGGTGTTGTCAGGCGGTATGCTAGGGTTTCTGTCCGATTCGTTGTAAATAACGATTAAAGTACCAATGGGTACGCATTGCCACTGTGGCACGTTTGCAAAACGCATATGGCCTACTGCTATGCCCTGGCCTGCACCTGTAGCAAAGGTACCGTCATTATCATCTACTATCCAGCCCCGTAGGTCAACACAACTGCCCGTGCAGTTGGGGGTACCCACTACCACCAATTCCACATATTCTTGCGCACCTGAAGGGCCATTCGATACTTCATTGATATATAGTTGTGCCCAAGCGTTCGAAAAAAGGGCCAATAAAGTGATAGCCGAAAGTAGTCTTTTCATAGTAGGATGTATAGACAAGCATACAAAATTAGGACTTTATCCATAACTAACTGTGTGCTAATATTATAGCAATGTAAAGCCAAGGTTAAATATGTAGAATTTATAGCATGCTTAACCTACTTGTAATTTATTGTAAAACAATATGATAGCTTCATTTTTCACATTAATATACCTATTGGTTAACAAACAGTTAATCAAAAAAACTTGAACCACTTAAGGGGCTGAAGTAGTTTTACATGCTCAAAACTTAGGGATACTTAAAATCCGAACTTATGAAATTGAAAGGACTACTTAAGAGTACAATTGTATTGTTTGTTTTTTTTATTTGTAGCTTATCTACGACAGCAGCCAATATATTTACAACAGATTGTTCAAGCGCACTTTCAGGTTGGACTTACACCAATAATGGAGGTTCTGCTATACAGCAGACTCCTTCTAACCCTTATTGGTTAATAGATGCACAAAGTGAGTACATTATTTCACAAACCTTTAATTTGTCAGGTTATACTGGTCTGAGCCTCACCTTCAAAGTAGCGACTTTTGGTGCCGGCACACCTAACCAACCTCTGTACGTTGAGTTAAGTAATGATGGAGGAGCGACATGGACTGCTGCGAATTTTACGTCGAGTACCCCTACGAGCACCACCTTTGTTAGTTCTACTTGGAATATCTCGAATACATTTGCAGTAAACAATGTAAAATTCCGCTGGTCACGCCCTGCCATTGGTCGTGCTGTGCGACTTGATGATATTTCTTTGGATGGTACAGTTGCCGCCACCCCAGCCATAACTCTTGACCATACCAATATGCCCCAGACTACCGCTAACAACCAAGCTAGGGGTACGGGCGATGTTATTCTTTCCCGTTTCAGGGCAGATGTTACTTCTGCTGCCGGAGAGTTGAACAGCTTGGCCTTTAACGCAGGTGGCACCTTCCTTGCGGGCGATATCAGTAATTTTGAGTTGTGGTACGGTACCAGCACTAGCTTTGCCAGTGCCAGTTCTATTAAATCTGTTACAGCAACCAGCATTGCCAATGGAGGCACTGTTACCTTTGGTAGCCTTACGCAATCACTGCCCGTGGGAGCCAACTATTTTTGGATAACAGCCGATATCGCTTCCTCAGCCGTAGGAGGCCGCACAGTTTCGGTTCCTGCCCTTGCCAATACGGCCTTTACTTTTGCTTCCGGCACCAAATCGGGCAGCGTAACCGCAGGCGGTGTGGTAACTATTGTAGGACCTGAAATTGATGTTTTGGACCCAGCCTCGGTGAGTATCCCATCAGGCGGCTCTTACACTGGGTTTAGCACTACCGTGGGTACACCACAAGATTTGGGCTTTGAAATCCATAACACCGCATCAAATACCGCGCTTAATCTGACAGCAAACCCAAGAGTAGCCATTAGTGGTCCTGGGGCTTCAAATTTCTCGGTGCTTAGCCAGCCAGCGGCTGTTATTTCTGGTGGTGCCTTGTCCACTTTTTATATTCGCTATAATCCTTCGGCCGCCGGTGCATCAGGCAATGCTACCGTTACCATTGTAAACGATGACAGCAACGAAGGCAATTACACTTTCACCATTAGCGGTAACGCCACAACGCCTATCACTCCAGAAATCAACGTAAGAATTGCTGGGTCAACTGTTCAGGACGGCAATTCTTATAACGTGCCTTTCACTTTGGTAAACGGTAGCAGGGTAATCAGTTTCGAAATAGAAAATACTGGCCAATCCACCCTCAACCTCACTGGTTCGCCCATCGTGGTAAAGTCGGGCACACATGCCAGCGAATATACCATCAGCCAGCCTTCCAGCAATACGGTAGCTCCAAACAGCTCGGTCACCTTTACCATTACTTTTGCACCATTGGCTGCCGGCAGTCGTACGGCCAGCATTTCCATTGCCAATAACGACAGCGATGAAAACCCATACAATATCGATTTGAACGGTACCGCTACCATTCCTGATATCAATGTTGACCGCGCCGCCAATAACGGTTCTTACAATATGGGCACCGCAAACGTAGGTTCACCTATCAATACCGTATTTACCATACAGCAACTGGGAACAGGATGGATGACCTTGACAGGTTCACCCATTGTACAAATAAGCGGTACCAATGCGGCTGACTTCTCTGTTGACCTTACCGGTACACAAAGTTTCATAGTAGCAGGCAATACCACCACCTTTACGGTGACCTTTACACCTTCAGCAGGCGGTAGCCGCACGGCCACGCTTACTATTGCCAGCGATGACCCGGATGAGAACCCTTACACCATCACCCTGACAGGTACCGGTACTCCTGCTTGTGTGGCACCTGCACAGGCTACGGGGCTTTCTTTGGGTTCTATTACTTCTAGCCAAGTAGGGGGTACGTTCAGCGGCAGTGCCAATGGCTACCTAGTAGTGCGCAGCACCAGCAGCACGCTTTCAGCTTCCCCTGTTAATGGTACCCCTTATACTGCAGGCCAAAGCTTAGGCGGCGGTACCGTGGTTGCAGCAGGTACAGGCACTTCCTTTACCGCCACGGGCTTGAACCCATCTACACAATATTACTTCTTTGTATTTGCTTACACCAGCAACGGTACTTGTTTCGGTGGGCCAGTGTACGCCACTCCAGCATTGACTGGTAGTGCTACTACCCTTACAGCTCCTTATGTGATGTTCGATAACTTCAACCGTACGGACAACACCACGGTAGGTATCCCTTCAAGCGGTGGCAGCACACCTTGGACAGAAACGGAGCCACTTACTACACAAGCGGAAATTTATAATAATCGTTTGGATATTAACAACCGTAACCCAGCTGGACAAGCTTATGTTTCTTTTAATATGAGCGGTAAATACAGTACGGTTTTCGATAATGCTTCTGCAGAATTGATTTGGTATTTTAACATGGTCCACACCCGTCCTGACCCATCTGGATTTGGCGCAAGCAACTACGGTGCTGCTTATGTTTTGGGCTCTACCAGCAGTAATTTTGCTACAAGCGGTAATGGATATGCTGTCGTTCATGGTGAAAGCAACTCCAATGATGATATTAGGCTGGTGAGGTTTACGAACGGCCTAATGGGCACCTTGACCGATGTAATACAAGACGGGGTCGATTATGGTGATAATATGTTGAGTGTGTATGTTAGTTTTAATACTACTACCAATACCTGGAAACTGGCTGTTAAAAACGAAGGCGTTCCTTCATCGGTCAGCTTTAACATGCCTGATCCTTCCACAGCAAGTTATTCAACTACAAACACGGCAATAGATGCTACCTATATCACCAGCGATTTAATGTATTCTGGCGGTTTCTGGAATTATGCGACCTCTAGTGGGGAATATGCATCTTTCGATAACTTGTACATCCCTACGGCCCAGGCCAACAACCAAACCTATACATGGGTGAAGACAACTGGTACTTGGGATTTCACTACTGCTAGCAACTGGACACCTGCAAGAAACACCCCTTCATCTACTGACATTTTGGTGTTCAACCAAGGTGGTTCATCCATTGCCACTAATGTTCCAACACAAACAGTTGGTCAGATTACCGTATCTGGCAATACTACTATAGCTTTCCGTCCACAAACAGGGGCCACCCGTACTTTGAGCATACAAGGATTCACTGGTACAGACTTTTCAGTAGCTACTGGTTCACAAGTGGTGTACGATGGCAACGATGCCTTGGAGATTAGTTTGTTGACGGGTGCGACAGCCAGCATCAATGGCACCATCACCATGCAAAATACACCTGGCAGCGGTGTTGCCAGAGACAACAGACTGTTGGCAGCCGATGCCAGTGCTATCAGCTTTGAAAACGGTTCTGTTTTCCAAGCCTTGGACTTGAACGGCAATGCCTTCGGAAGTACCGGAACCCAAAATATTGCTACTTTCAAGTCTGGTTCCACCTACATTTCGGGTGACGGCGGTAATCCTTTTGGATTCAACCAGCCACAATCAAAAGTTACTTTCCAAGCTGGCAGCAACTATAAGCACCAACAGGTAAGCGCTCCATCATTGGCTGGCCGTACCTATGGCAACTTTGAGTGGAACGTGAGCGGTACCGTGAACAACAACTTCGGTTCGACGGGTACTACTTGGACGGTGAACGGCAACCTGGTAGTAACTTCAGGTATCATCATTATTGACTTGAACGGTAACAACCAGCCAATGAACACCAATGTAAGTGGCAACGTGACCATTGCTTCAGGTGCTAGCTTTAATTTTAACCCTGCCGCATCCTCCGCTTTATCTACCTTTAAGTTCAACGGCACAACCCAATCCATCAATGGCCCAGGTAGCTTTGTGTTGAGCAGAAATGCGATTGTAGATGTTGCTGCTAGTACCGTAAACATGAGCAATATCAGCTTGAGCATCCCTTATATCTTGAAACTGAGCACTGGAACGTTAAAAACCAATGGTAATACCTTGACCATCACATCCGATGCAACAGGTACCGGATTGGTGCAGCATGTGAATGGTAATGTGGATGGTGATGTAACCGTGCAGCGTTATGTTGCGGGCGGTACCGGATACCGTTATTTCAGTTCGCCATTTAGCGATGCATCCGTAGTTGACTTTAATGACGATGTATTGTTGCAAGGTTTTACAGGTACTACCAGCCCTTCAGCATGGGCGAACCTTTATTACTATAACGAAGCGATAGCTGACGTAGACTCCATGATTGGTTGGACAACACCAGCCGCACTTTCTGCTGGTAACTTGTTGGGCGTTATGCAAGGTTGGGCACTGCGCATGAACGGCGGTGTAACGGTTGACTTGACCGGAACCCTGAACAACGGAGCAAAATCGCGCACCGTAACGCACGTATCTTCTGGTCGTTATACAGCTGATGGCTGGAACTTTGTAGGCAATCCTTATGCTTCCCCAATTGACTGGGACGTAGTGGCCAACACCTTGCCTGCGCAAATCGATGATGCTATCTACTATTGGAATCCTGTTAGCGAGCAATATGTATCGTACGTAAATGGTGCCAGCACTAACGGTGGTACTAAAAACATTGCTTCTTCACAGGCTTTCTTCGTAAAAGTAAATACTCCTGGTGCCTACTCTTTGGATATGGACAATACGGCCCGTACCACTTTGGATCCTAATTTCTACCGCTCTACTGTTCCACATAATGAGTATCTGAGCTTGAAGTTGGATGGAGCTGGGTATAGCGACGAAACCGTGGTTCGTTTCTCTGATAACGCTACCCATAACTTTGATAAGCACTTTGACGCTTACAAGCGCAGGAGTAGTGGTGCCAATGTTCCATCATTGTACACTGCCGATGCCAGCACTGAGCGTATTTTTGCGGTGAATACCTTGCCCAAACTAGAAGGTATGGTGAGCGTACCAATGAACATGGAAGCCAAAGTGGCCGGTAGCTATACAATCACCGCACAACAATTAAGCAATTTTGAACCAACCGCATTCGTGTACTTGGAAGACAAGTTGACTGGTGTGATGCAGGATTTAAGGGAGCATGATGTTTACACCTTCGATGCCGCCCCTGGCGATGCTGCCGACAGGTTTGTCATCCATTTCTATCCTCCAGTGAAAGTGGCTAGCCAAGTAGCTACTTGCGAAGGCAATGATGCAGCTATCACTATCGAGTCAAAAGCCCCAATTGCTTGGAATGCGGTAATCGTTGATGCCGATGGCAATGAAGTAAGCAACCAACAAGTGATGAACGGTACCATCGCTACCAATGGTTTGGCTAAAGGTACTTATACGCTTAACCTGAGCACTGCAACCGGTTATGCAGTGAGTGAAGTAATTGAGGTTACTGGGGCTACCAAAGTGACTGCATCGTTTGTTCCTTCCATATTGGTTGCTAATACCATCGATGCAGTAGAGTTTATTAACCACACTATTGGTGCAACCAACTACACTTGGAGCTTTGGCGATGGTTATACCTCTAATGACATGAATGCCGAACACATCTATACCCAAGCCGGTGATTATGAAGTGGTGTTAACCGCTGATAACGGAGAGTGTGCCGCTACATATAGCCAACTGTTGAAAGTGGAAGAAGAGCAAGTGATTTCAGGCATTTCCAACAATGATGTGAATAACATGAACGTGTTTGTTGCTGGCAATTTACTGAATGTGCGTTTTGACAAAGCCTACGGACAAAGCTTGAAAGTAGATTTGATAGACGTAACTGGAAGATTGTTGATGCCATCAATTAGCTTGGATGAGCAAGCTGTTACTGCGCAAATTGAACTGCCCGAGTTGGCTAATGGAATTTACTATGTGAAAATCTCAGGGAATAATGTTAACTTTGTGAAATCAGTTTTTGTTGGCCATTAATTAGAAGCTACTGATGAAGATGAATCTAACGGTTTTCAATAAATTATCACTTGTGCTGCTACTGGCATTGTTTTCAGCTAGCCAGTTGTACGCAGGTGCACCGCCGCCGCCGCCGCCGCCGCCCGCAGGTATTCCTGTTGATGCTGGTGCTATATTGCTGCTGATTGCGGGCGCTAGTATGGGAGCTTCAAGATTGATGAAAAGAAAATCTGCTTCCGAATAAGCGATATTGGATATAAATAAGTAGAAGGCTTGCCATTGGCAGGCCTTTTGCATTTTAAGTAACTTTACATTAATCAGTAACCCATGAAGCATCTTTTCATCCTAGCCATCATATTAGTTTCTATAGGGTCTATAGCCCAAAACAATATTCGTTTCCGTGATATGCTTGGTTATCCTGTGCAATTGAGTAGTTTGTGGGGTTATGCCGACACGGCCAATAGTAAAGAATATGCCTTAGTAGGTACTTACAACGGTTTGTCAATTGTGGATGTTACCAATCCAGATAGCGTATATGAGGTACAGTTTATCTCGGGTCCTTCTTCAACTTGGCGCGAAGTAAAAACTTGGAGTCATTATGCCTACGCCACCAACGAAACAAGCGATGGGCTATTGATTGTTGATTTAAGTAGTTTGCCAGCGGCTGTCAACTCTATCTATTGGACTGCGGGTGCTGAAAACCTATCTACCGGCCATACCTTGTTTATTGACAATAATGGCTATCTATACGTCAATGGCTTCAACGTTCCCGGTAAAACACTTCCAACTGACATGCGCGGCGTGTTAATGGCTGACCTTAACGCCAATCCAATGAACCCTACCGTGGTAGGAAAAGTACAGGGAAAGTATGTACACGACTCTTTTACAAGAAATGATACCCTTTGGACGGCTAATATCTACAATGGTATTTTCCAAGTGTATGATGTAAGCAATAAGGCCAACCCTATTTTGCTCGCTGACCAGCAAACACCCAATAGTTATACCCATAATTGTTGGTTGTCCGATGATGGAAACGTATTGTTCACTACCGATGAAAAAGGGAGCGCTTTCATTACTTCTTATGATGTAAGCAACCTTGGCAATATTACTGAACTGGATAGATATCAGTCAGAACCAGGCTCAGGTTTGATACCGCACAATGTGCATGTAGTGGGCAGGTATCTGGTGAATGCTTATTATAAAGCTGGAGTGACCATTGCTGATGCGCAAGACCCAGCCAATATCATTGAAGTGGGCAATTACGATACCAGCCCCTTTTTGTCGGAAGACGGTTTTGCGGGTACTTGGGGAGTTTACCCTTATTTGCCTTCAGGTACCATTCTTACTAGCGATATGGAAGAAGGATTGTTTGTACTGACACCTACCTATACGCCGGCTTGTTATCTGCAAGGAGTGATTACCAATCAAAGCAATGGTGCTCCGCTTTCTAATGTAAACGTACAAATTGTGGGAAATGACAACTTTGACCTGACCAATTTTAATGGCGAGTATGCCACCGGTGTTAGGGATGCCGGTTTTTATGATGTGCGGGTATCACAGAGTGGTTGTGCTTCCAATATTATAGCGGGTGTTAAGTTGCAGCACGATTCAATAACAGTTTTGAATGCTACCATAGATTGTGTTGTAGGTATCAATGATTTGCTAGATGACAATGCATTCATAAAAACCTATTACAGCGCTGGCGAAACCGTTATGGCATATAGTACGGGAGAGTTTATTGGCAACGCCACTTTGGAGGTTTATACCGTTCAGGGGGCGTTGGTCAGAAGCATCAATATTCCATCTGGAAAGGGAACGGTAAAATTGGACGAAGGTTTCTCATCAGGCATGTATTTGCTTGATTTACAAATGGGTGGCACCCATTTGAACCACAAAATGCTGAAGCCTTAATATCGTAGGCTTTATTAGGTTTTTATTACTTCCACGCATGCCCATCTTTCAACAATTAAATGCTTATATTTGCCCAAATTTTTCCGAACCTATAATAAAAAGAAATGCAAGCAAAAGGTTTGATTAGGGCATTTATCATTGCCTTAGTAGTAGTATGCCTCTATCAATTGTTATTTAGTTTTCTTGCCAAAAGGGTAGAAAGCAACGCTGCCGATACCGCACAACAAAGGATTGAAAAACAGTATAAGGGAATGAATCTTTCCCAAGATTCCCTAAAGAAATTGGCTATTGTTGAAAAAAGCAGGTTTTTGGACTCGGTTTCAAACAAGCCAGTCTATGATTTAGGTTTTACGCAAATCACCTATCAAGACCTTCTGAAATACCAAATTAACCTTGGCTTGGATTTGCAAGGGGGTATGAGCGTGGTGTTGCAGGTGTCCATTGAAGACCTTTTGAAGGCTATGTCCAATGACAGTAAAGATCCAAACTTTATTTATGCATTGAATGAAGCCCGCAAGCTTCAGCAATCTTCCGATGAAGATTATATCACCCTTTTTGCTAGGGCTTTTCAGCAAAAAGCTGGCAACAAAAACTCAATGAGTGCCATTTTTGCTACCATTGGTAATGAAAAGAACATCAAATTCGGCGACCCTGACGATAAAGTAATCGAAGAATTAAGAAGGTCTGCAGAAGCAGCGGTTGACCAAACCTACAATATTGTACGTGCCCGTATTGACGGATTAGGAGTTAGTAACCCGAATATTAGCAAGCAGCCCACTACGGATAGGATTATTATTGAGCTCCCTGGTATAGATAACCCCGAGCGGGCGCGCAAATTGTTACAATCAACCGCCAAGTTGGAGTTTTGGGATACTTACGATAATCAGGAGATATACCCTTATTTGGTGGAGGCCAATAATGTTATTGCTGAAAAGTTGGGCTATATTGAGGATAGCACTAAGGAAGATACCACCTCAATTGCTGCTGATTCTTCCATTGAAGATAGTAGTATAGCAACACTTGGCACTGATTCAAGCAACAACCCGCTTGCCAGTAATGATACAGGTAATATTTTGAGCAAACCTGCTGCAAAAGATACCACCAAGAAGAACGATGACGATAAAAAGTTTCCCTTAATTGGTGGGGCTAATTCGTTGCTAAGTCCTAATATCATGGCCAACCAAGCTGGTCAGTATAGCTTAGGCGAAGGACCTGTCGTAGCCATTGCATTTAAGAACAATCGCGATAAAGTAAACAAGTATTTGGAAGATCCTGAAGTGAAAGCAGTATTACCAAGGGATTTGAAGCTATTCTGGTCGGCAAAGGCAAATGAGGGAAGTTATCAATTATACGCCATCAAAACAGGAAATGATGAGGATAAAGCCCCATTGACCGGGGAAGTAATTGAAGATGCCACATCGGATTTGGGCGAATCCGGCGGCTTTGAAGTAAGCATAGTGATGAATGAAGAGGGTGCTGAAATATGGCAAAACTTGACCCGTAAGAATTCACAGCCCGATAACAAGAGAGGTATCGCCATTACGCTGGATAATCAAGTATTGACCGCACCAGTACCAAAGAACGAAATTCCCGGGGGTAGGTCAGTAATCACTGGCAACTTTACTGCTGCGGAAGCGAAAGACCTAGCCAGCATTATCAAAGCGGGTAAGCTACCAGCCCCGGCAGATATTATTGAGGAAGAGGTAGTGGGCCCTACATTGGGTAAAGAATCTATCAATAAAGGAATTACATCGTTGGTGGTAGGTTTCCTATGTGTTATCGGTTTTATGGCGTTCTACTACAGCTCATCAAGTTTCGTAGCCATTTTGTCGCTTTTGCTTAATATGTTGTTTGTGGCTGGCGCATTAGCTTCCTTTCAAGCTGCCCTAACGCTGCCAGGTATGGCTGGTGTGCTGCTGACCATAGCGATGGCAGTAGATGCCAACGTAGTAATTTACGAACGGATTAGGGAGGAATTGGAAAAAGGCAAAGGGATTAAAATAGCGGTGGCTGATGGTTACAGTAAATCGTATTCAGCAATTATCGATGCTAACCTAACGGCCATTATCACGGGCTTTATTCTATTGTTCTTCGGTTTAGGCCCAGTGAAAGGTTTCGCAGTAATATTTGTTATCGGTATCATGTCGTCCATGATTACGGCTGTATTGTTCTCTCGTTTGTTAATGGATAGCTGGATACAAAATGATAGAGTAATTAAGTTCGGTACCAAACTTACCAGCGGTGCCTTTAAGCATATCAATATTGATTTCTTGGGCCGTAAAAAAATGACTTATATTATATCAGGGCTAATTATTGTTGGTGGTCTTACTTCCATGTTCACTAAAGGCTTCGAACTAGGTGTTGATTTCACTGGAGGTAGGACTTATGATATTAAGTTTGACCAACCCGCCAATACCGCTCAGATAACCTCAAAGCTAGCCGATCAGTTTGAAGGTAAGGCTCCCGTTGTGAAAACTTTTGGGGGTGCCAATCAAGTACGTATTACCACTTCATATAAGATTGATGAGCAAGGAAAACAAGTGGATAGTCTTGTGGAATTGAAGTTGTATGAAGGCTTAAAAGATATGTACAGTCCTGTACCTAGCTTTGATGAGTTTCACAAAACGCGGAAGCTACAATCTTCAAAAGTAGGTGCTGCTATTGCCGACGATATTTTAAAAACCTCAGTGTATGCAGGTGTACTGGCTATACTTTTTATTTTCTTCTGGATTTTTATCCGCTTTAGGAAGTACCAATATGGCGTTGGGGCCGTGGTAGCTACCTTGCACGATGCTTTTGTAATGTTGAGCGTATTCTCCATTCTGGCGGGGCTAATGCCATTTTCATTGGAAATTGACCAGCACTTTATTGCGGCAATCCTTACTATTATCGGTTATTCCATTAACGATACGGTAATCGTATTCGACCGTATCAGGGAGTATTTCCGGGAGCACCCCACCAAGGATGCCAAAACAATTGCCAATATGGCCATTAACGATACCCTGAGCCGTACCATAATGACTTCGTTCATCACCTTTATGGTAGTGACCATCCTGTTCATATTTGGCGGTGAAATGATTAGGGGCTTTGCTTTCGCCTTGATGATCGGTATTATTGTAGGTACCTATTCCTCTATCTTCATTGCTTCACCAGTGGTTATCGATTTGGCTAAGGACGATAAAGACCTACGCTAAAAAGTTTGATTCTGGATATACGACAGCCGCCTAAACCTAGTTTGGCGGCTGTTTGTTTTATGGCAATTCCTAAACGATAGATATGGAGTTGCTAATTAATTGCACTTTTGCAGCATGCCGTTCGACCCTAGCCAAATTCTGTACGAAGACAACCATTTAATTGTAATCAATAAGCAATCGGGCCAGTTGTCCGACCAAGATGACAGTGCACAATCCACCTTGGCCGATTTGGTAAAAGCCTATATTAAAGAAAAGTACGGCAAGCCGGGCGATGTTTTTTTGGGTATCCCGCACCGTTTGGATAGGCCTACCTCAGGAGCTATAATCTATGCCCGTACCAGCAAAGCCCTGGAGCGATTAACGGCCATGCTTCGGGAAAAAGAATTGAAGAAGACCTATTGGTGTTTGGTAGAAAAGCGCCCCAATCCAGAAAAGGGCACCTTGAAGAACCATCTGTTCCGTCTGTTGGACAAGAAGATGACCAAGGTGACCGACAATCCTACTAAGGATAGTAAAGAGGCCATACTGCATTACCAGCTTAAGCTCAGTAGAGCAGGTTTGCATTTATTGGAGATTCAATTGGAAACAGGGAGGCACCATCAAATTCGTGCCCAGTTATCGCATATCGGCAGCCCAATAGTTGGTGATGTAAAGTATGGATACCCTACGTCTAATGCGGACGGCTCCATTTGCTTGCATGCCCGTATGGTTGAGTTTATCCACCCTGTGAAAAAAGAACCAACAGTTATCACCGCCCCTGTCCCAAACAACAATTTGTGGCGGCCATTTAAGGATAATGGTTGATTGCTTTATTTTCGCTTCCAAATTATAGTTATGAAGAAGTTGCTAACCATAAAGTATAAGCCTTGGGCCTTTGATTTGGCCATATTGATATTGCGTCTATTTGTGGGCGTATTGATGGCGGCACATGGATTTCAAAAAATCAGCCATTTTGAAGAGTACAGCGCCAAGTTCATGGATTTTATGGGGCTGGGGCAAACCTTGTCACTGTCACTAGCCATTTTCGCCGAGTTCTTTTGCTCTATCTTGTTAGTAGTAGGTTTGTTTACCCGCTTGGCCACGGTGCCGCTAATTATTACCATAGTGGTTATTTTTGGGGTGCATAAGTACGATTTCTTTGGCGAAGCGGAACTACCCACCCTGTTCCTAGCAGGTTATATTGTACTGTTATTGGTAGGCCCAGGGCGTATTAGCCTCGATGGCCAGTTGGCCAAATAATGGCCGAAAATTTGTTATTTCAGGCATAGGAACTAATACAAGCCTTACCTGTTGCATTGAAAATGGCTTTACTTGAGTTTACGGAAAAAGGCATTTATTGCCCGCCAGCAAATGTATATATTGACCCCTGGCGTGCAGTAGATTATGCCATCATTACGCACGGGCATAGCGACCATGCCCGCAGGGGCATGAGGCACTATTTATGCCAGCATCAATCGATTCCCATTTTAAAAGGGCGATTGGGCTATGATATCAGTGTACAGGGGATTGATTATGGCGAGGCATGGATAATCAACGGAGTGAAGTTTTCGCTGCACCCTGCGGGGCATGTCATTGGGTCGGCACAAGTGCGGGTAGAATACAAAGGAGATGTGTGGGTAGCTAGTGGCGATTACAAAGTACAGGATGATGGCTTTACCCTGCCCTTTGAGCCAGTACGCTGCAGGGTCTTTATTACGGAATGTACATTTGGTTTGCCTGTTTACAAGTGGAAACCCCACGAGGAGTTGTTCAATGACATCAACCAATGGTGGAGAGCCAACAAAGCCGAAGGGAAGATAAGCATCATAGCGGGTTATTCCTTAGGCAAGGCACAGCGCATATTGCAATGTGTAGACGATGGTATTGGCCCCATTTTTACACATGGTGCGGTAGAGAACATGAACCAGTTGCTACGGGATAGTGGCGTAGCATTGCGGCCCACTACCCGAATAACCCGTGATACCGATGTTAAAAGTATGGCTGGGGCATTGATTATAGCCCCGCCCAGTGCTATCAACAGTCCTTGGCATAGACGTTTCAAGCCTTATTCCACTGGCATCGCTTCAGGATGGATGGCCTTGCGGGGGGCAAGAAGGCGCAGCAGTGTCGATAGAGGCTTTGCCATTAGCGACCATGCCGATTGGACAGGCCTTAACGATGCCATAGAAGCAACTGGTGCCGAATGTATTATTACTACGCACGGTTATACCAATATTTTCAGCAACTGGCTTAAGGAAAAAGGATACCAAACCAAAGTGGAGCATACTGAGTACGAGGGTGAATTGAGCGAGATAAAGGAAGCCGAACCCACCGATGTGAAAGAAGATAAGGAACAGGAATGAAGCGTTTTACCCAACTTTTCACCGAACTGGACCAAACCACCAAGACCACTAAAAAGGTGGAGGCCATGGTACGCTATTTTGGTGAGGCTGATGACGAGGACAAGATATGGGCGATCGCTTTGTTGGGCGAACGCCGGCCAAGGCGTAGTGTTCGTAGTAATCTGATAAGGGATTGGGCAGCAGAGGCAGCGGGCATACCCGCTTGGCTATTTGATGAGTCAAGGGCCATAGTGGGCGATATGAGCGAAACCATATCCATGATAGTACCTCGCACTGCCGTGGCCGATGATAAGCCCCTGCACCATTGGATGGAGTTTATCGCATCATTGGCAGATGATGATGAGGCTGTGCAGAAGCAAAAGGTGCTTAACGCATGGGCCCAAATGGACCAAATGGAGCGGTTTCTTTTCAATAAGCTCATTGGTGGTAGTTTTAGAGTGGGCCTTTCGGTGAAGTTGATGACTAAAGCCCTTTCTCGGTTTACTGGATTGGAGGAAAGCCAACTGGCCCACCGATTAATGGGTAATTGGTCACCTAACGATACCACTTTTCAAAAACTGATAGTGGAAGAGGATGGTCAAGGCGATGTATCCAAACCCTACCCATTTTGCTTAGCCTATGCTTTGGAAAAGGAGGTGGCAGAACTTGGGGACCCTATTGATTGGTTTGCCGAGCGCAAATGGGACGGAATCAGGGGGCAGTTGATTGTGAGAAACAATGAATTGTTCGTATGGTCTAGAGGAGAGGACCTAGTAACAGACAAGTTTCCTGAATACAAACCTCTGACAAAGCTATTGCCCAACGGAACGGTGATAGATGGGGAGATATTGGCTTTCAAAGATGGTAGGCCTATGCCTTTCAATGCTCTGCAAACCCGCATAGGCAGAAAGAATATCACCAAAAAAGTGTTGGATGATGCACCGGTGGTACTGGTTGCCTATGATTTATTGGAGTACGGTGGGGAAGACATCCGTAAGCGACCCCTACAAGAAAGGAGGCAAATGCTGGAGGACTTGATAAAACACACCTCTCAACACACCAGTGTGCTACAGTTAAGTGACTTTGTTGCTTTTCACACTTGGGAGGAATTGAGCAGGGAACGAGAATGTTCAAG
The DNA here is from genome assembly GCA_033762815.1 of Chitinophagales bacterium. Classification (GTDB taxonomy): domain Bacteria; phylum Bacteroidota; class Bacteroidia; order Chitinophagales; family CAIOSU01; genus JANRLF01. The sequence continues at coordinate 126,773 of JANRLF010000008.1, read as the reverse complement.
GGAAAACTATTGTGAGGGGCTAATGCTGAAGAATAAGCACTCTGTGTATAAGGTGGGCAGACGAAAGGGTGATTGGTGGAAGTGGAAAATTGACCCTTTGATGATAGATGCGGTGTTGATTTATGCCATGCAAGGGAGTGGCCGTAGAGCCAATCTATATACCGACTATACTTTTGCTGTATGGAATGGCGACCAATTGGTACCCTTTACCAAAGCCTATTCTGGTCTTACGGATGAGGAGATAAAGGAAGTGGACCGTTTTGTAAAGAAAAATACTTTGGAACGCTTTGGGCCAGTACGCAGCGTAGTGCCGCAATTGGTCTTTGAAATAGCTTTTGAGGGCATACAGCGCAGCACAAGGCACAAGTCGGGCGTTGCCCTGCGTTTCCCCCGAATGAACCGCTGGCGTAAGGATAAGCCAGCACAAGAGGCCAACACACTGGCCGACCTGCAACAGCTATTGCTGGTGTACGAGCAGACATTTAAGGAGTGAATCACTGTACATCCCGCTCGATAAAGCTGATGCCATGATGGCCAAGCTCTTCCAACAAAGGTTCATATACGGCTTTAATAGTGGGAATATGTACCCCCACTAATGGCATCCTTCCCTGAAGTATCATTTTTACCGCAATTCCCACGGGCAGCCCTACCGTGGTAGCCATAGCTGTTTCCAAAGTATCTTTCCCGATAGAGACCATAAAGGAATGCTTTTCATGTTGCCGGCCCTCTAACTCATAGTTGAACTTATGCCACATAACCAGCATGTCTTTATCATCAGGTTCCAAGCTCCACTTATCTTCCAAAATCTTCTGCAGTATTTGCGCGGGGGTGGCATTTTTCAGTCCGATGGGCTTGTCATCAAAAATTCCCAGCCACTGCAGTTTATACATTTCTTCGCTGTCCAGGTCAAGGCGTAAGTAATGTGCCAGTTTCAGCTCCACGGAATCGGTAGGATGATAGGCCAAGAAGGAATTGATGAACTGGCGGTAGGTCATTGTTTCCGATTCTTGGATAATGTAACTATCGTCAGTGGCACCAAGGCTTACGAAAACATCCCATGAACGGCAGAACCCCGGCCGCCTTAAGGTGCCCCTGTACATGGTATGCACATCCTGTAGGCCATATTGTTCCCTATAGCCTAACGAATCGCGGTTGCCGTAGCCTTCGAACATGCCATAGCCGGGAATATTAATCAGTTCCGTACGTCTGAAGAGCCTGTGATAGGGAATGTATTTGTACTGGCCCATTTGGATGAACTTGGCCACTCCTTGCCCAGCCAATACCACATTTCTTGGGTTCCAGGTGAATTTATAGCGCCAAGGGTTGTCTTTTTCGCTTTCAGGTGCCAGCAATCCCCCCGTAAAACTCTCAAAAGCAGTCATTTTGCCTCCTTTGGCCCTTATTTCGTCAATCACTTTCATGGCAGACATGTGGTCAATGCCCGGGTCAACGCCCATTTCGTTCAGGAACAAGAGGCCTGCTGCTTCCACGTCCTTGGCCATGGTGCGCATATCGTCCGACACATAACTGGCCGTAACCATATTACGACCCTGCCTGAGGCATTCCTTTGCCACCAAGGGATGGAACATGGCGGGCAACATGGATATCACCAAATCTGCCTGTTTCACCAGCGATTGCAGTTGAGCCGCATCCGACAGGTTAAATTGTACTACCGTGGCACGGGTGCTATCCTTGGTTTTGGAGCGGATGAGCTCAGGCTGCATATCGCCAATGGTAAGCTGCCATTGTTCTTCACCTGCCCGTTCCAATAAATAATTCATTAATACCGTGCTCGATTTGCCCCCGCCTAATAACAGAATGTGCTTCATGCCAATATCTAACTATTGTTCTAAGCTACGATTTTAGCAATAAACATGGATAAGGGGGAATGCGTTTTCTACGTAATTTAGTGTAATGGCAAAGAAACAACAAAACAGGGAAGGCGTAGTATATAGTACCAACCCAGACTACGAGTACCAACAATCGCCGGATGATGCTCAAGAGACACTGCAACCGGGGCAGCAGCAACTGACGGTGAGCATTGACCGCAAGCTACGGGGCGGTAAATCGGTTACGGTAGTGGATGGTTTTATTGGTACCGCCGATGATTTGAAGGAGCTTGCCCGTACGCTGAAAAACAAGTGTGGGGTAGGAGGGGCCGAAAAGGACGGGCAAATTTTGATTCAGGGCGAATTCAAGGATAAAATAGCAGAGATATTGAAGGCTGGGGGCTACAAGGTAAAATTGCGCTAAGCAGTCTTTTCCCCATCGGGATTTTGGTGCAATTCCTTAAGGAAATCCATGAGTTCGGAAATGTAAGTAGCTCGTTGCCTGCCGCCTTCCTTTTCCTTGTCAATCAATTTCTGCCGCTCGCTAAGGCCCATTGACAATAGGCTGACGCATAAAATAATACCTACCTGCAGGGCATATTCCATCCAAAAATTGGCAGGAAACTTACCAGTTAAGGCCAATAGGTAAAACGAGACGCCCAGTAACAACACCCACATGGCAGACAGATAATGCCAAGTAGGGCGGTAGCGGTGGCGTTGTAGTTGGTACAAAGCTCCAACAAACAGCAGTACCAGTAAAGCCCCTAACATATACCACTGCAACCGTTCCATGTCCATGGCGAGGTATAGGAACACTGCAGCAAGTATAGGGAACAAGAAAGCACTGGTAGAAAAGCCGTAAAACAATATCTTATCAGTTCGCCTAAGTCGCAGATATCCAATGGTGAAAAGTAAGAACAGGTAAGCAAGCAAGGCGTAAATTATGCGCAAGTCATGCATTTTCAGTATGGTAAGCTCCGCATATTGAAATGGAAAGCCGTTCAGGTTCATGAGCAGTACTGCCATAACCCCGTTCACAAGCAGGTACATAAGATAGGTAAAATCACGGTGTGCCAAAAACAAAAAGAAGTTATGTACCACTATGACGAACAAGATGCCATAGAATAGCGTGAAGATGAGGTTGGTTTTATCCTTATAGGTCTCAAATTCTGCCCTAGTATATACCTTCAATGGTATACGGGTATGTTCGGAGTGTTTCACCTTAAAGTATAGTTGTCGGTTTCTGCCAGCGGGAATGTCCACCTGAAAAGCAGGGTTGCGCGTGCGCATGTCCCACAAGGCTGGGCTTATCTTTTTGCCGGCCACTTTATGCTCCATCACACTATCCTTCAGCACTGCATACATTAGCACGCTATCTAGGCGGGCATTGTCTAGTTCCACTACCAGGCGCAAAGGCTGTTTGCTGCTGTTTTCCATTTGAAACGCCAACCAATGGGCGGCTTGTGTATTGCTTAACACATAAGAGCCTTGGTGTTCCAACTGTTCAAACTCAAGGCTGTTCTTTTGTTTGATGATTTGTTTAATAGTCAATGTATCGCAGTCGTCTACCAAAAAATTTACCAAGGAATCTATGCGAAGGAGATATTTTGGCGGGGCTACAATGCTGTCAGGGCTGGCAGCCAAAGGCTTTGCCCCAAAGCTGGCACATAGGCAGATGAGGCCTGCAACGATATTGCGTAGGGATGGAGATTGCAAATGTGTACCGTTGACCCGCTGCTAACATACACATTTTTTAATGATGGATGATGTTTTGTTTTTGAGTCATTTTGAGGTCAATTGTAAAGTGACAAAATCATATAATGCAAGTTTTAACACTAAAGTCCTAATGGACTTAAATAAAAAGGGCATTAATATTGATAGGAAACCTATCATTTCCTTGCCGTATGAAAAATCTAGTTATCCTCTTATGCTGCATGGCTACATTGCAGCTCACCGCCCAAGTAGTCGATAGCAATTTCAGGGACGGTGTATTATATGTGAAAGTAAAGGACACTTCGAATGTGGATTTGCGCACGCAGCGCAGCAATGATGCCGCCTTGAACCTGATGTACGGCCAATTTGCCATGGATACCATTGAAAGGCCCTTTGATAGCCTGAATGTGGTACTTAACCATACCTATCGTATCAGGTTTAACAACCATGCTATGGTCAATACTTTGATAACGGCAATGGAGGCTTTACCTTATGTGGAGTTTTGCGAAAAAGAGCCTTTGGTAAAGACCTTCGACGTTCAATATACTCCCAATGATTTGGATAGTAGGCAGTATGGATTGCTGAAGATCTTTGCCCCCGATGCCTGGAACGTATCGCAAGGAGACCCCAACATAGTGGTGGCTATAGTGGATAATGGGGTGCGCACTACGCATGAAGACCTAGCTGCTAACATTTGGATTAATCCCATCCCCAATTCGGGCTTGTTTGACGACTATCCAAATGATATACGGGGTTGGGACGTAGCTGATAATGACAACAATCCAAGCCCTCCCACATTTCCTAATGGCAGTTTTTTCAGCCATGGCACCCATTGTGCGGGCATTGCCGGTGCGGTGACCGATAATAGTACTGGTATTGCTTCCATTGGATTCAATATTAGTATTATGCCCGTAAAGTGCGCGCCAGATAACAGTGCCGATTCCGGCCGCACCCTTACCAATGCCTATGATGGGGTTTATTATGCCATGATGGCCGGTGCCCACGTGATTAGCATGTCCTGGGGCGGCGATGAAGCAGGTTTTGTAACAGGGCAGAATTTAATCAATGCGGCTTATGCCAAAGGGATTGTATTGGTGGCTGCGGCCGGCAACGAAAATGTATCAACCCCATTTTATCCGGCAGCTTTTGACCATGTATTGTCAGTAGGGGCGACCGATGGTTTGGATATAAAAGCATCTTATTCTAATTACGGCAACAGTATTGACGTAATGGCACCTGGCAATAGCATTTATAGTACTATTGCCAACAGCGACAATGCTTATGGCAATAGCAGCGGTACCTCTATGGCCTGCCCTTTGGTGGCGGGACTTGCAGCCTTGGTATTATCGCAAAACTCCGGTTGGGGGCCTGACCAAGTGATGAACCAAATCAAGAATACCGCCGATAATATTGACCTATTGAATACTGGCTTGGCAGGGCAATTGGGTACGGGGCGCATTAATGCTGCTAAGGCACTGGGTACCCAACCCACGGCTATCAATGAACCAACTGCCAATGACCTAATGCAGGTTTATCCTAATCCTAGCGATGGGCGTTTTACTATAAAATGGTTGGCTAAGGAGCCGTTATTGAAATATCAGATATTCGATTTGGCAGGGAAAGTAATTATGGAAGCCGCTACCGACTTAAGTCATGGCATTTCTATACAAGTCACCCAGCAGCTAGCACAAGGTACGTATGTGTTGAAATTGAGCACCCTCAGCGGGCAATACAATAAGCTGTTAAGTATCAAGTATTGAGTAGCTGCATATTACTGCGAAGGCTTGTTGTGAACAGGGTTGAACCCCATACCATTCTGTTCGAATTTCCTCCTAAGGACCAAGGAAGCATCCTTATGGGAAAAAACTATAAATGGTGACTCCACCTTGATTTCGTTAAGCCAAACGTGGGATGGTAACCTATCTATCACCTCCATCCCCCGCCCAGCTCTTGGTACATGTGCACCATAGCGTTCATCTGCTGCAATTTGATTTCCATTTGTTCCATCTTCGATTCTAGCGCATCACGTTGCGTAAGCAGTACTTCCATATAGTCGGCCCTAGCGGAACGGAACAAGTTGGTAGAGATGGTAATCGATTGATTGAGCGCATCCACTTGTTGCTGCTTCAATGCGTATTTCTGTTGCAGGTTGCTAATGAGACTGACCTGGTTGGCTACAGAAATATAGGCCCCCAAGAGTGTTTTTTCGTAATTGAAAACTGCTTGGCTTTGTTTTGCATTGGCCGAATAATACTTGGCTTTAAGGGCATTCCGGTTGACCAAAGGGGCCACCAAATCACCGGCAATATTGAAAAGCAAGGACTCGGGTGCTTTGATGAATTTGGCAAAATTGAAACCCTGTATGCCAAAACCGGCAGTAATACGCAGTGAAGGATAAAAATCTGCCTTGGCCACCTTTACGTCCAGTTTGGCTGCACTTAGGTTTAAATCGGCTTGCTTGATATCGGGCCGATTGTCCAGTAGCTGTGCTGGTACACCAGTTGAAAGGCTATCAGGTACCAAGTTGATAAAGTTGTCCGAATTTCTCAAGATTGGCTGTGGGAAACGACCTACCAAAAAATTAATCCTGTTCTCGGTTTCTATGATTTGTTGCTTCAATTCATATTGGGTGCTTTGATTCTTCAACACCTCTGCCTCAAACCTGCGCACAGCCAGCTCTGTTACCTTGGCGGCTTCTTTTTCCATTTTCACTATTTGCAAAGCGTTTTGCTGTATGCCGATATTGGTTTGCAAAATCTGCAATTGGTTATCCAGGGCCATTAATTCAAAGTAAGAGTTGGCAATTTCAGCAACCAAGTGGGTAACCATCAGGTTTTTGCCCTCTACGGAAGCCAAGTAACTGTAGGTGGCTGATTTTTTTGCATTGCGCAACTTTTTCCAAATATCCAGTTCCCAAGATGCGTACACGCCCACTTGGTAGTCTTGCAAAGGGTCGGGCAAATGGGTGCCTTCTTCGTCAAACACCGAGCTGAATTCACTAGCTCCCCTGCTGGTAAAACGACTAGGCTTATCAACACCTGCACCTGCGCCGATGCCCACAAAGGGCAAGTATTCCCCTTTACGGGCCTGCACCTCATTTTTGGCAATATTGATTTCCTGCAGGGTAATGTTCAGCTCTTGGTTGTTTTTTAAGGCCGTATCAATAAGGGCTATCAAGTAAGGGTCTGTAAAAAACTGGTTCCACTTAAGCATGCCCGTGTTTACCGTATCAGTGTTGCTCGTATTGCTATAGCCTTGGGGCACCGTCCTGTTTTCGGCCCTTTGTACCATGGTGGGTACGCAACCTGTAAAAAGCAGGGTACTTAGCAGCATCCCCATGCCCAATTTGATGGTTGTTTTACTCATTGTCAATATTTTCGGTTGGTCCATCATTTTTTTCTTCTTGTCGGCGCAGTAACTGTTTCAAGCGCTTGTTCAGCTTCCTTAGCCTATCTGATAACACGCCTGTTTCCTCGCTATGGCGCACAAATTCTTCAGAAAGTGATTCTTCATGTTCATCTTTTATCAGCTTACGGCCTTCTATCATTTTACCAAAGGTGTAGTACAGGCCAGGGATAACGATAACCCCGAAGATGGTGCCCACCAACATACCCCCAAGTGCCGATGCGCCGATGGTTCTATTACCGATAGCGCCCGCTCCATGGGCTAAAACTAGTGGTATCAAGCCTGCCACAAAAGCAAAGGAAGTCATGAGGATTGGCCTAAAACGCATTTTAGCCCCCTCAATAGCAGCATCCAATACACTAACACCTTGCAGGTGCCGCTGCACGGCAAATTCCACAATCAACACCGCATTTTTACCCAGTAGACCCACCAACATGATGATACCTACTTGGGCATAGATATCATTGGCAAGCCCCATTAATTTCAGCAATACCAAAGAACCAAAAATACCTACAGGTAGTGACAGCAATACGGCAAATGGCAATACGAAGCTTTCATATTGGGCAGCTAAAACCAGGTACACGAAGATGAGCACCACTAGTAGAATATACACCGCTTCATTGCCCCGTTGCGCCTCATCGTATGATAAGCCTTCCCATGCAATATCATATCCTTTGGGTAGGGTTTCTTTGGCTACTTGGCGGACCGCTTCAATGGCCTGGCCAGTTGTATAGCCAGGTGCTGGCAATCCGTTGATAGCCGCAGAATTGTAAAGATTGTATCTGGTTAACTCATTTGGCCCTTGGGTCTTTCTCAATTTCATGAAAGATGAATAGGGCACCATTTCGCCAGCTTCGTTCTTTACGAACAAGTTTTCCAAATCAGAAGGGTACCGGCGGCTTTCGGGCACCGCTTGTACATATACTTTGAAGAAGTTACCGAAACGGATAAAGCCCTGCTCATAGGTACTACCTATCATAATATTCAAGTTCTCCATGGCCTTTCCGATGGAAACCCCTTTTTGCATGGCGGCTTTATTGTCAATAATCAGTTCGTACTGCGGATAATTGGCTGCGAAAAAGGTAAATAGCCCCGTAATTTCCTTGCGCTTGCGCAGGCCGGCCATAAACTGGTCGTTGATTTTTTGAAAACCTTGATAGTCATCGGAATTGGTTTTATCAATCATCCTGAGCGATAAGCCACCTGAAGAGCCGAAGCCAGGCACCGCTGGGGGCTCGAAGTATTCGATAATGGCACCTAAGTCTTTTGACTTTTCTTCCAACTCCTCCATGATTTCATGTACGGATTTATCCCGCTCTGACCATGGCTTCAAGTTAATCAAACAAGTACCTGCATTGGAGCCCCTACCTTCGGTCATGATTTCGTAGCCCGCCAATGCCGAAACCGATTCCACCCCGTCACTCTTTTCACAAATCTCTTGGAGTTCCCGCGCTACGTGGTTGGTACGTTCCAATGTAGCTCCAGGAGGCGTTTGTATAATGGCATATATGGTGCCTTGATCTTCGCCCGGTATAAAGCCCGCAGGGAGTGTTTTGTTTTGGATAACGATACCAACAGTAAAGAGGATAAGGATACCAAAGGTGACGACCCTTCTATTGACGATATAGCCCAAAAGCTGTACATATCTGCCCGTCAACTTCTCAAAAGCACGGTTGAACAAACCAATAAACCGCTCTACAGGCGACTTTTTCTTTGGTTTTCCGTGGTTGTTCTTTAGAATAATAACACACAGTACAGGGGTGAGTGTGAGTGCCACTACCGCAGACAGTACGATGGAACTGGCCATAGTAATAGAGAACTGTCGGTAGAAAGTACCTACTGGCCCTGACATGAACGCAATGGGTACAAATACCGACACCATAACCAAGGTAATGGCAATGATGGCACCACTAATTTCGCCCATTACCTCGCGAGTGGCATTATATGGGGAGAGGTGCTTCTCCTCCATTTTGGCATGCACCGCCTCCACCACCACAATGGCATTGTCTACTACAATACCGATAGCCAATACCAATGCGAATAGGGTAATCAAGTTGATGGAAAGCCCAAACAACTGCATTACAAAGAATGCCCCAATCATGGATACAGGCACAGCTAAGATGGGGATCAAGGTGGAGCGCCAATCGCCCAAGAACAGGAATACTACTAATGCCACCAATATAAAGGCATCGCGCAGGGTTTGTGTCACCTGCTCGATAGAGGCATCTAAGAACTGCGAAACGTCATAACTGATTTTATAGTGCATCCCAGGCGGGAAGTCCTTTTCCATCTCATTCAGCTTGGTCTTTACATCTTCAATTACCTTACTGGCATTGCTACCATAAGATTGCTTTAACACCATAGCTGCTGATGGGTGGCCATCTAGGTTAGAGTAAATATCAAAGAACTCCGAACCCAGTTCTACATTGGCAATGTCTTTCAGCTTAATAATTTCTCCATCCTCAGTGGCACGAATGATAATGTCCTCATACTCTTCGGGTTTGTTGTATCGGTCGCGATACACCAGCACATATTCCAATGACTGGGCTGCAAGTCCGGAGCTTTGCCCCAGCCTTCCCGGGCGGGCAATGATGCTCTGTTCCATCATGGCTTCCATCACTTCCTCTGCCGATATGCTGTATGCCCTCATCCTATCGGGTTTCAGCCATACACGCATTGCAAACTGCCGGTTACCCAAATTGGTAATCCTTGATACCCCGTGGATGCGCTTTAGCTCGGGTACAAGGTTTACGTTGGCATAGTTGAAAAGAAACTTCTCATCGGCGTCCTTCTCAGTGCTATAAAGGTTTACGTACATCAACATACTGGGCTGAATGGGCGTAAGCACCACCCCTTCACGTTGCACTAGTGCTGGTAATAAGGGCATCACTTGGTCAACCCTAGTTTTTACCATTACCACCGCCCTGTCAGGGTCAGTACCCGGTTCGAAAATAATCCTGATGGTAGCCTCGCCTGCGCTGGTAGCATCCGATGAGATATAGCGCATACCCTCTACCCCGTTAATGGAACGTTCAAGAGGGATGAGGGTCGATTTTACCAATACGTCAGCACTTGCACCAGGATAAGCTATGAATATGTTTACGGAAGTAGGTGCTATATCAGGAAACTGCGATATAGGTAATTGTTTGATAGCCAAAGCACCTATAAAAAGCAGTGCAATTGAAATAACGATGGCCAGTACGGGCCTATGGATAATTCTGGTTCCCATTTTCTATCTATTTGTTATTCAGCGTGCAAGCCCAGATTTGAAACCACGGTGGAAGGCTTTAAATACTCGTATTCTATTTTGTCGCCGCTTTGCACTTTACGAAGCCCTTCCAGTAATATTTTATCATTCTCTGTCAAACCTTTGGTGACCACATACAAATGTGGCAGTTCTACCCCCACGGTTATCATTTTAGGGCTTATCACATTTTTATCGTCCACCACGAATACGTACTTCTTATCAAGTACCTCATAGGTTGCCTTTTGGGGAATTACCAACGCATCTTTTAATTTTGTAGGCACTTGTATGGTACCGGTTTCGCCATGCCTTAGCAATTTGCTCGGATTTGGAAAAGTGGCGCGAAAGGCTATATTCCCTGTACTGTTGTTGAAATCGGCTTCAATGGTTTCTACTACTCCTCCGTGAGTGAACTGTTGGTTATTAGCCATCAATAGATTTACCTTCATATCCTTCTTGCTGCCGTGCTGCATGTAATCAAGGTATTCCGCTTCAGGAACATTAAAGTACACCCACATTTGGCTATTGTCCGACAAGGTTGTCAAAAGCTCTCCCTCATCGACCAAACTGCCTAGCCGTACCTGAAAACGGTCCATTATCCCATCGAAGGGGGCCTTCACTTGGGTAAAGCTTAAATGAACGCGCGCCAATGCCAGTTCAGCCTTCGCCTTATCGAGCTTTGCCTTTGCCAAGGCCAATTCGTTGGGCGAAACGATATTGCTATCCGCCAATACTTTAGTGTTTTTGTATTCTATTTCGGCAAATTGGGCCTCCGCCTCTGCCTTTTGCAATTCGGCTTGGTACATGGCTGGCATAATTTGGAACATCATCTGCCCCTTTTTGACAAACTCGCCTTCGTCCACGAATATTTTTTCCAGATAGCCTTTTTCCAAGGCCCTTAACTCAATGTGCTGCTTGGCCCGTATTTGGCATACGTAATCCTTGGTCACCATAGTGTCCATTTTCATGGGGCTGGTAACCAAAAATTTGGTTTCCTCCTTTACCTCTTTTTTTTCATTCTGGCAACTTGTATAACTGAGGAGTGCCAACAAGCCTACTAATAGCGCATTCAATTTCATTGGTTAATGATTTGTTTATTCAGGATACAGCAATGCTTGATAAAGGCGGGACAAAGAGATTATTGCCCGCTACAGAAAAGTTGGTTTGGACTTAGGGCTTACCAAGCATGAGGATAAGCCTGACCAAACCGCTAAAAAATCATAATCGGAATACCTGCAAAACGGAATGCCACCTGTCGAAGTTGGATGGCAAAAGGGTAGTTCGAGACGACCCTATAAACCTTGTCTCAATACTGGATAAGGTATTGGCAGTATTAGCAATAAACAATACCAAATGATAATCTGCATCGAGTACCTTATCATTGGCAATATCTTCTTCAGCACCTTCGCCCAACAATATTTGAATCAGGCACCAATCATTGCATTCCGCTTTGGATAAACTGGGGCCATGTATAGAAGAGGGCGGTATAGCATGGTTATGCTGACAGGCATTATCGATTGTCCAAGAACTGTGGTATTGAGAAAAATTGAAAAGGAAATGAAATTGACCCCAACCAAAAACGGTAAGCAAACTTAGTACTAAAAAGAGGGTGGATATGTTGAGTTGCTTTTTCAAAATAGCAGGGGGAGTATTGAACTGGGGCAAAATTAAACGAAGCCTCTCAGTTGAGCAATGGGGTTTAAGTTAAGTTACGTTAACGCCTGTTTTACTAATCACCTACCTCCATTCCCAATTAAAAAACCCTAACAACTAACCTTATTTTACTAACACACAACGGGTAAGCAAGATATCGGTAGTGCTGATGCCCAGGTCGGCATCTTCAAACTTGTTAAGCCCTGAACAAATGCCCTTCACTTTAATCAAATCATGGTCATTTATTTTTGCTAGGTCCTTTAAATAGTTCCTGTCCACGGCGCAGCTAATATTGTCACCGCCGTGGCCTTCAATGCTTAAGAAAATGTTGGCTGAGGAATCCGTCTTATCTAGTTTCGCTAGCTGCCCCTCAACTTGTATGATTTTGCCCTGCCATTCACCTCGTTTCGAACTGTCGGCATCGGTACAAACAGCGTACAATTCCGTAGCCGTAAAAATTCTTTCAGGGCGTGCATCAACAACATTGGTGTGTGGCTTGTTGTAAAGGTATAAACCAACACCTAAAGCAATGGCAACGATAACCAAGACACCAAGTAAAACCACTTTCAATTTTTTTCCCATTGGGTAAACCTTTAAGACTAAGGTAATCATTAATTTGTTCAGAGAACATGACGTTGAATGCCAAAAACATGTTGTTACATAAGTTTTTAGAGAAAGCAGAAAATGTTATGACTATTGCAATTATCTTTACTAGTAATGACTGATGATAGCATTGGACAGGAAAGTGTTTTGTTTGACCAGTTTTGAATACGCTTTAGGAAAAAACAGATGAATTCATTTTATGGTATTATATCCCTGTAAAACAGGCATGGCAACTATCAACCTAAATCAACTTAAATGAAATATCAAATCATAGCAATTGGCATTGTAATGGCTTGCATACTGATGATGCAAGTCGGCTGCTACTACGATAAGGAATCAGAATTGTACCCCACGGACAATACCAATTGCGACACTACCGCTGTGAGCTATGCTGCGGATATACAACCAGTATTGGACGCTAACTGCTACAACTGCCACGGGGCAGGCTCCCCTTCTGCAGGCGTAAATGTGGAAACATTTTCTGGTTTGCAAACAGCCATCAATAATCAAGATTTATTTTGCGCCATTAGTCACGGCAGTGGTTGTTCTGCCATGCCGCAGGGTGGCTCAAAATTGCCTGACTGCACCATTAACAAATTCAAAGCCTGGATAGATGCAGGAGCACCCAATAACTAATCCCTTATAAAAAACGAAACTATGAAACGTACGATATTGTCCTTAGCCTTCATTTGCTGCTTAGCTATTTCAGCATACAGCCAAAAATATTTGACCAAAAGTGCCCACTTAAGCTTTTTCTCCAAAACAAAACTGGAGAACATTGAAGCCCATAGCCGACAGGCAACCAGTGCATTGAATATTGAAACCGGTGACTTGGTATTTAAAGTGGGCATGACCACCTTTCAGTTTGAAAAAGCTTTGATGCAGGAGCACTTCAACGAAAAATACGTGGAAAGTGAAAAATACCCTGAAGCCATCTTCAAAGGAAAAATCACCAATTTAAGCGAAGTGAACTTTAAAAAGGATGGTACTTACAAAGCTACCGTGACAGGAGATTTGACCCTTCATGGAGTAACTAAGAAGGTGACCACCACGGGCACAATTACTGTGGCAGGTGGCAAAATTTCGGCTGTGGCCGCTTTCCCGGTGTTGATAAAGGATTATAATATTAGTATTCCAAATGCTGTGAAGGATAACATTTCCGAAACGGTAGAGGTGAAAGTAGATGCTACCTATTCCCCTTTGTAATTATTATCCACTAACCCTTTCCCCAAACTCCCCACCTGCATGAATCTGTTTAAACTTGCCCTACTCACTTTTGCTTTATCGTGGGCTGCTAGTGTACCGGTAATGGCCCAGGAAGACGATTTGCTCGATTTGCTAAACGCCCAAACGGATAGCGCCAAAGCCAATACAATTGAATATACTTATGCCACGTTCAAAACGACGCGCATCATTTCCGGGCAAAGTATAGAAATACCCGCCCCAGGGGTAATGCAGTTTTTGATAGGTCATAGATTTGGAACATTCAAAGATGGCTGGCGGGGTTTGTTCGGATTGGACAGGGCCAATATTCGTTTTGCCTTTGAATATGGGTTTACCCCTTGGTTGGCCGTTGGCTTTGGACGCAGCAGTGCCGATAAAATGTACGATGGCTCCATCAAGCTTAAATTGCTGAGGCAAAGTACGGGCAAGCGCAAGATACCCCTTACCATTGGTCTGTATGCCAGTGGTGCCATACATTCCATGGAATGGACTAATCCTGATAGGAATAATTATTTTACTTCACGCATGTCCTATGCATTTTCATTAATGATAGCCCGAAAGTTCAACAAAGGCTTTTCACTGCAGCTAACCCCTACTGTGGCGCACCAAAATCTGGTACCTGATAAAACTTTTAATAATACGGTATTTGCCATGGGTGCGGGTGCAAGGCAAATGGTGAGCAAAAGTTTGAGCATCAATGCCGAAGTGTTTTACTTGATACCAGGCCAACTACCGGAAACCTACCAAAGCACCTACTCCATTGGCATTGATTTGGAAACGGGTGGCCACGTTTTCCAGTTTATGATAACCAATGCCCGCGGCATGGTGGAGCAATATTTTGTTCCCCGCGAAACCCAGCGCTGGCGCGATGGGGATATTCAAATAGGCTTCAACATCAATCGGGTGTTCACGGTGGCCAATTACGAGAAGATGCAACAGCGTAAAGCAGCCCGTAAGGAAAAGAAAAGCTGAGATTTTATTTCGGGGTTTCCAACTTGGTGTCGCCCTCCTTTTCAATCTTTGGCTTTGGAGGAGCGGGCACATGCTTGTAATCTGGTATTGTTGAATACTTCTTTGTACTCTCCTCTACTTTGTTTTTATCGTTAGGCATATCTATAAATTAATCCTCTATTCCATAATTATTGAAAAGATAGCTTTTTGTTTTAGCATTAGCCCTTTCTTCAATTGACGTACCAATTTCGAAAATTATATCATCTCCAAAAGAAAAAACATCCGTCATTTCCTTTCTTAACTTGAAAAATACTTCACTAGTTTCATCTTCCGTGTTTTTCTTGGATTCTGTTTTATGCCATAGATTTTCAAACTCCAACATTAATAGTTCCGCCTTCAAACACTTAGCATTTAGCTCCTTAATGTATTTAGAGAACGGGAAATACGGTTTAATAACAGTAATAATTTGGGACATAGCTATAATCCCTGCCCACAACTTAGGAGTAACGTCCCATACCGCCCAAGCTGCTATACTAGTTGATGATGCAACGGCAAGAAAAATGCTGATATTTCTCTCATTTTTTTGGAATTTACTAACCAACAACCCTAAACAATAAGTCTTGAAACGCAGATTTATCATAATACGCCATACTTGATCTCGCATAATATAGATTTATATGGCGAATAAAATATAAAAAAGCTAAATTACAAAATCAAACCACCTTATCGGCGCAGCATGAACTGGCAAAAGCATGGGGCTTGGCTTTGAAGGCAAAGCCCATACCCAAAATGTAGCCCATCGCCTCGTTCAGTGCAGGATTGGATTTAAACCCAGGATTGGTATTGATATCGGCATGCACTTCTAGGTCAATCTTGTATTTATCCAGCAAATCACAAAGGCGGTAAGAGATATCGATGGATTTCGATACTTCTGACAACAACCTTTCCTTTAGGGTCATCCTTTGGCGGGTATCTTCATTATGGATGAACATAAAACCACCTTTCTTCTCCCGAAGGAAAACGATAACAGTGGCAAACTCAATTTTGTCGCCCTTCACTTGCGAATCGGTGCCAATGCATACTTTTAAGCGGTTGCCTAGCGCAGTTTCTTTTTTAATCGTATCTTCCACCGCATCTTTAATGGGCAATTCAATTCTTTCTCCATTCAAGCGTCTCCAATATTCCATAAGCCGTGTTTTAGGTACATTTAAAATTAACAAATGCTGATGGGCGGAAAAAATTCCTAAAGAGTTGAATTTTCACAAAAACAGTGGTATATTTGCAGTCCTTAAAGAATTACCCAATGAAAAAAGATATCCATCCAAAGGAATACCGTTTCGTGGTTTTCAAAGATATGTCTGCCGATTATTCCTTCTTGAGCAAATCGACGATACAGACCAAAGATACCGTGGTATGGGAAGACGGCAACGAATACCCTTTAGTGAAGTTGGAAATTTCCGACAAATCGCATCCGTTCTTTACAGGTAAGATGAAATTCATCGATACTGCGGGCCGTATCGAGAAATTCAAGAGCAAGTACGCCAAGAAATAACTTTTGCTTAACGATATATTGACAGCCCCTGACCATAAGTCAGGGGCTTTTTTTATTTTTAAGCCATGCAAGAATTGAACGTGGTGCTCTTTGAAGAGCCACATATAAGGGCAAGGCTTTTGCCATTTACATTTACACGCCATACGGGTTGCATCAGGATAGGGATATTGACCATATTCGAAAAATGGGAAAGGCTGCTTTCCGCCAAAACCAGCTTCATTGCCGAGGATTATTTGGCCATCAAATATCCCTTAAGCTTGCACGAAGACAACCTGCTCATCAATGCCTGCATACTGCCCGATAAGCCTTTAGCGGAAGCAATTGCCAATTTACAGACCGGTGAAAGGCTGGTGAAAAATGGACGCCCACTGGCGGTTAGGAGCAATGAAAGTTACCAATCGTACCTGAATGGGCATTATCAGGAAGGGCATGACCTGGAATATCAAGAAGAGGTGGTTTTCATCGATCGGATTTGGCAGATATTCAGGCACAATGGTACAGCCATTAATCTGGATTTCGAACTGCTTACGGCAGGCAGGGAATCGCAAGCCCTGCACCCCAGCAATACCGTACTAGGCGACCATCCCGTATTCTTGGAGGAAGGGGCAACTGCCCACTGTTCGGTATTCAATACCAAAGATGGTCCTATTTATATTGGCAAAGATGCAGAGGTAATGGAAGGTTGTTTGGTGCGGGGGCCCTTTGCGCTGTGCGACCATTCACAGTTGAAACTTGGCGCAAAGGTATACGGCCCCACCACCATTGGCCCCCATAGCAAAATGGGCGGCGAAATAAACAACTCGGTCATATTTGGATATACAAACAAAGCCCATGACGGCTTTTTAGGCAATAGTGTGCTGGGCGAATGGTGCAATTTAGGAGCCGATACCAATAACAGCAACCTGAAAAACAATTATGGAAACGTAAAACTGTGGGATTATGATTCCGAAGAAATGGTGGATACCGGCCTGCAGTTTTGCGGCCTGTTTATGGGCGACCATTCCAAATGCGGAATCAATACCATGTTCAATACAGGCACCGTGGTAGGCGTATCGGCCAACATTTTTGGAGGTGGCTTTCCCAAAACCATGATCCCATCGTTCACTTGGGGCGGTGCAGGGGGCTTCACTACCTACCATTTGAATAAAGCATTTGAAGTGGCTGAAAGGGTAATGTCAAGAAGAAACCTACATCTTACGGATGACGATAAGCGAATAATGCAAAAGGTATTTGAGGCCACTGCCCAGTACCGTAAAAACCAGTTGGAATTAGAGCCCACCAAAGGTCTCAATACTTGATACTTGATACGTGATACTAGAATGATGAGAAAGAAAATAGTTGCCGGCAATTGGAAAATGAATCTAGACCTTCGTGATGGAATTAAATTGGTAAAAGAACTCGTGGGCGGTAGCTTGCCCTTGGAAACAATGACCATCATAGCCCCGCCATTCATTCATTTGGAAGAAGTGGGGAAGCAGCTTAACGGTACGTTGATTAAACTAGCAGCCCAAAACTGTCATTTCAAGGATTCAGGGGCATATACCGGAGAGGTTTCGCCTACTATGTTGCGTTCAGTGGCTGTTGAATATGTCATAGTTGGGCATTCAGAAAGGCGGGAGTATTTTGGAGAAACGGATGAACTGATACTGAAAAAGATAAAAGCGGCATTAGGGGTAGGCATCATACCCATATATTGCTGCGGCGAACCTTTGGAGATTAGGGAAAAGGGCAGCCACCAAGATTTTGTAAGGCGACAATTGAACGAAAGCATTTTGCTACTGGCCGAAAAGGAGATATCCCAAATTGTGATTGCCTATGAGCCCATTTGGGCAATAGGCACGGGCTTAACCGCTAGCCCCGAACAAGCACAAGAGATGCATGCATTTATCCGCCAGCAGGTAGCGGAAACGTTTTCAAAGACCATCGCCGATAGCATTAGTATCTTGTACGGTGGCAGTGTAAAACCTGATAACGCCGGGCATCTGTTTTCCCAAGCGGACGTTGACGGTGGCTTGGTAGGCGGTGCATCCCTAAAGGCTTCGGATTTTTTAGCCATCGTGAATAGCTAAACACCTAGATGGAATATACCAAAGTAACCTTTTCTATCGCCAATGAATCTATTCAGGAAGCATTGGCCGCCATGGCCGAGCAATTAGGTTTTGATGGATTCGAGTTTACGAATGATGCATTGTTGGCTTTTGTGCCCACCGATTTGTTTGACACAAAGCAGGTGGACGAGCTACTGGCAGCTATACCCGACTTTCAAGCTATCGCCTACACCCATGAGCCATTGCCCAATATCAATTGGAACGAAGAATGGGAAAAAAACTATCCGCCGGTGTTAATCGGAAATGACATATACATAAGGGCCAGCTTCCACCCTAGCGATACTGGGGCACGATATGAAATCGTTATTAATCCAAAAATGTCATTTGGCACCGGACACCACGAAACCACTTGGATGATGGCAGAAACAATGTTGGCCGAAGATTTCAGCGGCAAGCGGGTACTCGACTTTGGCAGCGGAACGGCTATTTTGGCCATTTTGGCCGCCAAAATGGGTGCAGGTAGCGTTCTAGCCATTGACCATGAGGAATGGGCCTACAAAAATGCGCTGGAAAACGTTGAACTGAACGGCATTGCCAATGTACACGTTATACATGGCGATGAAATGGCCATACCGTCAACAAGTTTTGACACCGTTTTGGCCAATGTGAATAAAAATGTCATCATCGGCAACTTGCACCGCCTAAGCCAAGCCACTAGCAATGGTGGTTTTCTATATCTTAGTGGATTGCTGGAAGAAGATGCGCAACCCGTTATTGATGCAGCTTTGCCTTTTGGTTTTGAACTGCAACAACAAAAACAGCGCAATCGGTGGATTTGCCTGAAGCTGATTAAAAATATTAAAGGAAGATGAAACATTTCCTGCTGGCAATTTGCACCATTTGCTGTCTGCAGCTAACGGCCCAAACGCTCAACAACTTCTCGAAGGAACCGGAGGCTTATATCAAGGAGCTTTCGGATTTATTGAACGCCACCAAGCGCGAAGATTCCAAGCTAATAGCCGAAACCTTTGCTAATAACTTCAAGTCCGGAAAAATTACCCCTGCCCAAATAGAGGAGGTAGCGAAAACCTCCAATATTATGTTGGGCAAAAAAATGCGGGCATATCCTCATTATAACGAGTACATCACAGCGATTAACAACTTTGCGGCTTCAGGCCAGCCTGGCGATTTGTTTTCCAAATGGTCAAGCATGATGAATGCCATTTTGATTGCCCAGAAAGCTGGCAGTACTACCACTTCGGGCAGTTTTCTGGATTTCTCCAATGCACTTTTCAGCAAAAATGCCATCTATTCAAGCGATGCCCGCACCTGGAAGGCCAGCTCTACTACCTTTGTATTGGAAGGCACTAATGACCAGCCAAAAATTACCTTCCCCGTTATGGACTTGATTGGGATAGTGGGCAACGATAGCTTCGCCATAAAAAATACCAAAGGCACATTTTACCCACTGGACAATAAATGGGTAGGGCAAGGGGGAACGGTCAACTGGAGCAAGGCGGGCTTGAAACCTGAAGAAGTATATGCCCAGATAAAAAATTACACCATTGACGTTACAAAAAGCGAATACCGAATAGACTCGGTACAATTCCATCATGCCCAACTTTTTAAGGAGCCCTTATTGGGCACCTATACCGACAAGTTGGCACCGAGAAATACTGCTTCTAATTTCCCCCTGTTCGTTTCTTTCAGAAAGGATATCAAAATCAATGATTTAGGGCCAAATGTGAAGTATGAGGGAGGATTTGCGCTTGCTGGCAATGAGATAATGGGTACGGGCGATAGTACCGGAAAAGCTTCGCTGAGTTTTTATCAAGACAATGGCAAAAAGGTAGTGCAGTCCTGGTCAAAAAGCATCATCATTAAAAAAGGGGTGGAACTTTCTGCCTTGGATGCGGAAACCTCCCTATACATGGGCCAAGACTCCATTTACCATCCGGGTATGACACTCAGGTATAGGATGGAAAAAAAGGAATTAACACTTTTAACCGGTCAAGATGGAATAGCGGCCTCCCCATTTTACGATTCCTATCATAAGCAGGAAATCAAGGCCGATATGATTGTCTGGAACCTGAACGACCCTGAAATCAGCATCAAAATGATAGGCAGCACGGGCAAGGAGCCTGTTACCTTCACCTCTACCAATTACTTTTCAAAAGGAGAACTTGAAAAATGGCGTTCGGTAACGGATTACAACCCTGTTACCGTAATGAAAATGTATGCCGACAAATACAATACCCGAGAAATAGATGCTGAGTCATTGGCCAAAGCCATGAACCCCAACTATACTGAAAACACCATTAAGCGCTTGTTATTCATGTTGGTTTCGGAAGGTTACATTTTTTATGACGAAGACCGCCATCTGGTAACAGTTAAAGACAAAGTGTTTAATTACGTTTTGGCCAATGCCGATAGGATAGATTATGACGTGCTAAAATTCAATTCATTTGATTCCAAAACCAATGGCAAAATCAACCTTCAGGATAATTCTATCAGTTTGAAGGGTGTGCCAATGATTACGCTAAGCGATTCCAATGACGTTCGCATTTTTCCGGGAGAAAAGGATTCAATACTAATAAAAAAAGAACAGGATATTGATTTCTCCAATGTAGTAATAGCAGGCGTTATTGATTTTGAGGGTAGCGGATTTCATTTTGATTATGATAGTTTTAAGATTGACATGACCAACCTGGCCAAAGCCACAATCAATGTCCCTACTGGCGAAAACGATGAGGACGGCGACCCGATATATGTCCCCGTGAAATCAAAAATCGAAGGATTAACCGGCTTTCTTGAAATAGACCACCCCCGCAATAAATCGGGCAGAAGGGACTATCCAAAGTATCCCATATTCACCAACCAGAAAAAATCATACGTTTACTATTACCACAAGGATATAGCCGATAGTGCTTACATTCCCGATGCTTTCTATTTTGAACTGGAACCTTTTACTTTCGATAGCCTTCAAAATTTTGATGCCTATTCCTCTGATTTGGGGGGGGCACTGATTTCGGCTGACATTTTTCCAAAGTTTGAAGAAAAGCTGAAAATACAGAGAGATTTATCCTTGGGTTTCCGTAGGGTTACTCCAGAGGCAGGCTACGATATTTATAAGGGCAAGGGTCATTTTAATGATAGCATTATGCTCAGCAACTCCGGTTTGCAGGGCAAGGGCAAAGTAAAGTACCTTTTCACTGGTTTCGAATCTGATTCCATCTTGTTTGCACCCGACTCCCTGAATGCTATTAGCGATACCTTCAACATGGAAAAAACGGCTTATCAAGGCTATACCTACCCATTGGTACATGGTAAGGACAATGATATCCATTGGCTCCCTTATGGCGATAGCATGTATATCCGCATGCGCAGTACTCCTTTCGTAATGTACGAGGACGGTACCAGTCTGAAAGGAAACCTATTATTGACCAACAAAGGGCTAAAAGGGGAGGGCTCCTTTGAGTTTAAAGAAGCGGTGCTTACCTCCAAAGATTTCAACTTCCAATCCGAATCATTGGATGCCGATACCATGGGCATGCAAATCAAATCCATTGATGAAAACCGAGTGACATTCAATACCCCAAATGTGAAGGGCAAGGTGGATTTTGCCAAACGCATCGGTGAATTTAAATCGAACGAAAAGGACATTGCCACAGAGTTTACCAACAACTACTATAAAACGGAAATCAATGAGTTCTTTTGGGACATGGATGCCAATATCCTTGATTTCAAAACCCCTCCTGGCAGTGAAGGAGCCTATTTTGTGAGTACGAAGGCAGGGCAAGATTCTTTAAAATTTCTAGGCAAAAGGGCCATATTCAATATGTCCACCTCCATTATTGAGGTGAGCAGTGTTCCAGAGATTAGGGTAGCAGATGCAAGTATCATCCCCGATTCGGGCAAGACCACTATCATGCCCGGCGGTTTGTTGGATACCTTGCACAATGCCGTAGTGGTGGCCGATACCAGCAATAAATCGCACCGCATTCACGACGCCACTATCATTATCGATAGCAAAAAGGAATACCATGGCAAAGGCCTGTATGATTATGTTTTCAATAAGAACAAAGAATTCATAGCCTTTGATAATATCAACGTGAAGCAGGATGGGGAAAAGAAGAAAGCCACCTACAGCACGGTAGCCAATACCCGTATCAACGAAACGGATACTTTTAAGCTCAACCATGGCATTAAATACAAGGGTAACGTATCATTGGAAGCCAATAAGCGTTTTTTACAGTTTGAGGGCTATGCCAAACTTAACCTTACAGATGAGCTACTAGGTGAAACCCAATGGTTTGCGGTAAAGGATGACGTTAACCCTGATACCGTTACCCTTAATTTTTTCAAACTGATAGGCGATAGCGGCGATACCTTGTTTGCAGGTATTGGCTACGCGGCACTTGATTCGGTGCGCTTCTATCCTTCCCTGATGAAGAAACTGAAAAACCCTGATGATAGGAAAACCTTTGAGGCTAAAGGGGTAGTGCAGTACGATGACAGCAAGAAAACCTATTATATAGGCGAAAAAAACAAATCAGAGGGAAAAACCCAATACGGGAATAGCCTGACTTATAATACCGAAAATAATACCGTGACTGCAGAAGGTGCCTTTGATTTGGGGCTGAAACTGGACCCAATAAAAATGCTCACCACGGGAGCCATTGTCAATGAGCTGGACAGCAACAAATTTATGTTCAATACCATGCTGGCGATGAAGTTACCTATTGATAAAACTTTGATTGAACGTTTCGGGGCGGATATAACTACATTCAGTTTTGACAAGCCCAATGCGGAGTACACCAGCAATCAATTCTATGCGTCAGTGGCCAATACAATGGATAATGAAAAAGCTGGGACCAAAGCAGTAGAAGAGATTCAGAAAACGAGCCTTTTTGCCAAGCCAAAAAGCTTAGGAGATTACAACCTTATTATCAGTAACGTATCGCTGCTTTATGACCCTTACTATCAGATATTCAGGTCCGTTGGGCCCATTACGCTCAGCTATATAGGCGAAGCCGGTATCCACAAGCAAATGACTGGTTTCATTGAATTCGGCATGCGGCCCAACAATGATTTCTTCAACATTTATTTTGAGTCTACTTTCGATGATTGGTATTTCCTTTCCTATGCCAACAATACTTTGCAGATAGGCAGCAACAAGGAAGATTTCAATAAGATGATGGCCGCTATTCCAGCAGAAAAACGTAGAATAAAGCTAACTGCCGAAGATTTCTTCTTTTACACCATCGGTACTTTCCAGAACATGCAGGCATTCCTTCAAAGAATGAACCTGATTGCCAGCGGGGTAAGGGTAGAGTTTGACGCTCCATCGGAAGAGCAACAGTTGGAAGACGAATTGGAACTACTGAAACAAGAGTTGTTGGAAGAGGAAAACCAGGATAACCCCGATGAAAGTCCAGTTCCCGATGCAAGCGATAACGAAATACAAACTCCGCCAGCCCCTAAACCCATGTTGAAGGAGATGGAGGAGTATGATACTGGAGGGAAGAAAAAGAAAGGAAAGGGCAAGCAAGATGAAAGTTTGTACGATTATCAGAACGAGCCAGTAACCCCCGGTAATCAGGAAGAAGAAATAATACCGCAGGAAGAGCCTGTAGTACCTGTAGTACCGGAGCAGACCGAGCCTGAACCCCAACCGGAGGAAACAGAAGAAGTAATAGAAACACCGGCTCCTGAACCGGCACCAGTAGAAGAAGAGCAAAAATCGAAAAAGAAGAAAGGCAAGGGAGATGACGCTCCTCCTACCCAACAGGAAACCATAGACCCTGTGGTACCTGAACAGCCACCCATAGTTGACCCAGACACCAATGTTCCTGAACAACCTGAAACAACAGCCCCCGAGGAGCAGCAAATGGATGCTGCACCCATCCCTGCCAATGAGACTGAACAACAACCAATTACAGTGCCCACAACAACACCCGCTCCCACTGAAGGTAGCACCGACCAACCGCAGGAAACAATAGGAACCGAAATCATTGAAGAACCTGTACCAAGCCCACAGACCTCCACTCCTGATTCGGAACAACCAGAAAGCATAAATGAAGATACTGGGCAACAGTCCAACCAGGTGCCAGTAGAAGAAGGTGGCAAAAAGAAGAAAAAAGGTAAAGGTGATACGGAAACTGCGCCCAGCGAAAACCCTGAACCCTCCAACCCATAAAACCAAGTCCATTGGCAGTAAAAGACACTTTAAAGAAATGGTACAGCTTCCTTGTGGAAAGGCCTGTTGCCAACTTTGAGAGTGAAGTAAGCCCTGGGCTTAAGTTGAGCTATTTTAAGGGTCGGTATGTTCTGGGGGTGAACAATATCATCTATTCATTTGAGGACGAATACACTGCCTTTAAAGAGGCATTCAGCAAGTTAAAGCCAAAAAAGCGGGGAATTCATGATGTGCTCATCCTAGGATATGGCATCGGCAGTATACCTGCCATCCTGCACAAAAGGCACCAAATGCACTGCGATTATGTGGGTGTGGAGCTTGACCCCGCCGTAATAAGCATTGCCAAGGAGTATGGATACAAACCTCCCAAATCGCATATCCATTTGTTTTGCGTTGATGCAATGGATTATGTGCGTGCAGCCAAAGACCAGTTTGATTTGATTTGCGTGGATTTGTTCGTGGATGAAACGGTTCCCGCACAGTTTGACACGGAAGAGTTTGTGGAGCACTTGCGCCGGCTGATGGCTCCGAAAGGTTTAATATTGTTCAACCGCCTTTATGCCAACACCAACCAACGGATTGCTACGGACGGGTACTTCCAGTTTGTCTTCCAAAAGGAGTTTCCCGAAGCTTACCCTATTGATACCAACGGCAATTTGGTTTTGGTATTCGACGACCGGGTTAAAAAAATAAAGGGTATGCGGAAGGAGCAGACTCGTGCATCAAGCGATAAATAGCTTCGAAAAGCTCTTCTGCATTTGGCTTGCTGAAATAGTCCCCATCCGAGCCATATGGCGAACGATGCGCTTTGGCGGTAATGGTCAAGGGTTCTGCATCCAGTAAATAGTATCCTTTCTGCTCCTGCAAAATGTGTTGTAAAATGTAGGCCGATGCCCCACCGGGAACATCTTCGTCCACTACTACTAGTCGGCTTGTTTTTTTCAGTGACCCGGCAATAATATGTTGCAGGTCAAATGGCAGCAAAGTCTGCACATCTATCAGCTCCACAGAAACGTTTACTTCCTGCAAAGCTCTGATAGCTTCCGCAGCTACCCTTAGGGTAGAGCCATAGCTTACTAAAGTAACATCCGTACCTTCCTGCAACACCTCCGGAACGCCTAAAGACGTGGTGTAGGTGCCTAAATTACTGGGCAGTCTTTCTTTCAGGCGATAACCATTGAGGCATTCTATCACCAGTGCCGGCTCATCGCTTTGTAACAAGGTGTTGTAAAATCCCGCCGCCCGTGTCATATCTCTGGGTACACAAACGTGAATTCCCCTTAGGCTATTGATAATCATACCCATGGGCGAGCCGGTATGCCAAATGCCTTCCAAACGGTGGCCTCTGGTACGGATAATAAGCGGTGCTTTCTGTCCTCCCTTGGTACGATATTGCAAGGTAGCCAAGTCATCACTTAATGGCTGTAGGCCATAGAGTAAATAATCCAAATATTGTATTTCGGCAATCGGTCTTAGGCCCCTCAAAGCCATGCCTATACCCTGCCCCATAATGCTGGCCTCGCGGATACCTACATCAAAAATGCGGCTTTCGCCATACTTTTCCTGCAGACCAGCAAAGCCTTGGTTCACATCACCTATTTTGCCCAAATCCTCACCAAATGCCAGCAAATTGTCATATCTGCTGAACAACAAATCGAAAGTCTTATTAAGGATTTCAGAACCGTTTAGATAGGGTGCCTCTTCGTCATAGCTAGGGGCTATCGCCGCTACATTTAAGGCACTCTTTGCCGATTGGCTATGCAAATAAGAATTATACTTTTCCGCATTTTCATCCGCTAACTGGCTTTTCAATTGTTTCAGTTCCTCAAGTGCCGCATGCTTTTCGTTGCGGGCAATCAACAAGGCCTTGTTTATGGCTACCAGCACATCTTTCCTAAAAGGATCAGCCATGCGTTGCAGCTCTTCTCGAATCTTTTTGACTTCCTCTCCTACTTCCGTGGTTTCCAATTGTTGAAAAAGACCACAGGCGTTGGCAATTTGTTCTTTAATGGGCTGCAAAAAGGCCTCCCAAGCGACTTTTCTGGCTTTCTGTACCCGCTGTTTCGCGGCTTGTTCTATCTGTTCCAAAGCAGCTTCATCTGCCAAAGCCGACTGCAATATCCATTCACGGAACTTGCGGTTGCCGTCATATTCTTTCTCCCATTCCAAGCGTTCCTTGCTTTTGTAGCGTTCATGGGAACCAGAGGTGGAGTGTCCTTGTGGCTGGGTCACCTCAGTAACGTGGAACAAGGCAGGTATATGGGTTTCGCGCATGCGCTCTATGCCTTTTGCAAAAGTCTCGCACATACCCGGGTAATCCCAGCCCTTCAATACATAAATGTCGATGCCTTTGCCGTCCCCATCTATTTGAAAACCGCTTAGTGCCATTGATATGCTTCCTTTTACGGTTTGGTAGTCACGCGGAACCGATATGCCGTAGCCATCGTCCCAAACACAAATTGCAAGTGGTACCCTCAAAACGCCAGCAGCGTTCACCGTTTCCCAAAATATCCCTTCCGAAGTGCTGGCATCACCTATGGTAGCGATGGCTATTTCGTTGCCATTTATCGAGAATTTTTGTGCATCTGCAATGCTGTTTTCTCTATATACCTTGGAGGCTTGCGCCAAACCTAAGGCCCTCAACATTTGCCCTGCAGTAGGTGAAATATCGGATGAAGAATTTTTCATTTTGGTCAAATCCTTCCATTCGCCATTCTCGTCCAAACTACGGGTGGCGAAGTGGGCGTTCATCTGCCTGCCAGCGGAAAAAGGATCGTGCTGCAAATCAGGATTGGCGTACAATTGGGCAAAAAACTGCTCCAAGGTAGCTTCACCAATTGCGAACATAAAGGTCTGGTCACGATAATAACCGCTCCTAAAATCACCATTCTTGAAAGCTTTGGCCAATGCCAACTGCGCTACCTCCTTGCCATCGCCGAAAATGCCGAATTTGGCCTTGCCGGTAAGCACCTCCTTCCTGCCCAGCAAACTGGCTTCTCTGCTCTCGCAGGCAATGCGGTAATCATTGAGCACCTCTTGCTTGAAATCCTCAAAACTTAATGCCGGCTTACTTTCTGCCATATCGGTCTGTTGATGCCTATCGCTCATACTACAGGTTTTGCCTGCCTTAAAGATACGAAAAAAGACCTGTTTCCTCTTGGGTAGTGGCTAAGGTATAGGTAGGAGTTTGAAAGAACAAATTGTAATTCTCAGAGAAACCCTTGTAAAGGGAACCGTCTTTGGTACTTTGTATGACGTAGACGTAGAACATGTTGCAACAAAAAAGCCCCAATAAGGGGCTTCCTGCGGTCTGGACGGGACTCGAACCCGTCCCGCCTAAGGCGGGATGACAGGGTGGCATTATGGACGAAGGATGTTTGAATCCTGTTGCACCAGCCATTGGATATACTTATTGTTCGCCTTCTTGAGCTTGCGCTCCCTGATTAGGGCCTCCCGCTTAGTAACATGTACTTCAACGTAGAGCAGTTTCCAAGGCATTTTGGTGGAGGTATATTTGCTTTCCCCATTGTTATGGGCTTCGAGCCGTTTAAGATAGTCCTCAGAGAAACCCTTGTAAAGGGAACCGTCTTTGGTACTTTGTATGACGTAGACGTAGAACATGTTGCAACAAAAAAGCCCCAATAAGGGGCTTCCTGCGGTCTGGACGGGACTCGAACCCGCGACCTCCGCCGTGACAGGGCGGCATTCTAACCAACTGAACTACCAGACCTTTTTCAATTGGAGTGGCAAATATAAGCTCTTTCTATGGCTTTGTAAAATTTTTTTACCTTTTTCGTTATCTCTTATTTTACCTATCAACCTAATGGGAGGAGCTTTGATTCCTCAGCCTTACACACTTAGCTTAAAACAAGCCATACAACTGTGCCTGTACTTTGTTCACCACTTCTGCCAGTTGGTCGGTATCGTCGGCGAAGTTGCAGTTATCGATATCGATAATCATGAGTGGGCCGTCTTTGTATTTACTTACCCAGTCTTCATAATATTCATTGAGGCGGCGCAGGTAGTCCAAGCGCAGGTTTTCCTCATATTCCCTGCCCCTTTTCTGTATCTGGTTTACCAAGGCGGGAATGGAGCCACGCAGATAAATGACCAAATCAGGTGCCTTGATAAGCGAATTGATGGTTTCGAACAAGGAAGTGTAGTTCTCAAAATCGCGGGTGGACATCAGGCCCATGGCATGTAGGTTGGGCGCGAAAATAGAGGCATCTTCATAGATGGTACGGTCCTGTATCACGGTTTGTTCGCCCTGTTGTATCTTAATGATTTGCTTGAAGCGGTTGTGTAGGAAATACACCTGAAGCGCAAACGACCACCGGGGCATATCGCTGTAAAAATCGTTCAAATAAGGGTTGTTCTCCACATCCTCGTAATGGGGCTGCCATTTGAAGCTTTTCGCCAAAAGGTTGGTAAGGGTGGTTTTGCCGGCACCGATATTGCCCGCTACCGCTATATGTTTGATGGTTGGTTTATCTTCCAAGGGATAGGTGGTTTTGGCTCAATTTAATTAAAAGCCCGTTCGCTAAAAAGTTTTTATGCCGATAATTTCCCGAACATCGCGCAGGGTGGCCGATGCACTGGCACGTGCCTTTTCCGCACCCATATGCACCACTTCGCTCAGCAGTGGTTCATTGGCCATGTAGGCCTCCATTTTTTCTCGGATAGGGCTGGTAAAGGCAATCACGTCATCCGCCAGTTGTTTTTTCAAATCGCCATAGCGAATAGTAGCATTGTTGTACTGTTCCTCAAAATACTGATACGTTTCAGGCGATGACACCACCTTCAACAAGGTAAACAAATTTTCCACCGATTCATGCTTGGGCTGGTTAGGCGCGGTGGGGCCGCTGTCGGTTACTGCTTTCATCACTTTCTTGCGGATGCTATCAGGTGCCTCGCCCAAGTACACGGCGTTCTTTTCTCCTTCCGATTTGCCCATTTTTCCGGTGCCGTCCAAGCCAGGTATTTTTATCAACTTCTCCCCGAAATTGAACCCATAAGGCTCAGGAAAATAATCAACGTTATAGAGATGGTTGAAACGGTTCACAAAGTTGCGGGCCATTTCCATATGCTGCTCCTGGTCTTTGCCCACGGGTACTTTGGTGGCCTTGTGTATAATTACATCCACCGCCATCAGAACAGGATAGGTCAATAGGCCAGCATTAATGTTGTGCTGCTGTTTTGCAACCTTGTCCTTATAGGTGGTGCTGCGCTCCAGTTCGCCCACATAAGCCAACATGTTCATTAGCAAGTAAAGCTCCGGTATTTGGGGCAGGTCGCTTTGAATGTAAAGGGTGGTTTTCTCCGGGTCCAGTCCACAGGCCAGATAGGTGGCCAGCACTTCCTTTACATGCTGGTGCAGGGCTTCTGGCTTAGGGTGGGTAGTAAGCGAATGGTAGTCGGCAATAAAGAAGAAGCAATCCATTTTGTCCTGCAACTCCACAAAATTTTTGATAGCCCCGAAATAATTGCCCAAATGGATATGACCGGTGGGGCGTACACCGCTTACAACTCGTTCCATAGCTGGGCGAAATTAGGGAAAAAACTCATTTTTCCTTAAGGAAGTAACTAAATAGCAATTATTTATACGATATGCGTGGGTCGAAGAAGCCGTACAGCACATCTACCAATATATTGATGAGGACGAACACCACCGACATGATAAGCACGCAGCCCATGGCCACGGGCAGGTCGAAATTCAGTATGGAGCGGACGGTGGTATAGCCTAAGCCATCGTAATTGAAAGTTTCTTCCACAAAAACGGAGCCGGCCAACAAAGCTGCATACCAACCTGAAACCGAAGTAAGGATAGGGTTCATGGCATTGCGCAACGTATGGCGGCCAATGATTTTTCTAAAGCTCACCCCTTTTGCCTTGGCGGTGCGCACATAGTCTTGGCTCAATTCGTCCAGCATGCTGCTGCGGGTCAGTTGGGTAATGATGGCCACTGGCCTTAAGCCAAGTGCAAGGGTGGGCAGTATCAGGTTCTTCCAGTTGATGATATCATCGCCATATAAGTCGGTATCGAACAAGGGACCTATCAATTCAATGCCCAATGACGGGAAAATGTACACGCTAAAAATGGCGGCAATAATCAATGCAGTGAAATAGGAAGGTTGCGAAATGCCCAAATTGGAAATGGTGAGAATAGCGTCATCGAGCCAAGTATTGCGGCGGATGGCGGCGACAATACCGAAACCAATGCCCAATAGAAAGGCCAAGATGATGGAACTGCTGGCTAAGATAAAGGTTGGGGGCAGCTTTTCCATTAGTATTTCGGTCACCAAGCGGCGGTTCTGGAAGGAACGGCCCAAATAAGGCCATTTCACTACCAAAGCATTTGCCCCAAGGGGAATCAGCTTTTGATAGCCGTACTTCTCCTCGGCCTCGGGGTTGTCTTCATGGATAGCCATAGGCGAAATATCCATTAGATAACTGCCAAAGCGCACCCAAACGGGTTTGTTCAGGCCCAATTCCTTTTCTATGGCTTCTAGGGTAGCCACGTCTGCCCGCTGGCCCATAGTCATGCGGGCAGAATTGACGGGCAGCACATTGAACAGGAAGAAGATAATAGATACTACCCCCACCATTACTAGCAGGCCATACAATATCTTTTTTCCTATGTAGCGCAGCAAGGGCTTATTTTTTCATGTACTGCGCCTTTATTTCGGCGTAGCTGGGTATATCGGTATAGTGCCACTTGCCCACCACGGTGCCGTTCTTCAGCAAGAGTAAGCCTGGGTTGGACCGTACAATGGTTTTTAAGAAAGTAGCATCACCATAATGGAAAGGGAAAGCGGCCTGTACCTCATGCCTGAAGGCATCCGTAGCAGCATTGGCATTGCTAGCTTCTGTATGGATTACCGCAAAAAATACCAGCTTGTCTTTTTCGGCACCTTCGTTAATGGCGTTCAACTTGGCAAAAGCTTTTTTGTTGGCAGTCTCCAATTTGCTCGATACCACCATAAACGAATAGTCAGGGTTGTGCAATACTTCATCGTCCATCACCTCGCCATCGGCATTCTCTATGTGGAAATTGTTGATTTTAGGCTGTTTGCCCGGTTTAATAATGCTATCCCTTCTTGATACAAATTCCCATTCATCACCGTCAGGACCACTGTCTTTGAACACTTCTTCCTTGCCGGTTTTGGTGTTTTTATAGGTGAAAAAGAATGCCTTCACCTCTTGGTCTTCTGGCTTCACGGTCATCTGCTCGGGTATATTTTTGCCTATGGCATAAGGCCTGAAATCAACTACCGGCTCGCTCCAAAGCGTGTTGTACAAGCAAAAAACGGTAGCTGCTACCAACACCACCGTACTGATAGATGTTGCGATGTAATTACTGAACCAGGGCCTGATATGCTTTCTGCCAATAATCAAAATCACGATGAGTATGGTAAGGACGATATCTTTTTCGAAAGAAATCCAAGGTTGCAGTTTCAGGAAATCGCCAAAGCAGCCACAGTCGGTCACTTTATTATAAATAGCAGTGAAACCGGTAAGGAAGGTGAAGAATATAATGGTAAGGAAAAGCAGTGTATGGGTCAAGGTGCGCTGGTAGCCTAGTATAAGCGTAACACCTACCACAATTTCCACCACTACCATAATAATGGCAGAAGCAGTGGCAAAATCGTCCAAAAAGCCCATATTGAA
This sequence comes from Chitinophagales bacterium, assembly GCA_033762815.1. Lineage (GTDB taxonomy): Bacteria > Bacteroidota > Bacteroidia > Chitinophagales > CAIOSU01 > JANRLF01. Next base: position 94,684 of record JANRLF010000008.1, on the reverse strand, counting down.
CACCTCGAAGTATTCGGTCATTTTGTAGGCGGTACCTAGCGGGTCAATGGCCTTTACCGCACCCGAAAAGATGAAAAAGGTACCCACAAAATCCTGTATGTAGGCAATCAAGTAATTGCTGGGCTTATTGAACACCAGCCGGGCAAAAAATACCAGCAAGGCAATGCCCGCAATCATTCCAATCAAAGAAAATATGGTCATGCTTCCTGCATTTTTATAAGTGCGAAAATGGCGTAGTTAATAATATCTAAGTAGTTGGCCTCACTGCCTTCCGATATCAAGGTCTTCCCTCCATTGTCTTCTATTTGTTTCAGGCGCAGCAGCTTGGTCAGTATCAAATCGGTAAAGGTGGTAGTGCGCATATCGCGCCAAGCTTCGCCATAATCATGGTTTTTGCTCAGCATCAGGCTACGGGCTTTTTCCACTTGCTCTTCATACAACCGTTTCGAGTCGTCATAGTTCAGTTCCACGTTCTCATCGGCATGCAGTTCCATTTGTATCAGGGCTATCAAGCAATAGTTGATGATGCCCCGGTACTCATCATCGGTACCTTCATTTACCATTTGCGTACCCGTTTCTTCGATGTTACGGATGCGCTTGGCTTTGATGAAAATCTGGTCGGTAAGCGAGCGTGGCCTTAGCATGCGCCATGAGGTGCCGTAGTCGGTCACTTTTTTCAGGTAGATATCTTCACAGGCGGCTATTACGCTATTGTATTGTTGCAGGGTACTTCCCAACTTATTGGTTATTTTTGGTACGGTGTCTATTTCAGGCATATGACCGCTAAAAATACAGTTTTTTCAAAAAATACCCTGCTCAACTGTGGGGGCACCATCATTGACGTGGCTCGGCCCAAAGTTATGGGTATTTTGAACGCCACACCAGATTCTTTCTATGACGGTGGCAGTTATTTAACAACATATAACGCCCTTCGGCGGGCGGAGCAGTTATTGAAGGAGGGGGCTACTTTTATCGATATCGGCGGCATGTCCACCCGACCGGGTGCGGAGATGGTAAGCGAAGTGGAAGAACTGCAAAGGGTGTTGCCTATCGTAGAAGCTATCAAGCGACAGTTCCCAGAAGCCATCCTTTCCATTGATACGGTAAGAGGGAAAGTGGCCCAAGAGGCGGTGGCTATCGGTGTGGGGATGGTGAACGATGTATCGGCAGGTACAATGGATGCGCAGTTATGGGAAATACTGCCCCGCCTAAAAGTGCCTTATGTGCTCATGCATATGCAGGGTACGCCGCAAACGATGCAGGCTACTCCAAGTTATGAAATTGTAAGGCTTGAGGTATTAGACTTTCTTGTGGCCAAAACCAACCAACTCAAACAATTGGGGGTGCAGGATATTGTTGTAGACCCAGGCTTTGGCTTTGGCAAAACGGTGGAACATAATTTCCAGTTGCTGAACGACTTATCGGATTTTGGAGTAATTGGCAGGCCGGTGATGGTAGGCCTCTCGCGAAAATCGATGATCTGCAAGGTGCTGAAGAAAGACCCCAAGGATGCCCTGAATGGCACTACTGCTTTGCATGCCATTGCTTTGCTTAAGGGAGCAAACATTTTAAGGGTACACGATGTGAACGAAGCGATAGAAGTGGCGAAGCTGGTGGGGGAGATGGAGGATTCAGTGGACTAGTATATTAGAGATAGTATTTTCCTTAACAATCATTTAACTTAAATAGATAAAGCTAATTCTTCGATAGATTATCTTTGCACCACATTTTAAACTATTCTTGATATGAAAAAGGGCATTTTCATCCTACTTTGTTTCTTAAGTGTTGCAACAGCATTTGCTGGCAGTGGTGGCCATAAGCGCAAAGTGCTGATTATTACCATTACTGGGGCTCGGCCAGATGCAGTGGTTGCCGCCAATGCGCCTAATATTGATGCGCTGGTAGCAGGAGGCTTTTACACCTATGACAGTTGGAGCCAAGAAAAAACAGTGCAAGCTCCTGCCATGAGTAGTATGTTTACCGGGGTGTATAATCCTAAGCACGGGGTGACAAACAATACCTTTTCTGGAAGTGATTTCAATACCTACCCTTATTTCCCCACAAGAGCAAAGCAAGTAGATAATACTTTTAAATGTGTGCAAAGGGTAGAATGGTCCCCTTTGAGCGATTTTGTTTACAATGATGGCTGGGACGTAAAAGACATAGGCCCTGACGGCAATACCAGCCAAACAGGTACCGATGCGGTGGCTTTGATACAGGATCAAAATACCGACTTGTTGCACATTCATTTTGATGCAGTGGACTTAGCAGGGCATAGTTACCAATTCAGCCCTTCCAACAACAACTATCTTGCGGCCATTCAAGATGTCGATGCCCAAATTGGTAATATCATCAACGCTATGCGCAACAGGCCTACTTACAGCCAAGAAGATTGGTTGGTGTTTGTAGTGACCGACCATGGCGGAACTGGTACAGGCCATGGCGGAAACAGTTATGAAGAGCGCCGCCTTTTTTGGATAGCATATTCTGATAGGGGCACACCACAGCGCATATCGGGCCCACAAAACGGCAGCTTTACCAACCCAGCCGACCCAGGTACCTACGCTACAGCTTCTTCAGTAAATACTGTATTGCAAAAGCAGTCGCCAGTATTAGTAGATGTTGCTACTACTGCTCTTCACCACCTTATTTACAATAGCGGCATTGTACCAGACAACTACCCAGCTTGGAATTTGGATGGAAAATCATGGCTTTGCCAAATAGGTCTTTGCGACCCACCTATTGTGGCCACTATCACCACCCCAGGTAATACTACTATTTGCCAAGGGGAAAGTGTGGTGTTGAGTGCCAGTATAGACACTAGCTACAGTTATCAATGGTATAGAAATGGACAGTTGTTGAATGGTGCCGTGGGTCAAACCTATACAGCTTCGCAAAGCGGCTCTTATACCGTTAGGGTTTATACCAATGTGCAAGCTGATACCTCGGGAGCGGTACAAGTGGTGGTAAACCCCAACCCAACGGTGTCGGCTGCTATTTCCCCATCCGACTCTGTGTGCCAGGGCACGCAAGTAACATTAAGTGCGGTAGGGGCAAACTCTTATGTGTGGACCAATGGGGTGGTTTCAGGCGTTCCATTTGCAGCCAATAATTCTGCCACATACATTGTAGCAGGTACTGGTGCCAACGGTTGTATCGGCTATGATACCATCCATTTAGTGGCGGTGCCTTACCCACTTTCCCAGGCTATTACCGGGCCTACTTCCATTACCCCATCGCAAACCTATTTGTATAGCGTAACCAATAGTTCGGGTTTTAGCTACAATTGGAATGTAACAGGGGGCACCATCCAAAACGGGCAGGGCACCAGTTCGGTCAACATTACTTGGAATGCCACTGGCCCATATGGTATCCAATTGACTCAGACCAACAGCCTAGGCTGCAATGCGTCAAGTACCATTAGCATTATTAGCAACGGGGGCGGCTGTTCCATCACTTATTCTCTAAACCAAGTGGGCAACATTAACCCTCTATGCCTTGGCGATACGGTACTGTTGATTGTTCAGGGCCCGGCAGGCTCCAGCTTTCAATGGCTGGAGAACGGCAACAATATTGGGAATGGAAACGATACTTTAGTGGTAACCAATAGCGGACAGTACCAAGTTAGGATTGATTCTGCCAATTGTTCTGCCTTAAGTAACTCCATTTCGCTTACTTTCCAGCCTTTGCCTATCCAGCCGGTCATTCAGATTAATGGGCAAACTGGGGTTTGCGGTGCGCAACCTACCCTTTATCTAGTTAATCCATATAATACCTATGCTTGGAGCAATGGGGCCAACACTGCGAGTGTAATTCCCACCCAATCAGGCAACTATACGGTTACCGTTACCAATGCTGCGGGGTGCAGTACAGCTTCGGCCCCTGTTTCCATCAATCTTTCCGTTGTACCGCAGTATGATATTTGTATTGTTTCTGTGGACAGTGCCTCTGGAAAGAATATTCTGGTTTGGGAAAAACAAAACCTAGGCGCCATAGACAGTTTTTATCTGTACAAAGAAGGCAACCAGTTGAATGTGTTCAATAAGATAGGTGCTGTAGCAGTCAACGGCTTCAGTACCTTTATTGACCAATCATCCAATCCCCAGTTGCAGGCCGATAGATATACCATTGCGGTATATGATACTTGTGGCAATGTTTCCATTCAAAGCGCGCCACAGCAAACGATACACCTTACCTCCAATTTAGGTGTAGGCGGAGTGATTAATCTTCTTTGGAACGAATACGTAGGGTTCACCTATCCTTCTTTCGATATTTATAGGGGTACTTCGGCGGGCAATCTTCAGTTATTGACCACATTAGCGGCCTCTTCCACAAGTTTTACCGATGCTAATCCCCCGACAGGTCAAGTTTACTATCAGGTGGGCATCACCAATCCTAACGGATGCAGCCCTTCTAAATCAACGGGCTACAGTTCTTCTTTGTCGAACAAGATTAGCGTTAATACGGTGGGAATCAATGAAAGCACAACCGATGCCTTCAAAGTTTACCCTAACCCAGCGAGCAACGTAATGGTTATAGCATCAACGGTTAGCCCTTTCAAAGTATCAACCTACCAATTGCGTGATATCACTGGCAAATTGATTCTGCAAGGCGAGCTCCACTCTGAATTGACCCAAGTAGCACTTGAAGGATTAAGCAGTGGGCTATACTTCTTGCACATTGAAGGCCATGCTTACAAGATAGTGAAGGAGTAAGCTTGTTTAGCAAGTATTCCGTTTTGTTTAGCCAAGGTATTTGGAAAGGCTTCAAACCAAATAAGCCATGTCCTCCTTGCCCAGTTCTACCCTAATGTGTTCTTGCATGGTGGTAGAAAGACTGAGGCCAACAAAATCGGTACTGATTGGGAAAAGCTTGTGTTTACGGTCAACCAATACGGCAATCTGTATTTTCTTGGGGGGGAAATCAAGCAAGGGTTTAATGGCATAGGCTAAGGTTTTGCCCGTATTGGCTACGTCATCTACAATTATCACTGCTTTGCCCGCAAGGCTTTGGGGTTCAAAATCGAAATTAACGCTTCCTTTATCAGGGTTAGTTTTGTCCAGAGCAATGAAATAAAGGTTGACCTTAACCTTTGAAATGTTATTAATGAACTGGGCTAAACGTTGGGCAAAAACAAATCCATTGTCTTTAATCCCGATTAGGCTGATTTCCTTTTCCTGATCGTTTTCTTCCAAAATCTGATAGGCGATGCGGTGCACTTTTTGTCCTATAGCAGTGGCATCCAGTATGGCGGTCTTTTTGGTAGGCACTCGTTTTGGGGGATTAGTAGATGACCAATTTTCTGCGGGAAAGGCTCTCGTTCCCGTATTGCAGGTGGTAAAGATACACTCCCTTGCCGGTATTTTCCAAGGGCAGATAGCCTTTGGTGCTGTTAATAGGAATAGTAAGCACGGTTCTGCCCAGTAAGTCGGTCAATAGCAGTTGGGTATTGCCCACCATTTCGTCCGTTAACTGATAATAAACTACCGCTTTGCCGTTGGAGGGATTGGGATAAACGTTGGCAAAGGCTTCAGTAGCCTTAATATTAGTCACACCATTGGGCAAAGAGTCATAAGTACAAAGGCTTGGCATATTGGCACTGGCATCATAGTTATTGGCCTCTACGTCCATACAGCCATACACTTTGGCAATACAAGTGCCATTATCAATATTGGCACTTGGGTCATAGTTGATACTGCCGGTATCGGTACAACCGGTTATAAATTCGCTTTGTATGGCGGTGAAGGCATTCAGTTTGCCATTGCCGTAGGCAATATTGGGAGTCTGAGTGGTAAAGCTGTCCTTACGAGCTGTACTGATAAATGCTTGCTTGATTTCCTGCCAATTAGCGGTAGGGTATTTTTGTAAGTAAAGTGCCACTGCGCCCGAAACCATAGGGGCCGCCATAGAAGTACCCGAGTTGCGCACGTGCTTGCCTGTCCAAGCTACTTTTTGGTAGTTGGCGGGGTTGCCTGAATTGATGGCATCGCTAATGAAGCGGGCATTACCTGTGGCAATCACTACTCCCCCGGGGGCAGAAATATCTGGTTTCAAGCGGCCATCCCTGGTAGGGCCATAGCTACTGCCCAATCTGCTAAGGGTATCGGCACGGTCATCTTTGTATAGGGCACCCGGGGTAACGTTCAGGTACACCGTATCGCCATACACGTCAATGTATTGGTTCTTGTTACTGAAGTTTCCGACTGAAATCACTTTTTCCGAACAGGTAAAGCTGCTCACCAAGGTTTGCAGGGTATCTGGCTGGCGGTAGTTGGCATAGCTAGGGTTGGCAAAAGGGTCAGGAGCCTGATACACCATGTCGGCGAAGCCCATCTGGTTTCGGGCGCTCCATAGGTCGAAACGGCCCTTGCCAGTGGTGATAAAACGCCACTGGTGGTTGATAAAGGAAGGTTCTATGAGTACTTCCAAGAGATAACGGCCTTCCGTTAAGGTGACCTGTGTGGAGCATACGCCGATAAAGGTGGTTCCGTCGTACATCAGGTAATTCTTGATTTGCGGCGGATTGCCAGCTTGATAAATGTTGGGGTACTCCGTTCTGATATTGTGAAAACCAACATTGCCGAAGTAAAAGTTAGAGTTGACGTCATCGGGGCCGAAAGAGAAATAGACGCTGTCCATATCGGCGGTATCAGCCCATACTTGGAAGAAAATGTCGCCTGAGCTGGTATTGTATTTGAACCAAGTGAAAGCCGTATCGCTGGTAACTTCATAGCCTAGGTGCATCTTGATTTGCCCCGCATTGCCCAAAGCAGCTACCAAGGCTCTTCCACCCCTTTCTTCCAAAAGAGCGTCCACCATCTCGGCTGCCAGGTCCTTGCCATCCCTTGACCCAATATAGGTACCCAAGCTGGCATTGATAACGCAGGGCTTGCCCATGGCATCTGCCTTTTTGAAAATATAGTCCACTGCATCTACGAAGGTGCTTAAAAATGGGCGATTGTAGTTGAATGCAACGGCAATAATATCGGCATTAGGGGCCATACCTGTATAGGCATTCGATGCGCTTCCATTGCCACAGGCAATGCCTGCCACGTGTGTGCCATGTCCAAATGCTGCTAGCCGCTCCTCGTGGGTGCAGGTGCCATTGTTAATATCGGCTTCCGTCCATTGGCGACCATAGTTGTAGGGGGCGGGGCTATTGGTGTTGCTGGTGGTTTGGTCCCAAATAAAGCGTACACGGGTTTCTCCATTGGGCTTTTTGAAATCTTGGTGCTGGTAGTTGATGCCGTCATCAATGAGGCCCACAATGACCCCATCGCCTTTGTAAGGCTGATTTAGAGGAGCATCGCCATCATGGATAGGCTGTACTGCATTGGTAATAATGGCACTATCCGTAAGCATAGTCATGGGCAGGTCGCCATTTTCAGCACGTAGAATGGCAGGGTCGGCCAGGAACTGATTTAAATTTTTGAGCGGCACGTTTACTGCACTGATATCTTTATAGCCATATTTCCAATAGCAGCCATTCCGCTCGGCAGCTACTTTTACGGATTCCAAATCGCCCTTTACAAAAAGGTTGATGTCGTCGAACTTCCAGTCAGGCGATTTCAGCATGCGCTGGGTATAAAGGTCGAGTTTGGGGGCTGTTTCCTGAGCGAAAAGAATAAAGTTGCTGAGCAGGGCGAAAAGTACTGGTAGAAAGCACTTCATGAATGTGGGATTTACTATAAAATTAGGGAGTTCCGAACAATTTTTTCTAAAAACAATTAATACAGTAATTTAGTCGAGCATTAGCGACCCTTCACATATGGACATTCTGCAACAGATAGCTTTTACGTTGGTTTTGATAATTGGTTGCTATCTTTTCTATAGACAGGCACGTGGCATTTACCGCAATATTATGCTTGGTAGGAAAGAAGACCTTACTGACCGCCCTGCCGAACGGTGGAAGAAAATGCTGCTCATTGCTTTTGGGCAGAAGAAAATGTTCAAGCGGCCCATACCTGCCATTTTCCACTTTTTCATTTATGCAGGTTTTATATTGATCAATATCGAGGTGTTGGAAATTGTTTTCGACGGCATTTTCGGCACCCATCGTGCCTTTAGTCCTTATTTAGGTGGCATATATGTGGCTGCCATAGGGTTCTTTGAGTTATTGGCCGTATTGGATATTACAGCCAGTATCGTTTTCCTTTCACGCAGATGGATTGTTCGCATCAAACGTTTCCATGCTAGGGAAATGGTGGGCTGGCCTTCCAAGGATGCCACCCTTATCCTTACTTTCGAGATAACCCTCATGATTGCAATCCTATTGATGAATGCAGCGGATGCGGCCTTAATTTTGAAGCATCCAGAAGAAGGGCATGTTGCAGGGTATTTGGTAAGTAGTTTGTTGGCTCCCCTGTTAGTGGGCTTAAGCGATACTGCTCTTATCATATTGGAAAGGGTGGCTTGGTGGGCGCACTTTGTGGGCATTTTGGGCTTTTTGAATTACTTGCCCAAATCAAAGCATTTGCATATTATGTTGGCCTTCCCCAACACCTACTTTAGCAGGTTGAAGCCACAGGCGGAATTTAATAACATGCCCGAGATTACGAGGGAAATTAAGGCGATGATGGATCCCAATGCAGCTTATTCTGCACCGGAAGGTGATGCCGCTCCACCTAAGTTTGGCGCAAAAGACGTGTATGACCTAAGCTGGAAAAATCTATTGGATGCCTACTCCTGCACGGAGTGCGGACGCTGTACCTCCAGTTGTCCAGCCAATATTACCGGAAAGCTGCTTTCCCCACGAAAAATTATGATGGATACCCGCGACCGATTGGAAGAAGTGGGTAGAAACCTTGACCAGCACGGCCCCGATTATAGGGACAACAAACAACTGCTCGGTGACTATATTTTGGTGGAAGAACTCAGGGCATGTACTACTTGCCAAGCTTGCGTGGAGGAATGCCCTGTAAATATCAATCCCCTAGATATTATTGTGCAGATGCGTAGGGCATTGATTATGGAGGACAGTAACTCGCCCGAAGAATGGAACTTGATGAGCTCTAACATAGAGAACAATGCGGCACCTTGGCAGTTTTCGCAACAGGATAGGGATAAATGGGTAACCGAGTTGGTTAAAAACTGAGAATTTAAAGGCTCTTGATAGCAGAAATAGCAGAATCATCAATCGTAAATTGTCAATTGTAAATCGTAAATAGAAGTGATGGAATGGAAAGTGCCCACAATGGCTGAACTGGCAGCCGAAGGTAAAGAACCTGAAATATTGTTTTGGGTAGGCTGTGCCGGTAGTTTCGATCAGCGTGCGCAGCGTATTACCATGGCTTTCGCAAAGATATTGAACCATCTGCAAATCAACTTTGCCATACTGGGTAAGGAAGAGGCCTGTACCGGCGACCCTGCCAAGCGTGCCGGCAATGAGTTTGTGTACCAAATGATGGCACTGAATAACATTGAATTGCTCAATGCTTACAATATTAAAAAGATAGTGACTGCTTGTCCGCATTGCTTCAATATTTTGAGGAATGAGTATCCAAGCTTGGGCGGCAATTATGAAGTGCTGCACCATACCCAATATCTGCAACAGTTGATTAACCAAGGCAAGATTACCGTAAAAGATGGCGGGGCTTTCAAAGATAAACGGATTACTTTCCACGATTCCTGCTACCTAGGCCGTGGCAATGGCGTATATGAGGCTCCACGAGAAGTACTGCAAGCCTTGGATATTGATTTGGTGGAGATGAAAGCCAGCCGTGCCAAAGGCTTATGCTGTGGTGCTGGTGGCGCGCAAATGTTCAAGGAAGAAGAACCAGGCAACAAGCGCGTGAACCAAGAACGGGCCGACCAGGTGATAGAAAGCGGTGCGGAAATAGTGGCTGCTGGTTGTCCCTTCTGTATGACCATGTTGACGGATGGTGTGGTGGAGAAAGGTGCCCAAGTAAAAGTGCTGGATATTGCCGAAATGTTGGCCCAGGGACAAGGCCTGCTGTAATAGCCGGGTTCCTATTGCAAACCAAATTGTGTATAAGTTATAATTCTGTTAGAGCTGACCAGCAATTCTACTGCGTACCGCTTCCATCCGTTCGGGGCTTTCGTATTTCTTTCTAGGCCAAAAAAAGCCATATAATCCATCCTTTTTGTTGCGGGGTACGATATGGATATGAAGATGGGGCACACTTTGGCTAACGATATTATTGGCCGCTATAAAAATGCCTTGGCTGGCCATAGCTTTTTGTACCGCTTTCGATAATTTTTGGGCATTGGCGAACAAGGGCTCAATAATGGAAGGCGGCAAATCCATAATGGTTTCATGGTGTGCCTTGGGCACTAAAAGTACATGGCCTTCAAAAAGCGGATGGGTGTCCAAAAACGCCGTGCAGGTATCATCTTGAAAAACAACATGGCCGGGCGAATGCCCTGCAATAATTTCACAAAAAATGCAGGCCTTTGCCATAGGGTAAGTTAAAGCTAATGCAAACTTGGTGAAAATGGTAAATGCTTCAACTATGTTTTGGATTTTTGCCCCTTTGAAGGTTTATCCCACTTTTCGAAAGGGGTAGGGGGAAAGTAGACAATCCCACTTGCTTTTTTCATCTTAAATACCGTTCATTGTTAGAAGAGGTCTATCGGTATAATAATGGTAAGACAGAAATGAACGAAAAAAAGTGAAAATAGCAGCCTTTTTAACTTAAATAATTGAAAAACAATTAGTTAATAGAAACTGAAGCACCACTGAAATACCACTGAAGTACCACTGAAATACCACTGAGATACCACTGAAGTACCACCGAAGTACCACTGAAATACCACCGAAACTATACCGAAACGATAAAGGATGAATTGGGTACCTAACAAAATACGGACGTTTTGGAATTAAAACTGCAGGGTACTAGTTTTGCATGCATATGGCACCACATTTCGATTTTCTTCAGCATTTGCCTGACAGTGCTCGGGTATGGATTTATCAATCGGATAGGGTTTTGACCGAGACGGAGGCTGTCAGCATAACCAAAGAGGCCGCGGAGTTTACCCAATCATGGTCATCGCATGCCCGGCCAGTGGATAGTGCTGCTACAGTGCTGTTCAGCCGTTTTTTGGTGATTGCCGCTAATGAGCAACAGTTCACGGTAAGTGGTTGTGGCATCGATAGCTCCGTACATTTTGTTAAAGCTCTCTGCTCGAAGTATCAAGTGGATTTTTTCAATCGGCAAATCATTACCTACCTTCAAGAGGACAAGGTAGCAGCGGTAGATAGGGCTGCTTTTGAACACCTGCTTGCCAAGGAACAGATTGATGACGATACCATAGTGTTCAACAATATGGTGACCACCAAGGCCGCCCTACTCAACCAATGGATGGTGCCATTGAGGGAAAGTTGGCACAAGCAGGTTTTTAGTATTTAGTTACCAAGGGGTGGGCTTTCATGATAGGGTGTCATTGTTTGCCCTTGTCCTAATCATTCATGGTGTTAAATAGTTGTTGCCTGAAAGTTTTAATCTAGATGTGTTCTAAATAAGAACAACCTGCCCACTTTTATTGTTAGCTAATTGTTGGAAAGCGATTTATGAGGTACATTTGCGCCAGCAATCATTGAATAATCTCACCAGCAATGAGCACAACCACTACTACTGTTAACTCTTACTTCTTTAGCTCTATTACCAAGAAATATTTTATGGCTTTAACAGGATTGTTCCTGTGCCTTTTTTTGGTGGGCCACTTGGCCGGTAACTTGCAATTGTTGTTGCCATTGTTTGGCACTTCTGCTGAAGACACTAAGCTACAATTCAATGCTTATGCGCATTTTATGACCACTTTTCCTGCGGTAAAGCTACTGTCTTATCTTACCTATTTCAGCATTATATTCCATACTATTGATGGTTTGATGTTGGCCTACCAGAACCAAAAAGCACGTCCTGTAAAGTATGCTTACAATAGGCCCGACCGCAATAGTACATGGTCATCTAGAAACATGGCTATATTGGGTACCATATTGTTGTTTTTCATCGTCATCCATATGGGCAATTTTTGGGTAAAGATGCATTGGGTGATAGAGGAAACCGATAGTGCGGGCAATAAGGATTTGTACACGGTGGTGGTATTGGCCTTTAAGCAATGGTGGTATACCTTGTTGTATGTGGTTTGTATGGTAGCCGTGGGCTTTCACTTATTCCATGGCTTCCAGAGCGGCTTTCAGTCATTGGGAGTCAGGCATCCGAAATATACCCCATTCATCAAGCGTTTCGGGTCGGCATTTGCCATTGGAACGGCTATCTTGTTTGGCATTATACCCGTTTACATTTTCTTGTCATAAGCTTATTTGAACCTCAAGATGACATTAGATTCAAAAATACCTAAAGGCCCCCTTGCGGAAAAGTGGCGCAACCATAAAGCGCATGTGAACCTTGTAAACCCAGCTAACAAGCGCCATATCGACATTATTGTGGTAGGTACTGGTTTGGCGGGTGCTTCTGCCGCGGCCTCCTTGGCCGAGATGGGCTATAACATTAAGGCTTTCTGTTTCCAAGATAGTCCCCGTCGTGCGCATTCCATTGCTGCCCAAGGGGGCATCAATGCGGCAAAAAACTACCGCAATGATGGTGACAGTACTTTCCGTTTGTTTTACGATACCATCAAAGGCGGCGATTACCGTGCAAGGGAAGCCAATGTTTACCGTTTAGCGGAAGTATCTGCAGCCATTATTGACCAATGCGTAGCGCAGGGCGTCCCTTTCGCTCGTGAGTACGGTGGCTTGTTGGACAACCGCTCATTTGGAGGCGTGCAGGTATCGCGTACCTTTTATGCGAGGGGACAAACCGGCCAGCAATTGTTGTTGGGAGCTTATTCCGCTTTGAGCCGCCAAATAGGTACTGGACAGGTGAAGATGTACAACCGTCATGAGATGCTGGATTTGGTAGTAGTGGGCGGTAAGGCACGTGGCATTATTGCCCGTAACTTAGTAACCGGGGAGATTGAGCGCCATTCTGCCCATGCCGTATTGCTGTGCACCGGTGGCTATGGCAATGTGTTTTATCTTTCCACCAATGCCATGGGCAGTAACGTAACGGCTGCATGGAAGGCATATAAGAGGGGAGCCTTTTTCGGCAACCCTTGCTACACGCAAATACACCCTACCTGTATTCCCGTTACAGGCGAATACCAATCAAAACTGACCTTGATGTCGGAATCGCTTCGGAATGACGGACGTATTTGGGTACCAAAAAGAAAAGACGACAACCGCAACCCTAACGACATTCCTGAAGATGAACGCGATTATTACCTAGAACGCAGGTATCCTGCCTTTGGTAATCTAGTACCGCGCGACGTAGCTTCGCGGGCAGCTAAGGAGCGTTGCGATGCGGGCTATGGCGTTGGTAAGTCGAAGTTGGCAGTTTATCTCGATTTTAAGGATATCATTCAGCGCTTGGGCAAGGATGCGGTGGCCGCTAGGTATGGCAACCTGTTCCAGATGTATGAGAAAATTACGGATGAAAACCCCTATGAGGTGCCGATGCGCATATATCCCGCAGTGCACTACACTATGGGCGGATTGTGGGTGGACTATAATTTGATGACCACGGTGCCTGGATGCTATGCATTGGGTGAGGCTAACTTTTCCGACCATGGTGCCAACCGCTTGGGTGCATCGGCATTGATGCAAGGCTTGGCAGATGGCTATTTTGTAATACCTTACACCGTTGGAGATTATCTTTCAGCAGATATCAGGACAGGTAAGATTTCTACCGATTTGCCTGAATTTAAGGAAGCGGAAGATAATGTGAACGGTATCATTGACCGTTTTATGAATATCAAGGGCAGCAAGCCTGTTGACTATTTCCACCGTCATTTGGGCAAAATCATGTGGGACAAATGTGGTATGGCCCGTAATGCTCAGGGCCTGACGGAAGCCATTAGCGAGATTCGTGCCATTCGTGAGGAGTTTTGGAGGGATGTAAGGGTGCCGGGCAGAAGGGATGAATTGAATCCTGAACTCGAGAAAGCGTGGCGGGTAGCGGATTTTATAGAACTAGGCGAGCTGATGTGCCAAGATGCACTTAACCGTAATGAATCGTGCGGGGGGCATTTCCGTGAGGAGTATCAAACCGAGGAAGGCGAAGCTAAGCGTGACGACGACAATTACAAGTATGTTGCAGCTTGGGAGTTTACCGGCGTAGGTGCTGACCCCGTTTTACACAAAGAAGAGTTGGTGTATGAAAACATTGAAGTGAAACAAAGGAGCTACAAGTAGTGAGGGCTCTTTCACTATTCATTACATGAACTGTTTTCGTTATCAAGTTTTATTGCTTGGTTGCTTTTTGACTTGGTTTGGTCAACCCTTATTTGCCCAAGACAGTTATCTATATGTTGGTACCTTTACCACCTTTCCGGATGGTAAGCCCACTGGTAGCGAAGGTATTTATGTGTATGGATTCAATTCCAAAACTGGGAAATTGGATTCCATCGCAAGTACGGAAGGAAATGTGGCCAGTCCTGGATTTATAGCACTTTCACCTGATGGTCAATATCTTTATTGTGGTAGCGATGCCCGTACCAAAGGGAAAGGGAGCGTAAGTGCTTTTCTTATAAATGCCGATGGAAGCTTGGCTTTTATCAACAAACAACCCAGTGGCGGCGATAATCCAATATATGTTGAGCCATCTTCCAAGAATGAATTTTTGTATGTAGCCAATTTCCTTGGTAGCAACTTTGCCATATTTGAATTGAACAAAGGCGGTAGTATTGGCGATAGGGTGCTGCTTGAAGGGCTACAAGGCAAAGGGACTGACCCCAAACGGCAGGAGCAATCGCATCCACATATGGTGACCCAGGTGCCGGGCACTTCGCAAATATTGCTGGCCGATTTTGGCACCGATAAAGTGATATTGTACGATTACTCCCGGCAGCGAAAGCTGGAGCTAAAGTCGCAATTGGATACAACCGATAAAGTAATTTGGCCTGCAAGTGGGCCCCGGCATATCGCATTTCATCCCAATGGCAAGTATTTCTACCTAGCAGAAGAAATGAGCGGCACTGTAGCCATAGTCTCTATTTCAGGCGGGAGAATGGATTTGGTTGGAAGGGTGCTGGCACATGACGCCGAAACGAAAGGACCCTATGCAAGTGCCGATATCCATTTTTCAAAGGATGGTAGGTTTCTCTATGTTTCCAATCGTGGTAATGAGAACAATATTGCCATTTTCAAGGTAGATGCCAAGACGGGTAAGTTAACCCCGGTTGGCTACCAATCCACTTTAGGAACCATGCCCCGAAACTTTACCATTGACCCTTCAGGCAATTTTTTGTTGGTTGCTAACCAGAATTCAGGCGATGTGACGGTTTTCAAAATCAACCATAAAACTGGACTGTTAAGCCCTACCGGGTATGCTGTTAAAATACCCCAACCTACCTGCTTAAAAATGGTTAGGAAATGAGGCATTACCTATTAGGCATATTGCTGTGCTCATCAAGTCTTTTGCTGCATTCACAAACTTGGGTGGACAGTTTGGATGCCTATGCACGGGAGGCCTACCGACCCGCAGATAAGTACCATTGGAATTGGATGAACGCTGCCTTGCTGAATGTAATGGTAAAAAGATATGATTGGGGGGATTCAACAGAGAAGGAAATCTACCTAACATATGTAAAACAGGCCATGGACCACAGCTATAGGCATGCTCGTGGAAATACCCCCAATGGAGTAGCTTCAGCTTTAGGAATGGCTTTCTTGTATCGGGCAACCAAAGAGGAAAAGTATCTAAGGAAGGCTTTGGCAATTTATGAGGGATATCAAAAAATAAAACGTAGCCCAGAAGGGGGAGTGTCGCACTTGAGATTGTTTTATGAATTGTGGGACGATACGGTCTTCATGATAGGGGAGTTTCTTTTGCAAATGTACCAAGCTACCGGAGATGAAAAGTACTTGGATGAGTTTATGAAACAATTCCGTATTCACCGCGAAAAGCTTCGTGACACTAGTACCAACCTATGGGTACATGGCTGGGATGCCGATAATAATGGCCATTGTACCTTTTGTAGCCAAAATGGTTGGCAAAATCATCCAGACCGACGCAGTAAGGAATATTGGGGTAGGGGGAATGGATGGGTGATAGTGACATTAAGCGATGCACTAAGCATAGTACCCAAAGAGCATCTTTATTGGAAGGAGCTGGGGGGCTACCTGTCAGAGATGGTGAGTGCCTTGCCCACCTTGCAGGATACCGTAACAGGGCATTGGTATCAATTGCCATACCGTAAGGGGGAAGAAGGAAACTATATCGAAAGCTCTTGTACGGCCATGTTTGCTTATGGAATTTTGACTGCGCTTGAATACCAGCTAGTAATGGGAACGGATTATAAAAAATGTGCGGAGCTAGCTTATACAGGCTTGAGGATCCATAGCATCGTCCCGCTTGAAAAGGGATATTTTACTACCCAAAATGTTTGCAAAGGAACCTGTATTGGCGACAAGCATTATTATTTCAAGCGGAAATCGCAAATGGGCAAGCCTTATGCTTTAGGTATGTTTATTGCTTTTGGCCGTAAATACGAAATGAACAAATCTGGGATAGCTGGACAAGGACATTAGGATTATTTAGACTCATTTTAGATAGCCAAAGCCCGCATAGAAAGCAGCAAATAAATTAGGTAATGCACCTGATTTAGCAGAAATTTGTCTGCCGATTTGGTATTGCAAACAAAGCATGGCTTAACTGTGTTGTTTAAGCAGTAATTGTAATTCATAGCTTATGGATTTGAAATTGAAGATATGGCGCCAAGCTGGCCCAAAGGCAGAAGGAAAGATGGTGGACTACAGCCTAGGAGGGGTATCGCCGGATATGTCTTTCTTGGAAATGATGGATGTGCTCAATAACCAGCTAGTCGAAAAGGGAGAGGATCCGGTTGCCTTTGACCATGATTGCCGCGAAGGAATTTGTGGAAGTTGTAGCCTGTATATTAACGGGGAGCCTCATGGCCCAGGTAGGGGTATTACCACTTGCCAGCTGCATATGCGTACTTTCAAAAGCGGCGATACCATTTATATAGAACCGTGGAGGGCCAAACCTTTTCCTGTTATCAAGGATTTGGTAACCGATCGTTCTGCCTTCGACCGGATTATCCAATCTGGTGGCTTTGTATCGGTAAACACGGGTGCAGCGGTTGATGCCAACGCCATTCCGGTAAACAAACTGGCCGCTGATAAAGCATTCGATGCGGCAACCTGTATCGGATGTGGGGCCTGTGTGGCAGCTTGTAAAAACGCATCTGCTATGCTATTCGTTTCCGCCAAAGTGGCACATCTATCCTTATTGCCACAAGGTAAGGTAGAGGCTAAGGAAAGGGTACGTAAAATGGTGGCCCAAATGGATGCCGAGGGTTTTGGAAGCTGTACCAACACAGGTGCCTGTGAAGTGGAATGCCCCAAAGGCATATCGCTTTACAATATCGCCCGCATGAACCGCGAATTCCTTACTGCATCGCTCACTGAAGAAAAGCATGAAGCTGTAGAAGGCGGCATATAGTCTTTTGTGTGGTAATATCAATTTGTCATTTTCTTGACATTGTTAATCGGTTGGTGCTTTTGTTGGAAGGCTTTAAAGCTAATTTCCTTAATTTCATATAACTTTAGGCTCAACAATGCGTTCCTGATAGGATGAAGAGGTATTTGCTTTTCTTGCTCGGTTTTTTAGCTTCGTTGGATGCTTTTGCTACACATTACCGGGCAGGTGAATTGACCTATAGGGTATTGTCCTACCTAAGTTTCGAGGTTACTGTTACCACTTACACTACCGATATAAATGTGCCCCCCGACAGTGATACCGTACAGATAAGCTGGGGCGATGGTACTACTTCATCTGCTTTTCGTATTGCTCAGCAGCCCTTGGGCAATAACATAAAAAAGAATGTATACAGGGATACGCACACTTATCCAGGCCCTCGACCATTTTATGTTATCTCCGTTACTGACCCGAATAGGATAGGGGGCATTACCAACATTAACAATGGTATCGCTACTGAAAATATCCCTTTTTATATCGAGGACACCTTAAGGGTTTTCGACCCTGCATTTACGGGTTTCAATAATTCCCCTATATTACTGAATGCTCCTATAGATTTTGCCAATGTGGGCGATTTATTTTACCACAACCCTGCTGCTTATGACCCTGATGGAGATAGTTTAGTTTTTGAATTAATACCTTCCAAACAGGGTATGGGTAGCAATGTGCCAGTTTATCTGTATCCTGATGAGGTTCAGCCCATCGCTAACAACAATTTTACCATCAATAGCCAAACAGGGGAAATTATATGGGATGTGCCCCAGCGGACGGGTATCTTTAATATAGCCATATTGGTAAGGGAGTATAGGGATGGCAACTTGATGGGTACGGTTTTGCGTGATATGCAGATTATTGTGAAGCAAGAATTCAATAATCCACCCGTGATTGCAGATATACGCGATACATGTATTGTAGCCGGTACTTTATTGACCATCAATGTTACTGCTACTGATCCTGATCCAGGTCAAACAGTTATATTAACGGCTGCTGGAGGGCCTTTGGATGCGGATACTATCAATCCCGCTGATTTTGCCTCTACGTCCAATGTTGGATTCGCAAATGGGATTTTTGACTGGCAAACGGAGTGTGGGCATATCCGCGAGCAGTCCTATCAAGTGGTTTTTAAGGCACAGGATGATTATACCTCTGGTTTCAATCAATTGCCGCTAACTGACTTGGAAACCTGGATTATCAAAATTGTTGGCCCAAGCCCTGAGAACCTTCAAGCTACTGCGGTGGGCGATAATATCGATTTAACATGGCAAAGCCCCTATATTTGCGATGGCTCCGAAACCAATAAGTTTCAAGGGTTTTCCGTTTGGCGCCGTGAGGGGTCTAACCCTTTTGTAATCGATACCTGTACTCCTGGTTTGGATGGCAGGGGATATACTAAAATCGCGGATTTGGTTACCGCTTATACCTATACCGATACTGCTGTGGCTAGAGGTAAACAGTATTGCTACCGGATATTGGCCGAGTTTGCAGAAAAGACCCAGTTTGGACTTCTATATAACAAGGTAAGTAGTCTTGCATCCAATGAAGCTTGTGCGCAATTGAAAAGAGATTTGCCGATTATAACCAATGTAACAGTGGATATTACTGATGTTGCCAATGGACAGATTACTGTAAAATGGGTAAAGCCATTGGTGCCTGATTTGGATACAATCCAAAATCCTGGACCATATACGTTCAATGTTTTTCGTGCGGAAGGTTTCACGGGTGGGGCTGGCAGGGTGCAGGTAGCCACTACCAACAGCCCATTCTTAGGAACATTGAACGATACGGTTTTTACCGATAATGGTTTGAATACGCAAGACCTTCCTTATCACTATGAGATTGAATTTGTATCTAATGGCAATTCACTAGGTTTCACGGAGCAAGCATCATCGGTGTATCTTACCGTAAGGCCCAATGACCGACAACTAGATTTATCTTGGGAAGCCTCTGTACCTTGGCTGAATGAGTTGTACGAAATTTATCGCCTAAACCCCGTTACGGCAATTTTTGAACTTATCGATACTACTGACACTACCCGCTACAGCGATGTGGGGCTCATAAACGATTCGTTGTATTGCTATAAAGTACAGACTATAGGTAGATATACCATTACTGGATTGCCCGAACCATTGTTGAATTTTTCCCAGGAAGCCTGCCAGCGCCCACGTGATACCATTCCGCCATGTCCTCCTACATTAATGGTGGCTAATCCTTGCAACGGTATCAACGATGGGGATGTGTGTACCTTAACCGGGGATGACTTAAAGAACTTGTTGAGCTGGACCAACCCGAACAATTCTTGTGCGAATGATACCAAAGGATATTATATCTATTACTCCCCCCCCGGTGATAGTGCATTTCTTAAGGTGGACAGTATTTTAATAGATACCGATACCAGCTATCGCCATTCCTACAACAATTCATTGGCGGGGTGTTATTATGTGACGGCAATTGATACCAATGCCAACGAAAGTGACAGCAGTAATAACGTATGTGTTGATAATTGCCCGTGCTACCGCCTGCCCAATGTTTTTACGCCAAATGCGGACGGGGATAATGATTTTTACAAGCCACTAGAGCCCTATCGCTTCATTTCAAGGGTGGAAATGAAGATTTATAATCGCTGGGGTGCTTTGGTTTTCGAAACGGAAAACCCAGCAATCCTGTGGAATGGCAATACTACAAAAGGTAACAAACCCTTGCCGGAAGATACCTACTATTATGTCTGTAAAGTTTTCGAAATAAGGGTGGATGGGGAGCGCGAAAGCGATTCCGTGCTTAGTGGCTTTATCCATTTGATAAGGGGCAATGGTGGTTCCAATCCTTAGCGCATTATGTTCACTGGTATTATTGAATCCCTTGGGGAAGTTGTGAGTTTGGCATCTGAAGGCAGCAACCTGCATATTACGGTACGTTCAGAAATTTCGCCACAGCTTAAGATTGACCAAAGTCTTGCTCATAATGGAGCCTGCCTTACCGTGGTAGCCTTGGAAGAGCACGCGCATACTGTTACCGCAATTTCGGAAACACTTGCTAAAACTAATGTAGGTAGTTGGCAAGTGGGTTCTATCATTAATCTTGAGAGGGCAATGCCAACTAACGGCCGTTATGATGGCCATATAGTACAGGGGCACGTAGATGCGGTAGGGGTATGCAAGGAAAAAATTACTAATGACGGTAGTTGGGTCTATCGTTTTGGTTTTGAACCTAAACCTACCCATTTAGTGGTTGAAAAAGGCTCTATCTGCATCGATGGAGTTAGCTTAACGGTGGTTGAAGCCACTGAAAATGAGTTTTCAGTAGCCATTATCCCTTATACATACAACCATACTACTTTTCAAGTGTTAAAGGTTGGCGATAAAGTCAATTTGGAATTTGATATTATCGGTAAGTATCTTGCTAGCCATTTTAAAGCGTATCAACAAAGCTGACCATGCAAAAAATTGAAACTGCCCTTACGGAGATGTTGGGTATCCGTTACCCCATCATTATGGCCCCCATGTTTTTGGTGTCTAATGCGGCAATGACTATCGAGGCTTTAAATGCGGGCATTACAGGTACTATTCCCGCACTTAACTACAGAACCGATAAGGATTTTAGGGAAGCTTTGAAGCAAATTAGGGCCAATGCCAAGGGGCCAATTGGCATCAATTTGATTGCCAATAAATCCAATATCAAATTGGAAGAGCAACTACGTACCTGTGTGGAGATGCACGTAGATTATATCATCACTTCCCTTGGTAGCCCTGAAAAGATAATCAATGCCTGCAAGCCGGAAGGAATCAAAGTATTCTGTGATGTGGTGGACGATAAATTTGCCCGTAAGGTGGAAGATATGGGTGCTGATGCCATTATAGCGGTTAATTCAGGGGCAGGGGGACATGCAGGGCCATTACCGGCAGAGGTACTTGTACCCATGCTGTTGGATGCGTGTAGCATACCGGTTATATCGGCAGGTGGTGTCGGTAAGGGAGACCAATTGATTCCTATTTTGGAAATGGGTGCCTGTGGGGTTTCTATCGGAAGTCCATTCATTGCAACCTACGAAGCCCCCGTTTCGCAGGAATACAAGCAAGCTATTATTGACTACGGTGCAAAAGATATTGTGATGACCACCAAAATATCGGGAACGCCCTGCACGGTAATCAACACGCCTTACGTGCAGCAAATCGGTACACGGCAAAACTGGTTGGAAGCGGTCCTGTCAAAAAACAAGAGTCTGAAGAAATATGTAAAGCTCCTAACCTTTTACAAAGGGATGAAAGCTATTGAAAAAGCTGCCTTTAGCGCTACTTATAAAACAGTATGGTGTGCGGGCCCTTCTATTGAATATGTAACAGAAATTCGCCCTGTTAAACAGGTTGTCGAAAGCTTGATAAAAGAATACGAGGTTGCTAGTAAAAGAGAAGTGACAGTTTAAGTCATTTGTGATAATTCTCTATTTGTGTATTTGTTGGCTTTTGGGGCCATATACATTGGTTTTTTCGATAAAAATCAAGTGCTTTGCTACTCATATTGCCGAATCCTGCCATCATGACTGAGAAAAAGAAGAAAAAATATGGCACTATTGCCTTTTCCATTTTTGTATTGCTTTGCTTACTCTGTGCGGTATATCCCAGTAAACACCCTGAGGCAACTGCGCCATTCGATTCCGGTACTTTGGCTTGGATGCTTTCCGCCTCGGGCCTGGTGTTGCTGATGACTCCTGGTCTGTCTTTCTTTTATGGCGGAATGATCAATCCCCGCAATATCATTTCCACTATGTTGCAAAGCTTTGTTACATTAGGTGTAGTTAGTCTGCTATGGTATGCCGTGGGGTTTAGTTTGGCTTTTGGCGATAGTATAGGTGGTTTTATTGGCAATCCTTTAAGTTTTCCTTTTTTTGATAATGTAGGCACAGCCCCCCATCCGCGCATGGCAACCACCATTCCTTTTGTGTTGTTTGCTGCTTTTCAACTGAAGTTTGCTATTATCACACCAGCTTTGATAACGGGTTCTTTTGCGGAGCGGGTAAGGTTTTGGGCCTATTTAATATTTGTCTGTTTGTTTTGTCTTGTTATCTATTGTCCTTTGGCACATTGGACCTGGCATCCCGATGGCTTTTTGTTCAAGTGGGGTGTACTTGATTTTGCAGGCGGTACGGTAGTGCATATTTCCGCAGGGTTGGCAGCATTGGCTGGGGCTATGGTCTTGGGTAGAAGGAAATCGCATATTGAAAGCAGGGAACATAAGCCTTCCAATATACCTTATGTGTTGCTGGGTACAGGCTTGCTGTGGTTTGGATGGTTTGGCTTCAACGCTGGTTCAGCACTTGAGTCAGGACCCTTAGCAGTTAATGCATTTATCAATACACATTTAGCTTCTGCAGCAGCTATGTTGGCATGGATGCTTTGGGATGCGGCGCGTGGCAGAAAAGCCACTGCGATGGGGGCTTGTATAGGTGCCGTAGTCGGATTGGTGGCTATCACGCCGGCAGCTGGTTTTGTCGATTTTGGCGCAAGTATATTTATAGGAGTTGCGGCCAGCCTTATCAGTAATTATGCCGTGCACAGAAAAAATCTTTCTACCCTTGATGATACATTGGATGTTTTCCCATGCCATGGTGTAGGTGGTATTGTAGGCATGTTACTCACCGCAGTATTTGCCAAAACAGGTGGCTTGATTCATGGCGAAAGTTCGTTATTGTTAAAGCATATGGCGGCTTTGGCCATTGTGGCGGCATTTACTTTTACTGGTTCTTATTTGTTATTGAAACTGACAAACCGGATAATACCTTTACGGGTTAAGGAAAGTGACGAGGACAAAGGTTTGGACATTAGCCAACATAATGAAACGGTGTTTGACGGTGAGCTGTTTCGCGAACATCCCCCAGTAAAAAAAGCGTTATTAGAGGAAGCCGTTATTTAAACTCCTTCGCATTGCTGGCCAACTCCCTTTCTTGTTTATTGCGTGGAGATATAGCCATCGCTTTATTCATATACGTTTTCCCTTCCGATTTTTTATCCATTTTGTATAGGCAAGCACCAGTAAAGTAGTTATAGGAAAAGTCATCGGGTCGAACCTTCAAAGCCTTTTGAAAATAGCTGAGGGCCAATTCAAACGTAGGTTCCTTTGCATTTGCGTCTTTTATGATTTTTTGAGCCACCATTTTTTTCATTTTTCCTAAGTCGGCTAGTCCGTAATACCATCTGCCCATGATATAGTTAGCTTCAGGATGCATAGGACTCAGTTGTAGACACCTTTCCGCATACTGTTTTATTTTGGTGGAATAGCTGCCCTTTTCGGTAATGTTGGCCTCGTTGGTTAGGGCACCGTAATATAGGGCCATGGCAAGATTGGTGGTAGCATCCTTGGGGGCTAATTTGAAGGATTGCCGTGCAAGCTTACCAGCCTCGTCCAGTTTTGCTTTATCGCCGTCATTGGCCATACGCGTATAAATGATGCTTTTTTCTGCCAGAGCATAGGTATTGGAACTATCTCTCTCTAGGAGTTTATCGGCCACTTTTAACGCTTCACCAAGTTGATGGCTGTTCATAAAGGAGTCCAACTTGGAATAATCTGCCATGCTAACACTATCTGAGGTGGAAGGCTTCCTGCCTATGAAGGTAGTATCCGTATTGATGTCCGTATCAGAAATAAAGGTTGTACTATCGTTTAGCAAATCCGCTTTCTGTTGATCTTTGTTGTCACAAGAAACTAGCATTATCAATACCAAGGCAAGGGTTGAAGCTTTATACATGGGGTAAAATATTGAGAGGGTTAAATACGTCTTATAGGAATGTATTGCATTTTCTATGCCGAATTGTTCTAGCTTGCCCATTTTGGCTATAGATTTGCGGCAGTAATTTGCACTTGATGCTGTAAATATGAGAAAGATTGTAAACGCAGGGTTTGTAAACAAGGCTTATCAACTACGCTCAAGCAGTCCAATATTGACTTCTTTAGCATTGGTTTTTATTGTTTTGATGTTGCCCCTTTTGATAGTATTGGCCATATTGGCCCTAGCAGGCATGAGGGCCTATGTGGCTTGGAAAAGCACGTTCGGTAACCAGCGTATAGGTGCCAAAAGAACCGGGAACAACATACCTCCTAAGCAGGAATATACGTCTTACGAAATCATTGATGAGGAATTGAAATGCTAGTTCCCCTCTGCCTCTTCACCGAAACGGTGCAATTTCACTGGTTTACTTTTTCTGCGCAAGCGCATGTTGAGAAACTCCACGCCCAGTGAAAAGAAGAGGGCAAAGTAAATGAATTGCTTATCTACATGTACTTCCAGCCCTTCCAGCATAAGCATAAAGCCAATCAATATCAAAAATGAAAGAGCCAGCATTTCCAAACTGGGGTGCTTGCCGATAAAATCGGCAATCTTTCCTGAAAACACAATCATAATAACCAATGATATTACTACGGCTATCACCATTACTATTATCTCGTTGCTTAAGCCTACTGCGGTAAGGATAGAATCAAATGAAAAGATGATATCCATTAAAATGATTTGAGCGATAACGGTGGAAATGGATACTTTACCTTTGCCTTTCTTTTCTCCAATAGCGCCATCCATTTTATGGTTGATTTCCGTGGTGCTTTTTGCTACAAGGAACAATCCTCCCAAAATGAAAATAATGTCGCTTACACTGATGGCGTACCTTTCAGCAAGCAGGGGGTCATTCCCTGGATCGAAAGTATGGAACAAGGGCTTTGTAAAAGTATTGATGATTAATGAGATGGCGAACAAAAGGGCAATGCGGAATCCTAAAGCCAAAATCAAGCCCACCATCCTTGCCTTATTGCGTTGCTCGGTAGGCAATTTGTTGGATACGATGGAAATAAAAATAATGTTGTCGACGCCTAAGATGATTTCCAGTAAGGTAAGCGTCAATAACGCAAGCCAGGTTTCGGTATGAAGGAAAATTTCCATTGTTGATATTATTGCCGCAAAAATAGCAAAAACTGCACCGCTTGCACGAGGTTATGCAGGGTAGGAAAAATTTACCTGTTGCATTATGTCGGGGTGTAGGCTTTTTGCCACAGGACAGTTGAGGCCAATTTGTTCCAACTGCATACGTTCCTTATCGGACAGAGCGTTATTATTGATAAAAATATCAACCTGTATTTCGGCTATGCGCCTGGGGTTGTTGGCCATTATTTTTTGAATATGCGCATAGCTGCCATCTATAACAATATTACGGCTTTGAGCGTATATACCCATTACGGTGAGCATGCAAGTGGCCAAAGAGGTAGCAGCAAGATCAGTAGGGGAAAAGGCTTCTCCTTTTCCATGGTTGTCAAGGGGGGCGTCGGTAATGATGGACTGGTTAGAAGCTAAATGGGTGCAAGTGGTTCTAAGGTCGCCCTCATAAAAAACCTGTGAAGTCATTTGCTGTTTGTTTTTTTCATAAATTTAAGAACTATTTCAACAAGCTGGGTTTTATCAACAAGGTGCGCAGTGTAATACTTTCCATTCTTATTCTATTGATTGGGTTACCCAGTATAGCCCAAGTTCCGCTTTCCATGCGCGACCCCAAGAAGAAGGGTATCATCTATCGTAAGGAATTTACTTTCGGGGCCAAGATAGCTTCCAACGGCTGGGGAGTTGTGTTCAATACTGGGAAAATTTTAAACATCAAGCGCACCCGCTTGTTCGAATTCGAATTAGCAGATATCAAGCACCCTAAGGAGAAAAAGCAATCTGCCGAGTTAGGTTTTTGGAGCCTACCAGTAGGCAGCCCCAAAGATTTTTATTACGGTAAGCAAAATGAATTTTTTACCATCCGGGCAGGTTTCGGATATAGAAGGAATATTGCCGAGAAAGCGGAAAAAAATGGGGTCAATCTCTCATTAGTTTACTTAGGGGGTATTAGCTTGGGCTTCTTAAAACCCTATTACTTGGATTTGGCCTATCCTATTGATTCGGCAGGCGATATTGCCGAAGTACGTTCGGAGAAGTACGGTGACAATAATAATCAGGCAAAGTTTACTAATTGGTATGAGATAGTAGGTGCTAGTGGATTTGGCAAGGGTTTTAAAGAATTGGAGCCAGTACCAGGTGTGTATGCGAAACTGGCATTGAATTTTGAATTTGGCTCCCGCGACAATTTTATTACCGCTCTGGAGGGTGGCTTTATGGCGGACATTTATTATAAGAAAGTGCCGATAATGATCAATCAGGACAACAATTTCCTGTGGATGCAGGCGTACTTAAGTCTTCATATCGGTAAGCGTAAACAATAGCGAGGTTCAGTATGGAAGAGCTGCAAGTGATAGCTCCAGAGAGAAAAACAAACAAACCCGATTGGCTAAGGGTTAAATTACCTACGGGAGAGAATTATCGGCATGTTCGTAATCTTGTCGATACCTATAAGCTCCACACTATTTGCCAGAGCGGTAACTGTCCTAACATGGGCGAATGCTGGGGTGCAGGCACGGCTACATTTATGATTTTGGGCAATGTATGCACTCGTTCATGCTCTTTTTGCGCAGTAAAGACAGGCCGCCCTACAGAACTGGATTGGGACGAACCCCAAAGGGTGGCAGAGGCAGTGAAGCTAATGGGTGTAAAGCATTGTGTGATTACTTCAGTTGATAGGGACGAATTGAAGAACGGTGGCTCTAAGATATGGGCCGCTACTGTTAGGGCCATCAGGGAAGTGTCACCCGGTACGACGTTGGAAACGTTGATACCCGACTTCAAGGGCAACCGCGATGCGGTACAAGATATTATTGAAGTAGCTCCTGAAGTAGTTTCGCACAATATGGAAACCGTGAAGCGCCTGTACCGATTGGTAAGGCCGCAGGCAAAGTACGAAAGAAGCCTCCAGGTCATTCAATGGTTGAAGGAAGGCGGAATGCGTACTAAAACAGGAATTATGCTTGGTTTGGGCGAAAAGAAAGAAGAGGTATTTGAGGCAATGGACGATTTGGTAACACATGGTTGCGATGTGTTGACTCTTGGCCAATACCTGCAGCCCACTAAGATGCATTTGGAAGTGGTGGAATATATCCATCCTGATTTGTTTGCAGAGTATAAGGAAGTGGGCCTTTCTAAAGGCTTGCGCTATGTGGAAAGTGGCCCATTGGTACGTTCCTCCTATCATGCCGAAAGGCATATTTAGTACTGCAATTTTGCTTTTTGTGGGGCAATCCTCGTAACTTGTGCCACGAAATTTAAGCGCACTTCTATGCAATATGATGTTATCGTTATAGGCAGTGGCCCTGGTGGCTATGTTGCCGCAATCCGTGCTTCACAGCTCGGTTTAAAGACTGCTGTTATTGAAAGGGCTGAATTGGGCGGTGTTTGCCTCAATTGGGGCTGTATTCCCACCAAAGCGCTTTTAAAGAGCGCGCAGGTGTTTGAATACATTAGCCATGCAGCGGAGTACGGAATACAGGTAAGTGATGCAAAAGCGGATTTTGGTAGCATGGTAAAACGCAGCAGGGATGTGGCTGGTACCATGAGCAATGGTGTGCAGTTCCTGATGAAGAAAAACAAGATTGAAGTGATTCTCGGTGAAGCAAAGGTAAAGAAGGGAAAGAAAGTGGAGGTAAAGGGCAAGGATGGTAAAGCAATCGAATACTCCGCCCAACATATTATTATTGCCACAGGAGGCCGCTCAAAAGAGTTGCCCAATTTGAAGCAAGACGGTAAGAAGATTATTGGCTATAGGGAAGCTATGACATTGGCCAACCAGCCGCAAAGCATAGTGGTAGTAGGTGCCGGTGCCATAGGCGTAGAATTCGCCTATTTTTACCATAGTATCGGCACAAAGGTTACCATAGTGGAATATCTTCCAAATGTAGTTCCGAATGAGGATGAGGAAGTATCCAAGGAATTGGGAAGGCAGTTTCGTAAAATGGGCATAGAAGTAAAAACCGGTGCTTCTGTAGAGTCAGTTGATACTAAAGGTGAGAAGTGCAAAGTAACCGTAAAATCAGAAACAGGAACGGAAGTGTTGGAGGCCGGTATAGTACTTTCTGCTGTGGGGGTGAGCCCGAACACCGAAAATCTGGGATTGGAAGAAGTAGGAATCAAAATGGAGAAAGGAATCATCATTACGGACGATTTCTACCGCACCAATATTGAAGGCTATTACGCCATTGGCGATGTAACCAAAGGCCAGGCCCTGGCGCACGTGGCATCTGCTGAAGGAATTACTTGTGTGGAAGCAATTGCTGGCCACCACCCTGAACCTATAGATTATAACAACATACCAGGTTGCACCTATTGCCAACCAGAAATTGCTTCCGTTGGCTTTACGGAGAAAAAGGCCAAAGAAGCGGGTTATGAAATCAAAGTGGGCAAATTTCCCTTTACTGCTTCAGGTAAGGCTACAGCAGCGGGTGCCCGCCAAGGTTTCGTTAAGGTGATTTTCGATGCCAAGTATGGAGAGTTTTTAGGGGCACATATGATAGGTGCTAACGTAACTGAAATGATTGCCGAAGTGGTAGCAGCCCGCAAGCTGGAAACCACAGGCCATGAAATCATCAAGTCAGTACACCCACACCCCACTATGTCAGAGGCTATCATGGAAGCTGCAGCCGCTGCTTATGGAGAGGTAATCCATTTATAGCTAATATTCTACTAGGGCCACTATGTTGTTGGTATAGGCCTTGAGCTTTTCTTTGCCATTTAAAAAGGTTAGGTCGATTAGAAAGGAAAAGGCAGCAACTTGACCACCTTCTTTCAAAACCAATTCAGCGGCAGCCGATACGGTTCCGCCAGTGGCTATTAGGTCATCGTGTATCAAAACTTTGGCGTTGGCAGATAGCACACCCTTATGTATCTCAATGGTGGCAGAGCCATACTCCAAGTCATAACTATGTTCTACCGTATCACCTGGTAGTTTGCCTTTTTTTCTAATGGGCACAAAGGGTATCGCCATTTTATTTGCCAGTAAAGTTCCAAAGAAAAAGCCCCTGCTTTCAACGGCGCAAATGATGTCCGGCTTCTCCGGCAGGGCATCAATAAAGGCATCCACTATATCGCTGCAAAGTTTTGGATCTAGCAAGATAGGGGTAATATCTTTAAACAAAATACCCGGTTGCGGGAAATCGGGAACATCCCTTATGGCAGCTTTTATCCGCGTTTCAATACTTAGCAATTTGAAAATTTGAAAGTTTAGTAATGATATAATAGTTTTAGCAAATCGCAAATCGTAAATCGCAAATCGTAAATCGTAAATCGTAAATTAATCTCGCTACCCACTACTTATTAAACAGGTTCATTGCCCTTTCCAGTCCTATTGTACCAAAGGCATGGATAATCTCAATGGCATCGTCTATTCCTTTTTCCACTAGCGGCATTTCCTCCGGCTTCCATTTACCCAATACGAATTGTACCTGCTGGCCTTTACCGAAGTTATTCCCTACACCAAAGCGCAACCTGGGGTATTCTTGCGTTTCCAACAATTCATTGATGTTCTTAAGCCCATTATGCCCACCGTCACTGCCCTTTGGCCTTAGCCTAAGCTTGCCTAGTGGCAGAGCAATGTCATCGGTAATAATCAAAGTATCTTTTATTTCAATTTTCAGTTGCTGCATCCAATAGCGTACTGCCCTGCCACTCAGGTTCATAAAGGTAGTAGGCTTAATCAGGTGAAAGCTTTTGCCCTTATACTTATATTCCGCTATTTCTGCCAACCTGTCCATAAAGAATTGGTTGCCATCCCGTTTTATAAGGGTATCCAACACGTCGAATCCTATATTATGCCGGGTATGGGCATATTGGTCGCCAATATTGCCTAAGCCCACAATCAGGTACTTCATGCTGCGAAATTAGCCAAAAGCAATGGATACCCAATCTTTGGGTTTTCAATAATAGTTCTAAGTGCGGTTTTGTGTTGCGGAAGCGTTGTCTGCAAAAAGAAAGGAGCCCATCGCTTCGGCAATAGGCTCCTTTTGATATAATGGCTTTACAATTATTTTTTGCCGCTAGCAGCTTCTGCTTGTGCGCCTTTCAGGGCACGAGGTATATCGATAGAAGCCACCGGAATGCTTGGTGCGTTCATGATTTCGATATTGTTGGTAACGATGTCCCTCACCTTAACCGATTTACCAAGCTTCAAATCATCAACAGGAACGGTTATTTTCTCCACCAAAAATTCAGGAGCTACCTTTACTTTCACTTTCCTGAGTTTTTGTACCAACTTACCACCAGCTTTCACGCCTTCAGCTAGTCCAGTCAACTCAACAGGAATATCGGCAGTGATCTTTTTGCCGGGTACTAACTCCAGAAAATCGATGTGCAATATTCTGTCGTTCACCGGGTGGAATTGCACCTCTTTAATGATGGTATTATATTCCTTGCCTTCAATGGTAATTTTCACCGTAAAGAAGTCAGGATTATAAATGAGGTTCAAGAAATCGTTATAAGGAGCGGTGAAGCTGATATTTTCTTCGCCACCATATAGGTTGCAAGGAATCTGTTCATCCCTTCTAAGTAAATTGGATTCCTTCTTACCGAGAACTTCCCTTTTGGTCGCTGTTAGTGTTAATGAGTTCATTGGGTGTGTATTTATGCTCAAGTATTTATAAACAATGATGTAATGCTGCGGTGCTCGTGCGTATTGCGTATGGCGGTTGCAAAAATCTCGGCCACTGAAAGTACTTTAATTTTGGGCGATTCCTGCTTCAAGGGGATGGTATCGCTCACTACCAGTTCTGAAAGCAATGAGGCATTGATACGCTCATAAGCCTTGCCGGACAATACTGGATGGGTAATGATGGCCCTTACGCTTTTAGCCCCTTTATCCATAATTATTTCGGCTGCGTTCACCAATGTGCCGCCGGTATCTATCATATCATCTACTATCACTACGTTCCGCCCTTTCACATCGCCTATCACGGTCATAGATGCTATTTCATTCGCTCGCTTGCGGTGCTTATCGCATATTACCATCTCGGCGCTAAAGTGCTGGGCATAGGCCCTAGCTCGCTTAGTGCTTCCCACATCGGGAGAAGCGAAGGTAAGGTCTTCCAATTCCAAGCTTTCTAAATAGGGAATAAAGATAGCCGAGCTGTTCAAGTGGTCCACGGGAATATCGAAGAAGCCCTGTATTTGCCCTGCGTGTAGGTCCATGGTCATTACCCTATCAGCCCCTGCGGCGGTGATGAGGTTGGCCACCAACTTCGCACCTATGCAAACCCTTGGGCGGTCCTTACGGTCCTGACGGGCAAGGCCGTAGTAGGGAATAACGGCAGTAACATATCCGGCCGAAGCCCTTTTGGCAGCATCTATAATCATCAGCAGCTCCATCAGGTTATCCGAGGATGGAAAAGTGGATTGTATGATAAAGAAATAAGAACCCCTGACCGATTCGGAAATGACGGGCTGGAATTCCCCGTCACTAAAGCGCTCGATGGTAAGGCTGCCCAAAGGCTGACCGTACACCTCGGCCACTTTTTCGGCAAGGTAGCGGGAAGCGCTGCCAGAGAAAAGCTTTATTTCCGGTTCGATAAACATGCCTGCTGATGCAAATAGGAGTGCAAAGATAGGGAAACTATTCTATTAATGCAAAGGTGTGCCCATACCTGAATCCATCTGTAGGGCACATTTGTGGCGCAGCATTTGATGGGGATAGCTTTGGCAAAGAAAATTAGCCGCTTGTCCAGCACAATATATTTATAAATACACTAGTTTTGTTTAAATACACTAGTTTTGTTGCCAAGAAAAAATCTAAAAATCACGACCATGAAAAAAGGATTATCCATCATTGCTGGCGGCTTTATGCTGTCAGGTGTTTTTTTTAGCTGCCAAGGCGGCGGTGGCGAAGAAGCCCAAAAGACTATTGATAGCTTGAATGCCAGGATCACTTTCGTTACCGATTCATTGACCATGGACTGTAATGCAAGGTTCCAAGCTTTCCAAGATTCATTGGCCGCCGATACTTTGACGGAAGAGCCAACAGCATCCACTAGCGGCACTACTAAGCCAAAAGGCAGCACTACTGGAAAGACACAGAATACTACTACCAAAACCGAGGATAATAAGTTGAACGTAGGCCAAAAAGAGTCATCTGACAGTAAAAAATTGGATGTAGGCCAAAAAGAAAGCACCAACAATAAGAAATTGGACGTTGGGCAAAAGCCTAAAAACTAAGCGAATCCGAGCTTAATAAAGAGAGGCTGTACCAATTTGGTACAGCCTCTCTTGTTTTTACATAACCCCTTTCATCTCTGTTGGGAAAGTATCAATACCATGCTATTGAGTTTGGGTAATTGCTATCTTTTAAATACTCTGGTAAAGTCTTAGAGCCTTATTTAGGGTGGGGTATGTAATAAAAAAGGCGCCACAAAGGGCGCCTTCAATATTAGTAAATGACCTAAATTATTTGGTACCGGTGTAAGTACATTGGTCAGCAACTCCTCCAGCAGTAATGGTGTAAGTAATAGTAACGGTGTTGCCATTAATGCTTCCAGAACCAGAAATTGTACCAGTACCGAATGATTGGCTAGCAATAGTTAAATTGCCATCAGCATTAACAGTAGCATTTGTAAAGAAACCAGCATCGTAGATGTTGGAAATCTGAACATCCAAATCGGTAGTACCAGCTGTAACTGAAACAGCGTACACATCTGTACCGGAAGTGCAAGATTCGCTACCATTGTAGTTGCCTAGGTATTTAGCCCTTACCAACTCATCGCACTGGGTACCTTCATAACCAGTTTCGCAAACACAGTTACAATCTTCACCATCTTCGGTAGCGGTACCATTCACGCAGGTTACGTCTTTACAAGGGTCGCTTTCGCAAGAGCTGAAAGTCAATACGCCGAACAGCATCAAAGAAGCAGCGGCCATTTTAAGTGTGGTAATCTTTTTCATAATGATTGGTTTTAGGTTGGTTTTATCATTAAAACTGCCGACAAAATTAAGATTTTAATGAAATGTGAAAAGCCCGCAGCGATTTTTTTGCGGATATTAACATTACCCATTCGTAATTTTCGTATGCAAAGAAAAAAATCTTTAGCTTCGCAGCCTGAAAATCTTCGGATTATAGGCAATTGCTTATTTTATAGGCGGAAAGCATCGAGACTTTGAATTTATTTCCTAAATTTGAAGATTGCTCCCGTTTATAATGGAGCATTTAAGTTAACATAAAAGTGTTGTGAGGATGAAGAAATCATTACTTGTATTAGCAACCATATTAAGTTTTGTCTTGTTCTTTTCCCAGAAGGCTGCCGCAAGCCATGCCATGGGTGCAGATATTTCCTATCAATGTATTGGGCAAGATAGCTTTCTAGTTACCTTGAATTTTTATCGCGATTGTAACGGGATTGCCGCACCCACTACTGCATCCATTAGTGTGCGCTCCATTACCTGTAACATTACCCAAACGGTTACTCTTACTCAGCCCAGCCTGATACAACCACAAGGAATTCCTAACGGCAGTGAGGTTTCGGCTTTGTGCGGCAATCAATTAGGTAACAGTGCTTGTAATGGAGGCAGCCTGCCAGGTGTACAACAGTACCAGTATACAGGCTTGGTGGTATTGCCCCAGCAGTGTACGGATTGGACTTTTGGCTATGACCTTAATGCCCGTAATGCGCAAGTTGATAACTTGGTAAACCCAGGCTCGGTCGATTTGTACGTAGAGGCCACTTTAAATAACACTGTTCCTGGTGCCTGTAACAATTCGCCAGTTTTCACCAATAGGCCCGTTCCGTACTTCTGTTTTTTGGATAGTATTCTTTATAACCACGGTACCATTGATGTAGATGGCGATTCCTTGGTATATAGCTTGATCCAACCTTTGCAAGACCCTGGTACCGTAGTCCCTTATGCTGCGGGCTTCAGCGTTGCCAACCCTATTACAACCAATGGTGGTTTGTTCTTTGATACTCAAACTGGACAGTTGCAATTTGTGCCGTCACAAGCTCAAGAAGTGGTGGTAACCATTTTGGTCCAAGAATACCGCAATGGGGTTTTGATTGGTACCACTATGCGCGACATTCAGGTAGTAATATTAGGTACTCCCCTTTGTAACCCGCCATATGGAGTCATCATTAATAATGGTATCACACCAAGTTCAGTGCAAGGTGGTTCTTTGACTGGACCATTCGATATTGAAGCTTGCCCAGGTGATACCGTTCGTTGGTGCATTACTTATATTGGTGACTCTATTTATCTCACTTCCAATGCTGCTGGTATTGGTGCCACTTTCGACACAACCCGTATCGGTTTAGATACAGTTATTGGCTGTTTCCGTTGGGTGCCTACTGCCGTTGATACAGGGTTCAATGTATTTTCGCTTAATTATGGCATCAATTCCTGCCCGATTGATAGGACCAGTTCCAGAACGGTAACAATTGCAATACTTGATGGTACCGATGCGGGCCCTGATAGGACCTATTGTCCAGGTGGTGTACCGGTACAACTATTTGCTGTAGGTGGTAATGTATTTACTTGGACTCCTTCAACAGGTCTTAGTGATCCGTCCATCAGAAATCCTTTGGCAACACCTTCCGTTACTACGGATTATATCGTAACTAGCGATTTGAGTGCCAGATGTAAAAACCGTGATACTGTTAGAATATCGTTGGTACCAAATTTTCTTTGGGAACTACAGCCCATCGACGATACCATTGATGTTTGTCGGAACGAGGCCATACAGCTTTCAGCAGTAGTCGATCCATTGTACGCTCCATATACCTATGAATGGACTCCTGTTGATAGTTTATCTGATAGCACTGCCGCTGCTCCTTTTGTAAATCCGATAAGGACAACTACCTATACTGTAGTGGTCACTTCAGATACTGGTTGCGTGGTGAGCGATAGTATTACCATTAATGTAACAGGTGTGGGACCCAAAGTGGTTATCAGTGCCAGCGATGAGGAAGTGTGCCCAGGGGATACTGTTACCTTGACGGGTAATGTTTATCCATTGTCTTGTGCTCCCTCCATCGGTTCCGGTGAATGTGGTCCTGGTAACACCCCAGTACCTAGAACATTTGGTTCGGGTAGTACCACCGCTGCGGTTACACCTTTAGGCGGCTCCAATGCAGCTTACAGATACCAAGTATTATATAGGGCATCTGACCTAAGAGCTGCAGGTTACACTGCTGGTACAATCACCCGTATGCAAATGACGGTAGCGAATAAATTGAGTACCGGGGTATATACCAACTTAACTATTAAAATAGGTTGTACCAATGCGGTTGATCTATCAAGAAGCGCGTGGCAAACAGGTACCAGCCAGGTGTTCTTTTCCTCAGCTTACCTTACTTCAATAGGACCAAACAACTTCAACTTCCAATCTCCATATGATTGGGATGGAGTAAGTAACTTGATTGTAGAGTTCTGCTTTGGCGGTGGTGCCGCACCAGGTGGTAATGACGGTGTGCTTTCCACCAATGTAGGTTATGCTGCCGCCATGTCAGCCACATCAGCTTCTACTACCGATGGCTGTGTTTTACCTGCTAGCTTAATTCCAACTACCCAACCTATCCAATCGGTTCCTAATATTACTATGTCCATCTGCGGGGCTAGGCCAAGAACATATACGTACCAATGGTCACCAACCTCCGGGCTCACCAATCCAACAGGTGCGGTGACCCAAACCGCGGTTACCCAGCAGGTAACCTATTCTTTGAGCGTTGCTGATAGTCTTTGTTCAGGCACTGATTTTCAAACTTTGACCATTGACACTACTTCCATTAGTGTAACACCTGATACTGCACTTTGTACCGCTGACTCTGTCCAGTTGTTGGTAGATGTGCGCACATCGTTACCCGCAAACTGCGGCATAAATGGCAATACTTGTGCAGGGCCGCTTGCATTTCAACAGATAGGCACGGGCACCATCCAGAATTTCGATGATGAGTACCCTTCACCTTACGGTAATTTTTATGAAAGTGCCATGCAACAATATCTTTACAGTGCCGCTGATTTAAGGGCACAGGGTCTAACACCTGGTCGAATCAGGGAAATTGCATTCTTTGTGGCTCAAGTACAGGGTACCGCTACTTATAGGAACTTTAGTATCAAAGCAAAGTGTACCAATACTCCTGCATTAGTTGGTGGTTCGCCTGAAACTGGGGTA
This sequence comes from Chitinophagales bacterium, assembly GCA_033762815.1. Classification (GTDB taxonomy): domain Bacteria; phylum Bacteroidota; class Bacteroidia; order Chitinophagales; family CAIOSU01; genus JANRLF01. Next base: position 58,131 of record JANRLF010000008.1, on the reverse strand, counting down.
AGCACTGTTTTCAATTCTCGTACCATTAACATAGTATCAGGCTGGAACAACCATGTATTGGATAATGCTTTCGATTGGGACGGCAGCTCGAATATTCTATTGGAAGTATGCTTTAACAATAATCTAGGTGCTTCCATTGACTGGACTAGCAATTCGACCGTCAATAGTTCCATTACTGGCTACGTTTCTTCAGCATGGTATCCGGTTGATGATGATAATGCTTGCTTGAACCCATTGAACTCAGATCCTTTTGCCCAAGGTTTTGGAAATATTAGGCCGAATACCCGATTTAGGTCTTGTGCCCAACCACTCCCTTATACTGTTCGTTGGTCACCTGGAAATACTTTGAGTGATTCAACTTCTGTAAGCCCAATTGCATTTCCAACAACACCTACTACTTATCGTGTAAGTGTAGTCACGCCTTCTGGCTGTACTAAAGTTGACTCCGTTACTGTATCGGTAGGTTCATTGCCTTATACCTTATCAAATGATACTGCTGTATGCCCAGGTCAAACTGTACAACTTTCTGCTTCTGGTGGCAACACTTATCAATGGTCTCCAACTGCTGGTTTGTCATGTACCACTTGTCCCAATCCAGTGGTTACGGTAGATAGTTTGGTGGAGTATTTTGTGACGATTACCGACACGAGCATCGGCTGTTCCATTACTGATAGCGTAACGCTGAGTTTGTTGCAAACACCTCCTGCTCCATTTGGTAACGATACCTTTATTTGTTTGACAGACTCCATTGTCTTAGATGCCGGAATGGGCTTTATCAGTTATCAATGGAGCGTTCAGGGCAACTTTGGACAAACATTGACCGTATTTGCCGCGGGGCAATATTCGGTTACGGTAACTGCACCCAATGGTTGCGTAATAGCCGATACCATAGAGATAGGTATCCGTGCTGCACCGCCAGTTAATATTGGCAGGGATACTATCCTTTGCGAAGGCGATACTGTAATCTTGAACGCGGGGCTGGGATATACTTCTTACTTATGGAGTAATAGTGATACGGATGATACCACTACTATAACTACCAGCGGTATCTATTCAGTTACAGTTACTGATGCCAATGCTTGTCCGAGCTCTGATACCATGGTTGCCATATTCAATACAGTACCTGTAGTGAACTTGGGAGCGGATACGGTATTATGTTTTGGCGATACTTTGAGATTGGTTGCTAACAATAGTGCAGGTTATATTTATCTCTGGAATGATGGCATTACTACCGATTCCGTATTGAACCTTACAGCTGCCTATCCTTTTGATACGGTTATTGTGACTGTGTTTGGTGGTGGCGCATTGTGTAGTGTTACTGATACGATTGTGGTGGAATTTAGGGATTCCATTGAGTTTAGTTTGGGCAATGATACCGTGATATGCAACGGGGGGCCTATAGTATTGGATGCTACCAACGATTTTAGTTCGTTCATTTGGTCACCTGGTGGTGCTATTACCCAAACTTTGGTACTCACCTCAGGTGGTACTTACAGCGTTACAGTCACCGATCCATTTGGTTGTACCGCTTCCGATACCATTGTGGTGAATGACACTACACCTGTAATTGATTTGGGTCCTGACCAATTTGCTTGTATCGGTGACACTATTAGCCTGAGTACTGGGGGAGGATTTGCCACCTATGTATGGTTGCCTGGTGGGGAAACAACTCCAATAATTGATGTAACTGCCAATGGCACCTACAGTATAACTGTAACTAATGGTTTGGGCTGTTTCGCTAGCGATACTGTTTCTGTTACATTCCTCACCTTCCCGGTGGTCGATTTAGGTCCAGACACTTCTATATGCCAAGGAGCTTCATTGATATTGGATGCAGGAAATGTTGGCGCTACTTATGTATGGCAGGACAGCTCACAAGGGCAAACATTCCAAGTTACTGCTCCTGGGGAATATTCTGTAACGGTTACGAACCAAGGCGGCTGCTCTACTGCTGATACTATAGTTGTTGACTTTTTACCAAGTCCAGTTGTCAATCTTGGTCCCGATACCACGGTATGTGCTGGCACTTCGGTAACTTTTGATGCGGGTCAGGGTTTTGTCAGCTATGCTTGGAGTGGACCTATTGTTTCTAATCAGCAAAGTATTACGGTAAGTACACCTGGTGTTTACACAGTTGTTGTTACCGATACTAATGGTTGTACTGGTACCGATGTGGTAGCCCTTGCCAATTCTTCCGTACTGGTAAATTTGGGTCCTGATAGAGGATTGTGCAGCACTGGTTCTTTGACACTGGACGCCGGTGCTGGATATACCAGCTACAACTGGTCGCCAGGTGGTGAGACCACTAGAACGATCATTGTTACTGCCCCAGGCACCTACTGCGTCACTGTTGTTGATCCTGCTGGCTGTTCTGGAACAGATTGCGTCACCATAACCGCTAATGGCGGCCCTCAACCAAATCTAGGGGCTGACGTGACTATTTGTCCAGGTGAGAGCTATACCCTGTATCCAGGTGCTTTTGCCGCCTATGACTGGTCTGACAATACCACCAACTCTACTTTGACCGTCAATGTTTCAGGTACATATTCGGTAACGGTAACCGATAGCTTAGGATGTATAGGTGCCGACACCGCAACGGTGACTGTATTACCTGATATACCGGCTCTAAACTTGACCGATACACTGATTTGTTTGAACGGTACGGCTACTATCACTGCTCCCGCTGGTTTTAGCTCTTACTTCTGGTCAGATAGCAGTACTTCGCAAACCTTCGTTACCTCTACACCTGGCACTTACTCATTGACCGTTACAACGGTAGATGGCTGTACCGCAACCGATGTAGTTGAGGTAGGCGATGGTAGCCTAGACTTGATTGTTTCCGCTGACCCAAGCCAAGTGAATGCCGGTGGTACTACACAGCTGCAAGTACAAGTGAATCCATCGGGTACGTACAACTTTGCTTGGACACCTTCAACTTCATTGAGCGATTCCACTATTGCAAATCCGGTAGCGACGCCTACAGCCAACACCACTTATGTGGTAACTGTAACCGACCCTGCTACAACATGTTCTACTATTGATAGCGTAACAGTATCGGTCTTCGATTCTTGTATTTATTCGTTCCCTGAAGCCTTTACACCTTTCAACGGTGGGGCAAATAACTCTTTCTTCCTAATTACTAATGGATGTCCGAACGTAAGGGTCGTTGAGTTCAAAGTTTATAACCGTTGGGGCCAATTGATACACTCCAGCCCAGTACCTTGGAATGGCACAGTAGGTGGTGTTCAGCAACCCGAGGATGCATATGTATTTAGTGCAGTCATTGAGATTACCACCGCTACAGGTGTTAGAACCGTAACTTACAATAGCACTGTAACATTGCTCAGATAATAGAAAAAGCACTAGAGATGAAGAACTTATATAGCATGAGAAGTTTTTTGACAATAATTGCTTTGCTGCTGGTAATAGCCGGTAATGTAAAGGCTCAGGATGTACACTTTTCCCAGTTTTATGCTTCCCCTTTGACGCTCAATCCAGCATTGACTGGAAAGGTCAACGGTAATTATAGGATAGCTGGTATTTATAGAAGCCAGTGGGGCGGTATGTTAGAAGGCCGTAAACCTACTTATGGTACTCCTGGTATATCTTTTGATTTGCCAATTTTCGTGGGTAAAAGGAAAGTGGATGCTGTTGGTTTAGGTGCATCTTTTGTTAACGATTTTACCAATGGCGGAAGATATAATGTTGTGAAAGCGATGCTTTCCGCTTCTTATATCAAAAGCCTTGGTAAAAGCAGCAAGCACCAATTGTCCATAGGTGTTCAAGGAGGTATTCAGCAAAGCAAGACAGGAAGTTTCCGCTTTGAGGACCAGTTCATTGGTGGCATTTATAACGAGGGAAATACTTCCGTTGATGCAGGCTATAATAATCAAAGTGCTATTGTGCCTGATTTTCAGGCTGGATTGTTCTATAATGGTGCAGTTTCCCAAAGGGTAACCATTTATGGTGGTTTCTCTTTGTTTCACTTGTTCACCCCATCTTATAATATTACCCAATCAGCTTCAGGAAACTTGCCCCGTAGGTATGTTGGACACGCAGGTTTGGAATGGGATTTGACGAAGAACAGGAAGTGGACCTTGTATCCCGGAGTAATATACATGAACCAAGCCACAGCTGATGAACTGAATTTCGGTACGAATATTGGCTACCATTTTAAAGTTGACCCTGAAGGTAGAAATACTTCTATCTTTTTGGGTGCATGGTATAGGTACCAAGATGCAGTGATCCCAATGGTAGGATTTGAATTCAAAGGTTTCAGGGCTGGGTTCAGTTATGATGCCACTACTTCCGATTTAACCAACGGCAATTCACAGGGTGCTTATGAACTGTCATTAATTTATGTTGGAAGATTCTCCAGCATTACCGATAAAAAGACTTTTTTATTCTGTCCGAGATTTTAATCATTTCAAAAAACCACAAAGACTCACATATAGATGAAGCGGATTTACTTAATTGTTATGTTGGGAATGTTACTTCCATTCTTTGCCATAGCACAGGTTGATTCTACACAGGCGGATGATTATCGGTCGGAAAGGCTCAAGAATTTAAGCCCGAAAAAGAAGATGAAAATAGCTAATTCCCTTACTGAAAAGGGCAGCTACTATAATGCTTTGATGTATTATGAAGAGGTATACGCCAAAAAACCGGACAATGCTTGCGCTGTTTCACGCCTGGCAAAGTTGAACTATTTGCTTCGCGACTACCAAGCAGCGGAGAAGTGGTACAAGGTATTTTACGAATTGGATACCACGGAATATGCAAAGGCCAAGTACATGATGGCTTTGATGCAAAAGTACAATGGCAAGTGCGACGAAGCTAACGGCAATTTCAAAAGTTTCCTAGCTGCTTACGATGGTGAGGATAAAAATGATTTCAAAAAGACCGTCGAGCGCCAAATGCAAGGCTGCGATTTGGCTATCAAAACTTTGGCTGATCCGGAAAGGGTGATTGTGGAGTTGTTGGACCAAAAGGTGAACAATCCTTTCTCTGACTTTGCACCTAAGCCAGTTGGAAAAGACCAGTTGTTGTTTTCCTCCTTGCGCTCAGATACGGCCATTTCAGTAGCAGCTAGTGACAGTACCGGACAGAAAGCCCGTCAGTTTTTGACCACTCGACAAGGTACTTCTTGGGCCGATGCCCAGCTTTATCCAGCCGCTAGCAATACCAAAGAGTTTCACACTGGTAACGGTACTTTATCACCTGATGGCAAACGCTTTTACTTTACCAATTGTGTGGTGGGCGATTCATTACAGATGGAGTGTGAAATCTACATGTCGGAGAATAACAACGGCACTTGGAGCGAAGCAAAGAAATTGGGCGGTAGCATTAATGACGGCAGCAATAATACCCACCCGCATGTAGCAGTAGTTAACAACAAGGAGTATTTGTTCTTTACTTCCAACAGGGAAGGAGGAGTAGGTGGTACGGATATCTACTATGCCGAGAGCGACGGAAAAGGCGGCTTTGATAAGGCCAAGAACATTGGCAAAAACGTAAACACGTCTGGCAACGAAGTGACGCCTTTCATGGATGGTAAGAAGAGTACGCTGTATTTCAGCTCCGATGGCATGGTGAGCATAGGTGGTTTTGATATTTACAAAACTACTTTTGTGAATGGTGAATGTGGCGTACCTGAGAATTTGTTGGCTCCACTTAACTCAAGTGTGGATGATATTTACTTTGCGTTGAGCGATGACCAAAAAACCGGTTACTTAGTATCTAACCGTCCGGGTGGTTATTCCTTGAAGAGCCCTACTTGTTGTGATGATATATATAGCTTCCGTATTGTTACCGACATTATTTTGGAAGCTTATGTGGCCAACAAAAAGGATCCAGAAACTCCAATTGAAGGTGCAGATGTGAGCTTCTTTGTTCGCGATTCAAGTGGGATGTTGATGCCTATTGCCAATTTGACAACTACTAAAGATGAAGTATTCTATCTTCCTTTAGATCCTGAAAAGGTTTACAAGGTAAACGTGACCAAAACGGGCTATTGGGGTTCGGAAGAGACATTGGACATGCCTGCTTTGAATGTGAAAGATACTTTGAAGCGCGTATTCTACATAGAAGAAATCCAACGTCGCAAAATCCAGTTGAAGCGTATTTACTATGAATTTGACAAGTATGCTATCACCAAGCCTTATAAGGTTACTTTGGACTCATTAAGCCAAGTACTGGCTGCCAACCCTACTTGGACCTTGGAAATATATGGACACACGGACTCTGTTGGTAGCGATGCCTACAACATGGTATTGGCGAAAAAGCGTGCCCAAGCTGCTGCTGATTACTTAGCTGCTAAAGGAATTGACATTAACCGTATGAGCTTGATGGCAAAAGGGGAGAGTGAGCCAATTGCTCCAAATACCACCGCTTCAGGAAAAGACAATCCTGAAGGACGAGCCAAAAACCGTAGGGTAGAGTTCAAGGTAAATTCCAACGACAAACAAGTGGAGTTGGAAGTGGAATACTCTGACCTTGGACCATATACTTATGATAAGAAAGGCGAAATTAAACCCGTTACCAAAGGCTGGAAATAAGTTAGCTTTTGTTAAGTAAATAGAAAAAGAAGGCCTTTGTGCCTTCTTTTCTTATTTTTAGGTGTTATTGATTGTATGCGATTGCTGTCTCTGATATGTTGTTTATTGTTTTTTGCCGAATCAAAATCCCAATGTTTGGCAGCTTATCAGGATTTTAGGCAGTTCTTTTTCATCTATGACAATGGAAAAGTATTTCAACAGGAATTTCAAATAATACAGAATTTTCAAGTAGGTGCTCGATACATTGCTTATGTCGATTATAACAGCGACTTTAAGGTTTACTTTTCAGGAGGCACGGTTACTCAAATCCAGCGTTTTGCCCCAGCATCCTATACTGTGACTGATGAGATGGTGGTATACCTTAATGCAGGCAATTTTCTTTTTGCCATTTATAACAACCAACAATATGAGTTAGGGCAGGTAAAAGCATACAGCTTTGGTGATAGCGTTATCGTCTTTAAGGACATATTTGATACCGACTGGGTATTTTTTGATGGGAAAACTACCCAATTGGAAAACAGGAATATCATTGATATTGCAGCATCGGACAACTTGGTGGCATATTTCGATTTTTCAGACCAATTCAAGGTATGGTACCATGGGCAGGTGTTGGTTTTGGAACAGGGAGTGGCACCATCCAGCTTTATAGTTAACCGCAACATTGTTGCTTATGTGGATTACCTTGGAGGATTTAAGGTCTTTTCAAAAGGGCACACTTATAAACTGGATAGCTTTGCTCCCAAAGAGTATAAAACCGGAGAGGATTTCGTAGCATACATTGACCAAAACAACACCTTTAAAGTCTTTACTGAAGGGAAAGAAGTTGAACTATCCACTATACCACCCCGATATTGGGAAATCAAGGAAGATGTGCTGGTGTTTGTGGACAACAATAACTTCTTTTATGCTTACTATAAAGGAAAGGTTCAGCGGTTGGAAAACTATGTGCCTGCCAGTTATCAGATTGATGATGGCATAGTGGTATATCCTGATTTGGATAGACGCTTGCATGGATACGTGAATGGACAGTTTCAGCAGGTCTCAGGGGGCGAAGTCACTAATTTGTTCAAACTGACCAATCAGGCTGTTTTCTTCAATAGGGTTCAGAGCCAGAACAAATTGTTCTGCAATGGTAAGATCATTAATGCGCTTTAAGGCCGAACCGTTTTATTCGTATCTTTGTTGCTCTTTTGTAGCATAATTTTTTCATGCAGATTAACAAAGCACAGGTAATGGCCGCCCTTGGCCATGTAATTGACCCCGATTTAAGGAAGGATTTGGTGACCCTGAATATGATAGAAGACCTTCATATTGAGGGTGAGGCTATTCGATTCAAAGTAGTGCTTACTACACCTGCCTGCCCTTTAAAAGATGCCATAGAAGCTGATATCAAAACAAAAATTGCTGAGATGGTAAGCCCATCGGCCTTGGTGGAGGTGATTTTTGATTCAAGGGTTACCAGCCATCGTAAGGATAAGAAGGATATGCTGCCAGGTGTAAAAAATATTATTTGTGTGGCTTCGGGAAAGGGTGGTGTGGGCAAGTCAACTGTATCCGTCAACTTGGCCCTTGCATTGGCAGCCAATGGCTCAAAAGTGGGTTTGTTGGATGCGGATATATATGGCCCATCCATTCCCATGATGTTGGGCATCAGGGGTAAGCGACCTGGGGTACAGCAAATTGATGGCAAGCATTATATTCTCCCCTTAGAAGTTCATGGAATCAAAGTGTTGTCTATAGGCCTATTGATTGATGAAAAGCAAGCGGTGGTTTGGAGGGGACCCATGGTATCATCGGCATTAAAGCAATTTGTTACGGACTGTATTTGGGGGGAATTGGATTATTTGATTTTGGACATGCCTCCCGGCACGGGCGATATCCACCTTACGATGATTCAAACAATTCCGATTACTGGGGCAGTAATCGTAACTACCCCTCAAGATGTGGCACTGGCCGATGCCAAGAAGGCTGTGGCTATGTTTAAGCTGGATATGATTAATGTGCCCATATTAGGTATTGTAGAAAACATGTCATATTTCACACCTGCAGAATTGCCCAATAATAAATACTATATTTTTGGCAAAAATGGCGGCAAGCGTTTGGCTGATGAATTTGACCTGCCATTTTTGGGAGAAATACCTTTAGTGCAATCAGTCAGGGAAGGAGGAGATGATGGTAAACCGGTGGTGACCAGCGATGATTATTTGACCAAAGAGGCTTTTATCAACCTAGGAGTAACAACAGAAAGGCAAGTTGCTGTTTACAACGCCACACTAAACGAACCGGTATTACAACCATAATGAACAACAGCTTGGAAGTAGATCATCAGTTATTGGAAAGAGTCGAAGCATCGCTAGATACCTTAAGGCCTTATCTACAGCGTGACGGTGGCAATGTAGAAGTGGTGAATATAACGGATGATATGATTCTACAAGTTCGTTTGCTGGGGGCTTGCGAAAAGTGTCCACAAAGCTTTATGACCATGAAAGCTGGAATTGAAGAAGCCGTGAAGCATGCAGTTCCTTCTCTGAAGGCTGTAGTGGCAGTTTAAAAATCTTGCTAAAATTTATAGCTTTTTTATAAGGCTTTTGCTTAATTTTCCTGTCCATATCTTTTAGAAGAATGAACAGACAGGAGCTTTTCGAGCAGATACGCCAGCAGCAATCTTTCCTCTGTGTAGGGTTGGATACTGATTTGAAAAAAATTCCAGCCGATTTATTGCAAACGGCAGACCCACAGTATGAATTTAACAGGCGCATTATTGATGCCACAAGGCAGTATGCAGTAGCCTATAAAATCAATACCGCATTTTATGAAGTGTACGGGGCTAAAGGCTGGGAAAGCATGCGTAAAACGGTAGCGTATCTTCCCAATAATGCATTCAAAATAGCCGATGCCAAACGTGGGGATATTGGCAATACTTCGGAAATGTATGCCGAAGCTTTTTTAAAGCAGATAGGTTTTGATGCCATTACACTATCTCCCTATATGGGCGAAGATTCTATTAGTCCTTACTATCAATATGCTGGCAAATGGGCCATCATTCTAGGGTTGACTTCCAATAAAGGTAGTGCCGACCTGCAATTGAAAGCCCAAGGGGATGGATATTTCTATGAAACGGTACTTAAAACAGCGCAAACTTGGGGCAATACGAACAATACCATGTTTGTGATAGGCGCTACCCAGCCTGCTTATTTTGAAAGAGTAAGGCAATTGGTCCCTGAGCATTTTCTTTTAGTTCCAGGGGTAGGTGCGCAAGGAGGTGACTTACATGCAATCTGTGCTGCGGGGCTGAATAGCCATTGCGGCTTATTGGTCAATTCATCGCGCAATATTATCTATGCTGGTAAGGACATGAATGATTTCGAATACAAAGCGCAAAAAGCTGCGGAGAACCTTCAAATGGAAATGGCAGGTATCTTAAAATCAAAAGGACTGATTTAAGATGGATATCTCCTATATCATCAATCATTTTGGGGAGGAGCGGGAAAACTATTTTCAATCCATTGCACCCCCATTAGTGCAGGCCAGCAATTTTTGCTTTGCCAATGTGGAAACTATGCGCACTGCAGTACCCAACGAAAAAGAGAATCATTTCTATACAAGGGGCAACAACCCTACTACTGACATATTGTGCAAGAAATTGGCAGCCTTAGAGGGAGCGGAAGATGCATTGGTCTTTGCAAGTGGGGTGGCCGCTATCAGTGCAGCTGTTATATCGCAGGTAAAAGCGGGCAACCATATCATATGTGTAGATAAACCATACAGCTGGGCCACGAAACTGTTGAAGAATATCCTTGGTCGCTTTGGGGTCAGCTATACCTTTGTCGATGGTACCCAATTGCAGTCGTTCGAAGCTGCTTTACAGTTCAATACTCGCTTAGTTTATCTGGAGAGCCCTAACACCTTTACATTTGAATTGCAGGATATAGAGCAGGTAAGCCAATGGGCAAAATCGCATGGGTTGGTAACCATTTTGGACAACAGCTACGCAACGCCGCTTTATCAGCCTGCAATAGCAATGGGAGTGGATATTGTTGTCCATTCGGCCAGCAAGTATTATGGGGGGCATAGCGATATGGTAGCAGGGGTGGTATGTGCCAATAAGGTCATCATTGAAAGTATTTTTTATAGCGAATTTTTAAACCTTGGTGCCATTATTTCACCCCATGATGCTTGGCTAATGCTGCGCAGCCTTCGTACCCTGCCACTGCGATTGGAAAGAAGCAATATTACGACCCCTAAAATAGTAGAATACTTGGCCACCCATCCTAAGGTAGAAAAGGTCATTTATCCTATGCACCCCTCTTTTCCACAGCATGGTTTGGCGCAAAAACAAATGAAGGGTGCCGGAGGCCTTTTTTCCATTTTATTAAAAGCAGGTACCTTTAGTGAGGTAGATACTTTTGTCAATAAGTTGAATCGATTCTTGATAGCCTGTTCTTGGGGCGGGCATGAATCATTGGTAATGCCGGTTTGTGGATTGGTGCAACAGGCCGATGAGCTGCACCCTAAATTGCCCTGGAACTTAATACGGTTTTACATTGGACTAGAAGAGGCCGAAGTGCTGATTGCCGATTTAGAGCAAGCCTTGTCATGAGCGAGGATTTTCTATATTATGTATGGCAGCATCGCCTGTTCCACCAAAACGATTTGACCACCATGGATGGCGAGCCCTTACAGATTGTACACGTTGGGCAGCGCAACACCCATGCAGGTCCCGACTTTAGCAATGCTAGAGTAAAAATTAGCGATACACTTTGGGCGGGTAATGTAGAATTGCACTTACGCACTTCTGATTGGAAGCGACATGGCCATGAAGAAGACCCAAAGTACGAGAACATTATACTGCATGTAGTTTATGAGCACGACACAAACATATTGAATACTGCACCCATATTAGTATTGAAAGATAGGGTAGACGAACGGCTGCAAGCTAGATACAAGATGTTTCAGGCTAGCACCGATTGGATAGCATGCCAGCATCAGATTAAGCAGGTTAATGATATCCACCTGATGCAGATGCTGGACCGTATGTTAGTGGAGCGGATGGAGCATAAAAGCGCGGAAATACTGGAGCGGCTCAATTGGAATAAAGGCAATTGGGAAGAAACCATGTACCAGTTGACAGCACGAAACCTAGGCCTGAAAATCAATACCGATGCCTTTGATTTGTTGGCAAGGTCGCTGCCATTGAACATTATTGCCAAACATAAGAACAGCCTGTTCCAAATAGAAGCTTTGTTGTTTGGGCAGGCTGGTATGCTGGAAGGCCTAGCGGCTGACGACTATCAGCAATCGCTGCAGAAAGAATATAACTTTCTAGCTAAAAAATATCAGTTGAAGCCCATAGAGGAGAAGTTATGGAAGTTTATGCGCTTAAGGCCTCCTGCTTTCCCAACGGTGCGCATAGCGCAATTGGCCATGCTGCTGCATAAAAGCAAGCACCTCTTTTCACAAAGCATGGAAAGCGAGCATGTGCAAGAAGTAAAGGGCCTATTTATGGCAACAACTTCCACCTACTGGCAAGAGCATTACCGTTTTGGTACATTGGCAACCAGAAAGGAGAAAAGGATAGGAGAGAAGAGCATCGATTTACTGATTATCAATACGTTGGCCCCATTACTGTTTGTTTATGCACAACAAATGGGCAAACCAAGGGCAAAGGAAAAAGCCTTACAATTTTTGGAGGAGCTATCAGCAGAAAAAAATGCCCTTATCGATAAATGGTCACAGGTGAGATGGAAAGCCAATACAGCCTATCATTCGCAGGCATTGCTGCAGTTGAAAAATGAGCATTGCGACAAGAAATGTTGCCTAAGCTGCACGGTGGGGCACCAATTGCTAAATCTAGCTGGTTAGAAACTTGCCTGATTTTTGATAGGGCAATTCATGAATTGGAGATTTCTTTTTTTTGCTAAATTTGGGCTATGCTGGTTGATTTGAAGACATACATTGAAATGCGTTTTTTTGGAGTGTGTTCTTACTTGGGTGATAAGTTGCACATGCCATCGAACAAAATAAGGCTGTTTTTTATCTACGCATCTTGTCTTACTATCGGTTCACCTGTAATTATTTATATGATAATGGCATTTCTATTGAAATTGCGTGATTATATAAAGGGTAAACGTAACCCGGTGTGGGATTTTTAACGGTTCGATATCTTTACTATCCTTAATTTTATCGAATGAAATTCATGTTATTCTGGGCAATCGTATTTTTATTGGCTGCGTGTAGTACCAATAAGCCTACTACAACGGTAAAACCATCATCAGTAGATAATTACAAAATGGCGGAAACACCTCCGTCTATACAAGAGCCTGCCCCATTGCCCAATGATACTATCATCGTTGTAAACCAGCCACACTTTACGGTACCTACTCCTGACCAGGCCGTGCAAATTAAGCAAGATTCCACCTTGATGACCATGAGCAAAACCCCCTGCTATGGAAAATGCCCAGTATATACCATCAGTATTGCTGGTAGTGGTAGGGTGGTGTTTGAAGGAAAGCGGTTTACTGATAAGCAAGGCGTATATGAAAAGTATATTGATTGGAAGAAGGTAGCCAATCTGGCTAGCAAATTCGAGAATGCGGGCATCTTTGACATGGCAAATGAATACCCCCCGGCAGCAGTGGATTTACCCCGCACCAATGTAAGCTACTATTATGGGGGTAGGGAGAAAAAGATTAGCGGAACTTACAATGCCCCGCCAGCTTTATTGGATATAGTAAAAGATATGGAAGCTATAGCCAATGAACCCGGTTGGGTTAAAATTGCAGACCTTCCGCAAGAATAGTTTTGAAAAGAGCGTTCGCCATCCTGTTGATATCCATTTTCATTTTCAATGAAGTAGGACACCTGTGCATTTTTCTGTTTGAGAGGATGGCCGTGCGCAAGGAAGTGAAACACTCGATGTTGGACGCTCTTGACAATGGTAAATTGTTGGCTTTTTCGTTTAGCAAGCAGCAATTGGCAGATTTGGACTGGGAAGATGAACATGAATTTCGCCTGCAAGGCAAAATGTATGATGTGGTGAGGAGGGAAATAAAGGACGGCCTTGTAACGCTTTATTGCTATAGCGATGATCAAGAAACCCAGCTATTAGCAGGGCTTGAAAAGGAAGTAGAGAAGCGAATGGCACAAGCCATGGATTTGGAAAAACTGAAAAAGCAAAGTATTTATCATTTTGTAAAACTTGCCGATTATAGCGCACCCATTTTCTGCGGCAGGGATAAATTCGGAAATTTTAGTTTTATTTATACCTCGCCGATATTGCAAAGGCCTGGGCCCCCGCCTGATTTGTTGGTTTAGTCACAATTTTTTTCGGAAGCAAATTTTTTAGGTGGACTTCGTCTGCCCTTTACTCTTTTTAAACTAAACCAATGAAAAAAATAATTATTGCCATATTTCTATTGATATCTTCCTTTGCCTTTGCACAGCAATTAAAGGTATTAGACGGAATTACTTTGCAACCTATTCCAAATGCTATAGTAGTCGGCATGGGTGATTCGGTAGCGGTAGTAACCGATATCAAAGGTCAAGTGGATATTAGTAAGTTCCTTAATCTAACGAAGCTTTATGTAAGCCATGCCAGCTTTCAGCGCGATACTTTTGATATTGCAGAACTTAAGAAAAACCAGTACACCGTAGGACTGTTATCGAAAAGCATTGACTTGGATGCAGTGGTAATAGCTGCACAGAGAACACCTGAGGTAAGGCGCGATATAGCTCAACAAATAGTAAGCATTGACTCAAAAGAGCTTAGCTGGGTCAATCAGCAAACCAGTGCTGACGTACTGATAGAAAGCGGAGAAGTATTTGTGCAGAAAAGCCAAGCTGGGGGAGGTAGCCCCGTGTTAAGGGGCTTAGAAGCTAATGAGGTACTGCTGGTGGTAGACGGCATCAGAATGAACAATGCTATTTATCGGGCAGGACACCTGCAGAACATTATTACGGTGGACAATAACATGCTGGAAAAAATGGAGGTGGTGTTTGGTCCTGGTTCTGTAATGTATGGAAGCGATGCCTTAGGTGGCGTTATCAGTTTTACCACACGCATGCCTGAATTGGGTGACAGTGCCCATTCATTTAACTTTAAGGGCAACGCATTTGCAAGGTTTTCATCAGCTAATCTGGAAAAGACGGGCCATATCGACCTTAATTTTGGGGGAAGGCGTTTTGGCTCATTTACCAGTGTTACGTTTTCTGATTTCGATGACCTCCGTCAAGGAAACAATCGCAATCCCTTTTATGGCGATTGGGGAAAGCGCCTATTTTATGTTGAGCGAATCAATGGTATAGATTCCATTGTAGCCAACAGCAATCCCAATAATCAAAGGTTTTCGGGTTATTATCAATACGATATCTTGCAGAAATTCCTCTTTAAACAAAGTAGCAAGGTGTCGCACATTCTAAATTTCCAATTTTCTAATAGTAGCGATATCCCCCGGTACGACCGCCTGACGGATACCCGCAATGGAGCCTTTAGATTTGCTGAATGGTATTATGGGCCCCAAAAGCGTTTGCTTGCTGCCTACCAATTACAGCTAAGTAACACTAGGTGGTACGATAGGGCACAGCTAAGTCTGGCTTTTCAAGATATTGAAGAAAGCAGGATTAATAGACGTTTGAACAATGACAACAAAGTTTCACAAATAGAGAAAGTAAAAATTGGTACCGTCAATTTTGACCTTAGTAAGCGGATTGGGACCAAGAACGAATTGAATTATGGTTTAGAGGCTACATATAATGATGTGAATTCCACCGCGTTTCAAGAAAACATTGCAACCAATGAGGAAGGGCCGGCGGCTACTCGATACCCAAATGGGGGCAGCAATATGTATTCAGTTGCCGCTTACTTAAGTCATTATGTGCATTTAAAAGATTGGCTAGTGCTAAACGAGGGTATTCGGTATAGTTTCATTGGACTAAATGCCGATTTTGGCGATACTACTTTTTTCCCTTTTCCATTTAGGGAAGTCAACCAGCAGCATCATGCCCTTAGCGGAAGTCTGGGATTAGTGTTCAACCTTCCGAAAGGCTTTCGCATAGCACTGGCTGGAAGCACAGGATTCAGGGCACCTAATGTGGATGATCTTGCAAAGGTGTTTGAATCGGTTACAGGCAATGTAATTGTTCCTAATCCTGATTTGAAACCAAAGTATACCTATTCAGGTGAATTGACCTTGGGGTATATTAGGAAGGATAGATTGCAATTAGAAGCAACAGGTTATTACAATTACATTACCAATGCCTTTAACTTGGCCAATACTACGCTCAACGGATTGGATTCGGTAGTATATCAAGGCCAATTGAGCCAGGTACAAACCAATATCAATTTAGGTAAAGCGTACATTACTGGCTTCAGTGCAGGCTTTCAGGCATTCTTTAACAAGTACATTAGTCTGAGCAGTAAAGTGACCTTTACTTACGGCAGAATCATTACCGATACCACCGACCAACCACTTGACCATATACCTCCCATTTATGGGAGAACGGGTTTGAATTACCAGCGCAAGCAATTTCAAGGCGAGTTCTACGTGCTCTATAATGGATGGAAGCATTTAGCGGATTACAACTTAGCTGGGGAGGATAACTTTGTGTATGCTACTCAGTTTGGCAACCCCGCTTGGTATACTTTGAACCTGCGACTGGCTTATCAGGTCAACAGGTATTTGAGGGCACAAATAGCTATGGAAAACATACTGGACAAGAATTATCGTTACTTCGCTTCAGGGCTAAGTGCCGCTGGACGTAATCTGATGGTTACCCTTAGGGTATCTTTCTAATTTTGTGATGGAAAGCGGGCCTATGTGGTACCGCTTTCCATTTATGTTTCTACCTTTGTGGCATGGAAGTTATAAAGGAGTTTTTAGATTTCTTTTTGCATCTCGATGTGCATCTGAACGAATGGGTGGCCAATTACAAAAGCTGGACTTATGCCATCCTGTTCCTGATTATTTTTGTAGAAACCGGTTTAGTGGTAATGCCTTTTTTGCCGGGCGATTCCCTATTGTTTGCCTGCGGGGCCTTAGCTGCCACTGAAGGGAGTGAACTGAATGTGTTCGTGTTATTCATTGTATTATTTGTGGCCGCAGTGTTGGGTGATACGGTCAATTATGCCATCGGCAATTATATTGGCCCCAAGGTCTTTTCACGCGACTATCGCTTTATCAAAAGGGAACATTTGCTCAAAACCCAAGCATTTTATGAAAAGCATGGCGGCAAAACCATTATTATCGCCCGTTTTATGCCATTCATTAGAACTTTTGCGCCATTTGTAGCGGGGGTAGGTACTATGCGTTATGGAAAGTTTATCTCCTTTAACATTGTTGGTGGGTTTTTATGGATAGCAGGTTTCCTTACGGTGGGTTATTTGTTTGGTAATCTGGAAACCGTAAAACATAACTTTACCTACGTCATATTTGGTATCATTTTCTTGTCAATACTGCCCCCTATCATTGAATACTTGCGTACGCGAAAGCTGGCTACTAAGTGAGTATCTAGTAGCAGGTATCAAGATTGGAAACACTCTCTTAAATCGTAAATTTCCATATACCCTCTACTTCCTATCTTCTACCCAATAGATAAAAAAAGGCAAGGCCATGCTGACCTTGCCTTTTTGGTGGTGAAAGCGTGAAAGCTTATACTGCAGAAGCGAATTCTTTACCAGCTTTGAACCTTACTACTTTTTTAGCAGCAATTTTGATTTCTTTGCCAGTTTGTGGGTTTCTGCCAGTTCTAGCTGACCTTTGGGAAACTGAGAAAGTGCCAAAGCCAACCAAGGTTACTTTGTCGCCTTTTTTCAAGGTAGCAGTAATGCCATCCAATACGGCATTCAATGCAGCGCCAGCTTGTGCTTTGCTAAGGCCAGCTTCAGTAGCGATTTGATTTACCAATTCTCCTTTGTTCATTGTTTAGGGTTTTATAGGGTTTTTAAAGAAATGATTTTCAATAAGATGTTGAACAAATTTAGCTGCAAATCATTTCTGCGCAAATGAACCAAAACTTGCAAGTGTTGATAACGCTGCATTTTAAAATGAGTTAAAGTAAATTCTTATTTATTGTGTGCTTATGGTTAGCGTCTTATGTAAAAATGATATTTATATCCCTTTCGTCCTTTTTGTGGATATTTTCATTGTTAAATTTTTGTAAAAGCCTTGCCCAATCGGCATTTCAGCCTAATTACTCATCTTTAGGCTTGCCCTGTTCATAGTATTGTACACTCAACACCTTCCCGTTTTTGTCCCATTTGGTGGCTTTGCCATCTTGTACGCCATTTAAAAAATAGCGCTCATACTCCTTTTGTCCATTTTCATACCAAGCAGTAAACTTGCCGTTTTCCTTACCCTCTTTAAAATTTCCTTGGGTTGACGTTTGTCCATTTTCATACCAAGTGTTGGTTACCCCTTCTTCTTTGCCATTTTTAAAGAAGCGCTGCCACATTAATTGACCATTTTCATACCACTGTCTGACCAATCCTTCTTCTTTACCATTAATATATCTGCCTTCAAAGCTCTTTTGGCCGTTTTCAAACCATTCGATCCATAACCCATCTTTAACACCGTGCTTAAAGTAGACCTCAGAAACCAATTTACCATTACTGTACCAGAATGGCCATTTCCCATGCCGTTCGCCTTCTACATAGCGGCCTTCAGCGCGCTTTTGACCATTAGGGTACCAAAATACCCAGAATCCTTCCTTTTTGTCATTTTTATATTCCCCTTCTGATTCTTTTTGGCCATTGCGGGAAAAGTACACCCAAACGCCCTCTTTTTTGTCATTTACATTTTTGCCTGAATGCATTAGCTGGCCATTGCCGTACCAGCGAGAGTAGTCGCCGTTATACTTACCTTCTTCAAGGCTGGCTTGTGTACTCAATTGGCCATTCTCAAACCACGTAAGTGATTTGCCGCTGATTTTCCCATTTCTATAAAAGCATTCAGAGCCCTTTGTGCCATTCTCAAACCAGTAAAGGGAAATGCTGTCCTTTTCCCCGTTTTTGTAATATTCCAAAAACTTGCGGTTGCCATTTTCGTACCATTGCTCACTCGGGCCTTGCTCCTTACCATTTTGGTAATGCTTTTCCAGCCTTTTTTTTCCATTCTGATAGTATTCTACCCGTTTCAGCCTTACCATATTGTCGTCTTTGCCAATATAGGTTTCCACTACCTCCGGTTTGTTGTTACCATAGGTTTTTACTACTATCTCATAAGGTTTCTCAGGCCCATTACAGCTTTGTAGCAGTATTGTGCCTAACAACAACATCCATATGTTTCGTAACAACAACATACACACTGCCTTTTCATGTGCCGCTCAATTAAGGCAGGCCTACCATTTTCTAATGATAAAATTTACACTTTTATATGGAAAGAAAAAGAATGGCAATGTTTTATTTTAACCTAGAGCTGTTAATAACGAAAAATTCGTTATTGTAGCAAATTGGTTTATATTAACGGATATGGAGAGGTTTGATATAGTTGTTTGGATATGGATGGGTATAGCGGTCATTACATTCTTGGTGCTGCTAAAAGTGACTGCTCCATATGGAAGGCATACCCAGCCAAAATGGGGGCCTACTATCCCCAATCGTTTGGGTTGGATAATCATGGAGCTGCCATCGCCTATTATTTTTGCTGTTTGTTTTTTAGGGCCTTTGGAAAAGACCGCCGTCTCATGGATATTTTTTGCGTGTTGGGTAGGTCATTATTTCCATCGCTCATTGATTTTTCCCTTTCGTATCAAGACTGCTGGCAAGCGAATGCCTTTGGTAATAGTCCTCTCTGCCATTTTCTTTAATGGGGTCAATGCTTCTACCAATGGCCTGCATTTCGGCTATTTCGGTCACGCCTATCCTATAGATTGGTGCTACGATTTAAGGTTCATAATAGGCATGCTGTTTTTTTCAGCGGGTATGGCTATCAATATTTGGTCAGACAATATTCTGCTTAATTTACGCAAGCCTGGGGAGACTGGCTATAGAATACCTACTGGTGGTTTGTTCAAGTATATTTCCTGCCCCAACCATTTTGGGGAAATGATGGAATGGATAGGTTTCGCTATTGCTACGTGGTCGCTGCCGGCCCTTGCTTTTGCAATATGGACAGTAGCTAATTTATTACCCCGTGCTTTGGAGCACCACCGATGGTATAAGGCGAAGTTTTCAGAATATCCTGCCGAACGACGAGCAGTAATTCCTGGCTTGCTATAGCCGCCGTACAATCAATGCTACATTGTGGATTACGCAATGCTATGGACAATGGAAAAGCCTTAATTTTATAACTTCCAAAGCCATGCTTATGGCTTGAAGAGGCGATATGAACGAAGAACTGGATAACGACCTACCCGAAGAACTCCCCAGTGCCGATGAAGGCCACCATAGTGGCAAGGTACCCGTTTCGGGCATGTACAAGGATTGGTTTTTGGATTATGCTTCTTATGTAATATTGGAGCGTGCCGTACCTGCTATAGAGGATGGTCTGAAACCTGTACAGCGCCGCATACTGCATAGCATGGAGGAAATGGACGATGGCCGCTTTAACAAAGTAGCCAACATTATAGGCCACACCATGCAGTACCATCCCCACGGCGATCAGGCCATAGGGGCTGCCATAGTAGGCTTGGGCCAGAAGGATTTACTGATAGAAACCCAAGGCAACTGGGGCGATGTACGCACTGGCGATGGGGCCGCGGCACCGAGGTATATTGAGGCAAGGCTTTCAAAATTTGCACTGGAAGTAGCGTTCAATGCCGATACTACGGTCTGGCAGTTATCGTACGATGGCCGCAAACGTGAGCCGGTAACCTTGCCTATGAAGTTTCCCCTTTTGTTGGCCCAAGGGGTAGAGGGCATTGCTGTGGGGTTGGCTACAAAAGTACTGCCGCACAACTTTATTGAGCTCATCAAAGGCTCCATTGATATTTTAAAGGGAAAGAAAGTAGAAATCTATCCTGATTTTCTTACCGGAGGATATTGTGATGTAAGTGATTATGCCCAAGGTGGCCGTGGCGGTAAAGTGAAGGTGAGAGCCAAAATAGAAACGGTTGACAAGAAAACGCTTATCGTCAGGGAGATTCCATTTGGTACTACCACTTCGTCATTGATAGATAGCATCGTAAAGGCCAACGAGCGCAATAAAATCAAAATCAAAAAAGTAACCGACAATACCGCAAAGGATGTTGAGATAGTAATAGAGTTGGCACCGGGCATTTCCCCCGATATTACTATTGATGCCCTATATGCTTTTACCGAATGCGAAATCAGCATATCTCCCAATGCCTGTGTCATTATTCAGGACAAGCCGCATTTTTTGCCCGTTAACGAAATTCTCCGCATCTGTACAGAGCAAACCAAAGATTTGCTACGTCAAGAACTTGAAATCAAGAAAAAGGACTTGCAGGAAAAGTGGCACTTCAGTTCGTTGGAGAAAATTTTCATCGAGAACCGCATTTATCGTGATATTGAGGAAGAGGAAACTTGGGAAGGGGTAATAGCAGCTATTGATAGAGGCCTAGAACCACACAAGGCTATTTTTTACAGAGAGATAACTGAAGAAGATATTGTAAAGCTGACCGAAATACGCATTAAACGTATCTCGAAATTTGATGCCTTCAAGGCTGACGAATATATCCGTAAGCTGGAGGAAGATTTGGTGCAGACACAAACCGATTTGGATAACCTGACCGCCTTTGCTATTGCTTATTTCCAGAGATTATTGGACAAGTATGGCAAAGGCCGTGAGCGCAAAACGGAGTTGCGCATATTCGACAGCATACAAGCTGCGCAAGTGGCAGTTGCCAACCAAAAGTTGTACATCAATAGGGAAGAAGGATTTGTGGGCTTTGGGTTGAAAAAGGACGAATATGTATGCGATTGTTCCGACTTGGACGATATTATAGTGTTTAGGGAAGATGGCAAATTTTCCGTAACCAAAATAGCCGAAAAAACCTTCGTTGGTAAAAGCATTATCCATGCAGGGGTATTCAAAAAAGGCGACGAGCGCATGACTTACAATGCGGTGTATTGGGATGCAGCCAGCAAGCGCAGCTTTGTAAAGCGTTTCCCGGTTACCGCGATTACCCGCGATAAGGAATATGATATAACCAAGGGAGCCAAAGGCTCAAAGGTGCTATATTTTAGTGCCAATCCTAACGGGGAGGCGGAAGTGATAGGGGTGTACCTTACACAGGGCAGTGCTGCCAAGAAAAAGGTGTTCGATTTCGACTTTTCAACTATCGATATCAAGGGGCGAGGCTCCATGGGCAATATCCTCACCAAGTACCCTATCCGAAAAATTGTGCTGAGCAGCAGTGGTAGCTCCACACTGGGTGGGCTCAATATTTGGTTAGATGAAACCGTGGGTAGGCTCAATACCGATGGCCGTGGACGGTTTTTAGGCAACTTTGAGGCGGAGCAACGCATATTGGTAATACATAAAGATGGCAGTTATGAGCTGACCAGCTTTGAGCTCACCAATCGCTACGAAATGAACGATATCCTTATCGTGCAGCAATTGAAGCCCGGCATTGTTGTTAGTGCAGTCCATTACGATGCTGAAAAGAAGAATTACTTTGTTAAGCGTTTTCAGCCTGAAGGTAGGCCTGGCCAGCGTTATACCTTTATTTCCGAAGCAAAGGGCTCAAAAGCAGTAGTGGTTAGCACCGATAGCAGACCCAATGTGGAAGTAAAAGTAACCAAAGGCAAGGCCAAAGAAAAGTTGACCGAGACAATTGCTTTGGCTGACTTTATAGATGTGAAGGGTTGGAAATCATTGGGCAACCGCTTGAGTATGAACGATGTGGTAGCAGTAAAAGCCATAGACAGCGACCCTGAACCAGAAGAGCCCGTAAATGAGGCCTTGCTACCTGATGATCCAATAATTGATGTAGATGCCATTGATGAGGCTATGGATACACTTGCTGCCGCTACCCAGCCCGAACCGCCAAGCGAAACACCTCATTCTGTCGAGGAAGAACCCAACGAAAACCTTCAAATAGGTAGCGAAGTGGAATGGGACCTTACCAAAAATACCCGCAAGATTGACGATAAGCCTCAACAGGGCAGTCTCTTTTAGTATCGAGTATCAAGTATTGGGTAGCAATACTTTTTGTAATACACTATCGGTTTTGTTTAACATATTTCTACTATCCAACTTTTTCCTTGTAGCTGAAACACTAACTTTGCCCCTGCTATGGAATACAATTTTAAGGATATAGAAGCCCGTTGGCAGCAGTACTGGCGCGATGGGCAGGTGTACAAGGTAAGCAACGACCCCAGCAAACCTAAGTGCTATGTGCTGGACATGTTCCCTTACCCCAGCGGGGCGGGGCTGCACGTAGGGCATCCGCTGGGCTATATCGCTACCGATATCTACAGCCGGTACAAGCGGCTGAAGGGTTTCAACGTGCTGCACCCCATGGGCTTCGATGCCTTTGGGCTGCCCGCTGAGCAGTATGCCATACAAACGGGCAACCACCCTGGCGCCTTTACCGATGAGAACCTGCTGCGCTACCGCCAGCAGTTGGATGCCATCGGCTTCAATTACGATTGGGACCGCAGCGTGGAGACCCACCGCCCCGATTATTACAAATGGACCCAATGGATTTTCATTCAACTTTTCCATAGCTGGTATGATAAAAAAGCTGAAAAGGCGCGCCCTGTGGCTGAGCTGGAGGCTCTCTTTGCGCTACAGGGCAATCAGGGTCTTGATGCTGCGACTGATATGGTGGCGGTATTCACTGCGCAAGATTGGGCGGCGATGGATGAGAAGGCTCGCCAAGAAACTTTGATGCACTACCGCCTGGCTTACCAAAGCTATACGGATGTGAACTGGTGCGAAGAATTGGGCACGGTGCTGGCCAATGATGAGGTGAAGGACGGCGTGTCCGAACGCGGGGGCTACCCCGTTATACGCAGGCCCATGCGCCAATGGTCCTTGCGGATTACTGCCTATGCCGACAGGTTGCTGAAAGGCTTGGAGATCATCGACTGGCCCGATAGCCTGAAAGAACAGCAGCGCAACTGGATAGGCCGCAGCGAGGGGGCAAGCATTGTTTTCCAAGTAGCCCCGCCAGAAGCGGGACAGGCAGATAGCGCCGGGCAAATTGAGATATTCACCACGCGCCCCGATACCATTTTTGGGGCTACCTTCATGGTGCTGGCACCCGAGCATGAACTGGTGGAGCACATTAGCAGCCAAGGCCAGCAAGGCGAAGTGGCGCAGTACAAGGAGTATGTACAGAACCGCAGCGAGCGGGAGCGGCAGGCAGAGGTTAAGAAGGTGACCGGTGCCTTCACAGGGGCTTATGCCATCCATCCTTTTACACAAGAGCGCATACCCATCTGGATAAGCGAATATGTGCTGATGGGCTATGGCACGGGTGCCATCATGGCCGTGCCCAGCGATGATGAGCGCGACCAGACTTTTGCCAAGCATTTCGGGCTGCCCATTGTACCGGTAGTGGACAAAACGGGCTACCCTGCCGATGCCGTAAAGGTGGGCAAACTCATCAACAGCGATTTTCTGAACGGCCTGGAGGTGAAGGAGGCCATCAGCCTGATGTGCCGCAAGGTAGAGGAGATGGGCATCGGCAAGGCAAAGGTGAACTACCGCCTGCGCGATGCAGGGTTTAGCCGCCAGCGTTACTGGGGCGAACCCTTCCCCATATATTACAAGGACGATATGCCCTATACCTTGCCCGAGGACCAGTTGCCCGTGACCCTGCCCGAGGTAGAGAGCTATAAGCCCACCGGCACTGGCGAATCGCCCTTAGCAACGGCGACGGACTGGGTAAACCTTTCGGACGGCACGAAAAGGGAAACCGACACCATGCCCGGCTACGCCGGCAGCAGTTGGTACTTCCTCCGCTATATGGACCCGCACAACAATACCGAATTTGCTGGCAAAGCGGCACTGGACTACTGGCAAGATGTGGACCTATACGTTGGCGGCAGCGAGCACGCCGTAGGCCACTTATTGTACAGCCGTTTCTGGCATAAATTCCTGCACGACCTGGGTTATGTACCCAGCGAGGAGCCCTTCAAAAAGCTGGTGAACCAAGGGATGATACAGGGGGTGAGTGAGAAGATATTAATGTCGACAGGTGGAAAGCTCAATAAAACTTTTCATGATTATGGTGGCATACTAATTCCACGCGATAACCCTAACAACCTAAGTTATACTTACTATTATAGTGATGACTTTTATACGGAAGAGCAAAAGGCGAGTGGCGGATTAACAGCGATAAATGTTCCTATTCAATTTGTTACAAACAATGTTCTGGATATTCCAAAATATCTTATTTCTGATAAAGGTAAAGGATTAAAAGAAAACGCCGTTTTTCTTGCACAAAATGGATATTGGCAAAACGGAGAATTTCATCATATTGACGTAAGTCAAAATCATCTACATCACAACTACACTACTGAGGAAATCAAAAATCTATCCTCAGATTTTCGGACCTTTTCTGAAGTGGAGAAGATGTCTAAATCCAAGGATAATGTAGTGAACCCAGACGACATCATTGCCAAATACGGTGCGGATACCTTCCGCCTGTATGAAATGTTCCTGGGGCCCATTGAACTGAGCAAACCTTGGATTACCAACGGTCTGGACGGGGTGGCCAAGTTCATGCGCAAGTTCTGGCGACTGTTTTATGACGAGAACGGCTTGAAAGTGACCGATGCTGAGCCCAGCAAAGCGGAGCTGAAAACTCTGCACAAGACCATCAAAAAGATTGAGGAAGATACCGAAAGGCTGGCCTTCAACACTTGCGTGAGTGCTTTTATGATTTGCGTAAATGAACTGACCGAGCTGGGCTGCCACAAAAAGGCCATCCTGAAAGACTTGGTGGTATTGATGGCCCCCTTCGCCCCCCACGTGGCAGAGGAACTGTGGCAACATGCACTGGGCCAGCCGGGCACGGTAAACGATGCCGCCTTCCCCCAGTTCAAACCAGAACATTTGGTAGAGAGCAGCTTCAATTACCCCGTGTCTATCAACGGCAAGGTGCGCGCGAACATTGAACTGCCATTAGACATGGACGCCGCCACCGTGCAAGAGACGGTACTGTCGCTAGAAGACGTGCAAAAATGGACGGAAGGAAAAGCCCCCAAACGCTTCATCCATGTGCCGGGTAGGATTGTGAATGTGGTGGTTTAATGGGAATAATAATTATGATATTAATAATAGTAATTATTTTGACTTTTTTAAGTCTTGCTAGCTGTAATAATTCTGAACCAACTGAACCTAAATCATTTGAAGAAGTAATAAACCATCCGCTTATTAACTCCAGAGAAGTAGGAGAACGGGAAGGAATTAAATACTTTCAAATAATGAAGAACGGAAAAACCGGATTTAGAGATTTAGATGGCAATGTGGTAATTGAGCCTAAATTTGATATGGCTGAAATGTTTTCAGAAGGACTATCTGCCGTACAAATGGGAGATAAATGGGGTTATATTGATGAAAGCGGAAGTTATATCCTAGAACCTCAATTTGAATACGCAGGTAGTTTTCATCAAGGACTAGCATCGGTAAGAATAAATGATTTGTATGGTTTCATAAATAGAAAAGGGGAATTAGTAGTTAAACCTCAATATGCGTGGGTTGATAAATTCTCAGAAAACCTATGTGTAGTTAGAAATGAGGAGGGGATGCATGGGTACATTGACACAACAGGTAACACTACCATTCCTTTTAAATATAATTATGCAAATTCTTTCAAGAACGGTGAGGCAAAAGTTCAGGTAAATAAGTTGTGGGGTGCAATAGATAAAAGTGGAAAGTTTATTGAACAGCCTACCCATCCTTATGCTACTTGGGAATAACCATCACTTCCCTTCCGCTTTCGCATACTGCTCCGGCCATTAAATATCCAATCCTTACTTGCGGGCGGCGTGCCATTAATAATTAGGACTTAATGCAGCTTCTGCCAGACCTTCCGTTTCTTGGCGAAATGGAATAGCTATAGGGTCACACAATCTCCACCGAACTTTTCATCACCTCTTCTATAAAGGAATCGCCTTGTAGGAAGTATTCGGTAGGGTTGGCATGGGTTTCCACTGCGGGGTAGTGGGCATTTATTTTTAGGTATAGCTTCAGGTTTTCGAAAGTGTTTCTGGAATATCTGAACCCTTAGCAGGTAAGCTAAAAACAAAAAGGACAAAGCTTTCGCCTTGCCCTCTGTACTATGTTTGTTCGATTGGATTATGGCAACAACACGGTGTCGATTACGTGTACCACGCCATTGGTGCCTTGTACGTCGGCAAGCGCCAAGGTAGCAGTGCTGTTGGCTCCCACAAAGGTTACGGTGCTGCCGCTAATGTTTACGGTAACAGTGCCACCGTTTACGGTAGTCAATACTTGGCCGTTACTCAGGTCATTGGAGCGGGCATTGGCACCTGCCACTACGTGGTAAGTCAAAACATCGGTCAGTTGTTGGGTGCTAAGGCCTGCAACGGTTGAAGCGATGGCTTGGAAGGCAGCGTCGGTTGGGGCAAACACGGTGTAGGTAGCAGATGCATCGCTAAGGGTAGTTACCAAGCTGGCGGTAGTGAGGGCACTTACCAGTTGGGTGAAGCCACCGTTGTTTACGGCAATATCTACCACGTTCATGGGCAGCAATACTTTGTTGATTACGTGGATAACGCCATTGGATGCATCGATGTCAGCCGATGTTACGGTGGCTCCATAGCCGCCGTTCAAGGTTACGGTGCTGCCGCTTTTGGTAACCTGTAGTGACAATTTGGTAGTGCCAGGGCCTGCAGCCAGGGTGCTCACATAACCTGAAGTGATAGCAGAGGAAGTCACTTCTTGTCCCAACACGTGGTACAACAAGATATTTGTCAATGCAT
This sequence comes from Chitinophagales bacterium, assembly GCA_033762815.1. GTDB lineage: Bacteria > Bacteroidota > Bacteroidia > Chitinophagales > CAIOSU01 > JANRLF01. The sequence continues at coordinate 30,717 of JANRLF010000008.1, read as the reverse complement.
CGGTAGGTACTGAATCAAGAGAAGAGTAGCCCAAGCTGGTTAGTAAGGCATTGAAAGCATCATTGGTAGGGGCAAAAACAGTGTAAGTACCTGCACTGTTGAGCGTGTTTACCAAATTGGCGCGAGTGAGGGCAGATACCAACGTACTGAATTGGGCATCGCCTTGGGCAATTTCTACAATGGTTTTGGGGTCGTTGTTTTCTTCTTCATCATCTTTACAAGAGGAGAGGAATAGGGAAACAGCTACGAACATCAAGAATAAGCGGGGGAATTTCAAAAACATGATTTTTCTATTTTTAGTGAGGAATGTCAAACCAACATTAGCCTATCCTATTTGTTCAAACAATGTTGGAAATATTTTATTTAGAGTGGGTTGATAACTATAAAGTTGATGGCTATTGCTGCTAGAAAATCTATCCTTTATAGATGCTTATAAGCGTATTTTAGATTTTCATCCTTAGCCATTAGGTGGCTTAAAAGAACTTTTTTAATCAAACAAACGTTTGGTAAAGAGAAAGTCAATGTGTAATTTTCGATTTTCAATCTGTAGTTAGCGTGCCCAAGCCCAAAGTAAGCGAAACCTTTATTCTTGACCAGGCTCTGAAGATATTCAGTGAAAAGAGCTATCACAATGCCACCATGGCCGACATTGCGGAGGCCTGTGGCTTGCTGAAGGGCAGTATGTACCATTACTACGATAGCAAGGAGGAGTTGATGAAGGCCGTGATAGAATACGTGCACGCCTATTTCAATACGGAAATATTCGCCCATGCCTACCAAGAGGGCCTGTCCACGAGCGAAAAGTTGCGCAAAATGGGCGAAAAGACCGAACAAATGTTCATCGGCGATGGTTGTATCATGGGCAACATTGGCATAGAAACCGCCCGTGTGATACCGGAGTTTTCCGAGCTGATACGCAAGTTTTTTGATGATTGGGTGGAGGCGCTGACGCACGTGTTTAAGGCCAAATATTCAGAGGCGACGGCCCGTGAGGTTGCTGAGCAGTGCGTGGCGGAGATAGAAGGCTCGGTGATGATGATGCGCATATACAACCAGCCCAGGTATTTGAAGGATGCGCTGCGCAGGGTTAAGAAAAGGATAGGTTATTGAGCAGAAGGTTAAATTTTTGTTTTATCGAACAATCGTTTGGTAAAAAGGAAAAAAAGGTATAGCTTTCGGCTCCCCATAAATAGATAACAGTCATTAGCGATAAACATAAAGAAAAAAGAGATGGAAGCATTATTGGAAACCGCTAAAGCCACCAACACGGTGAACCGCAAGATTCGCAAAGCAGTAGTGCTGGGCTCAGGCGTGATGGGTTCGAGGATAGCATTGCACTTTGCCAACGTGGGCCTGAAGGTGCTGCTGCTGGACATTGTGCCCAATAACCTGACCGATGAGCAGAAGCAAAGCAAGGCAGCCCGCAACAGCATTGTGGATGGGGCATTGGCCAATGTACTGAAGGCCAACCCTAACCCGGTTTACAATAAAGAATTTGTGAGCCGCGTCACTACTGGCAATTTTGATGACAACTTTAAAGATATTGCCGATGCCGACCTGATTTTGGAAGCGGTGGTGGAAAACCTGGAGATCAAGAAAAAGGTTTTCGCGCAGGTGGACCAATACCGTAAAGCTGGTTCCGTGGTTGCTTCCAATACTTCCGGTATACCTATCCATAGCATGTTGGAAGGCCGCAGCGAAGATTTTCAGAAGAATTTCCTGGGCATGCACTTCTTCAACCCGCCCCGTTACCTGAAGTTGCTGGAAATCATCCCTACGCCCAAAACCGACCCTCAATTGGTGCAGTTCATGCTCGACTATGGCATGAGGGTGCTGGGTAAGACTACCGTTTTGTGCAAAGATACCCCTGCCTTTATTGCCAACCGTATCGGTGTATTCAGCATTATGAGCATTTTCCATGTGATGCAGGAAATGGGCCTTACCATCGAGGAAGTGGATGCGCTGACGGGCCCCATCACCGGTAAACCAAAATCGGCTACCTTCCGTACTACGGACGTAGTAGGCCTGGACACCATGGTAAAAGTGGCTACCAATGCCTACAACGACTTGGTGAACGATGAAAGCCGCGACCTGTTCAAGATACCTGGCTTTGTTACCAAAATGGTGGAGAACAACTGGCTGGGCGATAAGAGCGGACAAGGTTTCTATAAAAAGTTGAGAGGTGAAGCTGGTAAGGAGATTTTAGCCCTTGACCTGAACACCTTGGAATATAAACCCGGTACCCGTCCTAAATTCCCATCTACGGAAGCTGCCAAGCCCATTGATGACCTGAAGGAAAGGTTGCGGGTGCTGCATGCGGGCAAAGATAAAGGTGCCGATTTCTTGCGCACCTTGGTGTACCGCCTGTCGGCCTACAGCTCCAAGCGCATTCCTGAAATAGCCGATGAGATATACCGTGTGGACGATGCCCTACGTGCCGGTTTCGGCTGGGAACTGGGACCCTTCGAGACTTGGGATGCCCTGGGCGTAGAGAAGATAGTAACGGAAATGGAAGCCGCCGGCTTTGCCCCTGCGCAGTGGGTAAAAGACATGTTGGCTGCGGGCATCACCTCTTTCTACAAAGTGGAAAATGGCGTTAGGCGCTATTATGACCAAAATGCCAAAGCCTACCGTGCCATTCCCGGCCAGGATGCTTTCATTATCTTGGATAACCTGCGTGGCAACAAGCCGATTTGGAAAAATGCTGGTACCACCCTGCACGACATTGGAGATGGTATATTGAACCTGGAGTTCCATACCAAGATGAACTCCATGGGCAGCGAGGTGCTGGAAGGCGTAAACAAAGCCATCGACATTGCAGAGAAGAGCTATCGTGGTTTGGTGATTGCCAACAACGGGCAGAATTTCTCCGCGGGTGCCAACTTGGCCATGATATTCATGTTGGCCATAGAGCAGGAGTATGACGAACTGGATTTCGCTATCCGCCACTTCCAGCGCACCGTGGCCCGCGCCAGGTTCTCTGATATTCCCGTGGTGGTGGCCCCGCACGGCATGACCCTTGGTGGCGGTTGCGAATTGACCATGCATGCCGATAAGGTAGTAGCTGCTGCTGAAACCTATATAGGACTGGTGGAAGTGGGCGTGGGCTTGATACCTGCCGGTGGCGGTACCAAGGAGTTGACCCTGCGCGCCAGCGATACCTACCGCAAGGGCGATGTACAGACCAATGTATTGCAGGCCAGCTTTGTAAACATTGCTACGGCTAAAGTGGCCACTTCTGCCTGGGAAGCTTTTGATATTGATATCCTGCGTAAAGGAAAAGACATCGTAGTAGTAAACCAAGACCGCTTGATAGCGGAGGCCAAGAAAGAGGCTATCCGTCTGGATGAGTTGGGTTATGTAAGGCCGATACCACGTGAGGATGTGACCGTGTTGGGCCGCACCGCATTGGGTGGCTTGTACTCTGGTTCTTATGGTTTCCATTTCGGTGGTTATGCTACCGAGCATGATATGAAGATTGCCAATAAGCTGGCTTATATCATGGCTGGCGGCGACCTTAGCGGCGAATCGAAAGTATCGGAGCAATACCTGTTGGACCTAGAGCGCGAAGCCTTCCTGTCACTCGTAGGGGAGAAGAAGACCTTGGAAAGGATACAAAGTATATTGAAAACGGGAAAACCATTGCGTAACTAACTAGTCTTGCGTCTTGGGTAGTGCGTCATGCGTACTAGTCAGCCGCAATTGAATTATTAACTGTGCCGAAAGGCCGTATTAAAGTGTACCAAAACAATAAGCCGTGCTCAATGTCGCAAGACACAAGACGCACTACTCAAGACTAAATATATGGAAGCATACATCGTAGCCGGATACCGCACCGCGGTGGGCAAAGCAAGCAGGGGTGGTTTTAGGTTTGTGACCCCCATAGAACTTGGCAAAGTGGTTATAGACCAACTGTTGAAGGCCGTGCCACAATTGGATCCCGAAAGGATTGACGACCTTATTGTAGGTAACGCCGTGCCAGAAGCAGAACAAGGCCTGCAAATGGCCCGTTGGGTGGCCGTAAGGTCCCTACCACTGGGTGTACCTGCGGTGACCGTAAACCGCTACTGCGGTTCGGGCGTGGAGACCATCGCCATGGCAGCCGCCAAAATCAAGGCCGGTTATGCCGATTGCATCATCGCCGGGGGTACTGAATCCATGTCTCTGGTACCGACCGTTGGTTTCAAAACGGTGCCCAACTTTGAAGTGGCCAGCACGCACCCTGAGTATTTTCTGGGCATGGGCCATACTTCCGAGAAAATCAGCAAGCAGTTCGGCGTGAGCCGTGAAGACCAGGACTTGTTCTCCTACAACAGCCATCAAAAGGCCATCAACGCCATTAAGAGCGGCTTCTTCAAGGATGAAATCGTTCCGGTAGAAGTGGAAGAAATCTATGTAGAAGGCGGCAAGAAGAAGAGCAAGAAGTTTACTGTGGATACTGACGAAGGTCCAAGGGCAGATACTTCTTTGGAAGTTTTGGCCAAACTGAAGCCCGCATTCTCCTTGAACGGTACGGTTACCGCTGGTAACTCTTCGCAAACCTCTGATGGGGCTGCTTTTGTACTGGTCATGTCAGAGAAGATGGTGAAGGAATTGAACCTGACGCCTATTGCCCGCATGGTGACCTGTGCTTCGGCTGGTGTTGACCCCAGCATTATGGGCATGGGGCCTGTGAATGCCATTCCAAAGGCTTTGAAGCAAGCCGGTATGAAACTGGACGATATCGACCTGATTGAACTGAACGAAGCTTTTGCCGCACAGGCATTGGCGGTAATCCGTGAGGCCAAGCTGAACCCCGATGTCATCAACGTCAACGGCGGTGCCATCGCCCTGGGCCACCCACTGGGCTGCTCAGGCACCAAGCTCACCGTACAGGTACTGAACGAATTGAGAAGGAGAAACAAAAAATATGGTATGGTTACCGCCTGTATCGGCGGCGGACAAGGAATAGCAGGGATATATGAGTTGCTGAATTAGTCGTTACGAATAGACGCAAGACAAGAGACACAAGACGCAAGACCTTATGGCTTTTGTGCATAACTATAAAGATTTGAAAGTATGGCAAAAGTCTCGTGAGCTCGTAAAGGACGTTTATTTGCTTTCGGCAACTTTTCCTTCAGAAGAAAAATTTGGAATTGTTTCGCAATTGCGCAGAGCGGTAATTTCAATATCAAATAATCTTGCTGAAGGTTCAGGTAGAAGAAGTGATAGAGATTTTTGCAGGTTTTTGGACTTTAGTTATTCGTCGGCGGTGGAGGTAGAGAATATACTTTATTTGTGTTTGGATTTGAATTTTATTGAGCAAAGCAAATCAGAAGAATACTTTAGAAGAATAGAAGAAATCCAAAAAATGATATTCAGTTTAAGAAATAAATTAGAGCAAGCAATTAATTAACTAAAAGAGTACGGGGCAAAGGACTCTTGCGTCTTGTGTCTTGTGTCTCAAATCTTTCAAAAATGGACACAATCGAAGTAAAAAAAGCAACTGCCCTTCGCGGTGGAGAGTTTATCGTGAAGGAATCCAACCCAGCGGATGTGTTTATCCGTGAGGAATTGAATGAAGAGCAACAGATGATCGGCCAAATGTGCCAAGATTTAATCGAAGCTGAAATCGACCCTAACCTGGACCGTATCGACCATCAAGAAGAAGGCCTCGTGCCCTCCCTGTTGGACAAAGCTGGCGAGCTGGGTATTTTAGGCATGGCCATTCCTGAGGAGTATGGCGGCTTTGGCAAAGACGTGAACACCAATACCTTGGTAACAGAGGTAATGGGCGGCGCGCATTCTTTTGCCGTGGCACTTTCTGCCCATACCGGTATCGGTACCCTGCCTATCCTGTACTTTGGTACAGAGGCCCAAAAGGCGAAGTATTTGCCTGGCTTGGCTACAGGTGCTTTAAAAGCTTCATACTGCCTTACCGAACCAGGTTCAGGCTCCGATGCTTTGGGTGCCAAAACCAAAGCCGTATTGACCGAAGATGGTCAGCATTATATCCTGAACGGACAAAAAATGTGGATTACCAACGCCGGTTTTGCGGACGTGTTCATCGTGTTTGCCAAAATCGATGGAGAGAAATTCACTGGTTTCATCGTTGAGAAAGGTACTCCGGGCCTGTCACTGGGTGCCGAAGAGCATAAGCTGGGCATTAAGGGCTCCTCTACCCGCCAGGTGTTTTTCCAAGACTGCAAAATCCCTGCTGAAAACTTGCTGGGCAAAATCGGTGAAGGCCACAAAATTGCCTTTAACATCCTGAACATCGGCCGCTACAAATTGTGCGCCGCTGCAGTGGGCGGTAGCAAGGGTGCCATCACCACGTCGGTAAGGTACGCCAATGAGCGCAACCAGTTCAACCAGCCTATTTCCAGCTTTGGTGCCATTAAATATAAGTTGGCCGAGCAAACTATCCGTACCTGGGCTGCCGAAAGCATCACCTACCGTACCAGCGACCTCATCAACAACAAAGAGCATGAGCTGATTGCCGCTGGCAAGCCACAATCAGAGGCCCTGTTGGCCGCTGCCGAGGAGTATTCCATCGAATGCGCCATCCTGAAGTTCTTCGGTTCGGAAGTATTGGATTATGTGGTGGACGAGTTGGTGCAAATACACGGTGGCTATGGTTTCTCTGAAGAGTACCCTGCCGCCCGCGCCTACCGCGACAGCCGTATCAACCGTATTTTCGAAGGTACCAACGAAATCAACCGTCTGTTGACCGTGGATATGTTGGTACGCAAGGCCATGGGCGGAAAAATAGACCTGATGAGCCCTGCCATGGCGGTGCAGAAAGAACTGATGTCAGTGCCCGATTTCGGTGGCGACGAGGATACCAGCCGCTTTGCCGCTGAGAAGAAAGCCCTGAAAAATGCCAAGAAAGCAGTATTGATGGCCGCAGGTGCCGCCTTCCAGAAGCTGATGCAGAAAATGAAGGACGAGCAGGAGATAGTGATGGATATTGCCGACATGATTGCCGAAGTGTTCGCCTGCGAATCCATGCTGCTGCGTGCCGAAAAGCTGATTGACCTGAAAGGGGAAGCAGAGGCCGCTATCTACGGCGATATGACCCGCGTATATTTCAGCGATGCCTTTGAACGTATCAACCTGCATGGCAAGCATGCCTTGGCTGCCTTTGCCGAAGGCGATGAGCTGCGCATGATGCTGATGGGCCTGAAGCGTTTCACCAAATACGATATTGTAAACACCAAAGAGCTAAGGAGGAAAGTTGCCGACAAACTGATTGCCGACAATAAGTACAGCTTCTAAGCTAATACACCATCTAAATGCATGACGCCCCTTCAGATTGGAGGGGCGTTTTTGTTTGACAGAAATCCATTTTTTAGATTTGTTTCAATATTAAAATCTAATGGCAAGAAAAAAAAGAAATGCTTCAATTCCACAAGTCCCTGATTTTTTTATCCCAATACTTCAAACTTTACTAAGATTAGGTGATTCTGGTACAATAGAAGAGATAAATGAAGGTGTTTATGAAATTTTAGATTTGTCTGAAGAAGTATTGACAATTTCGCATGGAAAAGATGGCAGAAGCGAAGTAGAATATAGATTAGCTTGGGCAAGAACTGTTTTAAAACAGTATGGAATTCTCGCTAATTCTGCACGGGGTGTTTGGTCAATTACAAAAGGTATTGATATATCTACTATTAATCCAGGGGAAATCGTAAAAGCCGTTCGATTGAAAACCAAATCCAGCGAGAATCATAAATTACTGGATAGTGTAGAAACAGGAAATATTGCAATTGAAGTATTAAATTGGAAAGAAAAAATACTGGAGCAGCTATATGAAATAAAGCCAGTAGCATTTGAAAGGCTTGCTCAAAGATTGTTAAGAGAAAGTGGATTTGTTCAAGTTGAAGTTAGTGGAAAGACTGGTGATGGAGGAATTGATGGGAAGGGAATCGTGAGAATCAATGGTTTCTTAAGTTTCCATGTGATTTTTCAGTGTAAGCGCTATAAAGGTTCAATTTCTGCTAGTCAAATAAGGGATTTCAGGGGAGCTATGATGGGCAGAGCAGACAAGGGTTTATTTATTACTACCGGCGTGTTTACTAGAGATGCTTTAAAAGAGGCATCACGTGATGGAGCCCCGCCAATTGACCTTATTGATGGTGAGCAATTATGCGATAAACTGAAGGAGTTAAACTTAGGCGTAAAAATAGAATTGGTTGAAAATGTTCTAGTTGATGAGGATTGGTTTAAAAATTTGTAAATACTTAGATATTTTTCTTAATAAATTGATTCATCGCATTAGCACATTAGCACATCAACACATCAACACATCAACACATTTTCTTGCTACTTGATACTCAATCTTGCTACTAAGGAGTATTTTTGCGCCATGATTAATATTGCAGGTATCTGTGTAACCTTTACTGGACGCGATTTATTTAAAGACATTTCTTTTGTTATCAATCCAAAAGATAGGATTGGTTTGGTAGGGAAGAACGGAGTGGGCAAGTCAACCCTGCTGAAAATCATTGCGGGAAAACAGCAGCCTACCAAGGGCGGTATTGTGTTTGCAGGAGGCGAAAGCGTAGGCTATCTGCCACAAGAAATACACCACAATTCTGAAAAATCCATCTTCGATGAGGCAATGACAGCCTTTGACGAAATCAACCAATTGGAGGAAGAGATTGAGCGATTGGGCGAAGAACTGGGCCAGCGAGAAGATTATGAGAGCGATGACTATGCCAATATGCTGAACCGCCTTACCGAGTGCCATGACCGTATCCATCACTTGGGCGGTACGAAAATGGAAAGCGAGGTGGAGAAAATCTTAAAGGGATTGGGCTTTAGCGAAAAGGATTTGAGCAGGCCCATGACCGAATTCAGTGGGGGCTGGCAAATGCGGGTGGAACTGGCAAAGCTGTTGCTCATTAAGCCCGACCTATTGTTGCTCGATGAGCCTACCAACCACTTGGATATAGAATCCATACTGTGGTTGGAGGATGTGTTTATCAACTATCCTGGTGCCATTATGATGGTGAGCCACGATAGGATGTTCCTGGACAATATCACCAACCGAACCATCGAAATCGTTTTCGGAAAGATATACGACTACAAGGCTAACTATACCCAATACTTCGAGCTAAGGGAAGAAAGGCTGGAACAGCAACAAAATGCCTATAAAAACCAGCAACGCTATATCGCCCATCAGGAACGGTTTATTGAACGCTTTAAGGCTAAGGCTACCAAGGCGGCCCAGGCGCAGAGTGCGCAAAAACGCTTGGATAAGATTGAGCGCATCGAGTTTGATGAGCTAGATACCAGCACCATCAAATTCCATTTTCCACCAGCCCCGCGCTCGGGCGATGTTGTGGTGAGGGCCAACCACATGGTTAAGGCTTATGGGGAAAAGACCATCCTGAACAATCTCACCTTCGACATTTTGAGGGGAGAAAGGGTAGCATTTGTGGGCAAAAACGGCGAGGGCAAATCGACCTTGGTAAAAATCATAACAGGCAACGAAACTGTTTCTGGAGGTGAATTGAAACTAGGCCATAATGTGGATGTAGGCTATTACGCCCAGATACAGGAAAAGACACTGGACGAGAACAAAACTGTTTTGGCCACCATAGAAGATGAAGCTTCGAACGAATGGGCCAACATTGCCAAGATACGGGGTTTGTTGGGGGCATTCCTTTTCGATGAAGATGACGTGGACAAGAAAGTTAAGGTTTTGTCAGGGGGAGAGAAATCCAGATTGGCATTGGCCAGATTGCTGTTGAACCCGGTGAACCTGCTGATACTGGACGAGCCCACCAACCACTTGGATATTGCTTCAAAGGAAGTTTTGAAAGAAGCATTGATAAAGTATGACGGCACTTTGATAGTAGTAAGCCACGACCGTGATTTTCTACAGGGCCTAACCAATAAAACTTTCGAGTTCAGCAACCGCAGGGTAAGGGAGCATTATGGCGATATCAACAACTTCTTGGATGCCCACAAGGTAGAAAGCTTCCGCCAGTTTGAGAACGATAGGATGGTGGCGCTGCAAAAGGAAGCCGCTGAGAAACAGGCCAAGCAATTGAAGCAAAGCAATGCTGCCCCTGAAAAGGATACTAAAAAGCTAAAGTCGGCTATCAAAAAAGAGGAGGACACTATTGAGCGTTTGGAGAAGGAACTGGCCGCCATTGTAACCCTGTTGCAGGACCCAGAATTTTATAAAGACGAGGCCAAAAGCAAGGAAACCGTGGCCAAGCACGATGGCATCAAACAGCAACTGAGTGCCGCTATGTCGCAATGGGAACAATTGAACGCAGAACTGGAAGCCAATAGTTGAGATTATTTAACCTTGTTTTTTTGTGCTGATAGTTGCTTTGATGTAGTTTCAACATTCATTATAAAAAGATAAAACCACCACTATGGGCTATATCAAAACCAGCAGCAAGCAAGCCAATGGCGAAGCAGTAGAATTGTATTATCAAGATTTTGGCACAGGCAAGCCAGTGGTTTTGATACATGGCTGGCCCATGAGCCTCGAAATGTGGGAGTACCAACAAGAAGCCCTATTGAATGCGGGCCTAAGGGTGATTGCTTACGACCGCCGCGGCTTTGGCCGTTCTACCCGGGTTTGGGAAGGGTATGATTATGATACCTTCGCTAGCGACCTGAACGACTTACTTACCCAATTGGACTTGCAAGATGTTGCTTTGGCGGGTTTCAGTATGGGAGGAGGTGAGGTAGCCAGATACATGAGTCGTTACAATGGTGCTAGGGTATCGAAAGCCATTTTTATCGGTTCGGTGGTGCCTTTTTTATTAAAGACCGCTGACCATCCCGAAGGTGCACCACAAGAAGTGTTTGACGGCATGATTGCCGGCATCCGCAAGGATAGGATTGCTTTCCTGCAGGAATTCGGCAAGACTTTCTTTGGGGTTAAGCTGATGGGCTCACCCATTAGCCAAGCCTCTCTGGAGTATTACCGCAACCTTTGTTCCGTGGCTTCACCAAAGGGTACTATTGATTGTGTTACCGCTTTTGGCACTACTGATTTTAGGCCCGACCTACCTTCTATCAAAGTGCCTACTTTATTCATCCATGGCGATGACGACCAAATTGTGCCTTTGGAAGTGACGAGCCGCAAGGCCCAAGAAGCCATAGCAGGCAGCGAACTAATTGTCTATGAAGGTGCCCCGCATGGGCTTTGGTTCACCCATGCCGAACGGTTGACCAAGGATTTGCTAAGGTTCCTTTTAAAGTAAATGGCTATTCCACGAAGTTTCCCCGATAAGCGGGAAAAGAAATAGTATGGGATAATATTATTTTTATGGCCATGTTTGTTAGAAAACTGGCGATAACATTGTTACTCTTCTTTAACGGCAGTTCAGCCATATACGGGGGTTTTACTTTAATGAAGCACCCTGATGGTTCCGCCATGCAGTTTCCGCCCCAATTATTGGAGCGCATCCCGTTTCATGACTATTTTATTCCAGGCCTTATCCTCTTTTCCATTTTGGGTATCGGCAGCATAGTAGCAGTTGTTTTGCTTTTTGCACGGAGTAAATGGTACACTTATGCGGCAATGGCTGTTGGCTGTGCCAATATCATCTGGATTATCACCCAAATAGCCATGATAAGGGAATTGAGCTTTCTGCAAGGAGTGTATTTTGCAATAGGTGCTGTATTGTTGGTTTTGGGAGCAATGGAACAGCGTTTGCAACGTTTTTATTCTATCGGAAAATATTAACTTAGCTGCCCTATTTTAAATACTATGGCAACAATTGAATTGGTGGGTCGTGACAGGGTGTTTTCAAGCCTTGAGGAGTATTTTGACCATGTAAGCGAAGCGGTTGGCTTTCCCAAACTTTATCAGCATTTCCAATCGGATACTTTTGAGTCGGATGGCCTAAGGCTGCATGCCGATATCTATGAGCATTCGCCCAATGCGCCTACGATTGTGTTCATGCCGGGCACGGCTATTTATTCACTTTGCTATGCCGAATTCCTCTACGCATTGGGCCAACATGGGTTCAATATTGTTGGCTTTGACCCACGGGGACATGGCCAAAGTGAGGGCACCAGGGGTGACTACACCATCAGCGAGCTGATGACCGATGCCAGCAATGCCATCACCTATGCTATCAACAGGTTTAACGATAACGTGTCCCTTATAGGCAGTAGCCAGGGCGGTATCGTATCTTTCTACTTGGCGGCACAGGACAAACGCCTGAAAAGTGTGGTGTGCCAGAACTTTGCCGACCTTACTTGGGAAGAGAGCATGAAATTGACCCGCTTCCCCCGTTTGGCCCGTTACGCCAAGCCATTGCTGATGAAGTTTGGCAAAATTATGCCCGATACCCCCGTACCCGTTAGTATGTACCTTGACTTGGAAAAAATCAAGGTGAAGTACTTCGGCAATGCCAAAAATTTTATGATGGGCGACCCACTGGCCTTGCAAAGCATTACCTTTAGGGCTTTGCATTCATTGGCGACAACGGAAATCCCTAAGCCCATTGAAGAAATTGATACCCCTGTAATGGTTTTCCAAGGCACTGCCGATTCTATCTTCCCCGTTGATTATACCCGTTCCATTTTCGATCGCCTAAAGGTAAAGAAGCGCTTTCGTCTTTTCGAAGGGCTTGACCATGCCATTATGGTAGAAAACCCCGACATTATTGTGCGCCCCATCGCCGAATGGCTGGAAGAGGTGCATTGAGTGAATGCTTTTGGTGAATTGCTTATATTTGTTCAGTTAGTATGGGTACAAAGAAGCGCTATATTGAACTAATCAAGGATTATTTTGTGCAACAGCCGGTGGTGAAGGCCTACTTCTTTGGCTCTGTAGCTAGAAATGAAGACAACCAAAATAGCGATATTGATATTTTAGTAGAATTGTCTGAGGAAGCTGACCTCTTCACCTTCATCCAAATGAAGAACCAGTTAGAAACCCTGTTAGGGCGGGCTGTTGACTTAGTATCAACCCGTGGGCTTTCTTCACGTATTGTCCCTTTCATAGAGAAAGATAAGGTGCTGATTTATGAAAGGAAAGCAAGCTGATCTACAACGTTTGCAACATATACATGACAATCATCCACATTGAGCAATTTACTCTAGGAATGACCAAAAATGAGTTTCTGAATGATTATAAGCTTTGCTTAGCGGTAGTTAAACTTTTGGAAATTATCGGGGAGGCCTCCGCCCATTTATCAAGTGAACTCAAAGAAATGCACCCTGGCATTGAGTGGGTAACTCTGAAAGGTATAAGAAACATATTTGTGCACGAATATTTTGGTATCGATTATGAGATTGTTTGGAAAGCCATTCAAGACAAATTGCCCTCCTTGAAAGAAAAAATTGCCCTTATTGTTGAAGGAATGGAATGATTCTTATCTCTTTATAGAAAGATTAATGCTTTATGTTTTAACCCTAGAGCATTACCTTATAGGCAATATCTCGCCGCCCCTTTCCAAGCAATGTTCTTCCCAATTGCGTTTTTCATCCAGGTTGCGTGGCGAACGGCAAAATACGTCGCCGTCATTCCTGCCGCCTACACACTCCGCACAGCGGGTGCAAGCAGGTAAAAGAAACATTGCCATAAGCATAACGCCATATATTCTTTTGCTGTAGCCCATAGGTTATTAATCTTATTGCCGAAATCCTCACAAAACATACGCCAAAGTACCATACCCTGCTAAAGTGGGGGCTATTTGTTAATTTAGAGTAATACAGTCAGCTATGTCCATAAGAATAGTCCGTCGAACCCCATCTGATATAAGAGTAGGCCATTATGGTGAAAGTACGGTAGCTCCGCCGATACCTGATTCGCCTTGGATTGCCGATACAGTTCGCGGTCCTTACCAAGAATTGAGAGGGGTAGAGGTGGCAGAAGCACAGTACGTAGGTCCTACGGGACTTAGCATCCGTTTGCTGGCGATGCCCACTTGGGCTTCGGATATCGTTGATACAACCCTTAACCTTGTACCCACTGCCCATTTGGAATGGTTCAATCTTAGAAAGCCGCAAGGCATCCGTTTCAGTAACTCGGCTGGAACGGCTCGCTGGGAAAGACATACAGGAGGCTTGAACCCGTCGGTTGATTATTCAAGTTCTGCTGATTTCAATGAACGGCAAGGTATCCTTATCACTTATGGTGCCTTGTGGGAGTTTCAGCATTTGGGCATCTGCCCCACCATTCTGCATGAAATAGGTCATGTAATGACACATGCGGGCAAAATTAGCTACAATAGTTTCAGTGAAGCCCGTGCCGCTCAGTTAGGCGGTACAAGGGTATCGCGTAATAGTGGTTCTCTGGAGGCACTTTGCAATGCCTATATGTATTTCTTATGCTATGGTTCCTTAGATGATACCATCCATGCCTTTGGCGACCGTAGCTCTGACCCTCAGCGCGACCGGGTGACCAGGGACGGCCTTAGGGCCTGCCCAGCCTTTGGTCGTATGATTAATAGTGCTTGGCGTTTACGTTTCGAAGAAAGGGATTGATTATCAACAAATAAAGTATCGTTAGGTACGGTTAGCCGAATGGCAAACTTGGTACGCGTACCTACCAATTCATCTTTCAGCTTGTTTCGGTATAGTTTCGGTGGTATTTCAGTGGTGCTTCAGTGGTGCTTCGGTGGTACTTCAGTGGTACTTCGGTGGTATGTCAGTGGTACTTCAGTGGTATTTCAGTTTCAGTTAACTGTTTGTTTTTCAATTATTTAAATCAGAAAAGGCTGATTTTTGCACTTTTTTCGTTCGTTTTTGTCTTTCCATCATTGTATCGATAGACCTCTTCAACAATGAACGGTATTTAAGATGAAAAAAGCAAGTGGCAGGGTAATATCTTCCTGTCCTTCCGCAGAGCGGGATAAAGCTTCAAAAGGAGAACGATGCTTATTGAATGTTTACTTTACAAATGAATGGTGTTTGTAAATCAATTTAAAGGGAGCATTTGTTACCTTTGGTAGCCAAAAAAATTAAGCATGCAAAGAGACGAGCGCATTTTAGGAATTATAGCAAAAGAATTGAAAAGACAAGAGGAAGGTTTGGAACTGATAGCCTCGGAAAACTTTGTAAGCCCACAAGTGATGGAAGCCATGGGCACCTGCCTTACCAACAAGTATGCGGAAGGTTACCCTGGCAAACGCTATTACGGCGGTTGTGAAAATGTGGACGAAAGTGAGCAACTGGCTATTGATCGTGCCAAGGAATTGTTTGGTGCCGCTTACGCCAATGTGCAGCCCCATAGCGGGGCCCAAGCCAATGCTGCAGTAATGTTGGCCTGCTTAAATGCGGGCGACACCATAATGGGTTTCAATCTTTCGCATGGAGGGCACTTGACCCACGGCTCGCCGGTGAATTTTTCTGGAAAATTGTATAGGCCCGTATTTTATGGTGTAGAAGAAGAGACCGGGCTGATAGACATGGATAAAGTTGAGGTAACAGCCTTGAGCGAAAAACCAAAACTGATTATCTGCGGCGCATCGGCCTATTCCCGCGATTGGGATTTTGCCCGTTTCCGTGCCATAGCTGATAAAGTGGGCGCATTATTGTTGGCCGATATTGCCCACCCTGCGGGGCTTATTGCCAGTAGGCTTTTAAGCGACCCATTGCCACATTGCCACATTATTACCACTACTACCCATAAAACACTACGCGGGCCTCGCGGGGGCTTAATAATGATAGGCAAGGACTTTGAAAACCCGTGGGGATTGACCACACCCAAAGGCGAGGTGAGGATGATGTCGTCCATCATCGATTCAGCGGTTTTTCCGGGCACACAAGGGGGGCCTTTGGAGCATGTGATAGCAGCTAAAGCCGTGGCCTTCTTTGAGGCACTTGACCCGAGCTATAAGTCCTATTGCGCACAGGTTATCAAGAATGCCCAAGCCATGAACAAAGCCTTGGTGGAAAAAGGCTATAAAGTAATTTCAGGAGGCACTGATAACCACCTGATGCTGATTGACCTGCGCAACAAGAACATTTCCGGCAAAAAGGCGGAGGAAACATTAGGCAAGGCGCATATTACCGTAAACAAGAACATGGTGCCTTTTGATGATAAATCGCCCTTTGTTACCTCGGGCATCCGCATAGGTACGGCTGCCATCACCACTAGGGGTATGAAGGAGGCTGATGCCAGCAATATCATTGAATGGATTGACCAACTGATAACCGAACCAGAGAACGAAGCGAAAATCAGCAAGATTGCTGCACAGGTGAAGGATTTTGCCAAAGCTTTTCCTTTATTTGCTTACTAAACTTTGCACTTTTTGAGAACCCTTGCCTTCATCTGCCTACTTGTTAGCCTGCTACAGGTGAATGCCCAGTCGGCAGATAATTTGTTTCAGCAAGGTATGCACTTATACACGGCTGGCGATTATGGCGGTGCTGTAACCGTTTTCGAGCTTTATCTAGAGAAGTATCCTTCAAAAGTGGGTGTATGGTACCAGTTGGCCCTCGCAAAAAAAGGTGCAGGGGATTTAAAAGGTGCTTTGACTGCTATTGATGAAGCGGTGGCAGCAGCCCCTCAAAGCGAAGAATATTTTTACCAAAGGGGGCTTATTCTTTTTGATTTGCAGCAATATGAAAGTGCTGCTTTGGATTTTACCAAATGTATTGAAATCAACTTTCTGAGCTATAGGGGCTATTTGTACAGGGGAGTGTGCTATTACAACCTTCAACTGAACGATAAGGCCTTGAGCGACTATAACGATGCGCTGAAGTTAAATCCAGGTTCGCCTGAAGCGCATTATTACAGAGCTATTTTGTATAGGGAAAACAAGGAGTACGATGCCGCGTTGGTAGATTTAGATACGGCATTGATTTTAAACACGACTTATTTTGAAGCGGTTCTGGAACGAGCCAACCTGTTTTTCGATATGCAGAAAACAGCAGCGGCCCTTCAAGATTATGATAGATATCTATCAAAAATCACTTTCGACGATGCGGCATTTAATAATAGAGGTTTAGCTAAATCGAAAGTAGGAGACCATGCCGGTGCTATTGAGGATTTTACCAGTGCTATTGCCATTGATTCAACAGTTGCTGCCTATTATTACAACCGTGCAGGGGACAGGATGATGATCAAGGATTATGCTAATAGTATAGAAGATTATTCAAGAGCTTTGGAGTTGGACCCTGGATACAGAAACGCGCTGTTTTTTAGAGGGAAAGTAAAATTCAAACTGGGCAACTTTGATGCTTGTGTAGCCGATATGGAATTATTGTTAGCAAAGTACCCCAATGATTTGGAAGCTAAGGAACTGAAATCGTCGGCGGAAAGTAGAAGTTTTATTGCGAAAAATTGGCTGTATCTATTGGCTTTGGCCTTGCTGATAGTGAACGGGATATTTTTAATTCGCAGGAGGAATAGGGCAAAGGCCTAAACGGCAAAGCTTTCACCACAGGCGCAGGTACGGCTGGCATTGGGATTGATAAAATGAAAGCCTTTTCCTTCGAGGCCGTCTGAAAAATCAAGGGTGGTATTGAAAACGTATAGAAAGCTTTTCAAGTCAGTAACCAATTTGATGCCTTTGTCTTCAAAAACCTGATCGCCTTGTCGCGGTTCGTTGTCAAACTTCATATCGTAGGTAAAGCCAGAACAGCCTCCCGCCAATACGGAAACCCGTACGAAATGCTGGTCAGTCAAGTGGTCCCGTTCTTTGATTTTTTCTATTTGCGATTTGGCCTTGTCCGATATAAAGAGCATACAATCTTATTTCAGTAATAAAACGATTTTATGAGGGCGAAAGTTCTACTATCCCCTTTGCAAGCTGATTTTATCTACCCTGTTTTGGTGTCTGCCGCCTTCAAAAGTGGTATTGATAAATACTTCCACCATTCGCTGGGCCAAATCGAGGCTTACAAACCGAGCAGGTAGGCAAATAACATTGGCATTGTTGTGCTTTCGGGCCAGCTCGGCAATCTCTTCCGTCCAAGCAAGTGCTGCCCGCACCCCTTGGTGCTTATTGGCCGTCATGCACACCCCGTTGGCACTACCACAAATAAGAATGCCCAAATCCAGTTCATTGCTTTCAATGGCATCAGCCAATGGATGTACATAGTCAGGATAGTCAACGGAATCGGCGGTATAGGTGCCGAAGTTTTTTACCGAAAAGCCTTTTGCTTCCAAAGTGGCAATAATGGCCTCTTTAAATTCGTATCCAGCATGGTCGGCACCAATGCCTATTTTGAGCAATGTGTCCATAGTATTATAATGTTAAGCAAGGCCTTGTTGTTCCCTATCGCGTTCTACCCGGGCTGAAACAAAGATACTCACTTCATATAACATGTAAAGGGGCATAAACACCAGCACCAATGAACCGAGATCGGAACCAGGGGTGACCACCGCTGCCACAATTACCAAAATTACCACCGCATACCGCCTTGAGCTGCGCATAATAGCAGGGGTAAGCAGGCCCAACTTCGAAAGGAAATACACCATCATTGGCAGTTCGAAAACGATGCCACAGGTGAACACCATGCCTACCATGAAAGAAATGTAGTTGCTTATATCAATACGGTTGGCCACGCTAGGGTCTACTTGATAGTTGACCAAAAACTGTACTGCAGTAGGTACCAACAAGAAGTAGCCAAACAATACCCCCAGAAAAAAGAGGAGGGAGGTAAAGAAAACGATGCCCTGTGTGTAGCTGATTTCGCGACGGCTAAGCCCAGGCTTTATAAATCGCCAGAATTCCCAAACAATGTAAGGGAAAGACAAGATAACGCCTGTCCATACGGACACTTCCAGATGGGTCATGAACTGCCCTGTCATTTGGGTGTTCTGTAAGTCCACATCGCCAATATGGATACACATGCTTTCGTCGCCTACGATATTGCGCGACAGCCAACAAAACCCGCGATAAGTAAGGAACCAATCGTGGATGGGACCAAAAATAACCGTCCCAAAAATGAAGCTCTTCATCAAGAAGGCGCCTATGCCCAGTACGAAAACCGCTATTACCGAACGGACGATGTGGCCCCGCAGCTCTTCGATATGTTCCACCAAGGGCATTTCCTTGCTCTTTGGCTCATCCTCGTAATCAACATCTATTTGGTCTAAGGGCATTTATCTATAGTGAGCCAGCAAAGATAAGGTGTTACTTGTTGTTTTCCCCATTGATTAATTAGCTTTACTTACCATCATGTTTCTAATAACCGAACGATATATTAAGGGCTTCAAAGTTAGAACGTACACTATTGAGACCATCCTTCCCCTTGCTTTAGTAAATGAAAAACTATCCCTAGTCACAAGCCCAATTGAGAAAGGGTATATGTGGGCAGATATGGGAAAGCGCTACTTTGGCAGTATTAAGGATAACCAATTTCATATTGAACGGGTGCACGTATTCAACCTCTTTGCTCCTTCAATTCAACCATATTATGAAGGGGTGTATTATCAAATTGATCGAAAGGTTCTGGTAGAAGTTAATGTGCGGATTTCAGCTTTTGCGATTATACCATACTTAATGAGGTTTGTAATGTTTGTTCCCTTAATCACAATTACAATAGGAGTTATAGCTATTTACTTTTTTAGTTGGTTCAATGTAATTTCAATCATTACACCAATAGTTACTGGGGCGTTGTTTATTATTGCGAGCTTGGCCAGGTTTCGCAAATACACGAAATCGGATGAACGATATCTTAAAACAATACTTACGCCTACAGCCTAAGATTACTTTCCGCTATCGTTTAAAATCTTAAAGATTTCGTCCAAGTTGGGCGATAGGATGATTTCGGTACGGCGGTTTAAGGCACGTCCCTCTTTGGTAGTGTTGGCAGATTTGGGCACAAATTCGCCCCTTCCAGATGGCACTACTCTTTTGGAATCGATTTTATTGTCCACGGTCAAAATGCGCACAATAGAGGTGGCACGCAATACGCTTAGGTCCCAGTTATCCTTAATAGCAGCCGTGCTAATGGGTACATTATCGGTATGGCCTTCTACCATAATATCGATATCGCTTTGCTTTTCCAGCACTGCTGCCAGCTTGTTTAGGGCATCTCGGCCTTTAGGATCAACTGCCGTACTGCCCGATTTGAACAACAACTGTTCGGCCAGCGATACGTAAATCTTACCGTCGCGAACTTCCACGCTCAATTCATCTTTATTGAAGCCCAGCAAGGCATTTTCTATGCGCTTTTTCAACCCGTTGATGGCCTCGTCCTTTTTGTTCAGTAAGTCCTGCAATTCATTTACCCGCTTCTCCCTTTCCGCCAATTGTTGGCTCAGTGCGTTCAGCGAATCTTCTTTGGCATCCAGTTGGCGTTGCTTATCCTGTAGCTGCAATTGCAACTGTTGGTTTTGGTTAGCGGAGTTGGCCAAGTCTTTCTTGCTTTTTGTATTGGTTTCGTCGTAGAGTTTGTTCAGGTCGCCGTATTTTTTTAGGGCATCGCGTAGGGCAGTACCGCAGTCAGTGGTGTCCTTCTCCAAGCTATATTTGGCATCCTTCAATTCTTTGTTGATGGCATCCAAGTCAACATTTACTTTGGTTTGGGCATCCAACTTTGATTGCAGTTCTTCCTTTTCCATACCCAATTGTTTGCCTTTGGCCTCTTCCATTTTCAGTTTCTTTTTTGAAACGAGGCAGGAATTGAGCCCTAGTAATGAACAGGCGGCAATAACGAACATTAGCTTTTTCATAAACCGATAGGATTGGATAATGCAAAAATATGGCTTCTATTAATTGGCAAGCTTAGCCGGATGTAAAAGATAAGCACACCGGCGGGGCCGGTGTCCAGTTTTAATGATGGGGGGTATAGATTTCCAATACCCCAAGGTATTCTATACAAAAGAAGGGTCAAATTACTTGAAAACCTCTTTGGGGGGATATCCTCACAATAACGGGCATTCCATTCCACCCGCTTTCTTTTCTCCGCAAAAGAAAGCTTGGCAAAGAAAGCTCCCCGACGGAGTATTCAGCCCACCCATCAAAGCCTCGGTGCCTCGCGTTTTTATGTTCGGCTTCTGCTTAAGCTAGGCGAACGAAAAACGCTTTACCGGCACCTTCAGCTTGATGGGTCCCCGTCCTGAAAACTCCATGTCGGGATTCTTTGAAATCGACTAGAAGAAAACTAGGTTTGTTTGGTTAATATGTAATGAATCTGGATAGTGTGGTTGAAGGGCCTTAATTAGCCGCCACGAAAGATTTGCATCTAATAATAACTTCATGCTGCGATAATGCGGGAGATATTATCTCTTTTAGCAGCAAATGCTAAGGCTGCATGTAAGGCTGTAAGGGTAAGTTCAGGATAATCTGCCAGGATTTCTTCATTGGTCATACCCGAAGCGAGCCATTGCAAAATATCAGAAACCGCTATACGGGTGCCAACAATACATGGTTTCCCAAACCTGATTTGCGGATTTATACTAATGATTTTTTCAAAGTCTATGCTGTCCATGTGTTAGTAAATATAGCTAATTTTCAAATCGTGGTAATGTAGGAAATAGGATTTTGACTGGCACAAATCTTGCATGGTGAAAACGCTAATATCAATTTTGAAATTATCTTTACTCAACCACCAATATATGCGCCAAGTTATCCTAATATCAGCCATTTCGATTCTTTCTTTATCGCTGAGAGCACAGGAGCCATCCACCTTTAGAAAAGTGAATTTTGAATTCATGGCTGGGTATCTCAATAGCCCGGTGGTAGGGGTAGGTGCGCGCTCCCTGCGGGAAGGGATAGATGCCACCGAAGATATCTTCCCAAGTTACTCAGGGGCAGTGTTGCCGAAAAGTAGCGCATATGTGGGTATTTTGGTCGATTACCGCTTCCATCCATTGGTAGGTATTGGCTCTGGCATGGTGTATACGCCCAAGGGTTGGTGGATATTCGAGCAAAACGACATTACCGACGTAAGGATAAAAACATTCTATACGGTAGACTATTTTGAACTGCCGCTCTTTCTGCAAATTTATGCCAGGCCGAAATTGTCATTTAGGGCTGGACCGGTAATCAGTTTTGCTGGCATTACCAAAACCCGTATAGTCACTAAGGATAATGGTGACAGGGACGTGGAGCAATATCGTTTTGGCGAAAATGGTACTAGGCTGGCAAGGGAAATTGTGCCGGGCATAGAGGCGGCGCTTACGTTTGGTAACTTATCGGGTCTACATGGCACATTTGGGGTACAATACAGCGGCAGCTTTTATGAAGGGTATGACATAAGGCCAATAGCATTTAAATTGGGTATTGGCTACACCATCTCGCGCTAACTCAAGCTACCGGCTCTTTAATACCTTCTATTACCTTTTCATAAAAGCGCTCGTACATGGGCAGGATATTTTCCAACTTAAACTTTTGGGCTTGTTGGTAAGCATTGGCTTTGAATTGTTGCAACCGCTCTTCGCTACTCAATATGAAAATAGCGTTTCGGGCCATATCTTTTACATCGCCAACACTGCTCATGAACCCTGTTACCCCATGGACGTTGATTTCCGGAATACCGCCTATATCGGAAGAAATGACGGGTACTTGACAAGCCATGGCTTCCAACGCCGCCAAGCCAAAACTTTCGCTACCGGAAGGCATTAGAAATAGGTCGGAAATAGCCAAAAGTTCTTCCACTGCGTCTTGTTTGCCTAGAAAACGGATGCCATTGCAAATGCCTAGTTCGCGGCAAAGCTGTTCGGCATTGGTACGGTCAGGGCCATCTCCTACCAAAAGCAACTTTGCCGGTATTTGCTCTATCACCTTTTGGTAAATCAAAATCACGTCCCTTACACGCTTCACTTTTCTGAAATTGGAAATGTGGATTAGGATGCGCTCACCTTCAGGAGCTATAGCTTTCTTGAAGTGTTCCTTGTTTGTTTTCGAAAAGCGGTCGAAGTCGATGAAGTTGGGAATCACTTCTATTTCTTTTTCCACCTTGAAGTATCGCAAGGTATCTTCCTTCAGGTTTTGCGAAACTGCGGTAACCCCATCGGAATGGTTGATGGAGAAAGTCACCACTGGTGCGAAAGTGGCATCCTTGCCCACTAGGGTAATATCGGTACCATGTAGGGTAGTTACTACCGGTATATGGATACCTTGTTCCTTCAAAATTTGCTTTGCCAAATAAGCAGCAGATGCATGGGGTATGGCATAGTGTACGTGCACCAAATCCAGCTTTTCATACTTTATTACATCAACTAGCTTGCTGGCTAATACGGTTTCATAAGGCGCATAATCGAACAAAGGATAATTGCTGATATTCACCTCATGGTAGTACATGTTGCTGCTAAAAAAATCGATGCGGAAAGGCTGCTTGTATGATATAAAATGAACACTGTGGCCCTTATCGGCCAAGGCTTTACCAAGTTCGGTTGCCACTACGCCACTACCCCCGTAGGTGGGGTAACATACAATGCCTATTTTCATAAATCATTATTGAGGAAGATTGACTGCATGCAATAACGGATGCTGCATGCAGAAAGTTTAATTGCAAGCAAGAATCAACAATGCTCAACTGTTCAGCATTACAGGCATTACCAGCATCAGTACATCTTCATTGTCATCCTTATCGGTGGGCACTATTACACCTGCACGGTTAGGGCTTGAAAGTTCGAAATTTACCTCGTCGCTATCCAGCACATTTAATATCTCAATCAAAAACTTAGCGTTGAAGCCTATCTCCATATCGGCCCCATCATAACTGCAGTTGAGGCGCTCGTTCGCTTCGTTGGAGAAATCCAAATCCTGGCCGCTGATTTGAAGTTCGCTGCCCGCCAATTTCAATACCACTTGGTTGGTGGTTTTGTTGGAATAGATAGCAATCCGTTTAAGGCTATTTTGCATATCGCCCCTTGCAATGCTCAATCGGCTACTGTTGTCAATAGGTATTACGGCATTATAGTCAGGGTACCGGGCATCAATCAGGCGGCAGATAAGGTTCACTTCCTCAAAACTGAAAAATGCGTTGGAGTTATTGTAAGATATATTTACCGTAGTATCGTCATTTGGCAAGGCCGATTTTAAAAGGTTCAGTGCTTTTTTTGGAACGATGAAGGCTGCGCTACTTTCGCTGCGGGCATCGCTGCGCCTGTAGCGCACTAGTTTATGGGCATCGGTTGCCACAAAAGTGGTCCCTTCGGGGTTGAGCTGAAAATAAACCCCCGTCATTGCAGGGCGCAATTCGTCGGTACTTACGGCGAACAAGGTTTTGCTAATAGCCTTAGCCAGTACCGATGCAGGCATATGCAAGTTGGTCACGTTCTCCGCTACTGGGATTTTTGGAAAGTCGTCACCATTCTCACCTGAAAGTTTATACTTTCCATTCTCCGTTTTTATTTCCACAGCATAGCTTTCGTCATCTATGTTGAAGGCTAGCGGCTGTTCGGGCAGCGTCTTTAAGGTATCCAACAAAATCTTTGCGGGAATGGCTACTTTGCCATTTTCTTTTGCTTCAACCTGCAATGCCGTGGACATGGACGTTTCCAAATCGGTGGAATAAATGGTCAATTTGCCTTTGCTAATATCGAACAGGAAATTTTCCAAAATGGGCAACACGGTACTGCTGCCAATAACACCGCTAACTAGCTGTAGCTGCTTTAGCAAAGCGGAAGTGGATACGACGAATTTCATAAACCCTGCAATTTTCAACAAATATAGCAATTAGGGTATGAAAAAGAACTGGCGAAAACATACGGTGGAAAGAATGTGGAGAACCTAGGCCTATTGCAAGGTCTTCACCTTCTTCACGGGAAACTTGTTGAAAATACTCTGCACATCTTGGGTTAAGTCCGCACTCACTGTTTCCGGATATATTTCCCTTTCTGACCAACCACGCCAAATCAGCTTTTTGGTCTTTGCTTCTATTATATCTACCACCACCTTGCCCTCAGTATAGTTGATTTCTTCTTGGCCGTATCCATATATCTGCGTCACGGTGTTGTAATCATAGTAATACACCACTCCATAATTGGTAGGTATGTAAGTGGGGTAATAGTAATTGTATGAACCGTACAAAGGATAAGTTTGCGTGTCTTTTACCTCTGTATAGTTAAGGTGGAGCAGCACCAGCAGGTCGGGTTTTTTTGCATTGGTCAGGTAGCCCCTTTCCTTCAGTTCACTGTTTACTTCCTTTTGTAAGTTTTGGATTACAATGTCATTGTTGTACATTTTGCCGGAAGTGTCCTTACGCACAGGTAGCCAGGCGTAGCTTTTGTATTTGGTGTAGTCTATTCCTTCCACGGCATCGGTATATACCCTTGCCGATGAACAGCCAGCAATCATCATTACCCATAGTGCCATTACTATCAACAGCCCCGCAAACTTCGTAGCCTTTTTCATCGTTTATCCATTTTTAAAAACGTATGGTAGGTAGGCAGTAACGAGAGCTATGCAAATGCTGCACCAATTTTATGCTGCGCGTTCTTTTTTGATAAATTCAAATTTGTCTTTAATAAACTGGTTGTAATACTTGCCCTTAGAATCGGCGGCAAGCAACTCTTTCCAAAGCCGGCTCGGGACATCTATATATAGATATATGGAGCCACTTCGGAAAACTACTTCCAGTTTTCGTGTGTCTTGATCATAGCCAATCAAGGCCAATACCGTTGATACTACAGGATGATACCTCATTTCAATTCCCTCATTTCTTATCCTTATACAATATGAACAAGCCCTGTGCCGAAACGATTGATGCATAAAAGAGAGCTTCAGCAAGAAAAAATACGTGTTGATAATCAGGGGGTTTGTATTTTTCTGTAGAATACAGTCGAACTTTTCAAAAAATTATTTGGTAGTGTGGAGGAATGCTCGCATATTTGCAGTCCCAATTG